>CAWJKM010000011.1:0-57819 GCA_963843525.1 Ignavibacteriota bacterium | reverse complement strand
AGGCCAACGATATGATCAGTCATAGGATCCAGGAGATGGCGATGGTTAATATCTGAAAACGACGGGAGTATATCAAGGTGCTCACGGTCACTTGACGCTGGCGTAGGGGCGGAGCTTTTCAAGCTTCTTTGGCCCGATTCCCTTCACCTTTGCGAGGTCATCGACGGTAAGAAACCTGCCGTTTTGCTTCCGGTAGTCTACAATCTTCTGGGCGGTCGCCGGTCCGATGCCGGGCAGGCGGATCAGCTCATCGGGACCGGCGGTGTTGATATTGACGCCGCCTTTCTGCGGCAGCGTCTTTCCTCCCTTCCGATCTCCGCCACCCGTATGATGAGTGGATTCTGTGGTCAGGGCCGAAACCGCTCGTGTAAGAGCGGCATATTCACTGTCGGATCGACTGTAGTCGAACTGGGGGATGGTGACACCGGCGGCTGCAGGTACCGATAGCCGGAGGATCGCTCCCACGCACAACGTTGCAGAGAGAAACAGGATTACCAACAGCTCGTTTCGCGTGAATCCCAGCCATTGTTGGAGGGTTCGTACTATACGCATGGTGTGCCTCTTCACTTGTCGGTGAACAGGCGGGAGGTGGTAGGGAACTCGTCCGATCAGTTAAAGGCGTTCTTCATCCTTTTGAAGAAACTCTTGTCGGAATGGGCGGACCGGTCACCCTCCTTCGGGTTCATGTTCTCACTGACGGCAAGCTGTTTCAGGAGAGCTTTCTCCTGGGCGGAGAGCGATTTGGGCACCCACACATTCACCCGGACAAGCTGGTCTCCCCGCCCGTAATTGTTCAGGTGGGGAACACCCTTGTCACGCATGCGGAGGACACTCCCCGATTGGGTTCCGGCATCGATCTTGAGTTTTGCTCTGCCGGTAAGCGTCGGGACATCGACCTCGCCGCCCAGGGCAGCGTCGGCAAAGCTTACCAGCAAGTCAAGCATCACGTCGTCGCCTTCGCGGGTAAACACTTCGTGTGCTTCCTCTTCGATGACAACGATCAAATCTCCGGCCGGCCCGCCACGGGGGCCCGCGTTGCCTTCACCGCGAAGCGGGAGGTAGTTCCCCTCGGTCACCCCTGCGGGGATCGTGACTTTCACCGTCGCTTCACCCTGGACTCGGCCGTCTCCCTTGCAGGAAAGGCAGGGTTCCTTGATCACCCGTCCTTCTCCGCCGCAGTTCTGGCACATCGTGATGTTGACCATCTGCCCGAGAATGGTTCGGGTGACCTGACGGATTTCTCCGTTCCCTTTGCATACGGGACAGGTCATCGTCGAGCCGCCGTCGCGCGCGCCGGTGCCACGGCAATCCGGACACGTTTTCCACTTCCGGAGTTTCAGCTTCTTCTCCGCCCCGGTGACGATTTCTTCGAGGGTGAGTTTCAGGCGCACTTTGAGATCGGACCCCTGCATGGGGCCGCTCCGCCCGCGCGAACGCTGTCCCCCTCCAAACATCTCGTCAAAGAACGATCCGCCGAACACATCACCGAACGCACTGAAAATATCACTCATGTTGCCGAAATCGTGGTAGTCCGCTCCTCTGCGTACTCCTTCGTGACCGTACTGGTCGTATCGATGACGCTTGTCGGAATCGGAGAGGACTTCATACGCCTCGGCAGCTTCCTTGAATTTCTCTTCTGCTTCCTTGTTCCCCGGGTTCCGGTCGGGGTGAAATTGAAGGGCTAACTTGCGATATGCTTTCTTGATCTCGTCGGTCCCGGAGGTCCGGTCTACTCCAAGGATCTCGTAATAGTCACGCTTACTCATTGCTTCCCTCCCTGGCACCGGAACCGGAGACAATGACCTTCGCGTGGCGCAAAACCTTATCGTTCAGCCGGTATCCTTTCTCAACCTCTTCAACCACCACATGGTCCGGGAGGTCAGGACGATCCACCTGAAGCAACGCATCGTGTTCTTCTACATTGAAGGGCTTTCCCACTGCATCCAGGGTTTCTACGCCCTGTGCCTTCATCGCCTGGAGAAACTTATTGTAGATCATCTCCACGCCCTGGTAGAACGCTTCATGCCCCGTGTTCTCTTTCCCGCTCTTGAGTGATCGGGAAAAATCATCGAGGATCGGTAGGAAGGAAAGAAGTATCCGTTCGTTTGCCAGGCGCTGGAAATTCTGCCATTCGGCTTCGTTCCGACGCTTGAAATTCTCAAACTCTGCAGCCTTGCGGAGCAACTGGTCTTTCAATCGATCGATCTCTACGCGTGCTTCCTGCAGTTCTTTTTCTCTCTCCGGGTTCGTTCCGCCCTGCTCTTCCAACTGAGGGGAGGGGGGAACAGACTCCTGGAGATCATTGTCCAGGGGGTTGGATTTTGTTTCTTCTGCCATCGTGCCTAATGTGTATTAGTAAACATGTCCGAAATCGCTCGGGCCACGTAGTCCACCAACGGGATCATGCGATAGTACGGCATCCGGCGGGGACCGATAACGCCGATTGCACCGAGAGACTCTCCCACCTCATACGTCTTGGTGATGACGCTGTATTGACGGAGTTTCTCCTCCTCGTTTTCTTTGCCGATTGTTACTTTGACCCCGCCATGATGTGCATCATGCTTTTCAAGGAGATGAATGATGATGTCTTCGTCATTGATCAGTTCTATGACACTTCTGAAATCTTCGGGATTGACAAATTCCGGCTGTTCAATGACGTCACGCGCCCCGCCGATATGGAGCTTGTCGGTCTTCGGCGGAACGAACAATTTGTCGACCGAATCGATGAAGAGGCTGATGAGGCCCGTCTCTTCATCCCTCACCTCTTGCAGGCGTTCCGCGAAGGTGTTCCGAATCTCCTGCAACGAAAGACCCGCGAGTCGTTCATTCAACGTCCTGCTCAATTCATCAAGCTTTTCTCTCGGGATCTCGCTTGCCACATCCATCATGATGGTCCGGATGAGCCCCGAGGAGATCGAGAGGATCACCACGATACGATTGCCAAGTAATGAAACAAGCTCCAGCTTCTCGAACGTTCCGCTGGTCAGGCTTGGCGGCGTGATCACACACAACTGTCGGGAAATGCGACCGAGGAGCCTCGAAACCTCTCTCAGCAACTGGTCGTGATCCTCCGCCATTCCGAGATTTTCCCGGATGCTCTTTTCGTCCTTTCGCGACAGTCGTTCGAGCTCCATGAGGCTGTCAAGGTAGAACCGGTACCCCCGGTCCGTCGGGATGCGCCCGGCCGAAGTGTGAGGGTGGTCGATATAGCCGAGGGTCTCGAGATCTGACATGACGTTCCTAATTGACGCCGAACTCAGACCGAGATCCTGCTCGTGCCGTTTCGAGATGTACCGTGATCCGACTGGGGTGGCGGTTTCGATGAAATCGCGCACCACGTAACGGAGGACGGTCCTTTCGCGCTCTGTAAGATCCTCTGGCATAGCGTCCCCTCATGACCTTTACCAATTTACAAAAAAAATACGTATTTCGCTGACTCGAGTCAAGAAAGGCTCCAATGGGCTGCCCCACGGCGACTTCCTGAAGGAATTTACGAAGATAGTTGATTTAAAAGCATGGAACACGTATATTCTTCGTATGTTTGGTTGATTGATGATAGTCGAGAAGGGGCTGTAGCTCAGCTGGGAGAGCGCCTCGTTCGCAACGAGGAGGTCGTCGGTTCGATCCCGATCAGCTCCACGGCTCCAGCATCATCCAACCATCGGAGGGTGGTCATTCGAGCGTCGAAATTCCATTTGAGTGTTGAGGTCAAGTCCTGCGCAACTGTAAGTAACTCAACCCCGCCAGGTCCGGAAGGAAGCAACGGTCGGTTAACCAAGGTGTGACGCAGGGAAGCTTGACCTCTTATTTTTTCTGATGCTTTGCCAACCTCGAATCCTCCTCCAGGACCGCCTCTTCTGTTTTGGTCGATCTTCGCCCGGGAGTTCTCCCGTGCCAAGATCATCCCGCCGGAAGAGGGGGAGAGGCAAAGTTTCTGTGGTGCAAATGATCCGCGCAACGCATCGGCGTTCCTCGATGGGGGTAGGTGCCCATCGCGGACGGCTCATCACCACGGAGGCAGCCCGCAAGGTCAATATGTATCGTCCTCCCTTCGGGGGAGGGCGCCGTCACGCGCCAGGGCCTTCTTATGTGAGTCGGTGTTCTCATGCGGACGAAGGGGCTGTGCGTGAAAAACCAAATTAACGAGTGTCGCCCCGTGCGGCACGCGGCGCTTCCCACAACACGACGAAGGCATCAGCCATGATCCAAGTGTGTCTCTTGTATCCGTACGAGAGCCTGCCTGACTCGTTGTGGATCTGCCGCAATCCGGGTTCGATCCTGGAAGAAAGGTCGGAGCAATCCACGAGTCATGAAGAAGGAAATCCTTATCAATGTGGCCGCCAACGAAACGCGCATCGCGATTACCGAAGACGGCCGTCTGGCGGAACTCTTTGTTGAGACCTCCAACAAGGAAAAGATGATCGGCGACATCTATCTTGGCCGAGTGGCCAAGGTGATGCCGGGTATCAAGGCAGCATTCATCGATCTTGGGCTTCAGCAGGACGGATTCCTGCACTTCTCCGACATCGGCAACCGGTTTGAAGAGTACACGGCGATGATCGGAGATGAAGAGGAGGAGGAGCAACGGCCGGAGAGAGCTCCAGCCGCCGTCGCAGTAGTAGAAGAGACCGCACATGTCGCTTCGGGAGGGCATGCTCCCTCCGAACGGACAGCCAATCGAGACTATCCCTCCGGGAGTTCTGACTCCCGCCCCATCCACTCCCCCCGAGAAATCCAGCTCGTCAAAGGCCAGGAAATCATTGTCCAGATCATCAAGGAACCCGTCGGGAAAAAAGGGGTTCGGGTGACCTCGGAAGTGTCCCTCGCGGGCAGATTCCTGGTTCTCCTGCCGTTTGACGGGAAGGTCGGCATCTCGAAGAAAATCTCCAGCTTCAAAGAGAAGCGCCGGCTGCGGAAGGTCGTCCAGGGCATTCTACCGGAAGGATTCGGCGTCATCATCCGGACCGTGGCGGAAGGGAAAGAGGAAGAATCCCTCCACAAGGACCTGGAAGATCTTATCAAGACCTGGCGGAAGATCGAGGAAATGGTGAAGAGCGAGAAGGCGCCCGCCCTCTTGTTCAAGGACATGGCGACGACGTCGAGTGTGATCCGCGACCTTTTCTCGAATGAAGTATCCAGGGTCGTCGTCGACGGCAAGTCTCTGTACCGGGAGATCCGCGCGTATATCCAGTATACTTCGCCCCAGCTGCTCGACAAGATCGAACTGCACAAGGAACGGGAGCCGCTCTTTGACAAGTACGGGATTGAAAAGGAACTTGAGACATCTCTCAGCAGAAAAGTGTGGCTGAAAAGCGGCGGGTATATCATCATTGAGCCCACCGAAGCGATGGTTGTCGTGGACGTCAACAGCGGACGGTACGCCGCAAAGAAGGAGCAGGAGTTGAATTCTCTGCGGACCGACCTTGAAGCCGCACGAGAGATTTGTCGTCAGCTCCGCCTGCGGGATATCGGTGGCATCATCGTGTGTGACTTCATCGATCTGGAAGACGAGAAGAACAAGCGGAAAGTGTTCGAGGAGCTGAAGAAGGAGTTCCGGCGCGACCGCGCAAAAGTTACGGTTCTCCCCATGACGGACTTCGGCCTCGTCCAAATCACCCGTCAACGGGTACGCCAGAATATCCTCCACAGTTTTACCGAGCCCTGTCCCGTATGCGGTGGCACGGGACTGGTTCGCTCAAAGACAACGACGTTGAACGACATTGAACGATGGGTCCGCAGGTTCAAGACGGAATCGCGGGAATATCGACTCGTTCTGCGAACGACCCCTGACCTCGCCGGACTGCTACGCGATGGCACGTACAATCGCCTCCGGAAAATCATGGTGAAATATTTCGTCATGATCCGGCTCGAAGTGGACGCTGCCTTGCCGCAGGGGGAATTCCGGTTCTTCTCCCGGCGACAGGATAAGGATATCACCGATCAATACAAGTAGCATGGAAAGGACGTTTCCTCCAATGAAGGGCTTGAAGCATACAGCGCTCTATGATGTCCATCAGCAACTCGGCGGGAAGATGGTGGAGTTCGGCGGCTTCGAGATGCCGGTTCAATACACTGGGATTATCGAGGAACACCGGCGGGTCCGGGAGAGAGTGGGATTGTTCGATGTCTCTCACATGGGGGAGGTGGAAATTCGCGGTGCGGATGCGCTGGCGTTTATTCAGCGGATCACGATCAATGACGCCTCGCGGTTGACCCCGGGCCGGGTGCAGTACTCGGCAATGTGCTACGATGATGGGGGGATTGTCGACGACTTGCTGATTTATCATATGGGGGATCACTATCTTCTCGTGGTGAACGCGGCGAACACCGAAAAGGATATCGCCTGGATGCGGGAACACCTCAAGGGGAACGTTTCTCTCACGGACCGGTCGGATGAATTCACCCTCATTGCCGTCCAAGGTCCGCGCTCACTGGAAACCCTCCGGAAATTGACCTCGCTGGATCTCCAGGGAATCCAGTACTACCACCATGTTCGCGGGCTCGTGGGAGGGGTGGAGATGATCGTATCACGGACCGGGTATACGGGCGAGCTGGGGTTCGAGCTCTACCTGACTTCAGAAGTGAAAACCTCCGAAGGGATCTGGCATGCATTGATGAACGCCGGACAGGAATTCGGCATTGGCCCGGCCGGCCTCGGTGCGCGCGACACCCTGCGCCTGGAGATGGGGTTCTGCCTGTACGGCCATGATATCGACCAGACCACGAACCCGATTGAAGCGGGGCTCGGTTGGATTACGAAAATCGACAAGGGTGATTTCATCGGCCGCGCGGTGATTGAGAAGGTGAAGTCGCAGAAGCCTTCAAGGAAACTGACCGGCTTTGCGCTGAAAGACAAGGCCTTTCCCCGTCCCGGCTACATCCTGAAGGCGGAGGGGAAGCGGATCGGGACCGTAACTTCCGGAACGTTTTCTCCCACTCTCGACAGAGGAATCGGCATGGGGTATGTCCAGGCCGACGTTGCACGGCCGGGGAGGGAAGTGACGGTATGCATCCGGGACCGTGAATTCGCCGCAGACATCACGAACTTCCCGTTCGTTTCAAGAAAGTAGTCGAACTTCCAGGTTGTGACTGGCGCATGCGAATCGACCTTTTTTTTACACCACAGGCGGTTGACGAGATGGCGATGCGTGACCGCACGGTTATCGTCATCGATGTTCTGCGTGCAAGCAGCTCCATCGTCTCGGCGCTGGCCAATGGTGCAAGGGAGGTGATCCCCGTGGCGACTGTGGAAGGGGCGGTGAAAATCGGGGCGAATTTGGCCGGCGACATAGTGCTGCTTGCCGGCGAGCGCAATGCGAAGATCATCCCGGGCTTCCAACTGGGGAATTCCCCGTTCGAATATTCCGCTGAACGCGTGCGCGGAAAAGTGATCGTGTTCAGTTCCACCAACGGCGCAAAGGCCCTTACGAGCGCCCGGATGGCCCGCGAACTGGCGGTGTGTTCGTTTATCAACATGTCTGTTGTCGCAGCGTTCGTGGGCGAGCAACCGAGAGATTTTACCATCATCTGTTCCGGCACAAACGGGGCATTCTCCCTGGAAGATTCCGTCTGCGCAGGCATGCTCATCGATGCCGTCGCGAAGAACGGCATCCCGAGTCCCGAATTGTCGGACGGTGCCTATGCAGCCCGCGCACTGTTCGCGGCAATGGGAAAGGATATCAGGAAGGTCCTCCATGCGGGGGAACACGGCCGGCTTCTCGTCGCACTGGGCTTTGCGGAAGATCTCGACTTCTGTGCCGCTGTTGACAGTGTCCCTGTTCTTCCCCTCCTTGACGGCAATGTCTTGAAACTGAAACGCGACGGTGAACGGAAAACTCCAAATCTCACGGGATCGCCGAATTGAGCGGGAGGTCTGATCATGCCTTCGGTTGATCGAACTCGGAATCGCGACGTTGCCGCACCCCCCACCCGGAAGGGACGTGCACGAAATTCCGCGGGCCGGGGCTATGCAATCCTGGCCCTGCTCCTCATCACCGCCGCGATTCTGGTGACTATTTCGCTTGTATCGTACGATCTGGCGGATGAGTCACTGAGCGTCTCGGTGAAGGATATCTTCGGGAATCTGACCGGAAACGTCGATGCCCTGGCGAAAGCCGATCGCGTCTACAATGCGCTCGGCTTGATTGGCGCGCTGCTTTCCGGAGCCCTGATCAAATCCACGATCGGCTACGCAGTGTATATCGTTCCGGTGCTCATGATCGCCTGGGGCTGGACAATGCTGCGTCGTCACCCGTCCGGACCCACCCTGCAATTTACCAACTACCTCCTCGCAGGCGGGATCCTGGTCTCCGCCTCGTTCGGCATGCTTCGACTGATCGCCCCCGTTGCAGGTCCCGGCATGGAATGGAGCGGGGTGGTCGGAGATTTTCTGGCCACGTTGCTCGCGCGCCTGTTGGGACGTGCCGGAGGGTCGATTGTCCTTCTTGTCTCTCTCCTGATTCTCATTGTCCTTGCGGTAGACCTGGACATTCACCGGACAGTTGATCGTTTGCGGACAGCCTTCCTCCGCTTCGCAGATTGGCTCTCAAGGAAACAGGAGCGCTGGGCCGAGCAACGCGAAGAACGGCGAGAAGCACGGGCGAAAGAGATGGAAGCGGAAGACGATTCCGCCGTCGACGGGCCAGTCACGCCTCTCGCGGGGAAAGCCACCATCAGCATCAAACGACCGCCGTTTGAGGAGCCGGCCGGGAAGAAGAAGGAACCGGCAGAAACGGGTCCGGCGGTATCGGCCGATAAGACGGAACGGACCGGTACGGCGGAGTCGGTGGCAGAGAGAAAGCCCCTGTCGATAGAGATCACGCGGGCTCCATTGGAAAATGAAGAAGAACCCGGAGAGGTTGGCGCGAACACGGCGGCTTCCGTCCAACCGGAAGAGATTGATTATGTATTTCCCTCCGTCGACCTTCTCGAGGCGCCGCGTCCCGGGAAGGAAGACATCGATGAAGCGGAACTGAAAGCGAACGCGGATCTCCTGCGGGATACTCTGCTTGAATTCGGCGTGGAGGTGGATAGTGTCAGCGTCACGCCGGGGCCGGTGGTCACCCTGTACGAGTTGGTGCCTTCCTCAGGCGTCAAGATCAGTCAGATCGTCAGTCTGGAGAACGACATCGCCCTTAAGCTTGCTGCGCGAGGGATCCGGATTATCGCACCGATCCCGGGGAAATCCGCCGTCGGTGTCGAGATTCCGAATTCACACCGGTCGCTGGTGACAATACGGAGCGTCATCAATTCATCCGCCTTCCGCGAATCTGCGGGGGCGCTCCCCCTTGCAATGGGGAAGACCATTTCGGGAGAAGTCTACACCGACGATCTTGCGCGGATGCCGCATCTGTTGATCGCCGGGTCGACCGGTTCCGGCAAAAGTGTCGGCATCAACACGATCATAGCCAGTTTCCTGTACCGTCTGCATCCGTCGGATTTAAAATTTGTCCTGGTGGATCCCAAAAAGATCGAACTTGCGCTGTATAAAGGTCTGCGGAACCACTTCCTGGCCCGGTCCTCCGACGTGGACGAAGAGATCATTACGACTCCTCACAACGCCGTCGTGGTTCTTCGTGGAGTAGAGATTGAGATGGAGCGGCGGTACGAACGTCTGGCTGCGGCAGGTGTGAGGAATATCGTCGACTACAACGAGCGGGTAAAATCAGGCCGGATCAAGAATACGGAATCCGTCATCCATACCAAGATGCCGTATCTCATGGTGATCATCGATGAGCTGGCGGATCTGATGATCACCGCGGCGCGGGAGGTGGAAGAACCGATCGCGCGGCTGGCCCAGCTTGCCCGGGCGGTGGGGATTCATCTTATCGTGGCGACCCAGCGGCCATCTGTTGACGTCATTACAGGCGTGATCAAAGCGAATTTTCCCGCGCGCATCGCGTATCAGGTCGCATCGAAAACCGACTCCCGGACGATCCTGGATATGAATGGCGCGGAACAACTCCTCGGGAATGGCGACATGCTCTACCTTGCGAGCGGGAGTCCCAAACCCGTCCGCCTTCAGAATGCGTATATCTCGCCGGATGAAGTGGAAGCGGTGGTCAACGCGATTGCGAAGCAGGGAGGATATCAGCATCCCTTTATGCTTCCTTCGATCGCAGAACGGAAGCGGGCGGGCGACGCCGCCGGCGGGGGCGACCGCGATGAACTGTTCGAGGATGCCGCAAGACTGGTCGTTCGCCACCAGCAAGGGTCCGTGTCACTGCTGCAGCGGCGACTGAAAGTGGGATATTCCCGGGCCGCGCGATTGGTCGATGAACTTGAAGTGGCAGCGATCGTCGGCCCGTCGGATGGCAGCAAAGCCCGGCAAGTCCTCGTGGAAACGGAAGAAGAACTGGAGATGATACTGAATGGCACGTAGACTGCTGCCCCTGCTCATGGTATCGCTTGCTGCGCTGATTGTGGCCGCCCCGCCTGCACATCCTCAGGACTCCGGCCAGGAAATCCTGGACAAAGTCCGGAAGAAGTACGATTCCGTAACCGATGCCGAAATCTGGTTCACACAAAGAGTGAAATTTTCTCTCTCCAAGGCTGAAGAAACGACCAGCGGGACCGTCCTGATCAAGAAGGAACACAAGTACAGGGTGGAAGCCGGCGATCAAACCATCGTGACGGACGGTACCACCGTGTGGTCGTACACCGCCTCATTGCATCAGGTGTTGATCGATCACTTCAAGCAGGACGAACGATCGTTGACCCCCGAGAATCTTCTTCTTGGCGCGTCGGGGGGGTACACACCCATTTTCATCGGCAAGGAGCGTGTCGGGAAAGTGGAGGCCTCGCTCCTGAAGTTGACTCCGAAAGATGAGCAATCCATGGTGACCGGCATCCGGCTCTGGGTCGATGAACGCGACTGGACCGTGAAGCAGGTGGAAGTCCTCGACGTGAACGGGAAACAGACAACATATACCGTGCAACAGCTCAAGCTCGATGTCGGTCTACCCGACTCCCGTTTTACCTTCCAGGCGCCGAAAGGCGTTGACGTCGTAGATCTTCGGTAAAAGAAGGTCGGAGGGCTTTCCCCTACCGGGCAAAAGAAGAAATGAGTCGCACGCTCCAATACATCCTCAGCGCTTTCCTGTCCCTTGTCTTCCTTTTCTTTGCATTCCGGGGAACGGATTTCGGCCAGCTTGCCCATTCGATGGAACAGGCGGATTATGCCTGGCTCTTCATATCGCTTCTCTGCCTCTTCCTCAGTCATATCGTCCGTGCATACCGCTGGAGATACCTTCTTGATCCGGTCAAGCCGTCAATCGGGCTGCGGAACCTCTTTTCGGCGGTCATGATCGGGTACTTCATGAACAACGTATTGCCGCGTGCCGGCGAGCTCGCAAGACCGTACGCCCTGTCGCGCATGGAATCTCTCCCCGCCTCTTCTGCGTTCGGCACTGTCGTGATGGAGCGCCTTCTCGATGTCATGATGTTTTTGGTCCTGGTTGCCATTCTCCCCCTGGTCTATTCCGGTTCGCTGGCGGTGACATTTCCCTGGATCGTCCCTTCGGGCATCATCATCTCGGTCATCATCTTCTTCGCATTTGCCGGCATTGTCATCCTACTTCTCCGGCCCAGTCTCACCGCGAGACTTCTCACTTTCTCTGCGCGGTTTCTTCCCCGGTGGATATCCGATCGCATGGGCAAACTCGTCCACGCGTTTCTCGACGGTTTCAGGACTCTCACGCAGCCCGGACGCCTCGTCGCGATCACGCTCTTGAGCTTTGGCGTTTGGTTCCTGTACGCGGAAATGACGTACACAGCGTTCTTTGCGTTCCATTTGCAGGACCGGCTCGATTTTGCTTCATCCATCGTCGTATTGACCGTCGCGAGTGTCGGAGTCGCAATCCCCACTCCCGGCGGTACGGGCAGTTATCATGTGCTTGTGTCCCAGGCATTAACGAAACTGTACGGCGTGGATGCGCCGACAGCGCTGAGCTATGCGACCCTCACGCATGCGTTTAGCTTCATTGCCGTCTCTATCGTCGGTGCGTACTATCTCTCGCGGGATCATGTGACGTTCAGCGATGCGATTCGACCTCCCGGGAAAATCCAATGAAAACCTTCCCCGGAATGATTCTTCTGCTCGGTGCCTCGTCTATCGCTCAGCCTCTGTTCGCGCAAAGGGAGGAAGCTCCTCCCATGCCACCCCTCTCGGAGCGGGTGACGATAGCCGCAGGAATGGCGGTCTCATATATTTCCGCGGGCGATATCGTGAATCTGGTGAACGCGACACCCGGCGCCCTGGAGCAAACGGGAACCTATAAAACCGGGATTCAGTTCTTCGGCTCCGTAGAGCTCCCGATTTCGCCGCTTTGGATGATCAAAGCGGACTATGCCTATTTGATAGCCTCCTACAATATTGCCTCCGGGTTCGGCAATGCCGGCACCGCTGAATATACGGTGACAGCACATCTCCCCTCGATTGTGTTTCAATATAATGTTGTCGACAAGCCGGAATATGCCTTCCGGCTCGGATTGGGAGCAGGGTATCATGTAGGGCAGCTTTCAACCACATTCTTTTCGCAGACGCAGACGTATTCAGCCACGGGGATCGGCGCAGTGCTGGAGGCGGAAGGGATGACTGCGGTCAGTGAAAACATCTTTGCGGTCCTTGGTGCCAGCGCGCGTTGGGAGTGGATCGGAGCCCTCAAGAACTCCCTGGGCCTTGAGCCGACAAATATCAGCAACGCCATCACGTTAAATATGTTTGCCCCGAGTATTAAAATCGGGGTGGTCTACGCATTTTGAAGGGATAGATCACAACATAGGGAATCACGATATGAAACTTCTCCGCTCCATTTCCATAGCCGTGGTCGCGGCCTGTGTTTTTGGGGGATCCGTGGTCGCGCAGCAAAAGGCGCCTCACAAGACTCCGTCGAAAACGCCTGCAACCAAAGAGTCCACCCAAATACAAAGGAAATCCACCGTGAAGGAAACGCCTCTTGGACAGATTGAAATCGAACTTTACGTCGACGATGCGCCGAAGACAACCGAGAACTTCGTCAAGCTGACCGAGAGAAAATACTTCAATGGGATCATCTTCCATCGCGTCTCCAAAGGGTTCGTGATTCAGGGCGGGGATCCGACCGGGACCGGCTCGGGCGGAAAGAGCGCATGGGGGAAGGAATTTGCCGACGAGCTGAATCCTAATACCCCTTCGTACAAAACCGGGTACCTCCGGGGCGTTGTTGCGATGGCAAATCGGGGGCCCAATACCAACACAAGTCAGTTTTTCATCATGCTCAGGGATGCACCGACTATGCCGAAGAACTATACCATCTTCGGCAAGGTTGTCAGCGGCATGGAAGTGGTCGACAAGATCGCCGCGAGCGAAATCGTCCCGGGCATGGGACCGACGGATGGCAAGCCGGTGAATGATTATGTTATGAAATCCGTCTCCATTGTAAAGATGCCGGACGGCAAACCCCATGTCAAGATCGAAGTTGTGGAACGTGCGGGTGAGTCCGGGAACGCCGGAGGGAAGTAACTGTGGCGCGAGCCCGGGCAACGTCCTCTGATGCCTTTCGCATTCCCTCTCCGGGGGAACTTGCTCCGGTGTACCTTCTTCATGGGGAGGAGGATCTCCTTCGGGAAGAAGCCCTCAAGGCAATCGTCGATGTTGCCGTGCCAGCGGAACACCGGAGTTTCAACCTCGACGTCGTTCAGGCGTCCGACACCGACATCCGGGATATCCTGGGAAAAGCCTCGGCTTTTCCCCTGATGGCAGACCGTCGGGCCGTCGTCATCCGCGATGTTGAAAAATTTGGAAAGGACGACCTCGAGCTTCTGACTTCGTATGTCGAGAACCCTCTCGAATCATCGGTGCTCATCCTGACTTCCCCGAAAGTTGACCTTCGGAAGAAGCCGTTTGCAGGGATTCACGGGGCAGGACACGCGTTTGAATTCACCGCGCCGAAGGAGTCGGAACTTCCCCGGTGGATAGCGAAACGTGTGTCCTCCAAAGGCTGTGGGATCGACGATGAAGCTGCGAGACTCCTCGCATCATTTGCCGGAAAGTCCCTGCGCGACCTGGACCAGGAACTTGAGAAGATCATACTGTATTGTGGAGACAGGAAAGTGATCACGCCTGATGATGTTTCCGCCGTCGCGGGAGTCTCGAAGGAATACAATATCTGGGAACTCCAGCATGCCATTGCCGTTGGCGATCGCCCCAGGGCGCTCACCATCCTGACGCGCATGGTGGAAGACGGAAACGGTGCCCCCTATTTTGTCGTCATGCTGACCTCTTTTTTCACAATGATGCGGCGTTTGCACGACATGCGCCGCCGTGGCCTCACCAATCAGGATATCGCCGCGGAACTGCAGAGAAACCCGTGGACGCTCCGAGACCAATTCGAAGCGCTCGGACGGTATTCCGCGTTCGATACCGAGAGAGCACTGGGACTCCTGCTTGCCGTCGACGATCAGACAAAATCCGGAGGCGATGACCTCACGCTTCTTCAGACGTTGATTGTCGAGGTTCTCGATCCGATCGCCGCCCCTCTCTGATTTCCGATCGGAAGGCAATGGAAGACGTTTCTCTTCTGCAACTCCTGGCCGGCACCGCCGGCGCACTCGGCATCGCGACGGTCTCCTATCGGTTGAAATTTCTGGGGAAGGGAGGGGCGACGGCCCAGGGGATTCTCGGCACAATCCTCCTGGGGGTGGGAGGGTGGCAGTGGACGGTGCCAATGCTGGTTTTCTTCCTGACAGCAAGTTCTCTCTCCAAGTTCGCCGATCGGAATCGTAAGGACATTGTCCTCGAAGGAAGAGGGTCCACGCGGGATGCCATCCAGGTGTTCTCCAATGGAGGGATCGCAGGTGGACTGGTGTTGCTGGGAGTTTGCCTCCACGATGCCCGGATGTATCTGCCCTTCCTCGGCGCTGTGGCGGCCGCGGCTGCTGACACGATCGCCACGGAAATCGGCACGGTCTATGGGTCAAGACCGAGGCTTATCACGAGTCTGAAGCCAGCACCAAGCGGCACATCAGGAGCGGTGACGGGCATGGGACTTCTCGGGGCATTCGGTGGGGCCGCAATGGTCTCCGTGGCCGGTCTCCCGTGGGTTCCGGGGAAGGAATTCGTGGCCGTTCTGCCATCGGTCGCAGGTGGAATGGCGGGATCTCTTGTTGATTCGATTCTGGGGGCATCGGCACAAGGCCGCTTCCAATGCAATGGGTGCGGAAAGCTCACGGAGCAGGTCACGCACTGTGGCCAGCCGGCAAGGCTTGTGGCGGGATCGCGGTTCCTGACGAATGACGTCGTGAATATTCTCTGCACCGCCGTGGGCGCGATCTGCGCCGCACTCCTTTCTTCCTCTTGACTTCCGCAGTCGTGTGCGCTACATTATGCAAGAGGTTTTGAGAGGGAGGATGACCTCGGGGCTCAGCCAGAAAGAGCAGAAGTGAGCTGCGCGCAATGAGGTCCCGGATACCAGCTGAAGGGTGGGCGCGCGTGCCGGGGCAGCGCCCCTTGCAGTCGGGGGAAATTGCGTGTGGAAAGAATTTACAACGATTTTTCTCCTCAGGAGACGATGGTCATGCCGAGAATCAATTTGCGAGATCAAGATCCTCCTTCTTCCTCCAATTCCGACGATATGTCCGACGGAGGGATTCCCCCACAAGAACTTGGCAACGAGCCGGGCAAGAAGACACCCTGGATCATCTTTATTGTCCTCGTTGTTGTGGTGCTTGCAGGTATCGCGGCCCTGAACCAGATGAATATCATCCATCTCTGGGGACACCGGCAGGCACGTGTTGTGGAAGCACTCCCTGAGGCCGCACCAGCCACGCCGAGTGATTCTGCCGCCCTCGCCGTTTCTCCGGCTGGCGCGGGGAGTTCTCCCGGTGGCACTATCGGGAAATCTTCCGGGCAACCTCCGGCTCCACGGGGCGCGACAAAATCGCCACGGAACGCGGCTGCAGAAATCCATACGCCTGCGGCTCCGCCCACCGGAGGGATCTACTCAGTGCAGGTCTCATCCTGGATCACCAAAGAGCGCGCCAATGCCGTCGCTGAAGAGCTTGGCAGTAAGGGATTCCACGCCTATGTTCTTAACGCGGTAGTCGACGGGGAGCCATGGTACCGGGTTCGGGTGGGGAACTATGAGACGTCAAAAGAGGCCTCCGATGCCCTGACGTCTCTCGAGAATTTGGGGTATGGCGGGTTGTTGTACCAGGGGAGAAAATAGAAAGCACCATGAGGGAAGTAGAGGCTCCGGCAGTGCGCGGAGCCTTTTTTTTGCCTGCCGGCGACGCGACGGATGACCGACCTTTCGTTGTCTCCGATAGGCCCCGAGGCGGGACGCGCACTCTACGCGTGTTCGTCCGTCGGTTTCGGCTCATCGCTCCTGAGATAGAACGTGTAGAATATCACCTCCAGGAAAGTAAGAAGAAGAAGGGAAGCGGCATCCCGGTCGAAGAACAGTCCGAACCCTTGTGGGGGCATGATGAGCTTGGTAATGAAGGACGTCATGCTCCATCCCACAAAGAAAATCAATCCCATAAAGAACACGGCAAGGAACCCTTCGCTGAGACCTTCGTCCTGCCATCGTTTGGTGAATGCGGCTGCCATCGCCACAAGATGCACGTAGAAGACCAGTAGGGGGACCATGGCTAATGAACCTCGCTTACCTTGAGCGTTGCACGGAGAGTCATGAGGAGAATTTTGATGTCAAAGGCCATCGACCAGTTCTCAATATAATAGAGATCGTACTTGATCCTCTCTTCCAGCGATGTGTCCCCCCGCAAACCGTTGACCTGAGCCCAACCGGTCATGCCTGCCTTCACCCGATGCCTGTCGAGATACTGAGGAACAAGATACTTGAACTGGTCGACGAAGTACGGTCGCTCCGGGCGCGGCCCCACCAGGCTCATGTCGCCCTTCAGGACATTGAAGAGTTGGGGCAGTTCATCCACGCTGGATTTCCGGAGAAGCACACCGATCCGCGTCCTGCGAGGGTCGTGCTCGCTCGTCCACACGGGACCCGTCTTCTGTTCAGCATCGACACGCATTGACCGGAACTTGTACATTGTGAAATTGCTGCCATCCATTCCGACGCGCTGTTGCCGGAAAAAGACCGGGCCGGGAGAGGAAAGCTTTATGATGGCTGCGATGAGAGCAAAGAACGGAAACAACACCATAGAAAGAACCGCCGACACTGCGATATCGAAGGTACGTTTCACGATTCGCCCCCAGGAGGTCAGCGGGATGCTCTTGAGTGTGAGAAAAGGGATCCCCTCCAGTTCTTTCACCCGGACGCGGCTTGTGACTTGATCGAGCAGGTCAGGAACGAGCATAAACTCAACGTTGACCCCTTCACAGGAGTGGACGAGCGTCATGAGCGCGCCCTTTTCCTCTCCTGGCACTGCGATGAAGGCGCGTTCAATCCCCTGGGTGCGGATAAACTCCGGAGCATCGTCAAGTTGCCCCAGCCAGGGCGCATCGGAGGCAGTGGGGTTCTCCATCGGACGGTGCGCGAAGTACCCGACGATCTGAAATCCGAACGACACATGCCGGTGGAGCCGGTGATAGATGTCACGGGCTGGCGGGGCCGTCCCCAGGATGATCGCGCGCTGAAGATGGATTCCCCGACGATAGAGCGAGCGTTCCGTGATGTGGATGGCGGTCCTTTCAATAAACAGGAGCGTGATGGACAACCCCCAGAGGACCACCACAAAGCTCCTCGAATAGGAAAAATCCCTGTACATGAACGCCGCTCCCATCAACAGCAACATGCCGAAACTGACGACGCGGACGATAGTCAGAAGATCATCGGTGAGAATGACATTCCTGCGTGTGCGGTACATTTGCCTGGCCTGAAAGAGGAGAAGCCAGACTCCCACAACGACGATGGACGTGAAAAGATAGTTCTGAAAGGGCGGAGGGACTTCTTCGTGAAATCCGAGCCAGAGGAACAGGGAAGTGTTGAAACGCAGCGCATAGGACAGGAGGAAGGCAGCCTCAATGGCGATGCCGTCCGAGAGGACGAACAACAGAGGAAGGAGAATCTCACCCCGGCGGGTTGAAGATTCCTCAGCCATAGAGTTCTCTCTCCGCGAGGCCACAGAGGATATGGCCGATGGTGATGTGTCCTTCCTGGATCCTCTGCGTGTCCTCCGAGGGCACTATGATCGCGATGTCGACGAGGCGTTTTGTCGTGCCGCCATCCTTTCCGAGGAGCCCGATGGTCTTCATCTTCTTTTCCCGTGCCTGCCGGATGGCATTGTTGACACTTTCGGATTTTCCGCTGGTGCTGATGCCGATGAGGACGTCTCCCTCACCGCCGAGGGCCTCGACTGCACGGGCAAAGACGTTATCGTACCCCAGATCGTTTGCACCCGCGGTCAGCATCGAGGTGTCCGTTGAGAGGGCAATCGCAGGAAGCCCGGGCCGTTTGATGGCGGGGTTCAACCGGATGACAAACTCTGTGGCAAGGTGTTGTGAATCGGCTGCGCTTCCACCATTCCCGCAGAAGAGGATCTTGTGTCCTGCCCGGAACGCCTCTACAAGCGTTCCCACCGCCTGATCGATCGTCGTCGCGCATTGATCGAGGATCCTGCGTTTGACGTCGGCACTGGCTGTAAGCTCTGAAGTAATGAATGCAAGGCGATCCATGCGTTCCTATCCGTTTCTGACCGTTTCAATACACCCCGCCCCCCTTCCCCGTTCTCCGAGTCCCCAGGTTACCCAGTCCCCAAGTTTCCGAGTCCCAAAGTCTCCCAGTCCCTCTCCCCCTCATTCTTTCCTGGCCATCTTCGTCACTATCGCGGCTGCCTGATCCAGTACATCGGCGAGCTTCTCGACATCCCTTCCGCCGGCAGTCGCCATGTGCGGTTTCCCGCCGCCCCCACCGCCGACAAGTTTTGCCAGCACACCCACGATCTTTCCGGCCTGAAGTCCGCGTGTCTTGATCACATCATCGGTCACAACGCAGATGAGCGCGACCTTGCCGTCGAGGATGGTGCCGAGAACTCCGACGCCGCTGCCGATCATCGAACGGAGGGAATCTCCAAGACTCTTCAACTCCTCCAGAGAAGATGCAGCGATGGGAACGCTGACGATCCTCATCCCATCATACGCCGGAGCATGTGCAATGGCGTCGCCGATAGCAGAAGAAGCGCCGGCGACTCTGTTTCGCGTATCTGTCTTCTCCAGATCGTGGATTGACCGGGAGGATGTCTCAATGGCGATCTGCTTGTCCTCGATTTCTCCGTCAAGGGCCCGGAGATCTTCCAGCGTAAGGCGGGAAATATCAAGCCTGAGAGGTTCCCTGCGCGGTTGCCCTGATGCGGCGATTCCGAGCTTCTTTTCGAGCGCCTCTTTTTCTTTCAGAAGAGTCTCGAGGTGATCGTCGAGGTCTCCGAGTTGCCGCACCTGGTCCACGATGTACGAACGGAGGCCATCCCCCGTGACGGCTTCAATTCTGCGGATTCCACTGGCGATGCTGGATTCCGATATGATCTTAAAAAGCTGGAGGTCGGAGGTGTTTGCGACGTGAGTCCCTCCGCAGAGCTCCACCGAAAACTTCGGATCGATTTCCACGATCCGGACGCGATCCCCATATTTGTCGCCAAAGAACATTTTCACGTTCGGATACCGGCGCTTCGCTTCTTCGATGGAGAGCCAGCTCGCCGGATCGTTTAACGCGTTGACGCTGATATTCTGAGCAATCTTCTCATTGACGATATCTTCGATCTCGCGCACCTGATCGCGTGTTATCTTTTCGAAATGATTGAAGTCAAACCGCAACCGATCCGGTGCAACCAGCGAACCGTGCTGATGGAGGTGATCGCCGAGAACGCGGCGAAGCGCTTCATGCACAAGGTGGGTAGCAGAATGGTTGCGCTGGATATTCATCCGTCGTTCACGATCAACGATCGCTTCGACTTCCGCGCCCGGAAGGGCAGACGGATCGCCTTTGACGATTTTCACCTCGTGAACGATCTTCCTGTCGACCTTGAAGGAATCCAGCACCTCGGCAACGACGCCGTTTCCCTCGATCACTCCAATGTCGTCCACCTGTCCGCCTGATTCAACATAAAAGGGCGTACGGTCAAGGGAGAGAAACTTCCCGTCGATAACCGCCTGCACCCGGGCGTGCGTCTCCGTCCGGGTGTAGCCGACGAACAAGCTGTCTTCGATGCTGTTCAGTTTGGTGACGACTGACGCGACGTCCGCCGCCTCCATTTTGCCGGATTCCCGGGCCCTCTGACGTTGTTCGCCCATGAGAACATCGAAGGCCCCGACATCGACGGAAAACCCCCGTTCTTGTGCCATCATCTGCGTGAGGTCGAGAGGAAAACCATAGGTATCGTATAACTTGAATGCCTCCTGTCCCGGGAAAATTGATGAGCCTTCTATCCGTTCGAGCACGGATGAAAAAATCTCGAGGCCCCGGTCCAGTGTCGCATTGAAGCTTTCTTCCTCTCCTTTGACGACTCGCTGAATATGGCTTTGCTTCTCCTTCAGTTCGGGGAATACGCCCCCCATAGAATCCACAACCGCCCGGGTGATCTTGTAGATAAAGGGCTCGTGCATGCCGAGGTTCCGGCCGAATCTTGCCGCCCGCCGGAGAATCCGCCTCAAGACGTAGCCACGACCGTCATTTCCCGGTATGGCCCCGTCCGCAATAGCAAAGGAAAGCATGCGGATGTGATCTGCGATGACCCTCATGGCCACCTGGTCCGCCTCAGCAATGTACGGCCGGCTCGTTGCATTTGCGATAGACTCAATGATCGGAGTAAAGACATCACTGTCGTAATTCGACGAGCGCCCCTGAAGCACCGCCGAAACCCGCTCAAAACCCATTCCGGTATCGACGTGCCTGGCCGGCAGAGGGTCCAGGATACCTTCTTTTGTTCTGTTGTTCTGGATGAACACCAGGTTCCAAATCTCCATAACTCGATGGTCACCCTTGTTCACCAGGGCTGCTCCCGAGCCGTCGGGAGTCAGGTCGATATGGATCTCCGAACACGGCCCGCAGGGCCCCGTGTCGCCCATTTCCCAGAAATTATCCTTCTTCCCGAAACGTTGAATGTGAGAACGTTCAATATCGGTTTCCGAGCTCCAAATCCGCGCTGCTTCATCATCCGTTTCGTACACAGTGGCGTACAATCTGGATTTTTCAAGGCCCCAAATCCCTGTGAGGAGCTCCCACGCCCACGAGATGGCTTCTTTCTTGTAGTAATCTCCGAAAGACCAGTTGCCCAGCATTTCGAAAAATGTATGATGATAGGTGTCCCGGCCGACCTCTTCAAGATCGTTATGTTTGCCGCTGACCCGGATGCATTTCTGGGTATCTGCAGCACGAACGTAGTCCCGTGTTCCGGTGCCGAGAAAAACGTCCTTAAATTGATTCATTCCCGCATTGGTGAAAAGCAATGTCGGGTCACCATGGGGGATCACAGGAGCGCTCGGAACAATCCTGTGTCCGCGTTCTTCAAAAAAACGTAGAAAACTGGAACGAATTTCGGCAGACTTCATCAGATTTCAACCTGTGTCATCAGTTGGATTTCTTCAAGCACGGCACTCACCTTGATGCATTTCGGCAGTTCGCCCGTGTAGACAATGGCTTTTCCTTTTGTGTGAACTTCCCAGGCCAGTGCTTCCGCCTTCGATTCAGAGCACCCCGTGGCTTTGATGAGTTGACCGATGACCTCATCGAACGTGTGAATTTCATCGTTGAACAGGACGACCTTCGCAGGTTCCTGCACTTTGACTTCTTCTTCCTGGACGACCTGCTCTTGAGGATTCGTCTCCATCATCATTCTCACCTCAGACTTTAATATTATCAAAAAATGTTAACTTGTGCAAATTGAAGAACTTGCACGATTTCGACAGGATGCGTATATTACTGGTCAATAGCGGGAGAGCATAAGGATTGCGATTGATCCGGGAGGCAAGGAGAGGACTGCAGTCTTCCGCAGGCAGCGTGCACATCGAATACAAATTGACAGGATCGCGCCATGATCTTTGACCAGGCAATGATTGAACAGGTATACCGGCGAACGCCGGGACGGATACGCGCGGTACAGCGTCTTCTGGGCCGTTCCCTGACGCTCACGGAAAAAATCCTCTACTCCCATGCATTCCGACCGGTCAAGACCCCTGCTGAGAGGGGAATAACCTACATGGATTTTGGACCAGATCGTGTTGCAATGCAGGATGCAACAGCGCAAATGGCGTTGTTACAGTTCATGTCTGCGGGCATCGACAAAGCTGCAGTCCCCAGCACCGTCCACTGCGACCACCTGATCAGGGCGGAACAGGGAGCTGGGGTGGATCTTGCGCATGCCTCGGAAGAGAACCGCGAGGTCTACGATTTTCTGGCAAGCGTCTCTAAACGGCACGGGATAGGATTCTGGAAGCCCGGTTCGGGCATCATCCATCAAGTGGTCCTGGAGAACTATGCTTTTCCGGGTGGAATGATGATCGGCACCGATTCCCACACACCGAACGCTGGCGGCCTGGGAATGATCGCCATTGGCGTTGGCGGTGCCGATGCTGTGGACGTTATGTCCGGGATGCCGTGGGAGTTGAAATTCCCGAAGCTCATTGGCGTCCATCTCACGGGTTCCCTGAACGGGTGGGCTTCAGCCAAGGACATTATTTTGAAATTGGCCGGCATCCTGACCGTCAAAGGCGGTACGGGTGCCATTGTTGAATACTTTGGCGAAGGGACCTCGTCGATATCCGCGACCGGAAAGGCAACCATCTGCAATATGGGAGCGGAAATCGGAGCAACGACCTCGGTGTTCCCGTATGACCATCGCATGGCAACCTATCTGAAAGCCACAGGCCGGACGGCTGTGGCCAAACTCGCAGATGCTGTCGCGGATTTTCTCCGTCCCGACCCCGGAATCATCGACGACCCGTCGAAGTACTTTGACCAGGTCATCGAAATCGATCTTTCCGGGCTCGAGCCGATGATTAATGGGCCTTTCAGTCCCGACAAGGCTTGGAAGCTGTCGGAGTTTGCCGGTGCGGTCCGTTCCAATGGTTACCCCGAAGAGCTGAAAGTCGCACTGATCGGCAGCTGCACCAATTCGAGCTACGAGGATATTGAGCGTGCCACCAGTGTTGCCCGACAGGCACTCGAAAAAGGCCTGAAGGCGAAATCCGAATTTACGATTACACCCGGTTCAGAGCAGGTCCGCGCGACCATCGAGCGCGATGGGCACCTGCGCATCCTGACGGACATCGGCGGGACAGTTCTTGCGAATGCGTGCGGACCGTGCATCGGTCAATGGAAACGGCACGATGTAAAGGCGGGGGAAAGGAATTCGATCATTACATCCTTCAATCGGAATTTTGCGGGGAGGAATGATGCGAATCCAGACACTCATGCCTTTGTCGCGAGTCCTGAAATTGTCACAGCGATGGCGCTTGCCGGACGCCTGACCTTCAACCCCACTACGGATACTCTGCAGGGCGACTCCGGGCAGTCTGTCAGACTCGATCCTCCGTCCGGTGATGAATTACCCAGGAAGGGCTTCACGCCCGGAGAATCAGGATTCGTCCCGCCGGCAAAAGCAGGATCTGCCGTCGAGGTTGTCGTCAGCCCACAGAGCGAACGACTGCAAATCCTCCGTCCCTTTGCACCGTGGGAGGGGAGCGAGATCGTCGATGTGCCCGTGCTTTTGAAGGCAAAAGGGAAGTGTACAACGGACCACATCTCTCCAGCCGGACCCTGGCTCAAATTCCGCGGACATCTCGACAACATTTCGAATAACTTGTTCCTTACGGCGGTGAATGCGTTTACCGGTGAGGCAGGAGTGGGAATCAATGTGTTCACGAGGGAGAAGAAGGGGTTCTCTGCGATCGCACGTGAGTACAAGGCTCAGGGCATAGGGTGGTTGGCCATTGGCGACGAAAATTACGGTGAAGGATCAAGCAGGGAACACGCGGCAATGGAACCCCGCTATCTTGGCGGGCGCGCCATCGTGGCGCGGAGCTTTGCGCGGATCCATGAAACCAACCTGAAGAAACAGGGAATGCTCCCCCTGACGTTTGCAGACCCTGATGACTACAACAAGGTCCGTGAAGACGACCGGGTTTCCATCGTCGGACTCACGCGCTTTGAACCCGGCAAACCCCTCGGACTCATCCTGAAGCACTCAGACGGAACTGTTGATGAGTGCGTTCTCAATCACACCTTCAACGCGAATCAGATTGAGTGGTTCAAGGCAGGCAGCGCTTTGAATGTGATGGCCAGGAAGATCGCTGGGACGAAGCCTGCAACAACGAAGAAGAAGTCGCCGGGCGCGATCCAGAAAACTCGCTCATCGCGTCGCAAATTGTCCGCGAAACGGACGCGGAAGGCAGCGGCAAAAACCGTGGCGAGAAAAGGCGCAGCAAAGAAGGCTGCAAGGGTGAAGGCGGGCAAACGAAAGGGGGGTTCATCGCGAACTGCCTCAAAGGGCCCAGGGAAACACGTTGTTCGCGCCAAGCGAAAAGGTACTTCTCGCAGGAAGTGAACACAGTCCTGATAATGGCGCGAGCTCAGGCGTTGCCTGCGGTAACCGGCGGCTGATCCAGCAGGTTCTTTTGGGATCATGATAAAGCCGCATGCTCAAAAGAGAGAGAAGAAGCGGGAAGAAGAATCTGATTCTCCTTTTCTTCCCGCTTCTCTCCTCCTGCGTTGTATCTCCACCTTCTCATTCCGGCCTCTCCCGCCTTCTGCCCTCTGCCTTCTGCCTACTGCATACTGCTTACGGCCTTCCCTTCCCTCGCATTGATTCCATTTTTGCCTCCTTCAGCCTTCTTTTCGAAAAAAAATGCCCTATGGAATCTTTTCCGTTCCTGAGCCGTTTATTTTCCGATTCCATCGAACAACTCGTAGAACGCGCGCGGCCCCTTCGATTACTGTCTGATAATGCGGTTGACTGAAGAACCTACGGGGAATATGTATCCGGGGAAGGGTGCCCATATGACGAACGAAGGGCTTTCTCGTTTTGGGTTGTTTGTCCTTGATCGACTCACCGATCTCTTTCCACGCGTCGTCCCGCGCATTTTCCAAACGCTTTTTCTGAAATTCATGGGCAGCAGGTTGTTCTCGCGAGCAGTCATCGCGCGGTATCGCCGAAGCCTCGGACGGATCACCCTTTTGCAGAGTGTGCTCATACTCGCCGATGTCGGGATCGGCGATGCAGTGATGGTACAGCAGTCGGTGGTAGCAATGCGTTCACTCTTTCCGGCCGCACGCATTGACTATGCGTGCAACCGGTCGGCAGGGGAACTGCTTCTTCCCCTCCCGCAGGCCGACCAAGTCTATCCTGTCTTTGAGGTACACGGGAGACCTTCGATTGCATCCTATGAAAGACTTCGGACGATCGTTGCGGGAACGCACTATACCCTTATCCTGAATCTCTCTCCGTTTCTTGACGGTCGACGTCTCTCCTGCAGCACACCGGTGGTGAATCTCTATGTTCCCCTCGCGTCATACATTGTCAGCCTGTGGAGGTCTCCCGGGAAGCCAAGACATATCTCAATCGCTGTACGCGATTTTCTGTACGAATTCTTTTCCGGGTCAGGTGTGGTGGCGAATATGGCGATCACGGACTCCGGCCCGGACCGGACTGCTCTGACCGGCTTTCCAGGGAATGAACTTTACCTCTCCGACGAAGCGATCGACCATGCCAACGACTTTCTCAGGCGGGAACGGCTTCACATGTCCGATTGCCTGGTGTTCTTCAATCCCGATTCAGCAACGCGATACACCCATATCCCGTTGGACCTGCAACTGACAATTCTCAAACACCTGGCAGCGTCTGAGGAAGTAAATGCAATTCTTCTCGGTGAGGCATATTCCCAGAGCGGAATTGAGCAAAGGCTTCTTGACGGCCTTCCTCCGCCGCTCCGATCACGGATTGTGGTGGTGCCGCACGTGCCCCTCTCGACTTACAGCGCAATAGTCGATGCGTGCGATCTTTTCCTCTCCGGGGATGGAGGGCCGGTGCACGTCGCCGCAGCCTGGAAATGCTCCTCTTCAGGGAACCGGGTGTTGCGCAATCGGACAGCGGTATTCACGGTCTTTGGTGGGACGGATGCCCGGATGTACGGGTACGATTCCAACCGTGACGGGTACGTGGGCGCTGCCCAACGTGCGCCGTCGAAAGTCTTCGTCGCTCCAGCTCCCTGCAGAAACATTACCTGTGTCGACAAACTGGGAAAAACCTGCAGGGAGATCCGCTGCTTTTCCGGGTTCCATGCAGACCGGGTGTCAGACCAGGTTATCGCGTACCTCCGGTCTTCGGAGAAGATGCGCCACTCGGCCTGAACCGCTTGACTCAAAATCGGAATCTTCTTGCATGAGACTATTTGGCGTTGAGATCTGCGCCTACCTTATGGGATTCATCGCTGCGATCCCCCTGGGTGCAACGCAGCTGGAGATTGCCCGGCGATCGTTGCATGGTCATCCACGTGCGGCACTGATGGTTATGGCGGGATCTGTCTTTTCCGATACCATGTATGGCGTGTTTGCGTTCTTTGGAATTGCGCCTTTTCTGCAGGACGAAAAAGTTCTCGCCGTCTTCTGGCTGTTGAACGCAGTGATACTTCTCGGTCTGGCTTTTTTTTCGTTACGGCGGCGAGATCAGGGATCGACGGATGGCGACACTGGCGCGGGGTCGCTGGAGAGTCTCAACGTTGGGTTCGTGGTCGGTTTCTCTCTCGCCGTGACGAATCCTTTGATGATTCTCTGGTGGCTGCTCGGGGCCCGGTTCGTCATCGAACTTGGGTTGATCGAACGCTTCGATATGGCGGGCAATATATTGTTTCTCCTCGCCGGAGCCGCGGGGATCGGCTCATATCTCACTCTCCTCGCGCTCGGTGTGCACCGGGCGAAGCATTTTCTTTCTGCGCGGGGCATGCAGCGACTGACGAAGGCATTGGCGGCTGCGCTCCTGGTTCTCGCCGGGGTGTCGGCGATCCGATCTGCATTCTCGTTCTTCGGTCACCGCTGACTTCACGCCGGAGGCAGTCGACGGATTGCCATCATTGTCAAATCGTCACTCCTCCCTGCATCCCCCCGGAAATTCCGGAGATCGCTGAGCACCGTCTCCACAAGAGCTTTCGGCGATAAGTCCTGCCCGTCGGTGAGGGCCCCCCTGAGTCGATGGTCTCCATATTCGACTCCGTCAGCGTTAAAACACTCTGTGATCCCGTCGGTGTACAGCAGGAGAAGGTCCCCCGGCTCCATGACGATTGTGGAACTGGAGTACGACCCGCTGTAAAAAAGCCCGAGCGGCAGATTTGCGCGCTCGATCGGTGTTATCTTTCCTTTGCTGAGAAGATATGGGCGCGGGTGACCTGCATTACACACCTGAATCGTACCGCTTTTGAAGTCCGCGTCGACGAACACCAGGGTGGCAAAGTGGGTCGAATGTGTGGCCTCCGAGAGCATCCGGTTTGCACGGGACAGGAGATCTTCCGCCCCGGGAAGAGAAGTGACAAGCGTACGAAATATGGCGTGCAGTTGTGACATGAGGAGCGAGGCGGCAACCCCTTTTCCCGACACGTCGCCCACGAGGAACATCACCCCACCTGATTCTGACTCACGCTGTATCACATCCAGATAGTCGCCGCTCACTGAACCTGCAGGTTCATAAGAGTACGATACCTCCCACGGGCCATAGCTGGAATTGTTCTTCGGGAGGAGCCGCGCCTGTATTCCGGATGCCAGCTCGAGGTCCCGTTCAATGGCCTCCTGCTGATCTCTGCTCAGATGGGTAAAGCATATCCTCACGAGCGGGTCAAGACGAAGATAGTCTTCTTCAATGGACCCGTGACAGAGGTCGCAGATGCCATACGACCCGCCGTCGATCCGTTCCAACGCTGCATCAATTTCCTTCAGCAGGTCTACAAGCCGTTCGTTTTCCCGGGCCTGCGCCATGGCCTCGTTTACACGAAATCGACGGTCAACCAGCTGGGCGCGAACCAGGCTATTTTGGGCACGATCATTCATGTGATTCACCGAAGCGAAGTGGGGTGGGCATGCAAGAGGGACAACCTCCCTTCTATTAACGGAGCAGGAGCCTTCATGTTTCGCATTGTCCTCCATCTTTGCCGTTTTCCAGGCGAGTGCCAATGTCACGGGCCCCTCGGTATGGCAACGTGAACTGCCCCGGGATGGAGGCTTGATTCAAAAAAAATGGGGGCACTGTTGACACCACGGGCTGAATCCTCTTTATTATAGCATTCCCAAACGCCACTTTCCAGATCGCTCTTCCTGAAAAATGTGGACCACCCGAACCTCACTTCTTGAAGCACTTCTTCCATGAAATACACTTTGCTCGCCCTCGCAATCACTTCCCTGGTGAATTGGACAAGGCATAATGTGGATGCACAAACTCTCTCCGGGTTTACGGCTGCGGGTTGGCGGGAGGAGCGCGCATCGGAGGAGAAGTTTGATCAATCGCTCCAGCGCGACGATCTCCGGTCATGGATGTACCGGCTCTCAGCCCACCCTCACCATATAGGCACCGCATATGGGAAACAGAACGCCGATTTTATCGCAGCACAGTTCAGGTCATGGGGTTACGATACTTCCATAGAAACCTTCTACGTCCTCTTTCCCACTCCGAAGGCATCGTCGCTTGAGCTTCTTTCACCCGTGTCATTTGCCGCAACCCTGGAGGAACCGTCCTTTGCCGAAGACACGACATCGAAATTGATCAGTGAGGAGCTGCCTCTCTACAATGCCTACTCCATCGACGGAGATGTCACGGGCGAGTTAGTCTATGTGAATTACGGAGTACCGGAGGATTATGACAGGCTCGCAGCGATGGGAGTCGACGTCAAGGGGAAAATCGTCATCGCCCGGTATGGCGGCTCCTGGCGGGGGATCAAACCAAAGGTCGCAGGAGAACATGGGGCAATTGGCTGCATTATCTATTCTGACCCGAGAGATGATGGATACTTCGAGGGAGATGTCTACCCGAAAGGCCCATACCGGAACGATCGTGGCGGTCAACGTGGATCCGTCCTTGACATGCCTCTCTATTCAGGCGATCCGCTCACGCCGGGTGTGGGTGCCGTCAAGAATGCAAAACGCCTTGCCGTCAAAGACGCGCCAACGCTCACCAAAATACCCGTTTTGCCGATTTCCTATCACGATGCGCTGCCTTTCCTCAAATCGCTGACAGGCCAGGTCGCCCCGGAACCGTGGCGCGGGGCGCTTCCGATTACCTATCACTGCGGTCCGGGACCAGCAGTTGTCCATTTGAAGGTCCAGTGCGCATGGGATGTTGTTCCCATTCATGACGTGATCGCCCGGATGCGCGGCTCCGTCTTTCCCGACGAATGGATCATCCGGGGAAACCATCATGATGGCTGGGTTTTTGGTGCAGGTGATCCGGTGAGCGGGCAGGTAAGCATGATGGAGGAGGCACGCGGCATAGGATTGCTTGCACAACAGGGATGGAAACCGAAGCGAACCCTCATTTACTGTGCCTGGGATGGTGAAGAGGAAGGGCTGTTCGGTTCAACGGAGTGGGTCGAAACGCATTATGACGAGCTGAAGCAGAAAGCCGTTGTCTATGTCAATTCGGATGGCAACGGCCGTGGATTCCTGGGCATCGCGGGGTCCCATACCCTCCAGAAGTTCATGAACGAAGTTGCCCGTGATGTAAAGGATCCCGAATACAACGTCAGCGTCGGTGCCCGACTGAAAGCTCTCATGATCTCGAATAGTTCAGGTTCAGATCTCAAAGAACTGCGGGAATCAGATGAATTTCCCATCGGCGCTCTTGGGTCCGGATCGGACTACTCACCCTTCCTCCAGCACCTTGGAATTGCGGCATTGAACATCGGGTATGGCGGAGAGGACGACGGAGGGTCATATCATTCGGCCTACGATTCGTTCGACGATTTCGTCCGATTTGGTGACCCGGATTTTGCGTACGGCATCACCCTGGCGCAGACCACCGGACGGGTGATGATGCGCTTTGCCAACGCAGACGTGCTGCCGTTCGACTTCTCGGATCTCACCAAAACGGTGGGGAAGTATGTCAAACAAGTCATCAAGCTCGCTGACGACATGAGGGATGAGACCGCTGAGACGAATCGCCGCATACGAGAAAACGACCTGCTCTGGAGCGCTGATCCGACGAAGACCTTCGTCGTCCCTGCGGAAAAGCCGCCTGTCCCGTACTTGAATTTCTCTCCTTTGCAGAATGCCTTTTCGTCGTTGGAGGAGAGTGCTCATCGTATTGCGCAGAGAATGGAATCCGCGCCGGATTCTCTCCCACCGGATGGACAACGTCGGCTTAACCGGCTGTTGATGGGATTCGAGCGGACTCTGACCTTGCCGGAAGGTCTGCCGGGGCGGCCCTGGTACATTCATGAACTGTACGCACCCGGAATGTACACGGGGTACGGGGTGAAAACGCTTCCCGCGATCCGCGAGGCGATTGAACTCCGGAATTGGGATGAAGTCGAAAAAGAGATAGGGATCGTCTCACACGTTCTGGATCAGAGCAGTCAGGATCTTGGACGCATTCCTGAACTGGTGAAGAACTAATCCCTGCCTTGGAAGCTTCCGTGAGGGAGGAAATCATCGTTTGTGGAACGTTCTTCGCGGACGATCGTGAGGCGCGATGGAAAGCCGTTGCACAGCGTTGACGAAGGGGGCATAGCGGACAAACGAATGAGCTGTGCAGGAATTTGAGACGGAGCTTGATAGACAGGCCATCATTTCGTTCTTTATTCCTTGGAGAGGTTGTTGCTTTGTTCTCTGATACATGACATGTTCCAAAAAGCCGAGGAGGATAATGGTATTTGGCCCTAATACATTTATGAGAAAACCCGTCCTGGAGACTTCCGTACTTTTTGTAAGTGTATTAAAGTGGTTTGTACTCTCCTCCATCATCGGCGTTCTTGTTGGCGGATCGACAGCCGCCTTTCTCTGGGCACTACAATGGTCGACAACCCAGGTGCACGCGCTTCCGTATTACTTTCTGCTCCTTCCTGTTGGATTCTTCTTGAGCGCCCTCATCGTTCAATACCTCGCGCCGGATGCCAAAGGTCATGGCACGGAGAAAGTAATTGAGGCAATCCATCAACGAGCGGGCATGATCAAGCCGTTCGTGGTTCCTGTGAAGCTCGTTGCAACTGTAGTCACTATTGCGACAGGAGGATCGGCCGGAAAGGAGGGGCCCTGTGCGCAGATCGGGGCGGGGATTGCCTCGCAAGTGGCCAGGCTTCTTCGATTCTCGGAAATGGACCGGAAGAAACTCGTCATTTGCGGGGTAAGCGCGGGATTCTCAACCGTTTTTGGAACTCCCGTCGCCGGCGCGCTCTTTGGCGTTGAGGTACTCGCGGTGGGCCAGTTGCAGTATTCTGTGCTCTTCCCCTCGTTCGTCGCCGGAATTGTCGGATACCAGATATCGACCGCCTTCGGAACGACGTACTTCCATAACCCGATCAATTTCATCCCCTCTTTTAGCGAACTTCTTTTTTTCAAGGTTGTGCTCTTCGGTGCCGCGTTCGGGGTGATCGGCTTGGTGTTTATTGAACTTCTCAAATGGATGGAGAAGTTCGCCGACCGACTTCATTGGTGGATCCCTCTGAAGGGACTTTTCGGAGGCGCATTGCTTATCCTTACCCTTTTCATAGGCGACCAATATCTCGGACTCGGCTTGTCCCAGATCGAAGCCTTGCTTAATGGCACCGCAGCGGGGACTCCATACGATCCTTTCATGAAGATGTTGGCAACAAGCACAACTCTTGCCTTTGGCGGAAGCGGAGGGATTGTTACGCCGATTTTTTTCATCGGGGCGACGAGCGGAAGTTATCTCGCCTCTCTTATTGGGGTGAATGCGGCCACGGGGGCGGCGCTCGGCATGGTGGCATTGCTTGCCGGATGCGCAAACACTCCGATTGCGGCGAGCGTCATGGCTATTGAGATGTTCGGGGCAGGCTTGAGTCCCTACGCTGCAATCGCGTGCATCGTGAGTTTCCTTGTGGTGGGACATAGAAGCGTCTATCCGAGCCAGGTATTGGCTATGGCGAAATCCACCTCCCTCCATACCGAGCTCGGTGTGCCCATTGAAGACATTGGAGAAACCACGTACCGGGGGCGGCCGCAATCGATTGTCGGTGGCAGCCGCCTGCTGGCTTCCTGGTTCAGGAAGAAATTAACCGATCATGACCGCAAGGACGAGGAATAAGTCCGGTCAGGGGATTACGCCACCGCGGCGAATCCACGGCAACCACGACGCGTCGACCCTGTCGTCGCGGGCATTCCTCTCATGTTTCTGTCTCTCCCGTACCTGTGTGCAGGTGATTCCAGAGGTCATTATGCTTGTGTGAATCGCCGGAGGATGTGCGATGCGAATTCTTGCCCTGTCCGATATTCATGGTGCCTTTGAAACCATGAGGAAGATTATATCGGCTGAGCACTCTGCAGATGCAATTGTTCTCGCCGGAGATTTGACGACACGAGGGTCCCCGGCCGATTTGCAGGAGGTCCTGGAAAAAGCAACTGCGTTTCACCTGCCCGTCCTCGCCATCCTGGGGAACATGGACCCTCCGGCCCTCGCGCGTCCGCTTGAAGCAACCGGGCTCTCTCTTCATGGATCCGGAAGAACGGTGGGTGGAGTCGGATTTGCAGGCGTGTCCGCTTCGCCATTTTCACCGTTGCACACGCCGAACGAAGTCGCAGACGAAGAACTGGGAAAACAGGCGGAGAAGGGTTGGGCTATGATCCAACAGTGCCTGCATAAAGTTCTCGTCGCCCACACCCCGCCTTTCGGATCGGCAACTGATCGAATCCATACGGGAGCACATGCCGGGAGTCCATCGATCCGTCGATTTATCGAAACACATCAGCCGGCGGTGGTCATTTGCGGACACATCCACGAGGCGCGGGGGAAGGAAGTGATCGGAAAAACGCAGGTGGTCAACTGTGGACCCGCCTTTGAAGGATCGTACGCAATTGTTGAGATCGGTATGGAGGTGAGCATTAGCCTGATGCCCTGAGCTACCCGCCAAAGGCGTATGAAAAGCTCAACCAGGGGAAGAAGGGAAAACCTTCAACCCGGCCGTTTTCTTCTGAGAGCGGATACAGGAAGGCGAAATCCGCGGAGAGGTGATCGCCGAAGAATCGGACACCGAATGAGAGGAGATCAACATCCGAACCAGGGAGAATCCAATTCTCAGTGATGAACTTCACACTATTCGACGCCTGGATCTCTCCGCCAAGAACAAACACTGGTGAATCTGCGAATTCTCCGTTCGCGAATCCTTTCCCGATGCCGAAAGTGACGCTGCCCTTCGTCGACCCGACCGAGGCAACCCCGTAGAGGAAGCCGGCGCCACCACCTCCGGACTCGCCGACGTCGATGATGTTCGTGTAAAACGCGCCGCCGCTGATTGACACCTCACTCTCTGGGATAGTATAGGACACCTTGGGCGACACATAGAACAACTGAGACGAAGCGCCTGGGAAGAGTGAGATTCCTCCCCCAATCGAGAGGAAATCCGTCAGTCCTATTGCAAAATAAGGGAAGAAGAGCTCTGCGTCGGAAAAATATCCCTGGCCACCCCTGAGCCCCCGCCCTGTCGGGGCAAAGAACAATCGCGCAGTATTGGGGTCCGGGCGAATATACTTTCCTCCAACAAATTCGCCGGAAGCCTTTTCCATGGCTCGGATCGTTTTTCGAGCGACTTTCAGATTTACGCCGGCGCCGGTCGTTATGGAGAGAGAGTCTCTTGTGGAATCGACAATTGACCCTACAAAGTCAGATCCATCGGTGAGCGAAAAGGTATACAGGGCTCTGGTTGAATCCGTCTCTGTGGGGAGCACCTCTTGAGCAGTGCAAGAAGTGAATGCGGCCTCCACAAAAAAGGAAAACAATGCACAGGCGATTCTGACCATTCTGGAATATACCAAATCATCGTCAAGAAATGTTCTGTCCCCTGAGTGCTCGCGACCAGCACTCAACTATCGGATGGTGCCAGGATTCGACGGCCCATTCTCCATGCGGCTTTCTGCTACCCTTTGCGTTGTGGGATCTTGCAGATTAGTAGATTTTTCTATTCATAGTCTGAGTCGATATGGTCCTCCAAACTTATGAAAGGAGTACCCGGCAATGGCTTCTCTCTCATTCACTCTGAATGGAAAGTCCCGTAACGTCGATGTGGCTGAAGATACCCCTCTCCTTTGGGTACTCCGCGACACACTCGCCATGACGGGAACAAAGTTCGGCTGTGGCCACGGGTTCTGTGGCGCATGCACGGTGCTTCTCGACGGTGAGGCAATTCGGTCGTGCATGACCCCTGTGAGCGATGTAGCCGGAAAATCTGTGCTGACCATCGAAGGGCTTGCCGCCGAGAACCACCATCCTGTTCAGGATGCGTGGATCGAAGCGGATGTTCCTCAGTGCGGCTATTGTCAACCCGGTCAGATTATGTCTGCCGTTGCTCTCCTCAAGTCCACGCCAAACCCCACCGATGAAGATATTGATCGTGCGATGAGCGATGTCCTGTGCCGTTGCGGAACGTATCAGCGGATCCGGCATGCCATCCATCTGGCCGCCGGGAAAGGAGGCCGGTGATGAACGCGAAAGTCACACGCCGGGATTTTCTCCGTGTCAGCTCCGTTGCAGGTGCAGGCCTGGTGCTGGGAGTGTCAATCCCTACGATCGCTGATTCCGCAGAAGGTCCCGGCGATAAAGAACACCAGTTTATCCCCAATGCCTGGTTGCGGATCAACAAAGACGGTGTTGTTACCATCATTGTTGCAAAATCGGAAATGGGTCAGGGGGTGCGCACAGCCCTGCCGATGATTGTGGCCGACGAATTGGATGCGGATTGGTCGAAGGTGCGTGTTGAGCAGGCGATCGCCGATGATAAGCACGGGAGCATGGGGACAGGGGGAAGCGCAAGTGTCCGGACATCCTGGGACATGCTCAGGAAAGCAGGGGCCGCCGCACGGTTGATGCTCGTGACTGCCGCTGCCCGCAAATGGAACGTTCCCGTGTCTGAATGCCGGACAGAGAACGGATTAGTGATCGACGATATAACGCACAAATCCCTTGGCTATGGAATGCTCGTCGATGATGCTGCAAAGGTCCCTGTGCCGGACAATCCTCCTCTGAAGAAACCCGGCGATTTTCGGATTATCGGCAAGCGGATACCAAGGACCGATGCACCGGACAAAGTCGACGGAAAGGCAGAATTCGGAATCGACGTTCGCGTTCCCGGCATGTTGCACGCTGCAGTGGCCCGTTGCCCGGTCTTTGGCGGGTCCCTGGATTCGTATGATGATTCCAAAGCGAAGGGAATGCCAGGGGTAAAACATATTCTGGCCATCAAGAGTGGCGTGGCCGTTGTCGCGCAATCAACCTGGCAAGCATTTTCCGCGCGCGATGCACTTGTCGTCAAATGGAAAGAGGGTGCCGGCGCAAATGTGAGCAGTGAATCCATCCGGGCGGAACTCGAGGAACTGTCTACCCATGAGGGTGCCGTCGCCGAGCATTCAGGCGATCCCGTCCGTGTCGACAGCGTGGCGGGCAAGAAACTGGAAGCAAAGTTCTACGCACCGTTTCTCGCACACGCAACGATGGAACCAATGAATTGCACCGCGTTCGTCGAAAAGAAACGTTGCACCGTCTGGGCACCGACACAAAGTCCCCAGTCTGTTTTGCATGAAGCTGCAAAAATCACCGGCATGGCGGAAAAAGATATTGCCGTGCACACCACCTTTCTTGGCGGCGGATTCGGCAGGAGACTGGAAAGCGATTTTGCCATCGAAGCGCTCGAGATTTCCAACCAACTGAACGTTTCGGTGCAGGTAACCTGGACCCGCGAAGATGATATGCGACACGACTTCTACAGACCGGTCTCCCTTCACCACCTGACCGGGGCCCTGAATGATGAGAAGCGCCTGGTCGCGTTGACCCATCGCGTCGTTGCCCCATCCATTACGGGCCAGCGGTCTCCCGATAGGATCAAGAATGGACTCGACCGGGGCGCTGTGGAGGGGGCCGACAGGATGCCCTATGACATTCCGAACATCCTGGTGGATTACGTTATGGCGAGCACGCCCGTCCCTCTTGGTCCGTGGCGTTCCGTGTTCCCTTCACAGACCGTGTTTGCCCTGGAAAGCTTCATCGACGAGATGGCCCTGGCAGCGGGAGCCGACCCGTTCGAATTCCGCAGGGCGATGATGGTGAATGTCCCAAAGATGCAGCGTGTTCTTGAACTCGCGGCGGAAAAGGCCGGATGGGGGAAACCGTTGCCCACGGGTCATTTCCATGGCATCGCCTTTTCTCCGCCGGCTTTCTACCTGACTCCAGTGGCGGAAGTAGCGGAAGTGTCCGTAAAGGAAGGGACCATAAAGGTCCACCGTGTTGTCGCTGCGATCGATTGCGGGATCGCCGTGAATCCCAGTGGTGTGGAAGCTCAGATGGAAGGGGGGATCGTGTATGGATTAAGCGCAGCGCTCAAGGGAAGAATCACGATAGAAAAAGGGAGGGTCGTCGAAGGGAATTTTGACGACTACCCGCTCCTGACTATGGATGAAATGCCGAAAATTGATGTGGTCATCGTCCCCAGTACAGATCCTCCGACAGGCACCGGAGAGCCCGGGCTTCCCGCCATCGCGCCGGCAGTTGCAAATGCCGTCTTCGCAGCCACGGGGAAGCGACTGAGAGAAATGCCTTTCAAACTCTAGAAGACCCGTGCCGGTGCCGAGCCCAGGAATCGGGCTTCAGGGACAACCCCTTCCGGCTTCCGTGGTTCCGGACGGGATTATGCTTCGGCAAAATTATCCGAATCCTTTCAACCCGACCACCACCATCGGTTTTTCTCTTGCTCAGACCGGTCGCACCCGACTTGCCGTCTTTGACCTTTTGGGACGCCGCATTGCGACACTTGTGGACACACTGATGTCCGCCGGGTACCATGAGGCGCATTTTGATGGAAAGGGCTTGCCCTCGGGGATCTATGTGTACGTCCTGCAATCAAATGGTCGGAGGACTGTCCGGCAGATGACGCTTATCCGCTGATCTTCCCGCCGCCGCGTAGAGCCCTCGTTTCCACGCAAGCTTCATCTTTCGGGTTTGGACGAAAAAACATGGTTGCTTAGGCTGCCATGTTTTTGAGGTCTCCAAGGCAGTATCTCCCCCGAAGGACGAAAAAATATGGTTGCTTAGGCTGCCATGTTTTAGAAGCCATTCAAGTCAACCTTGGAGGCTGGCAGGCCCCCCAGGGAACGATAGCAGAATCATTGATAATTGGGCTGCATGTGACCAGAAAAGACGAATTGTTGCAGCCCGGACAGTCCTCTTTTGCAGTCTTTGTCGAGATTCCCAGAGAGCGCAGACGCGAACCTCAGGACGCTCCAGCACACCACCGAAACTATGGCAGCCTAGGCAACCATGGTTTTGGGTGGACATTCGTCCCCTCGCAGACGACGGGATCTCACAACGAATTCTGCCACGATTTCGGCTTGAGAATGAATCGCCACACGCCCAATTGCTTCTCCTACCGGTTCCCGTTATCTTGAGCGGGCAAATATTTCCTCGACAATACCTTCCTCCCCAATCACTATTCCCACGGAGGTGTTTGTGCGAACAGTTTCCTCCATTGCATTGGTTTTATTCCTGTTCACCGCGCCGTCTGTTGCGGCCGATAATCCGCATTTCGATCATTGGTTTACCGGTTCCACATTGCGGGTTGACTACTATGATACGGGAACCAAAGGCCAGGAGATCATCAGTCTGGATCGACTTTCTCTCGAAGGCGAGTGGCCGGGGAGCAGGGTGAACCTCGTCGATACTCTCAACCTCGGCGAATACCTCGCGCGGGTGTATGATCGTGCTTCAAACGCCCTCATCTATTCGCTGGGATATTCGTCGATCTTTAATGAGTGGCAGACCACAGATGAAGCCCTCGCGGGCGATCACCGTACCTTCTCTGCGACCGTCCGGATACCGTTTCCCAAGAGAGAAATTCAGCTGGTGATCTCGCGGCGGGACAAGAACATGGTTTTTCACGAGCTGTTCAGCACCACAGTCAATCCGAACTCGCCCACGGCGGTGGACCGGTCGCCGCTGAAACCGCACTTTCCCGTCCAGACGCTGGTGCACAATGGACCGTCAGCGCAAAAAGTTGATCTGTTGATTCTCGGTGATGGGTACGCGCGCGGGGACGTCGCGAAGTTCAGAAAGGACGCCAAGCACTTCAATGATGTGATGTTTTCGACTCCGCCCTTCAGTACCCATAAGGCCGATTTCAACGTCTGGACCATCGAAGTCGAGTCTCCGGAATCCGGTATCAGCATCCCCGACAAGAACATCTGGAAGGGCAACACGCTCGGTTGTGCCTATAACACGTTCGGATCGGCGAGGTATGTTCTCACGGAGGCAAATAAAACCCTGCGCGATATTGCAGGGGCTGCTCCGTATGATTTTATTCTGATCCTGGTGAACGATTCACGGTATGGCGGGGGAGGTATCTTTCAGCTGTATACCACCACCTACACCAATGAGCTGACGAAGGGGCAGGAGTGGCAGGAGGACTACATGTACGTGCATGAATTCGGACACAGCTTCGGGGGTCTTGCAGACGAATACTACACGTCGTCAACGGGGTATAATGATTTCTACTCCGCCGGCGTTGAGCCGTGGGAGCCGAATATCACCGCCCTTCGCGACCCCGCGAATATCAAGTGGAAACCCTTTCTCACCCCGGGCGTTGCCATTCCAACACCGTGGCCAAAAACAACGTACGATAGTCTTGAAACCCTCAGGGGAAAACTTGACCGGCTTGCGCCCGATTATTATGAGAAACGTGAGCCGTTTATGAAGGCCGAAACAGAACTCCTGAACGCGTCCAAGTCGAAAGACGTTGTGGGGGCCTTCGAAGGTGCCGGATACGTGTCGAAAGGATTATACAGGCCGTCGGTGGATTGCCGGATGTTCTCTCTGAGTCTGACCGGCTTTGACCCGGTATGCAGCGCGGCAATCGATCGGATGATTGACTGGTATAGTCATTGAAGGTGTGGGGAGCAGGGGGAAAAACGTGGTGTGGCAGGGGAGGGGTTCCTCCCCGTGCCACACGTGGAGCCAGGTCAGGCGGCCGGAGGTTGCGGGTTCTGTGTCTTCGGTTTGCGTGAGAGCACCCACCATGCTGCAAACGCGATTACGACGATACCGACGATGTACAGAATCAGTTTGACATCTACCGTCTTTTGACCCAGCTCGCTCACTGCTTTGTCCAAAGTCGCATACTCGGTACGACCGAGGACGCCATCCCGTGAAAGCGCATCACGCCAATCTTTGTCGATCCGTTCCCTCCATACCCCGTCGACGAAATCATCCACATCGGCATGTCCTTCTTTGTATGTGGCCACAAGCGCAAGGACTGCAGAGGAGAAGGAGGGACCATCCGTGAAGTGGTTGATATTGATCCCCTTGCTCGTAAACTCCCGTTCGATCGAAATCCAGAAGTCGTGCATCAGCTTCTCATTCCAGACATTCATCACTGAATCCACCTGGACGTAACTTCCCTCCTGCGGAAGCACCACCGCAGACTTCTTTGAGGACTTCTTCCCGGACTCAACCCTGGCTGTCGCGGCGACAACATCCTTCATCTTTTCGCTCAGTCCGGACCATCGCGCGCGAAACGCCTGGTACTGGTCGAGAAGGCTCGCATAATCCTTCGGTTGGAGCTGTGTATTGGTGAGGAACCGGACGTTGTCCGCGGCGACGCCATAGACGCGCGTCATGATGTTTGCCTGCTGAACGCTTCCCGCGATACGTTCCTTCTCAACGTCGGTCGTTCCCTGCATATTCCTATCGTAGGGGAGAAAAATGGAATCGACCAGAGAGAAGAGCAGGCGGTCGTTGGCCTGAAGGTTCGCTGTGAGTCGCTTCACTGTCTCGCGCAGTGAAGTGACATTTCTTTTCTCCTCCTGCAGGTCCGAAAATAACTGGTTGCGTTCGCCGGTCAGGGTGTCGATCCGGCTGTTAATCAGCGCGATGGTGGTCTCGAGCTCGACGATTCTCACGCCCTGCGTCTGGATCGTTGACGTCCTCTCATACGCGATGGTATATTGCTGCCGGAGAGCGGCGATTCTCCCTTCAAATGTGTCCGGTGTGAGTGCCTTATCGAGAAAATCCCGATTCGCCTGGAAGTCGAGGGCGAGCGCGTCGATCTGAGTCTTTAACGCGTCCAGCGCCTGCGGTGTAGTTGCCGAATCCATCGCCGCCTGGAGGGCGGTCGACCGCTTTTCGAACGATTGAAGGACGTCGTAGTCCGATTCCTGAGCGAAAGCCATGCAGGTGAAAAGAATGAGGAATGCCACAACGGACGTGCGCATCATTTGGAGTTTCCTTCTGCAATAGCACTGTGTGTCAAAAGTTTGTGGAACCCGTCATTGTCAAGAAGTTCAACGTACGGGGGACGAAGGTTGAGTCTGGGATTCTGCAGGCCGGTCTCCGTCACTTCGATGATCTCTTCCGTGGAGAGCTGGTGCGTCCCCGGGGCGAACACATAAACGTGCTTGAATCCCGGTCCGGTGACAAAATAATATCCTTCGTCGTTGCGGAGAACATGGACGATCTTCCCCGCAAGTGCCGAGGAGTCCTGCATTTCTCTCTCTGCGATCTTGGCGACACTGAAGGTAAGCCCGTATCGATCGGCCACAACATGGTTCGAATGGTCGACGGTTCCCACGACTTCTACAGGCCATCCGTATTGGACATTCTGAATAGTGATCGTTGAGCATGAGGTCAACATGAGTGCAAGCGAACCCAACACGCTGAAGGGTATGATCCGCATAGAAAAACTCCACATGATGAATTGGGTGAAAGGAAGGGATGCTACGCACCAATTATAGCAAGAAAATACGAATAAAGCAATTCCTTTCTTCCGGCTGAAGTGTTTGTTCAGAGGGTTGCATAATTCGAGGGTAGAGCGTATATTCTATAAGATCCCGCCTTTTTCACCCCTCTTTTGGGTACTTGAATAAGTCAGGTCATGCCAAAAAGCACCCGGATTGCACAGAGCAAGAACATTCTAATCGTCGAGGATAGTCAGGACTTCTCCAACCTCCTCAAATTCATCGTTGAAGACGATGGTTTCGTCGGCGTACAGTTTCCGCTCGACGGCTCAAGTATTGTCGACTGGGCAAAAGACCACAAGCCATCCGTTGTTCTCATGGACCTGACCCTTCGCCGGAAACCCGGAATGGACTATATCGAGGAACTGAAGGCCGACAAAGACACAAAACACATTCCCATTATCATCATCACGGGGAAGGAACTCTCCCCCCGGGAGATTGTCGGGCTGCAAATGCGAGACATCGGGTATCTGCGAAAAGGAAGGGTCGAGCTCGACGAGATCCGTTCCGGAATTCGGAAAGCGGCTGGAGTCCCCGCTGTCAAACCGCCAACCGGGAAACCCAAATCTCCATGAAGCTGTATTGTCCCATCCTGGTCGGCGAACAGTACCTTCCTGCGCGATGCATGCATCGCACGATGCAGGACGGACGTGATGCCTCTCCCCCTCTCCTATGGTCCGATGCTCCTGCGGCGGTGAAATCCTTCTCTCTCCAAATCTCTGATCTTGATGCCGGTACCGCACCTCTTTCTCTCTGGGTCCTGATCAATATCCCGTTCGCGGTTCGGGAGCTGTACGAAAATGCCTCTCTCGTCACCAAGTTCATCCCCGGTGGGTCGGTGCAACTCACGAATTCCCAGGGGAACCAGCGCTATGATGGACCGAACCTCGCGCGCGATGCGGAACCGCATCGGATTACGATTGAACTCTTCGCCCTCTCCGTTGATCGGTTGAATATCGGCGTGTTCTCTTCCGCCGAAGAACGCCTCAACGTGATCGGGCAGAAAACGATCCAGAAAGTTGCGTTGGAGGTCCTTGCGACGCGAAGCAGATGAACCATCTCTTGCATCACGTGTTTAAGCTTCTCCTCCCGCCATTGAGCGGCCGCCCTTCCCCACCGCCTCAAGAAATTGCATCACAAGTCGGTACGTAAGCCCCCAGAGGACAGGCTTGTCCGCCTGAGGAAGCCGGATCGCGGGTCTCTGTAACGATTTTGCACCGAACCGGACGGATGCTTCTCCATGTCGTGCAGGGTTGGTCAGTTCGACCAAAGGGACCCAGAACGCATCACGGACTTCGTTGCTCAGATGCATCGGTCCGATGCGATCCACTCCAAAAACGAAGCAGGAAACCCGTACGCCCAGGTGACCGCCGTCGATGTCCGACAGCCGGCCGAGGTATCGCGCACGTCCGAGGGCAATGCCGACTTCTTCGAAGGTTTCCCGAACGGCGGTGGCCTGCAAATCGTTGTCCCCCGGCTCCGATCTTCCGCCGGGGAAACCTACGTCTCCCGACCAGGGATCGGATTCATGCTTCGCGCGTTCGATGAAAAGGACCTGCAATCCGGATCCCGCGTTTGCCAGCAGGAGTACAACAGCGGCAGACACGCCCGCCTGACTGTCGAGAATTGCCGGCGACAACCTCATGAGTGAATTCCGGATGTCATCAAATGAGACCATGTTCTGCCTGAGAGACGGTCTCATTTCACGAAGGAGAACGATACAAGTCTGGGAGGGGCGTCGCGGTCCTTTTCGTGCCACCATTCATCGATCTTTTCCAATGTCAGTGCGTTTCGTTCGGCAGCACCCAGGAAATCGGAGAGATGGTGGACAAAGGAGGGAATCATTATCTTCCTGTCCTCTCGTTGAAACGTTGCCTTTTTCCCCTCGTATTGCCGGCACGGGTGGAGCTCGCAGACGAAGAATGATCCATGGCTCTCCAGCGTGCGTGCGGCTTCCGAGAAAACGAACCCGATGTTTTCGATATGCTCCAGCACAAGGTTGCAGACCACCAGGTCCGCCGAATGGTCGCGACAGGGCCATGGCCGGGACACGTCGGTCAGAACAAACGTCACATTGGTGAACGACACCTTCTCTTTCGCGAATGCGACCATCCCCTCCGAAAAATCGATCGCGAATACTTTCCCGCCGATTCGCGAAAGCAGAGAGGTGTTCTTCCCGGTTCCGCAACCAACTTCGATAATCGACTCGAACCGTCGATCTCCCAACAAACTGGTCGTTACCTGTTGATCGAGATCCCGCGTGAGATTGGCGTCGGCGTCGTACGTGCTCGACCAGTTGTTATAGGCCTCTTGAATGGTCATTAGAGATGCAATCGTTGTAAGCAAAGATACCTGACCAATTTCAGGAATTTCCGATCAGCACTCCTGCCAGGAAGACCAACAAGCCTCCCACCACAACCTGGAATACCGCCGTTGCGATGGGGGTGTCCATGAACCTGTGTCTCACCCAGGAGATCACCCCCAGCTCAATGACGACGACGATGGCCGCGATTGTTGTTGCGGTGTAGACGTTTGGGATGAGGTACGGCAGGGTGTGGCCGAGGCCTCCCACTGTGGTCATGAGGCCGCAAATTCCTCCCCGGAGCCACGGGTGTCCACGTCCGGTGAGCGTTCCATCGTCGGAGAGGGCTTCGGCAAATCCCATGCTGATCCCGGCTCCGATGCTGGCCGCGAGGCCGATGAGAAAAGTGTCCCAGCTGACATGTGTGGCAAAGGCTGCCGCAAAGAGGGGAGCGAGAGTGGAGACCGATCCGTCCATGAGCCCCGCAAGACCCGGTTGAATCACCTGAAGGACGAAAAGGCGCTTTTGTGCCGCCTGTTCTGACTCCTTTTCGGCGGCTGCCTCCATCGATTTTGCAGCGCGGACATGTCGACGTTCCTCCTCGGCGAGATCGCCGAGCAATTGACGTATGCCTGCATCGGTGGTTCGCCGGGCAGCCACTTCGTAAAAGCGCCTGGTCTCAAGCTCAATGAGCTGAGTCTGTTTTCGGGCGGCGGAAATGCCGAGCGGTTTGGTGAGCCACACGGGTCTCCGGCGGACGAACCCTTTCACATCTTCGCGCCGGATCAACGGGACATGCTCGCCAAATCTGCCCCGATAGAGATCGAGAAGGCGATGGCGGTGCCCGTCCTCTTCCGCCCGCATTCTTCTGAATTCCTCCGCCTGGGCCGGGAATGTGCTCTGGAGTCCTTCGGCGAAATCATCGTAGATACGGGCGTCCTCCTCTTCGAGCGAGATGGCGAGGGCAAGGATTTCCTGCTCAGTGAGGCTGTCAAACGATCGCATCATGAACCTTTCGAGGGAATTGCGAAGAGTACGAAGAAAGAAGTATGAAGAAACCATTTCCGTACGGCTATCGGGAAGAGCTGTGGATATCCCGATAGGGCAAATGTACGGAAAATTTGCGATCCGCGCATCTTCGCCTCCTCCGCACAAACGTCGACCGCCGGTGGGAGCTCTTGACAAATCCAATTCTTTCCCATAAAATGTAACCGGTTACATTCATTGAACCGGAGCCCCCGTGCGATCCTCGGTGACAACGAAACCCAGCGTCACGATACGCGATGTCGCGAGAAAAGCACGCGTGTCCGTGGCGACGGTCTCGCGCGTCCTGAACAACAGTCCGCTGGTGAGCGACAGGACGCGTGCCCGGATCCAGAAGATCGCCGGGCAGTTGCGCTATGTTCCCAACGCATCGGCGCGCGGGTTGAGTGTCAGGCGAAACGATATCATCGGCCTTCTGCTCCCGGCGGTGAATGGAGATTTCTTCTCTGAAGTCATCCGCGGTGCCGATCAGGCCGCGCAGGAATATGGCTTCCACTTCCTCATTGCCAGTCATCACAATAGTCTCCCGGAGATTGCAGCGGAGCTTCGGGCCATGCACGGGCGCGTGGACGGTCTGATTCTTATGTCTCCAAATTACGATGCACACATCCTTCGCAAAGACGTTCTTCCGAGGAACCTCCCCGTTGTTCTCCTGAATTGCCTGCCGGACGGCGAGGCAGTGGATACCCTGACCGTCGACAACCGGAGAGGAGCCATGGCAGTTGTGCGCCATTTGATCGGGCATGGTCATCGAAGGATAGCCATCGTGAAAGGGAGAGACGAGAATGTCGACTCGCGGGAACGGTTGCAGGGATACCGCGCGGCACTCCGCAAAGCGGGTTGCGAGATATCGTCCGCGTCGGAGTTCGCCGGGAATTTTGATGAGTCGTCCGGCTACGATGCGATCCCGAACCTGCTGCGCCTCTCTCCACGACCGACGGCGGTATTCGCTGCGAACGATGCGATGGCGGTCGGCGTCATGAGCGCCCTGCTGGACGCCGGGATCAAGGTTCCGGAAGAGATGGCGTTGGCCGGTTTCGACGATACGCCTGTCGCGCGATACCTGACGCCGTCTCTCACGTCCGTCCATGTCGCGATCAGCGACCTCGGAATGCTCGCGATGCAAAGGATCATAAGAGTCGTCCAAAGCGGCAGGCGACAGAAGAACCAACACACGATTCTTCCCACAACACTCGTCATCCGGCAGTCTTGCGGATGTCACGGTTGATTGTTCCCACACAGACTCCATGCGCCACAACCACTCACGATAACGAAGGAGGCCCCTGATGCCCTACGGATATTTCGACGACGACCAGAAGGAATACGTGATCACGCGTCCCGATACTCCTCTCCCCTGGATCAACTACCTTGGTACCAGCGACTTCTACGCAATCATTTCCAATACAGCCGGCGGGTACTGTTTCTACCAGGATTCGCGAATGCGACGCCTGACACGGTATCGCTACAATAACATCCCGATGGATGGCAATGGACGCTATCTCTATATCAAGGACGGGGACACGGTCTGGAACCCCATGTGGAAACCGATGCGCGTCTCTCTCGACAAGTATGAATGCCGTCATGGCCTCGGGTACACGAAAATCACCGGTCAGAAGAACGATCTGGAGGTATCGACGCTGTTCTTCATTCCGCTGGATTCGCGGCATGAAGTGTGGCAAGTCCGGCTCACCAATCATTCGAAGTCGGCGAAGAGTATCAGATTGTGGAGTTTCGTCGAATGGTGTTTGTGGGAGGCGTACGACGACATGACGAATTTCCAGAGGAACTACTCCACAGGACAGGTGGAGATTGAGAACGGCGCAATATTCCACATTACGGAATACAGGGAACGGCGGAATCACTATGCCTATTTTGCCTCCACTGAACCGGTGACAGGATTTGACAGCAGCCGCGATGCGTTTGTCGGCGTCCACCAGGGGCTCGAGGCGCCTCAGGCCGTGATGCACGGGAGCTGCAGGAATAGTACCGCGTACGGCTGGCTTCCTATCGGCGTACAACAAATCGACGTCGTCTTGAAACCGGGGGAGAGCAGAAGCATGAACTTCCTTCTGGGGTACGGAGAGAATCCCCCCGATAAGAAATTCCTCCCCAACGGGAAAATCCGGAAAGACGAATATGAGAGCGTGCGGGCGAGATTTGCGACGGAGGCCGATGTGCAGCAATCGTTCAATACATTCAAAGCGTATTGGAACGACCTCCTCTCGTCATATCAGGCAACAACTCCCGACCCCATCGTGAACAGAATGGCCAATATCTGGAATCAGTATCAATGCATGGTGACCTTCAATCTCTCGCGTTCGACGTCGTTATATGAATCTGGTATTGGCAGGGGAATGGGGTATCGCGACAGTAACCAGGACATTCTCGGATTTGTGCATATCCTTCCCGCGCGGGCACGACAGAGAATCCTGGACCTGGCGGCAACGCAGTTATCCGACGGGACCTGTTACCATCAGTATCAACCGCTCACGAAGAAGGGGAATGCGGACATCGGCGGCGGATTCAATGACGATCCTCTCTGGTTGATACTGTCCGTGACATCGTACATCAAGGAAACCGGAGATGATTCCATTCTCGGCGAAAAGTGCGGCTATGCGGATGTGCCGGATTCCGCTGCAACGCTGCTCGACCATCTTCATCTTTCGCTCAGCTATACACTCAACCATCGCGGCCCGCATGGATTGCCGTTGATCGGACATGCTGATTGGAACGACTGCCTCAACCTGAACTGTTTCTCGTCAACGCCGGGCGAGAGTTTTCAACTTGCGGGGCACATCGAGAACGACAAAGTAGCAGAATCGGTGATGATTGCCGGTCTCTTCTGCAAGGCATGCGATGAAATGGCGTCCCTTCTGAGACATTCGGACAAACCTGAAGAGGCGAACGAGTATCTCAAGAGCGGTGAGAAGATGAAGAAGACCATTTACGAGCACGGATGGGACGGTGAGTGGTTTCTCCGGGCGTATGATTCGTATGGCAAGAAGCTGGGCTCAACGGAGAACGAGGAAGGGAAGATCTTCATCGAAAGCCAGGGATGGGGCGTCATGGGTGGGGTCGGGTTGGAGAACGGTTACGCGAAGAAGGCGTTAGACAGCGTCAGGAAACATCTGGCCACGCCGAACGGGATCATTTTGCAGCAGCCGGCATTTCAGAAGTACTATCTGCATCTGGGCGAAGTGAGCTCCTATCCTCCCGGGTACAAAGAGAACGCAGGCATTTTCACGCACAATAACACCTGGATCCAGATCGCCGAAACCATCCTCGGGAGGGGAGACCGGGCGATGGAGTACTATATGAGCATTTGTCCACCGACCAAAGAAGATCAGATCGACGTCTATAGATCCGAACCGTACGTCTACAGTCAAATGACCGCGGGCCCCGACTCGCCTACACCGGGTGAGGGGAAGAACTCGTGGTTGACAGGCACAGTGGCATGGTCCTTTGTCGTGCTCTCGCAGTACATACTCGGAATCCAACCGGACTATGACGGGTTGGTGATCGATCCCTGCGTACCAGGTTCCTGGAGCCGATTCACCGTAGTCCGCAAGTTCAGGAATTGCACCTACGAAATTACGGTGACCAATCCCCGGAACGTCAACAAGGGGGTGAAGAAACTGATGCTCGACGGGAAGTCGGTCAGCGGGAATCGAATTCCTGATCTTCGGGATGGAAAGACGCACCATGTTGAAGTAGAGCTCGGATGATGGTGTTCACGTGTGAGGCATCGACTCCACACTCCCTGTCGTCAGTCGATCCTGTTGTGGGACTTCTGTGCCACTCTTCACGAACACATCCAGGGGAAAACCCTGTCAGGGGCATGCAATAGCCGCTATGCGCCTCTGCCCACCGTGGCACGGTGGTTGCTTCGTCTTGAGGAAACACCCGGACTTTCACTAGTTTAGATTGGAGCTCAAGACATGCGTTTATCCCTACTCACACCCGCTTTCGTAGCTCTCTTTGCACTTGTCGTTCTCGGCTCCGGCTGCAAGAGCGATTCGTCAAATCCCTATGGGTCATCTCCCACAAGCCCTACGCCTGCGACTACCCAGTCCGACGTAGTGACGATGTCAGGTATGGCCTTCTCGCCGGCGACGATCACCGTAACAGCAGGAACCACAGTAACGTGGAAGAATACTGACGGCATAGCGCACACTTCCACAAGCGATACGGGTGTGTGGGACACCGGGAATATGGCGGCGGGGAACGTCACGACCACCACATTCAACACGCCCGGGACGTTTCCATACCACTGCATCTATCATGCGAGCATGGGGATGAGGGGGACTGTCGTCGTGAAATAATTCACCATACCTCTCCTGCAAACGCCTTCCAGCCTTACCGTTGGAAGGCGTCTTCATTTGGCGTCAAACCGGAGCTCTCTGATGCGAGTAGATCTAGCCGGCCGGACCACTCCTTTTTCATCCTTTTGATCGATTGTGTCTTCCGCTTCACCTAGGTAGCTTACAGAGGGTGAAATAGACCGTCAATCACGGTCGGGGAACCGGTATGACCCCAATCCCCGGGCTTCCTTCAATTGCACGTCCATTCCTTTCTGCGGGGAGAGACATCGCATGCATATCCTTCTGGTCTGCCCGGAATATCCGGACACCTTCTGGTCCTTCAAACACGCCCTCCGATTCATCTCCAAAAAGGCAGGCCAGCCTCCGTTGGGCTTATTGACTGTAGCCTCATTGCTCCCTCTGGAATGGGAGAAGAGACTTGTCGATCTGAATCTGTCCACGCTGACCACAGAGGATCTTGCGTGGGCTGACTATGTGTTTCTCGGCGGTATGTCCGTTCAGGCGGCCTCCGCCCGGGCAGTCATCGCGCTTTGCAACGAGGTGGGGACAAAAATTGTGGCCGGTGGACCCATGTTTACCGCCAGGCATGACGAGTTTCAGGGCGTGGATCATTTCGTCTTGAATGAAGCGGAAATCACGCTCCCGATGTTTCTTGATGACTTGCGGCGTGGTCAACCGAAACCCGTCTACACCACAAACGAATGGGCTGATCTTACGAAGACTCCTTTGCCAATGTGGGAGCTGATCGACCAGCGTCAATACGCCACGATGAATGTGCAGTACTCGCGCGGCTGCCCGTACGACTGTGAGTTCTGCGATATCACTGTCCTGTATGGGCGTGTGCCCCGGACGAAATCCGGCGCCCAGGTGATCGAGGAGATGGATGCGCTCTACCGGAGCGGGTGGCGTAGCCATGTGTTTTTCGTCGATGACAATTTTATCGGGAACAAGGGCAAGCTCAAGAAGGAAGTGCTCCCGCAGATCATTCGGTGGATGGAGGAGAGACGCCACCCGTTCACCCTGGGAACGGAGGCATCCTTAAACCTGTCCGACGATCCGGAACTTCTGGATCTGATGGCCCGGGCGGGATTCGAAGAAGTGTTTGTCGGGATTGAGAGCCCGAACGTGGAGAGTCTGGAAGAGTGCAAAAAGATTCCGAATAAAAACCGTGATCTCCTCGCGAGCGTCAAGACCCTGCAGAAAGCCGGCCTGCAGGTCCAGGCAGGTTTCATCGTGGGGTTCGATCATGACCCGGCGTCCATATTTGACAGCCTGATCAGGTTCATCAAAGAAAGCGGCATTGTTGTTGCGATGGTGGGGCTGCTCAACGCGCCGATCAACACGCGATTGTATCACCGGCTGGGGAGGGAGAACAGGCTGTTGAAAGTGTTCTCCGGGAACAACATGGACTTCTCCATGAATTTCGTTCCAAAAATGAACAAGCAGGTTCTTCTCGATGGATACCGGAAGATTCTGGCGACAATCTACTCTCCGAAAGAATATTACAAACGGGTCACCGACTTTCTCAAGACTCATGAAAGTCTCAGGCAGCACGGAGTGTCTCTTCGGTTTGCGCACCTGCGCGCGCTTTCCAAGTCGATGATCCTCCTCGGTGTTGTGGGAAAGGAACGGCTCTACTATTGGAAGCTTTTCTTCTGGTCGCTGATCCGACGGCCGCGCCATTTTTCCACGGCGATCACGCTGGCCATCTACGGATTTCATTTCCGGCGAGTGTTCGAGCAGTACATCGAGAAAATTTCGTGAACCGCCGACGCTAGAGTTAAGATGGCAAATTGTTCCATCCCCCTGCTGACAGCATTCCGTGCGGGCGTTCGCACCGCGCACCTGCCCTAAATTCCACGAATTTGGAGAGAGAGTGTGGTAGCCTGGCTCTAACGCCGCAGGATGCTGTAGACACATAGTTGACAATCAACGAAGAAATATTGACTAACGACGAAAAATAGAATACCTTGTATTAGAAACCTGACCGAAATCTCTGGTGGACTTAGGGAAGGAAGGAGTTTTCGGGCACAACGATGGTCCTCAGAAGGTGAGGCGTGGAGAAGCCATAAAGTAGACAGTACGCAGAAGGCAGTAAGCAGAAAGCGATTGCCGAACGCGAACCGTTTTCTGCATACTCGCTATTGCATACTCCCTACTGCATACTGCTTACGTTACTGAATCTCCCTGCACTGTCCATTGACAACCGAAGCCTTTTCATCGAAACGATGGGAAGGCTTTTGTGCTTTATCGGGGGTATACACCACATCTCTATAGGACCGTTATGCAACTTCGAGGACCTGCTATTCGCATGTTGTCGGCGGCCACGAGCATCAAGAGAATCGCTGCAATATTGGGGTGTGCATTGTTGTGCCTGACCAGTCCGGTTCAGAGCCAATGGCTTCTCGCGGGCCCGTATGGTGGATACAGGAGCGTCAATGACTTTCTCTTCTCTGGCTCCAATATCCTCGCTGCCACGGACAGCGGAGTTTTCGTGTCGTCCGACCATGGCGACAGCTGGCATCGCGCGGCGATGCAAATCGTCAATCCATCGATCGATATCGATGTCGGTGCGCTCGTGCAGGCAACGGATGGCACATCAACCTTCGAATTTGCCGGGACGAAATTCGGCGTCTACCACTCCACCGACGACGGCGCGACCTGGGCTCTGACAAGTCTGGACAACATGTCGGCCTATCTTCTGGCTGTCTCTGGGACGAGCCTCTTCGCCGCAGCGGATTCCGGCATATACCGTTCGACCGATTTCGGGAGCAGTTGGACTCGTGTCAGGAACACCGGGTTCACGGCGCTGGCGGCAGCGAATGGAATGCTGTTCGGAGGAACGGGGTGGTCGTACAACATGGGGGTCGAAACGAACGGCGGTGTCTTCCGTTCAACGGACAACGGTGTAACCTGGGGCCCCGTCAATAGCGGTCTGCCGGACAGCTATCTGGATATCCAAAGGTTGGCATCCATGGGAAGATATCTCTTTGCCGGAACGTCGATGAATGGACTGTTCCGTTCGTCAGACGACGGCGATCACTGGATCGCGGACACAACCGGGCTCACCGGATCCTACGGCCGGGCAATCGCCGTCGCCGGACAGGACCTTCTTGTCGGCACGACAGATGGAGTTTTCGTCTCCGGGGACAGTGGTGCCACCTGGACAGCAACGGGGCTTACATGGCTTTCAAATGGTCTTGCCGCTTCCGGAAGCACATGGTATGCAGGGACCGCGGGAGTCGGTGTATATCGCTCGACGGATCACGGGGCGACGTGGCGTTCGATCAATGCAGGCCTGCTGTGGATCACGCAATTCGGGACGAGTGCCATGATGGACATTCCCGACGGGAAAGGCGGGAGGATCATCTTTGCGGGGACGACGAAGGGCATCATTCGTTCGACCGACGGCGGAGTATATTGGACGGATTGGTGGGACGCGGGATTGTCGATGGAGCTGATCAATGCACTGACCAACATAACCACAGGAGCAATCGCTCCCCAGGTGTATGCCGGTAGTAACGGCGGCGTGTTTCGTTCTACCGACGCCGGTCTGACGTGGACAGAGGCGGACCAAGGATTGACGAATGAGAGCGTCTTCGCCCTTGCCGCTACTCCTGAGGGAAATCCCGGGCCGAGCGTTCTCGCCTCGACGTACGGGAGCATGTTCCTCTCGACGGACGGTGGGGAAAACTGGGCCAGGACGGGGTATCCGGGGTTTTGCGCGGGACAAGCCTTCGCGGCGGGAAAGACGCTGATTGCAGGGTGGGACAGTCTGGGCATCTGTCGATCGACCGATCTGGGCGCCACCTGGGCTCCGATAAGCGAGCTTTTTTCCGGGTCAGATAAGGCCTTCGGTAAATGCTATCTGGAGGTCCCTGAGGGAAGCGGTGATACCAGTGTCTATGCGGGCGTGTCCATGCTCGGAAACGGGAGCGGTGTGTACCGGTCGACCGATTTTGGGCTGCACTGGGTCCAGCTGACGGGCTACCCGAATCCCATCGCCACAGCCATTGCCGCGTCGCCAACGGCAATGTTCGCCGCCGACGGATTCAAAGTGTATGTCTCCACGGACCAGGGCGGCTCGTGGCGCCACGTGTTCCCCGACATTCCGGAACAGTGGTACATCAGTTCCATGGCGGTGTCCGGTGCCAACCTGGTCCTTGGCACGTTTGGAGGAATGTTTCGACGGGACATCACGGAAATCGTGACTGATGTTGAACCCCGGCTGACGTCAGTACCGGAGGGGTTCCGGCTGGAGCAGAACTATCCGAACCCGTTTAATCCGACGACAGTGGTCAGGGGTCAGTGGCCAGAGAACAGTGAGGTTCGGCTGGCGGTGTATGATGTGCTCGGACGAGAAGTGGCCGTGCTCGCGAACGGGAGGTATCCCGCGGGCGCACATTCCTTTGCATTCGACGGGACGAACCTTGCCAGCGGCGTGTATTTCTATCGCCTTACAGCGGGAGGACACTCGGCCGTGCGGAGAATGGTCTTGCTCCGTTGAAGATCGATCTCCGGGTCTCCCGGTGTCCACACAGTAGACGGTAGACAGGAGACAGAGGACAGATGACGGTAGGCTTGGACTTGTGCTGCATGATCTGCTGGGTCGGGAAATTGCCGTCCTGGCGAACGGACGATATCCGGCGGGGAGAAAGACATGTACATTTGACGGGACGAACCTCGCCAGCGGCACATACCGCTTGCACCTCACGGGAGGTTCGTGCTCTGTCGTGAGAAAAATGGTAGGGTGTCGAACACGGACCTCTGCTTCAAACACTGTTGGGGGCCAGCGATGAGGGAAAATCTTCTGTATCTGTTGCTCTCCGCCAGCGTGGCGCTCGGGACATTTTCGGTCACCGCGTCGTCGCAATGGATCCAGACGGGACCGACTCTTCCTCGCAGTGTTGGCTTTGTGGCGACAACCCCTACACTGGACGAGTCAGGAACTCTCTTGTTCGTCTATGTTGACAGCTCGCATGTACCGGGAGACGTATTGTTCGTATCTCGAAACAGTGGCGAAGACTGGAAGTCAGTCAACCTCGGTGTTGGCGCTTGGCTTCATTCCCTCGTGCTATCTCATGGGCAGACTGGGAATGCACTTCTCGCCGCGACCTGGGACGCAGGAGTCTTCCGCTCAACAAGCGACGGAGAGCAATGGTCTGCAGCCAATAGCGGATTGGGGTCGCCCTACGTCACGGCTCTTGCTGTCCTCGATACGACGGTGTTTGCGGTTGACGCCGACAGAAAAGTCTGGGCCTCTGATAACACCGGGACAACGTGGTCTACGCGAACCGGACCGCTTACGACAGACGGTTGGGTATACAGCTTTGCCGCGTGTGGAAATAGCCTCTTTGCGGGGACAAGCTACGGACTCCTCCGGTCTACCGACCGCGGTGTATCCTGGACACCAGTAAATTCCGGTCTGCCACAGCCATCGTTGCTCGGTGGAGGATATTTGCATGTAGTGGATGCGCTGGGGGGGTCAGGATCCTCCATTTTTGCCGGCATGGATGAAGGGGTCTTTCGATCGACGGACAACGGTGCCAATTGGACGGCAATGGCTGGAGGTGTGAATACTCTCTGCCTCTTTACCGTCGGGGATGACATCTATGCCGGAACACTAGGAGCGGGGGTAGTCCATTCGTCCACCAACCCTGGGAGTGTGTTCGGGGGCGTGAATCAAGGACTCGCAAACCTGGAAGTGCAGTGGCTCTCATCCGCTCCGGATGGAAAGGGTGGCACGTACCTCTTTGCAGGAGGATCTGCCGGGCTCTATCGCGCATCAACATCTACCATGACTTGGGCAGCAATCGACACTTGTCTGCCCCGTGTTAATATCCCCACGCATGGCATGGCGCTTCTCGCGAAGTCTCCGGCCCACCAGTCCACTTTGTTTGTCGGCACAGTAGACAATGGCTCTTGGAGGTCGACAGACGAGGGGGATACGTGGTTGCCTTTTGCCTCGAATGTTTACGGCGGACTTGACAGGCTTGCCGTTTCGGGGGACTTCCTGTTTGAGGGGTCATATGGGGCGGGGAGCGAGTACAGTTATGCGACGTCTGGCTACTGGAGAGAGATATCCCCGTTGGGCAGTTTTGTGCTCCTTCAGTGTGCCTTGGCCATACCTGGCCGGAATGGGAATGGCTTGGTGTATTTTATTGGAACCGACAAGGGGGCATTCCTTTCGACTGATTCATGCACAAAGTGGATTCCGGCGAATGTTGGTCTTCCCAGCACTGCACTCTCGGTCACGTCGCTCGTGATTTTTGGGTCGAGAATCTTCGCAGCCAGCTACGGTGGTGGAGTGTTTACTTCACCAGATACTGCATGGACGTCGTCTCCTGCCGACGATGTCGCCACACTTGGTTCTTTGATGAAATCGAGCGCAGACGGAGCGTGGACTCCCCTGAACAATGGTCTGCAGAATCTCAATGTCAACTCGCTCATTGTAAGTTCAACGGCGGGAGCTGTCGGCTCGACTTTCGTTGCCGGAACAGACGCTGGAATCTTCCTCAGCTCGGACAGTGCAGCAAGTTGGTCAGCGGTGGACGATGGCCCCACAAACGCCGGCATTATAGCGCTTGCTGCGCATGGCCCGCAACTGTTTGCCGCGACGAGCGCGGGCAGCATTTTTCTGTCGACCGACCAGGGAACGCATTGGAAACAAGTGAAGGAAGGGATCGACGCGGTTACCGCCTTGGCAGTCTCTGACAGGTATCTCTTTGTTTCCTCCGGCGAACTCTGGCGATGTCCTTTGACAGGACTGGTGTCCGGCATCGGCGGCGAGTACAGGGTCTTTCCACCAGGCTTTCAGCTCGACCAGAACTATCCCAATCCGTTCAACCCAAAGACAGTGATCAGCGGACAGTGGACAGCGGCCAGTGAGGTCCGGCTGGCGGTATACGACCTGCTCGGACGAGAAGTGGCGGTGCTGGCGAACGGCAAGTATCCCGCCGGGAGGTATCAGTTCACCTTTGATGGGACAGGGGTTGCGAGCGGGGTGTATTTCGTTCGTCTCACAGCGGGAGCACACACAGCCGTTCGCAAGATGCTCCTGCTCCGGTGAAGTTAGGTAGGGGGCTCCCGCACAGAGAACGTGCGGGATCGTGCTCCGTCGTGCGAAAGATGGTGTTGATTCGTTAAAGATACAATTCGGAAACACTCTAGTAAGATTCCTACACACGGAGATATTCTCGTATGCAAATGGCTTCGACACATGCAGGCTTGATGCTCTTGATTCTCCTGACCCAGATGCGCATAAGTGGCATGGCGGGGGAACCGATCCATGGGAGTATGACGTCGGTCCCCCAAACCCTCACTCCTGTCTGGGTGCAACGCCATGCAAATGACGTTGGGACTTCGCCTGTCGTCTCTGTAGCGCAGACGATCGACAACAGCGGAAATGTCTATGCGCTGTTCTCGAGTATTGCGACGTATACCGGTGAAGACTACTTGATCGTGAAATGCAGTGCTGCAGGAGAGAAGCAATGGACCATCCGTTATGATGGTCCCGCACACTGCTCGGACCAACCTGCCGCCATCGGGCATGACGCGGCGGGAAATGTCTATGTAACAGGAACAAGCATTGGAACCACCAGTCTCTACGAAATTGCGACGGTCAAGTATAGTCCCGCCGGCGACACGGTTTGGACGCGACGCTATTCCATTTCGAATCTGTCAATCCAGGCAATGTGTATGTTCGTCGATTCTTCCGGCGATGTCTACATTGCAGTCCAACGCGGCACTTCCCGAGGCGAGTATGGCTATTCGGTGCTGAAATACAACGCAGAAGGCGCGTTACTCTGGGTAAGGAGTTCCAATAATCCTGCGCAATGCCAACCCGATCAAGTGCTGGCTGATGGAGCAGGGAACATCTATATCAGGGGGTTTGACACCTATTGGAGTGATGTCTGGATCTCCAAGTGTTCGCCCAACGGGGACATACTCTTGGGACTCCAGTCTGGGTCAGCATGGGGACTGACCAATGAACGGTTTGCCGTGGCTCCGAGCGGATCATTCTACGTTTCGGGGACTCTCTCCTCGAATGGTGTACCCACAGGCCTCGCTCTCCTGAAATACTCCACCGTGGGCGGACTTGAGTGGTTCGACACCTTGAGCTCAAATGCGCATGCAGGGTACGTATGTGCGGGGATAGCCGTTGGTTCAAACGGCAACGTCTATCTTGCGGGATGGGGATACGATAGCACACTCTTGGCAAAATGCGATTCGAATGGCCGCATAGCGTGGCGCACCTCCTACGCCTATCTTCCCAGCGGGGGCGTCAAAGCGAATTCTCTGTCGACAGATGAGTCCGGCAATGTATACGTGGTGGGGGGTAATACAGTAGCTTCGACGATGAAATTCGATTCCGTTGGGAACTTCCAATGGGATCAGAGCTCGACAATTTCAAAGACGGCAAGTGCGGTCAGTGTCGCCCCAAATGGCTCGATCATTGATTTGTGCGTGGGCGGTGCACAAATTGCCTATTCACAGTCAGGTACCACCCTATGGTCCTCTGTGACAACGGGTCCTGCGATTTCCAATGATCAGAGTGTGGGCGCGATCGTCGTCGGAGGGAACGTGCTCGCCTTGGTGAACAGCGCGGGACACATCCTCACGCTTGCGTATGACCGTGACGGGTCAGAGCAGTGGACAACGGCGTACGGCGATACCAGCGGAACTGCTTCTGCCGCCAGGATGAAAGCGGAGGGATCGGAGAGTTATGATGTTGTGGGTAGCCTAGGTGGAAAAGCACTGTGTCTCCATTATGCGGCAACAGGGGATCTTCTTTGGGCAAATGCTGATAGTATTCCGGCGCTCGGATCGATGGCGGATGTTGCAAGCGATCCTTCCGGGAACATCGTTGCAGTGGGCAGCACGAGCTATGACCGCGGCCGGTTTCTCACGATGAAGTACAGCAGCTCCGGAGCAAACCTTCTGGCAGCGTACGACTCGATTCCCTGGACGGACTCTCCGCAAGCACATGCGGTCGCAGTTGATGATTCAGGAAACATCTTCCTTGTGGGGACCCTGTTGCGGTCTGAAACGCCCGGTGATCCAAATACGCATGTGTACTGTGCGACCGTGAAGTACAATGCTGCCGGCGTCCTTCAGTATGGTGCCTATCATGGGCCGGGCCAAGGGTGGAAGATCGCTGTCGATCACCAGGGGAACGCATATGTTGCCATGTCCATGTCAAGTGCCAATTGGGACATGCGCGTCTTGAAGTATGATCCGAGCGGTACTGAAGTGTGGGAGACTTCGTTGGGCACGATGTACTTGG
>CAWJKM010000010.1:0-238311 GCA_963843525.1 Ignavibacteriota bacterium | reverse complement strand
AAGCTGTTGCCATTACGCAGCAAATGATCAACTGGTTTTTTCGAAAATCAATAGGCGAACTGCCTTTCAAACTCAGGGGCGTCCATTCCGGACGCCCTTTTTTATTTTATCCCGGGCCATAATTTCTTATAATGGAGAGCATGAGAAAGACATTTACGGATAATCCCACGATAGCCGTTCGTAGGCCACCTGGTAAGAGATGAAATTATTACAACTGACGGCAGAACCAAGACCGGGTTGGGCGGATGCGCCTATAATCTCGCCATGATTAATCAATTATCAAACGAGGCAGAATTTTGCCAGTCTGCCGGATTGGAAGCGATATCAAGGACCTGGGTGATTTCACCCTATTGATAAGCCAATTTTCGATACTCAGACTGGTGCGGATTACCGAACGGCCGATGTGGTCAACCGCCTGGTGTATAAATCCGATGGGAACCGCGACGAATGGAATTCGAGACGCGCGGCCCCGCTTCGACTTGGCGGTCTCGAAAAGCAGGTTCATGCGGTTTATTTGAATTTCATTTCCGGCAGCGATGTTCGCCTTTCAGATCTGAAAGCATTTGGGTCTCCATATAAAGGCCTTGTTTACAGCGATTTTCACAGCCTGTCTCTCGGATTCAGCCAAGCCCAAATCCGCTACCATCGCCGCCACCCCTTCTGGAGAGAATACATTTCCTTGATCGATATGTTACAGATGAACCTCGGTGAGCTTCGAACTCTATTCGACTCTCCCTTCGAATCTCCAGATGATGTCAAAAAGGCCTGCCCGATCCTGCATAATTTAGGCCCCTCCATTATCAATATCACGATGGGTTCCAAAGGGGTAATTGTCTCCGATATTAAGCAAAAAACATTGAGACATCTTGATGCTGTCGAAATTTCTAAAGAAGTTGATCCTACCGGACTGCGGGTGATACTTTCGCCGCCGTATTCCTTTATAATTATCTGCTCTCCGGCGATACCTTCCATTCTGCCGGGAAAGCGACGCAATATGCCGCCGCCAAGGCAACTTTTTCTGGTCTCGACGGCTTTAAAGATATCAATTCCATTGTCCCGCGGCTGGTATTCCGCCCGATTCTGCTAAAAAGCCCCATAATTAGGGGCAGGGTATTCCTTTCCCTATAAATTTATTTGCATTCCAATTTCCATTGCTTTACTTTCAAAGTTGATTTATCGTACTTTACAATTTCTAACGCTCCCGCTTTGACAACTCGTCATTATGGAGCTAATTTCGGACTCATTAAATTTCAAGTAGCCTGTCTCCAGGAAGGGCATGAAAGGATGGTGACGATGAAGGACAAGCTAAGAGAGCTTATTGATTACATCAAACGAAAAAAAATCGATTATGCCGATGTCCGATATGTGGAAAGACGCAGCGAATCGATAACTGTTAAAGACGGCCGATTGGAAGCCTTCTCCCGCAACGAGGCAGAGGCATCGGAATCAGGGTCTTGCATGATGGTTGCTGGGGGTTTGCCTCCGGCTCGCTTCTGGGGCCATCTGATTTGAAAAAATTGGCCGATCGGGCAATCGGTGTTGCCAAAGCCTCCAGGCTTACCCGCAAACACCCGGCAATCCTGGCGCCCATCGAAGCCTATACCGATACCTATGCTTCCCGTATGCTTGAGGACCCCTTCGCAGTGCCGGTCGATGAGAAAATCGGGTTGCTCATCGATGTCAACAAAATCTTAAGAAACAGCCCAAAATTAAAATCATCGAAAGCAGCCTCGACTTTTTATGAAATCATAAGATATTCTGTTCCACTGAGGGTGCCTTTATCGAACAAACCATCACCGAGTCTGGCGGCGGCTATGAGGCCACTGCTGTAGATAAAGGGGATGCTCAGAAACGCAGCTATCCCAATTCGCACCGCGGCGATTTCCGCTGCGCGGGGTACGAATTCATAAGAGAGCTGAATATGCCTGCTCACGCCGAACGAGTTGCCGATGAAGCAGTAGCGCTATTATGCAGCCCCTCCCTGCCCCGATACTGTCTCCGATGTCATTATCAGCGCCGATCAGATGGCGCTGCAGGTTCATGAATCCTGCGGCCATCCGATCGAACTTGATCGTGTACTGGGCACCGAGATATCGCTTGCCGGAGGATCGTTCTGTCGCCCGACAAACTGGGAAAACTCAAATACGGATCGGATATCGTCAATATCAATGCCGATGCCACGATCCCCGGGTGGACTCGGAAGTTTCGGTTACGACGACGAAGGTGTCAAAGCGCAACGAACGCCGATTGTCAGAAACGGCTTGTTCGTAGGATACCTGACCGCAGAGAAACGGCGCCGGTAATCAAGAGCGCTCCCAACGGCACCATGCGCGCCGATGGTTGGAATCGATCTTCCGATTATCCGAATGACCAACATCAACCTTGAACCGGGCGAATGGACGCTTGCCAACCTCATCGCCGATACCAAGCACGGCATCCTCCTGGATACTCAACAAGAGCTGGTCGATAGATGACAAGCGGCTCAATTTCCAGTTTGGAGTCGAGTGCGCCTGGCAAATCAAGAATGGTAAATTGGGACAGATGTATAAAAATGCGGTTTACACCGGTATAACGCCGGAATTTTGGAATTCGTGCGATGCCATCTGCAATCGAGGACACTGGCGTATCTGGGGTGTCCCTCACTGCGGCAAGGGTGAACCGATGCAGACCATGCATGTCGCGCACGGTACCGCGCCGGCCAGATTCCGAAAGATCAAGGTGGGGGTGAGCAAATGATCGGAAAACAGAAAAATTCTCGGCCTTCTTAAGGATGTCCTCGTCAGTTCTAAATAGCAAAGGAAGCCCAGGTTGTTTATATCGGCGCTGAGTTCGGCTTGACCCGTTACGCCAATTCCTATATCCATCAGAATATGGCCGATCCAAACAGCAATGTCTCATTCAAGGTTGCTGCGGGTAAGAAGATCGGGGTCGCCTCGACCAATATCCTTGAGAAAAGAGGCCCTCATTCGCTCCTGCCACGATGCTCTTGAAATTGCCGAGCGAGCGGTGCCCAACGCCGATTTCAAGGGTTTCAGCAAAAGCGCCAAATATAAAAAGCTAACGAATTATTTAAAGACGTGCGCAATCGATTCGGTACATCTCGATGCATTTCCTCGATATCGAGCATGGCGCGACGGGGAATGCGGCCTACATCGCGCTCATCAAGGAAATCGGAAAGTATTTCGGTCCCCTGTCGTCCAACAGCACTACACAAATTTACACGGCGGCCATTTATTCGGTGTATTGGTCCCGTTATAGGAAAGTCCCCGGACATCGCAGCATATCTGAATTTCATTATGGACATGGCCTATTTCGCAGGGGACTATGTTGCCCGGTTCAACCAGTGGGCCGATTCCATCGGTGCCTCCAAGACCATGATCGGAGTCCTGAATGACTATTACGATGTTGCCCACGCGACAAGTGCAGCGGCCTGGCAGCCCCCGTCTCCTCCCAAGGCGGGGGTCATGGTTTATGTGAAAGACTCCAAGTCATACACCGACGCGGTATTCAATGCTCTCACCGTACCACCGGGAGTCGCGACGGATCCTCATCCTGCGGACAATGCGGCCGATGTCAGCACAACGGCGGTACTGAGCTGGAGGGCCGAGCCGAATGTACCTTGACGGATGTATATTTCGGCACCTCGAATCCGCCGGCATCGCAGGGAAATCTGACCGATACACTGTACGTTCCGGGCGCGCTGGCGGGGAGCACGACATACTACTGGCGGATCGATGAACGAAACCCGGCGGGCGTCTCACAGCCGGCCCCGCTTGGAGTTTCACAACGAGCGGAACCAGCGCGGTCCGTGCCGAAGACGACGGCTTGCCGGAACGCTGTGCTCTCCAGCAGAGAATTATCCGAATCCGTTCAATCCGATAACAGTAGTCAGTAGCCAGTGGACAGTTGACAGTAAAGTGCGGCTTGCGGTATATGATCTGCTCGGGAGGGAAGTGGCAGTGCTTGCGGAGGGCCGGTATCCGGCAGGCAGTTACTCGTTTACCTTCAATGCGACAAAACTGCCCAGCGGTACCTACTTCTACCGACTTGAAGCAGGCGGGAATACGTTTGTGAAAAAGATGACGCTGTTAAGATAAGGGGGACAGGGAAACAGGGGACAGGGACAGAGGAGACAGTGGCGTGCCGGCCGGCAGTTGATGGCGTCCTTCCGTAGTGCATGAAGGGTGCACGTGTGCAACGAGATAGAAGCTCCGGCAGAAATCTTATGCCTATTCACCCCACCCGGGCGGACGAGTGGACTCATCCTCCGTGATCACCTGGCCATCTCGCCATCAGTTCTCCATGGTGAAAGTGCGCTAAAGACTGCACGAATGTCGAGGGCTCGGGCTTCCGGGCCCTTTTTGTTGAGGTTCCCCACGAATGGAAGGGAAATGCGCGCAGCATGTCACACTGATTATTCGCCTTCACCAATCTCTGTCGTGGCTGACCATCCATTGCGCCATTGGTCCGCCTGATCTCCGTCACGCCAGGTTGCTTTTCTGCAGGATATGCAGGACATTAAACTATCCGCCCCTTGAGACACCCCCTTCGACCAGCCTTCAGGTGGGGCGGCACCCACGTTGTTCCTCCAGTCGCCACGGCAGTCTCATACATGTAACGAAGAATATCGAGTGAACACAGATGGTACGCAATGAATGCAATCAGAAATCCCCTCTTTTCCTTTTATTCTCATCTCCCTCTGCTGTTCCCTTCCCGCCCACGCCGAATCGTCGGTCACTCTGAGTGGAACGGTCAAGGACGCGAAGTCAGGAGAACCGCTTCCCGGGGCCAACATCGTGCTCGTTGGGACCGGGTTCGGCGCATCGACTGATGTGAGCGGCCGCTACACCATCCGTGGGATTTCCGCAGGCGAATACCCTGTGAAGGTCAGTTTTGTTGGCTACCAGACCTACGAATCGAAGCTCACCATTGGCCTGTCAGCCTCCGGCGCCATGGTCAAGGATTATCGGCTTCTTCCGGTCACCATCGAGGGGGAGACAATTACCGTCACGGGACAGGCCATCGGGCAGAACGCTGCAATCAGCCAGCAACTCGTGGCCTTGCCCATCATGAACGTCGTTTCGTCGGCGAAGATCCAGGAGCTCCCGGATATGACCGCGGCTGATGCCGTTGGCCGACTACCGGGTGTTTCCCTGATCAGAGTGGGGGGCGAGGGAACCCAGGTCATCATTCGCGGCATGGCGCCGCAGTACAACCAGGTGACCATCGAAGGGGTGGAACTTCCGACCGATATCCCGTCGAGCAACAACATTACCAGCGTTGACGCGTCGTCAGGCACCCTCGCACGTCTCGGCGACCGGGCGGAAGACCTGAGCATGATCTCGTCCAATATGCTCGGCGGCATTGAAGTCATCAAGGCGATCACGCCCGACATGGACGCGACGCTGATCGGCGGGACGATCAATTTTACGCTGCGGCGCGCGGCCCGGTCCACGCCGACGGCGCCCCGCAACCTGACGTGGGTTCCCTCGGTCGAACTTCGCACCGAAGGCGGGTATAACGGTTTGAAGAACACCCGGAATGACTACCGGCTCCTCGCTTCGCTCGAGAACAGGTTCTTCAACGAATCGCTCGGCATTTTTCTGCTGGGCTCGCTCGAGCGACGCAACCTGAGCGACAATACCATGTCGGCGTCGCTGACGCTTCTCAACAAAGCTCCCGATTACAGCGGCATCCCGGTGGTCAGCGGGATCGTGGTCAATGACAATTTCCGGACGCGCGAGCGGAAGGGGGCGACGGTTGTTCTGGATTATCAGCACGATGGCGGGGAACTCGATCTCATCAGTTTCTACAACTCCGGACTGACCCGCACGGCCAACAGGAACATCCAGGTCCCCGTGGCCGCCAGGTCGGCCGTCTTCGGTGCCGGGTATGATGAGAATTCCATTGACGTGCTGAGCAATTTGTTCACTCTTAAACAGGATCTTCCCTGGTTCCACGTCGATCTGAAACTCTCCCAGGGCTTCTCAGAGAATCTCGATCCCGGGGCGTTGAGCTTCAATTTCCAGCAGCGGCAGGCGCTGTCACAGCCGGGCAACTTCCTGTACGTCGATCCGGAGATCACGATGCGTGACCTCGCTCTGGATCCCGCCAACGCGAGATACTCCGGACTCTCCACTACGGGAACCGTCACACGGGAGAGGTTATTGGCGGGCTACATCGATCTCCAGCGCGAATTCTCGATCACCGATGGGATGACCGGATCCATCAAGATCGGCGGCATGATTCAGCGGCGCAGTCACAGTTATGAGTACGAAACGGGTTCGGGGTCGGGAGACGTCCAGGCGTTGCTCAGGGCCCTGTCTTCGATGGGAGTCGTGGCACGAAACCTCTCCGCGAAGACCGTCTACGATCCTTCCTACTCTGTCGGAAAATTTCTTGACGGCGTCTACCGTGCGCCCTATGCCGTCAACGTTGATCTGCTGACCGCTCTCGCGCCGGTCGGAGGGCGCGGGATCTCTCAGGATCCCCTGGCGTCGACGCTCAACAATTACGACGGGTATGAAGCGAAAAGTGCTGGGTATGCCATGGCGACACTGTCGCTTGGCGACAACCTCTCGATCGTGCCGGGGGTGCGGTATCAAAACCTGACGACCCACTACACCGGTTTCCGTGGGCAGGAGATCCCGCACGGTGTCTATGGGAAGGACACAACGGTCACCGTGCCGCACGGGCTCTGGCTGCCGATGGTGCACGTGCGGTATCAGCCGACGGAGTGGCTCCAGCTTCGCGCGGCATATACGAACACGCTCGTGTATTCGGATTACAGCACTCTGTCGCCCAGGTATATGATATCGATGACTGGGGTGATTACCTATAACAATTTCGCGATCAAACCGGCGACGTCAGAGAATATCGACCTGGTCGTGGCACTCCACAGTAACGAAATCGGCCTCCTGTCGTTCAACGGCTTCCGCAAAAGGATTAGCGGGCTGGTGTTCTTCTCAACTCGTTACCTTGGCGATCTGTCGGAATTTCCGGATCTTCCGGAGTCCCGGGGGACGCTCTACCAGCTCAACACCTACATCAATAGCAAAATCCCTGTCGATCTCTACGGACTCGAGACCGAGTGGCAGACCAATTTCTGGTACCTGCCCGGTTTCCTCTCAGGCTTCGTTCTGAATGTGAACTATACCCATATCTTCTCGGAAGCGAAGTATCCGAAGTCGATCATGCAGTGGCAGTATGAACCAGACGGCACCGCCACGCGTGTGGTGGCCGACACGTTCTACACGGCGCGTCTTCTTAACCAGCCGAACGACGTGCTGAATCTGACGTTGGGGTACGATTACGCGGGGTTCTCGGCGCGCATCTCATATCTTTACCAGGACAACATCTTCCGCAATCCCGACTTCTGGCCCCAGCTCAGGACGATGTCGGGCCGGTATGGCCGCTGGGATCTCTCGGTCAAGCAGGAGCTTCCCTGGGCGGGACTCCAGGTTTATGCAAATATCAACAACCTCAACACCGAGCCTGACGTGACGAACAACACGAGCCGATCATTTCCGGTCGCGATCGACGCGTATGGGTTGTCGGCGATGGCCGGGGTGCGCGTGCGGCTGTAACCGATGAGCGCGAGGACGCTGTGGCGATGCAACAAAATCCTACGACAAGAGTCCGCAAAGCGTGTCGACATCTATCAGCGATCGGGGCGCTACTCAGAGTTATTGAATGGGGCAATTGAAGTACGTCGGGAGTTCATTGCCGCATTTTCAGCGGGACCGGTCGTGGGAGGGACGGGTCAGAACCTGCACCCCTGAACGAGGGCGGAATTTGCCGTGGACAAATCGTGTTCTACATGTGAAGAATGCGCCGCAGGATCAATGGCATAAACGAGGGAGGAGACGTGAAAACCTGTCTGCTGTGTCTGGTCCTTGTCCTTACTGCAGTCGTGCGCTCGCAGCAACTTCCGCCGTCCGTGAAGATGACTCCAGTGAAGAACATGAGACTCGTGCCGGTACACCTGATCGTTCCGGCCAAATTCAAGGGGTTGGTGCCGGACGATCATATCCTGAACGTGCCCGAAGGGTACCGGGCCAGCGTGTTCTATGCTGGCCGCCTCGACAAACCGCGCTTCTTCGCATGGGGTCCTGACAGCATCCTGTATGTTGCCAACAAGAACAGCGGGGAAATCATCGCGCTGCCCGACAGGAACCGCGACGGCATTGCTGATACGGCAATTGTCGCCGCCACGGGTTTCCACAAGTCGCACGATGTCGTGTTTTACAAAGGGGCCATGTATGTTGCCGAGGAACGGCGGGTGATCAAGTGTCTTGACAAGAACCACGACGGCATCTATGAAACACAGCATGTGTTTATTGGCGACATTGTACGGGGGGCGACACAACCCGGTGGAGGTCACGACACGCGGACGATCGTCTTTGACCCTCAGCGAAGGAAGATGTATCTCTCGATAGGTTCCTCGTGCAATGTCTGCCGGGAACAGGGGCGCGCCATTATCGAAGTCTTCAATGACGATGGCACGGGCCGCAGGACCTATGCCACCGGCATTCGCAATGCTGTCGGGATGACGCTCCACAACGGGGAACTCTGGGCGGACAACAACGGAAGCGACTGGCAGGGCGACGACATCCCGCCTGAATGGATAGACAGGGTGCGCGATGGGGGTTTCTATGGGCACCCGTTCGCCTATGCAGACGGTGTGTACTTCAATTTTGCCGTGAACTCGAGCTATCAGGAGCTGTTGCCAATAACCGCGGTGGATAGTGCACGCGTCCGTTCGATGAAGCAGCCTGCGGCACTCATTCAGGCACATTCTGCACCGATGGCCATCGAGTTTTCGAACCGCTCTCTCCCAGGGGAATTTCAGAACGGCGCGTTCGTCGTATTGCGGGGATCGTGGAATCGCCACATTTCGACCGGGTACAAACTGATCTTCCTGAAGTTTGACGATGCGCGGAACAGTTCCGCATCGTACGTCACCGATGTGGTGACCGGTTTCAAGCCAGACGCAGGAGCAATCTGGGGGAGGCCCGTCGGGTTCGCGCAGGATTTGCGAGGGAATCTGTATCTGGGGTCCGATGAGATTACACAGTGTATAATCATTATCAGACCTGAACGGTGAAGTGGTCTTCCGGACGTCGCTCGGCCGCGGGTGAGCATTCGGGTGGGGGGGATGATGCTGGGGAAGTGGAGAAGTTGACAGAAAAGTCTGGGACGAGGAGCGGCACGACAATTTCTCTGAAGGAAGTGTCATGCCGGACCGTCAGTGTTCGATTCTTCTGAAGCCGGGGAGTGGAACGGATGAAGCCGCTTGTTTCTCGTAAGCGAACCTGGAGCTCTCACGAGATTGTTACCGACTACAAAGAACTCCTGGGTCTTGGAGTCCGGACAGGGAAATCACCAGGTGATAGATATACCGTCAGTCCCTACCAGCGGCACAGTGGTAAATCCACAATCGGGGGTTCAATTCGGCCCGACGAGAGTCTACTCCCTCAATCACCCCTACACGGTCCCTGCAGGCACATTTGCTAGTTGCTATGTGTATGAGGGATATCCCTATGCGGGTCCATCCAAAGTCCGAATATGCTTTCGTCGGGGGGCAGTGTAGACACCTCCGGAAAACACTAAGGCAAATGGTAGAAGCAGTAATGGGAGGCGCTTTCAAAAGACAGTATTGGAATACTTGGGCGGGCTGATTACTGAACACCCAATGCTTATCACAGAGAAAGGAACTATTCGGGGATAATGTTGTTGTCATACACAATTGATAGATGCATCACGATTCACACTGTACTCATTGAAGGAGAATAACTTATGGCAGCAGAAAATGAAGTTCGCAAAGCATCAGAGCAATTCTACGCAGCGATAAACCGCATGGCCAATGGGAATGCCGGTTCACTGTCAGACATCTGGTCGCACAGCACGGCCGTAACGGCCATGCATCCGATCGCCGGACGGCAAGTCGGTTGGGACAATGTCCGAGAATCATTTCAGCAAGTGGCGCAGATCGCCTCAGAGGGGCGGATAAAACTGGATGACCAGATAATTCAGGTCACAGGGGATCTGGCCTACGAACTGGGTGTCGAGCGTGGGCAGGCTACGTTCGCCGGACAGGAGGTTACATTGGACCATCGCGTCACAAACATCTATCGCCGCGAAGCGGGCAGCTGGAAGGTCGTCCATCACCACACGGATGTTTCTCCGGCGATGCTGGATGTTCTCAAACGGTTGCAGGCCAAGAAGTAATCAACCTATCCTGCCCTCTTGGCTGAAGGGGTGTATTTCAACAGCCTACAGTCGGTTGACCATGTGGCGACCAAGAAGCTTCTGCTATGGCATGAGCAGTCACAATTAATGAAGTACACATAAGAGACCCAGGTCACTTACCCCTGGGTCTTCTATTTCACGTCCTCGACCTCAGATTATCATTTTGCCAGGGTATCGTATTCACTTCCTTGTCGATTGCCGCAGCCACTTACATCGCTCATAGGCATCGATGATAGTTTACAACACTCTCGGCCAACAGGTGGCGATACTCGTGAATGGTGATGCTGAAGCAGGCTGTCACGAAGTCCGCTTCAACCCAAAGAATCTCGCGAGCGGGATGTGCTTTGGTCAGATTCAGGCCGGGCTGCTCTTAAAGATCACGAATGCTGAGGATTAACTACCCTTTCACCCCTTTGGGCGATTTCCCGGTGGCAGGTTATTCATTACCTTCTTAAGCAGAAAATCTTAAACCCTTCTGGGAAGAAGTGGTAAAATTCATGTTTATGTAAGACAGGCGTGGAGGTCCGTATGCCGTTACTTCAGGTAGTAATTGTCCTCATTGTGGTTGGCGTTCTTTTGTGGCTCGTGAACAATTATATACCGATGCAGGCCACGGTGAAGAAAATTCTGAATGCTGTTGTGGTCATTGCGCTGGTGTTGTGGCTGTTGAAAATCTTTGGCCTGCTGGATTCCCTTTTGAATATCCACATTGGGAAGTGATCTCTCATCGAGACCATCGCTCGGTCGCTTCGGGTCTTTGGTGTATCAGCTCCGCATTGACAATCCCGCTCCCGCGCTATCTTTCCTTCGCACTTGTGCTGACACCGGGCGTAGGCAGGCCCCTTTCTGAGCGATCAGGGAGGGCCTTTTTCGTCACAATATCAGCTAATCGTGTCTTTTAAGGGTACGCCTCCACTGCTAATTTGACTATCGGTTTCTGCAAGAGTATATTCCGGCTACCCTCTCCCGCGATGGCCCCTTTGCCATTGCTCCGCCGCCCTGGACCCTGATCCAGATTCCTCGTTGTAGAGCCCACCCCGACGATCCACCGAGTGCCAATTCAAGTGAGTAATCTCCGACACCGTTTGCGTCGGAGGAGGGCGAGATGAAAATCTGGTCTGTTTGCTTCGCAGTCATCATTGTTCTCTCTTGTGCCAATGCGTCTGGTCAATGGCTTCGTATGAATGGACTGGACTATGACTACGTGGTTGCTCTTGCGGTCAGCGGCAGTAGTCTTCTCGCGTCCATACAAAACGCTCAGGATCTCCCAATTTGGACCACGGTTATCTCGACCGATAACGGTACAAGCTGGAGTTGGATCAGTCCGAGTCTAGCAGACCAGATGGTGTCAGCATTTGCCGTCATCGGGAAGAACGTCTTTGCCGGGGCGGGTAGCACTTATCGCTCAACTGATAACGGATTGAGCTGGACTCGGGTAGATTCAATCGTTGGAGCCGACTGTTTTGCTGTAAGCGGAACGAATCTCTTCGCTGCCGGTGGCCCTCGGATTTTCCTTTCCACAGACATTGGGACAAGCTGGACTGAGGCGGACTCGGGTCTGACTGATGGGGTCCGGAGTCTTGTCGTTAGCAAGACATATCTCTTTGCTGGGACAGCGGGGAGCGGAGTCTTCCTTTCCACGAACAGCGGGCAAAGCTGGGCTCAGGTCAATTCCGGTTTAACACATCGGAATATCTGGTCACTCGCTGCCTATGGAACGAATCTTTTTGCAGTGACGGATAGCGGTGGGTTTGTTACCACCAATCACAGCACAAGCTGGACGCCGATTGACTCAGGTCTGGTTAGCATGATCGTATTGTCTCTTGGCGACAGTGAAACGAATATCATTGAATCCATTGGAAGCCGCTGGTCACGCAGCGGCATATTTTCATCCACCGACAATGGAGCAAGCTGGACTGATGTAGATTCTGGTCTCCCGGGACCCGTCACCTGCTTCGCAGCCGACGCAACGAATCTGTATGCAGGCACATATAACGGAGTATGGCATCGACCGCTGTCGGAGGTATTTACATCGGTACAAGCTTCATCGGCCCAAACACCGACCGTATTCGAGCTAAGCCAGAACTACCCCAACCCCTTCAACCCGAGCACAAAGATTCAATTCACAATTGCCAAGAGACAATTGACAATTGTCAAAGTCTTTGATGTGCTGGGTCGGGATGTTGCAACACTGGTCAACGAAGTGAAGGAACCCGGAACACACACTGTGCAATTCGACGCCCGCCTGACCGGCGGGCAGGGCTCAAATCTCGCGAGCGGCGTGTACTTCTATCGCTTGCAAGCCGGCTCGTTCGTGGAGACGAAGAAGCTGTTGCTCTTGCGGTGAAAGGTGGTGATCACTCGCTTCACCAACGAAGAGCTCGGGGATCCGGGTCCTTTTGTTTAGAATCTCCCATCGGACGACTGGAAAAGGCGTGTAGGATTTGCGGCGCATTATGCGTGTTCACCGATCTGTTTAATCGCCAACTGTTCATGTTTTCTCCACAAAAGCACTTTCACCCCTTAGGTTTCAAGGTCGATCAAGGTCTCCTTGTCGCCCCCCGCCGCGATGCCACCCCGTGAGCCGTCCCCGGCCGGAGGCGGAGGCGTGTAGTTTTTTATTTTGGATCCCCTCGAAGTGCCGGCCAAATTCGAGCGTCAGAAGAACCATAGTTATTTAGGCTCCCCAAGCATCAGTGGACCTCATCAAATCCCTCGATTCCAGCGTGGATTCCAAGAAAAACGGAGGGCATCACGAAAAAAATGATGGTTCATTTTGGGAGCGACACCGCGCCCAGCGCAGCGCTCACTGAACTTACGAAGGCATGGAACGACGCAACGCGCGTGGAGGGTGAGCACACTGCGAAGTTCAACGGCCTCACGTTGTGGTATACGGTGGCAGGGTCCGGACCGGTGTGCATCCACCCGACCCCGGGCTTGGGACCGAGCAGTGAATTGTATTCGCTGTCATTGAAGCCGCTCGAACAGAAGTTCACCATGGTGTATCTGGGTACGCGCGGATGCGGCCGGTCGGAGAAGCCTGCGCTCAATGCCTTGGCCATGAACAATCTCGTCCAGGACCTTGAAGGGTTGCGGAGACACCTGGGGATCGATACCGTGTGGCTGATGGGACACTCGGACGGCGGCCTGATCATTGTGAATTGCGCGTTCTCCTATGCTGAGCATGTGAGAGGTCTCATTGTAGTGGATGCTCCATTAGGGAGCGGCGATCAAAACAGGGAACGGATGGAAAAGCTTCAGCGAAGGAAGAACGAACCGTGGTTTGCCGATGCGTTCAAAGCCTTTCAGGCGCAGCCTCAATCGCAAGAAGAGTTTTCCGCTTCGATGCGCAGCATCATGCCTTTTTTCTTCTCGTCCGTTGAGAATCTCCGGAAGAACCAAGATATCTTTGACAGGACGGACGTCTCCTTCTACGCCCGGCGCGGGCGAGGATCGTCTGATCAAACGACAGCGGATCTGGCGTCGTTCTATCCTGTGATGACGATCCCGACGCTCATCATCTTGGGGAGCGATGATTTCATCTGTTCGCAGTCCTAGCTTGAGAGTATTCAAATGAAGATCTGCCACTCGCAACTTCTCATCATCAAGAACGCCGGGCACTTCCCATGGATGGAGCAACCGGACAAGTTTTTCGGAGGGATCAGCGACTTTGTTGCCGGATTGGAGTAAGCGAAGGGAATCGGGGCAGGGTCTCGGATCCCTCCCAAATCCATCGTCAGCCCTTTCCTCTGGGACTCCTCTGGCTCGCCAAGCTTGCCGCTGACCTGCCTCCCGGCATGTCAGTGTAGCGGAAAAGCCGCAATGCGAGTTCTGCCTGTTACCCTCCTCTTGGAAGAGGAATCCATGTCCTTTCCGGTCAGCTAACCACCCTTCAACGAGAATTCTCCGCGGTCACACCTTACCTTCGACTATAAACTCTTCTTCACGGGCGGCCCTGATGCTCGATAGCCTCGGGAGAGGAGAGCAATAATCGCATCCTTCAGGGGATTAACTACTCTTCCATCCCTTCGACCGATTCATTCTGCATCTCTGTTTGATATACCTTGAATACAGAGAAGCAGGGACCCTCTGGCGGATATCTCCACATTCTTCTGATACTTGCGATCATTGCCGTCTTGGTCAACGTCATTAGCGGCAGAAGAGTTGCAGAGCTTGCTACATTGCTTTGTTCTTAAACGTAAGGAGGAATCACATGAACTCGCTCAGCATCAAAGGCAATTGGAAGGAAATGTCCGGCAAACTCAAGCAGAAATATGCCAACCTCACAGACGATGATTTGCTCTTCAAGGAGGGCAAGGAGGAAGAACTGGTGGGAAGACTTCAGAAGAAACTCGGGACGACCAAGGAAGAAGTTCGCGCTATGATCGCCAAACTATGAAGAGCCTTCTCTGCTGATTGTCAAGAAGCTCTCATGAAAGGCGGGGACATGCGGGGCCGACCTGAGCACGACGCGAGAACCCACGTTTGCGTAATGTCTATTCACAAATACAGGAGGATTGTATGAAGGCTTCTAGGTTGTTCTTGACGACATGCGTGGCAATTGCTCTTATCGCAGCTGCAAGTCCATCTCAGTCATACGCGCAAGTGCGCGGCGATCTGCGCGTGGGTTTCTTCACGAATGGGTCGAATGCGACACTCGGTGCCGGGATTATCACAGGCGTCGCACGAAACTTGTATCTCAACCCGATGATCGAATATGTCTTTATGACCGGGGCCACGACGCTATTTTTTAGTGGCGACGGGCACTATGATTTCATGATCCATGATCATGCGCACGTTTGGCTGGGAGGGGGTTTGGGAGTGATGTATGTGAGCGTGAACAGTGTTTCCGAAACCAATGTCGGGCTCAATCTGATGGCGGGAGCCGCCTGGGGTCAGCGTGAGTCCGTGTATCCGTATTTCCAGTTGAAGGGATTTTTCTCAAAGACAACGAATGCACAGCTGGCAATCGGATTGCGATTCTGACGCACTCATAGAGAGAGACCGAACCGGCGGTTGACGATAAACAATAAATTGTGGATTGTGGATCCACAATCCACAATCGATTATGCCCGGGACCCCGGCCAGAGGCGGAGAACCGGGCTCTTGTGATACATGGGACCATCGTTTTATCTCAACACCACCAGCTTCTTGACATCGGTGAAACCCCTTCCACCAGTAACTGGATCTGCCTGCATTCTGTAGATGTAGATTCCGCTTGCCAGATCATGCGCATCGAAGTGTACGTCATGGGAACCTGCCTGTTTCACTGCATTTACCAGATGTCTCACCTCACGCCCCATGACGTCATAGACCACGATTGAGACTCGGCTGTCATGCGGCAGATCGTAGCAAATCGTTGTCGATGGATTGAACGGATTGGGGAAGTTCTGGTACAGACTTGACACGGTCGGAATGCCAGTGGGTCTGTGTTCAGAGACACCAAGAAACGTTGTGCTATAAAAGAGCCCCGACCTGGTGCCTGCAATGATGCGTCCCGACGGTGTGACGGCCACCGAGACCACCGAATCAGCCGGCAACCCTTGACCCAACGAATGCCAGGAAGCGCCGGCATCGCTCGACATCAACACGCCCGACCAGCCTGAGACAAGAATTTCCCCGCCGCGGGTCATGGCAAGCTTCTGCGGCCAGAATTCGGGCGAGATTCCTTGGTTGGAGCTCACCCACGTGGTGCCGTGGTCTGTGGAGCGAAAAATCCCTTCTCCAAATATGAGAGCAATGAGCGTGCCGCCACGGTGTTTCAAAAAATCCCAGATGTATTTTCCCTGCAGCCCAATGGGTGCATCTGCACCCTGTCCACCAGAAACACGGAAGAGGCCGCCGCCTGCAGTCGAGACAAATAATGTGTCCTTCGAGTCCTCAAATAGTCCGGTCACACCTCCCGGGAACGAGAAGCCGGTCGGCATCCAGGTGAGCCCATCATCTGTTGACCGATCGAGCATCCCCCAGGCGCTTCCGCGAAGTAGCGTCTGTGCGGTGTCCAGAACCATGCTCGTCGACGCTGTATCGAGTGCGGGTTCTCCCTTCCAGGTTGTCCCTTGATCGGTTGTTGAGATTATACTGGTCACAGAAAGTTGAACATAGAGTCGCCCCGTGCGATTCACCGTAACGTTCTGCACCCGGCCGCCGCTCATACCAAAGGCGCTGCCAGGAAGTGGAAGTCTCGACCAATTCATGCCATCATCGTTGGAGCAATACACACCTCGATCCGTCCCCGCATAGATTTCCTTTCCGTCCAGGCAAGAGGCAAAGCAGTTTACCCTCCGATTGGCAATCCCGTCTCCCAGGCTCTGCCAGGATGCGCCATGGTCGTTTGTCATGTAGATCCCACCGTCGACACCGGCGTAGACAACACCGTTCCGCAAGGGCAGGAGATACCAGAGCCATGGTTTCTCTTGTAGGAGGGTCGTTGTCCAGGTTCTTCCTGTATCTTCGGAGACAGCCAGCCACATCGCCTCTTCAGGGAAATTAAAATAACTGCCGCCGATATAGATCCGTCCCTGCCCGTCGCAGGCAGCCTGTTGCAGTACATAGTTGTATTCGTTGCAGGGCACGCTACCCATTCTTTGCCAGGTGCGACCGGAATCGCTCGAAGCCAGCAGAGTATCTTTATTGCCGGCATAGAAGGTGCCGCCCGGACCTGCCACCAAGAATTCGATGCCGCTGAAGACTTCCTCTGAGTTCGTCCAAGTACCGCCACGATCGACGGAGCGGCAAATTCTCCACCCCTCGGGGTAACACCAAAGAGCGCCCACGAGAACACCATTGCTGAAGACCAGTCCTCCCCTGGTTCTCACAATCGATACGGGTGACGTATCCAGCATGTGCCAGCTTTTTCCGTGGTCGGAGGAGGCATAGATGCCTTGGTATTCGTTTGTCAAATACACCATGCTATCAGGCCCGGCCGTCACATAACCGAACGTCTCATAACCATACGGCATGGAGAATTCCCAATGAATGCCGTTGTCTGTTGACCGGAGTAATCCTTCGTAGGTCTGAGCATAGATGGTTCCTGCTGCATCGGCAGTCAATTGTCCGCCCACCAACTGGTCTGTCCCATGATGCATCCAGTGCCACGTGGCGCCCCGATCATGAGAGACATAGATCCCTGCCGAATCGAGGTCCCAGAGATCGCCCGACGGAGCTTCGCAGAACCCGAACGAATCATATGTCGGTGCCGTCGACTCTGACCGTTGCCAGATGGTTTGAGAAGAAAGTTGCGAGGACGAGACGGTGAGGATGACCGTAAGCCAAAGCACGAATCGTGACATGGAAAACTCCCACCAGGATTTCAAAAAAAAGAGAGTACCGACTTACTCTTTCGGCTTTGTAGCGACAGGTGTCGCCAAATCCCTATCCGCAAGCACTGCTGTCCAACGAGAAGCACGCGGTCGTTTAAGAGTTCTTTGACATCCAGGCGTTAGACAAGATTCCGGTCTTAAACGATTTCAATTCACCTTCACCGACCGATGCAAGAGTTTTCTGAGTGACATTCACTTCTTGTTTGATTTCTCGTTGGAAAGCACCAATCCGCAAGTGGAGCTTTCTGCGTGTGGTCATACATTTGCGGGGGCGACATGTATCGTTCGATAGAGGAATTTCTGCAAGGTACATGCCAAGAGATGGGTACCTTGAATGAAGGGTTTTTCTCAGTATTTTGTCCTGAGGAAGCGGTAATATCTTCCCTATTGGTCGTTTGAGGTCGCCACACGCAGGCTTCCGAAGCTGATAGGGTCAAAAAGAAGCATTTATCTTCTCCCAGAACTAGGCCGGGACAATGCGAGATACATATTAGATACGGGCAAAAGATGCGTATTGGGGCAGTGCATTTCATCTGGAATTGACGGGAATGAAGAGAGGACGAGGCTTTCCCACGAAGCGGTGTTCGATGGGAAGAACCTCGCGAGCGGCGTTTACTACTATCGCTTGCACGCCGGCTCGTTCGTGGAGACGAAAAGGCTTTTGCTCGTGCGCTGAGCATTGTCATCGTTTCGCCCCAAGGCTCGGTTCGCTGGGCCTTTGAAGAAGGTCGGGATTTCTATTATCGCCACGACTGCAAAGGATAGGTTTGGAACAACCCGGGGGAGGAGAGTTCAGTCAAAAGAAACGGCACGGATAGGTCGAACCGCGATGGGGAGACTGCATTCAAAGTAAAACGATGAGTCCGGGGTGTGCGGGTGCACTTTCCGGGAAAAGAAAAGGGGCTCCCGATGATCGAAAGCCCGGCCTATGCGATTGACTATAGTCAATTGACCATAGACTATTGTCAATTGTTCTGTGCCCGGAGGGGGACTTGAACCCCCAAGGCCTTGCGGCCACTAGCTCCTGAAGCTAGCGCGTCTGCCAATTTCGCCATCCGGGCCACTACATTTTAGATTTTAGAGTTTAGATTTTAGATTTGGAAGCGAACTATGGTAAGCAAAATCGCCAAAAAAGTAAAGCCTCATTGTGAAGTCGGGGACAAGAAGAATCGTGACCACAAACGACCCGGGCACGACCGTCAAGTATGAGCTGCCGGGAACATCACACTGCAACTGGCCCTGAAATGACAGTGAATCGTTGAAGATTCAGCAAACCTCTCGCTTTCTGCAATCACCCATTCCCTTCGTGCTTCCCGTCACATCTTCTTGACAATCGAAAAGGGAAACAGTAATATTCACTAGAGGACAACCGAAGACCTGGCATGGGTGCAGGGACGAGAGTTTCGGCTGGCGTTTCCCCATGCTCATTGAAATGAAGCCCGTTCGTCAGAGTGATGGACGGGCTTCTTTATTGGTTTGGCGAGGAAGTAGTGACGTCCGGACATTGTGTCCCTCGCCATCAAACGTGTTACGCACATGTGAAAACATCTTGAACCCAGCCATAAAATTGGTCCCGAGCCGCATTCTGCTCGCAATGCTTCTCAGCTTCTTTGTGAATCCCGCCCATGCCCAGTGGGCGCGTTCTACCGGTCCGGGGAAAGGGAAGGAATCTTGCTTCAGGCGAGTACTTGATGTCCATTGATAAAGGTGTGATGACATGATAACGCGAATGTCGTTCACCGCTCTTTCTGCATCTGCACTTCTCGTGATCTCCGCTGCGGCCAACGCCGGCAACCCCGGCAAAGCAGCAAACACCGCCGCCCTTTCGAAAACCACCTCCAATGACGTCTACCACCCCGTGTTGATCAACAAGGTCTTTAACTACTACGGCAACAACGGGGATGGCGCTTACAACCCATACAGCTCCAACAATGAAGGGTTCGAGTGGCAAAAGGGGGACAACAAGCACGTCGTCTTCGAAGAGGGCATCGTCTGGGGCTGCTACCAGGCCGGCACGCTGAAGACCGGCGGTTCAATGTACCGGAAGGCGCTGCAGGCGGGACCGATTCTCAATCGAGGTACGATTTCGACCGCTCCCGTCGCGGACGACCCCACCAACCCCGCAAACCGGACGTACCGTGTCCGCCCTGATATCCCACCGATAGCCGGCGTTACCGATCCGGTGGATCCCAAAGCTGCCGGTGAATTGGCCATCATCCAGAATGGCGAGGTTCCGTACCTCGGCAGGTATGAACCCATTCCTGCCGCGCAAATCCTGCAGCAATACTGGGATGACTGGAAGAACTGGCCTGCAACACAGGGCGCGCCTTTCGCTGATGTTGATCATAACGGCACGTACGATCCCGCCATCGATGTCCCCGGTGTTCCGCTCTCTGACCAGACTCTCTGGTATGTGGCGAATGATCTCGATTCCGTCCGGACAATCAACCTCTCGGGTTCGTTGCCGATCGGGCTGGAGATGCAGAAGACCATCTGGGCGTATAATGTCGCGGGCCCGCTTGCGCAGACAGTCTTTTCCAGGACACGAATCCTGAACAAGAGCGGTCTGCCGCTCGATTCGATGTTCATCATGCAATTTGTCGATCCCGACCTCGGAGATGCCGGGGATGATTTCGTGGGATGTGACACACTCCTGAATCTGGGCTACGCGTACAACGGGAACTCAGTCGACGCCACCTACGGAACCACACCTCCCGCCGTGGGGTATCGGCTGCTGCAGGGAGCCATTGTGGCCGGGGCCTCAGGCGACACGGCGGTTTTTGGCAATGCGTATCGGCCCGGTTTCAAGAACCTCCCGATGACGGCATTCGTGTTCTTTACCTCAGGACTGCCCGATCAGGGCGATCCGGTGCAGGGTCCCGGTGGAGATATTCAGTTGTATCGACTCATGAATTCTACGACCGCTCACTACGGAGCACCGTTCATCGATCCGACCACGAACCAAATCTCGAAATTCGTTTTTCCGGGCGACCCGGTCAAGGCCACGGACGGTTCTGCCGGCTGGGTCGATGGTATGGCTGGGCTCACGCCGCAGGACCGAAGGTTCTGCATGATATCAGGTCCCTTTGCCATGGCTGGAAACGATACACAGGAGATCGTGGTCGCCAACCTTGCCGGGCAGGGCACAGATCGATTGTCGAGCATCGCTGCGCTGAAGGCCGCCGCCGGGATCATCGGGGCGGCGTTCAAGGGGCTCGGGAGCACATTACCGCCGGGATTCACATGCTCTGTCTCCCAATCCAGCGACAAGGCAATAGTGTCGTTCCGGGCGGATGCGCAAAAGGTCAATGTGACGGCCGTGACGATGAACCTGAAGACCTATGGGGATTCCGTTGTGGGTAGCGTGACACTGCTCGACGACGGCCTCCATGGGGATGGTGCAGCGGGGGACGGGATCTTCGGTGGGTCGGTGCAGATCACGCAACAGCCGTCAGGACTGAATGCCGAAGCCGTCGTGTCCTATCCGGACGGACAGGTCACGCAATGGCCTCGGGTCCTTGAGAACATCGCGACGGCGAAGATTGCCGTGTCCGCATATTCAGTGGTGTCGGATAACATCAACAATGACGGGATCGCGAACCCCGGCGAAAACATCCGGTATGTGTATTCGCTGACAAACGAGTCGTCACTCTCGTTCGTCAATCTCAGCATCACGGCCAACCCGTTGTCGTATCCCATCGCCACGATCATCATTCCTTTGCTCCCGGGCAACTCGACACAACCGTTGAGCTACGACGCGATGAATCCGAATTCGTACCAGGTGTTTAATGTTTCGCCGCAATACACCGATTCAACCTTCAGCGTCGAACTCCTGGTCTTCGATCAAAATCATAACGTATGGCAAGACACGCTCGTTTTCCCGGTGAGGCCGCTTCACTCCATTGTCTATCACTCGCCGCTCACACGGATCGCCGGGACCACCTCCGGAGATTTTGACATCCTGATCGTCGATTCATCCAAGGTCAAGAACCACCTCTATGTCATCCGCGGCGGGGAACTCAACGGGGGACTCAGCGGGTATTCCGTGAAAGACTCCTCGACGGGCGTCTTCCTCATCCAGGATCACGCATTGCCGGACAACCTGGGACATACGAGCCCGATTGTGGACGGGTTCAAAATCCTCCTTGGATCAGTCAGTGCAAATTCGGGGATGGAGCAATGGAGCATCCCCGCAAGGGTACCCGGCGGTTTTCGCCGATCGGGGGATACCCCGGTTTGGGGCTCGAAGGCTTCAGTAGCGCGGGCGACCCGTTTGCTTATGACACCAGTTTCGGCACTATTGGGATGGCCGGGCATTTTGCGTATTTAGGCGTCGCAACCACTTTGACGACACCGTCACAATATCACAACGTGTTGCTCAAGCTGGCCGCCGTGGATAATGTCGCCTTGTGGGACCCCAGGGTAACACCGACGGATGACAACTTCTCGCGTGGATATCGCTACCTGAGAGGATCCGTTGCGGATCCCTTTGATTCGACCTTCGCTCCGTGGATTATCACCAAGAGTCCTGGACTGCCGTATCAGGATTTCAACTACTCGGTTCCTCTCTCGGCGTGGGACATGGAGACCAGTCCCCCTACCCGGCTGTCGGTCGGGATGATGGAGAACAACGCAGTTGGAGGAAAGGTCGATGGTCGGTATTGGCCCGGCATTACGACAGACGACAACAGCGTCGCGCAAGAGATATGTCTGATCTTCTCAACACCCTACAGTGCCACACCCGATCCGGCGTTGCAGATCAATCTCATCAACACAGCGACCCCGATAATGTGGGTCATGACCTGTGCACGTCGTAGCGAGGCACCCTGGGTTGCGGGTGACCAATTCCAGATTACAGCCTATCATCAGCCCACGTCGGCCGATGCCTGGATCTTCAATCCTTCGATTGTTCTCGCTGTCCAGACGGCCAATATCCCTGCCTCATTTGCGCTGTCGCAGAACTATCCGAACCCGTTCAACCCTACGACAACGATCAGCTATGAACTCCCGAAGGAGACGCATGTGACGCTTCGGGTGTACAACATTCTGGGCCAAGAGGTAACGACGCTTGTGAACTCTGACCAGACGGCTGGACGATATCGCGTCGTGCTGGATGCGGGAAGGATGGCGAGCGGGGTGTACTTTTTTCAATTGAAGGCAGGCACGTTCGTCGCAACCAAGAAGTCCTTACTGCTCCGGTGAATCCTCTCATTGCGGGGGATGGCGAATGCGATTGACAATAGTCGATTGACTGAAGACTACCGTCCATCGGTTGTGTCCCGCACAACATTCCGCACAAACGCCGTGCGGGAATGACGCGGTAGGTGGAACTACCGCTCAACCGGACGGGACTTCGGGCTCGACGGAGCGGGTCCTCAGCAGAACATCAATTCCGTGAAGAACTTTCCGGTGAATCTCCTTCTCTCGCCAAGTCTTTCCAACAGGTACGCTGTGACCGAATCCATCCGCGTTTCGGAGTCTGAGGTCCTGACCCTGATGAAAGTTTCCGCCGTGATGTCTTTTGCCACTTCTGGATCGCCGCTCAACCAGAAGGAGAAGCGAAAGACATCGTTCGCGTAGCGTTCGTACAACTCCTGAAATTTCGTCTGTTCCTTTTCCATGCGTACTTATAATATCCACGTAAACAGAAAAAGTTACACACAAGAGGTCCAAGTGGGGCAACAAATCCGATCCGTTTCCTTTTTCCCTGGGGTGGACCGATTCTTCGCAAGGATCAAGACTCGACCTTCAATCAGAGGGAGGATTCCCAATCAACGGGAATTGTTCCCGCTCCCACGATTCGTGGAGCTGATATTTACCCTTTTACATTCCTCACCAGACCTTCCTTTCTTCCCTCTCTGCGGACGGAATTCGCTTGATAAAGTGCACCCGAAATCCTATATATACTCAGTTCTCTGTGAACCTTCCCTCTCCTTTCCCGTTTCTCCTGGTCGTCGCTCGATCTCTGTCCCGGCTTAAGCGCATTTCCGTGATGTCACCCGGATCAAAGGTTTGGTGATGACGGCGGACAGCGACCATCCCTCAAGTCCCGATCCGCTGATTGTCGAAACCCGGCCATGGCTCATGTCACACGTTCATTCATACAAGAGGCTCTTCGTATGAGACGATGCCTTGTTCTCACGTTGGGCGCCATCATCCTCGGGGCCTGCGGCACTGCGTTCAGCCAGGCCGATATCGCGGCGAAGTTTGTGGCACGCTCGCAACCCTATCAGGGGGGTGCCCTGCCGTATCGATTGTTCATCCCTGACGGGTATGACTCCACCAAATCGTACCCGCTCATCCTCGCTCTCCATGGGTCCGGCGAAAGTGGCTCCGACAACCTGGCACAGCTCACGGCATACCGCATGGCCACAACGTGGGCGGATCCGGTCAACCAGGCCGTGCATCCGTGCTTTGTCGCTGCACCACAATGCCCCACACCCGACGGATGGTCGCCGTTTGACGACGTGTTGATCAATCTGGTGGACTCGCTCTGCCGACAATACTCCATCGACACAAACCGGTTGATCGTGACCGGATTGTCGATGGGCGGATTTGGGACCTGGGAATTGATCGACCGCTACCCCGACAAGTTCGCGGCCGCAGTCCCGATGAGCGGCGGGCTGGACACCATTCACGACCCCCAATTCAATGATATCCCGATCTGGGACTTTCACGGGGCTATCGATAATGTTGTCCCTGTCAGCAAATCCCGCACGCTGATTGATACTATGGAACAACTCGGGAGATCGGTGGTCTTCACCAACGGACACGGGAGCGACTACCGCGGCATGCCGGACAGTCTCATCCACAGGGCCGTCCTCGCGCATGACGACCTGTTCTATACGGAATACCAATACGGCGGCCATGTCATCTGGAACGAATCCTATGATAATCCCTATCTTCATGAATGGGTGTTCGATCACTACAAACGAACTGCAGGGGCACTCCACCTGACCGGCTTGAACGGCTACCCATCCCTGCACGATCAACAGGACATAACCTGGACCGGAGGGACCCCGGCCGACACGATCGAACTCTGGTGGAGCTCAGATGGCGGAGACCGCTGGACCCCCATCACGACGAATGCTCCAAACACCGGCACCTTTTCCTGGAACACCCTAACGGTGCCCGACTGCGGTCTTGGGCTTCTTAAAGCCTTCCTTAGACATCCGGCGGGGTACTGTTACGCGAAAGACGAATCCGGTTTCGTCCGCGTTGACAACGCCGGTGACGGCGCACCCACGGTACATGTCATTCCATGGGGGGAAGGATTTGCCGCTACTAGTGTTGCGTCCGACTCCATTTCCCTGCCGGTTGTTGCGGCGGACCCTGAGGGGCACGCACTTACCGTTACTGTCGAGTTCAGTACCGACACCGGACAGACATACCACGACCTGGGAACCACAGGACTGGAATCGAGTCCGCTTCCACGGAGCCTTTCGGTTCAGGTGCTTGACTTACCGAACACGACGCACGCCATGCTCCGTGTTCTCGTTTCGGACGGCTCGCTCTCGGGGAGCGACGCAACAATTCTCTTCAGTAAATCCTCGCGGCGGGCGAGCGGCCCTACGCCGACCGCAACGGTCGGAGGAAGCAATACAGTCGTCAAGGTTGATGTCGTGGACTCGTCAGCCCTTACGGGGGATTCCTACCGGGTGACCTTTGAAGATTCCTTGGGACTGAAAACGTATGATGTGATGGACCTGACGAGACACATGACCGTGGTTCAACGAGCCTCGCACTTTGACGGGGTGACGGAAGGACCGCTGTTCGACGGGATCCGCCTTGTCATCACGGACTATGCTCAGGCCATACCTGACTCCAAGGGAACGCATTGGTCGCAAGGCACATCGACGCAGAGGTTCCTGGTCTTCTCGCCGGTCATCACCTTTGATACGACGACCTTACGAGGATATCCCAGTCCTTCGGATTATCAGATTACCATTGCCGACCATGATGTCGATACCTCCGTGTCGGCGGTCCTGAGCCTGCCGGAAGCACCTCTTCAGTTTTCGGTGTGGAACATCACCGCGCAACGTAAGGCCTCTGTCGGTTATCTGGACAACGATGGGAACGGCATTCTCTCCTACCAGGATGAGATTTATCTCCTGGAACCCGATTCGACCGGGCAGCTTCAACTCACATGGGGAATGACCTTTGATGTCCCTCCCTATTCAAGTGCGCCCGCCGCCGGGGATGTTTTCACCATTCGAACACTGAAGCCCATTAAGCCGGGTGACACTTACGAATTCTACGGGACCGTCGTAGCGGCGCCGGTGCCCCCGGCTCCGGCGGGATTTGCGCTCGAACAGAATTTTCCCAATCCGTTCAACCCAACCACAACGATTCGGTACACTCTCCCGCAGCGCTCACACGTCCTGCTCCGAATTTACAATACGCTCGGACAAAAAGTGACAGATCTGGTGGACGGCGAAGAGGCGGCGGGAGCACACTCCGTCATTTTCGACGGCAGACATTTTGCAAGTGGTGTCTATTTCTATCGCATTCAGACGGGGGAGTTTTCGCAAACGCGCAAGCTTCTGCTGCTCCGGTGAGTTCTATCGCGGTGGGCGAGGCCCGCAGCGAATGTCTGTGGCCGGTGTGGTGGGAGAACGACCCAGTCACTCTGCCCCAATTGCTTTTCCGTGCTCGAATCGATATGTTCTTTTCCACCTCTCGATGCCGGTGGGTTCTTGTGTTTGCATGGAGCACCATGGCGCAGCGATGATCGGTTCGACCGTTTCTCACTACAAGGTCCTCGAAAAGCTCGGTGAAGGGGGGATGGGCATCGTCTATAAGGCCCATGACCTGCGACTCGATCGATTCGTTGCCCTCAAGTTCCTTCCCCCTCATCTCGCAGCGGACGAGCAGGATAAGCTGCGACTGGTCCGCGAGGCCAAAGCCGCCTCCTCTCTCGACCATCCCAATATCTGCACGATTTATGAAATCGATGAGACTCCCGACGGTCGCGTCTTCATTGCGATGGCCGCGTACACAGGGTCGACGCTTGACAAGAAAATAAAGACCGGACCCCTGGAGCTCGAGGAGGCGCGCGCCATTGCCGTCCAGTTGGCAGAAGGGTTGCAGGCTGCGCATGAGAAGGGCATTGTGCATCGGGACATCAAAAGCAGCAATGTGATGATCACCGAGCGCGGGCAGGCCAAAGTGATGGATTTCGGCCTGGCCAGAACAAGCGGAGGAACACAAGGAACGCAGAGTGGAGTGCCGCTGGGGACCGTCCCCTACATGACGCCGGCCAGGGTCAATAGTTTCGCGGCTTCGCGCGTCGAAAGCCGGCCGTTGGTAACTTGTTTGATGACAAAGAGGTGATTTCGTTCCTTTTGACTCATCATCAGTTTGTTCGCCATCGAGGGGATTCCGCAGTATGAAGGAAGTCCTAAGATGGCACTCTATGACATTTCTAACGAGTCATAACATCCTTCGTGCTTCCCGTCACATCTTCTTGACAATCGAAAAGGGAAACAGTAATATTCACTAGAGGACAACCGAAGACCTGGCATGGGTGCAGGCGCGAAAGGTTCGGCTGGCGTTTCCCCATGCTCATTGAAATGAAGCCCGTTCGTCAGAGTGATTTGATGGAAGGGCTTTTTACATTTTAGATTTTAGAATTTAGATTTTAGATTTAAAAAAATTTAAACCGACGGACTCGATGGCCGCATTCCTCAGAATGTGGAGCCACGGTGCTTTGAAAGCTTGTCGTCACGCTGTCATCCTGTCAGGGGGCACGCCATGAAAAACCCTCGCCGATGCCTTTTGCTGATCTTGTGGAGCTTGCTCACTGTGAGTCTGTCGATTGCCCAATGGGTCAACACAAGCGGATCAGGGGCCGGTCACGCGAACGCAATCACGTTTGCTCCGAATGGGTCGGGTGGAATTGATCTCTTTGCAGGTCTCACAGGGGGAAATGTCGAACGTTCCACCGACTATGGCGGAACGTGGACCGAGAAAGCTATCGGGCTAACCAGCGCCAATGTCCTCTCCCTCCTCCCGATTGATGGCGGCGGAGGACTGCTTCTGATAGCCGGGACAAATGGTGGCGGTATTTTCATTTCGACGAATCATGGCTCTGACTGGCATGCCGGAAATACCGGTTTGACCAACATGATTGTTACTACGCTCGCGGCTTCCGGGTCGAAACTCTTCGCAGGGACGAAAGGCGGTGGGATATTTTCCTCCACCGACAATGGAGAAACCTGGATGGCCGCCGATAGCGGGCTGACCAACAATGCTGTTTGGACTATTGCAGGTGTCGGAGACCATCTCTTCGCGGCAACGGGAGGGGGTGTATTCCATTCTATTGACAACGGCACAACCTGGAGTGCAGTGAACTCAGGGTTGCCGTCTACGGCCCAACCGACTCTTGCCATTTCCACCACCGGAAACGGAGATACCACACTCTATTCAGCGGTTTACGGCGGTCTCTTCCGATCGACAGATTTCGGGACAAACTGGACCTACTTAGGCCTGGCAAATCTCTACGGAGGTGGATCGGGCATCTCCTGTCAGGTGGTTTCTGATAGTACCATTGTTGCCGGAACCGGTGGTCTCGGCATATACCTTTCCACTGACGGCGGAACGAATTGGATTTCGACAGGCATAGGCTACGGTACTGGTTACGTTTATTCCCTCCTGGCATGCCCGAACGGAGCTGGCGGTGCGATTTTTTTTGCTGGAACGGACTACGGCATTTTTCGATCGACTGATAGTGGCTTCTCTTGGCGGGGAATCAATAGCACCGTAGGTTCTGCGCAGTGTTTAGAATCAAGCGGTACAAATCTTTTTGCCGGTACCTCCCACAACGGTGTCTTCGTCTCATCCAACAGTGGTAGAGACTGGCACTCGGCGAGCCATGGCTTGCCTCCGTATACTCTCCCCACACACACAGACAAAAGTTACGTCATTTACGCCCTCGCGATCTCCGGGAGAAATGTATTTGCCGCGACTCAAGACGGCGTGTATTGTTCCGTTGACAGCGGAGCAACATGGAATGGAGTCAACAATGGTCTGCCTGACATTACTTGGCCGGATCATAATTGGGTCCACGCTCTGATATTTTCAGGCACGGATCTCTTTGCTGCGACCTATTATGGAGGTGTTTTTCTCTCCACCAACGACGGGATAAGCTGGACAACCGCCAATACCGGTATGACTATTCGGGACGACAAGTCTCTTGCAGCCAGCGGAACGCATCTTTTTGCCGGGACATCGGCGGGGGTGTTCGTTTCTACCAACAACGGCACAAACTGGACTTACGCAGATGCGCCGTTTCCGAGTTTCTGCAAAATGGTGGAGATCGACACAAAACTCTATGCTGGGACCAATGTTGGCGTCTTTCGTTCCACCAACAGCGGGACAAGTTGGATTGCTCTTAATAACGGACTAACGGACACCGTGATTCAGTCTCTTGTGTCAGGCCCAGGCATCAACGGCGGCGCAAGCCTGTTTGCCGGCACTTCGAATAGCGGCGTCTTTTGCTCGATTGACGGAGGAAAGAAGTGGACAGCAGTCAATGAGAATTTGCCTCAGGATGCAGTCAATTCAATGACTGTTTCCGACACAAATCTTTTTGTCGGAACCGGTTCCAGCGGCGTATGGAGACGTTCATTGTCAGAGATAACGAGATCCGTGGCCGCACATTTTGGCTGGCTTCGAGTCAGTGTCCAAAATATTCCGGGGTACGGCGTCGTCGGTAGCAATGCAACAGTGTCCCTCTTTGACAAAAATGCGCAGTTCCTGCAGGTCCAGAACACTGATTCAACGGGCTCCGCCGGTTTCAATGAAGTGCAGACCGATACGGGCTATACCATCCAGGTAAACTGCATCGCATCCAATCCTGCGAAGATCTACGGCAGCGAATACTGGGGGACGCTCGAAGGGCTCAACGTAACAGGGGCAGAAACAACGGCGGTAACATTCCACAGGAACGCGCCGTACACGTCGAACATCAACGTCTATGAGAAGACCACAAATACTCCTGTAACCGGAAACGTACCATTCGGCACACTTCTCGAGGTCTCCATCGAAATAACCAATCCGAACGAACAAGGAAGCATTCCGCAAAGGGTGGAGTGTGGCTTGACGCTCGATAGAGACAAGCAAATGGGGTACGACTTCCAGGGGGTTACCTCCGCGCGAGATATGGCAAGAGGAGCGAAGGACACATTCGATTTTACCGTTATGCCGCCCGATTCAGGAAGATACTTCCATGTGGCGGGGGCACAAATACTGAGGAATGGGGCGTATGTCCTTTCCGAAGGTGGCACATGGGGAACGATCCCGACATTCGTAGTCGATCCGCCTCCTCCGGGAGATGTCTTGATCAAGGTTCAAGCCACGCCGCAAGGATGTACTTTCATCGTCGATGACTCAACCTATACCGATACGAAGTGGTTCGTCTGGTCAACGGGGACGGTTCACAGAATCAGCGTCACGTCGGTTCAATCTGCCCACCCGGGAATGCAATATACGTGGAACCGATGGAGCGACGGTGACTCCATGTCGCACAATGTCACGACACCGGGGGTTGGTACAACCTATACCGCAATCTTCGACACGTCCTACTTCCTGACGATGAATCAGAACAACGGTGGAGTCGTAGAACCGTCGAGCGGCTGGTTCAAATATGGCAGTGAAGTTCACATCACCGCCCGGCCATCAGCAGGATGGAAGCTCAGCGGGTGGACAGGAGCAGGGAAGGGTTCCTATAGCGGGAGTGATACGACGGCGATTATCACAATGGACAGCGTCATTACGGAGAGTGCCACGTTCGAACCAGCGACCGGGATCACCGATCTGAAGCTCGGGATTCCATCGACATTTACTTTGAAAGGCAACTACCCCAATCCGTTCAACCCAACAACCACTATTCGGTTTGGAGTTCCAACGCGATCGGCGGTCCGAATTACCGTCTTCACCACGTTAGGCGAGCTTGTCGGGCAGTTGGTGGACGGCGAGGTTGGCCCGGGCTATCATGAATTCAGATTCGATGGATCGCATCTTTCAAGCGGCATCTACTTCTATCGAATGCAAGCCGGAAGCTATGTCGAAACAAAAACGATGCTCCTCGTGAAATAAGGAGCGAGAGGGTCAGCATTTTGCCCGCTGCGTGCCGCTGCTGCCTGCTTATCGATTATCAGTCGCGACCACCTGCCCTGCGCCTGGCGAGCGGCGCGGGAATCGGTGGGGACGGACAAGAGCAACCCGTTGCCATCCGCCGATTGACCTTCTCACTTTTCTGGAGTACATTCTCGAAGAACCTCGTTGGTAAACAGGGGATGCTTTTTTCTGTCCGTGGGGATAGGGGGAAGCTTTTTGTGTTTTATGGGAGTTGGTGGGATCCATTGTACCCGGCGTAGATCAGCTGTTGCCCGATGGCCGTAGCTGTTTCGGCCTACCGAGAGGAGTCCAACCATGGATTACACAATTACCCCTTCAACAGACGGCTTGTTCATCATCCTGAAGATTAAAGGGAACATCACCCGACAGACCGCGATGCAGCTGAATTTGGAAGCTCATGCGCTGGGTAAGCAACTGAAGATCAGACGATACCTTGTAGATGTGACCGAGGCAAGGAACACAGACGGGGAAATGGAAACGTTCAAGTTTGCATATTCGGATATGCAAAAAATGGAAGGGATCGACAGATTCGCGCGCGTGGCCACGTTGGTGAGCCCGAATGATCACTCCCACGATTTTATGGAGACGGTTGCCGTGAACTCGGGCTTGAACGTCAAATTGTTCCGCGACGCAGAGGAAGCGATGCGGTTCCTCATGAAGGATATTTTTCCCGATAATTCAGACAAGGAAAACCGCTGAGAGTTGGGCCCGATATGCAGGACGGAAATCACCGAGCCCACCGCCAAATGGACCCGCGAAGAGTGCGGATGGTAGTGTCTCATCCGGCCGTTGATCTTGCCCGCGAGCCTGTAACTCCCCGCATCCTTATCATCTCTCGTGAAACACCATCGTAGAAAACCTGTTCCGTTTCTTCGCACGTACTCTCCCTTGCCATTACTGTACCGCCGAGAACGTTTTCTGCCTACTGCATACTGCCTACTGCTTCTTCCCTTGTGGAATCCTACTCACTTTGTTACTTTTATCCGGCTCCGCCTTCGCCTGGGATCTATACACAAATGTGTTCAGTGAACCAAGGGTGCTACCATGTCAAAGGATCAAAACAAGAGTCTGATAATCTCCTACTTAACACTGCGAAGATTGATTGGCATCCTGGCAATGTCATTGCCTCTTGTTGTCGTCGTGGGTGGGTTTCTCCAGGAGGGACTTCATGTCCAGGGATCATTAAGCGGCTATTATTACACCAACATGCGCGACGTCCTTGTCGGATTGCTCTCTGCCGTCTCCCTGTTTCTGATATCTTATAACGGTTACGAAAAAATCGATAACGTCGTTGGAAACATCAGTGGGGCGTTCGCGTTGGGCATGATCATCTTCCCCACAGCGATGTACTCGGGGAAGGTCGTTAAAGTTGGAATGTTTCTTATCGACGATAATATATCCGAATATCTCCATTTGACGTTCGCCGCACTATTTTTCCTTTCATTGTCCTTCTATTCGACAATCCTCTTTACGAGACGTGGACCAGGTGCTCTTGGGAAGGAAAAAAGACGAAGGAATACGATCTACCGTGCATGCGGTGCGGTATTGATTATCACAATTGTTTGCAACATAGTGTACACACTGGCTTTTCGGAGTACCGCCATCGCGAATTTGAATCCGGTGTTGATTCTGGAATCTGTTGCCCTCTTCGCATTCGGTATTTCATGGTTGGTCAAAGGCAACACATTATTCAAGGACAGAACAGGTTGACGCCAACCGCCGTGGGCGGGCGAGGCGTGTCCTCTGAGCACAGGTGAAAGTAATCTCACAGGGTCCCTGGCATGGCAGCCCGGCCCCTGCCATTGGACGGATTGGAGGAGAGGATGGAACGTGTTCTGGTGTCGTGGAGCGGCGGGAAAGACAGCGCCCTGGCGCTTGCTGAAACTCTGAGCAGCCAACGCTATGAAGTGGCTGCGTTGATGACTACTGTGACCAGAGACTATCAAAGAGTCAGTATGCACGGGGTGAGACGGACTCTCCTTGAGCGACAGGCAGAGTCGATCGGCCTGCCGCTTGAAGAAGTGTCCATCCCGAAGAATGCGTCCAATGAAGAGTATGAGTCGAGCATGGCAAAAGCACTTGCAAAGTATCAGGACTCAGGTGTTTCGTCCGTGGTATTTGGGGACATTTTTCTGGAGGATTTGCGGAAGTACAGGGAAGAGAAGCTTGGTTCAGCGAATATGCGCTGCCTGTTTCCCATCTGGAAAAGGGAGACAAAGGAACTGGCCCGTTCTTTTATTGCAGCCGGATTCAAGGCAGTCACTACTTGTGTTGACACGACGGTTCTGGGAGAGCACCTCGCTGGCAGAGAGATCGACGAATCGTTTCTGTCGGAGTTGCCCCCCGGCGCTGACCCGTGCGGTGAGAACGGCGAGTATCACACGTTTGTGTATGACGGCCCAATCTTCAAGAAGCGAATTCAGATCAGTCTGGGAGAGAAGGTCCTGCGAGAAAACAGGTTCTACTATTGCGATCTTGTGGAAGTCTAGGATCGATTTGCGTCATGCCCTTCGATGTTCCGGTGCGTCCAGCGATGAGTGGGATGTGACTCGTCCTGATCGGCCATCCCCTTCCGGGGGCTCAATGATTCATTCCTCAGCGGCAGATGGTTCAGGAAGTCTTCCTCCTGAGCCGACGGTTGTGGGTGCAGGGATTCTGAATGCCGGATGAGGACCGCGAGACGCACCGTGTGCATCACATACAGGAAGGCTGCTGCAAACCAGATTCCCAAAGTCAACATAAGGCCTCCGACACTCTTCACGAGGTCTAAAATAGAACGGCGGAGGCCCGATCGCAATGAAAGGGCTGCAAAGAATGAAGGACCACGCGTAAAGAAAAGATCAAAAACTCTGTGGCAGGCATGCCGGCCTCGACCTGCTCATGCTTGTCGGCAGTGCGGTTGCCCGTAAAGCTTAGCGCTGAGCCACCTTCAACACCAGAAATCCCCTCGCTGTGACCCGTCCCCCGTCCCCGTCGAAGGTGACCGCCCGCTGCTTGGTAATCACATACCAGAATTTGTCCAGTCCCGGTTTGGGCGATTCGGTGGAATCGAACGTGAACATCGTATCGATCACCTCGGGTCCGTAGTACCAATTGAAGTAATGAATATTGACCAGGGAAGAATCGACGGGATGACCCATGAGCATCCTTCCCGCCTCAGTCTCGTCAAGCGTGCGACGGAGAGAATCGAGGATGTCACTGCTCATGTGCCCCAAATTGAACGTGAGAACATGCTGTATGCTGTCTACCCTCACCGGAGCACCCATGATGTTCGTGACTTCGGTCCGCGACATACCGCGCTCGACATACGGGTGCTCGGCACTCTGGCGTGTGCAAGCGGAAAAAAGAAGGAGGAGGAGAAGAGCAGGGAGGAGAATGATGCGTTTCATGGTCGTAGCCTCTGGATAATCTGGACACGCGACCAAGGTACGTCAAAGGAAGAAGAGAAGCGAGGACACCATGCTGTCAACCTGCAACCGGGAGATCTCGTTTTCCTCGCGGAATATATTTACCTTGCGTTCAGGTCGCTTGCCCGATTCCAGAAGCAGTGCACGGTGCGCACAGCGGGCGCCGCTATGGTCGGGGATCGACGCAGGGAAAGTCGTCGTCGAACAGCGGGAGCTTCTCCGGCTCGCGACATTTGTGAAGTGGTGAAAAATCTCGTTTGAGGGGACTTCGGCATGATGCGTAAACTGGTGGTTCTCACGTTCCTGGCGGCCTCCTTCGCCATTGCCCAGAACGATGCCCTTCTCAAGGAGTTACAGTCGCTTCCGGACATTGCCGATATTGTACCACTGAAAACGGATTCGATCTTTGGCGCGGGGTACGAATTCCGCGTGCGTCAGCCTCTCGACCATGCAAACCCTGGAAAGGCAGTGTTCCTCCAATCGGTGTTTCTTGCTCACGTCGACGTTCAGAAACCCGTCCTCCTCGAAACAGAGGGCTATGCTGTCCATGGAGGGGGGAAGGCAAGAGAGCTGGCGACTCTTCTGCAGTGCAACCAGGTGATTGTTGAACATCGTTTCTTCGGAAAATCGACGCCGGATTCGCTTGAGTGGAAGTATCTCACCACAAAGCAGTCCGCCGACGATCTGCATCATGTTGTCATGCTGCTGAAGAAGATCTATCCCGGAAAATGGATCAGCAGCGGAACGAGCAAGGGAGGTCAAACCACCCTGTTCTACCGGTATTACTACCCGAATGATGTGGAGGCGAGCGTTGCCTATGTCGCCCCGGTGAACCTGTCACAGGAGGATCCCCGGATTCTCAAGTTCCTGCGCACCGTCGGAACTGAAGAAGAGCGGGAAAGAATCAAACAGTTTCAGATTGCTCTGTTGAAACGCGAGAAGGAAATGCTGCCGCTGGTCGACTCTCTGGCCGCAAAACGTCGCTTCACCTTTTCCCTGGGAAAGACAATGGCGTACGAGTACTGCGTCCTCGAATACCCCTGCGCGTTCTGGCAATACGGCAGTTCGGTCAGTGCCATCCCGCCTCTCGATGCACCTGCCGACACGCTGTTCAATTACCTGCAGCGGGTTTCAACTCTGTTCTACTATTCGGACCAGGGGATAAAGCTGTACGAACCGTTCCAGTATCAGGCGTACACCGAGATCGGGTACTATGGTTATGACATCACGGATTTCAAGGGATTGCTGACGACGGTGACAAATCCGACAAACATCATTCTCGCCCCCAGGAACACAGAGCTGAAATTCAATCCCGTGACGATGTACAATGTCTACACCTGGTTGCGTGATCACGGAAACAATATTATCTATATTTACGGCGGGAATGATCTGTGGGGTGCCACTGCGATGGAGCTTTCCGGCAAGACCAACGCGTTCAAAATCGTAAAGGAGGGTGGCTCGCACAGGACGAAAATCAAAGATCTTTCTGAGGAGCAGCGGAGGAGGATCACCACAGCGCTGGACGTGTGGCTGGGAAAATAGCGGTACGTTCTTCGACCGTTCACTGGAGTGTTCACCTTCCGTCGTTCAGAACATCCGGGCCCTCCGATTCGTTTGAACTCAAGTGATTGTTCACTACTTAACTTGGAAGATTTCTATGGAAAATCGACACCGTACAGTGATGATGTTCAGTGCATTCACTCTCTGCGGCCTCCTTATGGCGAATCCGGCCCTTGCCCAGGAGAAGGGAAGTGCCGGATCCCTCGTCGACTTCGTCCGGCCGTTCGTGGGCACAGAAGGCGACGGAAATACCTTCCCCGGACCCTCTGCGCCCTTCGGCATGATGCAGCTGGGACCCGACACGGAGATGGAACTGTGGGAGACAGCGTCGGGCTACGAATACTCCGACAGCTCGATTATCGGCTTCAGCCTCACCCATCTGAACGGGACGGGAATTCCCGACCTGGGCGATTTCCTTTTCACTCCCGTCGTCGGGACGCCAAAATTGATTCCCGGGTCAAAGGCGTTCCCCGATTCCGGCTATCGTTCCCGGTACTCTCACAACGACGAAGAGTCCTCGCCGGGCTACTATCGCGTGAAGATGCTCGACCCCGGCGTCCAGGTTGAACTCACGGCGGCTCCGCGCTCGGGAATCATCCGGCTGACCTTTCCGGCGAGCGATAGCGCATTCATTCTCACCGATCTCACTCACGTCCTCCGGTGGAATGTCGTGTGGTCGCGCCTTCGTGTGGAAGACGACTCCACCGTCACCGGTTTTCATCTTGTGAACGGGTGGGCGAAAGACCGGGGGCTGTATTTTGCGGCCCGCTACTCCCGGAAGTTCGATGATTTCCGGATCGTGAGCGATGGCAAACCGGTCATCTACAATACCTACCGGTTCCGCAGCGCCGCAGAGGCAGCCGGGAAGAACATACAATTCCTGGCACACTACAGGACACGCACAAACGAAGTCATCATGGTGAAGATCGGCATTTCCGCAACGAGTGCGGAGAATGCACGAAAGAATCTCGACGCGGAGATACCGGGGTGGGGATTCGACAAGGTACGCCGTGATACCCGTGAAGCCTGGGAGCATGAACTCCAACGGATACGCATCCAGGGTCCACAGGAGCAAAAAGAGACCTTCTATACCTCGATGTATCACGCCTTCCTTGCCCCGTGTCTGTATGAGGATGTCAACGGAGACTATGAAGGGCTGGACCACAATACTCACAAGGCTGCGGGGTTCACCAACTACGCTATCTTCTCTCTCTGGGATACCTATCGTGCGACTCATCCGCTGTTCGCGTTGATTCAAGCCGGCCGGGATGCCGATATGATCAACAGCATGCTTGCACACTACGACCAGAGCGTGGAACATCTCCTCCCCGTCTGGTCTCTCCAGGGCAACGAAACCTGGTGCATGATTGGCTATCACGCAGTCCCGGTAATTGTCGATGGCTTTCTCAACGGGGTGAAAGGATTTGACGCCCGAAGGGCCTACCAGGCGGTACGGGCGACCGCAATGAATCCCCACTACGACAACATGATGACGTACGCGAAGCTGGGGTGGGTGCCGTTCGACAGGGAAAATGAATCGGTCTCGAAAACACTGGAATACGCTTACGACGACTGGTGCGTGGCTCAGATGGCCAAGGCGCTTGGTTATGAGCAGGACTACGCGTATTTCATGAAACGCTCGGAGAATTATAAAAACCTCTTTGATCCGGCGTACGGCTTGATGCGGGGGAAGGATTCGCACGGAAACTGGCGGGTTCCGTTTGACCCGCATCTCTACGTCGAAGGCGGCGATTTCACGGAGGGGACGAGCTGGCAATACAGCTGGTACGTTCCACAGGATATCCCGGGTCTGATCAACCTGATGGGGGGCAAAGAGCGGTTTTGCGGAAAGCTCGACTCTCTCTTCATGGTCCAGGCAAGCGACAGCACGCGCGGGGTCGATGACATCAAGGGGATCATCGGCGAATACTGGCATGGAAACGAACCGAGTCATCATATCATTTACCTCTATTCGTGCGCCGGAGAACCCTGGAAGGCACAGGAACGATTACACGAGGTTATGAACACCCAGTACGGCAACAAGCCGAACTCCCTTTGTGGCAACGACGACTGCGGGCAGATGTCGGCCTGGTACATTTTCACGGCCCTGGGGTTCTACCCCGTCTGTCCCGGGTCCGGGGAGTATGTCATCGGAAGCCCGGCTCTCCCGGAGGCGACCATGCACCTCTCGAATGGCAAAGTGTTCACGATGACGGCAAGAAATCTTTCTCCGCGGAACATCTATATTCAATCGGTGAAGGTGAATGGGAAACGGTGGGATTCGCCGATCCTCCCGTACAAGGAAATGAAGAACGGTGGAGCGATCGACTTTACCATGGGACCAGAACCGAACAAGGAGTGGGGGAGGGCTGCGCGCTGAATTTATTTCACCGATGTGTGCTTGCTATCACAACAAAACGCGTCCCTTTAACGTATACTCGATCAGTAAGGGTCGTTCGCACACTATCGGGGGCACATCATGCGGTTCTGGAAAATGGCAACACTGCTGGCTTTGGCATCGATTCCGCTGTTCATACTTGGTGATCGGAAGAAACCGACCGTCCGGCCGATTGCGGCTGAGGCCGACGATTCCATCGATTGGGAAGCGATGGTGGATTGATCTCGATCGGGCGACCGAGAGCGGGCAGCAATCAATAGCCCGACCATCCGGCGCCGCCAAGATCGGAGGAAAACGTCTCCATCTTCTTGACCGGCTTTTTTCTGCGGGCGAACACGATAGGATTCTTCTTCCGGTTTTTCGGTGGTGTGGTCTTCTTGTGAACGGGCTGCGGCTTTCGTTCGAACATTTTTCTCCCTCCATCATTCTTCCTCTTCTGGGCCGTTCCTTCGGGCATCCTTCGCCCCTCTTTCCTGGGAAACGGCATGACGACAACCCGCTGACCGGTCGATTGCTCAATTCTGTCGAGCTCCGCGCGATCATCATCCGTGACAAACGTTATCGTATCTGTTGGGGGACGTTGCGCGACGAGGGACCCGTTTCCTGCAGCTGTAGTTGCTTCCTCCCGGGGGAAGTCATAATTGATGAGGTGATCGATCTCCTTTCCCCCCGATTGTCCGACGATCTGATTGGTGCCCACCAGAACGCGGATCTTCCCATTTTTCATCCCTGTGTAGGCCTGTTCCTGCTGGCTGTGTGTCCAGTCCGGGCGGACTGCCTGTGAGGCGATCCCTTTCCCCTTGAGGATCCGCGTGATGCGATCCGCTTCATAGTCCGTTCGGGAGATCACGATGACGTGTCTCATCGATTCCGTCTCGAGGAGCTGGAGGAGCATGCGGATTCGCGTTTCCCGCCTTGCCGAATAGAACCGTTGTCGGGTGGATGCTTTGGGTCGCAGGTCCTCTTCGACGTCCACCGTTACCGGTTCGCGGAGAATGCCGCCGGCGAACGCCAATACCTCGTCCGACAACGCCCCGGCAAACACCATTGTCTGCCGCGGCGCCTGGAGACCATCGATGATCTTCCGGACGTCGCGGATAAGTCCCATTTCCACCATTTTGTCGGATTCGTCGATGACCAGGAAGCCGACCTGCGAAAGGTTCACGCTCCCGCGCGCAATGTGGTCGAGCAATCTCCCCGGTGTTGCGACCACCACATCGGTCCTGCGGCGCAGGAGTCTGATTTGTTTTTCGATATCCACGCCGCCGAAAATGCCAATGACCCGCACCGTCGTCTGCCGGCCGTAGCGCAACGTCGCAGCCTGAACTTCCTGCGTTGCTTTCCGGGTAGGGGCGAGGATCAGGGCACGGGGGAACATTGGTTCCTCTCCTCCGGGTGAATTGCGGGACACGTGCTGGAGCAGGGGGAGGATGAATGCTTCGGCCTTCCCCGGATTCCCATTCGTCCGTCCGAGGACGTCTTTGCCCGACAGGGCGGGGGGAATCGCGAGAGATTGGAAGGACGTCGGTTCAGTAAATCCCGCAGCGGCAGCTTCGTTGATGAGACTGCTCTCGAGACCGAAAGATTGGAAGCTCACTGAGACCTCGTTGATGGACATACGATGGATCCCGTCCGGGTTTTCGCACGGGCGGGAAGTGCTTTTGCCAGGTCGAACGACGTATGGTCGAGTACCGGAGAGGGCGCAAAGAGGAGGCAGCACCTGCAACGGTATCCGGCTGGGGTGAACAGGCCGCGGATGGAAAATTCCAGCTCTGGAAATTTCTGACGCGCAGTCGACGGAGAGAGACTCTGAGAACTCTGTCGCGGTGTTATAACCGGTGCGTGGTGTGACACCGGTTGGTGATCTCTGAAATGTACAAGTTCCTCGTTCAAAATCCTACAGTTCCCCTTCGCCTCGTTCCCACAATCGTCACGCTATACACAATACAGGAGGAAGGCAGTCCTCACGGTCAGAAGCTGATGGTCCCCCCGGCATCCTGGCCTTCCTGCCATCGCGCCGTCGCATGCTTGTCGCACTTCGGAGGGAGCGTCTTCTCCGTAAAATATTCCGTCATCGTCTGCGGGCAGTACGGTGTGGCGAGCTTCTTCGTTTCGGTGCAAATCTTCTCCTCAAGGACCTTGTCCGGCTTCTGGAAATATTCCAACGGCATGCCGATCGTCGGGTCTTCGTAGACGTACTTCATGAACCTCCCCCAGATCGGCGCGGCGGCGCGTCCGCCCTGACCGTCCCAGTTCGTGAAGTGCACGCTATTGATATCGAACCCGACCCACACTCCTGCCGTGATTTGCGGCGTGTACCCGATAAACCAGGCGTCCGCAAAGTCCGTTGTGGTCCCTGTCTTTCCCGCGGCCGGGAGCTGGAAATAGTCGCGGACGTGTGCGCCGGTCCCTCCGTTCACGACGCCTTCCAGAAGCGTCGTCATGATGAACGCGGTCTCTTCACTGAGTACCTCCCGTTGCGCCGGGGTATTGTCTTCCAGGACGTTGCCATCCTTGTCCTCGATTTTCAGGATGGAAATCGGGTCAACGCGGACGCCATGATTGGCGAACACTCCATACGCGCTCGTGATTTCGAGAGGAGAGACTTCGCCGGATCCCAGGGCGAGAGAAGCATAGGGGGGAAGATAGGATGAAATCCCCATGCGGTGGGCGTATTCCACCACCTGCGAGACCGGGGCGATATTTTCGATCATCGCGCGGACTGCGACAAGGTTAATCGAATGTTTCACCGCCTCGCGGATCGTCGTCATCCCTCCGAAATCACCCTCGAAATTTGAAGGTTTCCATTCTGTTCCGTCCGCCATCATGATGGTCACAGGTTGGTTCAGAATTTCATACGACGGCGGGTATCCGTTATCGATCGCGACGGTGTAGACGAACGGCTTGAAGGCCGACCCGGGCTGGCGCTTGATTTGCGTGACGTGATTCAGGCCGTACTTGAACGACCGGAAATTTGATCCTCCCACCATGGCCAGAATATGACCGTTCCTGGGATCAAGCGCGACAAACCCGACATCGATCGTCTGGGCGACATGCTTCACGGAATCGACCCATGCCGCATCGTGCTTCAATGCGTTCGCGACGCTGTCGCGGTCATGCTGATTGGCCGCCTTCCGGTATTCCGGTGAAAGCTGAATTGTCTGGTCGATGACCTGCAAGAGGGCTTCGTGTTGTTTCGCCCAGATCCACTGCTTGTCAAACAACGGCTGGTAGATCGCGAGATGTTCTTCCACCGCCCTGTTTGCGGCCCGCTGCATCCGACTGTCCAGCGTGGTGTACACGGACAATCCATCCCGGTACAGATCAAACCCGTACTTTTCCGCTTTTTGCGTCAACTGCTGGCGGATATATTCCACGAAATGCGGCGCAATGCCGGTGGAAGACATTTCTTCCGCGGATCGCAACTGGAGCGGGATGGCCTTCGCCTCGATCTCCTCCGCCGGAGAAATATTGTCGTATTTTGCCATTTGCGACAGGACAATATTCCTGCGGGCAAGAGCGCGGTCGGGGTGGGTGACCGGGTCGTAATAGCCCGGTCCCTTGACCAGCCCGATGAGCGTGGCGGTCTCCGGCAGCGAGAGCTCCCCCGGATCCTTGCCGAAGTACACCTGGGAAGCAGCCTGGATGCCGTACGCACCGCGCCCGAAATAGACGACGTTCAGATAGAACTCCAGGATTTCGTCCTTCGTGAAAGCCCGCTCCAATTGAATCGCGGTGATGAATTCGCGTATCTTTCTGGTCACCGTGTCGAAAATCGTCCGGTCGCTATGGCCGAGATAGAGGTTGCGCGAAAGCTGCATGGTGATGGTGCTCGCGCCTTCGTGTGCGTGAAAAACGACATTCTTCACCATTGCCTTGAGAAAGCGCGGAAGGTCGACGCCCCAGTGACTGTAAAAATCCTTGTCTTCGGTGGCGATCAGGGCGACAATCACCTGTTTGGGGATTTCGTTAAATGAGAGGTGGGACCTGTTCTTGATATAGAACATATCCAGCACCTCGCCGTCGGCGGAATACACCTTCGTTGCCAGCTCGGCTTTCGGGTTTTCGATGCGCGCAAGGGAAGGGAGTCCGGAAAACAGATACACCCCGTACGCGGTGCACAGGGCAAGGAGAATGCCTCCGACAATGAGCAAGCGGGCTTGCGGGCTCAGGCGCAGGGTTCTTCCCTTCTTCGGGGGAGCGGGCTGAAGAATTGGGGGTTTTGCAGGCCCGGGTGCAGGCGCCGACTGCTCGTTCGGTTGTTCAGGCGTGTCCATAGTTCAATCCATCTTCCCGTTCCACGTGTCGAGGTGCATCACCCCGAGAGCGAAACGTCCATAGGTGGCGTGCGAGATCCAGTCGCCAAGATTGACATACACCCCGCCGCCGATTGGAGTAAGCGCCGGCTCGTGCCGATGCCCCATGACCACAACATCGATACCGCGCTCGATCATCTTCGTGGCATGCGCCATCATTCCTTCCTCTTCCCCGAAGTCCTTCTTCGAAGTGTAGGTGCGGCTCGTCTGTGATGACCGGTGGGCGAGTTTTACCCCGAGGTCCGGGTGCAGCCACCGGTACGCGAAAATGCTCAGCTTGTTCCGGAGAACCGGTTTGATGAGTTTGTACCCGAGATCGTGAGTCGCGAGACCGTCCCCGTGATGCAGATAGACTCGTTTCCCATCGACAATTGTTTCATAGGGCTTTGGGCGGACCAGGATGCCAATTTCTTCTTCGAAGAAGCTATCCATCCAGTAGTCGTGATTGCCGAGAAGGTATTCCACCTTGATACCGTGATCGGTGAAGTCCTGAAGCGCGGCCAGCGTCCGGTGGAATCCCTTGGGGATCACTGTTCTGTATTCAAACCAAAAATCGAATAAATCTCCGACGATAAACAGGCGCTCGGTGGTCGGCTGAATTGCACGGAGGAACGCGAGCAAGCGGTTCTCTTTGATCTTTTCTTCTGCGGGGGATCCGAGACCGAGATGTACATCTGAGATAAAGTAGCTGGCCATAAGGTTTAAATGGAAGCGGAAATATCCCGGGGAGACGTCTGGAGGTAGTGCACCGCTGCCGGTCCCGGCGCGGTCTCTGTTCCTCCACGGACCGGTGTGCTTGTGTACAGACCCCAAGCATGGAATAATGTACCAAACTCTCTGCGCCAATCAAAACCCCGAAATCAGCCGGTTGTTGACGGCTGTTCGGTATGTACCCCCTGAAGAATAAACAATCCAACCGCAAAAAAGAGTCCAATCGCGGCAACCCCGACCCGTTCATTTGTCAAATCGGCAATGATGCCGTAGACGATGGGTCCCACAACTGCCGAGGCCTTTCCGCAGAGGCCGTCATAGAACCCGAAAAACTCCGCTTCATGACTTTTTGGCGTAAGGAGCGCCATAAGGCTCCTGCTCGCCGACTGGGAAGAGCCGATGGCCACTCCGGCGGCAAGAGCGACTCCATAAAACATCGTCACGGAAGAGACAAAAAACGCGCCGAAACAGATCCCGATCCAGATGATCAGAGTGATCGAGATTGTGCGTTTTGGACCGATCTTATCGGTCAGTACGCCGAACACCACCGACCCGAGGATCGCGCTTGTCTGGACGACGGCGAAGAAGACGATAATGTCGGTGTCCGACATGTGGAGGATGTGTTCTGCAAAAATGGCGGCGAACGCGATGACAGTCAGGATCCCGTCGTTGTAAAGAAAAAACGCAATCAGGAACCGGGCTATGGAAGGGTATTCCTTTCGGACAAAAAGAGATCGGAAAGTCGAAGCTGAGCGCGACATGCCTGCCCGGATAATCGACCGTGGGCGCTCCGCTTGAAGCGGAGGTTCATGGACGAAGAAGAAGATGGGGAGAGAAAACACAAGGAAGAATGCCGCGGCGACAACGAACGAAATCCGGACCATGAAGAGATATGCGGGGTCCTCTTGCGGCGGAAGGATAAGCAGCACGATCAGGAGGACTGCCAGTGCGCCGACGTATCCCATGGCAAATCCGTACCCCGATACGCGCCCGTAGGAGTTCTTCCCCGTGAGACCGGGGAGGAATGCATCGTAGAAGACCAGGCCGCCTTCGAATCCGATGTTTGCCAGCACAAAGAGGAGGATCCCGGTGGCAACCATTCCTTGCTGGACAAAAAACATCAACGCAGTACAGAGGACCGAGACCAGGGTGAAGAGCAGGAGAAAGCGTTTTCTGCTTCTCGAAAAATCTGCAGCCGCGCCGAGCGGTGGCGAAAGCAGAGCCGCAAATATCATGGACAGGCTCACCGCGAGTCCCCACAACCACCGCCTCCCGCCGGCAACGTGGTTCGTGAAGTAGCGTGAATAAATCACGGTGACGATGATGACGGAAAATGCGGTATTGGCGAAATCGAAGAGCGTCCAGGCAAAGATGCGCCCGCGCGACATTATCGCAGAGTTCGCGGGAACAGAACCGGAGGGGGACTCAGACATGCCTGGAGAGGAGTGTTAATTGTTCTTTACGGGCAACTTCTTTGTGTGCCGGGGATCCCCTTCGTACAAGCCACGGCCGGATTTGGGTACACTACCCGGCGACTTCCTGTCGTGAAGAACGGCATCAAGAATCCCATTGACGAACTGGCTGCTCCGGGAGGTGCTGAAAAGTTTCGCGAGTTCGATCGCCTCGTTCACCGATACTTTCGGGGGAATCTCTTTGAAATACATCAGTTCACAAATGGCCATCCGGAGAATCAACCTGTCCAGGACGGCGATGCGTTTGAAATCCCAATTTGTGACATGCTGGCCGAGGACCCGGTCGATATCCTCTGTGTGCGCGATTGTCTCAATCACCAGCCGGCTCGCGAATCTGTGCGCGGTCGGGTTTGTCTCGAGGCCCGTGAGCACGCACTTGATGACATATTCGACCGGATCGCCGCCGATCTCATAGGCGTAGAGCGCCTGAACGACTTTCTCACGTACGATTCTCCGTCGCATAACTCTCACATGCTCCGCACAGTGAAGGGCGCTTCATCCGGAAGCTTGGGGATCTTTCTCTTCGAGAGGAGGGAGGGCGAAAACAGCTCCTTTGTCCTGGCCAGAATTGAGTGAGGAAAACGCCGGGAGGAAATGCCTGGAAGTTGACCTAAGGGTGCGAGAGCCGGCATACCGGAGAAACTGCCGGCATGAACCCCCATGGGATAACTTGCGATATTGAAGAGCGAAGGAGTCACCACTGGTCCTGCGCGCCTACGGCGCACAGCGTGCAAACAACATAGTCAATTTGTGTGATCCGTGCAAGGGCGAATCGTATCTGCTGCGGATCGGTTCTCGGCGAGGCAGGCCGTCAGGGGGCAAACAGGGGATTCCAGTTGTCCTCCTCCTCTTCGTCGCGTTCCGGCACCCCTGGCGGAGCCGGCCCCCACACGTAGTTGCCGGAGGAATTGATGTAACCCCGTCGGGATCCGATCCGGACACCGGCAATTCCATCGTTGAACCCCTGCGCTTCATCGAACTGAGGCGTAATCACGAGTTTCCCCGTCTTGTCGATGTACCCGTACTTGCTCCCGGATCGTGCGGCGGCGAGATCACTGAAAAAATCGCCGACGGAGAGGAATTGGGGGTTAATGACCATCTTCCCCTGATCGTCGATGAATCCCCATTTCGTGCTGACTTTGACAGCCGCAAGATCGTTCGAGAAGGAATTCGCCAGCACAAACTGTGGAGGGATGATAGTCTTCCCGTCTAGATCAATGAATCCCCACCGCTGGCCCGTCTTTACGGCGGCCAGACTGTGTGCGAATGATCGCGCGCCCGAGAACTGAGGATTGATCGCCATTTTCCCGGTCTGATCGACAAACCCCCATGCCGAGCTCAGACGGACAGCGGCGAGTCCCGACGAGAAATCCAGGGCGCCGTCGAAGATGGGGTTGATAACGATCTTTCCGTCCCTGTCGATGAATCCCCACTTCGTCCCCATCCTTACCCGGCAGAGATCTTCGGAGTACTTCCCTGTCTCGTCGAACTGAGGAGAGACCACCATTTTTCCCAGATCGTCGATGAATCCGTATTTCCCGGCCAGTCGCACCGCTGCCAGACCGCCCGAGAAATCTCCCGCACGTTCGAACTGCGGATTGATGACAATCTTCCCGTCGGTGTCCACATACCCGTAAGAGTTGCCGACTCGCACCGCAGCATAGCTCTCGGAAAAATCGGATGCGCCGTCGAATTGCGGCCGGATACTTGCCGTACCCTTGCTGTCAATGTACCCCCATCTTCCGCTTTCCGCAAAGACGTGCAGCCCGCTCGTGTCTTTGCCCTCGCCCGAAGGTTCGCATGAGGCGAGCCAGATCGCGAGAGCGAAGACAGGAGCACCGTTGATCAGGAACGATTGAGCCCGGATGAGTCTGTGCATGAGTGCATTCTGGTATGGAGGCCAACGAAAGTCGCCATTAATATAGAGTCCCCGAAGGTAAAGTTCAATGTCCGGAGGATGAACTTCGGCAGAAAGATCGATCGGACTCTTCAGAGCTCGCTCCCCCCTCGCTCTACTGGACCATGCTCACAAAACTCCGTTTATCTCCGATAATACAGCGCGCTTCAACCGGTGCCTTCTTCAACAAGGGCACCCGGCCGATGCCTGGAGGCCGCAAAATGAGAACGTACAACATCTCCGACGACTTGAATTTCTCCCGGCGGCTCACGATATTCTGACACCCGCCTCTCTTCCCGCCCGTGATCACTCCGTCCGACCCGCATGCGGTGACTTCCCGCGATGAATCATTTATCCATCGAGGAGAGTACCTCACATGCACAACGTACGAATGGTCGGCAAGCCGGCCTGGATGTTGCTTGCGTTTCTGTTGATCTCCGTGCCGCGAACGGCGCGGACTCAAATCGTCATCAGTCAGATCTACGGCGGTGGAGGGAACAGCGGTGCTCCCTTCTCCAACGACTTCATTGAACTGTTCAATCAGGGCCAGGATCCGGTGAGCGTCGATGGCTGGAGCGTGCAGTACGCTTCGGCAACAGGATCAACCTGGCAGTCAACACCGCTGAGCGGGGAGGTCCTGCCGCACCAGTGGTTTCTCATACAAGAATCGGGCGGGAGCGCAGGGAATGGTGCGTCGCTACCGACTCCGGATGTGACGGGAACTTTTGGGATGAGTGTCACGGGAGGAAAGGTCGCGCTTCTCGACACCATCGGCGGGCTTTCGGGGGCGTGCCCTTCCTCAGCACATGTTGTAGGACTTGTCGGTTGGGGGACTGCTACCTGTTTCGAGGGGGCCGGCCCCGCGCCGGGGACTTCAAACACCACTGCCCTCATGCGGAGGGACAGTGGAATGGCGACGAGCAGGGACAATGCTCAGGATTTCGTCGTGGCTCCTCCCGATCCCAGAAACTCCGGAAGTGCACCGCTTCCTGTCAAGGTGGTACTGTTCCGTGCGCTGGCCATGGATGATTCTACGGTCGAAATAACCTGGACGACCATCTCAGAGGTCAACAACTTTGGCTTTTACGTCGAGCGCCGACTCGCTTCAGAAAACGATTATGTCGAGCTCGCCGGGAGCTTCTGTCCGGGATTCGGCTCGACACTGGTCAGGCATGACTATCAATACATCGATTCGCCTGCCCTGGCTGAATCGTTCTACAGGTTGCGCCAGGTCGATTTGGATGGGACAGAGCACTATACTGAGGCGACACAGGTGACCCCGTTGATGTCGGTGCGGAGGGGAGCGACGACGGGGCTCGTCACATTGGCAAACTGGCCGAATCCATTCAATCCGACGACAACAATCAGGGCACAGTGGTCGGCGACCTGTGATGTGAGACTTGTCGTCTTTGATCTCCTGGGACGCGAAATCGTGACCCTGGCAGACGGCCGATATTCGGCAGGAGTCTATGCATTTCGATTCGATGCTGACGGATTGTCGAGCGGAGTCTACCTGTGCAGGCTCAGTGCCGGGAATTTCATTGAGACGAGGGCCATGATTATGGCAAAATAGCGTCTGTCTACGCCGAAAACCGCTTTCTTAACGAGGAGGGGAGCCCCGGGGTCCGCGCCGGGGTCTTCTCCTCTATAATAAAGATGTATGAACTTCCTCCCCCCCTTCCAAGTCGGCTGTTGAATGAATTGCGTTTCGCTGCGCCACTTGACTTCGCCCCCCCACTGAATTAGATTGTATTGCCTCAAAGTGATGCTGCATCAGCGTTTGACACGACGGTGACGAAGATCCCGTCATGGACAAAGCGCAAAGCCCCCTCGCGCCCATATTTATCATGGGGATGACAGGAAGTTTCTGGCCTCAAAAGGTTGAAGAAGAGAAGTACCCCTGGCGCAACGTCAGCGGACGGCAATCATATCCCCCGTGCTTGCCAGCCTCCGACACCTGCGCTAAGGATGAATCGACGTGAAATGTGGTACAGTCATTGGGGGGCGTTCACAGGAGAAGGAGATCACTGTATGAAAAAACGGATACTGAGAAACCTGATAATCATAAGCTGCTTGTCAGCATTGGCACTGGCCCTGACCTTCGGGTCGGCACAGGCGCAAACCCCGGGGTTGAAGATCAACCAGGTGTACGGTGGTGCCGGAATGGACGCGTTGGGGTACAAATACGATTACGTGGAACTGATCAACACCTCCAACGTGACCGTTGCGTACGCCAACATTTACATCTTCGTCGGCAAATACAACAATTTGAGTCCCACAACAGTGTCTCTGGGGCCGGTAAGCGTTCCGGCCAGAAGCTACTATCTGATCCGCTTCGCCGGTTCTCCGTCAAACCTGGGGTCGGATCTCACCACTCAAGACGCCGATGCGGGAAACGTGGTTCTGCCGGGAGGGAATTCCGGCGATGCCGCGGTCGGCGTGGTGATGCTGTACTCCGTGAACCCCAACAGTCCGACGAGCTGCAATGTGACGACCGGGCTTCTGGACAAGCTCTCGTACGGTGGGTTCATCTGGACCAACTGCTATGAAGGAACCCAATCCGCTCTTTATACGGATGGGACTCATGCACTGCAGCGCAAGGTTGTCAATGGCAATGCCCAGGACACCGACAACAACAGCAATGATTTCATCCTCGTCGCTCCCACTCCGAGGAATTCCGGAAGTGTTCCTCTTCCGGTGCAAATGGTGAATGTGGCTGCCGTGTATACTTCAGACCGCGATGTGAAAATATCGTGGTCGACGATATCGGAGATCGACAATTACGGATTTACGGTGGAACGCAGGAGCGGGAACGACGCGACGTTTGTCACGCTGCCGGGAAGCTTCCAGAGCGGGCACGGAACGACTCTTACAGACGTACCAGTACACATTCACCGATGCTTCTGCACTCGAAGGAGTCGCCTATCAATACCGTATCAAGCAAACAGACCTGAACGGCCAGGCGCACTACAGCGAAGTCGTCAATGTGACGGATGGTACAACGGGAGTGAAAGGGCAGAAAGATGTACCGAAAGAGTTTGCCCTGAAGCAGAACTTCCCCAACCCGTTCAACCCGTCTACGATGATCGAGTTCACCGTGGCACAGTCGGGAACAACGAGGCTGCTCGTATTCAATCCACTCGGGCAGGAAGTCGCGAGGCTCTTCGATGAGACTGCTGATGCCGGTCAGCGCTATGTAGTCCGCTTCGACGCGGGACAGCTCTCCACCGGGACATATTTTGCCCGATTGGAATCCGCGAACCAGGTGAAGATCATGAAAATGGCTTTGGTGAAATAGGTGATTGCATGATGCGACTCAATGGGAGGGCCTTGCTCTCCCATTTTTTTTATCCCCCGGCGCGATCCCATCCGCAAATGTCTACGATGTACAGAGTTGGTTAACACTTTTTTGTGGCGTCGGTCACAAAATCGATTTCTCTCTGGACGATTGTAGACACGTATATTGATTTCTGCGTGAAGGTGAAGTAGATTCCAGGTGTCATCTCTCTTGTCCGCCTTTGCTCCCCTTCCGGCGGCAAGCTCAGTCCAACAAACTTCGCAATTCAGCTCTTCCGAGAACAGGGTTCTTTCGAGCACTCGTTCTCCGCATCTCGTCTTTTTTTTCAGCGGCCCTGGGGGAACGGTGAGCGATCATCGTTCCGATCGGGGTTGGAAGGGAGACAACTGGTGAACGCTTCAAGGTTGACCAGGATCATCGTTACAATGGGAGAAATGGAAATGAACGGTGGCACGATTCGATTTTCCACGATCATGACAGTCATCATGTTGACGCTCTTCGCATCGGCGACGGTCGTGGGGCAGGCTGTCGGAGATTACCAATCTCAAGCGTCCGGCGAATGGACCTGTTACACCACCTGGCAAAAATGGGATGGTGCGGTGTGGCAGGATCTTTGCCCGGGGATGTACCCGGGTAAGACGGTCTGCGACACTCTTGCCACAGTCAGAATACGGTGTGGCAACACCGTGGCGATATCCGTGCCGGTGTTACCGCACGCGATCAGGAAACTCCTTGTCGCGTACGGCGGAAGTTTTCACCCCACCGCCGGGCCCGGAGGATTCACCCTTACGTTTCCTCTGTTTGTGAACGGGATGGTGGACTTCAGCGGAAGCGCCAGCGATCTTGTGCTGGGAAACAATTCGGTGACGATCCAATCCTGCGGTGGTGAGACAGGTGCGGCTGCCGGCAAGTGTTTTGTGACAAACGGGACCGGTGCTGTGAAAAAATATATCGCTCCGGGAAGCTCATTCACTGCGTCGATCGGGCCGATCGTCGGCCGCTTCAATCCGGTGACTTTTGACGGATCCGGTCATCCGGGAAATGACGCTGATACACTTAGCTTCCGTGTCGGCGCCGGAGTCGTACCGGCTGTCGGAGACCCCAGCGGCGCCCTCGGACTCACCTGGTACGTGAACGAAGGAACTGCGGGCGGAGATACGGCAACTCTTTCCTTTGGTTGGTCCACTTCGGCCCCCTCCGACGAAGGTTCCACGTTCTCGCGCGCAGGAGCGGATCTCTGGCTCTCTCACGGATCCGGCTGGTCGGATGTTTCGGCGGGTACATTGTCTGGCACCAATCCGTACGTCTTCTCGGCGCTCAGCCCGCTGAGCGATTTTGGAAATCTTACGATTGCCAATGCGGGTGTCCTTCCAGTACAGCTCTCGAGCATGAAAGCACTTGCTGTCAACCAGGGAGCGGTGTCGCTCCATTGGGAAACGGTGTCTGAAATCAACAATTATGGATTTGAAATCTGGAGGTCAGCGGATCCCCAAAGCGGGTATGTCAAGGTCTCAGCCCTCATCCCCGGCCACGGGACAACACTGGACCCTCAGGAATACGATTGGACGGACAATGCCGCCACCCCCACGCAGCCGTATTACCGGTTGCGTCAGGTCAACCTCGATCAGACTGTCAAGGACTATGAGCCTGTGCGGGTGGTCTTCTCGTTGACGGGAACTGCCGGGCTCCCTCCGTCCGCGAAGGTATTCCAGCTCCTTCAGAATTATCCGAATCCCTTCAATCCGACAACGGAAGTGAAATTCTCCGTCGAGAGGAGTGGTCCGGCAACCCTGGTGGTGTACAACTCTCTGGGTGAGGAAGTAGCGACTCTCTTCAATGATGTGGCGCAGGCGGGACGCTTCTATACTCTTCGGCTTGACGCAACGCGCATGGCCTCGGGAGTATACTTCTGCCGGTTGGAATCGAATGCGCAGCGCACGCTGATCAGAATGGCCCTCGTGCGCTAGGGCAGGAGCCCCCAGAAAATCCTTTTCATGCGTTTCAGGGGGCTACCACGGGCGTGGAGAGACGGGAGATCCAATTCCATTCTGGCACGATCATCGGGATTGCCAGGAGAACTCCCCCAAACCCGATATAGTGTTTTGTCACCATGCTGAATCCGCTGATCGGGATCGCAGCGAGATTCTTTTCAAAGATTTCCACTCCATATTTCTGAGCCAGGCCGGCGATATGCGCGTTGAGGAGGTTTGTCACTCTTATCTCGCGCGCCATCGCCGCGCTGTCACGCCGGGTCGGATCAAGTGATTCGGAGCCCAGCACTCGTTGCTCGAGGTCCCGACCCATTTCCCACCCCTTCCAAGCGTCCTGCCAGATGCCCATTTGACGGCGGACATCCGGCCGGCGATCAAGCCCCCTCTTTTCCCCTTCTGCGGAGAACATTTCACCTTCCACCGCCTCCATGATCATCCGGTTCAAAGCGAAGACAATGACCCGGGGGTTCCGTCGAGGGGGGAATTCCCCGGGATAGTAGCGCAGACTCTCCAGGATGTCTGCCAGAGACCATGCTGACACCATTTCCTTCTGCGAAGGTCTCGTGCAAACGGGGAGCGAACATTTCCCTCAAGAGGTCAATGTAGTTCGAAAGCCGGTGCGCCATTCTGCTGGTATCGCTCCGGACGATTTTGATGACGCTGTCTGCGACCACCTTGAAAAGGGTGGAGTCGATATGCATCTCCTTGTGCCGAATATAGGTCTGTGCGAAGTTGAGGGCGCGTTCACGTTCAAGCCGGGTACGTGCTTTCTTCTCAACTGCGAGGCGGACCTCCGGCGCGGATTGTGCCTGCCACGTTGCATTCTTCTGTCGTTCGAATACGCTGAACACCGCCCAGCCTTCCGACGGTGAGAACGCAGGATCCGTCACTCCGGGTTGATGGAGCGCATAGATGGCGTCTTCATAGGCCGGATACAGGTCGCCGTAACTGATTTTCAGCGTATCGGTGACTTTGAGGGCCATAAAGCTGAAGGTGGATGCGGCACTGTCTGAATTTTCCGCCTTCGTGCACCGGACAACAAATCGCTCTGCACTGCCGCGATCAGGGAACGAGTACCCCCTGACGACGAGAGACCAGGGGTAACGACCGAGGCCCGTGCGGACCTCCGTTTCCGTCACCTCCGTCTTCCGGACAACTTCATCCTTGTACAATTCATCCCTCGTCAGCATGCGCTGTAACGCCCGCAGCATCTCCCGGGTTCGCGCGTCGTTGCCAATCCCTTTTTCGTCGGCTTCAAGAGCGAAGAGCTTCTCGGCGACCAGGGACCGGAGCGCACGGGCTTTGACTGTATCTTGCCTCGCCACGATTTCTTTGTCCTGCCATGGCATCAATTCGATGCGTTCGAGGAATTCTTCGGCGGTGACAACCTTGGGGCCGATCCGTGCCAACACTTCATCGGGGGGAACCTTCCCGGAGAGTTGCCCGAACAGGGTAGTCGATGCGCACACGAATATCGCGAGACCGAGGACGAGAAGCCTGAATGGAGTCATAACTGTCCTGAATGCGCTGGAAGAGGTTGAAGCATGCATCCTTGAAAGATCGTGTATCTGCGGCAGAAACTCAACGGAATGTCGCGTGACGGCTTGAGACCCTCCTACTTTCTCACTATCTTTAAACGGGAAATCATCCTCAGTCTGACCATCGTATGTGATTTCATTTTCTCCATCAAATCTGCTTCCACTTCACTCTCGACCGAGAACCACGATACCGGACCAGACATGAACAGGGCATTTCACCCGACCGACACCAATGCCAGAGTGACACGCAGGGAAGCACTGCAAGTGACAGGAGGGATCATTGCAGCAATGACTTTGCAGGGAATACCGGCATGGGCGGCCTCCAGCGTGACCGATTACACAAGCCGCCGGCCTGAGCCGGCAAAACGGCGCTTCACGAGCGAATCCGTCGAGGAGACTATCCGTGAGGTTGCGAAGGATATCGCAGATCCGGAACTGGCCTGGATGTTTTCCAACTGCTACCCGAATACGCTTGACACGACCGTCACGTACCGGACGATCGACAGCAAACCGGATACGTTTGTCATCACCGGTGACATCAACGCGATGTGGCTTCGCGATTCATCCGCCCAGGTCTGGCCCTATCTCGGTAATGCAAAGAACGATACTGCCCTCCGGCAGCTCCTCGCCGGCGTCATCCGGCGCCAGGTGAAGTGCATTCTCATCGATCCCTATGCAAACGCTTTCAACGACGGTCCGACGGGAAGTGAATGGAAAAACGATCTTACCGACATGAAGCCGGAACTTCACGAGCGGAAATGGGAGATCGACTCGCTGTGCTACCCGATCAGACTCTCGTACGGGTACTGGAAAACAACCGGAGACGCGTCGCCATTTGATCGGATCTGGCTCTCCGCCATGAAGTCCGTTGTCCATACCTTCAGGGAACAGCAACGGAAGAAGGGGAAAGGGCCGTATCACTTCCAGCGTCAGACGGCGGTGTGGTATGACACCCTTCCGCTGGGCGGATACGGAAACCCGACCCGGCCGGTCGGCCTCATCCACTCCGGCTTCCGGCCCTCGGACGACGCCTGTATTTATCCCTTCTTGATCCCTTCAAACCTCTTTGCTGTTACCTCGCTGCAACAGCTTTCAGAAATGGTGGACACGGAGTTCAACGATACAGCCTTCGCGCAAGAGTCCCGTGCGCTGGCAGCGGAAGTCCGCGAAGCGCTGAACACCTTCGCGATTGCGCCGCATCCCCATCACGGGAAAATCTACGCGTACGAAACCGACGGCTATGGCGATTTGCTTTTCATGGACGACGCGAATGTGCCGAGTCTTCTCAGTCTTCCGTACCTGGGCGTCTGCAAACCGGACGATCCCCTGTACCGATCCACACGGTCATTTGTTCTGAGCCTGGACAATCCCTATTTCTTCAGGGGAAAGGCCGGTGAGGGAATCGGAGGACCGCACGTCGGTCTGGACATGATCTGGCCGATTTCCATCATTATGCGTGCAATGACGAGTGACGATGAGAAGGAAATTGTCCATTGTCTGGCAATGTTGAAAGCGACGCACGCCGGCACGGGGTTTATGCACGAGAGCTTCAATAAAGAAGATGCGGCCAGGTTCACCCGCTCGTGGTTTGCATGGGCGAACACCCTGTTTGGCGAGCTGATTGTGAAGTTGCATAACGAACGGAATCACATCTTAACGAAGGAGCTCTGACGACTCATGCGACATCGAATTCCCCTTCGGTACCTTCCGGTGATGGTGCTGCTGGCCGCATCGGCGGCCGTTTCCATTCACGCCCAACCCCTCACGTCGGCGTTGCTCCTGAAGCTTCCCCGGAGTTTCGAAGACGCACCGCAGGCTGTGAATCCTGTGGCTGCGATGCTCGTAAAGGATGATTGGAAAGCTCCGGTGGCAGGCGATCGGGTGACGTTTGCCGGCGTGGAGTGCGAGTGGAAGTCGATCCAGGCGGGACCCGACGGATGGTTTCCCGATTCGCTGTTTCGCGGGCACGCGTATGTGTATGCCGCCGTCAACGCGCCAGCGGAGCGGGTTGCGCTGCTCGAAGGGATGGGCGATGACATGGTCTACGTGAACGGGATTCCCCGAACGGGAAACCCGTACGGGTACACCGACTCGTGGGGGGCCTGGGAGCCCCGGTTCAATTATTCGGAGCTGCCCGTGGTGTTGAAGCGCGGGACAAACGAATTTCTCTTCCACATCGGACGCGGCCGTTTCAGGGCGTCGCTTCTTCCGGTGGAGAAAGCCGCCTTTTTCAATATGAAAGACACCACGGTTCCGGACATGGTCGTGGGGCAGGCTCTGGACTCGTATGCGGCAGTCACCGTGGTCAACGCCACCAGCACAGACATTCGGGACTGCGTCGTGCACTGGGAAGCGGAAGGGGCTTCGTCGGAGCAGGCGGTGACTTCATTCCTCCCGCTGTCTGTCCGGAAGCAGGGATTCCCGATCCATCTCACCGCCTCGCCGGCGACCGGCGGGGTTCCGGTTCATCTCTCCCTGCTGCGGGGGAAGCAGACGCTTGACACCGCGACGATTGTTGTTCGTGTGGTCCGGCCGGACGAACCCAGGAAGGAAACCTTTGTCAGCAGCATCGATGGAAGCGTTCAATACTATGCCATTACGCCTCCCTCCGTCCAGGACGGCGGGAAGAAAGCGCTCATCCTTTCTCTCCACGGGGCGGGCGTCGAGGCGATCAGTCAGGCCCGGTCGTATGAGGCAAAACCCTGGGCCTGGATTGTCGCCCCAACAAACCGTCGCCCCTACGGATTCAACTGGGAGGATTGGGGGCGGCTGGACGGCCTGGAAGTTCTGCAGCGGGTGCTGCACGAATTCCCCATCGACACGACGATGGTCTATCTGACGGGACACTCGATGGGAGGACACGGGACCTGGCAAATCGGAGAACTGTTTCCTGACCGCTTCGCGGCCATTGGGCCGAGTGCAGGGTGGATCAGCTACTGGAGCTACCGCATCAGAGAACATCCCCCGGAAACCACGCCCGTGTCCCGGATGTTCCGCCGCGCTTCTGCAACAAGCGAGACCCCCGAATTCGCCCTGAACCTTATGGGGACGGGCGTCTACATCGTCCACGGCGAAATCGACGATAACGTCCCGATCCGGGAAGCGTATCTGATGGTCGACAAATTGAAGTCGATCCACAAGAACTTCGAGTTTCACATACAGCCGAATGCAAACCACTGGTGGGATGTGTCGAAGGAGCCGGGTGCAGATTGTGTCGACTGGGCTCCGATGATGGATTTCTTCATGCGACACCGGCGCCCGTCGAATGTGGAAACACGCGAAGTCGAATTCCTGACCGCCAACCCCGGCGTCTCCTCCACTTATCGATGGGTCACCGTCGCCCAACAGGAACATCCGCTCCAGATGAGCACGGTCCACGTCCGATTCGATCCCGGCTTGCGGGAATTCTCCGGGACAACGGTCAACGTTCACCTGCTGGGTTTTGACACGCGCGTCATTCCGGCCGGCGACTCCCTCCTGGTCGACATCGACAGCACCGTGATCAGAGTGAAATATCCCGGTGCGGATCAACCGGTCCTGTGGCTCGCCCGGAAGAACGCGGCCTGGGAGGTTGCTTCACCTGCTGCACCGGCGGAGAAAAATCCCTTGCGTTACGGGATGTTTAAGGATGCATTCCGGCACAACGTGGTGCTCGTGTACGGGACTCATGGCAGCCGCGAAGAGAATGCGCTGCTCATGGATCAGGTGCGCTACGACGCAGAAAAATGGTGGTACCAGGGCAACGGTTCCGTTGATATCGTCCGTGACGCCGATTGCACCCCCGTCATGACCAAGGACAGAAACGTCATCCTCTATGGAAACGCGACAACGAACAGCGTATGGAACAGGTATCTTGGCTCGAGCCCGGTCGAGGTGAGCCGCCATGCCGTCCGCGTGGGAACGAAGGAGTTCAAAGGAGACGGCCTCTGCGCGCTGTTTGTTCGCCCGCAGGCCGGTTCGGAGACGCTGTCGGTCGGCGCTGTGGCGGCGACAGGAGCGGAGGGTGTGCGGCTCCTCTCACGCGTGCAGTATTTCAATGCGTATCTCGGCATGCCGGACCTGCTTGTGCTGAACGCCAGCGTGGCAGAGCACGGCGATCAAGGGGTCGAATGCGCGGGGTTTTTTGGGAACGATTGGACCGTGGAACACGGAGATATTGTTTGGTCAAACGATGCGCGCTAACCCTCAGGAGAGAACTTATGCGGTTTCGAACAGGCTTCATTGCAGCACTCATCATCATCTCCATCGTCCCGCTCGCGCAATCCCCGGGCGGTGATCTCACGAAGTACGTGGATCCCTTTCTGGGGACGGGTGGACATGGACATACGTATCCCGGAGCGACGGTGCCTTTTGGAATGGTTCAACTCAGTCCTGACAATGGCCGCTCTGGGTGGGATTGGTGCTCGGGTTACCATTACTCCGAGACGAAGATCATCGGGTTCAGTCATACCCATCTCAGTGGAACGGGCTGTGCCGACCTGGGCGATGTTCTGTTCATGCCGGCCACGACGGAAAAGGCGGAAGTGGACACCTTCGCGTCGACCTTCTCCCACGCCGATGAAGAGGCGACTCCAGGGTACTACCGTGTGAAACTCCGGGACGACAACATTCTCGCAGAGTTGACCGCAACGGACCATGCAGGCTTTCACCGGTACACCTTTCCCGCCAACACGGTGAGTCGCGTCCTGATTAACCTCAAACGGGGGCAGGATGACAACGCGACGGCGACCTCTCTCAAAATCGTCGATCCAACCCTTGTGGTGGGGTACCGGTTCTCCAACGGTTGGGCGGTCGACCAGCGGGTGTTTTTCGCCGCTCGGTTCTCGCGTCCGATTGTCAGCGCAGTGATGGTCGATAGCGGGAGCGCATTCCGCGCCGCGAAGGAAGCGAAGGGAACGGGCGTGCGCGCCCTGCTCCTGTTCGGTCCTTCATCGCCGGATCAGCCGCTGCTTGTCAAAGTGGGACTCTCGTCATCGTCCGAAGAGGGGGCCCGGAAGAATCTTGACGCGGAAATCCCCGGATGGGATTTCGAGAAGGTGAAAAAGGCTGCGCACCAGGCGTGGGAACATGAGCTGGAGAAGGTGAAGATCGAGACTCCCGACGATTCGACGAAGACGGTGTTCTACACGGCGATGTACCACGCGTTTCTGGCGCCGACGGAATTCAGCGATGTCGACGGCACATACCGCGGGGCCGATGGGGTGATCCACACAGCGAAAGGCTTTCCGTACTATTCAACGTACTCGCTGTGGGACACCTACCGGGCAGCGCACCCGCTGTACACGATCGTCCAGCCCGAACGTGTTAACGGCATGATGGAGTCGATGCTCGCCTTTGCCCGGGAGAGCGGATACCTCCCCGTGTGGCAGCTTGCGGCGAACGAAACAAACTGCATGGTAGGGTATCACGCGGTTCCGCCGCTCGCCGACGCGTACCTGAAAGGATTCCGCGGGTTTGAAGCAGGCACCGCGTTGCACGATATGGAAAAAAGCGCAACGAGAGACCATCGCGGACTCCGGTACTATAGCGAGAATGTCCCGGAGGATATTGCCAGGGCAATAACGCAAGACCAGGAAGGGCAGGTCGAGGACCAGTTGCCCGAAGGAACGGTGGTGGTGTCGGGATACGACTCATCGATCTCCGGAGAGTCAATGGGATATCACTCCAGTGACCCTGCGGTCAATCACGCGCTCATTGTCCGTGCGACCGACGGAAAACAAGCGATTGAATGGAAGACCGCTCGATCCCCCGTGGCTCCCCCGGCTGACCCGAAGGCGTACGTCTGGATGGCCGGGGTCGGTTCTGCAAAAGGCGCGCATCGATTCACCCTTTCGGTAAACGGCGATTCGGTGCTCTCTTTTCATACTGCAAACACTCCTGCCGATAAGCACTGGTCCGTTGAGGGGAAAAACGGAGCCATGCTGACCTTCAATGCTGAAATGGCCGACGACTTCGGGGACCTGTTCGGGAATATGGTTCTCCTCCTTCCCGGAACAATGGCAAATGGCGGGGAACCGCTCACGATGCGCATGACCGGAGAAAATGGAAACAGCGGCGATTGGGTCATGGTGTTCGAACACCCGCTGACAGAGGGGTTCCGGGCCGGCAACGAATACGGCAAGATTCAACGGGGGACGAAGGAGTATCAAGTTCTTCGGGTCGATTACGAACACCTCGGAAAGTCCGTCCGCGCCACGATCAACGTCTCCGGGGCGGAACCGACGCAGGCGAATCTCGCACCGGGGCACACGACGGTCTATATCGCTGCGCCCAAAGTCGAGAAAGACAGGCTCGTGACCATCCGCGTGGAGGGAAAAGGTCTTCCCTCGATTGTCGATTCTCTTCTCATCCTCCCGACCAGGCCCATTGGTTACGTTCCGGCCGACAAGGATAGGGAGTCCGTATCGAAGACCCTCGAATATGCCATCGATGATTTCTGCATCTCGGCAATGGCGCATGCGCTGGGGAATGCAAAGGTTGCCGCCGTGTATGCCGACCGGTCAGAAGATTTCAGGCATCTCTTTGATCCCTCCACGGGCTTCTTCCGCGGGAAAACGTACGCGGGCAATTGGGTGACGCCCTTCGATCCGAGATTCTCCACGGAGAAAGCCCCGGAGTATACCGAAGGGAATGCCTGGCAATACTTGTGGCTCGTTCCGCAAGACGTCAAGGGTCTCATTGGCCTGCTTGGCGGCAGGGAGAAATTTGACGTGAAGCTGGACTCTCTTTTCAATCAGAGTTCCGACCTGAGCGGGACCGGTGCAACCGCGGATGTCTCCGGGTTGATCGGCCTCTATGCGCACGGAAACGAACCAAGCCATCACATTGCCTATCTCTACGACTATGACGGTAATCCATGGAAAACCCAGGCGATGGTCCATCGGATCATGACCGACTTTTACAAGACCGGGCCGGAAGGTCTGTGCGGCAATGAGGATTGCGGGCAGATGTCCGCCTGGTACGTCCTCAGCGCGTTGGGGTTCTATCAGGTGACTCCCGCGGGCGGGGTGCTGGCGATCGGGAGTCCCATGGTCCAACGCGCTTCGATCAGCGTGGGCCATGGGAAGGTATTCACCATCACCGCCAGGAATTTCAGCCCGTCGAACTTCTATATTCAATCCGCGACGCTGAACGGAAAGAAGCTCGATCGGCCGTGGTTCACTTATGCCGAACTCATGAAGGGCGGGACGCTGACATTTGAGATGGGAGCGACCCCGAACAAGGAGTGGGGAAGCGCGCCGTCGGCCGTTCCACCCATGATGCCGCCCCGATAGGCCAGGGCGGAAAGAACGAAAGTATCTTGAGCACCCCCAGGGCAAGAAGGGCTTGCGTTGGGGGTGTTCGCCGAAAATGCCACCAAGAGGAAGGTTATGCAACGAACCGTATTGATGGGTATGAGTCTCGCGTTCTTTCTCGTCGCCGGATGCGGCAACGAGGTGAAGGCGCAATCGAGTGTCACTCTGCCGCACCCCCGCGGCTACGTGGCCTACAAGACACCGGCGCCGATCGTCATCGACGGAATCCTCAATGACCCCGCCTGGCGGAAAGCGTCGTGGACGACGAATTTCGTCGACATCGAAGGCACGCTGAAACCACTCCCGCGATTCCGGACCCATGCGAAGATGGCCTGGGATGACCAGTATCTGTACATCGGCGCACATATCGATGAGCCCCAGGTGTGGGCCACGCTCACCAAACGCGACACGGTGATCTTCTTTGATAATGACTTTGAGGTATTCATCGACCCAAACGGAGACCACTTTGAATATTATGAATTTGAAATGAACGCGTTGAACACCGTGTGGGATCTCTTCCTCCCAAAGCCCTACCGCGACTCCGGCTCGGCCCACAATGAGTGGAATATCGATGGTCTGAAAACCGCTGTACACATCCGGGGAACGTTGAACAACCCGGCGGATATTGATAGCGGCTGGACCGTCGAAATCGCAATGCCCTGGAAGGCGCTGGGCAAATTTGCGCACAAGCCGGCGCCCCCGGCCAATGGCGATCAGTGGAGGATAAACTTCTCCAGAGTCGAGTGGAAAGTAAAAGTCGATGGTGATCACTACGTCAAGCTGAAAGGATTGCCGGAGGACAACTGGGTCTGGTCGCCACAGTGGGTCGTCGACATGCATCAACCGGAGCTCTGGGGGTATGTGCAGTTCTCCACGGCGAAACCGGGGACGGATAGATTCCGTCCGGATCCCACGTGGGAGGCCCGCGTCGCGCTGTATCAGGTGTACAAGGCGGAGAAAGCGTTTCGGAAAGAGCACGGGCGGTATGCTCTCACGCTTCAGGAACTCGGACTTCAGGGCCGGCCGGGGAACCCTCCGGTCTCGATTGAGCCCCGCGCGCAGGGATATCTCATGACCGTACATTCCGGCACAGTAGTCCTTCATGAAACGGAAGACTCTCGCTGCTGGGAAGAGCATTGACATCAAAGAAGAACACGGGAATCCGGGGTGGGGCCCTTGCCATTGTCGACACAGAGACCACCAATGCGAGTCCTGCCTACGGACGGGTGATCGAAGTTGCGGTACTGAGGATCGAAAAGGGGAAGGTCGCCAGGACGTTTCATTCCCTGGTGAATCCTGACCGGCCGGTCCGGCCGGAGGTCGAGCAGGTGACCGGGATCAGCGTGGCGGAATTGACTTCGGCCCCGCTCTTCGAGGCGATTGCCCCGGGGCTCTGGAAGGTCCTCGATGGCGCACTGTTCGTCGCACACAATGCCCGGTTCGACTATGCCTTCCTGCGGCACGAATTCCAACGGGTGCACCGCAATTACTCCGCACGATGCATGGATACCATCGCTCTTTCCAAACGCCTTTTTCCGGAGTTCCTCCATCACGATTTGAGCAGCCTGATCGCCCGATATCATCTTTCGTGCCCCCGCCGCCATCGCGCCCTCGACGATGCATCAGCATTGTGGGAATTCCTGCAACAGGCGGAAGAACAGGTCGGACAGAAGAGTTTTGTCCGCGCATTCAGCGCAGTTTCCGGAACCGCCGTACCCACCCAGCTCTCCCGGGTCGACCTTCTTGCCCTTCCCGAACAATCCGGCGTGTACCTCTTCTACGGTGCCGGGGGTGAACTCCTTTACGTTGGCAAAAGTACGAACATCCGGCGCCGCGTGCAGTCGCATTTCAGCATGGCCAACATTGACGAAAAGGAACTGCAGCTCTTCCGGCAGACGCATCATGTGGAGTCGAGGACGACTTCGGGCGAGCTCGGAGCTCTCCTCCTCGAATCGCGGCTGATCAAAGACCTTCGCCCGGTGTACAACCGGGCGGCACGACGGAAAAGGGAACTGGTGGTGCTCCTGCGCGGAGTCGCACCGGAAGGGTACGCCACGGTGACGACGGAACTCCGGGATCAGATCCTTCCGGACGAGATTCCGTCGATCCTTACCGTCTTCAAGCACAAGCAACAGGCGCGTGAGTTCCTGATCTCAGTCTCGAAAGAGCACGAACTTTGCCACAAGCTGTTGGGACTGGAACGGACAAAGGAGAGTTGCTTCCAACATCAACTCCACCGTTGCCGGGGCGCATGCATCGGCAAGGAGGATGCGCGCGCGTACAATGCGCGGTTCGAAGGAGCGTTTGCCAAACGGCAGATCCAGTCGTGGCCGTTCAAAGGAGCGATTCTGATATCGGAGCCGAACGAAACAGGGGGCGGAGGTGAAATGTTCCTCGTCGATCACTGGTGTCTCCTCCTCTCCGCCCGTCATTCCGACGAAGGGTTTCAGGAAGTGATTCCCGGCCTCGAGAGATTTGATTTCGACAGCTATAAGTTGATTTATCGATTCCTGAAAGAGCCGCGCAATCGCAAACGGGTCCGGGTGCTCTCCCCGGCGGAACGCTCCAGCCTTCTGGCCCAGGTCCAGGCTTGAGCGTCATGGCGGCGGGCATCGATTCGCCCGACGGGCGTGCCGTCCCGGCGATTGCCTCGTGCCGTGTTGACATTGTGCAATAATCGGTCTAGATTTGTCGGAGCCTCTCGCAGCAGGTCCTTTCGTCACCCTAACCCTCGCTCTCGTCGTCATGAAACTACTCCCCGTTGTTCTCGCGCTTATCGGCACAGTTGCGTCTGCCCAGCAACCCTCCTGGTATCACAGGCAAGACAGCTGGCAGGAAACGGTTCGGGTCTCGGCTGAATCGTTCATGCAACTGGAATCCGCTGCAAATCGCCTCGAAAAAGCCCTCTTCGGTCCATGGCATGTCATCGGACCATTCACCAGCACGCTTCGCACGCCCTTCGTGGAGAAATTCCCGCCCGAAAAGGAAATCAACTTTTCCCGGCACTATGGACCATTGAAGTGGATGGTGAGAAAAGACTGGCAGAGTGGAAAAGTCATCGATCTCCTGCCGGCAACCTGGTGCGCAACCTATCTCGCCCGGGATGTGCGGGCGGAAAGGGAGACAACGCTGACCCTCTACCTGGGGAGCGACGACGGCATCAAAGTCTGGATGAACGGCGCCGTGGTCCTGGAGGACAACGCTTCCCGCGGGTGCGCCCCGAATCAGGATACGGCGCACATCAGACTCCGGAAGGGCAGGAACACGCTGTTACTGAAAATTACGAACGGCGAAGGGCCGACCGCATTCTATTTTTCCCTGCTCGGTCCGAACAGGGAGGGGATCTGGGAGCACGTCCAACATGATTTCCCCCGGGCGGAAACTCTTCTGGAGATCTCCTGGGAACGCGCCGACAGCATCTACGATATGGAATGGCAACCGGGTGATCTCTCCGCGCTGGGACGAAGGTATTGGAATGCGTATGCGCGGACGGCCCTCGAAAACGATTCGCCGGTAAAAGGAGAGCCGCCTGTGGTCCGGACTGTGTCCGACCTGGAGAAGGTGCGCAGACTGTATCTCGACGAGCGGCGGAAGGAATATGAAGATATCGCGCACCTGACACCGAAGGAGGGTCCGGCACCGAGGATCAATGGCCCCGCTGTGTTTGGCGTCCGCCCGGGGCATCCGTTTCTCTACCGGATTCCGGCGACCGGAAACCGGCCAATGATGTTTGACGTCCACGGGTTACCTGCAGGTCTCACCCTGGATTCCACCACGGGTCAAATCACCGGAGCGATCGATCGCCGCGGGGAGTACAAGGTCGTGTTCAAAGCGACCAATGCCGTGGGTTCGGCCTTCAAAGACTTCGCGATCGAAGTCGGGGACAGAATTGCGCTCACACCACCGCTCGGATGGAATAGCTGGAACTGTTTCGCTTCCGCGGTCGACGAAAGCAAAGTGTTGAGCGCAGCCGAAGCCATGGTGAAAAGCGGACTTGCGAATCACGGCTGGACGTACATCAATATCGACGATTGCTGGATGGTGCGCCCCGGCTCAAACGATTCCCTCACGCGGGGTGTTCCCCGCAAAGCCAACGGCCGGATCAATACGAATGCGAAGTTTCCCGATATGCCGGCACTGTCGCGTGCCATCCACGACCGCGGACTGAAGCTGGGAATCTATTCGTCTCCGGGTCCCCTCACCTGCGCTGGGTATACGGGCAGTTATCAGCATGAACTTGACGATGCACGCCAGTATGCGGAGTGGGGCATTGATTACCTGAAATACGACTGGTGTTCCTATGGAGACATCAACAGGGATACTTCGCTGGCGGGGTACGAGCGTCCTTACCGCGTGATGAGGGCTGCTCTGGATTCCGTGGACCGCGACATCGTGTATAGTCTCTGTCAGTACGGCATGAAGAACGTCTGGACCTGGGGAGACGCCCTGGGAGGGAATTGTTGGCGTACGACAGGCGATATTGAAGATACCTGGAAGAGCATGTCGGGAATCGGGTTCGCACAGAATGGGCATGAACCATACGCAGGACCGGGGCACTGGAACGATCCGGATATGCTCGTCGTCGGTTGGGTCGGCTGGGGACCTCAGCTTCATCCTACACGCCTTACCCCGGAGGAGCAACTCACGCACATCACTCTCTGGTCCCTGCTTGCCGCCCCGATGCTTATCGGCTGCGATATGACCAGGCTTGATGACCTGACCTACGGTTTGCTCAGCAACGATGAAGTCCTTGAGATCAATCAGGACCAGCTCGGTGTTCAGGGTCGAAGGGTCATGCGTAACAAAGACACCGAGATCTGGGTCAAGCCGCTGTCCGACGGCTCGCTCGCTGTCGGGCTTTTCAACCGCGGCCCGCAAAAGACGGCCATTGTTGTCGACTGGAGGGAACTCGGCCTGGCCGGGTCGTGTCGTGTACGCGATGTCTGGAGACAGGAGGATCTGGGGAAATTTGAGGGGTCGTATTCTGTACGGGTGGGACGGCACAGTGCGGCCCTGATCAAAGTCTCAGAAGCTCACTAATGCACCTCACCGGAACCTTGTCCAACAACGATCCAAGCATTTACCATGCGAAAACCGATCTCCCCGTTACTGTTCCTTTTCATTCTCTTCTTTGCAGGATGCCACCCGGTGAGTGAAATTTCCCGGGAAGAACAAGCGACCGACCGTCGCTATCCCATCATCCCGATGCCGCAAAAGATGTTGCCCGCGGGCGGGACGTTCTTCCTGAGCCCTTCAACCCGGATTGTCGTCCCGGCAGGCGAGCGGGCTGTGCGGAAGGTGGCGGAATTCCTGATCGATGCGGTAGCATCATCCTTTCCCATCCGTCCCGAAGTCGTGTACGGGGTCGTTGTCGATTCCAACTCCGTGGTCTTCTCCCTCGATTCGTCCGCGGCCGGAGTGACCGGCCCTGAAGGGTACAGGCTGGATGTAACTCCGGCATCGGTGCATATTACCGGTAGAACCCCTGCCGGGCTCTTCTACGGTTTGCAGTCGCTGCTCCAGCTCCTCCCGACGGGAGTTTATTCGCCGTATCCGGCAATGCACAAACAGCTGCCCATTCCGTGCGTGGCGATCGAAGATGCTCCCCGGTTCCCATGGAGGGGGATGCACCTGGATGTTTCACGCCACTTCTTCCCCAAGGAGTTCATCAAGCGGTACATCGATCTTCTTGCGATGTACAAGATGAATGTCTTCCACTGGCATCTGACTGATGATAACGGCTGGAGGATTGAGATCAAAAAATATCCCCGGCTCACCTCCGTCGGCGCATGGCGGGTAGACCGCGAACAGGATCCGTGGACACAGCGTCCACTCCAGCGGCCGGGAGAACCGGCAACCTATGGCGGATACTATACGCAGGAGGATGTAAAGGAGATCGTCGCGTATGCATCCGCACAGTTCATTACCGTTCTTCCGGAAATCGAGATGCCCGCCCATTCGGTGGAAGCGCTTGCGGCGTATCCGGAATACTCCTGCACCGGTGGACCCTTTACGGTCCTCCCCGGCGGCTACTGGCCGAATGCGAACATTTTCTGCGCGGGAAATGACAGCACCTTTGTCTTCCTCGACAACATCCTTGACGAGGTTGCGGCGTTATTTCCCTGTCAGTACATCCATATCGGCGGAGATGAAGCCGACAAAGCAAACTGGAAAAAGTGCCCCAAGTGTCAGGCGCGCATCAGGAACGAGGGGTTGAAAGATGAAGAGGAGTTACAGAGTTACTTCATCAAAAGAATTGAGAATCATCTCAACAGCATCGGGAAACGCCTCATCGGGTGGGATGAAATTCTCCAGGGGGGACTGGCCCCCAATGCAACAGTGATGTCCTGGCGGGGGGTAAAGGGAGGTATTGAAGCCGCGGAACAGGGCCATGACGTTGTCATGACACCGACGAACTACTGCTACTTCGACTACTATCAATCGGAGTCGGGAGAGCCCCTGGCGGGTGGAGGCCTCCTGCCACTTGATACAGTGTATTCCTACGAGCCTGTTCCCGCGGCCCTTTCTCCGGAGAAGCAAAAACATATCCTGGGCGCGCAGGCCAACCTCTGGGCAGAATATATCCCGACGCCGATTCATGCGGAATACATGCTGCTTCCCCGCATGCTGGCACTGTCGGAAGTCGTGTGGACCGCTCCTTCCCGGAAAGATTACCCGGGATTTCTGGATCGGCTTCTTAACCATTACAGGCGGTTTGACGAGATGGGGATAAGCTACCGGGATTACCGGAAGAAAGTGCACACCGACGAGACGCATTGATGGACGGAGGGGAGAGTTCTCCGCGGTAATCTTCCGGTGGGGTTGCACTCCCAATGGACTCTGTCATCATGATTGCGCGTCCGGGCACCATCGTCGTCGCTCTCCTCCTGTCGGGGGTCCCGTCCTTCGGACAGCACACACTCGCTTTGCCGCCGCTCTTTTCCGATCACATGGTGGTGCAACGGGGGAAGAGGATTCCCGTCTGGGGACTCGCACCCGCTGGGACGATTGTTCGTGTCTCTCTTGGCGGCTGCTATGGCAGTACGCTTTCCGATGCGGCAGGAAAATGGAGGGTTGAACTCGATCCTCTCGTCGCCGGCGGACCTTACACCCTGCGCGTGGTGGCAAGCGATACCATCAGCATCGCCGACGTATTCGTTGGCGAGGTGTGGCTGTACGCAGGTGAGGGCACGACCATGGGGGAAGTGCCACATATCAGAGGTTCCTTCCTCCCCTCTTCGCAAGCCCCGTTGGTTAGACTTTTCAATGTCCAATGGAGGACGAGCGATACTCTCTGTTCTGTTGTATCGTCCGACGGTTGGCATCTGCCCGACTCGTCAAGCGGAGCGGGAACTCCGGTTGCAGCATTTGCCTTCGCGCAGGCACTGCAGGAACGTCTCGGCGTACCCATTGGCATCATGAGTTGCAGGGTGAAGGAAAGCCTGATTGAATCCTGGGTGTCGAAGGAGGCTCTTTCGGCGATGCCGGGGGGGTATGCACTGACCCGGGGAATTCTTTCTTCCGCAGGAGTCAGCAGCCCTTGCACCTACTTCAATGGAATGATCGCTCCGATCATTCCTTTTCCGTTACGGGGCGTGCTCTGGGACCAATCGGAAAGCCGTGTGGGGTGGCCGGGAGAATACGCAGAAGTCTTACTCACGTTGATCGAAGATTGGCGGGCGCACTGGGAATCCGAGTCGCTTGCTTTTTACCTGGTTCAGTCGGGAAACCATGGAACGGGGCACACCACGCCGGAGAGCATGCCATACATCCGTGAGGCGCAGGAGAATGCGCTACACTTGCCACATACGGGGATGGTGGTCACTCTGGATATGGGCGGCCCGGAGAATCCGAGGAATGAATCGGAGATCGGCCGTCGCCTGGCTTTACTGGCGCGGCACCGCGTGTATGGGGATAACTGTGAAGACACCGGACCGATCTTTCGATCGATGATGGTGCCAGCGGGCTCGGTGGTCGTACGGTTCGATCATGATGATGGGGGCCTGATGTCCCTTTCGGGTTCAATGGTTCAGGGATTCTCTGTAGCGGGGAAGGATCGGGTGTTTTATCCCGCCAAAGCGTCGGTCCTCAGCGGGTCGGTGGTCGTTTTCTGTCCGGGTGTTCCACATCCCGTAGCGGTGCGGTACGGCTGGGATCCCACTGTTCGCTGCACGCTTTATAACCGCGAATTCCTTCCTGCTGTCCCATTTCGCACGGATCGGTGGGAGGATGCGCGGATGGCGCTCGCCCATGAGAGCGCGCGCAAGGCCGGGAGTGACAAAATGCACCGGACCGGAGAAAAAAAGCGCAAAAGTGAGTAGCCGTTATTGCCTTCTCCAAAAAAGTTTTGTATATTTGAGTGTCAAATAGTGCAGTTCGGCCCCAGAAAACGGGAATCCAACCCCAATAACAGCGCAATATTCCGAAAGATTTAAAAAAAGTAATCTTCATGCGCGTTTTTTCTGTTATTTTGGGGTCCCAGCGATGGTAGTTCGGGCATTTATCGGAACTCTTTCGTGTTTATAAAGTATAATTAGTATCGCCAAGGAAGGTTCTTTTACCAACTCCCCGAAGGAGGCTGTCGTGAAAAAGGAAGTCCAGAACGTTTGCCGCTTTTGCGGAAACGAATTTCAAGGGCCAAGTGGGGCGTATCGATGTCCTCGCTGTAAGAAAAGAGAACTTGAATACAAAGCACAGCGGGAAAAGCTGAGAAAGAGCCTCCCGTACTACCTCAAGACGGATATCTGATTCCTGAGTTGTTTCCCGCATCAAACAAAAAAGGCCTTCTTGAGAGAAGGCCTTTTTTGTGTTTATCTTTTGAGGGTCGCTTATTGACCGAAAACTTCATCGTAGTCTTCATGCGCGGCCTGGACGACCTTTCTTGCGTGCTCAACTCCGTATACTCTCTCGATGAACACTTCGGCGGGCGCCGAGGGGACCATCTTGTAGGTCGCGAAATAGTGCCGGAGTCTTTCGATCCACACCTCCGGAATATCGGTGATCTCCCTTGCCGAGCCCCAGACGGAATCTTTTTCCAGAACGGCGATGATCTTATCGTCGGCTTCCCCATGATCGATCATATGGATACCGCCGATGACCCGCGCGTTCAAAATGACCTCGGACCGGCTGATCGGGCGCTCGCTTAATACACAGATGTCCAGGGGGTCTCCGTCTCCCTTTTTCACAACAGGAGAAAGGGCGCCCACCCGGGTGGAACAATAGGTCCGGGGGATGAAGCCATATAACGAAGGGGGTAGGGAGGATGTTTGCTGAGGCCGGTCGACGCGCAAGTATCCCGTGGTTTTGTCCACCTCGTATTTGATTCCATCGAACGGGGTGATCTCGATGAAGGCATGGACCACTTCCGGTGGATTTGGTCCCAGATCGAGTCCATGCCAGGGATGGGGTCGCCATCGGTAAAACGGAGGGGGAAATCCCATACGGTTTGCTCCATTCCTCAATGTATTTCAATGTACGAATCTCGTAGAAGAATAACCACCCCGGTCCATGTTCCCAATCACAACTCTCAGGAGTGCGCATGACAGAAGCGAAGACTACTCCCCGGTTTGAAACCCTGCAACTTCACGCCGGTCAACAGCGGGATCCGGCGACCAATGCCCGCGCAGTGCCGATCTATCAAACAACTTCTTACCTCTTCAACGATGCGGATCATGCGGCTTCCCTCTTCGGCCTGAAGGAATTCGGGAACATCTACTCGCGGATCATGAATCCGACCAACGCCGTGTTCGAGGAACGGTTGGCCGCTCTTGAGGGGGGTGTCGCCGGTCTCGCCACCGCGTCCGGACAGGCAGCGGAGTTTCTTACGATCACCACCATTGCACAGGCGGGTGACAACATCGTCTCCACATCGCTTCTGTACGGCGGGACCTTCAATCTGTTCAAAGTGACTTTGCCCCGCCTGGGAATCGATGTCCGCTTCGTCGACGGAGATGAGCCGGAAGGGTTCCGGAAATTGATCGATAAGAAGACGAAGGCGTTGTACGTCGAAACGATCGGCAACCCACGCCTGAATATCCCGGATTTCGCCGCGCTGAAATCCATTGCCAGCGCACACGGGATCCCGGTCATTGTCGACAACACGTTTGGCGCAGGAGGGTATATCTGCAGACCCATCGACCACGGGGCGGATATTGTCGTTCACTCTGCCACGAAATGGATCGGCGGGCATGGGACTTCGATCGGAGGGGTGATCATCGACGCGGGGTCGTTCAACTGGGGGAACGGAAACTTCCCCCTGTTCACCGAGCCCAGTCCCGGATATCATGGAATGAAATTCTGGGACGTGTTTGGCGCCGGGAGTTCCTTCGGCAACATTGCGTTCATCATTCGCGCGCGCGTGGAGCAGCTCCGGGACATCGGGCCCTGCCAGAGTCCCTTCAACAGTTTTCTGCTCCTGCAGGGAGTGGAAACTCTCTCGCTGCGTGCTCAGCGGCACTGTGACAATGCCCTCGCGCTCGCGCGCTTCCTCAAAAAGAATCCGTCAGTCATCTGGGTCGCGTATCCGGGACTCGAAGACCATCCTTACCATGCCAGCGCCAAACGATACCTGCGTCCGAACGCCTTTGGCGGGGTCCTGGTCTTCGGAATCAAGGGAGGATTCGAAGCCGGCAAGAAGTTCATCAACAGCCTGAAACTTGCCAGTCTCCTGGCAAATGTCGGCGATGCAAAAACGCTGGTGATTCATCCTGCATCGACAACACATCAACAACTGTCGGAGAGCGAACAGCGTGAATCCGGTGTGACCGGAGACATGATCCGCATATCGGTCGGCCTCGAACATATCGACGATATCATCGCCGATGTAGATCAGGCCCTGTCCCTCGCCGCACGATAACAGTCGAGGGTGTGATCGGGATGGAGCGGTACCGGGGCACGGCTCCGCTTCGTTCCCTTCTGGTATCGACAGCCAATCGATCGATGGGAACCGGCAACGCATTGTGCGGAGCTTTTCTGGAACGAGGGCGTGCTGTGGGAGTGGAGAAGATCTCTGCCCGTTCCTTCCAGGAAGGACAACGAAGAGTCAGGCTTTCCTCTTTCTGATCTGCCCTCCCAGGAGATACCGTCGCGACTCTCGAATTTGAGAAACCGGCGTATCCTTTCGACGAAAATCCCGCTGATCTCGAATGTCACTCCGGCTTTATTCTGGCATTAATGTTGTAAAGAGATTATGGAGTATCCCTGGTGCACCCGGGATGTCTTTTCCGGGAGTGCGAACGCGGGGGAAAAACAGCTGTTACCCGTCTCTATTCCGGGGTTCCCCCAAAGAGAAGAGTACGAGAGGGTCCAAGGGCCCCGATCGGGTCAAAAAACGGAGGCATACAGACCGGAAACCCGAAACATGATGGATCCGGGTGTCGCTGATTTCGTCGGCACGCCGGACAAACGGACCACGCACCGCAGGAGGTCGTATGATCGACGTCGATGCAATAGTGGATATCATCCGGCAAGACGCCGCATTGTTTAAATCGGCGTGGTCCGAGGAGAGTACCCGCTACGGCTCCGGGGCGATTGTCATTCTTCCTTCCCGCACCTCTGCTGATTCCGGCGAAGTGGAATGCGAATACTGGACAGTGGACGAGATCCGTTCTTCTCTCCGTGCCATCCAGGAAGAGGATGAGTTTGTTTACCGGTGGATTTCCCGGTGCGAGCAGGATGGCGGGCTTCCCGTGGTAGTTCTCTCTTCAGACGACATGAATCCGAAGAGTTACAACCTCACCTTCCATCGCTTCGCCGCTCCGGCAGATTGATCGTCGGACGACTCTTCTTTCTTCTCCCCTTCTCCCTTTCCCCCCTTCTCTCTTTTCTTGTCCCTCGCCTGAACTTTCCGTATCTTTGACTTACCCACCTTGAGTAGGAGGTTTGCATGAACATTCTCGTTACGGATGGCATCTCGGCGGAAGGCGCAAGAATTCTTCGAGAGGCCGGACTTACCGTTGATGAGTTGGCATTATCCCCTGAACAACTACTTGGCAAAATTGGCAGTTACGATGGTATTCTGGTCCGGTCGGCGACGAAAGTCACCAGGGAAGTCATCGAGGCCGGGAAAAAACTGAAAGTGATCGCGCGCGGAGGCGTCGGTGTGGACAACATCGATGTTGCGTGCGCCAAATCGAAAAATATTCTCGTTCTGAATACTCCGGCGGCCTCGGCGATTTCCGTGGCCGAGTTGACCATTGGCCACCTGCTTGCAGTAAGCAGGTTTCTGCATGTCACGACGACAGAGATGCGGCAGGGGAAATGGCCGAAAAAGGAGTACTCGAAGGGATTCGAAGTCTACGGAAAAACACTCGGCGTGATCGGCCTCGGCAACATCGGCAAAGAAGTGGCCCGCCGTGCTCTGGGTCTCGGGATGAAGGTCCTGGCATACGATCCACCGTTCACCCCGATGGATTTCATTGTGGAGATCACCACGCGCGAAAAAATCCTCACCTCCTCTGACTTCATCACGCTGCATATTCCTCTCGACAAGTCGCATGGCGCGGTCATCGGGAAGAAGGAATTTGCGATGATGAAGAAGGGGGTTGTCATCATCAACTGTGCGCGGGGCGGGGTGGTGGATCAAGCCGCATTACTCGACGCCTTGAACGACGGGACGGTATCGGCTGCCGGGCTGGATGTGTTCGAACATGAACCGCTGACGGAAATCGAAAAAGCGATCCTCAACCATCCCCGGGTAAGTGCCTCGCCCCATATCGGGGGCTCGACGGTCGAAGCACAGGCCAGAATCGGAACCGAAATTGCCTTGAAGGTCGTGAAGGCGTTAACGGGCTCTCAGGAGGACTGAAGCCACGAACCGCCATTGTCTTCCACGAGAGTGCACGGGGGAAAACGGAAGAAATCGGCGGGGAATCGAGGTTACGCGCAGGTTTCGCGCGCCGGCATCACCGGAACTTGCAGGGTCATGTCTCGGTTAAGGGAATACGCGGGGGGCGCGAGCCCGTCTGTGTGAGCGATGATGTTCAGGGACAAACTCTATGAGGTGGTGATGATGAAGAGAGATTGGCTTCCAACGGCTGTATTGACGTTTGCTCTTCTGGTTGCATTCGTGACCCCGGGCAAGGCCGAGGTCTCGTCGGCGGTTCCGGGAAAGCAGGCCCCGACGTTTCAACTGAAGGACAATGAGGGGAAAGAACACGCCCTCTCCCAGTACAGGGGGAAGTATGTGGTTCTGGAATGGGTCAATTACGAATGCCCGTTCGTCGGAAAGCATTACCGCAGCGGCAACATGCAGTCACTTCAGAAAGAATACACTCAGAAGGGTGTTGTCTGGCTTTCCATCTGCTCCTCCGCCCCCGGGAAACAGGGGTACTACAACGGCAAAACACTCACTGATCAAATTGAACGAATGAAAGCAGTGCCGACCGCATATCTCGTCGATCCCGAGGGAACGGTGGGCAAGCTCTACGAAGCAAAGGCGACTCCGACCATGGCGATCATCAACCCCGAGGGCGTTCTCCTCTATGAGGGTGGAATTGATGATATTGCCTCCACGGATGTGGCGGACATTTCGAGGGCACACAATTATGTCCGTGAAGTCCTCGACGCGGCGCTGAACGGGAAACCCGTCCCCGTCAGTTCCTCCAGACCCTATGGGTGTTCGGTGAAGTACTGATCGCTTTCGTCACCCGCGGGGCCGTGCTCGAGAGCGGCCCCGCGCGGACCTCAAATCGTTCCCTTGCGACAGTCCTAAATCCTCGGTATCTTTGGTGAATTAAAATCCGACCGCGTATCCGCGTCACCTTCCATGAGTGTCCGTGCGCTTCCGACCCTCTCTCACCCAATTAATCTTTGTCGGGATGGGCCTCGGCCTGTTGATGGGATGGTTCTTCCCTGACATCGCCGTCACGCTCCGTCCCCTCAGTACGATCTTCATCCGGCTCATCAAAAGCCTCATCGCACCTCTGATCTTTTCCACTCTTGTCGTCGGCATTGCCGGGCACGGCGATCTGAAGCAGGTGGGACGCATGGGCGTCAAAGCGCTGGTGTATTTCGAGATCGTCACCACGCTGGCGTTGATCATCGGCCTTGTCGCGGTGAATATTGTCCGGCCCGGTGATGGCGTGAATCTCCAGGCGGCGGCTCATGCCACGGAGTTTGCGGGGAAGCAGCAAACATTCTCCGATATCATCGCCCACATTGTCCCGCAGAGCATCATCGAGTCAATGGCGAACGGTGAAGTCCTCCAGATCGTCGTGTATGCGACGATCTTCGGCATCGCCCTTGCCCTTGTTCCCGAGGCCAAACGAACGCCCGTGCTTGCGTTTTTTGACGGCTTGGCTTCCACCATGTTCAAGATGACCGGAATCGTGATGCGTTATGCCCCGGTCGGCGTCGGCGCGGCGATTGCCGTCACGGTCGGCCACCGGGGCATCGGCGTCCTCGTCAACCTGGGATTGCTGATCCTTACTCTCTACGGTGCGCTGCTTGCCTTCATGATTCTGGTCCTCCTCCCCATCGTCCTTCTTTCACGCATTCCCCTCCGTCGGTTCATCCAGGCGGTCAAAGAGCCTGCAATCATCGCCTTTTCGACCACGAGCTCGGAGGCAGCGCTCCCTCTCGCGTTTGAGAACATGGAAGCGCTCGGCATTCCGCGCAGGATTGTTGCATTTGTACTTCCCACCGGGTACAGTTTCAACCTCGATGGGAGCACGCTCTATCTGTCGCTCGCGGCAATCTTCGTCGCGCAGGCGGCAGGGGTGGCCATGCCGCTCGAAACACAGGTGTTGATGATGGTGACGCTGATGCTGACCAGCAAGGGCGTCGCCGGAGTCCCGCGCGCATCGTTGGTGATACTTGCGGGCACCCTCGCCAGTTATGGCCTTCCCCTCGAGGGGGTGGCAGTGATCCTGGGCGTGGATGAAATTCTGGACATGGGACGCACTGCCATCAACCTCATCGGAAATTGTCTCGCAACAGCAGTGGTCGGAAGAATGGAGGGAGTGCACTTCGCGCCGACTCCCGCCGGAGTTCCGGCGGCGAAATAAACGTTCTCTTGATCAACGACGGATCCTCATGGAAATTCTTCGAGGCATCTTTGGACTGCTGGTGGTGACCTTCCTGGCATTCCTCCTCTCCTCCAACAAGAAAGCCATTAACTGGCGTCTCGTGATCATCGGGATCACCATGCAATTTGGATTTGCATTCCTCGTCGTGAAGACCGCCGTCGGCCGCGAGATCTTCAACGCCATCAGCAAGTTCTTCGTGTTTCTTTTCGGCTTCGCGGGCGACGGGGCCCAGTTCGTGTTCGGGAATCTCGCGAAGAGCTCCGGGGAAGGGAGCCTGGGGTTCTTTTTTGCGTTCCAGGTCCTGCCGACGATCATCTTCTTCGCGTCGCTGATGGCGGTGCTCTACTATCTCGGGATCATGCAGCGGGTGGTTCAGGGCATTGCCTGGGTGATGGCCAGGCTCCTGAACACGAGCGGGGCGGAATCACTGGATGTCGCCGCCAACACGTTCATCGGCCAGACGGAAGCTCCCCTGGTCATCAGACCGTACCTCGGCGGTCTGACCGAGTCCGAACTGTACACGGTCATGACCAGCGGAATGGCCCACATCGCCGGGGGCGTTCTGGCGGCGTACGTGCAAATGCTCGCCGTGGCGTTGTCAAAATCCCAGGCTGCCCCTCTCGAACAGGCACAAATACAGTTTGCCGGACACCTCCTCGCCGCTTCCATCATGGCGGGACCGGCAACCATGGTCGTGGCAAAGATGATCATCCCCGAACAGGGAGAACCCCAGACGATGGGGAAGGTGAAGGTGAAAATCGAAAAAGCCTATTCCAATGTGATCGAAGCCGCCGCAGGGGGTGCGGGCGATGGCGTGCGTCTGGCGATCAACGTCGCCGGCATGCTCCTCGCATTCATCGCCCTCATCGCGCTCATCAATTTCGTCCTGACCTGGTTCGGCGACATCAGTGGACTCAATGCCGCCTGCCAGGCGAGCTTCGGGAAACCTCTCTCCCTGGAGCTCCTCTTCGGCCTTGTTTTCCAGTTCATCGCTTTCGCCATCGGCGTTCCCTGGAAGGATGCGCTGAATGTGGGAAGCCTGATGGGCATCAAACTCGTCCTCAATGAATTCGTTGCCTATCTGCGGATGGCGGACATGGTGTCGGCGGGGCAGCTCTCGGCGAAGGCGATTGTGATAGCCACGTACTCTCTTGCCGGGTTTGCGAATTTCAGTTCCATCGCGATTCAGATCGGCGGACTCAGCCCGCTCGCAGAGAACCGGCGCTCGGACATTGCACGACTCGGCATGAAAGCGGTGATCGGAGGAACGATCGCGACCTGGATGACCGCGGCCATCGCAGGCCTGCTTGCCTGAATGTTCCCTGCACTTCACTGTCTCATAATGAATCCCGCCTGCTCATGAAAAAGTATCGCTGGTTTGTCCTCGGGGATCTGAACGGATTCTTCGGACTGATGATCGACAATGTGACGGTCCTCTCGTTCCTTGCCGGCATCCTCATCTTCGTGTTCAAGTACCCTGCGGATATCGTCTACGGGCATATGTTCCCCGGCACGGCGTTCGGAGTGCTGTTCGGCGACCTTGCGTACACCTGGATGGCGTTCCGGCTCGCGAAACGAACCGGGAACCAGCACGTGACCGCCATGCCGCTCGGTCTCGACACGCCTTCGACGATCGGGATTGCGCTCGTGGTGATCGGTCCGGCATTTGTCGGGTTGAAGGCGCAGGGGATGTCCGAACATGACGCAGCCATGATGACCTGGTACATCGGCATGGCGACGATGGTGATGATCGGAATAGTGAAGGTGGCGCTTTCGTTCTTCGGCGGATGGATTCAGAAAATCGTTCCCCAGGCGGGCCTCCTCGGCTCGCTCGCCGGCATCGGACTTGCCCTCATCGGCACGATTCCGCTCCTTGACATTTTCGGAATGCCGGTTGTCGGCCTGGTCGCGCTCGGTCTGGTGTTCTATTCCCTCGTTGCTTCGATTAAATTGCCGGGACGGCTCCCCGGGGTCCTCGCGTCGGTGGCAATCGGGACAGCGTTGTACTATCTCCTCGGTCCGACAGGAATGATCGGGGGGACATTCGCAGGTGCCCCGCCGCTGCAGTTCCATATCGGACTTCCGGTTCCCACGCTCGACTTCCTTCAGGGGATCGTTCCGGCTCTCAAGTATTTGCCGATCGCCATCCCGTTCGGAATTCTTACGGTGGTTGGGGGGATCAATACCACGGAAAGCGCCCGGGTTGCCGGCGATGACTACCGCACCCGGGACATCCTGCTTATCGAGGCCGTTGCCACGCTCCTTGCCGGGATCACGGGCGGCGTCGCACAATCGACACCGTATATCGGCCAGCCCGCGTACAAGCGCATGGGATCCCACGCCGGATACACGCTTCTCACCGGGGTGTTTATCGGCCTCGGCGGAGTTCTCGGGTTCGTCTCATTCATCATAGAGCTGATCCCCCGTGCGGTTCTCGCCCCGATTCTCGTCTTCGTCGCAATCGACATCATTGTCCAGTCCTTCCAGGCGTGCCCGGCACGGCACGCGCCGGCGGTCGCGCTGGCATTCTTCCCCACGGTTGCACGACTTCTTGCCATCAAATACGGGACGCCGGACATCGTTCCCCCGGACGTCTTTCAGCACCTCTTGAACCTTCCCGGGAAGGCACTTCCGGAAATTCTTGTCACGGTCGCGCTCGGGAACGGGTTCATCGTTACGGCGATGCTCTGGGGTGCGTTTGCCGCGGAGATGATCGACCGACGGCTCTTGAGATCGGCGGTCTACCTATTGATCCTTGCAGGCTTATCGTTCTTCGGCGTCATCCATTCCTCCTCGCCGGATGGCGTTATGTATCTGCCGTGGACACTGGCAGGCCTGGCACGGTCCGTCCCGTACCAGTTCGCGCTTGCCTATGCCGTGCTGGCGGCGATGATCCTCGGGCTGTCGCTCACGAAGTCCAGCCAGGAGACGGCAGGGGAGTGAAGGGGGGAAGCAATTGTCACTTGTCAACTGACAATTGACAAGTGACAATTAGGTTATGCGTTTTGACGGAGACCTGTAGACTTGAAGAACGTACGCTTTCTGCCCACTTCTTTCTGCCTACTGCCTACTGCTTACTGCTTACGTTCTCTTTTCGCCTCACTTTGCAGTCGCCGCCCTCGCAGCGAACTCTTTTTCGCGCTCGAATTCACCTGCGACAGAGATTTCATCATTCTCGTCCTCTCCTGCTTTTTCGGCCTTCGTGAAGCGTGCAAGCAACGTATAGACGGTGGGCACGATGACGAGCGTGAGGAATGTCGAGAACAAGAGCCCTCCCACCACTGCGAGTCCCAGCGGACGTCGAGACTCCGCCCCCGCGCCGAGACCGATGGCGATCGGGAGCACCCCGAAGATTGTCGCGAAGGATGTCATCAGGATCGGCCGGAGCCGGATTGTGGCCGCCTGAACCACTGCTTCGACAACGCCGGCACCACCGCCGCGGAGCTGGTTGGCAAACTCAACGATCAGGATCGCATTCTTCGTCACCAACCCAATCAGCATGATGAGTCCGATCTGGGAGTAGATGTTCAGGCTCTGGCCGAAGATGAGCAGGGTCAGCAGGGCTCCGAACACTGCCAAGGGAACCGAGAGCAGAATTGTCAAAGGGTGAATGAAGCTCTCGAACTGTGCGGAAAGCACCAGGTAGATGAACACGATCGCCAGCAAAAACATGATGGAGAGGCCGGAGCTGGAAGTCTTGTATTCCAGTGACTGCCCGGCGAATTCCCGCTTCACGCCCGCAGGAAGCTTCGTTTCCGTGATCCGATCGAGATCGTCGAGTGCCCTGCCCAATGTCACGCCGGGTGCCAGGTTGGCGGTGAGGGTGGCGGAGCGGAGACGGTTGTAATGATTCAATTCCTTGGGCGCTGAGGTTTCGTTGAGCCGGACCACGTTCGCGAGCTGGACCAGTCCCGCGGGGGTGCGGACATACAGATCGTGGATCACGTCGGGTGTCGACCGTTCCTGCGACTTCATCTGCAGGATCACGTCGTACTGCTTTGTCCCTCGTTTGAAATTCGTCACCACCCGGCCGCCGAGCAGTGTTTCCAGTGTCGAGCCGATCTCGGCCACCGACACGCCGAGGGCTGAGGCGCGCTCGCGGTCGATGGTGATATCGAGCTGCGGTTTATTCAGCTGCAGATCGGTATTCAGGTTGAGGAGATACCCGAGTTTCGACGCTTCACCCATGACCACCCCGACCGCGCGGTTCAGATCGTCATAGTTGTCTCCTTCGAGCACGTACTGCACAGGGCTCGAGTTCGCATCGCCACCGATGCTCGGCGGATTGACAACGAAGGCAAGAACGCCGGGAATCGCGAACAATTGGGGAAACAGTTCCTGCACGATCTGCTGCTGGGACTTGGAGCGTTCCTCTCTCGGTTTCAATGCAAGGAACAAGAATCCGTTCGTGACGGACCCGGGACCCTCGAATCCCAGTCCGGTTGCCGTGAACAGCGCGCGGCGTTCCGGCAGCGCCAGCAGACGCTGCTCAACCTGCTTCATGTAGTGGTCCGTATAGCCGAGCGTGGAGCCCTCGGGTGCGATGACAACGCCGAATCCGATTCCCCGGTCTTCCACCGGCACGAGTTCGCTCGGAAGCACGCGAAAGATCACAACACTGAGGATGACCGTCAAGACCGCCGCCGCGATCATAAGCTTCGGCCAGCGGAGAGCGCCGCGCAGGATCCGGTCGTAGATCCTGTTCATGCCCTCAAAGAACGCATCGAAAGAACGCGATGCCCAGCCCGTTCCCGCATGATGGAGCGGGCGCAGCATCTTGGACGAAAGCATCGGCGTCAGCGTCAGCGCAACGAAACCGGAAATAAGGACGGCCACGGCCACGGTCATGCCGAACTCGTTGAACAGCCGGCCGACGGATCCGGTCAGGAATGCCAGCGGGACGAAGACTGCCACCAGCGCAATCGTCGTCGCAACAACGGCAAACCCGATCTCCTTGCTGCCGTCGAGCGCGGCCCTGACTCTGTCTTTGCCCATCTCCATGTGGCGGTAGACGTTTTCCAGCACGACGATCGCGTCATCGACGACAAGTCCGATGGCCAGGACGAGGGCCAGCAGCGTGAGGATATTGATCGTGAAGCCCGCGAAGTAGGCCACGGCAAGGGCGCCGATAATGGAGACCGGGATTGCAAGTGTCGGGATCGCCGTTGCACGAAGGCTCTTGAGAAATGCCAGCACCACCAGCACCACAAGGCAGATCGCAATGACCAGCGTTTGCTGGACCTCGTGAATCGAATCCGTGATGAACGTCGACGAGTCATAAGCGATGTCCAGCTTCATGCCCTGTGGCAGCTGCTTGACCAGGTCGGGCAGGGCGGCGCGGACGGCCGACGCGACGTCGACGGTACTCGCTTTGGATTGCTTGACGATTCCCAGCCCCACGGCCTGCTCGCCGTTGTACCGTACTGCAGTGCGCTCGTCCGCCGCGCCGACCACGACTTCCGCGACATCCCTGAGACGGACGATATCGTTGCCCTTCTGCGAAACGATGATTGCACCGAATTCGTCGGGCGTTGAGAGTTCGCCTTTGGTGCGGACGGCGAATTCACGCTCCCGGGCTTCCACTCTCCCGCCGGGAATCTCGGCATTCTCCTGGCGCACCGAGTTCTCCACATCCTGCGCGGTCAGCCCGTGTGCAGCCATCCGCAGCGGATCGAGCCACACCCGCATGGCATAGCGCCGTTCCCCTCCGAAAATCACGGACCCGACGCCGGGGAGGCGCTGGAGCCGCTCCTTGAGGATCCGATCTGCGGCGTCGCTCAACTCCAGTCCGGATTGATGTTCGCTGGACAGCGCGAGCCACATGATGGCCTGGGCATTCGCGTCGACCTTGGAGATGATCGGGTCGTCGATCTCCCGGGGCAGGCTTCCTCTGACACGCGAGACCCGGTCGCGGACATCATTCGCGGCTTCGTCGACATTCCGGCTCAGCTCGAACTCGATCGTGATCACCGATCCTTCCTCGCGGCTCGAAGAGCCGATCGTCTTGACGCCCTGCAGGGTGGCGAACTGTTCTTCAAGAACGTTGGTGATCTCCGTTTCCACAACACTCGGGCTTGCCCCCCGATACGTGGTGACCACCGAGATGATCGGTGGATCGATGTCCGGATACTCGCGCACCGGGAGCCGAAGAAACGCAATGAGGCCGAAGAGAAGAATGGTCAGGCTCATGACGCCGGCAAAGACCGGGCGCTTGATCGAGATCTGGCTAAGTTTCATGCTCTCATCCCTTCGCGTTAATGAGCTGGTGCGCTGGCTTGTGCACCGATCGGCACCACCCGTGCGCCATCGAACAGTTTCTGATGGCCTGTCCGGACAATCATCTGGCCTGAAGCGAGCCCCTGCACAATTTCGACCGCATCGGCCAGGCGGGTCCCGAGGGTGACGGGGACCCGGGCCGCCGTGCTGTCGGTCTTCACGACATAGACAAAGGACTGGTCGCCATTGGCGAACACGGCTTCATTCGGTATGGTGATCGCCCCCGGCCGCTGACTCAGGACCACCGACACGTTTGCAGACATTCCGGGCCGGAGTTTCCGCCCGGGATTTTGCATGCGGCCGACAACCCGTGCGCTCCTCGTCCCGGCATCGAGGACCGGCTCGATGGCAATGACCTTCCCGCTCAGTCCTTGTGCGGGGAAGGCCGTCGTGGATACCGTGACCTCCGAGCCCTGACTCATCTTGGAAAGGTATCGCTCGGGCGCAGAGAAATTGACGCGCATCTCGTCGATGTTGGCAAGCTCGGTGATGGCCTGTCCTGCACGCAGGAATGACCCGACGCTGACCCGACGGGCGCCGACGATTCCATTGAACGGTGCGACGATACGCGTTTTCGCGAGGCGAGCCCTGGCAAGGGCAAGATTGGCTTCAGCCACCTTGAGGGCTGCCGCGGCATCGTCGAGGTCCTGCGGTGAGCCGGCCTTCTGATCTACAATGGACTTGATGCGCTCATAGCTCGTGTGACTCTGTTCATGCAGAGCCTCGGCCCGCGAGAGTTCTGCGGCAAGCTGAGAGTCGTCGAGATGTGCGATGAGATCCCCCTTCCTGATGAAACTCCCTTCCCGGAACGGCAGACTGACCACCGCGGCGTCAATCTCCGATACGACGGTGATCGCTTCGTCTGCTTCGATACTCCCCACCGCTTCGAATTTGTCCTCGACCGTCTGCATCCGTGCCTGCGCAACCTCGACCGGCATCGGCGGCATGGAGAACCCTCCGGCGCCACCCTGCTGACCCGAACATCCGGGCTGCAGGGCCACCGCGCTGAACATGAGCAATGCGACAAGTGATCCGGGAAGAGCCGGAAGGCCTTTCCCGAGTATGTTTCCCATTAGCATGCGCATCATCCTTCCATCCATTTCTTGAGTTCGTATCATTGATTCGACGTTCCCCGGTACGCGCCGGACGTCAATTGTTTCAGGGTTGCCGCCGCCTTGGCAGTGCGAACAAGCGCCTGGGAATACCGCCGCTCCGCGACCGCAAGGTCTTCCCCCAGCCGCACAAGTTCAAATGCAGTCGAGCGTCCGTTGCGGAATTCGATAATCCCGATCCTTACCTGTTCGTGTGCCGCTTCTACGCCCTCGCGCGCCGCATCGAGCCGGCTCCTGCCGTTCTCCAGCTCCCTGCATGTCGAGCGCACCTGCTCCTCCAGCATTCGCCGTTTCTCAAGATACGTCTGTTGCGCACTGATCACTTCCTCCTCCAGCCGGTCCTTCTCACCGAGCCCGCTTCTGAATCCAAGAGGAATACTGACCTCGACGCCGATACTCCAGTTGGGGTAGAGACGCCTGTAGACCTGCTTCAACGCATCACCAAACCCCGGGGCAGTGGCAATCCGAAGGGTATCCGTCCCGAAGATAACGCCCTGCGCGTTCCCTCCGAGGCCTGTTCCACCCAGTGAGCCGACAAGATCCACACTCGGCAGCGCTTCCCATCGTGCTGCTTCGGAAAGGACTGCTGCTGCCTCAACATCGGTGTGCGCCGCATGCAAATCGAGATTGCCTCGTACCGCCTGCGCAACGAGAGAGTCCACCGAACCGACTCCAGGGCTGCTCGTCGGTTCATCCGTGGTGATGTATCGGTCGGTGCCCCCGCCCGGCCGGGTGCCGATCAGTGAAGCGATCTGGTCGGACAGAAGGTCCAGGGCCTCTTCCCGGTCGAGTAACTGGAGGGCCTGCTCTGCCAAAAAGGTCCTGGCATTGGCAACCTGGTCGGGCCCGACAAGGCCCGCCTTTGCCCGGAGTTGCGTTTCCTTCAGAAAAGCCGCCGCACGATCACGCGTAAGAATCTGCACAACATAGTCCCGTTCAGCGGCATACAGATCCCAGTACATCCGCTCCACCTCACTGGTCACGGTAAGGATCTGTTGATCATAACGATCTTTTCCCCCTTCCGATTGTTTCTCTGCCTGCGAAAGCTGCTTGCGCGCGGACGCGGCAAACCCTCCCAGCAGCGGCTGGCGAACCGTCAGACTTCCGAAAGCGTCGTATTCCGGATTGAGGAATGCGAAAGAGGAGTTTGTCCCGAGTCGCACCGTGTTGAGAGAGAGTTGCAGCTGCGTACCGATCGGAAGATTCATGCTCAGTCCTGACTGGGTTGCTGTCTGTTGCGTCGACAGGACCGGTGCCCCGGCGAAGAATGATGCCGTGGGCACTTTCTGATCTGCATAGTTCAGATTGAAGAAAAGGCGTGGATCGAAGGCGCCTTCCTCCCTGCGCACCGCCGCGTCGGCAGCACGATGTCCCGCTTCGGCTCTACGGACCGATGTGGCGTTTTCGAGGGCAAGGTCCACCGCCTGACGGAGGGAAAGAGAAGTGCCCGGAAGACTTCGGAGAGTCGCCTGGAGAGCGCTGTCAGGATTTGCCTCCGCTTGCCCGTACGCGGTGTGCCCATGCCAGACAAGAAGGCCGGGGAGTAACACAATGACAAAGAGTCTCGACATTGATCCTTGAATCCTGGAAAATGGCTGATGGAAAGAGGGGCTTACTTGGGTTGGAGAGGTGCCTGTGCTTCAGAAACGTCGCTGCACCGAAGCACGAAGGGAATTGCAAGTAATGCTTCAACACTGCTTCCTTGCCGGAAATTCCCTCTCCGTAAGAAAAAAAACGCTGCCGTCCGCCCCGGGATGGAGCCTTCATATTGGATTGTCGTTCGGGAGGTTCCGGAATCGACATGAACTGGCAAAATTCCTATGCGAGTCTCTGGACAGGGCAAGACTCGTCTACACTGGGTCTATTCCGGACGAAGCCCCGCATTCGCTCTGCCCGATGAATGTCCAGTCATGCCCACGAAGGACACCCTGGCCGAGGAACCTCCGCAATGGCGCAGGCGTTTTATCGTGTGAGAATAATAGAGGATTTGGAGAACGGCGCAGGGAATACGATGGCAGGTCTCAGGTCGATCAGGGGAGGGGAGTCCCGCGATTCCGGTTCGTTACTGGACACCACGCATTCGCGGTACAAATGGTGGGTCCTGGTGAACGTCATGCTGGGGACGTTCATGGTCGTCCTCGATGCGACGATCGTCGATGTGTCGCTCGTGAAGATCATGGCGACCTTCGGGATTGGAGTGAATGACGTGAAGTGGGTCGCCACTGCCTATCTGCTCGCCTTCGCTATTGCGATACCCACATCGGGATGGATTGCAGACACGTTCGGCTACAAACGAACATACGCCCTGGGGTTGGGCTTGTTCACGCTGGGTTCTCTTCTCTGCTCGATCTCATGGAATGAGATGGCCCTGATTCTTTTCCGGGTCGTCCAGGGTGTGGGAGGAGGGTTCCTTATGCCGGTCGGGATGGCCATTGTCACGAGGGAGTTTCCTCCCGAGAAACGCGGCGTTGCTCTGGGATTCTGGACAGTGTCCGCGGCCGCTTCCGTTTCTCTCGGTCCGACTCTCGGCGGCTGGCTGATCGACAATTTCGCATGGCATTCCATTTTTGACATCAATGTCCCTGTCGGCATCGTCGGCATGATCGCCACCATTGTTGTCCAACGGAAATATAAAAAGGGGACGGCCACTCCGTTTGACATCGTCGGTTTTCTCTCGGTTGCCACGTTTTTGACATTTCTCCTGATTGCATTCTCCGACGGTAATGCCGAGTGGAACACCGGAGGTTGGACGTCGACCCTCATTCTGTCCTGTTTTGCAATCTCATTGATTGCGCTTGCCGTCTTTCTGTTCGTCGAGCTCACGATCCGCCATCCCCTTGTCGACCTTTCATTGCTGAAAAACTTCAACTTCGGCATGGGCAACCTTGTTCTCTTCATTTTCGGAATGGGAATGTTCGGCAGTACGTTCCTGCTTCCGCTCTACCTGCAAAACGCACTCGGCTACACCGCCTTTCAGGCCGGCTCACTATTTCTGCCGATAGGGTTGATCATGTCCGTGAGCGGGCCGATTGCCGGCAGACTCTCGGACAAAGTGAATCCAAAGTTTCTCGCGCTCTTCGGAATCACCCTGATGTCCCTCAGTCTGTTCGTCAACCACTCCCTGTCCCTTTTCTCTGAGAAATCTTCGATCATGGTGTCCCTGTACCTGAGGGGAGTGGGGATGGGATTCATCTTCGCCCCGCTCAGCACGTTGGCGCTCTCCGAGATTCCCGGGCAAAAAATGGCGCAGGCTTCCGCGCTGTTCAATGTGTTGAGGCAGATTGGAGGATCGTTCGGAGTTGCGCTCATGGGGACTCTCCTTACGATGCGCACAAGCTTCCACACAAGCATCTTTTCGGAGTCCGTAACCGCCGCCTCGCCCCAAACACAGAGTGTTCTACTCGGGCTCAGCAGGTTTGCGCAGAACATGATCGGCGGGACCTCTGCAACCTCCTCCATGCAGGCGGGGGCTCTGCTCGATTACTATTTGAGGCAACAGGCGTTCGTCTCGGCCGTCGACGATGATTTCTTCGTGGCTGCCATTATTACTCTTCTCTGTGTGATTCCCATCCTTTTCTTCTCGCGGAAAAGAAAGGGGCTTGGAGCGGGAGTGAAGGTTACGGCGATGGAGTGAGGGGAGCAGAAGTAGCCTTAACGGGAATCGAACCCGTATTTGAGCCTTGAGAGGGCTCCGTCCTAACCGTTAGACGATAAGGCCGCTTGCTGCCCCGCAAGGATTCGAACCTCGATAAGCAGATCCAGAGTCTGCCGTCTTGCCATTAGACGACGGGGCAATCTTCAAAAGCAGACCCAATCTACGCAAAAACGGCTAAAGTGTCAACGACATCCCCATAGGCCTGGCCTCGTCTTCCTTCACCGTTATCAACCTTCCGTCGTCCGTCTGTGACAATTTGGTTCTTCTTTTTGTGTCGTTGGTCTGCTGGCACACTATCGGGAATCCAGTCATGCCGCAACCGGAATCGGCGGAATCTCATCAGGATGTCTTGGGCGTCACACCCCAAAGGGTGCACGACCTTCTGCCTCCGGTCGTGTCGATTCTGCGGATGAAAATTCGGAACTCAGTATTCAGTTGACCTTCTTTGAAGTTCCAGACGTGATTTGACAATGGGTCGCAGATTCACTATGATGGGTGTCCTTTTGCCACTGGAAAACACCAATTCAAGGCATGTTTTCCACTTTTTGCAACAATTGATGGGAATGTATGTTTACTCCTCTCGTCTGGGGCGTTGTTCTTGTCCCCTATGTCCTCGGTTGTATTCGCGCTTGGCAGAAACTCAGTAAGATGGAAAATCGTGATTAGACATACCCCGCACGTGTATCCAATCCCCGCATAACAATACGCGCGGATGTGGCATCGCCAGTTCTCAGGGCCTCCAGAACCCGACTAACGTCGGGTTTTGTTTTTTCTCAACGACTTTCCTGTTCGGGATGTGTGTTGTGTGGCTTTTGCATCGGAAACACCATTCCATCGGTGACCTCTTCGCGGCGTGGCCGTAAATCGCGATTCTACTTACGGACCATTGCTGGACAGTTGCCTTTCGTCCGGCGTCTCGTATTGCTATTTGGCCCTGCCGGGCTTATCTTTTGTTCACCAATCGTCATCTGAGAAGATCCATGTCCCGGCCTTCGTGTAAAACACATGTTTGGTCCACGGCGTCCGTTCTCCTCGTGATGTTGTTCTCTGCTTCATCTCTCCTCTCACAACCGGTCAGGTTCCCCAGAGAAACTCTCCGGTTCTCTCTTCACGACCGGGCGTTCGATTTTTCCGGTCTTTATTTTTTCGACAACCCCGGAGCAGAAGAGATCCGACAGGCGGTCTTCTATCCTTTTGTACGAAGCGGGTCTTTGCCGGATTCTGTTGAAATCGTCGAGGTTTCCGAGGGAAAAAAGATACCTTGTCGTATGGGGAAATCCGGGGTTACATTCGGTATCGAAATACCGCCCTATACCACCCAGTCATACCGCATCAGCTTTCATCAGGGTGCGCGCGGCAGATCCCTCGAATATATCCTGACGACAACGGCCTCCTGGGGGCGGCCGCTCGATCGTATGACAGTCGAGATCGAAGTACCGGCTCTCCTGAAGTTGAGACGAATATCACCGAAACCTCAACACGCGGCGGAAGAGGGGGGGGAGACCACCTACACAATCGAGCATCTTCATTTCATGCCGGATCGCAACCTTACTATGGAATGGGAAAGGAAATCACAGTGATACATGCGACTCGATGCGCGACCCTTCTCGCGATCGTCCTTTCCATGCCGATCGCCATTGCCAACCCACTCATCCCCGCGATTATCAGTGAGTTATATTTCACCCCCGGGGGTTGGGTGCTCGAAATGAATTACCCTTTGACAAATCTGGATGGTTGGTCTCTGTCATCCCGCTCAGGAACAGCAATGTTCAAAACGGGGATCAGCCTGGACCATGAGTACACACTGCTTACAGCGGATAGCCTGGTCAGCCCGCTCTCAATCAATCCCTCAGGCGATTCCATCACTATCAGGTGGCCAAATGCATTCGCTATGAAGCTGGTTTTCGGTCCTGGCCCGGGGAGCGACGTGCAAGCGCCATCTCCTGGCTGGTCCATAAACTTCAACCAGTCGGCCGGATATTTCTACCTCGACACGATCCCGACCCTTGGAGCAGTAAATGATCTGGCGGGAGCGATAGCGGTCGTTTCCGGTACAGTGAAGGATTCATCAACTCTGAAACCTCTCTCCAATGCAACGGTCCGAAGCGTCGATGAACAGTCTGAGGTGACCGGCGATAGCGGAAGATTCTCGATCAATGTCCACGCAAGGAATTGCCTGCTCAATGTTTTTCGAACCGGTTATAATTCAAAGTCGTACTGGGTATCGCTCGTCCCTGGCCAGTTCGCTGGATACGGTGTTTGTGTTGAGTACGATCACTGCGGTCTCAGAGAAGAATATTCCTCAGGCATTCCTGTTTCTGCGCAACTATCCCAATCCGTTTAATCCCTCGACAACTCTCGAGTATTCCCTGCCTTTTCCAGGCCATGTAACGATAACGTTGTATGATCTCTCTGGAAGGGAAGTCGCGGAGCTGGTGCGCGGGTACCGGCCCCAGGGCCGATATAGGGTTTCTTGGAATGGAACCATGGAAAACGCGAGTCCGGCTCCGAGCGGCATCTATCTGGCGAGTCTCAAGGTAACTGATGCAGCAAACGGGACATCGACGAAACAAGTGATCAAGCTCCTTCTGTTGCGCTGAGAATCTCCGGACCTACGAGCTCTGAGCTCCGGGACATCCGTGAACTAAGGTCTCGCCGAAATATGCAGATCCACGCGCAATTTCTTGTTTTCCCCTCGAACCCAAACGAAGAGAAATCGCGTAAGACCTGGAAAACCACCCTCTGCAGGATTCTCCTACACCGGTGATTCTGCCGCTTGGCCTTGCTTTTCCACGTCAAAACCGATAGCTTTTGGTGTCTTTCCCATCTCTGCTCATAATGACAGCGGAAGGAACTCCCCATGTTACGCAAATCTTTGCTCATTTCACTTGCTTTGCTTTTTTGCATACCATCGGCAGTCCTGATGGCGCAATCCGCTGCGGGTCTTTGGTCACTCGGTGTCCGGGGTGGCGGCACACTCTGGCTTTCAAAATATGACCAGAAGAAAATCGGACCTGGGGGCGAATTGCTGCTCCGCTATAATACCGGTTACAGGTTCTCGCTGGGACTCTCTGCAGGCTTTGAAGAACTTAAAGCAGGATCAGACCAGCCCCTGAGTTCCACCATCTATCCCATCTCGTACAACTATTTGAAATTCACCACTATCCCTGTCGCGGCGGTGGTAACGTATTCATTTCTCGACGGCCCGGTAACTCCTTATATCTATTTCGGAGGCGGAGTTGTTGCCTATAAGCGGCAGGTAGATCAGGGCACGTATATCCCCGACAATAAATTCCACTTTTCGCCCTTTGTCCCCGTTGGCCTCGGTGTGGAAGCGTATTTGAGCCAGCAGGTATCGTTTGTGGCCGAGGTCGGCGCTCATGGGGCAAATAACACGCTGGACATACGCGGTTCCAAATCACCTTTATTTGCCGGGACAGCTCGACTTGGCTTCAACTTCTACTTCGGAACCAGCGATCAAGGAGACGATGATCATGACGGATTGTCTAACATTGAGGAACGACGATATGGGACCGATCCACGCAACCCGGATACGGACGGCGATGGCGTGAGCGATGGTCTTGAAGTGAAAAAGTACCATACCAATCCGCTCAAATCAGACACCGACGGAGACGGATTGACCGACGGTGATGAAGCCCTGAAGTATCGAACGGACCCCTTGAAATATGATACAGACGGCGATGGTTTGTCCGACGGCGAAGAAGTGACAAAATACCACACCGATCCCCTGAAGTGGGACACTGACGGCGATGGTTTGTCTGATGGGGATGAGGTTCACAAGTATCATACGGATCCCTTGAAAGTCGACACCGATGGAGATGGCCTCTCGGATTGGGAGGAGAGCATGATTTATCACACCGATCCGCTGAAGTCCGATACCGACGGCGATGGTCTGAGTGACAATGACGAAGTGAAAAAGTACAAGACCGATCCCCTGAAAGCCGATACTGACGGAGGCGGAGTACCGGATGGTGAGGAGGTACGTCAGGGCACAAACCCGCTCGATCCCCGGGATGATGCGGGGCGTGCCGGCGTCAAGCTCGAGAGGGGTAAGAAGCTGGTCCTCGAGGGCGTCAATTTTGAATCGGGAACCGCCCGCTTGACAGTCAGCTCGGAAGAAACTCTGGCAAGGGTACTCGAAGCCTTGCAGAACAACAAAGAGGTGTCTATTGAGGTTGCCGGCTACACCGACAATGTCGGCAGGGCCTCCACAAATCTCGCGCTGTCACGCCGCCGGGCCAACGTGGTAAGAACATGGCTTATTGAGCATGGAATCAATGCTTTGCGGCTGACGGCGAGAGGATACGGCTCAGAAGACCCGATCGCGCCGAACACAACCGTTCTGGGAAGGGCGCAGAATCGCCGGATAGAATTTCACGTCAAATGACAGACTTTCCCCGTTCGTTGACTTTCAGGCGGTTCATTCGTAAATTTTACTGTTCTGATCACGCCCTGACAGTTTTTCGGAGACGGTCGTAATTGTTCACGCGGTATGGATTGGATGTCCTTCTTGCGGCCGTGGTGATCGCCGTTGCGGTCTCAACGGCCGCACTACTGTTTGTTGAGCCGGAGTTCTTGCGTATTGCGATATCCGCGCTCGCGCTCTTTGCGCTGCTGTTCACCCTATGGTTTTTCCGTGATCCGGAACGAACCACCCCTGCCGGGGAGCATTCCGTGATCTCTCCTGCCGATGGGGAAGTCGTCGTGGTGCGACCTGTTCGCGAGGATGAATTTTTCAAAGGCGATGGAATCCAGATCTCGATTTTCATGTCCCCTCTCAACGTCCATGTAAACCGTTTCCCGATCTCCGGCACAGTTACTTACTTCCAGCATTATCCCGGTGAATATCTTGTCGCGTACGAGGACAAATCCTCCCTGCGCAACGAGCGAACGCTGATTGGCGTCGAAAACGGTGCGACGAAAGTCCTCTTCAAGCAAATCGCAGGCTTTGTTGCGCGGCGAATCGTTGCGGAGGTGAAAGTGGGCGACAGGGCGGTGGCGGGGCAGCGATTTGGGATGATAAAATTCGGTTCACGGGTAGATGTTATTCTCCCCACCCATGCAAACGTCACGGTGAAGATCGGTGAAAAAACCGTAGCCGGTGAAACGGTGCTGGCAGTGGTGTCATAGTAAGGGGGAAACTAATTGCGACAGAGATCCCTCCCATGAGGATTACCCGAGCGGTTGTACCGAGCCTGTTCACAGTCCTGAATATGTTCAGCGGGTTCATGGCGATTATTCACGCCAGCCGCCTGGAGTTCACCGCCGCATGCTGGTTCATTGTCCTCGCCGCGCTCTTCGATTCGCTTGATGGAGTGATGGCAAGGATTACGAAGTCAGCCTCACAATTCGGCGTGGAGATCGATTCGCTCTCAGATGTCGTTTCCTTCGGTGCCGCGCCCGCTTTTATCGTCTTCCAGTTGTTCGTCCTGGAGGCCCACGAGCCCAGGGGGATTGACATCCTGATCAGCTCGCTGCTCATGATTCTCGGAGGGCTTCGACTGGCAAGGTTCAACGTACAGCTGGTCGGATTTGACAAGGACCACTTCACCGGACTCCCCATCCCCACAAGCGCGATCACGATCGCGGCGTTCGTCCTGAACTACTATTCCGAGGAATCCGGTCTGGATCGTGTCGCGGCGACAGTGCTGCCATGGCTTGTTGTGGCTCTTTCGCTTCTGATGGTGAGCAAGGTGAAATATGAAACACTGCCGAAGCCCACGAAGCGGTCATTGAAGAAAGAACCGTGGAAGTTCATTATTACCGCTGCGGCGATCATTATCGCCGTTGTGACGGGCGGGCATGCAATTTTCCCGATGTTTCTTTTGTTTATTATGTATGGAGTTGTGCGCCACGCGGCGGGCATGGTGAAGAGGATGATCAGGCATGAAGGCAAATATGACGATGAAGCCGTCGAACCCACACGGCTTGAACCATAGGCAAAAAGGCACCGGGAACATGTATCGCTCGCGCATTCGGATTACACTTCGTCCTTCGATTCTCGACCCGCAGGGGAAAGCCGTCGGGCATGCCATTGAGACTCTCGGTGTCGGGCGGGTGCATGACGTCCGTGTGGGAAAATACATTGAAATGATGGTCGACGAATCCACGCCGGAGGGGGCGCGTTCGGCGACCGAGGAAGTATGCAAGAAGCTTCTGGCGAACCCGGTGATGGAAGACTACACCTTCGAGGTTGAAAAGATCTGATGACTGCCGGGGCTGTGAAATTCGGTGTTGTGGTGTTTCCGGGTTCGAATTGTGACCATGACGCGTATTACGCTGCCAAGAAGGTTTTCGGCCAGGAGGCGGAGTTCCTCTGGCACAAAGAAGCGGACCTCAAGGGTGCGGATGTGATCGTGTTGCCGGGCGGGTTCTCGTACGGCGATTACCTCCGCTGCGGCGCGATTGCGCGGTTTTCACCCGTGATGAAGGAAGTGGTCCGGTTTGCACAGGCCGGGGGGACCGTCATCGGGATCTGCAACGGATTTCAGATACTTCTCGAAAGCGGGCTTCTTCCCGGCGTCCTGCTGAGGAACGCCTCGCTGAGGTTTGCCTGCAAATATGTCTCCCTTCGCGTGGAGAATGCTTCAACAAGATTTACGAACAGCTGCGCGAAGGGCGAAGTACTCAGGATTCCTATCGCCCATGGCGACGGGAATTATTTCACCGATCAGGCGACCCTGGAACACTTGAACGAGCGCGAACAGATCGTCTTCCGGTACTGCGATGAGCAGGGGAATATCACCGACGGTGCAAACCCGAACGGTTCACTTCAGAATATCGCCGGCATCGTCAGCGAACGCGGGAACGTCCTCGGGATGATGCCGCATCCTGAGCGCGCGTCGGACCCGGCGCTCGGCCACACGGACGGCCGGAAGATCTTTCATTCCATTCTCAACGAATTTATCTCTCGCACCACTGGAGAATCCATGGAGCTTGCGGGGGATGTGTATCTATCCGCGACTGGCGGAAGGAGGCAGCACCATGGGTAATCTTGGCGTTCCCGAGCTACTGGTAATTCTCCTCATTGTCCTTGTGTTTTTCGGCTCGAAGAAGATCCCCGAGCTCGCACAGGGACTGGGGAAGGGCATCCGCGAATTCCGGAAGGCATCGCGTGAATTGGAAGCCGACGAGGATGAACATTCCTCGCATCGGCCGGAGGCAAGACGGATTGAAGAGAAGCCTTCACCAAAAAACTGACCTGAGAAGAGGTGGGGTATGTTCGAGAACGTCGGCGGTGGAGAACTCCTGGTCATCTTGTTCGTCGTCTTCCTGTTTTTTGGGCCGAACAAGATCCCGGAGATCGGAAAGAATATCGGGAAAGGCATGCGGGAGATTCGGAAAGCGATGAACGGCGTCCGGAAGGACATTGAGGACGCCACGAAAATGTAACCGGCTGATATTCCTATTGAATCAACATAAGACATTTGCCGAAACGCGCGCGATGCTCGGCACTGGCGCGACGACGCTCGAGCGCGTGACGATGGAGTACCTGGACGTCATCGAGAAAGGAAAGCGCATCAACGCTTTCCTTTCCGTGTTTCATGAAAAGGCGATCGAACAGGCAGCCGCGATCGACCGCAGACTCGCCGCAGGGAAAGCCGGACCTCTCGCCGGGATGGTCATCGCACTGAAAGACGTGCTGTGCCTCAAAGACGAAAAGGTCACCTGCGGATCCAGGATTCTCGAGACCTTCGTTTCACTGTACGATGCCACGGTCGTTCGCCGTTTGCGGGACGCCGATGCGCTCTTTATCGGGAAGACCAACCTGGATGAGTTCGCGATGGGTTCGTCTACGGAGAATTCCGCGTTCGGACCCGTCCTCAATCCGGTGGATGAAACGCGCGTTCCGGGCGGATCCAGCGGCGGCTCCGCCGCAGCAGTGGCAGGGGGCATGGCGCACGCGGCGCTCGGGACGGATACCGGGGGCTCCATCAGGCAGCCGGCATCCTTCTGTGGTGTCGTGGGATTGAAACCGACCTACGGCCGCGTGTCGAGGTTCGGCGCGGTGGCGCTTTCCTCTTCATTCGACCAGATCGGTCCCTTCGCGAACTCGGCCGAAGACGTCGCACGAGTCCTCCAGATTATCGCCGGCCATGACCCGATGGATTCCACCTCTGCCGATCTTCCCGTGCCGGATTATCTCAGTGCACTTGACAGGAATGTTCGCGGGATGAAGGTGGGAATCCCGCGCGAAGCGTATGCCGGGGGGTTGGCGCCGGAGGTGAAGCAAGCCCTCGAACGGACAATGGATACGCTGCGCACACACGGGGCGGTTCCCGAGGAAATCTCGCTTCCCCACTCCGAATATGTGATCTCAACGTATTACATCCTGATGACCGCCGAAGCGTCGTCAAATCTCGCGCGGTATGACGGAGCCCGTTACGGCTACCGGTCGCCCTCCGCGCGGGACCTGACCGAGAATTACGTCCGTTCGCGGAGTGAAGGGTTCGGCGCAGAAACAAAACGGCGGATTATGCTGGGGACCTATGTCCTTTCCGCCGGGTACTACGACGCATACTACCGGAAGGCCCAGCGTGTACGGCGTCTCATTCAGCAGGATTTTTTCGATGCGTTCAAGAAAGTCGATTGCCTGATCATGCCGACCGCTCCGACAACCGCCTTTCGGTTCGGCGAAAAGGTCGATGACCCGCTGGCAATGTATCTTTCGGACATCTACACCGTCTCCGCAAATCTGGCGGGCATCCCAGGCATCAGCGTTCCGGTCGGAACTGATTCTGCCGGACTCCCCATCGGAGCACAGATCCTGGGGAAACAGTTTGACGAATCGACGATACTGAAAGTCGCAGATCTGCTGTCCACCATGAAGCAATCAAGGACCAATTGACACTCTTATGAGCATCCTCATCGACAAGAAAACTCGTCTCGTAGTGCAGGGGATCACTGGTGGGGAGGGTACGTTTCATACACGGCAGATGATAGAGTACGGAACCAACGTTGTCGCCGGGGTCACCCCGGGGAAAGGCGGAACGGAATACAGCGGCAACGAAAAGGACCACTTCCAGCATCCCGTTGCCGTGTACAATACCGTTGCAGATGCCGTCGGTGCAACGCAGGCCAATGCCTCGGTGATCTTCGTACCGGCGTCGTTCGCCGCCGATGCCATTCTGGAAGCCGCAGACGCCGGGATCACGCTGATCGTGTGCATCACCGAGGGGATCCCGACGCGGGATATGCTCCGGGTCTACGAGAAGGTCACGAATCTCGGCGTCCGCCTCATCGGTCCCAACTGCCCCGGCATCATAGCGCCCGGGCTCTGCAAAATAGGCATCATGCCGGGGTTCATCCACAAGCCCGGGAAGGTCGGTCTCGTGTCCCGGAGTGGAACCCTCACGTACGAAGCGGTTTGGCAACTCACGGAGCGCGGGATCGGACAATCGACCTGCCTCGGGATCGGCGGTGATCCGATCATTGGGACCCGGTTCATCGATGCAATACGCCTGTTCAATGATGACCCGGGAACGGAAGCAATCGTCATGATCGGTGAAATCGGCGGAACGGCAGAAGAAGAGGCGGCGGCGTTCATCAAGAAGCATGTGAAGAAGCCGGTCATAGGATTCATCGCCGGCCAAACCGCTCCTCCCGGACGCCGGATGGGACATGCCGGAGCGATTATCTCGGGGGGAAAGGGAACGGCGAAGGAAAAAATCGACGCGATGAGAGCTTCGGGAATTCACGTCGTGGAAGACCCGGCCCTTCTCGGCGAGACGATGGAACGGGTTCTCAAACTCCGCCACAAACGCAAACCAACGCGCAAACCGGCCTCCCGGCCGAGACGAATCAGTACCCGAAAACCTGCCTCGTCGGCAGCACGGAGAAAAAGGAGATCGTGAAAGAGCTCTCCGAACCAACCCCCCAATCTAAAATCTAAAATCAAAATTCTAAAATGAAAGAACGTACACTCGCTATCCTCAAGCCCGATTGTGTGCAACGCCACCTGATGGGACCGGTGCTCTCCCGGATTGAATCCGCAGGGTTCACAATCCTCTCCCTGAAGATGGTCCGTCTGACGAAGGAGACCGCCGGAGGGTTCTATGCCGTTCACCAGGGACGCCCGTTCTTCAACGATCTCGTCGCATTTATGAGCTCCGGCCCGTGCGTCCCCATCGCTCTGGAAAAGGAAAATGCGGTGGCGGATTTCCGCACGCTGATCGGTGCGACAGACCCAAAGGATGCTGCAGCGGGAACCATCCGCAAGGAATTTGCCGCGAGTAAGGGCGAGAATATTGTCCATGGCTCCGATTCTGCCGAGAATGGCCGGATTGAAATTGCATACTTCTTTTCCGAGAAAGAAATCGTCGAGAAGCGCTGAGCGCGATCTGTCGTGAGGTGCTCCAGGGCCCCCGGTTGTCGCTGCGGGCCCTTTCCTCCTCAAGCATACCAAGGGGACCCTGCCTATGCCTCTGGCTTCCTGGGAAACGTTAACCCGCACCGAACGATTCAAAAACCCCTGGTGGACCTACCGCCTCAACACGTTCCAGCTCCCGGGTGGACAGCAAGGGGAATACCATTTCGTTCACACCAACGGCTCATCGCTGGTCATCCCCCGCCTCCCGGACGGCCGACTTGTTCTTGTGAACCAGTTCCGCTATCTGGCGGAGAGGGAGAGCGTGGAATTTCCCTGCGGAAGCGTGAAGGACGGTTCGACGTACGAAGAAACGGCACGGCATGAACTTCGTGAGGAGACGGGGTACAGTGCCGAAAAACTCACTCCGGTCGGCTCGTTCAATCCCTACAATGGCGTGACCGACGAGTTCTGCAGGATCTATTTTGCCGAGGGGTTACGGCAGGTAGGAGGTGTTCCGGACGCGACGGAAGAATTCGAGATTCGTGAATGGACGCTTGCAGAGATGGATGAGCACATCGTCGACGGCTCTCTCTGGGACGGCATGACGATCGCAGCCTGGTGCATTGCAAAAGCGAGGCGAATGTTCGAGTGAACATGAAAACCGTCATCGTTCTCCTCTTCGCGTTTCCTCTTCTCCTGTACTCACAGGTCCTTCCCGGCGCCGACATCCTCGTGCAGAACCGCCTGGACCTGCTGAAAGGGAAACGCGTGGGTCTGGTAACGAACCAGACAGGCCGCCTGCAATCGGGCGAATACCTGCTCGATGCCCTGGTCAGGAGAAACATCCGCGTCGTGGCCTTGTTCGGACCTGAACACGGGATCCGGGGCGAGGCTGCACCGGGAGAAATTGTCGACGACACGATCGATCGGCGAACCGGCATCCGGGTATACTCTTTGTATGGAAAGGTCAACAAGCCGACCGGTGCCATGCTGGACTCCGTGGATATGCTGATCTATGATATCCAGGATGTTGGTGTCCGGTACTACACGTTCATCAGCACGATGTACTACGTCATGGAATCCGCCGCACAACATCAGATTCCTCTGCTTGTGCTGGATCGCCCGGATCCGCTCGGGGGAACAACGGTGGATGGACCCGTGCTGGAGGATTCCCTCAAGTCTTTCGTCGGCATGATGCCGATACCGGTTGTGTACGGTCTGACGTGTGGAGAACTTGCGCAAATGATCAACGGGGAACGATGGCTGGAAGGTGGCGCAGAAGCCGACCTGACCGTGATCCCCATGAAAGGGTGGCGCCGTTCGATGAAATGGTCGGACACGGGACTCCCGTGGATTCCGCCATCTCCAAATATTCCTGACCCTGAAACCTGCTTCGCGTATCCGGTGACCTGTTTTCTCGAAGCGACGAATGTTTCCGAGGGGAGAGGCACCGATCATCCCTTTCAGATCATCGGGGCTCCCTTCATCAATGGCGATTCCCTTGCTGAGGCGATGACAAAGGCATGTCCTTCGATTCACTGGGAACCCGCGCAATTTACTCCGCGGTCTTCAAAACATCAGGGTTCGATTTGCCAGGGGGTGCGAATATCCGTCGACTCGCTGCAGCGGTATGCACCAACAGAGGGTGCGCTCTCATTGCTCATGACACTGAGCGGCATGTACCCGGAGCAATGTATTATCCGGGAAAAAGGGCTTGCCCGATTAGCAGGAACAACGATGGTGCAACAATGTCTTCTGCACCGGATCAGCGTTGAACAGACGTTGTCTCTGTGGCGAGAGGCATCAAGCAGATTCGAAAAGAAATCGCTTCCCTATAGGATTTATCGATGAAACCCCCGCCTGACGTCACCCCTGAGGGGGTGTATGGTATAACTCAGCCCGTTTTCGATGCTTCGGGCCCTCCGTCAGGCAGAATCTCGAAACCAATTGAGAAATAAGAAGATAGCCCAGTTTGCGAGTGAAATTCCTTGACTTTTCAGTGCGGATTTCGTAGATTTTTAGCTATCTTGACGATGTTTACCTTCGTGAAGGTGGGCCATGAACGATAGACCGGGAATGCAGATATTCCATCGGTTCGAATGGCTATGGCCGTACGGAGCGATTGCCGCTGCTGTCGGCCTTGCTGTCCTTATCGTTGGCGTGGTGTTGAAATCGACGATCCTCGAACTCGGAGGAATCGTCTGCCTTATCGCTATTCCTGGGTATGCGTACTTCGCGCGGCATCAGCAGGGGGCAATCGACGAAATGGAACCGGATACCGAAGAAGGCGAACCGGCGGCTCTGTCCCGTGAGACGCATTCACCAGGTGCACTGTTGTTTGACGATTTTCGTGTGGGGAAGGAGACTCCGATCGTAGACGGGCCTGCCCGCGAACAGGATGTTGTGCCTTCGACCAAGAGCGCGCGTCCTGCTCCGCATGAATCTGAGGGGGAGGCAGTGCGACAGATGGAGATACCGGATTTCTTTGACCTTGATACAGATACAGCGTACACCGATGTCGAACCCCGGAGTGAATTTCACCTTCTTCTCGACAAGGCGCTCCTGGTAGTCAAGGATGTCATGTTCGCCCATACTGTTGCGTTCTTCTGGACGAACAACGAGAAGCGGGAGATGGTGCTTGAATCCATGGCGGCCGGCGATGCCTCTTTGATGAAGATTCGCAGGATGCCCATCGGCTCCGACCTGGTGAGTCAGGTGGGCACGACGGGCAAACCTCAGATTGTAGGAGCGGTCAATCCGGCTTCCGAGCGTGATTTGCTCCCGTACTACGAGCAGACAGTCGGGGTAAAGTCCGTCGTTGGTGTTCCGGTATTCTTCACGAATGGGGGGAATGAGATCGCTCCGGTCGGCATGATCGTGGTGGATAGTCTGGCAGAGGATCAATTCGGACAGGAAACCCTTTCGATCCTCGGCCGTTTCACCAAGCTCGTTTCCGCGCTGATCAAGAGTTACACGGACAAGTACGACCTTTTGCTCGATGCCGAATTGCTCGCATCGATACGCCGGATGCACGACCGCATAGGGTCCAGTCCGACGGAAGACGCTGTCCTTGAAACCCTTCTCGACGAAGCGCACCGGTTGGCCACGTGGGAATGCCTTGCGCTGGTGATGTTTGATGAGGAGAAGAGCGGTTGGACCGTCCAGCGCGCTCAAAATAAGGGGACGCAGCCGTTTGTCGGGGTCAACGCGGCCATCGATCCCGATGCCAGTATTGTGGGAGAAGTCATCCTCTCGAATAGTGTCCGGGTGATCGATGATCTCGAGCAGGAGAAGAAACCGCGATTTCATTCTTCTGAGACGCCGTCAGGGTCCGGGTCGTTTCTCTGTGTGCCGATCAGTTCGTTCAACCGGTGCTATGGTGCGCTGGCGCTCGAAAGCCGGAAATCGGGGAACTTCCAGAAAAGCGAAACAGAAACAATGTTTCGGCTCGCGCAGAACGCCGCTGCCATTCTGGAAGTCGTGTACATGAATGAAGTCGTCCGGGAACACGTCCCCGTGGACCGCACGACGGGCGCGCTCACCAGGAAGCACTTTGAGCGGCGGCTCAGGGAAGAGGTTCAGCGCGCCAGCGATTTTGGTGCGGAGTTGAGCCTGGTCTCCATCGCCCTTGATAATTCAGAGGATCAGTCGCACCGGTATGGTCCGGAGGCCGTCGACGTCATTGTCGGCACCGTCGCCGGAATCGTACGCTCGGGCTTGCGCGATTATGACATCCTCGGCCGGGAGAACGACACGCGTTTGAATGTCCTCCTTGTCAATACCACCGCGAGCGACGCATATCTGTGGGCGGAGAAGATTCGCAAGCAGATCGCCGGACAGGTTGTGGTGGCAGGACCAAAATCATTTTCGACCACCGTGAGCATGGGAATCTGCGGATTGCTGGAAGGAATGCTCGTCGATGACCTGACTGCGGGAACAAACCACGTGCTATCCAAGGCGATGGAACACGGCGGAAATCTTGTCCGGGTCCACTGAAGCTGCCGGATGCGGAAGGTCCGACCCTGCGTGAAGTTTTGATGCATCATAGACGATTGGTAACGAGAAAGGGAGTAGGATGGCGAAAGCACAATCATTTGCTGACAAAGCGGCAAAAGCCGCATTGATGAAGGGCTCGAAGTGTCCGGTGTGCGGCACGATTTTTCAGCCCATAAAAGTTGTGGCATCGGAGCGCTCCAAAACCGGTTCGAGCTGGAAATTCAGCGAACGAAACGTGCAGCTCTGCAAGTGCAATGAGAAGGAAGTCTATGCGTAAGAACTTTTCCGCGATTTGTGCGTATTAAACAAATCAGGAAGAGGTTCTCACGCTCACGGGCAAAGTCGTTCTCATAGTTCTTGATGGGGTTGGAGTAGGGGAGCTCCCGGACGCCGATGCCTACGGTGACCGGGGAAGCAACACCCTCGCGCATATTGCCCGGGCAACGGGAGGTTTGGATCTTCCCAACCTGGCGGCGCTCGGTCTCGGGAACATCATTCCCATTGCGGGCGTTTCCCCGGCAGCGATGCCGGGGGCGAGTTACGGGAAAATGGCGAGCCGTTCGAAGGGAAAGGACAGCACAACAGGGCATTGGGAACTGGGCGGTCTTGTCGTTGAGGAAGAATTTCCGACCTATCCCCGGGGATTCCCCGACGAACTCGTTGAACGGTTTCAGCAGGCAACCGGCGCGCACGGCATTCTCGGCAATCTTCCCGCTTCGGGAACGTTGATCATCCAGGAACTGGGGGAAGAGCATGTGCGAACCGGATTTCCGATTGTCTATACTTCCGCCGACTCAGTGTTCCAGATTGCAGCCCACGAGGATGTCCTTTCGCTCGACGCTCTTTACGCGATGTGCAGGACAACGCGCGAGCATGTCTGCATCGGCCGGCATGCGGTCGGACGGGTCATCGCGCGTCCCTTTACCGGAACGGCAGGGGCGTTTCAGCGGACTCCTTACCGGAAGGATTTCTCGCTGGTGCCGAAAGGGAACACGATCCTCGATGTAGTCTCCGGGGCGGGGATTCCCACCGTAGGAGTCGGCAAGATCGAAGATTTGTTCGCCGGTCGCGGGCTTACGAGAGTTGTTCACCAGGCGAGCAACGCGGAGGGGATCGATCATATCATCAAAGAATCCTCCCGCCTCGACCGCGGGTTGCTCTTTGCGAATCTCGTCGACTTCGACATGCTCTACGGACACCGGAACGATCCCATAGGGTTTGCCCGGTGCCTCCGGGAATTCGACGACGCGCTCCCCGCAATCCTCGAGACGCTGGAACCTGGCGACGCTCTTGCCATCACTGCCGATCACGGCAATGATCCGGCGATGAAGAGCACCGATCATTCCCGCGAATATGTCCCTGTTCTTTGGCATGAAAAGACGAAAAGTGGAAATTCCCTGGGAGTCCGGTCAACATTCGCAGATCTGGGGAAGACCGTCGCCGAGTTCTTCGGGTTGGACAATTCTCTTGCGGGGGAGAGCTTTCTCTCTCTGACGGCCGGCCATGACAAACGATCGATGGTTCATTGAGTTTGAAGGGAAGATCGACAGCGAAGGTCGAATCCTCGTCCCGGAAGAGGTGCGGGAGGCACTCCCTGTCCATCCCGGACCCGTCTCCATTCGGTTGTCGGGGGTCACGGCAATGCACGAGCTGCTTGGACGGGGGGTGACGGCTGAGGAAATCTCCGCGATTGCCCGGCTGCAGGCCTCAGGCGAAGGGAATGTGTACCGGATGCTCCTCGCGGAGGGAAGCCTCAAAGGAACGCCGTTTGCCGCCAGGGCGGAAAGATGGCCGGGAAGGGGAGAACCCTGACTCCACCAAAGATTGTTATTCATACGGATGTCCTTCTCGCTCATCTCGTCGGACAGGAGCATCCTTCGGACTTTCGGAGGGCGTTGCGACTGTATTTTTGTTATACGACGGTTTTTCAGGCGATCGAACTCTTTTCTCTCGTGCAGTCAGCGGCGGAGAGAACAATGGTGGAAGATATGCTTTCCGTGGTGAAAATTCTGGGGGTGAACGGCAGGAGCGCTCCGCAATTGGCGGGAATGATAACGGACTCTCCCGGGAAGGGTGTCGTTGATGCTCTCATCGCAGGCATCTGTCGCGAAAGCCGGTTACCGCTGTTGACCGCCCGGCGCGAACAATTTGAACGGTTTCCCGGTCTCGTGCTTGTACACCCTGGCACCCTGAACGTGCCTCCGGACAATTCTGCCGGACAATTCTGATAGAGCCTAATTGAGGTGATGGATGGTCAAGATTACCAAGCAGTATACAAATCGGGAGAGTCAGTCTCTTGACAAGTATCTGCAGGAAATCGGCAAAGTTGATCTTTTGAAGTCTGAGGAAGAAATTGACCTTGCACGGCGAATCAAGAAGGGTGATCAGCGCGCGCTTGAGAAGCTCACCAAGGCGAACCTCCGGTTTGTCGTCAGTGTCGCCAAGCAATATCAAAATCAAGGTCTGTCGCTCGGTGATCTGATCAACGAAGGGAATCTCGGGCTGATCAAGGCCGCAAAACGGTTTGACGAGACACGAGGGTTCAAATTCATCAGTTATGCGGTATGGTGGATCCGCCAGTCGATTCTTCAGGCCCTTGCGGAGCAATCCCGCATCGTTCGACTGCCGTTGAATCGCGTTGGAGCGCTCAACAAAATCGGAAAGGCGTTCAGTTCCCTGGAACAGGAGTTCGAACGTGAGCCGAGCGCGAGCGAGCTGGCGGAAGAACTCGACATGTCGCTCTTTGAGGTGTCCGATACCCTGAAGATCTCCGGAAGGCATCTCTCGATGGATGCTCCGTTTGCACAGGGAGAGGATAACCGGTTGCTCGACGTCATCCAGGACGAGCGTCAACCGGCGCCTGATAATGAACTGATGAAGGAATCGTTGAGCAAAGAAGTGGAGCGGGCGCTCTCGACATTAAGCGACCGGGAGGCCGAAGTCATACGGCTCTATTTCGGGCTCGGACGGGAACATTCTCTGACGCTGGAGGAAATAGGGGAGAGATTCAAGCTGACACGCGAACGCGTCCGGCAGATCAAAGAAAAGGCGATTCGCCGGCTCAGGCACGCGTCAAGGAGCAAGCAGCTCCGCTCGTACCTGGGTTGACGCTGAGGCGATGACTGCCCGGGAAAGCATAGTGCTCCAGCGGCTTGGTCTTGCATTGTTGCTTCTGGCGCTGTCTTTCCTGGCAGCATGTTCTACGACGGCGCCGCGATTCCGTTCCTCAGACGAGGAATCCGGCAGCGCGGATGCGGAATGGGACAGTCCTGCAGATTCAATTGCACTGCGCGAGGTAATCGCCAGGGAGGACGACAGGAAAGTCGACCTTACCACCGAGGCGAACTATCTCGCGCATTCTCATAGAACGGTAACGGACGACACCCCGCCGGGATTGAGCAGAGACAAGTTGCTGCTGGATATTGTTTCCTTCCTCAAAGTCCCGTACCGCTATGGCGGATCGACCCGGGATGGGATCGATTGTTCTGCATTTACTTCCCTGATGTACGCCAGCGCCGTGGGGCTGTCGCTGCCGCGTTCCGCGAGTGAACAATACCGCGTCGGGAGCAGGGTCACGAAATCCGAACTGCGCTTCGGCGATCTGGTGTTCTTCAGGACTCTCGGCCGGCGTGTTTCCCATGTGGGGATTTTCCTGGAGAACGATATTTTTGCGCATGCCAGTGTCAGTGAGGGGGTAACGTTCTCGTCGCTCGAAAGCAAATACTATAAACAACGATATGTCGGCGCCCGCCGCATTGTTCACTAGACGGTGCCGCCAAAGGTGCATGTGTGGCAATCCTACCCATTTACATTTACGATCAACCGATTCTCCGACGCAAAGCAAAAGCGGTGAAACGCGCCGATGAGGAAGTCGCCCGGCTGGCGGGCGATATGCTCGAAACCATGCATAATGCCAGCGGGATCGGCCTCGCTGCGACCCAGGTGGGCTCGCTCCACCGCCTGCTCGTGGTCGATATCGCGGAAGCGGAAGAGAAGACCACTCCGTCGCCCATCGTCTTTCTCAATCCTGAAATCATCAATGAAGGACCGAAGGTGTCGATGGAAGAGGGTTGCCTGAGCCTCCCCGACCTGCGCGATAATGTTGACCGGCCGGAACGGATCGTGGTCCGCTATCGTGATCTGGAGTTCAAGGAACAAGAACTTCCGGCAGAGGGACTTCTCGCACGGGTGATACAACACGAACTCGACCACCTGAACGGCGTTTTGTTCATTGATCACCTCAATATCGTCCGCCGGAAACTGCTCCAGGGGCGGCTGAACAAAATGAAACGGGGAGAATCCACGGTGACGTATCCGGCCATCGGTGCGATCGAGGTTCCCCGCGACCCGAATGCTCCCCGTATCCTGAACGATTGACGGAAGATGCGGGTCGCGTCCTCTGCAACTCATCATTGCCCACGCCCTTGCCCTCGTCGCGCATCATATTCATGGGGACTCCCGACTTCGCGGTGCCGAGCCTGCGCATCCTCATGAACGAGGGGTTCCCGGTGGTAGGCGTCGTCACCGGTCCCGACAAGCCCCGAGGAAGAGGAAGGGTCGTGTCCCCGACGCCCGTCAAGGAGGTCGCCGCCGCCGCCGGCCTGCCGGTTTTGCAGCCGGAGATCCTGACCGATCCGTTGTTCGAGAAACAGGTGAGGGCGCTGGACCCCGATCTCATTGTCATTGTAGCGTTTCGCATTCTCCCGGCGTCCATTTTCACCCTCCCCCGTCTCGGCTCTTTCAATCTTCATGCTTCACTACTCCCCCGGTACAGAGGGGCGGCGCCGATCAATTGGGCGATTATCAATGGCGACACGGAAACGGGGGTCACGACGTTTTTCCTCGAGGACCGTGTCGATACCGGGAACATTATCATGCAGGAACGCACGCCGATCGGGCCGGAGGATGATGCGGGTGAGCTCCATGATCGCCTTGCCCTCCTCGGCGCACGCGTCGTGCTTTCGACAGCGCTCGCAATTGAGGGGGGGAAGGCTGTGACCACAAGTCAGGACCCTGCACTCGTCTCGAAGGCGCCGAAAATCTTCAAAGAGGATTGTCACATTCGCTGGGACCAACCACCGGAGCGTGCCCGGAACTTCATCCGGGGGCTCTCGCCTTCGCCGACAGCGTGGACACGCCATGGCGAAGTTCTTCTGAAAATCTTCAAGACCGAGCAGTTCGACAATCTCATTGATGTTCCTGGTACGGCGAGTGTCATCCAGGATGCGCTCGTTGTTCAATGCAAAGAGGGCCGCTTGAAAATCCTGGAACTCCAGCAAGAAGGGAAGAAGAGGATGTCCGCCGGCGAATTCCTTCGCGGTTATCGATTCCCCGACGGCGACCTTCTGCAGTAGTCCTCCGTCCCCCAGTCCCCCATTCTCCGACCCGAAGCCAAATCAGAAAGCAGTATGCAGTAGGCAGTAGGCAGGATGCAGTAGGCAGCGACCGTCTTCATCCCAAAGTCTCACAGGGATCGGCCAGGAGTATGAAGTAAGATGTAGACAGTAAGAAGAAAGCGGTTGGCTTCTCTCTCCCAGTCTCGCAAGGATCGGCTAGGAGTATGAAGTAGGACGTAGACAGTAGGAGGAAATCGGTTCGCTTCTGTCCCCAGTCCCAAAGTCTCACAGTCCCCGAGTCTCCCCTTCCCCCTTCTCCTTTCCCCGACATAACACTTCCTTAACGGTCAGATCACGATGTCGTAACACCCCTTCCGTATCTTCGTGGGACTTACTACACGGAGAGCTTCGACGTGATTGAACGGGTACTACGCTGGGATTCGGCAGGTGTTCTGTGGTTCTGCGACCGCAGGCGCGACGCAGTCAACCGCGCGATGAAGATGCTCACGTGGATAGGGAATGGCTCTCTCTGGGCGGCGATGGGAATCATCCTCGGACTGGTCGGTGGAAAAGGCCCGGGGATCATTCTCGTGTTGGCATGGGCATACGGCATCGAAGTTTCCATTTATCTTTTCATAAAACGGTTCGTCTCGCGGCTTCGACCGTTTGTTTCCGTCCCGGGGGTGACAATGCTTGTCGCGCCGCCCGACGAGTTCTCCTTCCCCTCCGGGCATACTGGCGCAGCATTCATCATGATCACGGTTCTTGCGGTGTGGTATCCAGTCCTTTCCCTTTTCATGGTTCCCCTCGCGCTGGGGATTGGGGTCTCGCGTGTCTATCTGGGGGTGCATTTTCCGAGTGACGTCCTGGCGGGTGCAGCGCTCGGCATCTTTGCGGCTCTTGTCGCGCTTTCCCTGGCCTGTTGACCGGGTGTATCTTTGTTTATTGTCCATAGGTGATTCTTCCTCCCACGCCACGTGTGGGCGGACCGAGGCCCTCCGGCAGTCCCTGACCCCTGCCGTGTGGGCCTCACCATTTTGTGCGATTCTGAGGTTACCTGCAGCGGGCCAGGGCACTGGTTAACAATTCGGTAACAGTGGTGTAATGATGAGGAAACAGTACGATGGTATATTTGCATCATCCTCAATCATCAATCAAAATTCACAATCTTCCGGGACGGCAACGCGTTCCCGGTATTCCCTGCATACTTCAAACCCCTCACCAAGATGAAGATCTTGAGTCCCCCGAGACCTGGGGGAACGAACTCGGGTACGTTCGTGAGGGATCATCATACACACTATATTGAAAGGGCCAGCATGCAACGCTTTCGTTTCCTTTTGCTCCTCGTTCTTGCCCTTCCCTGGGCAGGGTATTCTCAGGGAAAATTCAGCGGCATTGTCTTTGGCGACTATTTCTACAACGCCGCTCGCGACAGCAATTTCAGTAAGAGTGGTCTCTCCAACGCCGCCACCGGCGGGCCAAAGAGCAATCAGGGTTTCGTGATTCGACGGATCAACTTCTCCTATGATTATGACATCGCAGAGAACTTTGCGACACGTTTCCGTCTTGAGGCTGACGCCTCGGGCGGGCCGAACGGGGATGTCGATCTGAGCCATAAGCTGACGGTGTATGTCAAGGACGCCTGGTTGCGGTGGAAGAAGGCGTTCGGGAGCAACGACCTGATTTTCGGTATTCAGCCGACTCCGGCGTTCGATGTCTCCGAGTCCGCATGGTCGTACCGCTCATTGGAGAAAACGATCATGGACCTCAGGGGAATCGTACCCTCCCGTGGACTTGGCATCGGCTTGCGGGGAAATTTCGATGAAGGAGGAACCGTGAGCTACTGGCTCCTCGTGTCCAATCAGGGCAACGGCAGCGTCCCGAAGGATCTCGGTTCTACGCTCTCCAACGGCGACAAGTACAATTCGTACGGGCTGCAAATTCAGATCAAGCCATCCAAGGAATTCCTCGTTACGGTGTATGGCGATTATCGTCCCACCTATCCGGTGAACGACATCACCAGCACCACGGTCCCGAAGGCGACTGTCGCTCATCAGACAATCACGGGCGCAGCATTTGCCTGCTACACGCAGCCGGACAAGTTTGCGATCGGCCTGGAAGGATTCACGCAAATGACGGCGAATTCCTACGCTTTGCCCAGCGATCCGACGACCCTGAAAAGCCTGTCGCGACTCGGCGTCTCGGTGTGGGCCTGGGTGAATTTCGATCCCACGATCTCCGGGATTGCGCGGTTCGACATGTTTGACCCGATAATGGGAAGCGATGATCTTGAAAAAGGGGATAGTAGGAACTATATTCTTGTCGGCCTTGCATTCAAGCCGACCAAGCAGTTCCAACTCATGCCCAACGTCCAGGTGGAAACGTACGAATCCGTGCCCAACGGACCCTCGTTTGACACTTCGATCACCGGCCGCCTGACGTTTGCGTACAGCTTCTGATCATACGCGTGGAACGATGTATTTACATATTCTCTGATCACATAAGGAGCAGTGGCATGAACATCTTCAAGGGCATGGTGCTCGCAGCATTGGGGGGGCTATTCCTGGCCAATACGGGATCGGCGCAGTTGAAACTGAATGGAGCGGGCGCGACCTTTCCGTACGTCATCTATTCGAAGTGGTTTGACGTGTACCATAACAAAACGGGTATTGAGTTCAATTATCAGTCGATCGGCTCGGGCGGCGGAATCAAGCAGGTGACCGAAGGCACGGTGGATTTCGGCGCTTCAGATGCAGCGCTCTCCGAAAAACAGATGGCGGAGATCAAGCAGAAGCAGGGATCGGACATCCTTCATATCCCCACGGTGATGGGTGCTGTGGTCATTACCTATAATGTCCCCAGCATCGGAAGCCACCTTCGCCTCTCCCCTGAAACCATCGGGGGAATCTACCTTGGCGAGATCACCAAGTGGAATGATCCGAAGATCAAGGAGATCAATCCGGGCGTGAACCTGCCCGACGCTGATATTATCGTCGCCCATCGTTCCGATGGAAGCGGCACGACCAATATCTTCACCGACTACCTGACGAAGGCAAACCCCGAATGGGCGAAAAAAATCGGAACGGGGACCTCGGTGAACTGGCCTGTCGGTCTTGGCGGAAAAGGGAATGAGGGCGTCTCGGGAATTGTGAAGCAGTCGGAAGGTGCCCTGGGATATGTCGAACTTGCCTACGCAGTGCAAAACAACCTCCCGTATGCCGCCCTCAAAAACAAGGCGGGATATTTTGTGGAACCGACATTTGACGCGGTATCGGCTGCTGCCGCCGGCGCCGTCAAGTCCATGCCTGCCGATCTCCGGGTTTCCATTACCAACGCCGACGGCAAGGATTCCTATCCCATTTCCGGGTTCACGTGGCTTCTGGTCTACAAGGACATGAAGGACATGACCAAGGCGAAAGCGATTCAAAAATTCGTGGAATGGGCGATGACCGATGGGCAAACCTACGCAAAGGATCTCTATTACGGTCCCCTTCCGGCACCGGTGCAGAAGCTCTGCGTAAAGAAAATCAAAACGATGGACATTCACTAAGCCGGAGAAGGAGTGGAAAGAGCAACGTCTCCCTCGGCGCGTGCAATGGCCCGGCGGACAAGCGGAGGGGGCTGGGAACCACCAGTCCCCTCTGGCATTGGACCGCCTGTCGGCGCAAAGAAAAAGCGGATACACAACGTTGGCGACTTTCTCTTCCGCAATATCACGAAGATCTTCGCCTTCCTGGTATTCTCGCTCGTTTTTCTCATGGCGTTCGAGATGTACCGCGGCTCCACGCTCTCCATCCAGAAATTCGGGTGGAGTTTTCTCTTCACGCAGACATGGGACCCGGTGCAGAGCAACTTCGGCGCGCTGCCCTTCATATACGGGACCGTGGTCTCCTCGATCCTTGCGCTGATCATCGCGCTTCCGCTCAGTCTCGGGGTCGCCATCTTCCTTTCCGAGCTCTGTCCCCGGTGGTTGGAACAACCGTTGTCGTTCCTCGTGGAACTCCTCGCCGCGATTCCGAGTATCGTGTACGGGCTGTGGGGCATCTTCGTCCTGGTGCCCTGGCTCCGCATTACCGTTCAACCGCTCCTCAAGAAGTTTCTCGGCACGCTCCCTCTCTTTCAGGGCCCTGCGTACGGGTTCAGTATGCTTGCGGCAGGGATTGTGCTTGCGATCATGATTCTCCCGATCATCACCTCCATTTCCCGCGACGTCATGAAATCCATTCCGACGCTCCAGCGTGAAGCGGCGTTCGGACTTGGGGCGACGCGATGGGAGACCACCAGGTTGATCCTTCAAAGCGCAAAGTCCGGCATCTTTGGAGCGACGCTCCTGGGGCTCGGCCGGGCTATCGGCGAGACGATGGCGGTGACGATGGTGATCGGGAACCGCCCCGAGATTGCGTTGTCTCTGCTGAGCCCCGGCTATACGATGGCGAGCGTGCTCGCGAACGAGTTCGCCGAGGCCACCACGGACATGTACACAAATGCGCTGATCGAAATCGCCCTCATTCTGTTCGGGGTGACCATCCTCCTGAATGCCTTTGCCCGTCTGATCGTGTGGAGCACTACGAAAAGGTTCAAAACGACATGAAGCCCGGACACGATGCGGTGTATTTCTGGCGGAAAACAAAGAACGCGATGATGGTGACCTTTTCCGCCGTGTGCGTTCTCCTCGCCGTTGCGCCCCTGATCCTCATTTTCGGGTATACGCTCGCGCAGGGGATCGGTGCCCTGAATCTTGATTTCCTGACCCAAATGCCGAAGCCGGTGGGGGAGAGCGGCGGCGGGATGGCGAATGCGATTGTCGGGACCGGGATCCTCCTCGGCCTCGGGGCACTCTTCGGCCTTCCGATTGGAATCACCGCGGGCATCTACCTGGCTGAATTCGGCCACACGGTCTTTGGCGCTATCGTACGGTTCTTCACCGACGTTCTCAGCGGTGTACCCTCGATCGTTGTCGGCGTCGTCGCGTACATTCTCGTCGTTCTGCCGATGAAACACTTCTCGGCGCTGGCAGGCGGCGTTGCCCTGGCAATCCTCATGATCCCGACCGTCACCCGGACGACGGAAGAGATGATGAAACTCGTCCCGCAGTCCTTCCGTGAGGCGGGACTGGCGCTCGGGATACCTCAGTGGAAGACGACGTTGCGTATCGTGTTTCCCACTGCCCTCACCGGGATCACCACGGGGGTCCTCCTTGCAATCGCCCGGGCGGCAGGGGAGACCGCACCCTTGCTGTTTACCGCACTCGGGAACCGCTTCTGGTCCACTTCGATCCTGAATCCGATGGCGTCACTGACCGTTTTCATCTACGACTACGCCAAGGCGCCGTTCGAGGACTGGATCCGGCAGGCGTGGGCCGCATCCTTCGTGCTGATCGCCCTGATCTTCCTTCTCAGCCTCGTTTTTCGCATAGTGACAAGACGACGATATGGACAAAATTGAAACGAACGGCGGGTTCACTGCCACTATGAAAAAGGCGAGCGTTCCTGATTCTCCTCCTCCGACTGCTCCTGCGCCGCTGAAGATTGCGACACGTGACCTGAACGCCTATTTTGGGAAGACCCATGCGCTCAGGAATGTGTCAATCGATATCCCCACGAATCGCGTCGTCGCGATCATCGGTCCCTCCGGCTGCGGAAAATCGACCTTCCTCCGCTGTCTCAACCGCATGCACGAAGTGGCGTCGGGCACGATGACCGGGCAAATCCTGCTCGATGGGACGAATGTGATGGACGAAGATCCCGTGCTTCTCCGCAGGCGCGTCGGCATGGTCTTCCAAAAACCCAATCCATTTCCCACGATGTCCATCTTCGACAACGTCGCAGCCGGTCTCCGGTTCAACGGCATGCGGAACAAGAAAAAGCTCACGGAAATCGTGGAACGGAGCCTGCATCAGGCTGCCTTATGGGAAGAAGTGAAGGATTCGCTGGGAAAGTCCGGGGCAAGTCTCTCGGGCGGACAGCAACAACGTCTTTGCATCGCGCGCACCATTGCGGTCAGCCCGGAGGTGGTCCTGATGGACGAGCCTGCGAGTGCGCTCGATCCGCTCTCCACGGCCAAGATCGAAGAGCTGATCTACGAGCTGAAAAACAATTTCACCATTATCATTGTGACGCACAATATGCAGCAGGCCGCCCGCGTGAGCGACTTCACCGCGTTCTTCTATCTCGGAGAGTTGATCGAGTACGATCAGACAAAGAAGATGTTCACGACGCCGGAGAAGAAACAGACGGAGGATTATATCACCGGTCGGTTCGGTTAACCAGTGACGATGCAGGAAGCGTATCCGGATGGAACGGCATTTTGAACGCGAGCTCAACGATCTCCGGCAGAACCTCACCGCAATGGGTGCACTGGTGGATGCGCAGCTCGAAGCGGCGTGTGAGGCGTTGTTCGGCGGCCGGCGGGAGCTGGCCCGCCAGGTGATCGATGGTGATGCACAGGTGGATGAATTCGACAACCGGATCAACCGTCAGTGCCAGGCCATCCTGGCGCTGGCGCAGCCCGTGGCGAACGACCTCCGGCTTCTCATGGCCGGCCTGCAGATCAATAACCAGCTCGAGCGCATCGGCGATATCGCCGTGAACCTCGCCGAGAGGGTGTCGCCGCTGAGCGCCCATACGAAGTTCATGCACCGGACACGTCTGGAAGAGATGGCGCAGATCGGACGGATCATGGTCCGCGACTGCCTGGACGCGTTTATCAATGCGAACCCGACACAGGCATCGCGCGTCCTCGCGAGCGATGACGTCGTCGACAAGCTCGGCTGGGAGACCTTCGAAGGCATCGTCTCGGAAATGCGGGATGACCGCTCCCTGATCGACCCGGGGGCGCATATGGTCGTCCTCGCGCACCATATCGAGCGGATGGCCGACCATGCGACGAACATCGCGGAGGATGTTATTTTCCTTGTTGAAGCGAGGATGGTCAAACACAGTGCAGGTCCATCGTGAGCCGCGGATCGACTTGCACATGAATGTCGAATCTCGTAAAATTCCCGCTCGGGAATCTGAATGTCACAGCCAGAGTAACCATGCAACGCCATTTTGTCCAGGAACTTGAAGCCCTGAAAGAACGACTCATCCGGATGGGGAGCCTCGCGGAACAATCCATCGTGGAGTCCATCCGTTCGTTTCAGGAACGGGACGCCCTCCTGGCCCGCCGGGTGCTCGAGGAAGACGAAGCGATCAACCTTCTGGAAGTGGAGATTGATAACAATGTCGTCGATATTCTGGCCCTGCAGCAACCGGTGGCGAGCGACCTGCGATTCATCCTTGCTGCGCAAAAAATCAATAACGATCTTGAGCGTATCGGTGACCATGCCGTCAACATTGCGGAAAGCGCCCTTCAGTATGCCGGCCGGGAACCGATCAATCGCCCGGTGGACATCCCTCAAATGGCGGTCATTACCAAGACCATGCTCCGGGAAGCCATCGATGCGTTTGTCCATTCCGACGCCCGGCTGGCGCGCAACGTCCTTCGCAACGACGATGAGATCGACGACCTGAACAGAAAGACCGTCGATGAAATGGCGGAGCTTATTCGCGGCGATGTGCAGTTCATCAATCAGGCCCTCGACTTCATCCGCGTCAGCCGGAATCTGGAACGCGTGGCTGACCTGGCGACGAATATTGCCGAGGAGGTGGTGTTCGTTGCCGAGGCACAGGTGGTCAAACACCACACCGCGGAGAGAAAAGATTCTGCGGGCTGATGCCCGAAATCCGCGAGGGGCGAGCACCTCTCTGCAACCCGTTCCCCATCTCGGGCAGAAGCCTCCATCCTCACCTCCCGGTGGAAGTCGCCTCAACCCGGTACGGAGCCCCAACCTGGCCCTCCGTTTCCCCTTTCCCCCCTTTGATTTCCCCCGTTTTCCTGTTTGCTTCAAGGAGAAGAATCAGCTATCTTCCAGTACTGTAACTGTTTCACGATGTTTCACGGGATGAGTTCCTGACAGGAATCGTTAGTGTCCAAAATCATCACTATCGCTAATCAAAAGGGCGGGGTCGGCAAAACCACCACCGCGGTCAACCTCGCTGCGTGCATTGCTGCCGCTGAAAAACGAACCCTCCTCATTGATTCCGATCCACAGGCAAACGCCACGAGCGGGACAGGCCTGGACAAAAACACCGAAGGAAAGAGCATCTATGAAGTGATCCTCGGATCTCTTCCCGCGTTCGAAGCGATCCAGCAGACACAAATGCCGTTCCTTTCGATGATTCCTTCGCATATCAATCTGGTTGGGGCGGAAGTTGAACTGGTTTCGCTGGAAGACCGTGAGCGACGGTTGAAAAACGCCCTTGAACCGATCCGCGACATGTTCGACTTTATTCTGATCGACTGTCCTCCGTCGCTCGGACTGCTCACTTTGAATGCACTCACCGCCGCGGACTCCGTCCTCATCCCCGTCCAGTGTGAGTACTTCGCCCTCGAGGGACTCGGACAATTGCTCAACACCGTCAACATGGTGAAAAAGCAACTGAACGAGAAGCTCGACATCGAAGGGGTTCTGTTGACGATGTATGACACCAGGCTGCGTCTGTCCAACCAGATCATCAATGAAGTGAAGCAGTATTTTGGTGAGAAGGTGTTCCGGTCCATTGTCTCCCGCAACGTCCGGCTGAGTGAGGCGCCGAGTTTCGGCAAGCCGATTATCCTGTATGATGCAATGTCCACGGGGACCCGGAACTACATGGACCTTGCCCAGGAAGTGCTCGTGAACAACAATCATCACGTGACTACAGCGTAGGTGTTTCCATGGCGATTGGAGGAAAAACAGTTCTTGGCAGGGGGCTTGCGTCGCTGATTCCCCGTGAACCACCCCCATCCGCGCCGTTGCAGGGCAGGCAGGACGATGGCCAGTCCCTGGACGTCGTCGTCATGGTGGATGTAGAAAGGGTCGAGCGGAACCCCTATCAGCCCCGGATGGAGTTTGACCCCGAAGCCCTGCGGGAGCTCAAAGAATCGATCCTCGAAAAGGGAATCATCCAGCCGATCACAGTCAGGCGGACCGATCGCGGCTACCAGTTGATTTCCGGCGAGCGAAGGGTTCGGGCTGCGCGTGAGGCAGGGATGATGCAGGTCCCTGCGTATATCATCCGAGTCAAGAACAATGAAGAGATGCTGGAGCTGGCTCTGATTGAGAACCTCCAGCGAGAAGATCTCAACCCGATCGAAATTGCTTCGTCCTATCGCCGGCTGATTGAAGAATGCGGCCTGACGCAGGAACTCGTTTCCAAAAAGGTCGGGAAAGACCGGTCAACCGTGACCAACTTCCTCAGACTGCTGAAATTGCCCGACGCCATCCAGGCCGCTGTGCGGAAGGGCGAATTGAGCGGAGGGCATGCACGCGCGCTTCTGGGAATCGAGAATCCCGAACTTCAAATGCGCCTCTTCAAGCGCATCCTTTCACGGGGACTCTCCGTCCGTGCAATTGAAACCCTCGTTCGCTCCGCCGGGCAGGTGGTGAAACAGGCGGGCAAGGGCCGCGCATCGGCACAGGCCTCAAGTGGGATGGCGAATCTGGAAGACAAGTTGCGCCAATTGCTCGGCACGAAGGTGATGATCCGTCCCGGCCAGAATGGCAGGGGAGAGATCGTGATTGAATACTATACGGCGGACGACCTGGACAGACTCTTAGACCTCTTCTCGGAGTTCAATCCCTCATGACATCCCCGAACCAGCACACCGTTGTTCATACGTCGGCCGCCCCCGCAGCGATCGGCCCCTACAGCCAGGCAATCGTTGCTCCCGGGGGGGTTATCTTCGCATCCGGTCAGATCCCCATCGATCCCCTAACAGGGAATATTGTCCAGGGAGGAATCAAGGAGCAGACCGACAGGGTCCTGCGGAATTTGACAGCTGTCCTCCAGGCCGGCGGAAGCGACCTGTCCAGGGTCGTCAAGACCACTGTGTTTCTTGCGAGCATGGACGAGTTCACCGCCATGAATGAAGTGTATGCCACGTTCTTTCCCGATACCCCTCCCGCCCGGAGCACGGTACAAGTAGCCCGTCTTCCGCGCGATGTCCGCATTGAGATTGAAGCTGTTGCGCTCTCGCGCAAAGGATGACGCCGTGACGGTTCGCCGGTGGTACGCAGCGACGATCCTCATTCTTTCCACAACGGTGTGCCTGCATGCGCAGGGCCTCGCTCCCGACACCACCGCAGGATCGAAGGGAATGCCTCCCGGCACGGCGGAACCGCCGCGAATCCTGCAATCCGACACCGTCGTTGCACCGCTCGGCCTGCCCGCGAAATCGCCCGGCACGGCCGTCCTTCTGTCTGCCATCCTTCCCGGAGCAGGGCAATTCTACAATAGATCGTACTGGAAAGTCCCGGTCGTTACAGGATTGGGACTGTACTTTGTCTCGGAATGGCTTACCAACAACCGACGATACAAAGACTACCGGGCCCAGTATGCAGCGGCTCTTTCTCTGCCGTCGACGAGCAACAGCACCGACGCTCTCCTGAGCCTCCGGGAATTCTATAAGGATCAGCGGGACTCATTTACCTGGTACTTCCTTATCCTCTATGTTGTCAATCTGGCCGATGCGTACGTCGACGCGAGCCTGTTCAATTTCGATGTAGGCGGGAGTCTGTCCCAGAACAGCGTTCCGTCGATGCGGTTGACCCTACACGTGAAGTTCTAGAGAACGTCTATGCTGAATCACATCTGGTTGGGCCTGATCGCCGTGGGGGTGCTCACCGCAATCGGGATGGATGTTCGGAATGAAATCGTCAACCCGTATCGCAATGGCATGGTGCTGGAGGCGACGTTCACTCCCGAGAAACGTCCCGGGCCGCTCCGCGAGGAGTGGGAGGGAACCCTGAAAATTGCGGGCCCCGCATTCCGGGCGTTCTATGCCGCGGGGGGTTCGGAGGATACGATTGCGCAAGTTGCCCGGATTGATACCACCAGACAGCCGGCCCGTATCCTCCTTCCCATGGACGACAGCTCGCCGGCGATCTGGCGGGAGATGGGAAAGTCGGCCACCACGCGCGATCAACTTGAGGGGACTCTTCAATCGATCGCGTGGCGAGGGGATGGGATGACTGCACAGCTCCGCTTCACCCTGGAGCCGATACGATTTGTTCGCCTTCGCGCGGTCACCCAGGCGGCATTCGACTATGCCGGGATTGCCGTCACCATCGCGCTCGGCCTGATCGGAATCATGGCTTTCTGGCTCGGCGTGATGAAAGTGGCGGAGGAAGCGGGGCTGCTCAGGGTCGTCGCACGGCTGCTGTCGCCCATCATGCGAAGGCTCTTTCCCGATGTCCCCTCCGATCATCCGGCCGTGAGTGCCATGATCATGAATATTGCCGCGAACATGCTGGGGCTCAGCAACGCCGCGACCCCTCTGGGCCTGAAAGCGATGGAGGAGCTCAACAAACTGAACCCGAAAGCCGGCACCGCAACGAACGCCATGGTCACGTTCCTTGCGATCAATACCGGCGGGCTCATTCTCATTCCGGCGACAGCGCTTGCGGTCCGCTCGGCGGCAGGATCGGCAAACCCCGGATTGATCATCGGCACCTCCATTGTCGGCGCGGGGTGCGCGACCATTGCGGGAGTCATCGCCTCGAAACTCCTGCAGCGGCTTCCCGGTTACCGGAAGGCGATGGAGGTGCCCCATGAGTGAGATCTTCCGCACCGCCGTCAATGTTGTCGCCGTGGTGGCGATCCCGCTGGTGATCGTCCTCTTCCTGAGCTGGGGAGCGGTGAAAAAAGTCAAGGTCTACGAAGTGTTTGTGGAAGGAGCAAAGGAAGGGTTCGGCACTGCCCTGCGGATCATCCCGTATCTCGTTGCGATGCTGGTGGCGATCGGGATCTTCCGGGCCAGCGGTGCCATGGACGTCCTCGTCGGCCTTCTTTCGCCCTTCACGCGTCTCATCGGCATGCCTCCGGAAACTCTTCCGATGGCGATCATGCGGCCACTCTCCGGCAGCGCTTCGCTGGGGATCATGACTGAACTGATGAAGGTCCATGGCCCGGATTCGCTCATCGGCGTGCTCGCCTCCACGATGTACGGAAGCTCGGAGACGACCTTCTATGTCCTGGCGGTGTATTTCGGCTCCGTCGGTGTGAAGAACACCCGTCACGCGGTCCCGGCCGGGTTGATTGCCGATGCCGTCGGCATGCTTGTGGCCGTATGGATTGTGAAGGTGGTGATGGGATGAGGGATCCATCCCTCGCCGGCGGGGCAGGCTGTCTTGCTTTTCAAAGCCACCGTGGGTATATTTTGCAATTATTCAATCAACCTTGCCGCTCTTTCTCCCAAAGGCGACGTTGTGTTCCTGCTCTCTCTCTCCTGATGGTCTCTCATGCGTCTCTTAAATAGACTGGTCGTGGGAACGATACCGTTCGTGCCCCGGCCTCTGGTACGTTACTTTGCAAACCGCTATATCGCAGGCGAAACGATCCACGACGCAGTCCGCACCGTCCGTCTCCTCAATGGAGAAGGGGTGAGCGCAACACTCGACGTGCTCGGTGAAGATATCTTCACCAGGGAAGAGGCGGTCGATTCCCGCAACCGCTCCATCGAAGTGCTCCACACCATCGCGCGCGAACGACTTGATTCGAACCTCTCCATCAAGCTGACTTCTCTCGGGTTGAAGCTGGACAAGGACTTTTGCCGGGGAAACGTGGAAGAGATCCTGAAGGTCGCTGCCGGTTACGGTACGTTTGTCCGGTTCGACATGGAAGACCACACGTGTACGACGGACACCATCGATGTCTTCCGCTCCCTCCATGAAGTGTATTCAAACACCGGGATCGTGTTGCAGGCATACCTGCGGCGGACGGAGGAAGACGCCCGCGCGATGATTGCGCACAAGGTCAACTTCCGTTTATGCAAGGGGATCTACCGCGAGCCCGAAGAGATCGCGTTCCGGGGACGTGAGGAGATCCAACAGAATTACATCGCCATCCTCCGCCAGATGTTCAACGGGGGCTCTTATGTCGGCATCGCGACGCATGATACCGTTCTTGTGGATGGTGCGTGCGCCATGATCAAGGAGATGGGACTGACAAAGGCCCGGTACGAGTTTCAAATGCTCCTGGGTGTGAGACCGGAACTGCGTCGACGGCTCGTCGCGGAGGGTCACAAGGTCAGGTTGTATGTCCCGTTCGGCGAACACTGGTACGGATATTCCACGCGGCGATTCAAGGAGAATCCGGAAATCGCCGGTTACGTTTTCAAAGCAATATTCGCCGTCAACAAGTAACAGTTCCATCGCCATCCCTCCGCAGATCGCTACTGGACGGGGGAAACCGACACACGGAGGAGGCACACACTGCCTTCCCGGTGCGACCCGGGAGGGAGGGTGGTCGTTTTTCGCCAATCAAAAGGAGCCACTATGGCTGACATCTCAAACCGTCAGGCAGTTCCCGGCCAGAGCGACGTGAAGGAATTTACTGTTCGGGCCCTCCTCATCGGTCTCGTCATGTGTGTCGTGCTCGGGGCCGCCAATGCCTATCTCGGGTTGCGCGCCGGAATGACCATCGCCGCGACATATCCCGCGGCGGTCATCGGGATGGCGGTCCTCCGGCTTTTCAAGGGATCGTTGCTCGAAGAAAACTTCGCGCGTACGGTCGGTTCCATCGGGGAGTCGGTTGCCGCGGGTGCAGTGTTCACCATCCCGGCATTTGTGATGCTCGGGTACTGGAAATTCGAAGCGGATACACTGTGGCACGAATATCTTGTCGCATCATCGTTGATGATTCTCGGCGGCATTCTCGGGATCCTGTTTGTCACGATCCTTCGCCGGGTCATGGTCGAAGACACCTCGCTGCCGTTTCCCGAGTCGGTGGCCGCCAGCGAAATCCACAAGGCGGGCCAGCGGGGAGCCGGTGCTGCGCTGCAACTGTTCAGGGCAATGGGCGTGGGTGCGCTCATTAAACTGCTCGGCCGTTCAGATCCGGAAACCTTCGACGGGTTCGGTATCTATCAGGCGATCAACCGGTTTCAGGTCAACGTCGGGAAACTTTCGGATGGCTTCATTCGGTTTGCCACCGATCGCAAGGTGCAGGCGGGAGGAATGACAACGTTCACCTGGCCCGCGGCGACCCCCGCATACCTCGGGGTCGGGTACATCATCGGTGCGGAACTCGGTGCGCTGAACTTCGCCGGGGGCCTCATGGCATGGGGACTGTTTGTGCCCCTGCTGGTGTATTTCCTCGGACCGAACCTGATCGGCACCTACGGCGGAAGCTCTCCGGAGAATTGGGCGACCATGACGGGAGATGTCTACCGGCTCATCGTGCGTCCCATCGCCGTCGGAGGCATGCTCGTCGGCGCGGTGTTCACGTTATGGCGCATGCGCAAGAACCTCGTCCTCGGAATCAAACGGGGCATCGCCGACGTACGGAAATCCGCCGTCGCTTCGGCTTCCACAGAGCGGACAGAACGGGATCTCCCTTTCAAGTTCGTCCTGGCGGGGATCGGCGTGGTGTTTGCCCTGATGATCGCGCTGTATTTTTTCTTTACCGGATCCATTAATGCAGCGATCCTTGCCGCAATTGTCATCCTCGTGACAGGCTTCTTCTTTGCCGCTGTCTCGGGCAACCTCGTCGGATTGATCGGCTCGTCCAATAATCCGATCTCCGGCCTCACGCTGGCAACGACGATCATCGCGGCATTGACAATGGTGCTTGCCGGCATGATGGGGGCAAAGGGGATAATGGCGGCGCTGGGCGTCGCTGCAGTGGGATGCGTCTCGGCAGCCGTCGCCGGCGAAATGTTACAGGATCTGAAGGTGGGACACATCCTCCGCGGCACGCCCTGGAAGATGCAGGTCGGCGATATCATCGGCGTCGTGTTTGCAGGACTCGTCCTCTTCTGGCCCCTCTATATGATGCACACTTCCGATGTCGCCCAGCTCGGGCCCGTGGTCGGAGGGTTCGGCGGCCGGAACTACGCGGCTCCGCAGGCAGGACTCATGGCGGCGCTCTCAAGCGGTATCGTCGGCGGGGAAATGGCGTGGCCGTTGGTCCTTGTTGGCATCGCCATGGGCATTGCCCTGGTTATGGTCAGGGTGAAGAGCCCCATGTTGTTTGCCGTCGGAATGTATCTCCCGCTGGAAACAACGTTCGCCATCTTCGTGGGAGGGCTTATCCGCGGGATCGTGGAGCGCATGGTGAAGAAACGTTCCTATAATGACGCACAGAAAGCCCGGGTGGAGAATGCGGGTATTCTTGCGGCGTCCGGGTTGATTGCCGGCGAAGCGCTCGTTGGCCTGTTGATTGCCGTGGTGGTCGGGCTCCGCGATAACCATCAATTCTGGTCTGTTGAGGGACTACAGGGCGTTGCCCCCTGGATGGCACTTGTCGTATTCGCTATCCTGGCAGGATACCTGATTTTTGTGCCGTTGCGCAAGGCTGGCGCTCCCGATGAGCCCGCGCCTCCAACGGCGATTATGTGACCCACTTCTCAAGAGAGGAGCATGCAATGGCATCAGCTATCGAAGGTCTGAAACCTGAGCTCGTATGGAAGTACTTTGCCGCAATTTCGAAGATTCCCCGCGGATCGAAGAACGAGGCGGCAATCTCGAAGTACGTGGTCAACACGGCACGGTCGATGGGTCTGGAGGCCAGGGCCGACAAACTCGGCAATGTGGTCGTTCAAAAACCCGCTTCACGCGGTTATGAAAGAAAGCCGACAATCGTCCTGCAGGGACACCTTGACATGGTCTGCGAAAAGAACAACGATAAGACGCACGACTTCCTGAAGGACCCGATTGAGCTGGTGCGGAAAGGGAACATTCTCATGGCGAACGGAACGACGCTCGGTGCCGACAACGGCGTCGCCGTCGCTACCAATCTCGCAATCATGGAGGACCGGTCCCTGGAACATGGACCGCTCGAACTCCTGTTTACGATCGATGAAGAAACCGGGCTGACGGGCGCGGCGAATCTCGAGCCGGGGTTCCTGAACGGCAAGACCCTCCTGAACCTCGACTCTGAAGAGGAAGGAGCGCTCTACGTCGGCTGTTCCGGCGGGCGGGACACCATCGGCAACTGGAAGCTGGAACTGGATCCGATGCCCGGGGGTTCCCTGACTGCCGTCGTCAGGGTGTCGGGCCTTCGCGGCGGGCACTCCGGGCTGGAGATTGACAAGGGGCGCGGGAATGCTATCAAGATCCTCGGCAGAGTCCTTGCTGCGCTCGCGCAGCATGGCGTGCGTCTCTCCTCTCTTGCAGGAGGGAACAAACACAATGCCATTCCGCGTGAGGCGGAGGCGGTGGTTGTCTTCCCGAAAAAGAAACGTGATCTCGTCCTGGAAACGGTGGTCGAGTGGAACAACCTCGTGAAGGCTGAACTGGCGACCGCCGAGCCCGATCTGACAGTTTCTCTCCAGGAACATGCGGCCAAAAAAGTGAAGGTGATGAAAAAAGGCGTTCAGCGAAGGATCCTTCAAACCATCGCAGCGCTTCCTCACGGGGTTACCAAGATGTCGGCGGATATTCCGGGTCTCGTCGAGACATCCACGAACGTGGCGGTGATCAAAACAGAGAAGAAAGCTGTTTCTCTGGCAACCAGCCAACGAAGTTCTGTCGCTTCGGAAATCGTGGAAATTGCACAGACGGTGTCTTCCATACTCGAAATGGGCGGAGCGGATGTCGTCGCATCGGATGGCTACCCCGGCTGGAAGCCGAACATGGATTCTCCGGTCCTGAAGGTCGCAAAGTCGACGTACCGGCAACTCTACGGGAAAGACCCTGAAGTGAAGGCAATCCACGCCGGACTTGAATGCGGCATCATCGGCGAACGCTATCCCGGAATGGACATGCTCTCCTTCGGGCCAACCCTCGAAGGCGTCCATTCCCCCGATGAGAAAATCTATATCGACACGGTAGAGCGGTTCTGGAACTACCTTCTCGGAATCCTGAAGAACGTCGCGTAGTGGCATGCGCCCTTCGCCGGGAGCAATGAATCGGACTCCCGGCGGCGGGGCTGCCCTGTCTCAATCCCGTCCATCGAACAGAACGTAGGACTTCGATGCCGCAATCCCGTTTTCACGCCTCTCAACGAATCTACCGGTTTACCGTGTTGTTCTTCGTCTCCCTCCTGACCTTCGGGAGCTATTTTGCGTACGACAGCCTGGGTGCCATCGCGCCGATGCTGATCCAGGCGTTGGGGTTGGGCAGGGAGGCCATCGGTCAGACCTACACGCTCTATAGCGTTGCGGCGATCCTCTCCGTTCTGGTGGGTGGAATTCTCGTCGACAGGATCGGCACCCGGCGGGCAAGTCTGCTCTTTTCCGTGCTGGTGACCGTGGGGGCGATCATCGTCGCGCTCGCGCAAAGCATGTGGGTGATCTACTTCGGACGATTTATCTTCGGCTGGGGATCGGAGTCTCTCGTCGTCGCGCAGAGTGCGATCTTTGCGCGGTGGTTCACCGGGAAGGAACTTGCACTCTCCTACGGGATCGGGTTGACGATCAGCAGGCTCGGAACGCTGTTCAGTTTCAACACGGAAGCCCTGATCGCCGACTTCTTCAAAGACTACCGCGCGGCATTGTGGGCGGCAGTGGCATTTTGCGTGCTCTCGCTCCTCGCGAATTTCGTCTACATTATTCTTGACAGGAGAGGGGAGCGGGAACTGGCATTGAAAGAGGAGGGTGCGGGCGAGAAGATTCTCCTGGCGGATATCAAGAAGTTCACCTCTTCGTACTGGTTTGTGACATTGTTGTGCCTTGTCTTCTATTCGGCAATCTTCCCCTTCACGGCGCTCTCGACGGATTTCTTCAACACCAAGTGGGGCCTGCCTCTTACTGCGGGATCGGAAGGCTCCTTCCTGTATCAGGTGTTTTACAATATCCTCCACATGTTCAGCACGGCGGGCGGGACAACGACCATCGTGATTTTCGCCTCAATGGTATTCGCGCCGGTCTTCGGTCATGTCGTCGATTCCTTCGGGCACCGCGCTTCAATGATGCTTGTCGGCTCTCTTCTGATGATCCCCGCATTCCTGCTTCTGGCATTCACGATGATTCCACCTGCCTATCCCATGGTCATGCTCGGTGCCGCCTTTGTCCTGGTTCCTGCGGCGATGTGGCCGTCGATTCCGCTGGTGGTCGACAAGAGCCGGGTAGGGACCGCCTTCGGGCTCACCACCACGATCCAGAATCTCGGCCTGGCACTCTTTCCCTGGCTGAATGGATACCTGCGGGACAGAACAAATGACTACACAGCGAGTATGATGATGTTTTCGACATTAGGAATAGCCGGCCTTGCCTTCGCATTCCTCCTCAAGAGGGCAGACTCAAAGGCAGGCGGAGTTCTCGAGCGTCACGAACGACAGCCATTGAGAACCTAATCGCTTCGTTGCACCCTTCTTTCCTGCCCTTTACCTGCTGACTGTGTCCAGTTTTCGGAGGACTCAGGCTCTTCGGCATACCTATTGTAAGTTATCTCAACGCTGGAACGCGCCACCCTGTCATCGATTATCGCGGAGCCATCTCTCACGAGCTTTCAGGCCCCCTGGAGTCATTCTGATGACATCCTTGGCGAGATGCGCTCGAGCCTTCTTCAAGGTTATGTGAAAAGAGTTCACATTTCGACATTGGTGGTGTGTATTTTTTACAAGCGTCTCATAAGCAGTCCACTTTTGACGTAGGAATGGCTATCCAGGAATGATTGCCAACTGTAACCGCAAAATTTTGTATATATAGCATTTTTTGCTTGATTATTACCTTTGCACTCATATATTGCTCATAACCATGGCAAAGAAACTCCATTTTGCGTACGCAGCTTTCCTTCTGTTAGTCGGACTCATCATAACCGTGCAAGTCGCCCGAACGGGATTGTCGTATTACTCAACACCGATGGAGGAGAGACCTTTTCACCCGCAATATGACCTTTTGAAGCCGACAGGCCTGTATGGCCATGCGTACGGGATTGTCGGCACACTGATGATCATCGCGGGAGTCATTCTGTATTCCGGCAGGAAGCGGGTCCGCCGGTTCGCAAACACCGGGAAGATCAAGTACTACCTCGAATTCCATATTTTCCTCTGCCTTCTCGGACCGGCACTGGTCGTCTTTCACACGACTTTCAAATTCGGCGGGCTTGTCGCTGTGAGCTTCTGGAGCATGATGGCAGTGGTGCTGAGCGGGGTCATCGGTCGCTATCTGTACGTCCAGATCCCCAAAGGCATTCAAGGGAACGAACTCTCCGTCGCTGAACTCGAAAAGGAAAATGCCGAGCTCGGTGAACGGCTTCAGTCGCAGTTCGGCGTGAGTCCGGCCCTCATTCAGTGGATCGACGCGATCGCGCTCCCTCCGACGGTGGCGACGAAGATGTCGCTCTTCCAGATTCTGAATTTTTTCGTGATAAACGATCTCACCCGTCGGGTGAAGCTTGGGAGAATTTACTCGGCTGTCGAGCGCACCCGGCTTCCCCGGGGCGCCGCGCGGCAATTACGGAAAATGGCCATTCGGCGGATTTCCTTGACGAGAAGGATTGCGTTCCTGCAGAAATTCCGCCAACTCTTCTACTACTGGCACGTGGTCCATCTACCGTTCGCCCTGGTCATGTTTGTCATTCTCTTCATCCATATTGGCGTGGCTATCGCATTCGGCTACACGTGGATTTTCTGATCGCGCGGATCAAGAGGATGTCGATGGATCGACGAACTCGGCGTTTTTTAGGGACAGCAATGGTGTTGAGCGTTTTCGCCCTTCGGTCGCTAGCGCAGATTTCCCCCGGTCCACTGTCGACTGCCCATGCATCGCTCGAAGGACTTGATCATTGCACGGCATGTCACACGCTGGGGAAGACTCTTTCGAATGAAAATTGCCTGCATTGCCACGGCGAAATAGGATCCCGGATGCGCGAAGGGAACGGGTTTCACGCCAACCTGTCCGGTCGCCAATGCGTGGAATGTCACAAGGAACATCACGGACGGGATTTTCCGATGGAGAAATTCGATCCGGCCACGTTTCATCATGATCAGGTACAGTATCCCCTGATCGGACGCCATGGGAAGATTGCATGCCGGGACTGTCACACGAAAGACCTCATTCGCGCGAAGGACATCGTGGGGAAATCCGACTTCAGAAAGCATCGCACCTACCTCGGTCTCTCGCGCGACTGCGTCGGGTGTCATCAGGACCCGCACCGCGGCCAGCTCAGCTCTGCCTGCACAAACTGTCACGGCCAGGAACACTGGAAGCCGGTGAACGCGTTTTCCCACGATCAGACGAAGTACCCTCTGACCGGGCTTCATGCCACGGTTGATTGTGCACGATGCCATCCCCCCGTCGCGGGGAATCCATCCAATCTCAAATTCGTCGGGATCGCATTCTCCTCGTGCACGTCATGCCATCAGGATCCGCACGCCGGGAAGTTCGGTGCAAATTGCGAGCGATGCCACTCGACGTCCGGTTGGTTGGAGGGAGCGACGAGGAATTTCAACCACGCAATGACCCGCTATCCGCTTCTCGGAAAGCATCGCCAGGTCCGATGCGAAGGCTGTCACGGACCGCGGGCGAGCGTGACGAACCTCCGGAGCGGGCAGAGAACTCCGTTCAAAGTCGCCCACTTCGGCCGGTGCAGGGACTGCCACAGCGATCCCCACAATGGTCAGTTCGCGAAGCGGAAAGACCGGGGAGCGTGTGAGGCCTGTCATACCGTCGACGGCTACTCACCTTCTCTGTTTACAATAGACAGGCACCGGGATACGCCTTTCCCTCTCCGGGGGGCTCACCGGGCGGTCCCCTGCTCCCAATGCCATCCATCGGGCGTATCGGGAGGCAAAGCGAAACTCGTTTTTCGCCGGACGAAATACGGGAAATGTTCTGACTGTCATGAGGACGTGCACGCGGGCGAATTTGCGGGAAGGATGCCGAAGAGCTGTGAGACCTGCCACTCGGTTGATCGGTGGCGGGCCACGAACTTCTCACACGACAAAACACGGTTCCCCCTCGATGGGAAACACAGAAATCTTCCCTGCGACAAGTGTCATCAACCGACCCGCATCGGGACGAAGAGTGTCCGGACCTTCAACGGTCTCCCGATCGCCTGCGAGGGATGCCACGGCGCTCAACGGAAGTTTCCATTAAGGACCGGGAGTTGAGGAGATCGCTGGCATGCCGTTTCGTGCTCATTATTCTTTAAGAATGGTATCGGGAGTCCAATGCCGCACGCTGGAACAGTGACATCGAATCAGTCCGCGGGGGAAGAGATTCAATCTTGCGAAAGAGTCGTGCTGAACTACCGCCGTCGGACCTATTATCTCCTGTTGAAACGGGCGTTTCCCATCCTGGTGACGGTGGTGCTCGTCCTCAATGCGGGGAGTCTCCTCGCGCAGACGTCGCCGCACGGGGAGTTGCCGATCGCGTGTGCCCGGTGCCATAGCACGACCGCGTGGAAGCCGGTGCGTTCGCCTCTACTGTTCGACCATGATAGCACGGGATTTCCTCTGGTGGCACAGCACGCGAGCGTCGCGTGTGCGCAATGCCATAAGGGACTGGTGTTTGCGAAAGCTCCGACGCAGTGTGCGCAATGCCACGAAGACGTGCACCGCGGGGAACTGGGGACGTTGTGCGAGCGGTGTCACACATCGCAGTCGTGGCTGGTGCCGGACATGCGGCAGCGGCACGCGCAGACGCGCTTCACGTTGATGGGAGCGCACATGACGGCGCCGTGCCAGGCCTGTCATGTGAATCAGCAGAAATTCGAATATGTGAACGTGCCGATCGACTGTTACGGATGTCACCGGGTGCAGTACGAAGCGACGACGGTGCCGGCGCACCGGGCGGCGGGGTTCGGGACGAACTGCATTCAGTGTCATTCGCCGAACGCGCTGGCGTGGCCGGCGAACTTTGATCACAATGCGACGGGGTTTGCCCTGGTGGGCGCGCATGCGACGACGCCGTGCGTACAGTGCCACGCGGGGGGGCAATTCAAGAACGCACCGACGCAATGCGACAACTGCCACCACGCGCAGTTCATGGCCACGACGAGTCCGGCGCATGCCTCGTCGGGATTCTCGACGGCCTGCCAGAGCTGTCATACAAGCGTCAGCTGGCAACCAGCCACCTTCAACCACAGTAAGACCAATTTCCCCCTGACCGGCGCCCATGCCTCGGTGCAGTGTGCCGACTGCCACAAGAACAATCAGTATACGGCGATCCCGACCACGTGTGTGAGCTGCCATCAGGCGGACTTCAACGCGACCAACAATCCGCCGCACGTGTCGGGCGGTTTCTCGCAACAGTGCGAGACATGCCATACGAATGTTGCATGGCAACCGGCGATATTTGATCACGCAAAATCCTCCTTCCCCCTGACCGGGGCACATGCGGCGGTAGCATGCGCATCGTGTCACAAGAACAATCAGTTCAGCGGGACGCCAACGGCGTGCGTGAGTTGTCATCAGACGGATTTCACCTCAGCGGCGAATCCCCCGCATGCGTCGGCGGGGTTCCCGAACGACTGCACGACGTGCCATACGACGACAGCCTGGCAGCCGTCGACCTTCGATCACAACAAGACGAACTTCCCGTTGACGGGCGCGCATGCGGCGGTCACACCCTGCGCGAGTTGCCACAAAACCTCTCCCTGGTCGGCACAGGCCACTGCGTGTGTGAGCTGCCACCAGGCGGACTTCAACGCGACCAACAATCCGCCGCATGTGTCGGGCGGGTTCCCGACTGATTGCACGACGTGCCATACGACGACCGCGTGGCAGCCGGCGACGTTCGATCATTCAAAATCCTCTTTCCCATTAACAGGCGCTCACGTATCAGTGCCGTGCGCATCATGCCATACGAACAATAATTTCACGACTGTTCCGACGACGTGTGTAGGATGCCACCAGCAGAACTTCAACACGGCGTCCAACCCGCCCCACAGCACAGGCGGGTTCTCGACCGACTGCACGACGTGTCACAATACGGTCGCCTGGCAGCCGTCAACCTTCGATCACAACAAGACGAACTTCCCGTTGACGGGAGCGCATGCGGCGGTCACGCCATGCGCGAGTTGCCACAAAACCACTCCCTGGTCGGCACAGGCCACAGCGTGCGTGAGCTGCCACCAGGCGGACTTCAACGCGACCAACAATCCGCCGCACGTGTCGGGCGGGTTCCCGACCGATTGCACGACGTGCCATACGACGACCGCGTGGCAGCCGGCGACGTTCGATCACAGTAAGACGAACTTCCCGTTGACGGGGGCGCATGCGGCGGTCCCCTGCGCCTCGTGCCATACGAACAACAATTACACGTCGGTCCCGACGGCGTGCGCGAGCTGTCATCAGTCGGATTTCACCTCAGCGGCGAATCCCCCGCATGCGTCGGCGGGGTTCCCGAACGACTGCACGACGTGCCATACGACGACGGCCTGGCAGCCCTCGACCTTCGATCACAGTAAGACGAACTTCCCATTGACGGGGGCCCATGCAGCGGTGACGCCGTGCACGGGCTGTCACACCGTGTCGCCGTGGTCGGCGCAGGCGACGACGTGCGTGAGCTGTCATCAGACGGACTACAACAACACGACGAATCCTGCCCATGCATCGGCGGGGTTCCCGACGACGTGCCAGACATGCCACACGACGACGGCATGGACCGGGGCGACGTTCAATCACACGTGGTTCCCGACGAACCACGGGAATGCAGGCGGGACGTGCGCGACCTGCCACAGTAATCCGAACGACTATTCGGTGTTCTCCTGCATCGATTGCCATGAACACTCGCAGGCCAACACCGATCCGCACCACACAGGCGTTTCAGGATACTCCTATAACAGCGCTGCGTGCTACCGCTGCCACCCGCAAGGGCGAGGCGGATGATTACGGGGGAGATACGTATGGGGAAATGGATGCGCGTCATCATCGCACTGTTGGGGACTGTTGCGGCATCTTCGACAGTGAGCGTGGCGCAGGATTGGGTCTACACAATTCCCGCCGCTGTGTCATATATTTCTTCGGGAACGGTATATATCAATGCCGGGACCAGTGCGGGGTTGGCGGTGGGGGACACGATCATCGTCGTGCACCGACCTGCAAAAAGATCGAGTCTGGTGCTGGGCGCACTGTCAAGCAGCTCCGCTTCCGCACTCTTTACCGGGAAACTCAGCGATATTGCCGTGGGGGATAGTGTTTTTACGCTGCATCCGGTGAATCGTATCGAACCTACGCAGTCAGCTGCTCCGCCTGCAAATTCTGATACGACGCAAAGAACAGGACAGATTTTGAAAACGTCGGTCTCTCCTGCAAAAACCGGGACGGCCATCGCGTCGCAGATTCGTGGGCGGGTGGCGGTGCAATATGTCGGGGCGGGCGATATCAAAAGTGCGATGACGTTCTCGCAGCCGTCCCTGCTGCTCCGTTTGGACATCCCGCAGCTTTTCGGGACGAGCTATACGTTTAGTTTCTATGGCAGGAGTTACTACGATTTCTCCTCTCAGTTTAATCGTTACGGGACGGGCTCCCGCATGAAATACCGGTTGTATGAAATGTCACTCTCTTCCGGGCCGGGCGGTTGGTTTGGATTCGATGCGGGTAGGCTGACTTCCCGCTATGCAGGGGGACTCGGTCAGGTGGACGGTGCGCAATTCTATGTCCGGAACGGGAATTTTACAGCAGGGATCCTGGTGGGGACACAACCCGATTACACAAATTCCGGCATCGACGTCACCCAGCAACGCGGCGTGCTCTTTGTCAACTACGGCTGGGGAGATGTCTTCCTCAATCGCTCGGATTTCACGCTGGCGTATGGCCAGCAGCTTCACGAAGGGAGATTTGACAGAGATTTCCTCTATCTGCAGGGCTCTTCGCGCCTGAGTTCGAAACTCATGCTCTATGAAAGCACGGAGATCGACCTTCATACCATGAACAACGGCATGAGGAAAAGCTCCTTCAACCTCACCAACTCGTTTGTCACGCTGTCGTACATGCCGAACGATTGGTTGACGGTCAACGGCGGGTATGACGCCACCCGTGCCGTCTACCTCTTCGATACGATGAAGTCGATCGCCGATTCGTTGATCAACCGCGAACTTCAGCAGGGTTTCCGGTCGAGTGTTTCTGTCCGTCTGCCGCTGCATTTGACGGCTTCGGTCGACGGGACGTATCGTCTCAAGACGTTCAACACGCGCGATTCCCGAACGCTCAGCGGATCGTTGCGATCCTACAGCATCCTCGGCTCGCCGTTGAGTTTGGGTGCACGGTATTCGAGGATTTTCGGAGCGTACACGGATGGACGGGATATCTCGGCCGACGCAGATTTCTGGATCACCGGAAATCTTTCGCTCAACACGCGGCTCGATCAATATGTGTATGATCTGGTGGGTTCAACCCAGGGGTATAAGACGACGACGCTCACGGGGATGATTAACTGGAGCATCTCCCGCAAATGGTATACCATGGTCAGCGTCGATCAGGTGTGGGATACGACACAGGACACACAGCGGATTTTCTTTGAGCTGGGATTGCGTTTTTGAGGTGATTTCAATAGGCTAGAGACAAGTGGGGGGGTGAACTGTCATGGCATTCGCCGGTATGACCGAAGAACATGTGCTGACATTTCTTATCAGCGCGGTGTTGATCCTCGTAACCGTCGTTCCGTACGCGATACGGATCCGGCGCCGCGATAAAGAAGCCGCCCGGAGGTATGAGCAGCTTAAGGTTTCAGGGCTTCAAGCCGCGGTGACGATGCATCCGCACATTGACGCGCTCCTGTGCATCGGTTGCGGAGGGTGCGTCTCCGCCTGTCCCGAGGGCGATGTGCTCGGAGTCATCGACGGGAAGGCGACACTCGTCCATGGCGCGAAGTGCGTTGGCCACGGCCTGTGCGCAGATGCGTGCCCCGTCGGGGGAATCACCATGCTGATGGCTTCCCCCGGGAAAAGTGCCGATCTCCCGATTCTCTCCGACCAGTTTGAAACAACGGTGAAGAACCTGTTCATTGCCGGGGAGCTTGGCGGAATCGGGTTGATTCGAAACGCGGTGTCCCAGGGGAAATCTGTCATCGAGACCATTGCGGCGCGCGTTCGCAACGGCGGCGTGCGAACCCCTGAGGGGGTATTCGATGTGGCCGTTGTCGGAGCGGGTCCTGCAGGGCTGGCTGCCGCTCTGGCGGCAAAGGACGAAGGGCTGAACTATGTCGTCCTGGAGCAGGGCGGGGCGGGTGGGACCATGCTTCAGTATCCCCGCCAGAAAATCGTCATGACCAGTCCGGTCGAACTCCCCATCTGGGGGAAACTCCGGCTTTCCGAGACAACGAAAGAAACGCTCCTCCATGCTTGGACGGAAATCGTCGCCAAAACCGAGCTGAAAATTCACACTGAGGAAAAGGTCCTGTCCGTTCGTCGGGACAATGAGTTGTTTCACCTTCAGACGTCGAAGGGAGAGTATGTGTCGCGGCATATCGTCCTCGCACTCGGTCGGCGGGGAACCCCGCGCAAACTCGGTGTCCCCGGCGAGGAAAAATCGAAGGTCACGTACCGGCTGATGGATGCGGAAAGCTACCGGGGGAATACGATCCTCGTCGTGGGCGGAGGAGATTCGGCTGTCGAGGCTGCCATGGGGTTGGCCCTGCAGAAGACCAACACCGTGACTATCTCGTATCGGAAGAGCGAGTTCTCGAAGATCAAAGCCCGGAACATGGAGCGTTTGCAGGAATGCCTCAAGCGAGGGACCATCACCGCCATCATGGAGTCGGAGGTGGAAGAAATCCTTGATCGGGAAGTTCGGTTGAAAACCCCCCAAAAAGTCATCACGCTCGCCAATGAATACGTCTTCATTTTTGCGGGAGGTGAATTACCCTTTGAGTTCCTGAAGAGCCTGGGGATAGGATTCCAGCAGCAACTCATTCACTGAGCGGTGCTGACAGTTTCTCGCACACCCCATTGCGGCCCGTGGAAGCGCGGGCCGATCTCTTTTGACCGCCCTCCCATTGTTCGGCAGGAAGCATTCCTGCCGGAACTCTGTGCACTACCCTGACCGCAGCCGGGGCATTCCCGCCTGACCTTGACTGGGGCAAAAGGGGAATGGATTTTCCCCCCTCTTTTGGGTATCTTATTCCCCCCTGCCCCGGCCGGGAAGACCGGTTAAACTCGCTTCTCGCCGCGAGTGTCCAAGAGGAAACACACGGGAGCCCCCCGGGCGCCCGAAACTTCCACCATCAGCGTTACTGGACTTCAATGAAATCGAAACGCACGTTATGGATACTTCTGAGTGGGGCGATCGTTGTTCTCGCTGTCGGCGCGTATCTGATATTCGGCAAATCAGCCGAAAAAATCACTTACCGCTTCGAAAAGGTCGACCGGGGGGACGTCGAAGTCACGATTTCCGCGACCGGCACTCTCAGTGCTGATACGACAGTGCAGGTTGGATCTCAGGTCTCAGGCACCATCGCGAGGCTCTATGCGGATTTCAATACCATTGTGAAGAAGGGGCAGCTTCTTGCGCAACTCGATCCAACATCGTTACAGGCCACAGTGAATGACCAGAAGGCGCAGATGGACCGGGCGCAGGCGACCCTGAACGATGCGGAGCGGACGCTCCGAAGGACCAAGGATCTCTTCGCAAAGAACCTGGTGGCGCAATCAGACTATGACGCAGCCCTGACTGCTGAGGAGACGTCGAAAGCAGGCCTCGAATCTGCGAAGGCACAGTACAATCGAGCGGTCATCAATCTTCGGTATGCAACGATTACCTCTCCGATCAGCGGCGTGGTAATTTCCCGGAGCGTCGATGTCGGCCAGACAGTGGCGGCGAGTCTCCAGGCGCCCACCCTTTTCGCAATAGCCAATGACCTCCGGAAGATGCAGGTGCAAGCTGCAATCGACGAAGCCGATATCGGGAATGTCCGTCAGGGACAAAATGTAAGCTTCCATGTGGACGCGTATCCCGACGAGGATTTCCACGGCGTAGTCTCGCAGGTGCGGTTGGAGCCGACGATCACACAGAATGTCGTCAATTACACTGTCATTATTAATGTGGCGAACCCCGATCTGCGGTTGATGCCCGGAATGACTGCCACGGTGTCCATCATGGTGAGCAAGAGCGACAATGTCATCCGGGTTCCGATTCTCGCAACCCGATTTGTCCCGCCGGGAATGGAGCAGGTTCCGATGGATGCGGGCGGTCCCCGTCCGAACGGCGGCGACAGCAATTCCGCCTCCGCGAATCATCAGGGCACGCCTGGCCAGCGGGGGAATTGGCGGCGTGCAGGAGAGCAGGGACATGGGCAGGGGAAAAAACCGGGGGATCAGTCTGCCATGGTCAATCCGCTTGCACAGCCACCGGTACAGGTACAGGTCGCCCACGCACGTGTCTGGGTGCTCAGAAAGGGAAAGCCGACGCCGATCAATGTCGAGCGGGGAATTCAGAATACGCGTTACGTCGAGATCGTGAAGGGTGATTTGAATCCCGGCGATGAAGTGATCGTCGGCGCAATGGGAGGACAGAACAACTCCGATGCGGCCCGGAGTCCGTTCGGACCGCAGCGCATGGGAGGACCGCGAGGGAGATTTTAACTATGCGCATCATTGAAACGCTTACGATGGCGATCGATTCCCTGTTGCGGCACAAGACCCGCGCGGTGCTGACGATGCTCGGGATCATCATCGGGGTCAGTGCGGTGATCGCGATGGTGGCAGTCGGGCAGGGCGCCCAGCGTGCCGTTGAAGACCAGATAGCCTCGCTGGGGACCAACGTCCTCATTATTTTCCCGAGTGCCACGAACTTTGGCGGGATCAGTTCCGGGGCGGGGGCCGCGCAAACGCTTACTCTGGATGACATCAGTGCCATCCATGATCAATGCCCGGCGGTGGCCGCAATCAGTCCGAGTACCCGGACTAACCGGCAGGTTGTTGCCGGAAGCCTGAACTGGAGTACGACCATTCAGGGAGGCTGGCCCGATTTCTTCACGATCCGCGACTGGCAAATTTCTGATGGCGAACCCTTCACCGATCAGGACGATCGCGGAGCAACGAAAGTCTGTGTCATCGGGCAGACTGTTGTCGACAATTTGTTCCCCGGCCAGGAACCGGTGGGACAGATCGTCCGGATCGCGAAACTCCCCTTCCGCGTGATCGGTGTCCTGGGCAAGAAGGGTCAGAACGCCATGGGGATGGACCAGGATGACATCATCATTGCTCCGTTTTCCACGGTACAGAAAAAAGTCCAGGGGATAGACTTCGTCCCTATCATCCTGGTTTCGGCGGTGTCCTTCGGGGAGATTCCGGAGGCGCAGTCCGAAATTACGCAGTTGTTGAGGATCCGGCATAAGCTGCAGGACTACCAGGACAATGATTTTACGATTCGTAACCAATCCGACATCGCCACTGCGGCGACGTCCACATCGTCGATCATGACCGTGCTCCTGGGTAGCATTGCGTCGGTGTCGCTGATTGTCGGCGGGATCGGCATCATGAATATCATGCTTGTGTCCGTCACGGAACGGACACGGGAGATCGGAATCAGGATGTCGATCGGCGCCCGCCGCAGCGACATTCTTCTCCAGTTCCTTATCGAAGCGGTGATGCTGAGCATTCTGGGCGGTCTCATCGGCGTCGGGATCGGCATGCTGAGTTCGGGCATCATCTCCCGTGTTGCCGGCTGGCCGGTGTTTGTCTCAGCGTCGTCGGTCATCCTTTCTTTTGCATTTTCCGCTGCTGTCGGCATGTTCTTCGGTTTCTACCCGGCGCGAAAGGCGGCGGGGCTCAGTCCCATCGAGGCATTGAGGTACGAATAATTGGCAGTGTTCAACCTTATTTCGGATTTGACACCGGCCGGCGATCAGCCGGAGGCCATCAGGCAGCTTATTGAAGGGGTCCAACGCGGAGATAGGTTCCAGACGCTGCTTGGAGTGACCGGGAGCGGGAAAACGTTCACGATCTCGAACGTGATTGCGGCGTTCGACCGGCCCGTCCTGGTGATGTCACACAATAAAACGCTCGCTGCACAACTCTACGCGGAATTCCGGAGGTTCTTTCCGAAAGACCGCGTGGAGTTTTTTATTTCGTATTACGATTATTACCAGCCCGAGGCGTACGTCCCCCAGACGGATACCTACATCGCCAAAGATGCCTCCATCAACGATGAAATCGACAGGCTTCGGCTGCGGGCGACCAGCGCCCTCCTGAGCGGGGCGAAGAACGTCATTGTCGTCGCCTCGGTGAGCTCCATCTATGGAATCGGAGCGCCGGATGAATGGGCAAGCCAGATCGTGGTGGTGCGCAAGGGTGAACGGATCGAACGGAACGCTCTCCTCCGGAAGCTGTTGAACATCTTCTACACGCGAAACGACTTCGAATTTGTCCGGGGGACCATGCGGGTCAGGGGCGATGTTGTGGAGGTGATCCCGGCCTACGAGACGGACGAAGCCCTGCGCGTGGAGTTCTTCGGCGACGTGATCGAGCGCATCTCCTATATCAACCGCGTCGACGGAAAGGTGCTCGGGGAGGCGGAGTACGAGGTCATCTATCCCGCAAAGCAATTTGTAACTTCCCGGGAGACCCTGACACGGGCATACAAGGGCATTGAAGAAGAGCTGGAGCAGCGGCTGACAGAATTGCGGGCCGCCAACAAGCTTGTCGAAGCGCAACGTCTAGAGCAGCGCACCCGGTTCGATCTGGAAATGATGCGGGAAGTGGGGTACTGTTCGGGTATCGAGAACTATTCACGGCATCTCGCCGGCCGGCCTCCCGGTTCGCGTCCTTCCTGTCTCTTCGATTATTTTCCCGAAGATTTTCTCCTGGTCATCGACGAATCGCACGTGACTGTTCCACAGATCGGCGGGATGTGGCACGGCGACCGCTCAAGGAAACTGACTCTCGTCGAGCATGGCTTTCGGCTCCCGTCGGCTCTTGACAATCGTCCTCTCACCTTCGAAGAATGGGAGAAGCTTGTCAGGCAGGTCATATTCGTCAGCGCGACGCCGGCGGATTACGAGCTGGAAAAGAGCGGGGGAGTGATCGTGGAACAGGTGATTCGGCCCACCGGCCTGGTGGACCCCATCGTCGAGATCCGGCCCGTGAAGAACCAGATTGATGATCTGATCGCCGAAATCCGCAAACGGACCGCGCAAAAGGAACGCACACTGGTCACGACCCTGACAAAGCGCATGGCCGAAGATCTTACGGAGTACCTCGAGGACATCTCGATCAAGGTGCGCTACATTCACTCCGAAGTGGACGCTCTAGAACGTGTTGAGATCCTTCGGGATTTGAGGCTCGGGGATTTCGACGTACTGGTTGGTGTCAACCTTCTTCGCGAAGGACTCGATCTTCCCGAAGTCTCCCTGATGGCCATCCTCGATGCGGACAAGGAGGGGTTCCTTCGCTCCGAGCGTTCGCTCATTCAGACCGCCGGGAGGACGGCACGCAACGTCAACGGACTCGTGATTCTCTATGCGGATGTTGTCACAGGGTCGATGCAGAGGATGCTGGACGAAACCAACCGTCGCCGTGAGAAACAGCTGCAGTACAATGTGGACCATCATATCGCACCTGCCACCGTCTATAAATCCGTTGAGGAGGTGCTGGCAGCGACGGCTGTGGCGGATGTGAAAGCGGCGCGGGATGCACGGCGTGACCGGCAGAGGATGCCGCAGATCACCGAAAGCGTGATCCGCTACCTTACGCCGGAACAGAAGGCCGATCTGCTGGCAGAGCTCAATACCGAGATGGCGAACGCCGCACGCGATCTCGAATTCGAAAGAGCTGCAGATCTGCGCGATGAAATCGCGAAACTCGAAGCGTTGGCAGGAGGCCGGTCAGGGAAAAAAATGTAAAGGGAAGTTCGGAAATCCGCCGTCTCCGGAGTATACCGGTAAAGAGGGGCGGCATCTTCCGGATTCCTGCATGCAGACTGGCAGCGCTTTTTCCAGGGGCCTCGCTGTTTTTCCAGGCTCGATATTTTCCTTCATCTTCCCACCCAGTTGTCTCGCCTGCACCGCCCCGCTTCCGCCCGGCACCCGGGATCTCTGTTCCGTCTGCCTGGGGAAACTCTCGCATGCACAGGAAGGGGATGCAATCTTTCGGCGGACGTTTCAGGCGCTCTCCGCAGGCGGCTTCATCGATGGGCTTGTGGCTCCGTACTACTTTGAGAAAGAAGGACCGCTTCAACAGGTCATCCACCTTCTGAAGTACGGGGGTATGACGGTCGCCGGGAATTTCCTCGGTGCTGCGATTGGGTCCGAACTCCGGACCAGATTTCACGATTTCCGTTCTGTGGTGATCGTTCCTGTGCCGCTTCATCGCGTGAAGTTGCGTGAACGCGGATTCAACCAATCGGAGATCATCGCACGGGGAATTGCCCGCCAGACCGGGGCGAGGTTGGCTGCATCGATAGTGAGTCGTGTGATCCATACCCGGTCGCAGACGACTCTCGACAGCATTCAACGGGCGAGGAACGTGGAAGGGGTGTTCAAAATTCGGAAGCGGAATATCGGGGTCTTACAGGGGGAAACGGTATTGCTCGTTGACGACGTCATTACCACGGGGGCGACCATCCGTTCGTGTGCAATGGCTCTCCGGCCCAGTGGCGTCCAATCCATCATCGCCTGTGCCGCCGCCCTCGCGGAATAGGAGCACGTCCCCCCTCCCTCACGCCGCTCCTGAAACTACAATCCGTCGCAATTCGCCCTGTCCGGCAAACTCCAAAACCTCCCAGACTCTGGTCAGGCAATCGATATTGAAGTTCGATCCTCTCTGGCGGATGCCTTGTTCTGAGGCGAGCAATTGCTCCTGCACAGAGAGAGCGGACGTATGTCCGAGAATTTGTGTAACACCGGGGACCGGCTGGAATTCCGAGTACCAGTCGCACCAATAAATCCCGCCGACGGAATCCATCCCCCCGCGGGGCATCCCGATCCATCCCGCGGGCGTTTCCTGGACCGGGAGCAATTCCCACTCGCCAAGTTTCCCTGTGAGGTTCTCGATTGTGAATCCGCACTCCTGCCAGATGCGAAACGAAAGGCCTGCGTGTGTAATGAGGATTCGATGCTCAGGCATCCAGAGGTAATGCTCGAGGAGGTCGCGCATGCGCGACTTGAGAGGGTTCAACCGCAGATCGAAGGACTGTTCGAATCCGGAGCAACGCATGGACTGCTCCAGGTAGCTCCACTCGTGATTGCCGAAAAGCGCGCGCGCATCTCCTTTCTCGACGAGATCGAGAACGGTCTCAAGGCACTCCAGCTCTTCATCGCGGGAAAATACTCTCGAGTCGACAAAATCTCCGACAAAGACCTTATGGTGGTGTGGATATACCTCAAGGACCCGTTTCAGGAAAGGGAGGTTTCCATGCAAATCACCGATAAACAGGAGGGGTGCGGTGAGAGGGGAGCGATCATGAGCGGGCAACGGAGGTACTCCATTTTGGGACACGGATAACCCTTGCAAAGAACTCTGTAAATATACACAAAGCAGAGGACTCGACAAAGAGGGATATCCAGAGAAACATGTTTGCTTGACAATGCCTTTCAATATTGGTAACTTTTGTTGATTTTCCAACATTTTACGCCTGCTTCACATTCCCTGACAACGAATCATCTGATCAATTGGAGGGTTCCATGGCAGTGACTTTAGGTATCAATGGATTTGGCAGAATCGGACGTCTGGTCTTCCGGCGTTTGATGGAACAAAGCAACGAATTCACGGTAGCGGCGATCAATGACATCACGGACGCTAAAACCCTCGCCTACCTGCTGAAGCACGATTCCGTTCACGGCACGTTCGCCGCCGACGTGAAGGCGGAGGGGGACGCCATTGTTGTGAATGGCAAGCGCTACAAGGTGCTCGCGGAAAAGGATCCCTCGAAACTCCCCTGGAAAGACCTCGGTGTGAGCATTGTGATCGAAGGGACCGGAGTGTTTACCAGCCGCGAGAAGCTCCAGATGCACCTCGCAGCCGGCGCGAAAAAAGTCCTCCTCACCGCTCCAGCAAAGGACGACATTGACGCCACGGTGGTCCTCGGCGTGAACACGGGAGTTCTCACGGGGAAAGAGCAGTTCGTTTCGAACGCTTCGTGCACGACGAACTGTCTCGCCCCCATGGTGAAGGTTCTGAACGACACCTTCGGGGTCGACCACGGCTTTATGACGACCATCCACTCCTATACCAACGACCAGCGGCTCCTTGATCTTCCGCACAAGGATCTCCGTCGTGCGCGCGCGGCCGCCCTGTCGATCATTCCGACGACGACCGGAGCCGCCCGGACGGTGGGAAAAGTCATTCCCGAGCTGAAAGGGAAGCTTGACGGGTTCTCGCTCAGGGTCCCGACTCCGGATGCGTCGATCACGGACTTCGTTGCGGTCCTCAAGAAACCTGCCACGAAAGAACAAATCAACGACGCGATGAAGAAGGCCGCGGAAGGACCGATGAAGGGCATCCTCGAATACACCGAGGAGGAACTTGTATCGACGGACATCATTGGAAACGAACACTCCTGTATCTTTGATTCCAAACTCACGATGGCGATGGGGAGCACGGTGAAAGTATTCGGTTGGTACGATAACGAATGGGGATTTTCCTGCCGTGTAGTTGACTTGTTGAAAAAACTTGCCTAATGGCTCGTGCAGTTCCAGTTCATTGCGGCTGCCGTTGCTAACCGCCACCCGCGGGGAGCGGCAGCCTTTTTTTTGATTCCGGAGATTGGACACTATGCAAACCCTGACTGTTGATGATGTGTTGCTTCGGGGCAAGAAGGTTCTCGTGCGGGTGGACTTCAATGTACCGATGACCCCGGACCTGAAGATATCCGATGACAAACGAATGGTTGAAGCGCTCCCGACAATCAAGAAGATCCTCGCCGAAGGCGGGGCCGCGATCCTCATGAGCCACCTGGGCAGGCCCAAAGGGAAACCCAACCCGGAATTCTCCCTCAAGCCCGTCGCAGAGCATCTGGGCGAGTTGCTTTCCCGTCCGGTCAAGTTCGCCACCGATTGTGTCGGGACACCGGCCAAGACAGCCGTCGCAGCACTGAAACCCGGTGAAGTTCTTCTGCTGGAGAATCTCCGATTCCACGCCGAAGAGGAAAAGAACGACGAAGCCTTCTCGAAAGAACTCGCGTCGCTCGGCGACCTTTACGTCAATGATGCGTTCGGAAGCGCCCACCGTGCTCATGCTTCCACTGAGGGAGTCACGCGGTTTCTGAAACCTGCTGTCGCAGGGTATCTCATGAAAAAGGAAATCGACTATCTCTCCCGTGCTGTGGCGAATCCCCTTCGCCCGTATGTCGCCATCCTCGGCGGAGCCAAGATATCGGGGAAGATCGACGTCATTCAGAATCTCCTTTCGAAGGTCGATGTCCTCGTTATCGGCGGCGGAATGGCCTTCACGTTTTTTGAAGCGGAAGGGTACCAGATCGGTGATTCGTTGGTGGAGCGGGAAAAAGTCTCGCTGGCCCGACAGATCCTCGACGAAGCAAAAGCAAAGAACAAACGATTGATCCTTCCGGTGGACTGCGTCATTGCCGACAAGTTCGACAATAACGCGCAGAGAAAAGTTGTTCCGGTGACGAAAATCCCCACAGGGTGGCGTGGACTCGACATCGGACCGGAAACCGTGAAGATCATCAGCATGGAAGTGCGGAAAGCCAAAACGGTTGTGTGGAACGGACCCATGGGCGTGTTCGAAATGCCGAACTTCGCGAACGGGACCCTTGAAATTGCCCGGGTGCTGGCTGAGGCCACGAAAGCGGGGACGACGAGCATCGTCGGCGGCGGCGATTCTGCAGCGGCGGTGGCACAGGCGGGGTTCGACAAGGCGATTTCGCATGTCTCGACTGGCGGGGGCGCGTCGCTGGAATTCCTCGAAGGGAAGGAACTCCCCGGGGTTACGGCGCTCGACAAGCGGTGAACCTTCGCTGTCCCGGTAATGTTCTATCTATGGTTTCCGCTGGGAGCGGGGTTGCGCCCGCTCCCAGGTCTGTTTCTTCTGGTTTCTGCAGTATCTGGAGGATGGTGCATGGCATCGTACGGGCAGGGGAGTGGCCCATACTATCGGCCCAGTCTGTTCGGAGGGTTTAGTTTCTTCCCGCCGGTGATCAAGGCGTTGCTGGTAAGCAATGTCGCGATCTGGCTGGTTCTCTCTGTGTTCCTCGGCCATTTCACGGTGGCAGGGGTTCCCATCTTTGCCATTTTCAGCGAATACCTCGCCCTGTGGCCGCTCGGAACAAATTTCTGGCCGTGGCAGCTCCTGACGTACATGTTCATGCACGGCGGGTTCTGGCATCTGTTCTTTAATATGCTTGCCCTGTGGATGTTCGGAATGGAACTGGAAAACACCTGGGGCTCACGCAAATTCCTGATCTTCTATCTCATCTGCGGCCTCGGGGCCGGCATCACAAATCTCCTCGTCGCTCCGCTTGTCGGTCAGGCGGCACCGACGATCGGCGCTTCGGGGGCGGTCTTCGGCGTGTTGATCGCCTTCGGCATGCTGTTTCCCGACAGGCCGATCTATTTATATTTTCTCCTCCCCGTCAAGGCGAAATACTTCATTGCGGTCTACATCGGACTCGAGTTGTTCTATGGTGTCACGGGGACGGCCGATGGGGTGGCGCACTTTGCGCACCTCGGAGGTGCCGTGGTGGGCTTCGTCTACCTTCTGAATGATATGAACCTTCTCCCTTTCCGGAGGTGGTTCTCTGCATTGCGCCCCGTGAAGAAAGACCCCTGGCGCTCCATGCAGCCTCCGCATACGGACGCGCGTCCGGCGAAGTTCTATGATATCACCACCGGAAAAGAACGCCGGGAGGATCAGGAGGTGACCCAGGAAGTGGTTGATGCAATCCTCGACAAGATCAGCAAAGGTGGATATCAGAGCCTGACCGAAGAAGAAAAGCGGATTCTGTTCGAGGCGAGCAAAAAGATTCACTAGACAGAAAAGAGTCCATGCGCGCCCGGCCCGAGGGTGGCCGGAGAGTGTGTCCTCAGTGGAGAAGCCATGCACTTAGAGATTCCGGTATTGAATAACGCCGATGGTGTGACCCCGGCGATCCAGTCGCCACCATACAGGATGAATCGTCGCCCCACGCGGCAGGTGTCCATCGGCGGAATCAAAGTCGGGGGGAATGCTCCGATCTCCGTGCAGACAATGACCAAGACCAAAACGGCGGACGTCGAGGCGACGGTCCGGCAGATCATCCAGGCGGCCGACGCGGGATGTAACATCGTGCGCGTGACGGTGAACGACAAGGAGGCGGCCGAAGCCATTGCGAAGATCGTCCGGCAGTCTCCCATTCCCGTCGTTGCGGACATTCATTTCAACCACGTATTTGCGTTGAAGGCGATTGAAGCAAACGTCGCCAAGGTGCGGCTGAATCCCGGGAACATCGGCAATCGTGACCGGATTCACGAAGTCCTCTCCGCCGCGAAGGCCAAAGGCATCCCGATCCGCATCGGTGTGAATTCGGGTTCGCTGGAAGACGACATCCTCGAGAAGCATGGGTATCCGACTGCAGAGGCGCTGTATGAGAGCGCAATGCGACATGTCGGCATCTGCGACGAGTTCGGATTCCACGACGTCATCATCTCGGTCAAGTCAACCGATGTGCGGCTGATGGTCGAGGCCTACCGGCTCGTCGCGGCGCGTACCGACATTCCCCTGCACCTTGGAGTGACGGAGGCCGGTCCCACCCGCTCGGGCACGATCAAATCCGCCGTGGGGATCGGCGCACTGCTTTCGGAAGGGATTGGCGACACCATCCGCGTGTCGTTGACCGATGACCCGGTCAAGGAGGTGGAGGTGGGGAAGGAAATCCTCCGGTCGCTCGGCCTGGCAACCCGGAACGTTGAGTTGATCGCCTGCCCGACATGCGGCCGCCTCGAGGTTGATCTCTTCAGCATCATGCGGGAGTTGGAGCAGCGCCTGGAGGGAGTGAAGAAACCCGTGAAAATCGCCGTGCTGGGATGCGTCGTCAATGGCCCCGGGGAAGCCAGTGAAGCCGATATCGGCATCGCGGCCGGTAAGGGCGTCGGCATTCTCTACCGGAAGGGAGAAGTTGTCCGGCGGGTGAAAGAATCGGAAATTGTTGATGTGATCGTTGAAGAAGTTGCCCGCTTTCAACCGGATGCCTGACCCGGGTGTTTTCTGTTCACTTCACCTGTCCCTGATCCCATGCCCTCACATCTCAACATGCTCTTCATCGGCGACATTGTCGGGTCGCCGGGGCTGGAACTTGCCTCCACGCTTGTCCCGAATTACATCAAAAAGTATGAGGTTGACCTCCTCGTCATCAACGGCGAAAATGCCACGGACGGGAAGGGGATCTCTGAGGAACACGCCAAGAAATTATTTGATCTCGGGGCGCACGTTATTACCACCGGCAACCATGTGTGGGACAGGTGGGACAGCAGGAAGGTGCTCGGAAGCGATCGACGGATTCTGCGCCCATTGAATTATCCCCGTGAGAACGGGGGCAATGGATTCATTGTGGTCGATCTCGGCGAAAAGGGAAAAGCGGGGGTTCTTAACCTGCAAGGCCGTGTGTACATGCAGGCAATCGACGACCCGTTCAAGACCGCGGATTGGGCACTGACGAAGATCCATGAGGAGACGAAAGTCATCCTTGTCGATTTTCATGCCGATGCCACGGCCGAGAAGATGGCGATGGGCTGGCATCTGGACGGGAAAGTGACCGCAATGCTCGGGACCCATACCCACATCCCGACTGCGGACGGGCGCATTCTTCCGCGGGGGACAGCGTACCTGACCGACGTCGGCATGTCCGGCCCGTATGATTCCGTTCTCGGGATGAAAAAGGACCTTGCCATCCGGCGTCTGATGCTCTCGACCCCGCACAAGTACGAAGTTGCCTCGCACGATGTCCGGATCGCCGGGGTGTACGTCAAGGCAGATCGGGAATCCGGCCGGGCGGAAACGATGGAATGTTTTGTATTTCCTGCGTTCGGATAGCAGGGACGACCAGAAAGCATGGACACAATGAGCGCCACCATTATCGACGGGAAGGCGATTTCCGAGGCGATCAAGAGGGAAGTCCGCGTTGCTGCTGAGAACCTCCGGCATGACCACGGCGTGACACCGGGGCTGGCATTTATTCTTGTCGGCGACAACCCGTCGTCGCAATCGTACGTGCGATCGAAAGGGAGAGCCTGCACGGAACTGGGTTTCTACTCGGTGACCGAACAGCTTGCCCCCGACGTTCAGGAAGACACTCTTCTCCGGTTGATCCGGAAATTCAACGAAGACAACCGGATTCACGGGATCCTGGTTCAACTTCCGCTCCCCGGACACCTGAGCGAACAGAAGGTCATCGAAGCGATCTCGCCGGACAAGGATGTTGATGGATTTCACCCGGTCAACGTCGGGCGCCTCGTGATCGGAGAGCCGTGCCTTCGTCCGTGCACTCCGGCGGGAATCCATGAACTGCTGAAGCGGTCCGCAATCGACCCTGCGGGAAAGCACGTCGTTGTGGTGGGGAGAAGTAATATCGTCGGGAAGCCGATCGCCAACATCCTGCTCCAGAAGCAGCCGGGCGCGAATGCCGTTGTGACGGTCGCTCATACCGGAGCGCGTGATGTCCTGGCGTACGTGCGTGAGGCGGACATTCTCATCGCTGCCATCGGCAGACCGAAAGCGATCCGGGGCGAATCGCTCAAACCGGGTTGTGTGGTCATCGACGTCGGGATCAACAGGATCCCGGATCCGACAGCGAAAAGCGGTTCGCGACTCGTCGGCGATGTCGATTTCGATTCAGCACGTCTTGTGGCCTCCGCCATTACCCCGGTTCCGGGCGGGGTCGGCCCGATGACGATCGCGATGCTGATGAAGAATACCCTGGAAGCCGCAAAATCCTCCGTGCTTCTGACCTTGAACACCGCTCCCCCCTCCTGAACCTGTTGCTTCTCGGGCGAACTTTTGCTATTTTTGATGAAAATTGGCCACGTTCCCCTCCGCGAACTGTTCCAGAACATGTTTCTGCATCTCTCATCGAACGGGGGTACGCTCCGTTCCTCCAAAGCTCCCTATTGAGGCACCCATGGCAATTCCGAAGTTTAAAAATGAAACCTATGTCGATTTTTCGAAACCAGTAAACGCGAAGAAACAAGAAGCGGCTCTTGCGCAATTGCGCACACTGCTCAACAAAGAGTATCCGATCGTCATTGGTTCGGAAAACGTCGTGCTGGGACAGAAGTTCAATTCCTATAATCCTTCCCGGCCGTCAGAAGTCGTCGGAGTATTCCAGAAAGGTGATGCGGCAGTGGCACACAGGGCGATGGAAACCGCTCTGGCCACCTTTGAAACCTGGAAGAATGTCCCCGCGGAAAAGCGGGCACAATACCTTCTCAAAGCAGCACGAATAATGAGAAAGCGCCGCTTCGAATTGAACGCGGCGGAAATACTCGAGGTGGGGAAGACGTGGCCGGAAGCAGACGCCGACGTTGCAGAAGCGATCGATTTTCTGGAATACTATGGGCGTGAGGCGATCAGATACGGGAAAGACTTTCCCGTGGAAAAGATGAAGGGGGAAACCGGAAAGCTGGTGTACCTCCCTCTCGGCGTCGGTGTGGTCATCCCCCCCTGGAATTTTCCCCTCGCAATCCTCACGGGCATGACATCGGCAGCACTTGTCACAGGCAACACGGTTGTGTTGAAACCGTCGTCCGATTCGCCGCTGACCGGCTGGATGTTCATGGAGGTCATGAAAGAAGCGGGCCTCCCTCCGGGAGTGGTCAATTTTGTTTCCGGACCCGGCGGCGCAGTTGGAGACACGCTCGTCATGCATCCGAAAACCCGCTTCATCTCCTTTACCGGATCCAAGGAAGTGGGGATGCACATCTATGAAGTGGCGGCCAAGGTCCAGCCCGGACAGATCTGGCTCAAACGTGTCGTCGCAGAAATGGGAGGAAAAGACTCCATCATCATTGACGCGGGAGTCGATCTCGACGAAGCAGCGCAGGGCGTTCTGGCCTCGGCGTTCGGATTTCAGGGACAGAAGTGTTCGGCCTGCTCGCGGGTGATTGTGCATGAGAAAGTGCACGATACATTCGTCGACATCCTGGCCAGAAAAGTCGAGGCGCTGAGCATTGGCGACGCTGCAGACCAGTCGAACTACATGGGCCCCGTGGTGAATGCCTCCTCGCTCGAAAAGATGCTGGAATACATTCGAAAGGCCGTGCAGGAAGGGGGCAGGATCGTGGCGGGCGGTACGCGGGCGGAGGGCGACGGATACTTCCTCCGGCCCACCGTCATCGTCAACGTCCAGCCGCGTGACACGATCGCCCAGGAAGAGATTTTCGGCCCGGTCCTGGCAGTACTCAAAGCGAAGGATTTCGATGAAGCGCTCCGGATTGCGAACAACACGGAATTCGGGCTCACCGGCGCCGCGTACACAAAGAACGTGAAGAACCTCCGGCGAACCGAGAAAGAGTTTTTTGTCGGGAACCTGTACCTGAACCGTAAATGCACCGGTGCGATGGTCGGCGTGCATCCGTTCGGTGGTTTCAACATGAGCGGGACGGATTCGAAGGCGGGAGGCCGGGATTATCTCCTGCTTTTCCTTCAGGGAAAATCCATAGCGGAAAAGAGAACGAAATAAACACCGCGCAGCTGGCGAACATCCGGAGCTCCCATGAAAGTCCACGAACACCAGGCAAAAGATATCCTTCGCAAATTCGACGTTGCAGTCCCCAGGGGCAAGGTTGCCTTCACTGTTGAGGAAGCGGTGCAGGCCGCCCGGGACATTGGCGGGTCGGTGTGGGTGGTGAAAGCACAGATCCATGCGGGCGGCAGGGGGAAAGGGGGCGGTGTCAAACTCGCCAGGAGCCTTGAGGAAGTTCGTGATCTGGCATCGGGAATGCTCGGCATGACCCTGGTGACACATCAGACCGGACGCGAGGGCCGGAAAGTACAGCGTCTGCTCATCGAGCAGGGTGTGAATATCGCCCGCGAACTCTACGTGGGAGTGACACTCGATCGGGCCTCGTCGCGCAATGTCGTCATGGCATCGACGGAAGGCGGAGTCGAGATCGAGAAGGTCGCAGCGGCATCCCCTGAAAAGATCCTGAAGCAGTTCGTCGACCGGGGCGCGGGTTTCCAGGCCTACCAGGCACGGGCGCTGGCCTTCGGCCTCGGGCTCACCGGAGACGCCTTTAAGAATGCCGTCAAATTCCTCACAGCACTCTATCGTGCATATGAAGCGATGGATTGCTCCCTGGCTGAAATCAACCCGCTTGTCGTTACCGCTGAAGGGGGGATCATTGCCCTCGACGCCAAAATGAATTTTGATGACAATGCGGTGGAGCGGCACCCTGAACTCGGACCGTTGCGTGATTTGAATGAGGAAGATCCGCTGGAGGTGGAAGCGTCGAAGTCGAGCCTGAACTACATCAAGCTTGACGGAAACGTCGGCTGCATGGTGAATGGAGCGGGGCTGGCGATGGCGACGATGGATCTGATCAAGCTGGCCGGAGGCGAGCCGGCGAATTTCCTGGATGTGGGAGGCGGCGCGAGCGCGGAGACCGTGGCCGCCGGATTCAAGATTATCCTTTCCGACCCGCACGTGAAAGCGGTGCTCATCAATATCTTCGGAGGGATCGTCCGGTGCGACCGTGTCGCCAACGGTGTCGTTGATGCGGCGAAGCGGGTCGATGTCAGAATTCCGGTGGTGATCCGGCTGGCCGGAACGAACGCCGAACTGGCTGCAGAGATCCTGAGGAATTCCGGCATGAACTTCCTGGTTGCGAACAGCTTCAAGGAGGCGGCTGAAAAAGTGACGATGGCGATCTCCGGCGAGGCCGTGCTCCATGAAGCGTGACGGCGATTTCGAACCGGTGATCGGGCTCGAAGTGCATGCCCAGCTTCTCACCACGACGAAAGCCTTTTGCGGTTGTTCCACGAAATTCGGCAACGAACCGAATTCCAACGTCTGCCCGGTCTGTCTCGGGATGCCGGGCACCCTTCCTGTCCTGAATACCAATCTGGTGGAATACATCCTGCGCATGGGTCTTGCGGTGAATTGCCGTGTCGCCGCGCGGTCCGTGTTCGCCAGAAAAAATTACTTCTATCCCGATCTTCCCAAGGGGTACCAGATCTCGCAGTACGAAGAACCCATTTGCGCGAACGGCTTTGTGGAAATTGACGTTGAACCGGGCGGGCGAAAACGGATTGGGATCACCCGTATCCACATGGAAGAAGACGCGGGGAAATCCATCCACGATCTCGATGTCGATACGCTCGTGGACGTCAACCGGTGCGGCGTACCCCTGATTGAGATAGTCAGTGAACCGGATCTGCGTTCTCCCGCGGAAGCGTATGCGTACCTGACGAGAATCAAACAGATCGTGACATATCTGGGTATCTGTGACGGGAATATGGAAGAGGGGAGTCTCCGGTGCGATGCCAATGTTTCGATCCGGCGAACAGGCGCCACCGCTCTGGGCACGAAGACGGAAGTGAAGAACATGAATTCCTTCCGTAACGTCGAACGGGCGCTCGGCTATGAGATCGATCGTCAGATTCAGCTGGTGAGGGACGGAGGAGCGGTCGTCCAGGAAACACTCCTTTGGGATGCCGATCAAAGCATCGCCATCCCGATGCGGAGCAAAGAGGAAGCGCACGACTACCGGTACTTTCCCGATCCCGACCTTGTGCCGGTGCTTGTCGACGAGCCGTGGATCGAACGGGTGCGTTCGGCTCTTCCCGAACTCCCGACTCCCAGGCGGAATCGCTTCGTGGAGCAGCTGGGGCTGCCGTTGTACGATGCGGAGGTCCTGACGACGGAGCGGGGAATCGCTGAGTATTTTGAATCGGTGGTGACTCTTCTCGGCACAAAGGGGCGGAAGAGCACACAGGAGAATGCGAAGGCGGCGAGCAATTGGGTGATGACGGATGTCCTTCGGGTCATCAGTGAGCGCAAAGTGGCGATCGGGGACTTTCCCGTCGAACCGGTCCGGCTTGCCGCGCTTCTCGGGCTGATTCAGGACGGTACCATCAGCGGAACGATCGCAAAGCAGGTGTTTGCCCTCATGCTTGAATCGCATGATGATCCGCAATCGATCGTGGAGCGGGAGGGGCTCGTCCAGGTATCCGACACGAAGGCCATTGAGCAGATCGTCGAGGCAGTCCTGCTGGCAAATCAACAGCAGGTCCTGAAGTACCTCGCCGGGAACGAGAAGATCTTCGGGTTCTTCGTCGGAGAGACCATGCGGCGCATGAAGGGAAAGGGCAATCCGGCGGTCATCAATAACGTTCTCAAACAAACGCTCGAGCGGCGAAGAAACGCTTGAGACTCATTCACATTGAAGATCAATACCATGAGACCAAAATTCATCGCAGGCAACTGGAAGATGTTCAAGACTCTTCCCGAAACGGAGGAGCTTGTCAAAGGTGTGGTCAAGGAATGCGCGACGCTTCCCCCCGCCGTTCTGGTTGCCATCTGCCCGCCGTTCACGTCGCTTGCTCTCGCCGCAACTCTGCTGAAAGGATCCGCCGTCCGGCTTGGTGCACAGAACATGTCGGAGCATGATGAAGGGGCGTTCACCGGGGAAATCTCCTGGAAGATGCTGAAGTCCGTGGGTTGTGCCCATGTCATCCTCGGGCATTCCGAACGCCGCCAGTATTATGGTGAGACGGATGAGAAGGTGAATGCCAAAGCGAAGAAGGCTCTGACCAACGGGCTGGACCCCATTATCTGTGTCGGTGAAACGCTGAAGGAACGTGAGGACGGAGTCACCTCCCAGGTCATAACCCGCCAGGTCAAAGGGGTTCTTGCCGGCATTCCCACGGATCAGATGGCAAAAGTCGTGATCGCATACGAGCCGGTATGGGCGATCGGCACAGGAAAGAATGCGACCCCCGCACAAGCAGAAGAGGTTCATGCGCTGATCAGGGATCTGGTGCGTTCCCAGTTCACTCCTGCGGTCGCCGATGCAATCGTCATCCAGTATGGTGGAAGCGTGAAGCCTGACAATGCGGCGGAATTATTGCGTCAAAAGGACATTGATGGAGCACTTGTGGGCGGTGCATGCCTAAAGGCGGAGTCCTTCGGAGCAATCATTAAGGCTGCACGCTAGTACGTCACTTCTTCGGTTTGCGTTCACCGCTCGCCGGCTCTTTTCACGGCGAGCTTTTTTTTCCCTTGATTCAGTGGATTTGATCCCGAGCTGGGGAGACACGAGAAATAGCGATAAGTCATTCATTTACCTCGAAAATCAGGCCAAGTGGTTGATTTTCCGTTGCATTCCGGGGGTTTTGTGATTATATTGTTCAGATGAAGTCCCCTTCACCCTCAAGGTGCTGACGCGAATTGGTAGGAACATTCCTCATATCCGGCGGATCGTTGCGTTTTCCTTCCCGGGCAGTTGGTCTCATCCTTCTGATTTCCCTCTACGCTCTCTTCCTGCATTCCGGGAAAGCGGCTGATCTGCGCTTTCTCACGAATGCCGGACTTCGCCCTTCAGCCCCGACCGGCGCGCTTCCCGGAGAGTCCTCCACCCGGATACGCATTGACCTCAATGGTGAATGGTCGTACGCGATTGATGGAGGAGGGACCGGTGTGGTGAACATCCCCAGCGCGTTCGCCGCCCAAGGGAAAGTCATGTTTCAACGGGTGATCAGCGTCCCCGCAGACATCGTGGCAAAGTATCGGTTCACCATTGTGGCGCTGGGAATCAGTCAGAACGCCGAAATCACCATCAACAACGATTTCATTACAAGCCACTCGGGTGGTTACACTTCGATCATTCAGTCCATCCCCGCTCAGTGCATTCAGTCCGAACATGACAACGTTGTCCGGATCGTTGTCAGCAACCTGCTCAATAACAGCAACACCTTTCCGCTCCGTCCATTGCCTTCGATGGCAAGAAACTACGGGGGCATCACGCGGGACATCTACCTCCTCGGGACGCCGAGTACCTATATCAGCAGTGCGAGGGTGACCGCGGAACAGGACGAAAAGACCGGGGCGGTACGCCTGCATGTATTGTCTGCAGTCGAACGCGGAAGCGTTTCCCCCGACGACAAATCCCTGGGTTGCCGGGTCGAAGTATTCGACAAGATCTCCGGGATCATGGTGGGGCGAAGTCCTGTGCAGCCGATTCGGTTCAGTGATAGTTCAACAACGAACGTGGAGGCAACGGCGGTTGTGCAGGGGATGAAGCGATGGTCGCCGGATAATCCCGACCTGTATCTCCTACGTTGCTCGCTGGTGCCGGTTCGCGGAGAAGGCGCCCCATTGGATAGCTATGAGATGTCGTGGGGATTCCGGGTTGTCAGCATTGAGAACGGCAGTTTCCTTTTGAACGGATCCAGGCTGGTGCTCCGCGGCGTGATCTGGAACGAGGATCATCCGGCGTACGGCAATGCCCTCTCCTTTGAGCAGATGGAGAAGGATGTCGCGCTCATCAAGACACTCGGTGCCAACGCCATCCGGTTCGCGGGTCATCCGCCGCACCCCTACATGCTGGATTTGTGCGATCGCTACGGGCTCCTCGCGCTGGTGGATCTGCCGCTCCAGTGGGTCCCGGGATCCATACTCTCCAGCGAGGGATTTCAGGAGCAATCGTCGGTTGCGCTTCGCGACATGATCCTCCAGAATGTCAATCATCCTTCTGTTTTCTGTTGGGGCATGGGCGACGGTCTGGATATGTCGAGCCCCGATACCCGTGCCGGTCTCGAGAATCTCGTGCATATCGCGCGCGCGCTTGACTCACGGCTGTTGTATGCGCCGACGATCTCCCTTTCCGGCGATCGCTGCACCGATTTGATGGACATGGCTGCGTTGGAAGTCCCGGCCGGCGATACGAAAGAATTCCGGAGCCGCCTCGAATCGTGGAGAGCGGCCCATCCCCGCATGCCGGTCATTGTTGCTTCGTTCGGAAGTGAAGTGCAACAGGAGAACCGGAGGGGCTCGAATGACCCGTACTCGCAGGAAGCGCAGGCGCGCTACTATCTCCAGCGCTTCGAGATTATAAAAACGCTGAACTACGCAGGCGGCATTCTCTCTTCGTTCAACGATTGGACGAGCGCCGAAGCATCGCTGACCGTCCACTCGGGAGACCCCTGGTTCGAAAGTATGGGCCTGGTGGACGGCTTCAGGGAGAAGCGGCTTGCCTTTGACGCTGTTCGCGCCGTGATGCACGGTGAGAAGTTCGTCGCTCTCCCCCTCGGGAGCTACAGTAATAAGGCGCCGATCGTGTTCGTCCTTGCGGGGTTCGCCTTCCTGGTCGGCATGGTCTATCTCTACAACCGGAACAGGCGTTTTCGCGAGAATCTGAACAGATCGATATTCAGCGCCTACAACTTCTTTGCCGACATCCGGGACCAGCATGAAGTTGCGATCACCCACACATTGCTCCTGGGATTGGGAGCTGCGGCCGGCGTGGGGCTCATGGTATCCAGTATTGCCTATCACTTCCGGGAAAGCTGGATTGCGGATATCCTGCTTTCCCTTCTCTTCGTGTACGACCCCCTCAAGGCGTTTTTCGTCCGGATCATCTGGAACCCGCTGGCCGCAATCGGACTGTTCGGAGCGGGGGTGATTCTTCTGCTGTTCCTCGCGGCTGCCCTCATACTTGCGCTGCGGGTTTTCTTCCGGCAGAAGATCTATGCCGCGCACGCCGTCAGCGGGTGACGTTTTGGGCCGGGGCGCCGCTCCTGCTCTACATCCCGTTCGGCATGATCGCCTACCGGGTCATGGAGAGTCCGACGTACGTTCTCCCGTTTTGCGTGTTCTTTCTGGTGATGCAGATCTGGGTGGGACTGCGACTCCTCAAAGGGCTTTCGATCATCTTTGACGTCCGGCGGGCAAGGATGTATGCCGCCGGACTGCTCGTGTTTCTGATCGTGCTTGCCGGCGCGTATCTCGCCTATGACGTCGGGGAGGCGCTCCCTGCGTACATTCAGCTCCTCTATCATGCGGCAACACAGTCTGCGTAAGGTTGTGGACGGAGATCCATGTATCTTTCCAAGCTTGAAATCGTCGGCTTCAAATCCTTCGCACAGAAGGTAAATCTTGTCTTTGACAGCGGCATCTCGGCGATCGTCGGGCCGAATGGCTGTGGCAAGACGAATATTGTGGACGCCATCCGATGGGTGCTGGGGGAACAACGGTACAGCGCGTTGCGAAGCGACAAGATGGAAGATGTCATCTTCAACGGGACAAAGGCGAGAAAAGCGCTGGGGATGGCGGAAGCTTCACTGGTGATCGAGAACACCAAGGGCATCCTTCCTTCTGAATATACCCAGGTGACCGTCGGCCGCCGGGTGTACCGCTCCGGCGAAAGTGAATATCTGCTGAACAAGACTCCCTGCAGGCTGAAGGATATTCTCGATCTGTTCATGGATACCGGCATGGGTGCCGATGCCTATTCTGTCATCGAACTGAAAATGATCGAGGTCATCCTGAGCGAGAAGGCGGAAGAACGGCGCCGGCTGTTCGAAGAGGCGGCCGGGGTCACCAAGTACAAGCACCGCAGAAAAGCCGCGTACCGGAAACTCGATGATGTGCGCGCCGACCTTCAGCGCGTGAACGATATTGTCGCGGAGGTCCAGAAGGCCGTCAACTCTCTCGAACGTCAGGCGAAAAAAGCAGAACAATTCAACGGCCTCAAGGAACGACTCAAAGCGTTGGAAGTCGATCTGATGGAGAGGGAATATACCCAGCTTCTCGATCGGATCGGTCCCCTGGGTGAAAAGCTCGGGACCCTCCAGAGCGACCGTTCACGCCTCGACCTTGACCTCACGGAGGAAGAAGCCCGTCTCGACTCGTTCCGGACGACGCTCCTCGAGGAGGAAAAACGCCTGGCCGAAGCGCAACGGGATGTCAGCCTCCAGAGAGAGAAGACCCATCAGGTGGAGCAGCGGTCGGCGGTCGCTTCAGAACGGATCAGCGCTCTGCGATCGAGCCTGGCCCGTCTGGCACGGGAACGTGAAGCTCGCATCCTTGACATTGGACAATCCTCCTCGGCCAGAGAGACCTTGCAGGCGAAAATCACCGATCTTGAGCAGGCCGTGCAGAAGACTGCCGAACGTCAGCGGATGATGCAGGAGGACTTGCGCACTTTTGAAGGCGTGCTGGACACACGGGCGAAGGCCCAGCAGGATTTTCACGAACGGTTCATCGCTCTGGTGCGACGAAACGCCGAGCTCGAGGCCGAGCAGGACAAACGGCGTGTGCGGTTAGCCGATCTTGAAGGACGGGCAGCCAGGGCGACGGAAGAAACCGAGCGCTATCGGGGCGAGATGAGCCGGCTGGAGAATCTGATTGCATCCCTGATGGACGAGGACCGGCGGCTCCGGCGGACCTTCAGCGAGTCGGAAACGCATTTCTATAATGCGGAACGACGGCGAAATGAAATCAGCGCCCGCATCGAAGGCATTCAACGCTCCGCTCTCGAGACCCATGCACGCATCGATCATCAGCGCACGCGCGCCGAGTTTCTCCAGGGGCTCATCGACCGGCACGAAGGACTTTCCGAGGGGGTCAGGTTTCTTGCCGACTCTTCGCTCTGGAAGGGGGGAAAAACACTCACCGTCGCGGATGCGATCCATGCCGACGAACGGTTACGCCCTGCGCTGGAAGCTGGTCTGGGGGAATTTGCCGGCTATGTCATCGCCTCCAATGCCGTCGAAGCGGAATCGGCGGTGTCTCTCCTGACGACGCAAGATCACGGCAAGGCGACCTTTATTTGTCTTGACCGTCTTCCCGAGATTCACGCGGCTCTGCCTTCCGTGTCCGGGGCAGGTGTCGTCGGGTGGGCGGTCGAACTGGCGACCTACGATCCCGCCTACAGTCAGCTCTTCTCCTACCTCCTGGACCGAGTTCTGATCGTTGAAAACGTTGAGGCCGCCAACCGCGTGGCTGCCGGGTTCCCGGGAGTCCGCTGCGTGACCGTCAATGGCGAAATGGAGGAGGGTGCCGGAATCAGGCGCGGCGGGAGCCGGCGAGTTGACGAAGGCGGCATGATCGGGAAACGCGAACAGATCAATGACCTTCACAACGAAGTGGAACGGCTGGAACGAACGGTCGAATCGTTGACACGCAGGCAGGAGGAGGCGCAACGGGAACTGGACGCGATCGATCTGAAAGTGTTCGGCGAGGCAGTGAAACAGATCGAAAAAGATATGAGCGGCGTGGAAATGCGCATCGCCCAGGTCCAATTTGAGAAAGAGCGCGCCGAGGATGTCATCGCCACCAACGCGGACGTTCTCTCGTCGATCGCGGAGGAGTCCGCCGGCCTCCGGGCCGAATTGGAGTCCGCCTCCCCTCACCTGGCCGCCGTGGAATCCGAAAAACTCGGCGTGGATCAGGCGCAGTCCGGACTCGCCTCGGAATTGGAGGGCCTTGAGAAGGAATGGAACGAGAGGTCGGAACGGCTCCAGGAGATCGGACTCGAGATGGTGCGTTGCACCAACGACCTGGACAATGCCCGGGCGGATGTGGCGCGAACGGACCAGTTCATCGAGGAAGCGCATGCCGCGATTTCGGCCGTTGATGTCGAAACCCGCGCAGCGCTGGACACGATCGGCGGCCTCGAGGATCAGATCGGGGAACATGATCTCGAACTTGACCGGCTGCGCCAGGAACTTGCCGCCCTGGAAGGGCGCCGGAACGAAGCCGAAACCGCAGCGATGAGTGCCCGCGAGGAGATCCACCGTGCGGAATTGGAGATCAAGGATCAGCGAAGGACGCATGACGAGTCGCTGCAGATCCTTCACGGGCACGAAATACAGCTCCACGACCTGAAGAACAAGGCGGAGCAGCTCCGGGAACGCGCGAAAGAAGAATTCGAAATGATCCTGGATCGAAAGGCCTATCCGGCGGATGAATTCGTCGACTTCGCAGTTCTCCGGGAAGAAATCCCCGCCCTCCGGGAGAAAATCAAAACTCTGGGAAACATCAATTTTGCGGCGTTCGAGGAGTATTCTGAAGAAAAGAAACGGTGGGAAACACTGAACGTTCAGCGGACGGACCTCCTGGAAGCGGAGAAAAATCTTCTGGCGACGATCGAAGAGATCAACCTCACGGCCCAGAGACTCTTTCTGGAAACCTTTGCAAAGATCAGGGGTAATTTCATCGAGACGTTCAAAAGCCTGTTCGATCCGGGTGACGAATGCGACCTGAAGCTCGAAGAGGAAGTGGATCCGCTCGAAGGGAAGATTGAAATCGTCGCGAAGCCGCGCGGGAAACGCCCCACCTCCATCGATCTCCTGTCGGGCGGAGAGAAAACGCTGACGGCCATCGCCCTGCTGTTTGCGATCTACCTGGTGAAGCCCAGCCCCTTCTGCATTCTCGACGAAGTGGACGCGCCGCTCGACGACGCGAACATCGACCGGTTCAGCAGGATCCTCAGAAAATTTTCCGACAATACGCAGTTCATCGTCGTCACGCACAACAAGCGGACGATGGAGGCGGCCAACGCGTTGTACGGTATCACGATGGAAGAAGAGGGTGTTTCGAAGATCGTGACGGTCCGCTTCAACCAGTCGGGGACAGCTGCGTCGGCGGCGCTCGCAGCGGGATAAGATATGTCTGTGAAGATCTTCATCGATTTCGACGGCACGATCACGACATGCGATGTCGGGAATGCCATGTTTCGTTCCCTCGGGGGGGATGCCGCGGGTGAGGCGATCTCCCTGTATCATGCGGAGCGGATCTCGGCAAGGGAATGCTTCCTGCGGAAGGCCGCTCTGTGCGGCGATTTTCCGTTAAGCGACCTTGAGGCTGTGATCGACGGACAATCGATTGACCCGGGCTTCAAAGATTTTGCGGCATTCTGTGCAGGGCGTGGTATTGATCTCTGTGTCCTGAGCGATGGGCTCGACTATTACATCGACCGTATCTTCAAGCGTCACGGGATCGGGGGGATCCCTCGCTTTTCGAATGCCGTAAGATTGGTCCCCTCGGGCACCGACGGGCGCGTTCACATGAACCTGGAATTCCCCGCGGAAAATCCGGATTGCGACCGCTGTGCCAGCTGTAAACGGAATATCATGCTGACGCTGTCCGGCGACGAGGATTTCCTCGTCTATGTCGGGGAAGGATATTCCGACCGGTGCCCGGCCAGATATGCGGACCTGGTGTTTGCAAAGGATCAGCTGCAATCCTATTGTCAGGAGCAGAACATCTCGTATCTCACGTATGCGACGTTCGCAGATGTTCAATCCGGTCTGGAGAAGCTTCTGCTGAAAAACCATCTCCGGCCGCGCAGGCGCGCGTGCCTGAACCGAACAGCGGCATTTATCGCGGAATAGCGGATCGTTCATGACTCCAGAGAAGTTTGATATTCGAAAACTCATGTTTCGCGCGCGGAGCTACACGCCGATTCCGTTCCTGATTCTCATGGTGATTTTTGCCCGGCCCACGGTGCCGAGCATTGTGATCGGATTCGCCATCGTCCTTCTCGGAGAATGTATCAGATTCTGGGGGGTCTCGATTGCAGGGGCGGAAACGCGGACGACGGGGACTGTCGGCGGGACCTATCTTATTACCATCGGCCCATTCGCGTATGTCCGGAATCCGTTGTATGTCGGGAACATGCTGGTGTATCTCGGTGTGGGAGTGATGTCGATGGCCGTATTTCCCTGGCTGCTTTTGCTGGCCCTGGGGTGGTTCTATTTGCAGTACTCCCTGATCATCACAGGCGAAGAGGAATACCTGCGCGTTCGTTTCGGTGAGCAGTATTCGACCTATTGCCGCGAGGTTCGGCGCTTCATCCCACGCCTGGCTCCCTACCGGCCTGAACAGCCCCCTCCCAAGACCGTGGATGTCCGGGAGGGAATAGGCTCGGAGAAGCGGACTCTTCAGGCGATCGGATTGGTCACAGCGGCGATAGTCCTCATTTACCTTTTCCGTTGAGGCCCGATGCCAGAACGCGTTCTCCTAATTGCAGGGGAAGCTTCCGGCGACCTCCATGGCGCGGGGCTGGTGAGAGCGCTGCGCCGGATGCGTCCCGGACTCGATGTGTACGGTGTCGGGGGCGACAGGATGCGCGAAGAAGGGATGGACGTCCTTGTTCACATCGACAAGCTGGCGTTCATGGGCTTTGCAGAAGTTGTAAAAAACCTCGGCACCGTCAGGGACCTCAAACAGAAGTTGACGGCATTGCTGGTGCAAAGACGTCCCGATGTTGCCGTGTTGATAGATTACCCGGGATTCAATCTCCGATTTGCACGCACGATCGCCGGACAGGGAATTCCGGTGGTGTATTACATCAGCCCACAGGTCTGGGCCTGGCACAAAAGCCGCGTGAAGAAGATGCGCGGGGTGGTGACGAGCATGAAAGTCGTCTTTCCCTTCGAAGTGGAGATTTACCGTGAGGCGGGAGTGGATGTAGAATTCGTCGGACACCCCATCGTGGAGCGGTTGGGGGCGCAACTTCAACGGGAGGATTTTTTCAGGATTCATCATCTGGATCCCTCCCGGAAACTCCTGGCCCTTCTCCCCGGGAGCCGGGTACAGGAAATTGAAAATATCTTCCCCGTCATGATCGAAGCTGCAACGCGGCTGATGCGCTCCCACGGAATCCAGGTGGCGGTGGGTGTCGCCCCGAACCTCGGGCTGGCTCCTCTCGCGGGGCACATCGGCAGGGATTCGGGGATCATCACTGTTGAACAGGGGACGTACGATTTGCTCAATAGCGCGGACGCGGCGATCGTCACATCCGGAACCGCCACGCTGGAGACTGGGTGGTTCGGGACGCCGATGGTTATTGTCTACAAGACTTCTGCGTTAACGTACCAGATCGGACGGATGGTCGTGAAAGTACCGTACATCGGTCTGGCGAATATCGTCGCAGGGAAGAAAATTGCACCCGAATTGATCCAGGGCGAGGTTACAGCGGACCGGCTCATGCAAGAGGTCCTGCCGCTGCTGACCGATGACGCGAAAGCCCGCACGATGCGGGAAGATCTGTCGGTGATACGCAGGAATCTGGGCGGACCCGGGGCATCGGAACGTGTGGCAAAGGCTGTCCTGGGATTGATGAAACCCGTCTGAGAGGAGAACGGCGCGCAATGGGAGTCATTCAGGAAATTCAAGGCTTACAGATTAGCGATGACTTCCTCCTTCGCGGCGGGAGGATTCTTCCCGCCTTCGCGGCTCTCTTCCTGATGTCCTGCGGGGCGCCCGGGAGTGCGAACAGGGATGGTTCCTCGCCTGCTTCACTATCGAAGGAGGCATTGTATCAATCAGGGCACAGGTTGTACGCCACCGGAAATTACGACAGTGCTGCGGTGGTACTCCAGAGAGCGGTCGCTCTCGATTCCGCCTATGGCGATGCACTCATGGACCTCGGTCTTCTCCACTATGACCTGGCGATGGTTGAAAGATCGGCCCAGAGCAAGACAAAAGTGCAGAACCTGAGACAATCGCTCAACTATCTTGCGCGCGCCGAAGCGCTTGGGACTTCCGACGCCGCAGTCTACGAGCGGCTTTGCGAGGTCGCGGTTGCGCTGAATGATGATCGCTCGTTTCTCCGGTATACAAAAAAGGATGCAGAGCGATTCCCCTTCGACAGGCAATACTACAATCTCGGGCTCGCGTATTTTAATGCGGGTGAGTACCCGAATGTGGTAAAGTGTCAGAAGGAAGCGACTGTCAAATTCCAGAACTCTCCCTATCTCGGCGCGTTTTACCGCCAGATGGGACGCGCATACATGAAGCAGGACCGCGATCAAACCGCACAACGTATACTGGAGGCGGGTCTTCAGGCGGTGGATGGACTCCTGACGGTGGAGCGCAAGGGAAAGAATGGGACGGCGGACAAGTTGAAAAGACTTTCGGAGGATCGGACCGCAATACTTCAACTCCTCCGTCGACTCTACCAGACCTACCATGTTGACGACAAGTTGAGGGACACGGAACGCTTGCTCAACGAGGCAGGCGCGATGCGATGAGCCGCATGCGACCGATGAAAGTCCTGACTCCCTTTTCGTGGTTGTACGGGGGAGCAGTAACGGCGCGGAACCTGTTCTATGACAAAGACCTTTTTCGGGTTCACCGTGTGAAGGTTCCTGTCATATCGGTAGGAAATCTGACGGCAGGGGGGACGGGGAAAACGCCGCTGGTCGGCGAAATTGTCAGACGGTTGCAGGGGATGAACCGGCGTGTCGGGGTCATCAGCCGGGGATATGGCAGGCGATCGCAGGGGCCGCTGATCGTTTCGGGAAGGGGCTCCGAAATTGCTCCGGCCGGTGCGGGCGGCGATGAGGCGGTGATGATCGCAAAACAGTATCCCGGGCTCGTTGTGGTGGTTGCCGAACAACGGTTCGCGGCAGCCGAAATTGCCGTGCGGGAGCTCGGCGCAGATGTTCTGGTGATGGATGATGGATATCAGCATCGCGCATTGGACCGGGATCTGAATATTCTGGTGGTTGACGGCCGGATGGATCTGCAGCGCGAACGGCTGCTCCCTGCAGGCCTTCGGCGGGAACCACTCTCCGCTCTCCGGCGTGCACAGCTGATCGCCGTGGGAAAAATCGGATCGCCCGGAGAAGTCTCGACGGTTTCCGGCCGGTTGGAACGATGGACGAATGCTCCGGTGTTCGCGTTTCGGACCAGGGTGACGGGGATTGTCGATTTTCGCACGGGACTGAATCGCGAACTGTCACCCGGGACGCGGGCATTTGTACTGAGCGGTATCGGAGATCATGCAGGATTCCTTGCGACCGTTCGTTCCGCCGGCGCCGATGTGGTGGCGGACCATGATTTTGGCGATCATCACCGGTTTACCGTCGAAGAGGTGACTACGGCGATCACGACTGCCCGGCAGAAAGGCTGCGCAATGGTAGTAACCACAGAGAAAGATGCGGTCCGTCTTGGGGCCGGCAAATTAGGCGAGCACATGAACAGGAATGAATTTCCCTTTGTTGTCTTCCGTATCAGGGCAGAAGTTTTTGTCGGAGAGGAGCAGTTGAATCAGTCGATCCTGCGCATCCTCGAAAAAGGGGATGCCGTATGCTGATTGGATTGACCGATCCGATGTGTGAGCGGCCAAAGTTGGAGCTCTATGTTTCGTGGCTCAAACGCGGAGGGGAGGATGTTGACATTACTCTCCTGTCGCATAGTCTCGGCAACGAGCGGCTCCTGGCCCAGTGTGATGCGCTGGTTCTTTCGGGTGGTGGAGACATTCACCCGAAGTACTATGGACAGCCGGACGCTCTCCCTCATTGTGAAGGGGTCAATGAGCAGAGGGACTGCTTCGAGCTTGAGCTCGTGGAGAAAGCCCGGGCGCGGCGGCTCCCGATCCTCGGGATCTGCCGGGGGGCCCAGCTCCTGAATGTTGCCTTCAAAGGAACACTCTTTTATGACATTGCACAGGTCGGGTACCGGGGGCATCATGGTGACGGATCCCCCGAGTGGCTGCACCCGATCGTGGTTGAACCCGATTCGTTCCTCCATGAAGTGGTGGGAGCGTTGAGGGGCGAGGCGAATTCGTATCACCATCAATCGGTGGATCGACAGGGATTGGGCTTGAGGATTTCTGCCCGATCTCACGATGGTGTGGTTGAAGCCATCGAACTCGACAGGCAAAACGACGTCCCCTTTTTGATCGGCGTTCAGTGGCATCCCGAGCGAATGGACGGTGCTGAAAATCCTTTTTCCGGAGCATTGTTGCGTCGGTTCATGACCGACATCAGAAGTTGACGTCTCAAGGTCATGCTGTATAAACAAATAACTGCAAAGCAAACATGCGTTCATAGAACCATTATCCAATAAAGGATTCCATATGAGCAAAAACGTCTATTTCTTCGGGAAGGGGAAAGGCGACGGCCGTGCAGACATGAAGAACCTCCTGGGAGGCAAGGGGGCAAACCTTGCCGAGATGGCAGTCCTCGGCATCCCGGTCCCCGCGGGGTTCACGATCACGACAGAGGTCTGTAATTACTATTACCAGCACAAACAGACGTACCCATCCTCATTGAAAAAAGAGGTGGAGACGGCTCTGAAAAAAGTGGAATCGATCATGGGGATGAAGTTCGGCGATCCCAAGAATCCACTTCTGGTGTCCGTGCGCTCCGGTGCGCGGAAATCGATGCCGGGAATGATGGAGACAGTGCTCAATGTCGGCCTTTGCACGGCGACGATTCCGGGCCTGATCGCCAAGACCCACAATGATCGGTTCGTGTGGGATGCGTACCGTCGTCTGATCATGATGTACTCGGATGTCGTCATGGAGAAGGCGGCAGGATTCGAACCTGCGGAAGGAAAGGGCATTCGTGTCCAGCTCGACAGGATGCTCGGCGATCTGAAGACGGCAAAAGGATACAAAACCGATGCGGACATTTCCGCCGATGATTTGAAAGACCTCTGCGATAAGTTCAAGATCCGGGTGAAGGAGGTTCTTGGAAAGGAATTTCCCGACGGGGCGAAAGAGCAGCTCTGGGGCGGGATCGGCGCGGTCTTTTCTTCATGGAACGGCAAACGTGCGGTGTCGTACCGCCGCATTGAGCGGATCCCGGACGAATGGGGGACCGCCGTCAACGTTCAGGCGATGGTATTTGGCAACATGGGCGATTCATCGGCGACCGGAGTCGCCTTCAGCCGCAACCCCGCGACGGGCGAGAACAAATTCTACGGTGAATGGCTTACGAACGCTCAGGGAGAGGATGTTGTTGCAGGGATCCGCACTCCGAACCCGCTGAATGAGTCCACCAAGAGCGACCAGACCCGGCAGTTGCAGTCCCTGGAAACGGCGATGGCCAAGACCTACGTCGAACTTGACCGCATCCGTGTGAAGCTCGAGAAACATTTCAAAGACATGCAGGACATCGAATTCACGATTCAGGAAGGTCGATTGTGGATGTTGCAGTGCCGCATAGGAAAACGGACCGGAACAGCCGCGTTGAACATGGCGATGGATATGCTCCACGAGCGTTTGATCGACGAGCGTGAGTGCGTGAAGCGGGTTTCGCCGGACCAGCTGGACGAGATGTTGCACCCGATCGTGGATCCTGCGGCGGAGAAGGGAGCGCGGCCGATGGCGACAGGCCTGCCGGCAGGTCCCGGCGGTGCAGGTGGCCAGATCGTGTTCACCGCGAACGACGCCGTCGCATGGGCGAAGCAGGGCAAGAAAGTCATTCTTGTCCGTGAAGAGACCAATCCCGAGGATGTTGAGGGGATGCGTGCGGCGGAAGGCATTCTCACCGCCCGTGGAGGGATGACGAGTCACGCTGCGCTTGTGGCGCGTGGATGGGGGAAATGCTGCATCGTCGGTTGCAGCGCCCTGCATATCGACGCCCACAGCAAGACGATGAGGGTGGATGGACAGACTCTGCGTGAAGGGGACTTTGTGACGATGAACGGAACCCGGGGGAACGTGTACGCAGGCCAGCTCCCGATGGTGAGCGCCACGGAGAATCCGCGCTTCGTCGAGTACATGAAGATCGTGGACAAGTACCGGAAAATCGGAGTCCGGACGAACGCCGACACGCCGGACGATGCGCTCAAGGCGAGAGGATTCGGCGCCGAGGGGATCGGTCTGTTCCGGACGGAACACATGTTTTACGGCAAGAACTCCGAACAACCGCTTTTCCTTCTCCGCAAAATGATCATTTCCTCGACGGAGGCGGAGCGCCGGGCGGCGCTGAACGAGTTGTATCCCTTCGTGAAAAAGGATATCAAGGACACGCTTGCGGTCATGGACGGACTTCCGGTCACGATCCGGCTTCTCGACCCGCCGCTGCACGAATTCGTGCCGCATCGCGCCGACGAGCGGGCGAAACTTGCGCAGTCACTGGGGATTTCGGTCGACGAATTCGCGAAACGCGCCGACGCGTTGCACGAGAACAACCCGATGATGGGCCACCGGGGGGTCCGGCTCGGCATCACCTATCCGGAAATCACGGAAATGCAGGTCCGCGCAATCTTCGAGTCCGCCGTGGAACTGGTGCAGGAAGGGAAGAAAGCCCTGCCGGAAATCATGGTACCGGTGGTCGGACTGAAATCCGAACTTGTTCACCAGCGCCGGATTGTGGATGCGATCTATGCGGAGGTTTGTGCAAAGTACGGGGTCAAGGCGATCGATTACCTGTACGGGACGATGATCGAAGTTCCCCGCGCGGCGCTCACCGCCGATAAGATTGCGGAGTCTGCAGAGTTCTTCTCGTTCGGCACGAATGACCTGACGCAGATGGGATTCGGCTTCTCCCGGGACGACATCGGGGGGTTTGTTCCCGACTACGTGGAGAAAAAGATCCTTCCCATTGATCCGTTCCAGGTTCTCGATCAGGAAGGCATTGGGCAGCTCGTCCAGATGGCGATCGAAAAGGGTCGGGCAACCCGTCCGAAACTGAAGATCGGAATTTGCGGCGAGCACGGCGGAGAGCCGACGTCGGTCGGTTTCTGCCATCGTGTAGGGATGAATTACGTGTCCTGCTCGCCCTTCCGCGTCCCGATCGCCCGTCTGGCCGCCGCGCAAGCGGCGCTGGCAGACGGCAAGCCTGCCGCCGGAAATGCAAAGGCGAAAAAGGCTTCCCGACCGGTCCGGAAGAGTGCGAAGAAGAAAGCGGCAAAACGACGCCGCTGATTTCCTGCCCTGCCGCCCGGGGAGGCACCGCGAGGTCCCTCCCCGGGACTGGAGGGATGAGGTCCGGGAGGAAACCGAAATGCTCGAAGACCGTGTTTCGGCGGATCCTCTCACTAAGTAATTCTCGACAAGGAGCAGACCAATGAAGCTGTCCGATTTCCGGTATCCGCTTCCAAGGAATCTTATTGCGAAATATCCGGTGAGTCCGCGCGATAGCGCGAAACTGTTGGTGGTGAATCGCTCTGACGGTTCAATCGGGGGGATGAAATTCTCGGAGATAACGCAATTCTTCAAGAAAGGGGATTGCCTGGTTGTGAACGAGACAAAGGTCTTCCCCGCGCGTTTGATGGGCCGCAAGGAAAAAACCAACGCGCGCATCGAGGTGTTCCTCCTGCGGGAATTGAACCAGGAAGAGAACATCTGGGATGTCATCGTCGATCCCGCGCGGAAGGTGCGGATCGGCAACAAGATCTTTTTCGATGAAGGGCGGCTCTGGTGTGAGGTGATCGATAACACCACGTCGCGCGGACGCACGGTGCGGTTCAACGTGACCGGCGATTTCTTCAAAATCATCGAACGGATCGGCAAAATGCCGCTCCCGTATTATATCAAGCGGGACGCGACCGAGAAGGACAAAGAAAGCTACCAGACGGTGTTCGCGGAACGGCTTGGCGCGGTCGCAGCGCCGACGGCGGGACTGCATTTCACGAAAAAGCTCCTCGCCACACTGAAACGGAAAGGCGTCAAGGTCGTCCCGGTCGTCCTGCATATCGGACTCGGCTCGTTCCGTCCGGTTGAGGTGGAGGATCTCACAAAACACAAGATGGATTCCGAGTACTATGAAATTCCCGAGGAAACCGTCCATGTGGTCAACAAAACGATCGATAGCCGCGGGAATGTGTTTGTGTGCGGTACCAGCACCTGCCGCGCTGTGGAATCAAGTGTGACAACCGACGGTCACCTGAAGTCGAACAGGGGATGGACGGACAAGTTCATTTTTCCCCCGTATGATTTCAAAATCACCGACAAGCTGATTACGAACTTTCATATGCCTGAATCGACTCTCCTGATGATGGCGGCGGCGTTCGGTGGCCGGGACCTTGTCATGAAAGCCTACAAGAAAGCCATCAAAGAGGGGTACCGGTTCTTCAGCTACGGTGACGCGACCTTAATCCTGTAGGGACTCACTGCCTCCCGCGCCCTTATGAAACTGCTGATCCTCGTGGCGGTCAACATCGCCACGATCGGTGTGTTTGTCTGGCTTTTCCGCAAGAAGAACCTCCTGGCGTACTTCAGCGGCGGCCGCTGGTGGCTCACGTGGCTCTCCATCGCCGTGATTACGCTGATGGACGAGCTCACGTCGATTTTCTATGCCCCCAGCGAGGCGTTTCGCTTCATTGGCATGCATGCGATTGCGTTTATCGCGATCACATCGCTCCTCATGCGGTTTCTGTCGACGAGAATGGTGGAGATAGCGGAGATCCTCGAACACCACCAGATCCGCGGCGGAGGCGTGTATTCATTTTCGTATTTTGTCCTCGGTCCCACTCTTTCCTTCATCGCGGTCGCCTCGATCATGGTGGATTACGTGCTGACGGCATGTATCTCCACCGTCAGCGCCGTGGAAAACGGTCTTACCATGGCGCCGATCTCGGACCCGATGAAACTGGTCATCGAGCTCGGCATTGTGTGGGCAATCGGCGGGCTGAACATCCTCGGGGTGAAGGAAAATGCGAGAGTCACGTTCGGAATTTTCTTCGGCGTGACGCTTGTCCTCATCACCTTCCTCGCCTCGGCCCTTCTCGGAACATCGGCAGCGAGCTGGGGCACGATCGGACAGAGCTTCGCAGATGTGACCTCCGTGACGTATGCCCATGGACCCTTTGGAGGATTCGGGCTGTTCATCCTCGGGATTGCGAGCTGTATTCTCGCCTATTCCGGGATAGAATCTGTTGTCCAGACGGCCGGTCTTGTCAAATCGTGGCGCGACATCGGCCGTGCCTATGTCTTTCTGGCCCTGACCATCGGAATATTTACGCCGCTCATTTCCGCACTCGTGTTGAGTTCCGGTCTTGACTTGCGCTCTCATGAGACGGATTTGCTCACGGAATATGCGAAACACCTCAACGGAATTCCGTTCGGCCTTATCGTCGGGGTGACCGCGAGCATCGCACTGATCATGGCGGTGAATACGGCATTTGTCGCGTCCAGCGAACTCATGGAACGCGTTGCGCACCGGTACAATTTTCAGTGGATCATCAAGACGAATCGCCGGCAATCGCTTTACCGCATCCACATGCTGAGCGCGACATTCTATTCGGTGATTATCGTCCTGACCGGCGGCAGCCAGAAGATGCTCGCTGAAATGTACGCTCTTGGCCTGGTCGCAAGCTTCACCATCAATATGGGAAGTCTTCTCTACTACCGGTATTTCACCGGGACCAAAGAGATACGCGACTACCATACATCGAGGGCCGGAACGCTCCTCATCTTCATCATTCTTCTCGCCTGTCTGGTGTACCTTTCCATGACGAAGCCGTACGGACTCATGCTCTGGGCGTCGTCGACAGCATTCTTCCTCCTTGTCGGCTTTCGGGTCGCGCGGCACCGTGCCCCTGAAAATGTCCAGCGCGCGCAGACAGACAGCCCGTTACAGATGGTGTTTGCGCTGGGGGAGAATCCGCCGGAAGCACCCCTCCACGTGTATTTCAAACGGCCGTCTGAAACCGGGAATACGCCGGACCCGAGCGCCGCGTTCGTGAGCTTCTATTCGCCCCGCGCTGGCATTCCCGAGCGTATGGCCGCGAACCATTTCCGCTTCGCAAATACAGGCTCCCTGTTTGAGGCGATCACGGCCTTGTTGCTGGTCCTCCGCTATGAACTTCCCGACCGTCATGTCATCGTGCATTTCGGCTGGCCGCTCTCGTCGTGGCTTGACCGGTTCTCCATCGGCGTGATGGTCTACAGCATGATGCGGCTTCCGAAGGAATTCCCCGAGTACACTTTCGTGATCGAATATTTCGGTCGACGAGAAATCACCTCTCCCTCCATATGAACTCAGCCGGACGCGGATCAAAACATACTGCGGTGGTCATCCCTGCCGGCGGACGGGGAACCCGTATGGGAGGTCCTCTCCCGAAACAGTTTCTCCGGCTCGGGGGGATGTCGATCCTCGAGAGAACCGTCCGTGCGTTTGAAGCCCACCCTGAGGTCCGGGAGATCGTTATTGTCTGTTCACGCGATCACGAAGAGCGCGTCAGGCGCATGGTCAGTCGGAGGCGATTGAAGAAGGTGACGGGGATCGTCAGGGGCGGCAAAGTGCGTCAGGAGTCAGTGTGGAACGGAATCCGGTCTCTTCAATCGAATGCTTCCCTGGTGCTTATCCAGGATGCAGTCCGGCCGTTTGTTACCAGGAAACTGATTTCGCAGGTCATCGCCGCGACCGCGCGGTGCGGCGCTGCAGTGCCGGCGGTGCAGGTGAAGGAGACTCTTCTTGCGGAAGGAAACAGGGGCCAACTCCGCGGTGTCATCGATCGGGCGAAGAGCTGGGTCGCCCAGACTCCCCAGGGCTTTCAACGGGATTTGATAGAGGGCGCTTTTCGCTCGGCGCAAAAGAAAGGATTCGTAGGGACCGATGATGCCTCTCTCGTCTTACGGTTGCACCACCCGGTGTTCATTGTAACCGGCTCGGAAGAAAACATCAAGATAACGACCCCTCGGGATCTCGAGGTTGCACGCCTTTTTTTGAAAAGGAAATAGCCTTCTCGGTTTTGGCTGTCCGGGGGCCGGGTAAGGTATCGTTGAAAACGTGTCTCTTTCCGCCGTATCCTGTCGACTTTGGCTTTTTCCTTGCAATTGGTTTTGCCAGTCTGTAAATTTCATAATGTTGATTTTTTCAATATGAGGTGCGAATGCTTCCTGTTGCTATCATTGCCGTATTCAGTTATCTGATCGGATCAATCCCGACGAGCATCATTGTGGCTCGGGTAAGCCGGGGAATTGATATTCGCCAACATGGTAGCGGGAATGCAGGCGGCACAAATGTCATCCGTGTGCTGGGATGGAAGCTCGGGGTCTTCGTTATCCTCATCGATATGGCAAAGGGGTTATTGTCGACAATGGTTATCGCCCGGCTTATGCAAGGTTCGATTCCGTTCGAGAACAAGACTCCGTTCGACGATTTCACCGTTGTCCAGATCATAGCAGGGTGCGCGGCGATCCTGGGGCACGTGTGGACTCTCTTTGCCGGCTTCCGCGGGGGGAAGGGAATTGCGACTGCAGGTGGAATGCTGATCGGCATCGCACCGGTCGAGGTTGCCGTCTCCTTCGGGGTATTTGCCCTCGTATTGCTCGCCTCCCATTATGTGTCGCTCGGCTCCCTGAGTGCCGCGGTGACATTCCCACTCACGATGTTTTTCCGGCAGAATGTGTTTCTCGTGGAGATCGAAGGCTACCACACGCTGATTTTCTTCAGCATTGCCATCTCTCTCCTCATCATTTACACGCACCGGTCAAATATTCGACGTCTGATCAAGGGGACGGAAAACCGGTTGCGCTTCTCGAAGAAGCGCGAGTCCCCTTCTCCCGCGAGGTCCTAGGAGTCGGGAAAAGAACCGCTCCTGCCTTGTGGTTCGGGACGTCAGTCTGCTTTTTGAGAATCCGGCGTAACGCACGTTTCTCACCTTCACACAGGGGGCTCTGAGAGCCTGCCGAATCGTCACACGAGTCCATGCGCGTATCAGTTCTTGGGGCCGGGTCCTGGGGGACCACGCTCGCGATTCTTCTCACCGAACCCCGACACACTGTCACTCTCTGGAGTTATTCTCCGCCGCAGGCTGAAGCGATGCGGAGGACGCGCTCCAATCCGGATTTCCTTCCCGGGATTCGGATCCCCGAACCCATAGCCATTACCTCCGACCTGCAGCAGGCTGTTCAAGACGCAGAGCTTATTGTGGCGGCAGTCCCGTCACAATATCTTCGCAGCGTCGTGGCGGAGCTCCGGGGACTCGATTTCTCGAAAGCGATTTTTGTCAACGTGGCAAAGGGAATCGAAAACGGGACGCTCAAGACGATGTCCGAGGTCCTCGGGGAAGTCGTCCCCCGTTTGCCGTTGGAACGGATTGTCACCCTTTCGGGCCCGAGCCATGCAGAAGAAGTGAGCAGAAAAATCCCCACCACGGTGGTCGCCGCGTCTGCGAGCCTTGCCACCGCGCGGATTGTGCAGGACGCATTCATGCTTCCCTATTTCCGGGTCTATGTCTCGAACGATATTCGGGGTGTCGAGCTCGGCGGCGCCCTCAAAAACGTGATTGCCATTGCCGCGGGAATCATTGACGGCGCCCAGCTCGGGGATAATACGAAAGCTGCGGTGATGACGCGGGGCATCGCGGAGATTGCCAGGCTCGGCGTGGCACTGGGCGCTCATGTGCGCACATTCTCCGGATTATCAGGCATCGGAGACCTGATGGTCACCTGCATGAGCCGCCACAGTCGAAATCGCTACGTGGGGGTGGAGATCGGAAAGGGAAGGAAACTCTCCGAAATCCTTTCGGAAATGGTCATGGTCGCGGAGGGAGTTGCGACGGCACAGTCAGCGTACGACCTTGCACTGCGAACGGGCGTCGAAGTCCCCATTGTCGTGGAAGTCCACAAGATCCTCTTCGAAGAAAAAGATCCGCTCCTCGCCTGCCATGATCTGATGACGAGGGATCCCAAGGGCGAGATGTGACGAAGTCACGGACGTCACGGGGGACGCACAATCGGTCTCACCAGCGCTCGATCCGCATTCCCGCCGCTTTCGGGAGCATTGCCCTTGCGTTTCTCTCCCTTTCAGGATGCGTGAGCATCGAACCTTCCACACTTGACCACGTCGCCGCGTCACACAAGGAACAGGTCATTGTCTTCTGCAAGGACGGACGAGTCATGAAACTTGCCGCGGAGAAGTATTCAATCGATTCCACTGCACCGGGGCCCGTGCTCAAGGGGGAAGGGTGGGAGTATAACGATTCTGCCCGGCTGGAGATGAAGCCCTATAAAGGTGACATCCCGCTGGCCGTCATCGATTCCGTGCAAACCTTCGCGTATACGATCTCGCCCGGCGCATGGGTCGGGATCGGCGTGGCCGTACTCTTCGCTTTGACGCTTGGGAGATTTCTCTGGGGGCTGTGAAGAGTTCTCTTTGCTGCACACAGCCTCGTCAGGCAGGCATAAGATGTTCGAGTTCCCGGTTCAGCCATTGAATCGTCTCCTTCGGGCCGCAGCCGGAAAATCTCTGGCCGATCTCGAAAATGTACAACTGGTCTTCCCGGCCAATGGAGTGCTTCAGGTGAAGGTACATTTCGGCGGGTGTTTCGACGGTGTCGATTGCATAGACGGTATCGGAGATCTTCAGGTGATCGCCGAACTTTTCTATTTTTTCAATCAACTCGGGGTTCGTAAGGGCTGGAGCTCCGATGTCGAACGTGATGAGGTAGAGTGCCATGGCCTTGTCCCTCCTCGAATGAACGACCCTCAAATGTAGCTTTTCGTTACGCCGAAGGCAAGTCCTGTTCCGACCGGTCACAAAAAAGGCCCCATCCTGCGGTGATGGGGCCGAAAACGGCACAGCAAATCGGTTGCGTTCTCCCCTTACGCGTTGACCAGACGCATCATCGAATCAGGGTACCGTGATCCTGCGGCAACACCCTTCGGAGCAACCGCATCGATGCGTTCACGGTCGGCGTCCGTGAGCCGGACGGCAAGGGCTCTCACATTTTCCTCGAGGTACGTCCTCCGCTTCGTCCCGGGAATCGGGACAATATCCGATCCCTGCACGAGGACCCAGGCAAGCGCGAGCTGCGATGGCGTGCACGATTTCTCGCGGGCGATCTCCTCGATCTTGTGAACAAGCTCGAGGTTCTTCGCAAAGTTCTCCCCCTGAAAACGCGGCGAGTTTCTCCGGTAGTCGGTTGCCGGCAGGTCGTCGAAGGATTTGAATCTCCCTGTGAGAAAACCCCTGCCGAGAGGGCTGTACGGGACGAACCCGATCCCCAACTCACGACAGGTGGCGATGACGCCATCCTCCGGATCGCGGGTCCAGAGCGAGTACTCCGTCTGCAACGCCGTAATCTGATGCACCGCATTGGCCCTGCGCAGCGTTGCCGGCCCCGCCTCCGAAAGCCCGATGTATTTGATTTTTCCCTCCCGGACGAGATCCGCCATCGCGCCTACCGTGTCTTCAATGGGCGTTGCAGGATCCACTCTGTGTAAATAATAAATGTCAATCACCTCTACACCGAGCCGTTTCAGGCTGGCCTCACAGGCACTCCGGACATACTCGGGCGTTCCGTTGACGCGGCGGGCGTTGGGGTTATTCGGGTCGCGAACGATCCCGAACTTCGTCGCGAGGACGATTTCGCTGCGGCGTCCTGCGATCGCTTTCCCCACCAGCTCCTCATTCGTGTGGGGCCCATAGGCGTCTGCCGTGTCAAGGAACGTGATCCCGAGGTCAAGAGCGCGCCGGATTGTGCTGATGGATTCATTGTCGTCACGTCCCGCATAGAAATCTGACATTCCCATGCATCCCAGTCCCATGGCCGATACCGTCGGGCCGCCCTTCCCAATCTTCCGAGTTTCCACAGTCCATTCCTTTCTCGATTACGTACTCAATGCAGTCAACCTGCGCCACACACGATCTGCCCCGCAGCGATGATCCATCGCTTCTCTGTTTAAACAATGCCCGCAAGGAGGGAGTTCACGCTCTGTTTCCTGGGGCATGAAACAGAGACGCCTTCTCCGGATTCATCCGGTGAAGGCGCCTGCACATCAGTCTCAGAGAGAGAACTTCCCCATGACGGGAAGTCCGTCGCGTATCAAATGAACAAAGGGGCGAGGACGAGAGTAATCGTACTCAAGAGCTTCACCAGCACGTGGAGTGATGGCCCTGCGGTATCTTTGCAGGGATCGCCGACCGTGTCTCCAACCACTGCGGCCTTATGGGTGGGTGATCCTTTGCCGCCCAACTGTCCGGTTTCAATGAACTTCTTCGCGTTGTCCCAGGCCCCGCCGCCGTTGTTGAGGAACAAGGCCATGAGGATTCCAACGATCGTCCCGACCATCAGGAGTCCGCCGACAACTTCTGCTCCGCTCGCGCCGTGGACAGGCTGTCCCAGCAGGTTGAAAAGCCACCGGAAGACCAGACCGACGGCAACAGGCATGCCGACGACAAGCAGTCCGGGCGTGACCATTTCCTTCAGCGCAGACTTTGTCGCAATATCCACGCACTGGCCATAGTCAGGTTTCGAGGTGCCCGCCATAATGCCGGGATTCTTTTTGAACTGATCGCGCACATTGTTGATGATCGCATATGCCGCGCGACCGACCGCGCGAATTGCCAGTGAAGAAAAGAGGAAGACCAGCATCGCGCCGAACATTGCCCCGATAAACACTTCAGGCTTGTTCAGATTGATGGATCCGTCGAAACTCGGCCAGTAGTTTTTCACCTCGTCGATATAGGCACTGAATAAGAGGAACGCGGCGAGTGCAGCTGATCCAACCGCATACCCTTTCGTAAGCGCCTTCGTGGTATTTCCGACAGAATCGAGCCGGTCCGTCTTTTCCCGTATTTCCGCCGGTTGCTGGCTCATTTCCACGATCCCCCCGGCGTTGTCGGTGATCGGTCCAAAAGTATCCATCGCGAGGATAAACGCCGCAGTGGAAAGCATCCCCATGGTGGCGACTGCCGTTCCGAACAAGCCCGCATTTGCAAGCCCCGAATGATCGCCCAGGATATAGGCACTCACAATTGCTGCAGCGATGACGAGAACGGGGTACCCGGTCGACTCCATGCCTACTGCGATACCGGCAATGATGTTTGTCGCCGGACCGGTCTGGGAGGCAATGGCTATCGATTTGACGGGACGATACCGGTATTCGGTGTAGTATTGCGTGATGATGACGAAGGCGATCGATGTGGCGACGCCGATGAGTCCGCAGAAGAAGAAGTTGAGATAGTACTCTGCACCGAAGATCCAGCGTGATGCGATATAGAATCCGATCATGGCGAAAATCGCGGTGACGTAATAGCCGCGGTTCAGGGCGCTCATCGGGTCCTCAGTTTCCTTTACACGGACGGAGAGGATCCCAATGATGGAGGCAATGATACCAAATGCGCGCGCAACGAGGGGAAACAGCAGGATGCTCAGCAATCCGTTCTCTCCGAAGGCGGCCTTGTTCGACGTGTAGAGTCCGGCAGCCAGAATCATCGCGCCGATATTCTCCGCAGCCGTCGATTCGAACAGGTCGGCCCCGCGTCCCGCGCAGTCGCCGACGTTGTCCCCTACCAGGTCTGCAATGACGGCCGGATTCCGGGGATCGTCTTCCGGAATGCCTGCCTCCACTTTGCCCACCAGGTCTGCGCCCACATCAGCCGCTTTCGTGTAAATCCCTCCGCCGAGTTGAGCGAACAGCGCCACGAAGCTCGCTCCGAATCCATACCCCACAATGAGGAGCGGGATTTTCGCAACGTCTTGCGTTGCGCCCGAGGCGTTCACAAGCGCAAACAGTCCCGCGACGCCAAGCAGGCTCAGGGCAACGACGAAAAACCCGGACACCGCTCCGCCGCGCAGCGCAGGCTGGAGCGCGCTGTTCATGTTTTTCATCGCCCCGGCAGCAGAGCGGATGTTGGAACGGATTGCCACCCACATTCCCATATACCCGGCCGCGACAGAACAGAGGGCACCGAACAGGAAGGAGAGCGTCGTCCAAAATGCAAGAGAGGCTGGACTTGCCACGGGATCGTTCACATTATGCGCACGAACGAAGGCATAGAGAATAAATATCAAGCAGGCCAGCGCGAAAGCCAACGTCAGGATGGTTCTGTTTTGCCGTCGGAGAAACGCCTCCGCTCCAGATTTGATTGCGTCCGAAATCTCGCGCATCCTCGGCGTCCCCGTGTCGCGTTTCATGACATCGCGCACCAGGTACAGGGCGAACAGCAAACCCAAGACACTGATACCAAAGATCAGATTAAGTTCCATGCGAAGGGGATTGCTCCTTTCTGACCGGATTTATGATTGTGGAGTGGTGAAAGAGAACAGTCTCGAGGGATGACGGCCTTGCAGATGCTGCGGCGCCGTACGAATCGCCGTCGGAATTCTCTACGTTACGAAAAAAAAGCGTCAAAGGCATTCGAAAAACAAACAGATCGCGAAAACGGTCTCACCAATGTCCGATCATGTCCGGGGACCCCGATCGCGATCAGGCTGACTTTCCAAGGGCGTCGATCTCCTGCGTACGAAGGTCCAGACAAGGTAGACAGGCACCCCCATGACGACAATGATGACGCCCGGCCAGGTGTACGCCGGCTTGAGGACGAGCAGATCTATGGAGATCGCCAGCGCGGCCAGGATGTAGAGCGCCGGGAGAAACGGATATCCGAAAGCCCGGTACGGGCGTTCCGCATGGGGTTGGCGCACCCGAAGGACGAAGATCCCTCCGACGGTCAGGATGTAGAAAACGAGGACCGCGAAAACGACATAATCGAGCAGGTCCCCGTAGGTGCCGGACAGGCACAGCAACGAGGCCCAGACTGCCTGGAGGATCAGAGCGACCCCGGGGACACCGCGCTTGTTGAGGAATCCACAGCGCCTGAAGAACAGCCCATCCTTCGCCATGGCATACTGCACGCGCGCTCCGGCGAGGATCAGTCCGTTATTGCAGCCGAAGGTGGAAATCATGATAAGGACAGCCATCAATACCGCAGCCGGCGCACCGAACATCACAGAGGCAGCAGCAGTAGCGACGCGGTCGGAAGTCGCGAATTGAATCCCCCGGGCCAGGACATCCGTTCCGCCCGGCGAACCGCTGAAGGGGAGGAGGGATATGTATGCGACATTCGCCAGAAGGTACAACAGGGTAACGATCCCTGTCCCGAGCGCGAGGCTCACCGGAATGGTCCGGCGGGGGTTCACCACTTCGCCGGCGGTGAAAGTGATGTTGTTCCAGGCGTCACTGGAGAACAATGATCCGACCATTGCCACGCCGATTGCGGCAAGAATGCCGAGGCCTGTCAGTGGCACGGTCGATACCGTGCCATTCGTCAACTTTGACCAGGAGGCATCCCAGAAGTGGGCCAGGTCTATGGAGAAGGTGCCGTGACTGCCGGCCACTGCGAGACCCGCAACGATCAGGGCGAAGAGCGCAACGGTCTTCGTGATCGTGAAAATATTCTGCACAATCCTGCCGCCGTGAATCCCGCGCAAATTGACGCCGGTGAGGAGGAGAACTGTTCCTATCGCAAGCACCTGCGCTGCGCTGATTGGGTGACCCAGGACGGTGACGAGAATATTCTGTTCACCCAGAGAAGGGACAAGCAGGGAGGTGAATTTCGCAAACGCCACCGCGACGGCCGCGATTGTCCCCGACTGAATGACGAGAAAAAGAGTCCAGCCGTACAGGAACCCGGTAAGCGGATTGTAGGCTTCCCGCAGGTAGACGTACTGTCCGCCGGCGTGGGGCATCATGCCGGCGAGCTCGCCGTAGCTCAGTGCGGCGGTGATGGTGATGACCCCCGTGATGAGCCACACCAGCAGGAGGTACCCGGGGCTTCCGACTGTCCTCGCGATGTCGGCGCTGACGATGAAGATGCCGGATCCGATCATCGATCCCATGACCAGCATGGTGGAATCCAGCACCCGGAGTTCCCGCCGGAATTCATGCCCGTGTTCGTCGGCCATCGGCTTTCCTGGAGGTTGGAACGGTGAGCTGTACACCTCGATCTAACTTGTCTGGGCGACTTTCTTTGCTTCGGTCTCGCGCAATTTTGCCATGACGCTGTGGCGCCGCCCGTATCCGAAGTAGATCCCGAATCCGATAAGAAGCCACGCGATCAATCGCCACCAGTTTTCCACGGGCAGCGAAAACATGAGGAGAACACAGGAGAGAATCCCCATGATTGGAACAAAAGGAACGAGAGGCGCCCGGAAGGGACGTTCAGCATTCGGGATGGGTTTTCCGCATGATCAGGACTGCCGCACAGACAATGGTGAATGCAAGGAGGGTCCCGATGTTGGTGAGTTCGGCCAGAAATCGCAACGGGAGGAGAGCCGACATAAGGGCGACGAACACGCCCGTAAGGATTGTGGATTTGTACGGAGTGCGGAATTTTTCGTGGATGGCGCCGAAGAACGATTTAGGGACCAGGCCGTCGCGGGCCATCGCGAGTAACACTCTCGGCTGGCTCAGCATCATCACGAGGAGGACCGAGGTGATTCCAGTGATCGCGCCAAGATCGATCAGCCGTTGAGCCCATGGCAGACCGACCTGCGCAAATGCATCGGACACCGGGGCATTGATGTTGATTTTGTTGTAGGGGACCATTCCGGTGAGGACCGCGGAAACGGCGATATAGAGAATCGTACAGATGATGAGCGAGGCAATGATTCCGATCGGAACGTCGCGCTGAGGCTTCTTCGCCTCCTCGGCATGAGTGGAAACCGAATCGAACCCAATGTAGGCGAAGAAGATAATGGCGGCTCCAGCCAGGATCCCGACCGGTGCCCCCCCCGGGCCCGCCTGGCCAAAAAGAGTGTGGCCGAAAACACTGATGCCTGTGTATCCGTAGGGTGCGAACGGGGTCCAATTCGCCGGATTGATGTAAAATGCCCCGGCAATAATCACGAAAATGACGATGGCTATTTTCACACCCACAATCGCCGCGTTGAATCGCGCGCTTTCCTTGATCCCCTTGACAAGGATCAGGGTGATGATGAAGGTGATGACGATGGCCGCGACGTCGAAATACGCCCCGGTGGCGAAGAACCTGTCCGTGGAAGTGTCGAAGTCAAATGGCGCGTTGGCAAAAGCGTATGGAATGTTGTGTCCGAAACTCTTGAGCAAGTCCTGGAAATGTGCCGACCACCCATGGGCGACGGTGGAAGAACCGACGGCATACTCGAGGACGAGATCCCACCCGATGATCCAGGCGAAAAGCTCTCCCAGCGTCGCGTACGCGTAGGTGTAGGCAGAGCCGGCGACAGGAGCCATGGAAGCGAACTCGGCATAACAAAGCGCTGCGAAGATGCAGGCGATGCCCGACACAACGAATGAGAGGATCACGCCGGGACCGGCCTTGTCCACCGCTGCCACACCCGTGAGTACGAAGATCCCGGTCCCAATCACCGCGCCGACTCCAAGACTCGTCAGCGTCACAGGACCAAGAACACGTCTGAGCCTGTTTTCCCCTTTCATCTCCTCCAGCAGCATTTCAAGCGGCTTTCTCTCGAATAGCGGGTTTCCCATGCGTTTCTCCTTATGGTCGATCGCTGTGTCTCACACACCTGCCTCGTGACAACCTCTCGCTCGTCTTTCCTCTTCTCTCATTTTTCGCTTCTCCCTTTCCCCCTTTCTCCCCTTCCCCCCTTCCCCCCCTCCCTCCCCCTCACGCCTTCCCTTTCCGCATCCGATGCTGTACGTACTTGAAGATAAACGGAAGAATGGAGATGAAGATAACGGCGGCAATGATATATTCGATATGGCGTTCAATCCCAGGGATCGCGCGTCCGAGGTAGTAGCCGATCATCAGCATACTCAGGACCCAGCCGACACCTCCCGTGATATTGAAGAGAGCAAAGCGCCGGTACTTCATCTCCCCCACACCGGCGACCACCGGAGCAAAGGTCCTGGCGAAGGGCATGAAGCGGGCAAGAACGATGGTGATGCCGCCGTATTTCTCGTAGAACGCCTTCGTCTTGATCAGATGGTCGCGCCGGAAGAATCGGCTTTGCGGACGGTTGTACAGCGCGTGCCCGGTTCTCAGCCCGATCCAGTAGCCTGTGGCATCTCCGGTCACCGCTGCAATGCAGAGGAGAACGCACAGGAACGGGAAATCGAGCGGCACCTTGCCGCTTGCGATAAGCAGCCCGGCCGTGACCAGCATGGAATCTCCGGGCAGGAAGAATCCAATCAGGAGGCCAGTCTCCGCGAAGACAATGAAGAACATGCCCGCATAGCCGCCCCAGATGACAATCTCTTCAAGAGTCGGCAACTGCGGCAACAGGGCGAGCAACGAAGTCTCCAATAGTTCCTCAAGATCAATAGCGACTGTTCAAAACAGGGGGCCGGCTTTGTTTTCTCCGTGAGGCTGGGGGAATCACTTCGCTCACTCAGGTAATGATGGACCGGCGGTAATGGAATGCGTACGACCGGGGGGTTACACCTTGCCCCAAGATAAGAGGTTTGCGGGAAAGAGACAATATTCTCCCGGGATCGCCCTCCGGTTCGGCTTGAAAGTGCCGCTCTTCTGGACTATCTTTCACCATGTCCATTCTCCGGAACGCACCACCCAACGTTCTCTCCCAGCCGATACAATTCCTCAAAGGGATTGGGCCGAAACGTGCCGCAGTGCTCGAGGACCATGGCATACGGACCCTGGGCGATCTGCTCTTCCACGTTCCCCGCAGGTATCTCGATCGCACGGCACTCATGACTATTGCGGAGGTCAGACGATCGGCAAATGGATGGAACGCGGCACCGGACGCGGAAGGCGAAGAAAATGCCCGGCGTGATATTACCGTGATCGGCGATGTTCGTTCGTTTCGTGTCTTGGGGGTTGGTCCACGGGCACGCCTGATTCTCGTCCTCGGGGATCAGACCGGCACTCTTCAATGCCTCTGGTTCGGCGGGGTGAATTACTGGAAAAAGGCGTTCCAGGTCGGGGAGATTCTTGCGATCTCGGGACAGCCCACGTTTTACGGGGGTGTTTTACAGTTTGTCCATCCGGATATCGACAAAATCAAGGGGCCGGACGCGGGTTCTCCGGACGAGGCGTATGACGGTGTGGACTGGGGGAAGAGACTGAACACCGGGGGTCTGGTTCCCCTGTACCCATCGGGGCAGGATCTGGGGCGTGTGGGGTTTGACAGTGCCGGCTTCCGGCGGGTGATCCATCTTGCCCTCGAACGGTACGCTGACCGGATCGAAGAAATACTGCCGACAGACCTCCTTGCCGGTCGCGATCTCATTTCGCTCCGGTCCGCTCTCCAAGAGGTGCATTTCCCCAAAGAAGGGGAAAGGCTTGCGCCGGCGCTTCGGCGACTGAAGTATCACGAGCTGTTTCTCTTTCAGGTGAAACTCGCACGCAAGCGTTGGGGCCGCAAGGAAGAACACAACGGCATCGCGTTCAACCCGAAGAGCCCTCTCGCGCGACGGCTCGTTGATGCCCTTCCGTTCCGCCTGACGTCGGCACAGATCCGGGTCATCAAAGAGATCACCGCCGATATGGGGACGAGGCAACCGATGAACCGGCTTCTGCAGGGAGATGTCGGGAGCGGGAAGACCGTTGTCGCGCTCATCGCCATGTTGATCGCGGCCGACAACGGTTATCAGTCGGCATTTCTTGCGCCCACGGAAGTTCTGGCAGAGCAGCATTATCGCACGCTGAAATCCCTTCTCGCGGAGATGCCGGTACAGATCCGGCTTCTTGTTGGAGCGCAACGTGCCGGCCTCCGGCGGGATATTCTCGAGGATATCGGCGGCGGGCACGCGCAGATCGTTGTGGGAACCCACGCACTGCTGGAGAAGCAGGTGGCTTTTGGAAGGCTCGGATTTGTTGTGATCGACGAACAACACCGGTTCGGTGTATTGCAGCGCGCATCCCTGCGCGAGAAAGGATCCAACCCGCACGTCCTGGTGATGACGGCCACGCCGATCCCGCGGACGCTCTCCCTGACTCTTTACGGCGATCTCGACGTATCCGTCATCGATGAACTTCCCAAAGACCGGCGAAGCATTCAAACGGTCATTCGTGACGAAGATGCGCTTCCCTCGGTCTATCAGTTTGTCCGGGAACAGGTGACCGCGGGACGACAGGCATACTTCGTCTATCCTCTCGTGGAGGAATCCGAGCGACTAGAGTTGAAGGCGGCAACAACGCACATGGAACATCTGCAGTCGGAAGTGTTCCCGGATTTGCGCCTCGGTCTCTTGCACGGCCGCATGCCGTCGGAGGAGAAGGAATCCGTGATGCGTTCATTCAAGAATGGGGAGGTGCATATCCTGGTGGCCACCACCGTGATCGAAGTGGGGATCGATGTCCCCAACGCGAGCGTGATGGTGGTGGAAGATGCGGAGCGATTTGGTCTTTCGCAGCTGCATCAACTCCGCGGCCGCGTCGGCAGGGGAGCCGACCAGTCATATTGCATTCTCCTCACCAAGCGTTGGATCGCACAGCGTGCGAAGCGCGGCGGCGCGTTGCCGGGTCTTTCGCTCGAAGAGCACCGCCTGGCGGAACGCCGTCTTGCGACGATGGTGTCGACGACGGATGGCTTTGTGATTGCAGAGACGGATCTTCAGCTCCGGGGTCCTGGAGATTATTTCGGGACGCGGCAGAGCGGCATTCCGGAATTCCGCGTGGCGAACATTCTGCTGGACACGGAGATCCTTGAGATCGCACGCAACGATGCTTTTGCACTCATCGACAACGATCCTCAACTCCGGGATCCTGCGCACGCAAGTCTGTTGATGTACCTTCGCGACAGTCTTCCCGCCGAGTCATCGATCGCATCAACCGGATAACGGACGCTCACGCTCGTGACGGATGACCGTTATCCGCTCTCCGCGGTCGTCACTCGCCTTCAGAATTCTTTGCTGAAATCGCACTTTTATCTTGACAGACAAGGGAAAATCCTTATATTTCCCTACAAGGAGTGCGTTCGTCCAACAGCTCGGAGAATTTCTGGAATCATCTGTACCACATTTCTCTTGCTCTTCTGCTTCCCTGGCACTTGTGTACAACATCAAGAGGGAAGAGGAAAAGCCCACAGACACTCTCACTCTTCCTCCGATGACTCCCGCAGGGCAGAGCTCACCAACCGCCGACAGCATCTCCGGTAGACTCGCGCGCGTGAATGACATGTTCGCTGAATGGGACACAAGCGATACGGTCCACGCGGTTCAACGTGCGTTGGAAGAGCGGTTCCCTGTCGAAATGATTGAAGCGGACGAGTTCGCTTACGAGAAGCTCCGCACACTCCGCCCGATGTTCGTGTTCAACATCGCCGAGGGGCTCCATGGCGTTTCGCGGGAAGCGCAACTTCCGGCGATGCTCGACCACCTCCGCATCCCATACCTCGGATCCGACCCCCTCACCCTTGCGATCTGTCTCGACAAAGCCCGCACGAAGGAAATTCTTTCCTATCACGGGATTGCCACCGCACCGTTCGCCGTTGTCTCCGCGATGGATGACCTGGACGCCGCGCGCACGCAATTTCCCGCAATTGTCAAACCGCTCCACGAAGGCTCGAGCAAGGGGATCTACAACTCGTGTGTGGTCACGACGACAGAGGAGCTGGTGCGCGAGGTGGGAGCGGTACTGGAGGTCTACCATCAGCCTGCACTTGTCGAAGAGTTTCTCCCCGGCCGCGAATTCACCGTTGCGGTGATGGGAAACGGTGCGGAAGCGCGTGCGCTGCCCATCGTGGAGATCAAATTCGATGACCTCCCCAAAGGAGTGAATCCCATCTATTCGTATGAAGCGAAATGGATCTGGGATCAGGCGGAGAACCCGCTGGAGATTTTCGAATGCCCTGCGCAGATCGACGCCGGGCTCCGTGGAGAGATCGAGCAACTCTGCCTTGCGGCTTACCGGCATCTCCACTGTCGCGACTGGTCACGCATCGATGTTCGTCTTGATGCACATGGGCGTCCGCATATTCTTGAGATCAATCCGTTGCCGGGCATCCTGCCCCGGCCCGAAGACAATTCCTGTTTTCCAAAGGCTGCTCGCGCTGCAGGGATGTCCTACAGCCAACTCATTAATTCCGTGCTTGATGTCGCCTTCAAACGTTACGGTCTGCCTGTGTCCGGGGCTGCAGTTGAAGCAATGTCGAGTGTGAAATAACTTACGAAACAACGCAGAGAGCAGCGAATGGCAAAAAAGATCAAGATCTCCATCCTCTATAATCAGCCGGTGACAGGTGAGGATGAGCGGGAACGACTCTCTATTAATGAGAGCGGCGTTCTCGCCAATAGATCGTCAAGCCAACGCAAAGCGAAGGCGGCCACTCCCGACGTCATAGACCTCTCGGAGGTCGGCGTGATGGAGGAAATGGACGACATCAAAGAGGCGCTCACTTCGTTGGGCTACAAGCCAACGGTCATGAATGTCGACAGCGACGTGTTTCGGCTTGTCGAATACCTCCGGACCGAACGTCCCGACATCATCTTCAATCTTGTCGAGTGTGTCGAGAACCAGGCCATTCAGGAGATGCATGTCGCCGGCCTGTATGAGCTCCTGAAGATCCCCTACACGGGCGCCGGTCCTCTTGCGCTCGGCCTCGCGCTGAATAAGCCGCGGGTGAAAGAGCTCCTCGGCTATCACGGGATCCGTACGCCGGGATTCAAGGTCTACCATGCGGGCGACAGGATCACCGCACCGAACATTCCGTTCCCCCTGATTGTGAAGCCTTCGCGCGAAGATGCGAGCGTGGGAATTGAAGAGAAGTCCGTCGTCGAAACCGTCGCCGAGCTCCGCCGCCGTGTCCAGTACATCATCGGCGAGTTCGAACAACCGGCGCTGGTCGAAGAGTACATCGAGGGGCGTGAGCTCAATGTGGCCATCCTGGGATCGAAGAACCCCCTCGTTCTTCCCATCAGCGAGATCGATTTCTCGGGTTTGAAAGACGGTATGCGCCGGATCGTGAGCTACGAAGCGAAATGGATTCACGGCTCGATCGCGTACGAGGGAACAAAGGGCGTGTGTCCGGCACCGGTCCCGGCAAAGGTTGAGGCGGAGGTCAAGGATATGGCTCTGCGATGTTTCAACCTGATCGGGTGCCGTGATTACGCACGGATAGACTTCCGTCTCTCGAAGGACGGCATACCGTACGTCCTGGAAGTCAACCCGAACCCGGATATCTCGGATGAGGCCGGTTTCGCGCGGTCCACCCGAACGTACGGGCTCTCATACTCCGACGCCATCGGGAAAATCGTGGAGAGTGCGCTTGAACGCTCTCGTGGGTGAGCCGGTGCATGTTGCCGGCGCCGCGATGCGGCCGCTTCTGCGGTCGGATCGTGAGCCTCTGGCAGGCATCCTCGGAGCCACCGGGGTGTTCGGTGACGACGAAATTGCGATCGCGCTGGAGCTGATCGATGCGGTTCTCGACAAGCCCGACCAGCAGGATTATATCATCAACGTGTACCAGGATGCACGCGGTCTCGCAGGCTACTACTGCCTCGGACCCACCCCGGCAACCGCCGGAACGTTTGATCTCTACTGGATCGCCGTGGATCCGAATCGCCACGGACAGGGCATCGGCTCTCAATTGATGCTGCATGCAGAAGCGCTCGTCCGTGCGCGCGAAGGAAGATTGATTATCGTTGAAACTTCGTCGCGCCCGGCGTATGAACCGACGAGAAGGTTCTACCGGACCGTCGGATACGAGGAGATCGCCCATATTGCCGGCTACTACCGGCCCGGCGATGATCTTGTGGTATTTGGAAAATATGTCTCACAATAATCGGAGGATCAGAGGCACGTATGGAACTCTGGCAAGACATGCTGCGCAAGAGTGTAGACAGCGGGAAGGATCTGGTGGAACGCTTTGGATTCGACAAGGACCTTGCTGACCGGCTGAATAATCTGTTCCACATCCGCATTAATCCATACTACCTCAGTCTTATCCGGTATCCCGGCGATCCGATCTGGCTGCAGTGCATCCCTGACGGGAAGGAGCTGGAAGAAGATGGATTGCCGGAAGATCCGCTCGCCGAGGATTCCCACAGCCCCGTGCCGAGCATCGTCCATCGCTATCCCGACCGGGTGCTCTTTCTGACCACAAGCCAGTGCTCGATGTACTGCCGGTTCTGCACGCGGAAACGCAAGGTCGGCGATTCGTCGAAGATCAACATGAAGTATATCCAGGACGGGATCGACTATGTCGCCGCGCACCCGGAGATCCGGGACATCATCATGTCCGGCGGTGATCCTCTCATGCTGACCGATTTCATGCTGGAAAAGATCATCAGCGGGCTGCGGGCGATCCCCCATGTCGAGATTATCCGGCTGGGCACGAAAATGCCCTGCGTTCTCCCCCAGCGCATCACACCGAAGCTGGTGAAAATGCTGCGGAAATATCATCCGATCTACGTCAATACCCACTTCAATCACCCGTGGGAGTGCACTCCCGAAGCGAAGCGGGCCTGTGAGATGCTTGCTGACGGCGGGATACCGGTCGGAAACCAGGCCGTCCTGATGAAGGGTGTCAACGATGACGCCGATGTCATGCTCGAGCTCTTCCGGAAACTTCTCACGATGCGTGTGCGGCCGTATTATCTCTATCAGGCCGATATCACCAAGGGGGCGAACCATTTCCGTACGCCTGTGAGCAAAGGGCTTGAAATCATGGACAAGCTCCGCGGCCACACGTCGGGACTTGCGATACCGTATTTTGTCATCGATGCGCCCGGTGGCGGCGGAAAGATTCCGCTCCTGCCCCAGTATGTGCTCGGGCGCAATGGCAATCAGATCGTGCTCCGGAATTACAAATACGACATCTACGTCTACCCGGACGTCGAGGAATCGCCAAAGGTGGAGACGCCCACGGTGGAAAAGAAATACACCAGGAAGAAATCCCGTCCGGCGAAGGTGTACGAGCCGGACAAAGCCAAGGTCTGAACGGGTTCTCCTGGCGTCCCGGCTGTGCGCAAGGGACCCCGGTAATGCCAACAGGGCAACTGCGTTTTCTGCAGTTGCCCTGTTTGGTTTTTTTCCCGGCCGGTTCCATGCGCGAGAGGACGTGCGTGAACAACGGGCGGGAGTCCGGCGAAACACCTCACCGGCTCATTTCATCTTGCCGGAAAACATCTTGATCAGTTTGTCAATCGGGAAGGGTTTCTGAAGAAGCAGGTCGGCATCGGTCTTGCAGGCGGCGCGCACCTCGGTGAGGTCGTCGACCCCCGTAAGAAAAATAAACGGGGTGTTCAGGTGTTCCGGACGCTGCCGAAATCTCTGATGAAACTCGACGCCGGTCATCTCCGGCATGCGGACGTCGGAGACCACCACATCGATGATCTGCTTCTCGAGCACCGCAAGAGCTTCGGCGCCGTTGGGAGCGATGACAATGGTGTGGCCGAGGCTGCTCATCACCTCCTGGAGCATTTCAAGGTATTCGGGTTCGTCTTCGACGGCAAGGATGCGCATGGGCCCGTCTCCTGAGTGGATAGTCGCGTCCCACAAGATACTTGATTCTGACCCCTATCGCAAGACTCCGGCCGCAATGCCCGGGCTCTTCTCCTCACCCAACGTCCATTGTCCATCGTCCATTGTCCATTGTCCATTGATTGCCTCTTGCCCCCATCTTGCGTACTTTTCTGTACTATTCACCCTCCATGCATGCGCATACCCGACGAAAAAATAGATGAGGTCCGCACCGCGTCCGATATTGTGGACGTCATCTCGGCTTACGTGAAGCTGAAAAAACGGGGGAAGAACTACACCGGACTCTGCCCGTTTCATCAGGAGAAGACGCCTTCCTTCAGTGTCAGTGCCGAAAAGCAGATGTACTACTGTTTTGGCTGCGGCGCGGGAGGCAACGTCTTCACGTTTCTCATACAGCATGACAAGCTCTCGTTCCTGGAGGCGGTCAAGACACTCGCCGAGCGTGCGGGGATTGCTCTTCCGGAGGAGAACCCGGCTGCACAGGCGCAGGCGAGCGAACAGGAAGCGCTCTATAACGTGATCAGGCTCGCCGGCCTCTATTTCTATGACATGCTGGTCAATTCAGCGGAAGGGAGTGTCGGACGCCAGTACTTTCACGACCGGGGATTCTCAGAGGAGACGATAAAAAAATTCGGCCTGGGCTACTCCCTGAATGCATGGGACGGGTTGCTGCGGCATGGTGCGAAGGAAAAGCTCGAGATTGAGTTGCTCGAACGGGGAGGGCTGATCCTCCGCCGGGAAGAAGGCACCGGATACTACGACAGGTTTCGCGGACGCGCGATGTTTCCGATCTTCTCCCCGGGGGGGAGAGTGATCGCTTTCGGCGCCAGGAAACTCCGGGATGACGACAAGCTGGCGAAATACATCAACTCGCCGGAGACCCCGGTGTACAATAAAAGCCGGGTGCTGTATGGACTCTCCCATGCAAAGGATGCAATCAGGGAGAAGGATTATGTCGTTCTCGTGGAAGGATATGCCGACCTCATCACCTGCGCGCAGGCGGGCATTCATAACATCGTCGCGTCCAGCGGCACGGCGCTCACCGAGGAGCAGATCCGCCTGGTGGACAGGTTCACCCATACGATTGTTCTGGTCTATGATGCGGACTCGGCGGGATCCAAAGCAATGATGCGCGGAGTCGATCTCGTCATTGAACAGGGGCTGGAAGTAAAAGTCACCGAACTGCCCGAGGGGGAGGATCCTGACTCCTTCGTGCGGAAAAACAGCGGAAAGGCGTTTCAGGATCTGATCGACCAGGCTGAGTCGTTTCTGGATTTCAAAGCCAACTTTTTCCGACGGATGGGACTTCTTGCCAGCCCGGAGGGGAAAGTCAGGGCGATCCGATCCATCGTCGGAACCCTCGCACGCATGAAGGACGAGCTCCGCAGGAATGTCTATTTGCAGCAGGTAGCGTCAATTTATTCGCTGCCGGAGGGGGTGATCCGTCGCGAGCTCGATTCGACCCTGGGGCGAATCCCGCGGGAGGTGAAGAAGCAGGGGCTCGAATCCTCCCAATCCGGAACCGCCGGTTCGCAAGCGCAGATTTCGTCGGTGCCGGTCGCCGAGCGCGACACCATAAAGGTCATGCTGGACAACGGCGATGACGTGATCCGTTTCGTGTTCACCTATGTCGACCCGGCGATGTTTTCCAATCCGGAGGCAAAAGCGGTGGCCGATCGTCTCGCAGAGCTTATCGATGCGGGCGGGCACTTCGAACCCAGCGCCTTTCTTGATGCCCTGGAGGACGATGCGGTCAAACGGTTTGCGTCATCACTCATGATGCAACGCTACGAAATCAACCCGCGCTGGTCCGAGGCGGGCGGAGTCCCGGAGACGCCGGATCCATTGAAACTTGCTGAAGACGCGGTCGTCGGACTGCGAGTTCGTGAACTGGATCACCAGATTGACGAGGCCGCGAAGAAATTCAAGGAATTCGAGGCGAGGGGAGAAGACACTGCTGCGGCCTATCGGGAGTTGCGACGGCTTCAGGACGACAAACGCGCGCTTATTTCCGGGGGCTTCCAGCGGTAGGGAGACTCCGGGAGTGGATTCTCCTTGCCGATTCCGCTATATTACCCCAATGTCTCATGATGCGTGCCAGTCACTCCCCGTAGACGCCTTCGCCTGATGATCCAGACGCTACGCAACATTCTTGTTGTCCGAACCGATCGTCTGGGCGACGTGATTCTCACCCTGCCCGTTTGTGAAACCATTCGCAACGCCGCACCATCGGCACACGTGACCATGCTCGCGCGCACGTACGTCCGGCCGTTGCTTGCCGGCAACGCTCTTGTCGACGACGTCCTCTGGGACGACGATGAGCAGGGGAAGCCGAAGCCCTTTCTGGCGCTGAGAAATGAATTACGGGCAAAGCGCTTCGACGCTGCGATCATCGTCCGGCCGACCTTACGGAACGCGCTCCTGGCCGCGACTGCGCGGATCCCCGTGCGCGTCGGGAGCGGATATCGCTGGTACTCCGGGTTGATGACGGACAAAGTCTACGAACACCGGAAGACCGCCGAACATCATGAATTGGAGTACAACCTCAGACTCCTCGCCCCCCTGGGGATGCCGGTCGATCCTCCGGAAACGCCGCACTACGGGATCAGAGTCCCTGAGGATGCCCGTCGCGAAATCCGCGCTGTGCTGGAATCGCTCGGCGTGGAGGCCGGCCGAAAAGTGGTCGTTCTCCATCCGGCCAGCGGTGGTTCGGCGCGGGAATGGCCCGCGGAGCGCTTTCGCGAAGTCGGCGCTCGCCTCCTCAGCCGGGGGGACGTCAGCGTCGTCGTCACGGGGATGCCGTCGGAAGAACGCACTCTGAGGCAGGTCGTCACTCCCGGAGGCCCTGCCTTCATTTCTCTCGTGGGGAGGTTGCGCCTGGTTTCCCTTGCCGCACTTCTCGAGCGCGCCACGCTCTTCATTTCGAACTCCACCGGCCCGCTTCACCTGGCAACGGCGCTGGGGACGAGCGTCATCGGACTCTATCCGCCGGTTCTTCCCATGAGCGCAATGCGATGGGGTCCCTACTCCCGGAATTCGGCGGTGTTCTCCGGTTCGGGTCCGGGATCGTGCAACCGGTGTTCACGGAAGGCTCCGTGCATCTGCATGCTCTCCATCCCGGTCGACCAGGTCGCAGCAGCAGCGAATAATGCTCTCGATAGGCCGGTCTCACGGAAAGGAGCAAACGAGGCATGAATCGTCGGAACCGCTGGCCGGGAATGCTCGGGTGCGTCCTGGCCCTTGTCGTCCTCTTCGGTGTCCTTTCTTCCGGTCAGCAGACAAAGAAAAAGAGGACCGTCCATAAGAGTCAAACGACCGTTCTCAGCAAGCATCAGGATACTGCGGGGACCCGGGCTCCGGCGCCCGTTGACTCCATCCGCCTTGCTCCCGTCTCCCCGGCGGCGGACTCAGGGAAAAAATTCGCGCCGCCGCCCTTCCAGTATCGAAAGGTGGAGAACCACGCCTTTGCGGTCGGAGAACGGTTGACCTTTGACGTCAACTACGGGTTCATAACGGCGGGAACGGCGGTGATGGCGATTCCTTCCTATCAGGAAATGAACGGCCGACGCTGCTATCGCGTCGAGTTCACCGTGAATTCGTTGCCGAGTTTTTCCTGGGTCTACAAAGTTGAAGACCGGTACCTTACGTTTATTGATGTCGACGCGATTGCGCCGCTTCGCTTTGAACAACACATCCGTGAAGGCTCGTACTCGCGGGACTTCACGGCTGATTTCGACCAGGTGAATCATGTTGCCAGGACAAGCGACGGTGACCATCCGATTCCGGCGTATGTCCACGATATTATGTCCGCCTTCTATTATTTCCGCACCCTCGATCTCTCGAATGCCAAAGTGGGCGAAGTATTCACTCTTGAGAATTTCTACAAGGATTCCACGTACGAACTGGGGGTGAGGGTACTCGGGAGGCAGGAGCTGGAGATTGCCGCCGGAACGTTCAATTCCATTGTCGTCGAGCCACTCGTGAAAGAGGGCGGTCTGTTCAAAAGTGAGGGGCGGCTGGTGATCTGGCTTTCGGACGACGTGCTGAAGATCCCTCTGAGAGTGAATACGAAGGTCTTGATTGGATCGATCGATACAGAATTACGCGAGTACTCGGGGTTGGCCGGACCGCCCCGCGCGCGGATCAAATAACTCAAGACAGACGTCATGAAACCAGCAAAGCGCGTCAATCTCAAGCGGGTGAAAACCATCGCGATGGCGGCGCGGCAGAGCAAAGTATCGCTCACGCAATTCGCCTCGCCCTTCAGTGCACAGGAGGATTCGTTTCGTTCATTCATTCAGGGACTTCCCGATGTCCTCCTGGCCCGCGACCTCAAGGCACTGGTTGGGGAGATCCTTGCCGCCCGGCGCGGATCCAAACCCGTGGTGTTCATGATGGGCGCCCACGTGGTCAAAGTGGGACTCAGCCCCGTGGTCATCGACCTCATCGACCGCGGTATCATCACTCACGTTGCAATGAACAGCGCCGCGGCCATTCACGACGTCGAAACCGCGATCTGGGGCCAGACTTCGGAAGACGTGGCTGCGAATCTGGTCGACGGAAGTTTCGGCATGGTGCGGGAGACCGGAGAATTCATCAACGGCACACTGAAGCGCGCATACCGGCGACGGCTGGAACAACCCGGATACGGTGAATCTCTCGGCCGGCGTCTCATCAAGGAGAAGGCGCCAAACCTCCGGTTCAGCATCCTCGCGTCGTGCGTTCGCAACGATATTCCTGTCACGGTTCATGCGGCCATCGGGACTGACATTGTTCACCAGCAGCCCAGCATGGACGGTGCCGCGACCGGCGAGCTGACAATGCGGGATTTCCGGGGCCTCGCGCAGACGTGCAAGGCTCTCGTGGACGGTGGAGTGGTGATGAATGTCGGGTCTGCCGTAATCCTGCCGGAGGTATTTTTGAAAGCCCTGACCGTTGCGAGGAATCTCGGGGCAGAAGCCCGGGGTTTCACCACGGCCGTCTTCGATATGTTTGCGCACTACAGGCCGATGATGAATGTCCAACTTCGTCCCACACAGGATGGCGGCAAAGGATATTTCTTCATCGGGCATCACGAAATCATGATCCCCCTGCTCGGGGCGATGATTGTGTCGGAGCTCGCCCAATGATTGAACAGCCCCTCCCCCCCGCAGGCGAACAACCCACCGGCGTCCAACCTCCCGCGATACAGCCCCTGCCCTTCTGGCAGCGGATGAATTCCGTGGCATTCGCCACGGTCACGCTTATTCTGGTGTTCATTCTCTACCAGGTGATTGGCGGCGGCATAGCCTATCTCCTCTCCGGGGGCAAAGTCACAGCGGACAACGCATCGTTTGTTCGCTGGGCGACTGTCGCAAGTCAGATCCTGCTCATTCTCGTTCCAACGCTGATCCTGGGCCGCCTCCGCTACCGCAAACTGGGAGCCGCTTTCTCGCTGAAATGGCCGGGCGTCAGGCAGACTATGCTCTCGGTGCTCGGAGTGTTTTCGCTCCAGCAACTGCTGCAGGCCTATATGATGATTCAGGACGCAATGCCGTTGCCATCGAAAGTCCGGGAAATCATCGACCTGGTGAAGGGACTCTACGAAGAAACCTACCGGCTTCTGGTGACGGCAAATACGCCCGGGGAATTCCTGGTCGTCCTCTTTACTGTTGCGCTGGTCCCTGCCATAGCGGAAGAATTCCTGTTCCGCGGACTTGTCCAGAAGAGTCTGAGTGAAAAGTCGGGAGGGTTGCGGGCGGCGATTGCCACGGGGATCATATTCGGCGCGTATCATATGAATCCCATAAGCGTTATTCCCCTTGTTCTGCTGGGTGCGTATTTCGGGTATCTGGTTTACAAGTCAGGAAACCTCGCGATTTCGATTTCTGTTCACTTTTTCAACAACTTTCTGGCATGCGCGGCAACCTATATGGCAGTGCCGGATGATTTCCTGGCGCTCTCGCCGGGCGCACGCGTGGATGGTCCCATGCTCATCGCGAACACCGTGGTCTTCTTTCTGGTTTTTGTCGCCTCGACTTACTACTTTGTAAAGGTGACCCATGAACAGGCGTAGGCCCTATAGCAGGCCTTTCACCGCAGGGCAGAGGGGAGAGCGCGTTCCGAAATTCCCACCCGTTTCCTTCCTTCTCGACCGTGCCTCCATGGGCAACATTCCGCAGACGACGCTCCCCGAACAGGAGGGGCTGCCGGCATGAGCAATCTCCTGGTCCGCGTACTGGTTGCCGTGATCGGAATCCCGGTCATTGTTGCATTGACAATGGCAGGGGGATGGTGGTTTGTCATATTCGTGGCGATCGTGTCATCGTTGGCGCTCCGGGAGTATTATCTTCTGGCCGGTGCGAAGAGCGTCATCCCTCAGGCGGGGATGGGGATCGTATTCGGACTCTTTGTGACGCTGACATTTTTTCACGGGCGGCTGCAACTCCTGCTCCTGGAATTTTTGCACGCACACGGGATGTCGGCTCCGCTTCCCACAATGGCGCAGACATTTCTCATCCTCTTCCTGGTCTTCGTGCCCGTTGTGTTCTTGTATGAGCTGTTTCGCAACAAGCCGGGAGCGCTGACGAATAGTGCCGTCACTCTGGCAGGCGTGTCCTATGTCTCGCTCTTTCTCGGCTCGCTCGTCGGTCTCCGGGAACTCTTCATCCCCGGTGATTTCCCGATATACGCCTACTTCCCGGTGTACGGGCCGAACGTGCCGGAAGAAATTGTTGCGACGGTGTATCGGTGGGGTGGCTTCACTGTGTTGACGGTATTTGCCGCCATCTGGGTATGCGACTCGGCCGCCTACTTTGCAGGGAAGGCGTGGGGGAAACATAAGCTGTTCCCCCGGGTCAGCCCGAACAAGAGCTGGGAAGGTGCCGTGGCAGGTTTCTGCGCTGCGGTGTTGGTGTTCCTCGGGGCGCGCTCCCTGGTTCTGCCGTACCTTACACTTGAGAACGCTCTCATTTGCGGAATCATCGTCGGGGTCTTTGGGCAACTGGGGGATCTCGCCGAATCGCTCTTGAAGCGCGATGCAGGGGTCAAGGATTCCTCCAATCTTATCCCCGGCCACGGCGGAGTGCTGGACAGGTTTGACAGTCTCCTGTTCGTATCGCCGCTGATATTTCTCTATCTGGATTTCATTGTTTTTTGACATCGGGCGAGGAGTAGCGTGAGAGGAAGAAAGAAATCAGCGGTGCATGTGCTGACCATGGGCTGCGCGAAGAACACCGTGGATTCGGAACGGCTTCTCGCGCAACTCCGGTTGAATTCCATCGCCATCGCACCCACTCTTGAGGATGCGGAGATTGCCGTCATCAACACGTGTGGGTTCATCGATGCCGCCAAACAGGAATCGATCGATGCCATCATCCAACAGGTGCACCGGAAGGGGAAGGGCAGACTCAAGAGAGTGTATGCCATGGGCTGTCTGACCGAACGGTACCGCGTGGATCTGTCGAAAGAGATCCCCGAGGTGGATCGCTTTTTCGGATCGAACGACCTGGCGGACATCCTGGCGGAGCTTGGCGGCGACCTCAAACGTGATCTGCTCGGCGAAAGAGAGCTTTCCACTCCTTCGCATTTCGCCTATCTGAAGATCTCGGAAGGCTGCGACAACCCCTGTTCCTTCTGCGCCATTCCGCTCATGCGCGGCAGGCACGTGAGCAGTCCGATGGAAACCCTCCTTGCCGAAGCGACAGTTCTTGCCGCCAAAGGGGTAAAGGAACTTGTGGTCATCGGGCAGGATACGACGTACTACGGCCTGGATCTGTACGGGCGCAGGAGGCTCGCCGAACTTCTTGAACGCCTGGGGGAAATCCCCGGGATCGAGTGGGTCAGGCTGATGTATGCGTACCCCGCGAAGTTCCCGGTCGAGGTGCTCGACGTGTTCTCGCGTGCGCCCCACCTGTGCAGGTACATCGACATGCCTGTCCAACATGCCGCCGATGCCATGCTTCGTTCGATGCGCAGGGGGATTTCGAACCGTGCGCTCCGCACCCTGCTCGATTCCATTCGTGAGCGGGTCCCCGGAATCGCGCTGAGGACGACTCTGATAGTCGGATACCCCGGCGAGGGTCCTGAGGAATTCGAAGAGCTCCTGAAGTTTGTCCAGGAACAACAATTTGACCGTCTGGGTGTGTTCACCTACTCCCACGAAGAGGGGACGCACGCATTCCCGCTCGGCGACCCTGTCCCGGAAAAGGAGAAGGAACACCGATTGAATCTGGTCATGGAACTGCAGAAAGAAATTTCGGACCGGAAAAACGCAGCTCTCATCGGGACCCGGCAGCGCGTCCTGGTTGACCGCCTGGACGACGACCGGTATGTCGGCCGTACGGAGCATGACGCTCCGGAAATCGACAACGAGGTGTTTGTCGCAACAGAGCACCCCCTGGACATCGGCGGGTTTTGCGATGTTCTGATTGATGACAGCACCGAATACGATCTCTACGGCACCCTTGCCGACAATTCCCTTGACGCCAAACCCTAGAGGACTCTCATGGTTCGCCGCGACTTCGTGGTGGCTGCAGCGGCGTTGCTCTTTTCTTCGCCGGTCTGTGCACAGGAGATGACGCCGGATAAGGAAGCGGAATCGTCCCCGGAGTTCATTGTGCAGGCGCTGACGTATGCCTCTTCCGATTCCACCAAAAGCAGGATCGACCTTTTTGTCCAGGTCGGATTCGAGTATCTCTCGTTTGTCAAGGAAGGCGATACCTACGGCGCGTCCTATGACCTGACCGCCACCCTCTATGATTCTTTGAACAACGTTTCCAGCGAACAAACCTGGACGGAGCATCTCCGCGGGCTGACGTTCAATCAGACGGTCATGGGAGGGGCGGCGAAGATCTCCCAGAGATCGTTCACCGTCACACCCGGAAAATACAGTCTGGGTGTCCAGGTGCGTGACAACGACACGAAAAATGTGCGGCAGCTGAAGCAGACCTTTCTGGTTCCTTCGTACAACCGGCCCGGGCTGAGCCTGAGCAGCATTATGTTGTTGAGCCGGATGGTTGACACGGGAGGGGTGAAAAAGATTGTTCCCAGCGTGAGCGAGAACATGGGGATCATCCCCGACGCGTTTTACATCTTCTGCCAGGGATATGACAGGGGCATCCAGGACAGTGTCCGGCTCACGGCATCGGTAATCGACAAAAAGAATGAAGAAATCTGGAAGACCGACACGGTACAATACTTCGAGCCCGGCCGGAACGATATCTTCCTCCGCATCAACAGCTCCACCCTTTCCGTCGGGGACTATAAGCTGGCGCTGGTCGCGCGCTCGAAGGATTCCTCGGCCTTTTTCACGGAGGTTGCCCGGCCGTTCGTCATCCGGTGGCGCGGTATGCCGATGAGCGTGAACAGCCTCGACCTGGCCATCGACCAGCTCCGGTACATCGCGCGCGATTCGGAATTCGACTCGCTCAAGGCGGCGAAGACGACCGAGGAAAAGCAACAGTTGTTTCTTGCCTTCTGGAAAAGGCGCGATCCGAACCCGAACACCCCGAGGAATGAACGGATGGAGGCGTATTACGCACGGGTGGATTACGCCGACAAACATTTCTCCCGCTACCGCGCCGGCTGGAAAACCGACATGGGGATGGTGTACATCATTCTCGGCCCTCCCAGCAATATTGATCGCCATCCCTTCGATATGGATTCCAAGCCGTACGAGGTCTGGTCGTACTACGATATCAACCAGTCGTATGTTTTTGTCGACGAGACGGGGTTTGGAGACTACCGGCTGGTCACCCCGATTTCGGATTTATACCGGTACAGTCGTTGATACACGGAGAGGATAGAGGACGATGGACGGGTTGTATGGCGCCTCCACGAAGGAGAGTACGGTCGAAGAGAGCGGCCCACCGGATGCTCGTCGTGCCCGGGGAGCGCATCTCCTTCTCCTTGCCCTCCTGATCGGCGCAATTCCCGCCTCTGGATCCCCGGTCACCGTCCGTTCAATTTCGTTCACGGGCAATGATTACTTCACGCCGCGGCAGCTCACGGAGTTGATGTCCGTCCGCGCAGGAGCCGTCTACTCCGCCCCGCGCCTGACCGCGGACCTGGACGCGGTGGAAGAAGCCTACAGGGCACAGGGATTCCTGAACGCACGCCTCCGCATTGCCGATACCGTGTTTTCCTCCAACGGCGGACAGGTCGACATTGCCGTGTCAGTGAAGGAAGGTCGGAGGAGCATTGTCGGGTCGATCCATCTCCGGGGGGAAAGTCTTCTTTCACGAGAGGGGACGGAAGGATTTTCCGTTCACCCCGGCGATCCGCTCTCGCCGCCCGTCCTTGAACGGGATCTCGACGATCTTCTACGGGAGTATGAAAAGCTCGCCCACCCGTACGCACGATGCTCCATCGAGTCTCTCACCGCACGACCGGGGACGGAGGTCGATACCATCGACATTGGCATCGTGGTTGATGAGGGTCCCAGGGTTACCATCGGTGAACTGCGGGTGGAAGGGAACAAGGAAACCAACGCCGATGTCATTCTCCGGGAGACACGCATCGCGGCGGGAGATCCCTATGATCCCGTCCGCGTTGAGGCTGTCAGACGGCGCCTTCTCAAGCTCAATATTTTCTCCTCCGTCGAGGAACCGGAACTCTATTCGCACGGGCAACGAAACGGTTTGCTTATCCGTGTCCAGGAAGGGTCCACGAACACCTTTGACGGAGTGCTGGGCTATATCCCTTCGGCGGCAGGACAAAGCGGGTATGTGACGGGCCTCGCCTCTGTCTCGATGAGGAACCTCTTTGGCACCGGCAGAAAGCTCCAGCTCCGCTGGCAGAGGGAGGACCAGCGCTCGGAAGAGATCCAGGCGCAATACATGGAGCCCTGGGTGTTCGGGCTGCCGTTCAATGTTGGCGGCGGTTTTTTCCAGCGTCAGCAGGACTCGAGTTACGTGCAGCGGAATCTCGATGCGCGCTTCGAAGCAATGCCTTCGGACAATATTACGGCGGGTCTCACGCTGAATTCACAGCGTGTGATCCCCTCCTTCGATTCGACGTACCAGAGTCCGATCCCTGCAAGCAGCACGTTCTCGTTCGGCGCCGATCTCGCGTTCGACACGCGGAGCGATCCGATCAATCCGCTTTCCGGAGCGCTGTATCGCATTGCGTACTCGTTCGGGAGAAAGCACGCCACGGCGTCGGTGATCACCGGACTCGGCGGCGGGACATCGACCATCCAGCGCCTGCAACTTGACCTCGAGGTGTACTTCCAGTTCATTCGTCGCCAGGTTCTCGCGTTCGGCCTCCATGGTCACGATGTGCGGGGAGGGAATGTGAGCGAGAGCGACATGTTCCGGTTCGGCGGAGCGACGACATTGCGCGGGTACCGGGAAAACCAGTTCCTCGGGTCGAAGATTGCGTGGACCAACACCGAATACCGTTTCGTCCTCGACCGGCGGTCGTTCTTCTTCCTCTTTTTCGACACGGGATACTATGCCCGTCCTGCGGACGAAATCCGGGCCCTCCCCTCGGCGGAAGCGTTCAAATACGGCTACGGCGTCGGCGTCCGGGTTGACACACCGCTCGGCAACATCGGGGTGAGCTTCGCCCTGGGCCAGGGGGACACCTTCAGCACCGCCAAGATTCATGTGAACATCATCAATGAATTCTGAGTTCGAACGACATTTCCACGACCTGGGGTTTGACCATATCGCCGGGGTCGATGAGGCCGGACGCGGTCCGCTCGCCGGACCGGTCGTCGCCGCCGCAGTCGTGTTCCGTCCGGGAACGGAGATTGCGGGGGTGGACGACTCGAAAAAGCTCAAGCCGGAGAAAAGGGAGAAACTCTACGACGAGATCATTCGCGTCGCTCTCGGGTACGGGATCGGCATGGCGGATCACGAGACGATCGACCGGATCAACATTCTGAACGCCACGTTTGCCGCGATGCACAACGCGCTGGAGCAGCTTCCGTTTCGTCCCGATCATGTCCTTGTCGACGGAAACAGATTTCTCACCGTCGACTACAATTTCACGACGATCGTCGGCGGCGACGCCCGCTGTTTTTCCATCGCCGCCGCATCGATCCTTGCGAAGGTCTGGCGCGACCGGTTGATGGTGAAGTTGGACGGCGAATATCCGGGCTACGGGTTCGCCCGACACAAGGGCTACGGCACCCCGCAGCATCTCCAGGCGTTGCGCGAGCTTGGTTCCTCTCCCATTCACCGGCAATCGTTCCTTCGTTCCATCCTCCTCCGGGAAGAAAGCCCGTAGCAGGGTGCTGACCCGCACGATTCCCTGGTTTCCCTCCCGCATGCCCGCGGTCTGCACACCGAAACTCTCCCGCGCAGAAACAGGAGGGGATATGAAAGCCTCACATTCGTCACATCCGGGCCACAATCAGCTCATCGGCCTTCACGGCGAGGAGATCGCTGCACATTTTCTTGAACTCCATGGATTCGAAATTATCGGTCGGAACTGTGAAACCCTTGTCGGCGAGATTGACATCCTCGCCATGGACGGCGATGACCTGGTCTTCTGCGAGGTCAAGACGCGGGAGAACCTCGAGTTCGGCCCTCCGGAGTGCGCAATCACCGCGCACAAACTGCAGCAGATGCGCCGGGTCGCCCGGTGCTATCTTGCGGAACAGGGCATCGAAGAGCAGGTGTGTCGCTTCGACGTCGTTGCGGTCTTGCTGATAAACCACCGGCCGGAGGTCAGTCACTTCAAAAATGTCCTCATCCTTTGAAGGGATTTTCTATGAACGCGTTGCCGCTCATTCTTACGGCGTTAGGTGTCATGGTGATCGCGTACCGGTACTACAGCGCGTTCATCGCCGCGAAAGTCGTGGCCCTGGATGATTCCCGCATCACTCCTGCGCATCGATTGCGCGACCATCAGAACTTCGAGCCGACCAACAAGTGGGTCCTCTTCGGCCATCACTTTGCGGCTATTGCCGGCGCCGGACCGCTTATCGGTCCCGTCCTTGCCGCGCAATTCGGATTCCTTCCAGGATTCATGTGGCTTGTCCTCGGGGTTGTGCTGGCAGGGGCAGTCCACGACTTCACGATTCTTGTCGCGTCGATCCGGCGAAACGGCCGGTCGCTGGCGGACATCGCGAGGAATGAGATCAGCCCGCTCGCCGGAACCATAGGCTCGATTGCGATCCTGATCATTCTCGTCATCGCTCTTGCAGGGCTCGGTCTCGCGGTCGTCAATGCTCTCTACGAGAGCTCCTGGGGGACATTTACCATCGCCATGACGATTCCGATCGCCCTCCTTGTGGGTCTCTGGATGTACCGCATCCGGCCGGGGAAAATCGCCGAAGCAACCGTCATCGGCGTCGGACTCGTGGTCGCGGCCGTCCTCTTCGGCAGTTATATCCCCCATTCCCCCCTGGCGTCCTTCTTTTCCCTCTCCCGGGAGGGGATTATTATCGCGATGGCCATTTACGGCTTTGTGGCCTCGGTCCTCCCCGTGTGGCTTCTCCTCGTGCCGCGCGATTACCTCAGCTCGTACATGAAACTCGGGACAATTTTTCTCCTGGTGGTCGGCGTGATCGTTGTTCACCCGGATCTGAAAATGCCCGCCCTCACCGCGTACATCAACGGAGGCGGTCCGATATTCAGCGGCAAGCTCTTCCCGTATCTGTTCGTCACCATTGCCTGCGGTGCAATTTCCGGATTCCATGCCCTCGTCTCCTCGGGCACGACGCCCAAGATGCTGGACAAAGAATCGGATGCCCGATTCATCGGGTATGGAGCGATGTTGATGGAAGGACTTGTCGGTGTCATCGCCCTGATCGCAGCATGCGCGCTCCACCCCGCGGACTACTTTGCGATCAACTTGTTGCCGGCGAAGTTTGCGACTCTCGGAATGACGCCGGTCAATCTCGCCGAGCTTTCACGGGAAGTGGGCGAAACCGTTGCGGGACGTCCCGGCGGGGCGGTGTCGCTGGCGGTCGGCTTTGCACAGATATTCAACGGGATCCCGGGATTGACGAGGTTGATGGGGTTCTGGTACCACTTTGCCATCATGTTCGAGGCGCTGTTTATTCTGACGACAATCGATGCGGGAACACGCGTTGCGCGGTTTGTCGTGCAGGAGTTCGGCGGAAGGGTGTGGAAACGGTTCGAGAATCCGAACTGGATCCCCGGCAACATCATCGCCACGACCCTCGTGGTGTTCTCGTGGGCCTATTTCATCTGGACGGGCAGCATCGGGACGATCTGGCCGATGTTCGGGACGGCGAATCAATTGCTCGCGGCGGTGGCTCTCGCCGTCGGGACGAGCGCCATCATCAACGCAGGGAAGGCCCGCTATGCGTGGGTCACGTTCATTCCAATGCTGTTCGTGGCGACGACCACCCTGGCGGCGGGATGGCTGAACATCACGGACAGTTTTCTTCCGATGATGGAAACGGGCGGGAATGTTGTCCAGGGGGCGGTGAATACCGCCATGACGGTGATCATCATGGTCTGTGCGATCGTCGTCCTCGTGGAGGCATGCAGACGCTGGTACCGTGTTCTGGTGAAAAAGGAATATATCGTCCACGGCGAGGTGGTGATCGAGACAAGCAAGTTTACACCACCGACGTACGGGTGTTGCTGAGAACGGAGAGAGGGTAGGAAGTAAGAAGTAAGAAGTAGGACGTAGGAAGTAAGAAGCAGTAGGCAGTAAGCAGTAGGCAGAAAACAGTAGGAAGTAAGAAGTAAGACGTAGGAAGAAAGAAGCAGTAGGCAGAAAACAGTAGGAAGAAAACAGTAGGAAGTAAGAAGTAAGACGTAGGAAGAAAGAAGCAGTAGGCAGAAAGCAGAAAGCAGTAGGCAGTATGCAGTAGGCAGAAAGCAGAAAGCAATAGGCAGTATGCAGTAGGCAGTAGGCAGAAAGCGGTAGGCAGTAGGCAGAAAGCAGTAAGCAGAAAGCCGTGGGCCTAGCATCGGAAGAGCTTGCCGCCTTCTTCCTACTTCTTACATCTTACTTCTTACTCCCAGCCGTCGCCGAGCTTTCTTGCGAGGCAACGAGTGTTCTTGTTATTGAACTTCTCCAGCAAAGAACAGTACACGGCCAGTTCTTTGCGACAGGCGCCGACTGCGTCGGCGGGAGCGAAGGCGGCGTGAGGACAGGTGTAATCACAAAAGAGAGGCAGGTCAGCCTCAGGGTGCGGATTTCTCTTTCGCCTGGCTTTTATGCCCTGTTGTTTCATGATGCCTCGTTCTTCAAGAAGTTCCGCGATTCCCGGCTCTCTTTCAAGCCGCCGGCGGGGGATCCGCGCTCACAATTCCATGAGCCGCTTCCATCCCTTTTTCTTCTCACACTTTCTTATTATATTAAAAACTGAGTCTTTTCACATCCATCGAGCGCAAATCCCAGCGTGCCTAAACGCACCGACCTTCACTCCATCCTCATCATAGGATCCGGGCCGATTGTCATCGGTCAGGCCTGCGAATTCGATTATTCCGGCACCCAGGCGTGTAAAGTCCTCCGAGAGGACGGCTACCGCATTATTCTCATCAACAGCAACCCCGCCACGATCATGACCGATCCCGATCTGGCCGACCGGACGTACATCGAGCCGATCACGCCGGAGTTCGTGGAACGCATCATTGAGCGGGAGCGGCCGGATGCCATCCTGCCGACGATGGGCGGGCAGACTGCCCTCAATACGGCCGTGGCTCTTGCGGACCAGGGGGTGCTCGAAAAATTCGGTGTGGAATTGATCGGGGCAAAACTCGAAGCGATCAAGAAGGCCGAAGATCGGGAATTGTTTAAAGCCGCAATGGACAGTGCCGGGCTCGAATGCGCGCGCGGCGGATTTGTCCGGACCCTCGAGGACGCATATCTCGTGATGGAGAGAATTGGCTTTCCCATCATCATCCGGCCATCGTTCACCCTCGGCGGGACGGGTGGGGGAACGGCCTTCACCCGCGAAGAATTCGACGATGCCGTGAGACATGGCCTGGAACAGAGCCCGATCCATGAAGTGCTGCTCGAAGAGTCGGTCATCGGCTGGAAGGAGTACGAACTCGAGGTGATGCGCGACACCAAAGACAACGTCGTGATCATCTGCTCGATCGAAAACTTCGACCCGATGGGGGTCCATACAGGCGATTCGATCACCGTGGCTCCCGCTCAAACCCTCACGGACAAAGAGTATCAGAAGTTGCGCGATGATGCCATCAAGATCATCCGGGCTATCGGGGTGGAGACGGGCGGTTCGAACATCCAGTTTGCGGTCGATCCCAAAACCGGACGTTCCCTGGTGATCGAAATGAACCCGCGTGTCTCACGGTCGTCCGCTCTCGCCTCCAAAGCGACGGGATTTCCGATCGCCAAGATCGCAGCCAAACTTGCGGTCGGGTACACGCTCGATGAAATTCCCAACGACATCACGCGGCTCACGCCGGCATGCTTCGAACCGACGATCGATTACACCGTGGTGAAATTTCCCCGGTGGGATTTTGAGAAGTTCAAGGGAGTGAATGAGACTCTCGGTGTCCAGATGAAGTCGGTCGGTGAAGCGATGGCCTTCGGGCGCACGTTCAAGGAGGCTCTGCAAAAGGTGTTGCGTTCTCTGGAGCAGGGCCGTCATGGCCTCGGGGCCGACGGAAGGGACGTGGTGAATGTCAGAGCGCTCGATGGCCGGGGAAGGGAGAAATGGAGAAAGAATGTCCGTGAGCATCTCGCACAGCCTCACGCGGACAATATTTTCTTCCTTCGCTATGCGCTCCAGCTCGGGATGAGTATCGATGAGTTGTACGGGATCACGAAGATCGACCCGTGGTTTCTATCGAACGTGAAACAAATCGTCGATTTCGAGGAGGAACTGCACAGCGTCGCCGATCCCGGCCCGGACCTGCTCCGCAAGGCAAAACAATACGGCTTTTCCGACAGGCAGCTTGCGACAATTTGGAACAGGGATGAACTTTCCGTCCGTTCCCTGCGGGAACACCATGGCATTCGCCCGGTCTATAAGACCGTGGATACCTGCGCCGCAGAATTCGCAGCGGAAACGCCCTACCATTATTCCACCTATGATAGAGAGAATGAATCGGTCCGGTCGGACCGAAAGAAGGTGATCATCCTGGGCGGCGGGCCGAATCGGATAGGGCAGGGGATTGAATTTGACTATTGCTGCGTTCACGGCGTGATGGGTCTGGCGGAAGAGGGGTACGAGACGATCATGGTGAACTGCAACCCCGAGACCGTCTCCACCGACTATGACACCACGGACAAACTCTACTTCGAGCCGCTGACGTTCGAAGATGTGATGAACATTTGTGAGCAGGAACGGCCGGTCGGCGTAATCGTGAGCTTCGGCGGTCAGACTCCATTGAAGCTCGCCAGGGCGCTGGAAGCACAGGGGATCAAAATCCTTGGGACCTCGCCGGAAGGGATCGATCTGGCGGAGGATCGCAAGAGGTTCGGTCAACTGCTCGACGAACTCAAAATTCCCTGCCCGGACTACGGCACGGCTTTCGATGTTCCCACCGCCCTTGAAGTCACGAAGAAAATCGGGTATCCGGTTCTTGTCCGTCCGTCGTATGTCCTCGGTGGTCGTGCGATGGAGATCTGCTACGACGATCGCGGCCTGCAGGAATACATGGCCAAGGCCGTCAATGTTTCTCCGGATCTCCCGGTGCTCATTGACCGGTTTCTCGAAGATGCCTTTGAATTCGACGTCGATGCCGTGAGCGACGGGACCGACGTATTCATCGGCGGAGTCATGCAGCACATTGAAGAAGCCGGTGTCCACTCCGGCGATAGCGCCTGCGCGCTTCCCCCGTATGCCGTCAATGCGGAGCAGCTGCACACGCTCCTTGCCTACACACGGCGGCTGGCGCTTGCGCTCCACGTCGTCGGACTGGTGAACGTCCAGTATGCGATGCAGGGCGGCGTGATCTACGTGCTCGAAGTCAATCCCCGTGCGTCCCGAACGGTTCCGTTCGTCAGCAAAGCCACGGGTGTGCCGCTGGCAAAGATCGCGGCGAAGCTCATGGCGGGTAAAACGCTCAAAGAGCTCGATGTCAAAGGGTACGGATGGGCGAAACACGTCGCCGTCAAGGAATCCGTCTTCCCGTTCTCGAAGTTTCCCAGCGCGCGGCATTTCCTGGGGCCGGAAATGCACTCCACCGGCGAGGTGATGGGAATTGCCGACAATTTCGGCCTCGCGTTTGCGAAATCGCAAGTGGCCGCCGGCAGTCCGTTGCCGAAGGGCGGAACGGTCTTCGTGAGTCTGAACGACAATGACAAGACTGAGCGAGCCGAGACGATCGTGAAAAGTTTCGTCCGGCTCGGATTCAATATCATTGCCACGGAAGGGACGGCTCGATACCTGAACACGAAGGGGATCAAGAACCGGACCGTTCTGAAGGCAAGTCAGGGAACGCTGAACATCATCGATGTGATTCGCAACGGCTGGGTGCAGTTGATCATCAACACCCCGCTGGGGCAGGTCTCACGCAAGGACGAACATGCGATCGGAAAGACGGCCTACGAGTACCGGGTCCCGTTCATCACGACTCTTTCCGCTGCGGCATCCGCGGCGAAGAGCATCGAGAAAATGCTCAAGCGGCCGTTTTCCGTGTTGAGCATACAGGAATATCACGAACTTGCCCGGCAGTCCGGCCCGACGGAGCAGCCGGTCTCGGTCGAAGACTGCGCGAAAGTCGTGGAATACATCAAAGCGTTTCAGGAGTGATCCTCGATCCTTCCAGGAGGCCAACCATGAAATCATCGTCGAAGCTGTCCATCATCGGGGAACTCTGGGCGTTCATGAAAGTGCGGAAGAAATGGTGGCTCGGCCCCATCTTCGTCATTCTGCTCCTCCTCGGACTCCTCATCGTCTTCACGCAGGGTTCGGCGCTTGCACCGTTCATCTATACCTTGTTCTAGCCGGCGGCCCGCGGAAGATTACGCGCCGCGGGCGCTCCGCTGATTCACCTCTTCGAGAAATCGCATCAATCGCGCATTGAAGAACTCCGGGTTCTCCAGGTTGCTCATGTGCGCTGCCCGGGGGACGACGAAGAGTTGAGACCCGGGGATCTGCGCATGCATCGCCTCAGCGGCCGTGACCGGCGTCGTCCGGTCGTGTTCGCCGACCAGGATGAGCACCGGGAGGTTGAACGAGGGGAGCGCAGCGGTGGTATCTGTCCTCGACGCGAGCGCCAGCTGCGTCCCGGCGATGCTGAGCGGCGGAGTATGGGCGATGATCGATCGTATCTTTTGCACTGCCTCCGGGATGCGGTCTTCCGCGCCGGGGGCGAATACCACGCCGGTAAACTCCTTCGCGAAGGCTTCCGACCCGCTCCGCTTCACCTCTCCGGCCGCGGCGAAACGCTTGAGCTTCGCTTCGTTCGAGTCTGCTTCGCTCCGGGTGTCGCACAGGACCGCCGCGCAAAATCGCGTCTGATCGCGTTCGAGGGCCCGCAGGGCGATATACCCGCCCATCGAAAGGCCGACGATCACCGGACGGTCGATGTCGAGCGCTGTCAGGAGGGCAAACAAGTCATCGACGTGCCCTTCAATCGTGTACTGTCCGTCTCCCACATCGCTCATCCCGTGACCGCGAATGTCGTATGCGACGGTCCTGAAGAACCTCCCCGCCGCCTGAACCTGAGCATCCCACATCGCGTGACTGAATGGGAAACCGTGGATGAACACCACCGGCATCCCGGCAGCATTCCCGGATTGATCCACCAGAAGATTGGCACCATTCACGACAATATGCATAAACCCTCCCTTGAGTGTCTGCAAGGGGAAGAAAACCATTTCGAAGTTCTCATGCAATAACCGTTGACCCCGTCATGGGCGTTCTGTATATTGGTTTACTCATTTGACCCCCACTTTGTGAGATCCTCATGGACCCCATTCTCTCCTACGTTGAAGCGAACAAAGAGCGGTATCTTGGCGAACTCCGTCAATGGCTCGCAATTCCCAGCGTCAGCACCAATGCAGAAAATGCCGGCGATATCCAGAAGGCTGCGGAATGGTTGGCGGATCACCTGCGGTCCATCGGGATGGAAAATGTGCAGATCATGCCGACGGGCGGTTTCCCGCTTGTCTACGCGGACTGGCTGCACGCCGACAATGCGCCGACCGTCCTGCTGTACGGTCACTACGATGTGCAGCCGGTGGAGCCCCTTGATCTCTGGACCTCCCCTCCGTTCGATGCCACCGTCCGGAACAACCGGCTCTACTCGCGCGGAGCCGCGGACGACAAAGGGCAGGTGTTCATCCACGCGAAGGCCATTGAGGCCTTTCTCGCGAACAACCGTGGCCTCCCCGTCAATCTCAAAATGATTGTGGAAGGGGAAGAGGAAATCGGGAGCGACCATCTCGACCAGTTTGTGATGGACCATAAGGATCTTCTCAAGGCGGATCTCGTGCTCATCTCCGACTCGGCGATGTTCGGCGAGAATCTTCCGTCCATCTGCTACGGCCTGCGCGGACTCGCCTACATGCAGATTGACCTTGTCGGACCGAACAAGGACCTCCACTCCGGATCGTTCGGAGGAACAGTCCACAATCCGATCCAGGCCCTGACGGAGATCATCGCGCAACTCCACGACAAGAACGGCCGTGTGACAATCCCGGGGTTTTATGATCAGGTCCGGCCATTGTCGAAGAAAGAACGGGACGCCTACAAGAAGCTGCCGCACAGCGACAAGAAGTACGCGCGCGAACTCGGCGTCCGCCAGCTCTACGGAGAGAAGGGCTTCACGACGCTGGAGAGAGTCTGGGCGCGGCCGACACTGGAATGCAACGGCATCTGGGGCGGCTTCACCGGTGATGGGGCAAAGACCGTGCTCCCGTCGAAGGCATCGGCGAAGATTTCGATGCGACTGGTCCCGGACCAGAAATCGGACAAGATCGCAAAACTCTTCGAGCGCCACATCAAGAAAATCGCCCCGCCCACGGTTTCGGTGACGGTCCGTTCCCTTCACGGGGGCGAACCTGCAATCACGCCGATTGACAGCCCGGGTGTCATGGCTGCGGTCTCCGCCCTGCAAAAAGGGTTCGGCAAGAAAGCGCTGTATCAGCGGGAGGGCGGTTCCATCCCCATCGTCGTCCAGTTCAAGAAAATACTCGGGATCGACACAGTCCTTCTCGGCTTCGGACAGCCTGACGAAAATGCTCATGCCCCCGACGAATTCATGAGCCTGTCGCACTTCTACGGAGGGATCAAAACTTCTCTGCATTTCTATAATGAACTCCCCAGCTTCATGCACAATCACCGTCGTTGATGCCACCATCTTTCATAATTTTATTGGAGGTCTCATGAATCTTGTTGATCGTGCGAAAAAAATCATCATGTCCCCGAAGACGGAGTGGACCGTCATTGCAGGGGAAACCCCGAATACGCAGCAGATCATCACCGGGTATGTGATCCCCCTGGCGTTGATTCCCACGATTGCATCGATTCTGGGGGGGCTCCTGTTCGAGCACTTCCTCTCCCTGACCTATGTGATTGCCACCGCAGTCGTGACGTTCGTCGTTGTGATTCTGGCCGTGTTTCTGGCGGCGTTCGTCATCGATTTTCTGGCTCCGAACTTCGGTTCTGAGAAAAACCTCGGGAGAGCGCTGCAGCTGGTAGCCTATTCCTACACGCCTGCCTGGGTGGCCGGGGTCCTCAATATCATCCCCTACCTCGGGATCATCGGAACTCTCGCCGGCTTATACGGGATCTATCTGATGTATCTTGGTCTTCCTGTGCTCATGAAAACACCCGCCGACAAGGTCGTCGTCTATCTTATCGTGGCGATTGTCGTTCTGCTGGTGATTTATTTCATCCTCGGCGCTATCCTCGGTGCCATTGTCCTCGGGATTGTTGGCGTCGGAGCAGTGACGAGCGGTGCACTGCACATGTAATCGGACATCGATGGGCTTCAGCGATCTTCTCATACACACCCCGAACGGGCTCTATTGCCCGTCCGGGGATTTTTATGTCGATCCGCGCCGTTCCGTGGACCGGGCGGTGATTACCCATGCGCATGCTGACCATGCGCGCGCAGGCCATCGGAGCGTGATCGCGCACCCGCTCACTCTTGCCGTCATCAGGAAGCGGATCGACCCCCGGGTGAAAGGGGAAGCGCTCGAATACGGAACGAAGAGTCTCGCGGAACGGCGTGACACTCTCTCTTCATCCGGCGGGACACGTTCCGGGTTCTGCCCAGGTAAGAATCGAATACCGGGGAAGATCTGTCGTGGTCACCGGGGACTACAAGCTGGAGGATGACGGGCTTTCGGAGCCCTATGAACAGCAACGCTGTCACTGGTTCATCTCAGAATGCACTTTCGGCATCCCGCTGTTCCGCTGGAAATCCCAGGCGGAAGCGCTCGAACAGATCATCGGCATCTACGAGATGAATCGTGCGAAGGGCTACACGACGGTCCTCACGGCGTATGCACTGGGCAAGGCGCAACGGCTCCTGCATATGCTTGGCCCCCGCATTCCTGAGATTGCGGTGCACCGGAACATCGCTGCGATGAACCATACGCTGGAAAAGGCCGGGCTCGCGTTGCCTGCCGCCGCGACAATTCGGGCCGGTTCGATAGCGACGCATACGCCCGATCGGATCATCATTGCACCCTCCCAGACGTTGCGCGAATCCTGGGCGGGGCAAATCGGACCCATGCGGGTCCACACAGTCTCGGGGTGGATGGCTCTGCCATCCCGCCGGTGGTCGGTCAACGGGATAGCCCTTTCCGATCATGCCGACTGGCCCGGACTCAATCGGGCCGTGCGGGAAAGCGGCGCTGAACGGATCACCCTCGGCCATGGGTACGTGAAGGAATTCTCCCTCTCGTTGCAGCGTGAAGGTCTCCCGGTGGATCTTCCGGGGGAAAACGGTGTGAACCCCGTCTCGCCTGCAGGGGGACAACAACTCGCCTTCTCTTTCCTCTAACCGACTGCGCATGAAAAAATCGACAGTTCTTTTTCTCCTCGGCAGCCTCGCGTCGATCCTCCTTTCGGCGTACATCATCCGGTTGTTGTATGTCCCCGTCAATCCCTACTCCATGGTCTCACTGCCCGTCGGTGGGGAAGAGGCCGGGCAGAAGGCCGCGTCCATGGTGCGGCAACTGGGGATGACGATGCAGATCCCGGCTGCCGGGGCGAATCTGAAGGTACGCTCGGACCTGGTCAATACGATTCTTTCCCGGGAAGGTCAACTCCGCGGTACGGAACTCTTGCGGCGCTCCACGGAGGGATGCTACTGGGAGGTTGAGTGGAATCTCTCGCGCGGCATGGTGCAGGCGCCGACCGATACGCAGAGTTTCCAGGTATCGGTGGGAAAATCCGAGAAGGATTCCGGCGATATTCGAATCCGGTTTTCCCCAAAGGGATCTCTCCAGTATTATCACTGGCACATCCCGGATTCATTGGACCTCCCACGGGTCACTCAGGATTGGGCCAGACAACATGCCGTCGCGCTGTTTGACCGGCTCTTTCCTGCCCTCGCAGGGATGGACTCCTTTGACATCAACCAGTCCATCCTTCCCCATCGCGTTCTCACACAGTGCAACTGGGTGAGCACCGATACGCTTCTCCATCTTCCTGTTTCCGTAAAAGTCGAGTATGCCGGCGACCGCGTGCAATTGGTCGAGGTCGGTTACCGCGGTCTGGCCGGAGGACCGAAGACCGTCGAGGCCATCATCCAGAGTGCGCTGGTGGGAGTCCTGATTGTCGCCTTGCTCCTTATTTCCGCAATCGTGGCAATCAGACGCATGAGGGCATATGAACTCAGTTTTGCGCTGGCGGTAAAAGCAGGAGTGGCTGTCGGCATCGTCACCGCACTTTCTGTTTCCATCCAGTCCAGTCCCCGCGAACTCTGGCTCACATTGCTGGCGGCCCTGTTTTCCGGGCTGTTCATCGGCGGCATGTTCATTGTGCTATGGGGCGTGGGAGAGTCTCTTGGACGGGAAACCTGGAAGGAGAAGTTTCTTTCCGTCGATTTGCTGACACGAGGGCATATTTTCCACTCGCTGGTGGGCCGGTCTCTGGTCCTGGGCTCAGTCCTGGGCATAGCTGCGCCGTCCCTGTATCTCCTTGTCGCTTTCCTGGTGCTGCGAACTGTCCCGGGCGTCACGCTGTCCATCGACGGCGAGCTCGTGAAGATCCTCAGCGCGCGCTCTCCCATTGTCACGGCAATTTCCGAGTCGATAACGGGCAGCGTGTTCTTCGTCGCATTCGGCATTGTGGCGCTCTCGTACCTCCGCGCGTGGATTCGGAACCGGTGGATCCTGGTGATTCTGGGATCGCTTCTCCTGGTGATGGGGACGTATGGGAGAATCGATGTTCATCCGATGGTGGCAATCCTGCTGCTCGGATTGCCCGGATTCCTGCCCCTCAGCTTCGCGCTCGTCGGGGTCGACGTGCTCTCGGCATTCGTCGCGCTCTTTCTCTCGATTTTTGTCGGGATTGTCGCACTCTTCTTCTCAGCGGGTGTCGCCTGGGGGGCGGCAGCACTCTTTCTCACCTGTTTCGCCTGCATCCCATTGGCGTGGGGGATGGTTGCGCTGCTCACCGCGGATCCTTCCGTCGACCTGGAAGCCATCACCCCGCTTTTCGCGCGTTACATCACCGAGCGCCAGCGCCTTCAGCGCGAATTGGAAATAGCGCGGCAGGTGCAGCAGAGCTTTCTCCCGAAGCGTACGCCGGAAGTCAAGGGCCTGGATGTGGCATCGCGCTGTGTGCCTGCGCTGGAAGTCGGGGGCGACTACTACGATTTCGTCATGCTGGAACGAGGGCGTCTCGGCCTGGTGATCGGGGATGTCTCCGGGAAGGGAACCGAAGCGGCGTTCTTCATGACATTGAGCAAGGGATTCCTGCGCGCAATCACGAAAAGTGTCGAATCGCCGCAGGAGGTCATGATCCGTCTGAACGAGCTTTTCTGTGAGAATGTCGATCGTGGTGAGTTCATCACGATGGTCTATGCCGTCCTGGATCCCTCGACCGGGCGGGTGACGCTTGCGCGTGCAGGGCACACCCCTCCGATGCTCTGGCGGAGTGAACAGGGCGTAGTGGAAATGTTCCAGCCGCCTGGACTGGGTTTGGGACTGGAACCGGGCCAGCGTTTTGCAGACGTCATCAGGGAAGAGACGTTTGTAATGGAGGAGGGGGATTACCTGCTCTTCTATACTGACGGATTTACGGAAGCGATGAACAAGGCTCAGGAAGAGTACGGCGAGAATCGTTTGCGGGTGGCCGTCGGCGTGTCGCCGAAGTCGAACGCAAGGGATTTCCTGGAGTCCCTGTACGCGGACGTTCGAAAATTCACGGGCCATGCCGCGCAGCACGACGATATGACCGCGGTTGTCGTGAGGCGAACTCCGGCCGACCCGAGACCCGGGCAATCGTAATTCCGCCTTTTCTGATATCTTGATTTCCCGGCGGATTTTCCGTATATAGCGTTCGAGGGCGATTAGCTCAGTTGGTTCAGAGCGCACGGTTCACATCCGTGAGGTCATAGGTTCAAGTCCTATATCGCCCACTCACCCTTTAATTCTGTCCGGCGAGACAGGCAAGGGAAGCCATGATGTCCTCATCATTTTCTCTCCAATCGAAAACCTCCACCCCTATGGCGGGCGTGGAGGTTTTTTTTGTAACCCCAAAGGGAACACCATGCGCAAGTTAAAAGCGGAAATCATGGACGCCGCGGGCGTCGAACGGACACTCACACGGCTCGCCCACGAGATCATCGAACGGAACAACGGCGCGAAAAATCTTGTGATCGTCGGGATTCGTACCCGCGGAGAATTCCTTGCGCGAAGGATTGCGACGCGCATCGAGGAATCGGAAAATCTCACCCTGGACATCGGGTCCCTGGACATTACCCTCTACCGGGACGATTTGCTGGGGAAACTCGAGCAGCCCCAGCTCAAGTCCACCGAGATTTTGTTCGATATCAATGATCATAATGTCATCCTCATCGACGATGTGCTGTACACCGGGCGGACCATCCGTGCCGCCCTCGATGCACTCATCGACATCGGCCGGCCCAAGAATATCCAGCTTGCGGTGCTGATTGACCGCGGTCACCGTCAGCTTCCCATCCGCGCCGACTATGTAGGGAAAAACGTTCCGACCTCCTCGCGAGAGTCGGTTCGCGTCCACGTCAAGGAAATTGACGGCGAGGACGCCGTGCTGTTGATGTACCCGGAAGAAGACTAAAGGAACTACGCTTCGCCATGCCTCTCTCCAGCCGCCATTTACTCGGTCTTGACGGAATGCCCCGTCAGGATCTTCAATTGATCCTCGATACCGCGGTGTCGTTCCGCGAAGTGCTGGATCGACCCATCAAGAAGGTCCCCCCGTTGCAGGGCAAGACCATCGCCAACATGTTCTTCGAGAATTCAACGCGCACGCGTCTCTCGTTTGAACTCGCCGAACGCCGCCTCTCGGCCGATGTGCTTGGCTTCCAATCGACGGGAAGTTCGGTCTCCAAAGGGGAGACCCTCAAAGATACCGCGCGCAATATCGAAGCGATGAAGGTGGATATGGTGGTCATGCGCCATCCCGCGGCGGGCGCGCCGCACTACCTGGCAAAAGTGATCGAAGGGCATGTCATCAACGCGGGAGACGGAAGCCACGAGCACCCGACCCAGGCGCTTCTGGACATGTATACCATACGGGAGAAGATCGGGCGGATTGAAGGTCTCCACATCTGCATCGTCGGGGACATCTCACACAGCCGGGTCGCACGGTCGAATATCTACGGACTTCGCACCATGGGGGCGCGCGTCTCCGTGTGCGGTCCTGCGACGATGATCCCCCGGGAAATCGAAAAAATGGGCGTGGAAGTGTATCACCACATCGATGACGTCCTCCCCCAGGTCGACGTGTTGAACGTGCTCCGGATCCAGCTTGAACGCGACGCCGGCCGGCTCTTTCCCTCGATTCGCGAATATCATAACTACTATGGCATCACGCGGAAGAGACTGGAAAAAGCCGGGCGCACGATCACGATTCTTCACCCCGGTCCGATCAATCGCGACGTCGAGCTGACCTCCGACGTCGCCGACGGAGAAAACTCCGTGATACTCCAGCAGGTGTTGAACGGCGTCGCCATACGGATGGCGGCGCTGTATCTCCTCTCGTCAAAATGACTCCGCTCCGTGCTCACTGAACCTGAAAGTCCAAGCGAAGGGAATGCAGGATAGATGGCGCAACTACTTCTGAAACATGGAACACTGGTCGATCCCGTTTCCGGCCATGAGGGCGCGATGGATATTCATATCGTCGACGGCGTGATTGTGCAGCTGGGCGAAAACCTGGTAGCCCCTTCCGCCCAGGTGGTCAACCTGCAGGGCAACATCATCGCGCCGGGGTTCATCGATATGCATGTTCACCTGCGTGAGCCCGGGTTTGAATACAAGGAAACGATTGCCACCGGCGTGGCGGCGGCAGCGGCCGGGGGGTTCACCGCGGTGTGCTGCATGCCGAATACGGAACCGGCGATCGACGATGAATCCGTCGTCCGGTCCATTCAGGCAAAAGGAAAGGCCGCCCTGGGAGGCATTGTGGATGTGTATCCGATCGGAGCGGTGACGGTGGGGCGAAAGGGCGAGAGGCTTGCGCCGCTGGCGGAACTTGCCGATGCGGGCGCGGTCGCGTTCTCCGACGACGGAGCACCGGTCTTCAACGCAGAACTTGTACGCCGCGCACTGGAATACGGGTCGATGTTCGGAAAGACGCTCATCCAGCACGCTCAGGATCTCGAGATGACAAGACAAGGCGTGATGCATGAAGGGTTCGTCTCGACCGAACTGGGCCTCCCGGGAATGCCCGGGATAGCGGAAGAAGTGATGGTGGCGAGGGATATCCATATTGCAGAGTTCACCAAAGGCCGGTACCACGTCGCCCATGTCAGCACCGCGGCGACCGTCGATCTGGTCCGGGAAGCCCGGAAGAGGGGGCTTGCCGTTTCGTGCGAGGCCACGCCCCATCATTTCACGTTGACCGACGACATGGTGCGGTCGTACGATACGAACACGAAAATAAATCCCCCCCTGCGGACAAACGACGACAGGGAAGCGGTCAGGGAGGGATTGCGCGACGGGACGATTGAAGTCATTGTGACGGACCACGCGCCGCATTCCTTCGACGAAAAGGAGGTGGAGTATCAGTGTGCGCCGTTCGGTATCGTCGGGCTTGAAACCTCTCTCGCCCTCTCCCTCACCGAACTCGTGCGCAAAAACGTGCTCTCGCTCTTTCAGCTCGTCGAAAAAATGTCCTCGAATCCCCGAAGGATTCTTGGTCTCCCCGCGATCCGGATTGCCGAAGGTGAATCCGCCAATCTTACGATTTTCGATCCTCTGTTGGAGTGGGTGGTGGACCCCTCGCAATTCAAGTCGATGGGACGGAATACTCCGTTCGGCGGATTCCGGCTGACAGGAAAGCCTGTCGCTGTGATCAATCACGGCGAAAGTTTCTGGATCGCAGGCTGAAAGCACTGCTCACTTCATTAGACGCTGACCTCCCGAGTGGTCGGTCGCAAGATCGACCACCTTTTTTTTCCCCACTTCTCTGCGGTTTTTGAGACGCGCCGCTGGCACGGGTTTTGCGCTACCCTCTCCAAAGGTATGTCGATACGCCCGGACACAAACGCCGGAGCTTGAGCAAAGCGCGTGGTCTTCGTTTGATCAGAACACTCCTATGAAAATTGCAGCATACAGTTCAGGGATTCTCCTGGGGGCGCTGCTGGCGCTCGCCGGCTGCACGGAGTCGACACTGCCGACGGACTCCAATCCTCCGGCTGCTCCGACCGGTCTGGTGACCGCGACGGGAAACGATGCGATCGAGCTTTTCTGGAACAGGAGTCCTGAACGGGACGTGGCAGGGTACAATGTATTTGTCAGCTCATCGTACAATGGCAGGTATGATCTCATCGGCTCAACGAGGGAACCCCACTTTGTCGACATGGGCGCCGTCAACGGGAACATCTATTATTACGCAGTCACCGCGTATGACTTCGACGGCAACGAAAGCCCGCTGAGCAAAGACGTCGTCTACGACATCCCGAGACCGGAAGGGTATGACGTTGCTCTCGGCGACTACCGGAAATACCCGGCGGTCGGCGGGTTCGACTTTTCGAAGAACGCGGTCGTCCCCTATGATGATAACTACGCCGACATGTATTTTGAAAACTATCGCGATACGTTGTTCATGGATGTCCGCACCGATAGCGACATCCAGGACCTGGGTCCGACAGGGTCCATTCAGGATATCGGAACTGCCCCCGTGGAGGGTTGGTCGGCGACGCACGATGTGACGTTGCAGGTGGGACATACGTATGTCGTGTGGACGTGGGACGATCACTACGCGAAGTTCCGCGTGACAAGCCTTGCACCATCGCGGGTCACTTTTGACTGGGTGTATCAGGTCCGGCCTTCCACCCCGATGTTGAAACATGGATCGGGAGTCCGGCCGCCCGTCTCGGTCAGGAGTGCGATGTGATGGAGCGACAGGAAAGATCTCGGGGGATATGACAATGGAGATCCGGGATGCCGACCTTCCGGAGGTGATGGTGGCCGGAGGGGAGGCCCCGTCTCCATTGTTCTTATTGTTGCATTTCTTGCCGCGATGGAGTATGTTTATTTTTCAAACGACGCGGCAGGGCACGCTCATGAACCACTCAATGCCCGGGAGAAGTCGTCTCTTCTTCGGCATCCTCGCAAGTTGTCTCCTCCTGTTCTCCCCGGATTTTTCCGGTGCTGCGTACGTCACCACTCCACCGATTCGCGATCCCCAGGCCGGACACCAGAGACCGGAAGTCCCGAAGCGACCATACCGCGAGGTTTTTTCTGAAATCGAACGGACCCTCGCTGCCGGCAACGCGAACGGACTCTCAGGGATGTTTGCCGCGGAAGTCCAGGTCAGTCTCCGGGGAGGAGAAAACGGATATTTCAGCTCTCACCAGGCCTATTATTTGCTCGATTCGTACCTCCGTAATCGCCGCCTTGCCAACCTCTCCTTCACCTCGATCGGTGAATCAGAGGTGAATCCGTACGCAACCGGCGGAGCGAACCTTCTCTACAGGGGAAGCCGGGAGTACGTCCAGGTGTATGTTGCGCTGTCGCTCTCAGGCGACCGTTGGGTGATATCGCGCATCAATATTTACTGAGTCCTTCCCCCCGTGAATGCACTCCTTTCGCGATGGCGCAACATCTGGACGGGAGGTTCCCGCTCACTCATTCTGCTTCTTGCTGTCGCTCTCCTGATAGGGGGCGCACGCCTCGCGGAATGGTTCGTGGTACAACACGACCAGAGCCACTTTGAAGAAGTCGTCGACCGGCAATGCGCTGACTACCTGAGTTCGGCTGTTCAAGCCTTCGCCGGTATCCAGCGGTCAACACGGCGCGTCGCTACGGAGATTGCCGGTCAAAGCGCGGTCATAGATTTCCTTTCCCAACGAGATACCTCCTACGCCCGCATCTTCAACGCCGTTGTCTCGATGGCGCGAAATGAGGAGGTCGGCATCGAGGTGTATGATACGCTGGGCTCGCTCATCTGCTGGGAAGGACCGAGCGGCCCGCGCCACCCGCAGGAAGTCCACGCTGCACTCGCCGGCCAGATGGCGTCGTATGTCAATATGACGCCGATCGCCTCTCAACTCTTCGTGACAATCCCTGTCCGCTCGGGACACTCCATCCTTGGCGCCATCCTGGTGCGGCGGACGATCGACGTCAACTATCCGCTCAATAATCGCTATATCAAGCGTGAAGGTCTTACGTCCGAATTGACCCACCGTCTCGGGGTCACGATAGACTTTGATTTTGCCTTTGGCGCCCAGCCGCGCAAGGATGGACGCTACGCGTCGGCAGTGCTCTACGGCATCGACAGCAGCAGGGTGGGGGTGGTGAGTCTGCTCCGGCCGCCACGGGCGGCATACCTTGAGACCGCTGCCCTCCCGTTCGAGAATGCAGCCACCGTCCTCACCGTTCTCCTCCTGATCATTCTCGCCCTGATCATATGGCGCTGGCTCGATCGGCCGACCGTTCCTTCTCTCCTGCGGGTGAGCGGAGTGGTCGTGGTCATCTGGGCCATCCGGTTCGCTTTGCTCGGACTGGATATCGGGAACATTGTGACCATTGATTCCCTGTTCAACCCGGCACTGTTCGCGTCCCAATTCGGAGGGGGAATCGCCCAGTCGCTCGGTGATATGACATTGAGCATCGGTGCGCTTGCCCTTACGGTGTGGTATCTCCTCTCGCGGTCGGGATTCCCCCGGTCAGCACCTGCTCCCGGGGAAAAATCCACCGGACGTATCTTCCTCGGCGTGGGGGCCGATATTGTGATCGCCCTCCTGGTTCTGTGGCTCCTCCGCGCCTTCGGTGCGCTTGCACAGGGAGTGGTATTTGATTCTACGATTCATCTGAACGACCCGAGAGTCATTGTTCCCGGTTTCGAATTGAGCGTGATGATGGCAGACGTGCTGGTTGCCGCAGTCTGTCTGCTTGCCGTCGGCATCGCCGCCGTCCGGCTCATGCTCAAGCTGGTGTCCCGCACATCCCGTCCATCCGGTGCTGCCTGGGTGTTCGTAGCAGTGCTCCTCGCTCTCCTCTCCTGGATATTCGGTGAGATTCAAAACAATCCGTTGATGGACACCGTGTACCGGCTCCTGTTTTCCGCCCTCGCTCTCGGCGGGGCAGGAGTTGTCCTCCGGGTTCAAGACCGCGGGAAGTCGATTCTTACCCTGAGGAACCTGAGTCTTCTTCTCATTGCCGCGATCCTGCTCTACTATCCCCTCATCGATCGCAACATCCGCGACAAGGATCGCGATCGCGTCGAAAGCTTCGCCAACGAGGCGGTCCGGCCGATCGATAACTGGATGTCTCTGATCGTCGATGACGGGCTGAACGGACTGACCGACAACAGCACGGTTGAGAGTTTTGTGGACGGGGACACGCAAACGGTGTCCCGTCTGGCATTTACCAGGTGGGCGCAAAGTCTGGCATGTCGCGAAGGATATTCATCCCTCTTTGAATTAACGGACGCCGGCGGCACTCCCATCAGCCGGTTCGCAATCGGCAGCCAGATTCAGATTGCGCTCGAAACCGATTCGGACTCCATACCTCCTCCCGAGAGGATTGTCGCCATGCGGGGAATCGGCACCGGGATCACCGCGCTCCATGTCTACTACGGTTCTGCGCCCATCAGGGGATTCGACGGCAACGTGCTGGGGTATGCGCGGGTGCTTGTCGCGGCGGGACCGCAGACGCTGTTCCGGGGCGAGAATCCGGGAGTCCTGCGTCCGACCGGGCCGGAGGGCCTGCGATCGTTCTATCGGCCGGTAACAGTCTCGGAGTACCGTGATGGCGCCGTGGTGACGACGAATAACCCGATCATCCCGATTCGCCGGGCCATCCCTCCGGCGGTCGTGACCGCCCTTCAGAGCGCGCCCGCTGTGTGGATCGAAGAGACCATTGGAGGACAGGAGCTTGAGTCCTATTACATTCGCCGGCCGGATGGCAATGGGAATGTCGTTGCGCTCTCCATCCAGGAGCCGGGGCTGGAATGGCATCTTGTCGGCCTGGTGCGTCTTGTCGCGTTCTGCGCAGTGCTGATCCTTGCGGCGTTCAGTCTGGCTCTGATTGTCCGCCGGGCAAGAGGAGAAACGCTCTCTTTTACGTTTCGCGATCGTCTTCTCGCAGCGCTTCTGGTGACCGCCCTCATTCCCCTCGCACTGAGTACGGTCTACAGCCGCTACTACGCACGCGAACGGCACATGGCGGCGACGTCGACGAGACTCAGCGACTATACCCTGGCGATCGCACAGAACCTGCCTGTTTCCACCGATTCGCTCGACCGGATGACACCGGATGGCGCCGCGTGTGACCGCGGAGGAAATGGCGGCGGATGTGGGGACAGACTTCAACATCTACAAGGCAAACCGGCTTGTTATGTCCAGCCGGCCGGAACTCTTCGACGCCGGCATTCTGGATCGCCGCATCAGTGGAGAAGCATACCTGGATGCGTACCTGATCGGCGATCGCTTCTTCGTTGAAACGGAGAATATCGGAGTCTACGAATACGCCGTGGGGTACCGTCCGATAACGGACGAAGACGGGGCGGTGAGGGCTGTCATTGCCGTGCCCATGTTGTACCGCCAGGATGAACTCAATGAAGAAGTCGCCGGCCGGAACGCTTTTTTGATTGCAGTGTATTTTGTCCTGTTTGTCGGACTCGTCGTTCTCGCGACACTCTTTGCGGGCCGCATCGCGGCCCCGATCCACGGACTCACCGAAGCAACGAGGAAAATTGCCCGGGGGGACCTCAATGTGGAACTCCGCGACCTCCGGGGCGAAGGGGAGATCGGGGAATTGATCAAGTCATTCGAGCAGATGGCGCGGGAACTCAGGGAAAGCCGGGAGAACCTCGTGCGTGCAGAAAGGGAACTTGCGTGGAAAGAGATGGCCCGTCAGGTGGCGCACGAAATCAAAAACCCGCTGACCCCGATGCGGCTCGCGGTCCAGCATATGCGGATGGTGTACCGGGAAGGCTCGGAAGGATTCAAAGAGGTGTTCGAAGAAGTCACAAAGACCTTGTTGAACCAGATTGATGTCTTGAGCCGGATCGCGTCCGAGTTCTCGCATTTCGGCCGGATGCCCCGTCCGCAGGTCATCCCGTGCAATGTCAACACCGTCGTCGAAGAATCTGTCCGGCTGTTCGACCGGGAAAAGAAATTTTCGTTTGATCTCCACCTGGCCCCGTCGCTGCCCGACATTCTCGCCGATCAAGATGAGCTCCGGCGTGCGTTCATCAACATTGTCAGAAACGCAATGCAGGCGATGAACAACGACGGATCGCTTTCCATCTCCACCCGCAGACGCGAGAAGTTCGTCGAGGTCACATTCTCCGACGCGGGACCCGGGATGCCGGAGGAAGTGAAAGCAAAACTCTTTGAGCCGAATTTCTCCACCAAAACGGAGGGCATGGGACTCGGCCTGGCGATTGTGAAGAAAACCATGGACGATCTGCACGGGAGCATCAGGATCGAAAGCACGGCAGGAAAAGGAACAACAGTGATCATTACACTGCCGGTGCCCGACGACAATGGGGGAGAAGGAGTCCCGCTCAGGTCATGATGAATCTTCGTCCCTCAATTTTCGAAGGGCTGGGCGTGAGCGCAGCTTTGAGTGTCCGGGGCGGCGCCGGCGGGGCCCGTTCGATGCAGATGAACCTCTCGTTCAACGTGGGCGACGATCCCGCAAGGGTCGAGGCGAATCGCTCGACGTTTTTCGGCGGCCTGGGGATTCAGGAGGATGAGCTGGCCATCCCGGGCCAGGTCCACGGCAGCCGGATCCGGCGCATCGATCAGGCGGGCCGGTATCCCGAAACCGACGGGTTGATCACGTCGACCCCGCGGGTGTTCCTCTGTGTCACGTTTGCCGATTGTGTTCCACTGCTCCTTTATGATCCTGTTTCACGGCATGCTGCCGCGCTCCATGCCGGGTGGAGGGGGACGGCACTCCGAATTGCGGAGACGGGTGTCCGGCGACTCGTGGATGAATGCGGAGCTGACCCCCATCAACTGCGCGTCTTCATGGGACCTGCAGCGGGTGTGTGTTGTTACGCCGTTGGCGAGGAAGTGTCCGGCCAGTTCGATCAGGCGTTCGTGCGCCGCGGATCGGCGACCACGATTGATCTCCGTGAGGCACTTAAGGCCCAGGTCCTGGCGGCCGGTTGCAGGGAGGAACACCTTGAGATCAGCACTGCATGTACAATCCACGATTCCTCTTATCACTCCTTTCGGCGGGATGGCAAGCGATCGGGCAGAATGATGGCCTGTATCGGGATTGACGGGTAAGGGCGACTCCCATTTTCATTGATTTTCCCTCCTATCTTCAGTATCTTTTACATTCGTGCCACAAATCCAGGGGACCTTCTATGTGCGGAATAGTGGGCTATATTGGCAAGCGCAACTGTGTTCCCATCCTTCTGGAAGGGTTGAGCCGCCTGGAGTATCGCGGGTACGACTCCGCCGGCATCGCTCTTATTCAGGATGGATCGTTCTTCATCAAGAAACAGGCGGGCAAGGTGTCCGACCTGGTGAAGACGCTGAAATCGACCAACGGCTCGCTTGCATCCACCCTCGGCATTGGACACACACGCTGGGCCACCCACGGTGAGCCCAATGATGTCAACGCCCACCCCCATTTCGACTGCAAGAAGGAAATCGCTGTCATCCACAATGGCATTGTGGAGAACTTCGCCTCCATCAAGACCCGGCTGCTCCAGCAGGGACATCATTTTACCAGCGCAGACGGATACCGAAGTCCTCGCGCACCTGATCGAAGAGATGCACTCGAAGGGACACGACCTTACCACCTCCGTGCGGCTCGCACTGATGGAAGTGGAAGGTACATACGGGTTGGTGGTCATCTCCGTCCACGAGCCTGACAAAATCGTTGTTGCACGGAAGGGGAGCCCGTTACTGATCGGCGTGGGTGACGGAGAGAATTTTGTCGCTTCGGATGCCTCGGCGGTGGTCGATCATACCCGGCAGGTTGTGTATCTCGCCGACGGGGAAATCGCTGAAATCACGGCGAACGGATTTCGCACCATGACCATCGAAGATGTCACGGTGGAAAAGGAAATTCAGGAAGTCACCTTCGAACTCGCCCAGATCGAGCGCGGCGGCTACGATCACTTCATGCTCAAAGAGATCAACGAGCAGCCGGAGACCATCCGCAATGCCATGCGCGGCCGGTTGCTCGTCGACGATGCGGAGGTTGTCCTTGGCGGCCTGCGCGATGTCCGGGACAAGCTCTTGAATGCCCGGAGGTTTATTATCGTGGCTTGCGGGACATCCTGGCATGCGGGGCTTGTTGGGGAGTACATGCTCGAAGAGATTGCGAAAGTCCCCACGGAAGTCGAATATGCGTCCGAGTTCCGTTACCGCCACCCGGTCCTTTCACCCGAAGACGTGGTCTTCTGTATTTCGCAGAGCGGTGAGACGGCGGATACCCTCGCAGCGCTCCGTGAAGCGAAGGGGAAAGGGGCGACGGTTCTGGGCGTGGTGAATGTGGTGGGGAGCTCCATCGCCCGCGAGTCGGACGGAGGCGTGTACATCCATGCGGGTCCGGAAATCGGCGTCGCTTCGACCAAAGCCTTTTCTTCGCAGCTGACGGTTCTTTCACTGATCACCCTGATGATCGCCCGCGCCCGGGGGATGAAGAAAGAAGAGGCCCAGGTATTGACGCGGGAGATGGCCAAGCTGCCGGAAAAAGTAGAGCAGGTGCTCCAGAATCTGGAGACGGTGAAGGCTGTTGCCGAGGAGTTCAAGAACGCCTCCAATTTCCTTTACCTGGGCCGCGGGGCGAATTTCCCGGTCGCTCTGGAAGGTGCACTGAAGCTGAAGGAAATCTCCTATATCCACGCGGAAGGATATCCGGCCGCCGAGATGAAACACGGCCCGATCGCGCTGATCGACAACCGCATGCCGGTCGTGTTCGTCGTTCCGAAAGATGCGATCTATGAAAAAGTCATGAGCAATATCCAGGAGGTCCGCGCCCGGAAGGGGAGAGTGATTGCGATTGCGAACGAGGACGACGGGGATATCGATCAACTGGCGGAATTTGTCATCCGTGTCCCGCGGACGTACGGTTATTTCGGTCCGATTGTGAATGTCATCCCGTTACAGCTTCTCGCGTATTACATCGCCGTCGCGCGGGGCTGCAACGTGGATCAGCCGCGCAACCTGGCGAAGAGTGTAACGGTGGAATAGCAGGAGAGAGTAGGAAGTAGGATGTAGGAAGTAGGAAGAGAGAAGTAGGCAGTAGGCAGTATGCAGTAGGCAGAAAGATGTAGCGGGGGAAGCGATGTATCGTCTGATGTTACTCACCTCCGTGTGTCGGTTTGTTCTACGCGGTCCGCGGTACCTACACTGGTCAGCTCTCATCGATACGAAAGTCCTTCAGAGCACAATGTTCAACTTCCTCAACGTGTCCCCATGAAGCAAGAGCCTCGTTTTAAGTCCAACGAATGGGCATTGATCCTTGGAGCGTCCAGCGGGTTCGGCGGCGCGACGGCGATCGAGTTCGCGCGTGCCGGGCTGAATGTCTTCGGCATTCATCTCGACCGTCAGGCGACGATGGGGTCGGTCCAGCAGATCATGAAGGAGATCAAGCATACCGGCCGGGAATCGGTCTTTTTCAACATCAACGCCGCCGATGCCATCAAACGGGCTGAGACCCTGGATGAAATCCAGGAGCGGTTTGCAGGTTCGAACAACACCATCCGGGTCCTTTTGCATTCCCTCGCGTTTGGCACGCTGAAACCTTTTATCGCTCGCAAAGCGGAAGATGCCGTGAGCCAATCGCAGATGGAAATGACGCTCGATGTCATGGCGAACAGCCTGGTGTACTGGACGCAGGGCCTGATCTGGCGCAATCTGATGCGACGGGGCGGCCGGATATTCGCGATGACGAGCTCGGGCGGGCACACGGCGTTGCCGAACTACGGCGCGGTGTCGGCGGCAAAGTCAGCACTGGAATCGCACATTCGTCAGCTTGCCCTGGAACTGGGACCTTACGGGATTACGGCGAACGCCGTCATGGCGGGAGTGACAGATACCCCTGCCCTGCGCAAGATCCCCGGAGCCATACAAATGCTGGAAGTGGCGAGGCGCAAAAATCCGGCCGGCAGATTGACGACGCCGGAAGACATTGCACGGGCGCTCGTCCTGTTTGCCGACGAAAGTGCCATGTGGCTCTCGGGCAATGTGCTTGGTGTTGATGGAGGGGAAGACATTGTGAGTTACATCGGTCAAAAAAGTGCCACAGAACTGTAATCCCATCCACCAAGGAAATTTCTCATGTCCGATTTTTCATTTACGGCTGAACAACTCATGCTCCGCGACATGGCGAAGGATTTCGTGAACCAGGAAATCAAGCCGCGTGCGGAGGATATCGATAAAAACGAACGGATTCCGGAAGAGCTCATACAAAAGATAAAAGAGATCGGATTCCTGGGAGCGGCGTTTCCGGAAGAATATGGAGGGGGCGGATTCGGCGAGGTGGGGTATTGCCTGATGCAGGAGGAAATCGGTCGTGGCTGTCTGTCCACCGCAACGTTCATCGGTGCGCACGAATCGATCGGTGCGAACGCGATTTATCTCGGCGGGAGCGAGCTACTGAAGAAGAAGTACCTTGTCCCGCTGGCCGAGGGAAAATACATCGGTGCGTTTGCGCTCACGGAGGTGCTGGCAGGGTCCGATTCATTTAATCTGAGGACGAAGGCTCATCGTGACGGCGACGAGTGGGTCATTAACGGCGAGAAGATGTGGATCACGAACGGCGGCATTGCCGATGTCGTTTCTCTTTTTGCCAGGACGGAGAAGGGGATCACGGGTTTCGTGGTGGAGACCAAGACTCCGGGGTTCAATGTCGGTCCGCCGGAGAAGAAGATGGGAATTCGCGGAAGCGTCACGAACGCCATCAGCCTCGAAAACGTCCGGGTTCCCAAGGAGAACATGATTGGGGAAGACGGCCGGGGATTCCTCGTGGCGATGAAGACTCTTGATGCGGGGAGGCTCGGACTTGGTGCGGCATGCATGGGAGCGTCGAAGGAACTTCTGGAGCTCTCCACGAAATTCGCCAAAGAGCGGAAGCAGTTCGACGTGCCGATCGCGCAGTTTGAGGCGATCCAGTTCATGCTTGCGGACATGGCGGCGCTGATTTACAGCATGGAGTCCATGGTGTACAGGACGGCATTCCTTTATGACGAGGGGAAATCCATTTCGCGGCAGTCAGCGATAGTGAAGCTTACGTGTTCCGAAGGGATATGCAAAGTTGCCGACATGGCGGTGCAGATTCACGGGGGGATGGGATACTCGCGGGAGATGCCGATCGAGAGGTTTTACCGCGACGCGCGGATCAACAGGATATTCGAGGGGACGAACGAGATTCAGAAGGTAGTCATCTCGCGTGAGGTGTTGAAGAAGAACGGAAAGATGGTGTAAGGCGTCCGCGATTTTGATTTTGACCCGGAATTGGCTATATTTAAGGGGATTAAGCTGGTTTTCGTAAACATTCCCCTCTGTAGAGGGGAGTCCGGATTTTAGATTTTTGATTTTAGATTTTGGATTTGGAAGAAGGCGAAGCTTGCTGGTTGTGGCAACTGCGTCGCTCCAATCCCCTGAGATAAAAACATTCCTGGTTCTCCAGCGCGCGCCCGAGGTTGTGCTGCGTGACCGCCTGCTCGCGCAACAGGCCCGCGCTGCGCTGCGCGGCGAGCGCCTCCTCGAAGTAGCGCCGCGCCTGCCGGGCGTCGCCCATGCGGTCGTAGAGCAGCGCCACCGCGAGCAGCGTGTTCAGGCCCTCCTCGGTCTTGTGCAGTCGATCGAAGAGGTCGCTGGCGCGTCGCAGGTCCGTCAGGCCGGCGGCCAGCTCGCCGCGCACGCCGCGCAGGTAGCCACGCTGGTAGAGGGCGTTGGCGAGCACCTCGTCGTCGTGGGCCGTCTCGGCGATCGCGACGGCGCGCTCGTAGGTCGCCATCGCCTGTGCGGTATCGCCCGCCAGCTCGCGCAGATCGCCCTCGCAGCCGAGCAACTGCGCCGCCAGCGCGCGGCGGGTGGTACGCGGCAGCAGCGCCTGGCCGGCCTTCAGGTGCTGCTCGGCGGCAGCGCGATCGCGTTCGCTGAAGTAGTCGCAGAGCTGGACCTGCGCCAGCACCTCGAGGTCGGGGTCCGGGTGCGTCGCGAGTTCACCGAGCGCCTGCTCGGCCAGTGCCCGGCTCTGGTCGGGATCGTTGCGCATCGCGGCGCGGCTGCGCTCGACGAGCGCCTTGGCCGGCGGCCCGTCGGCCGCCGCCGGCCCCGAGCAGACGGCGGCTGCGATGGAAAGAAGCAGGACGAACGCATGCAGACCTAGTCTCATGGCACCCCGGGGGACGCGCGGCGAATACGGCTTCGGATTGTCACCTGTCCGTCGCGCCGCCGGAAAACCCGGCGGCCGCGCGCGTGACGTTCGGCCGAAGATCAGGCGCGTGGGGCTACGCCCGCGCCACCCGCCGCGCCTTCAGCGGCGGCGGCGGCAGGCTCAGCGACGGCAGCTTGCGGCGCGACGCCAGCACCGCCTCGATGTCCTCCTGCGCGCCGTCGATCAGCACCAGGCTCGCGCGTTCGGCCTTCTGCGGCTGCCGCGCGATCACCGCGTCGAGCACCGCGCGGTGCAGCGGCAGCGAGCTGGCCGGGCCGTCGGGGCGCGTGGTGCTGATCTCGAAGCTGGTGCGCAGCAGCGCGCCCAGCGCCTTGCTCATCTGCACCACCATGCGGTTGTGGCAGGCGCGCAGCAGGCCCTGGTGGAAACGCAGGTCGTGGCTGACGTAGTCGCCGCCATGTTCGATGGCCGACCTTCATGCCCGCGTAGGCCGATTCGATGTCGGCGATGTCGGCCGCCGTCGCGCGTTCGGCGGCCAGCCGCACCGCCGCCGGCTCGACCACGCGCCGCAGTTCCTGCAGGTCGCGCAGGAACTCGCGCGTGAGCCCCATCCTCGACTTCCACACCACCACGTGGGGGTCGAACCAGTTCCAGTCGTCTTCGGGCAGCACGCGCGTGCCGACCTTGGGGCCGGTGACGAGCAGGCCCTTGGCGACGAGCGACTTCACCGCCTCGCGCACGACCGTGCGGCTGACGCCGAACTCCTCGCACAGCATCGGCTCGGGCGGGCATCGCCGTGCCCGCGGGCCAGCGGCCGCCGACGATCGCCTCGCCGAGCAGCTCGAGCGTGTGTGCCGTGGACGTTCTTGATCGCCTTCAGCGCGATCTCGACGCCGCGCAGGAAGAGGGTCACCAGCGGGTCGGGGCCGAGCTGCCGGCTCCAGTGGCCGTGGACCTTGGGGTCGAACGCGGCGCCCGCCGGCAGCAGGTCGGCGGAGAAGAAGTGCTCGCCGGGCGCGAACACGCGCGAACTGCCGTCCTGCAGGCCGATCTCCATCCGGCCTCCGAGGATGAACACCCATTGCGGGTTCTCGGTGCAGTGGAAGTCGCTGCGGAAGCCGACCGGGCTCTTGCGCAGCTGGTACGCCGCCGCTGGCCGTCAGCGCCGACAGGCGCGCCTGCGGCTTGCCTTCGGTGAGCGGCAGCGTTTCCTCGCGGAAGCGCGCGCGCCCGTCGGTGTCGGTGTAGAGCACGAAGCTTGGTGAAGCCGTCCATCACAGTGAGGCGGTCACGCCGCCGTCGACGTAGAGGATGTGGCCGTTGACGAAGCTCGACGCATCGCTGGCCAGGAAGACCGCCGCGCCGGCGCAGGTCCTCGACTTCGCCCCAGCGCCGGCTCGGCGTGCGGCTGACCAGCCAGGCGCTGAACTTCTCGTCGGCGACCAGCGCGCGCGTTCAGCTCGGTCTTGAAGTAACCCGGCCCGATGCCGTTGACGTTGATGCCGTATCGGCCCGAGGTCGATCGCCATGCCCTTGGTCAGCATCTTCACCGCCGCCCTTGCTGGCGGTGTAGGGCGCGATGCCGGGTCGGCCCAGCTCGCTCTGCACCGAGCAGATGTTGATGATGCGGCCGCGGCCGCGCGGCGACCATGCGCCGGGCGACCGCCTGCCCGACGATGAACACGCTGTCGACGTTGGTGCGCATCAGCTCGCCTGCCAGTCGGCCAGCGGCAAGTCCGTGGAACGGCGCCGCGGCGCTGCATGCCGGCGTTGTTGACGAGGATGTCGATGCGGCCGACCTCGGCCTCGATGGCGTCGACGCCGGCGTTCACCGCGCGGCGTCGGTGACGTCGAAGGCGCGGGCCTGAGCTCGTGCCCCTCGGCCTCAGCTCGCGCCTGCGCCGCCGCCAGCCTGGCCGCGTCGCGCCCGTTGAGCACCACGGTGGCACCGGCCTCGGCCAGGCCACGCGCGAGCGCGAAGCCGATGCCGGCCGAGGAACCGGTGACGAGCGCGATGCGGCCGTCGAGGCGGAAGGTCTGGTTCGTGATCATGCGGCTGCGGTCTCCAGTCGGCGCAGGGCTTCGGCGACGAGCACGGCCGGTGCGAGCGCGACGTCCAGCGCGATGGCCTGTTCGTCGGCTTGCGGCGGCTCCAGCGTGTCGAGCTGGCTCTGCAGCAGCGACGCCGGCATGTAGTGGCCGCTGCGGGCACCCAGCCGCTCGGCCAGCAGCGCCGCGTGTGCCATGCGAGGTAGACGAAACGCACCGAAGGCGCGCCGGCACGCAGCTGGTCGCGGTAGCGCGCGCCGCAGCGCCGAACAAGAGACGACGACGCCATGCCCGCGCAGCGCGGCGCCGCGCCAGCACCTCGGCCAAGGTGGCTCAGCCAGTCGTGCGCGGTCCTCGTCGGTGAGCGGCGTGCCGGCGGCCATCATCGCCACGTTGCGCGGCGGGTGCAGTTCGTCGCCTTCGACGAAGGGCAGGCCGCAGCTCGGCCTGCGCCAGCGTACGTCCGACGGTGCTCTTGCCGCAGCCGCTGACGCCCATCACGACGATGCAGGGTTTCGTGGTCACTCGATCCGTTTTCCACTCGCGCCGTCGAAGGCGTGCGCCTTCGCCGCGTCGACGGCCAGGTGCACGGTCTGGTCCGGCTCGGCGCTGGTGCGGCCGTGCATCACCACCGTGAACGCCTGGCCGCCGACCTCGACCATGAGTTCGGTCTCGGCGCCGGTGGGCTCGACGACGACGACACGCGCCGCGATGCCGGCATCGGCCAGCGCCAGGTCGGTCGGGCGGATGCCGTAGTGCACCGCCTGTCCCTCGCCGCCGCTGCCGGCCGGCAGCGGCCAGCGCGCGCCGCAGCGCCTCGACCGCGCCGCCCGCGCCGCAGCGGGCCGTCGACCACGTTCATCGCCGGCGAGCCGATGAACTGGGCGACGAACAGGTTGCCCGGGCGGTCGAACAGCTCGAGCGGCGTGCCGATCTGCTCGACGATGCCGTCGTGCATGACGACGATGCGGTCGGCCATCGTCATCGCCTCGATCTGGTCGTGCGTCACGTAGACCGTGGTCGTCTTCAGGCGCTGGTGCAGCGCCTTGATCTCGGCGCGCATCGCGACGCGCAGCTTGGCGTCGAGGTTCGACAGCGGCTCGTCGAAGAGGAACACCTTCGGGTCGCGCACGATCGCGCGGCCCATCGCGACGCGCTGGCGCTGGCCGCCCGAAAGCTCGCGCGGATGGCTAGAGTTGCTCAAGCAGGTTGCTCCGCACGTGGCGCGAGTGGCAGTCGTTCGGAATGTCGCCAATCCGTTTGAAGTCGCACAGTTCGGCGCCATCCAGGCCGTGGCGCCGTCATTAGGTGTGGAGTTGACCTCCATCATCGGGCGCGACCCCGTCGACATTGAGCGCGACATTACGGTCTTCGCGCGCGGACGAACGGCGGCCTGATCGTCACTGGAGCCGGCGCACAACAAATTCAACGCGATACGATCATCGCCGCCGCCGCGCACCACCAGCTGCCGGCGGCCTATCCCTTCCGCGGCTACGTTGCTGAGGGCGGGTTGATCTCCTACGGGATCGACCAGGCCGAACCGTATCGGCTCGCCGCCGGCTATGTCGACCGCATCCTCAAGGGCGAGATGCCCGCCGATCTGCCGGTTCAGCAGCCGACCAAGTTCGAACTCGTGATCAACCTCAAGACCGCCAAGGCGCTCGGCCTTGTCGTGCCGCCGACCCTGCTCGCCCGCGCCGACGAGGTGATCGAGTGAGACGGCGCAACTTCATCACGCTGCTCGGCGGCGCGGCGGCGTGGCCGCTCGCGGCGCGCGCGCAGCAGTCGGGGAAGCTGCCGACCATCGGGTTCCTGGGTGCTAATACGCCTTCCGTCCAGAGCCATTGGATAGCCGCTTTTGTGCAGCGTCTGCGAGAACTTGGCTGGATCGAAGGTCGCAATGTCGCGATCGAGTATCGCTGGGCGGAAGACACGCTTCGAGCGTTCCCCCGAGATCATCGCCGAATTCGTCCGGCTCAAGGTCGATGTCATCGTTACGCACGCAACCGCAAATATTCTCGCGGCAAAGCAGGGGACGTCGGTCATTCCGATCGTGTTCGCGGCGGTGGCGGACCCGGTTGGCATCGGCATCGTCGACAGTCTGGCGCGACCAGGTCGGCAACGTCACCGGCCTGTCGAACCAGTTCACCGACGCTGCTGGCAAGCGGGTCGAACTCATGCGCGAGGTTGTTCCCGGTCTCCGACGTTGGCGATCTTGGCCAATGTAGGCATTGCCAACGCCGTGCTGGAGATCGGCGAAGTGCAGGCAGCGGCGCGAACGCTCGGCCTCGAAGTCGCCACGTTCGAAATCGGGCGAGCGGAGGATATCGCGCCCGCATTCGCCGCGCTCAAGGGGCGCGCAGAGGCAGCTTTATGTCTTTGGCGAACCGCTTGTGAATACCAACCGGACTCGGATCAGCGCCTTGGCGCTGGACGCGCGGCTGCCGACGGTTGCCGGATTTCGAGAATTGGTCGACGCGGGAGGTCTGATATCCTATGGAACAAACTTGCCGGACCTGTTCCGGCGCGCCGCCGACTATGTCGACAAGATTCTGCGCGGGGCGAAGCCGGGTGACCTCCCGGTCGAGCAGCCGACCAAATTCGATCTCGTCATCAACCTCAAGACCGCCAAGGCACTCGGCCTCGAAGTACCGCCGTCCCTGCTCGCCCGCGCCGACGAGGTGATCGAATGAGGCGTCGCCAGTTCATCACGCTACTCGGCGGCGCGGCGGCGGCGTGGCCGCTCGTGGCGCGTGGGCGCAGCAATCGGCAATGCCGGCGGATTTCTCCATGGCGCATCGCCTGTCGCTTGGACGGACCAGCTGCGTGGATTTCATCGGGGCTTGAAGGACGCGGGCTTCGTCGACGGCGAGAACGTGGCGATCGTCTACCGCTTTGCGGAGGATCAACCCGGGCGTTCGGAGCTGGTGGCCGATCTCGTTCGCCGTCATGTAACGGTACTCCGAGCTCCCGGAGCGCCCTGCGGCATTCGCGGTCAAAGCCGCAACCACAAGGATGGGGTCTTCCTGATTGGCGACTCGCGCTGCCGGTGCGCTCACCGTTGGTGATGTTGTCGCGGTGGCAAAACGACGTCAGCCCTCATCGGGTTCGGATTGGCTCGCAATTTCACCGTTGTTGAGCCCTCATGAGAGCAGTCCATTGTCGAAATCTTCACCCAGAGCTTTAGAGCCGAGTTGCCACGAATAGCTTGCCGAACACGAAGGCCGAAGTAACCCGTATTCGTATTTACGAAGCCGGGCGACAAACCGCGACGGCGCCCATGCCCATGGATGAGCGTCACTTCGGGCGCTCCTGTTTCCCATGCCTGTCGAAGCAGGTCGGGAACGTCAATCTCGTCAGGGTGATATCCGTGAAGGTCTATTTGCAAATCTCTCATGACTTCCAGCTTTCCAGGTCCAATGCGGGTCCAATATACGTGGAAACATAATGGCTACCAACAACGGTAGACGGAAATGGGTGTCGGTACCTTTCGGAGTTGTCCGGTTTGGTAGCACATCGGTTGTCCGCTTAGGTTTCGGCGGGCGGGGGAAAGCCGAACGATCCCCGCGCCTGGGGAGGTCCCGGCCGGCGGCGCTTTGCCGTTCATGCCGATAGCCTCTCATTCTTCAACGCATAGAAGTTGCGGCCATGGTCTCGGCATCACGCGTCTCCCGCTGGACGGGAAGGGTCGCCAGAGCGCCTGTCACGATGATGTCGGGTTGCAGGCCGACCAACTCCTGCGCCAGCACTCGCATCCGATTGATGTCATCGCCGCCCCCACGAAGGTCGATCCGCACGTTGCGGCCATCGGTCCAACCCAAGCCCGCAAGCGCTTGCGTGAACGCAGAAACGAGAAGTCTTCGACAGGGGAGTGGTTTCGTCGATTGGCATGAGCAGACCGATGCGCCGCACGCGGTCGCCCTGCTGCGCCCGCGCCGCCAGCGGCCATGCTGCCGCTGCGCTACCCAGCAGTGTGATGAACTCGCGGCGTTTCATGGGCTCCCCTCCTCAGGCCGGGAGCCGCACATTACCACACCGTCGCGCGACAACGCCGGCTGCAGTGCGGCAAAATGGATCGTCGAATGGCAGAGTTGGGTCACACCCGGACCACCTCCTTGGCCGTCGCATGTCCGCTTCCGCCGGGTACAGACATGGCCCGTGAAACAAGCTGCGCAATTCTGCTTTGCTTAGGTATCTGCCCCCGCCGGCAGCCGCACCGTGAAGACTGAGCCTTTGCCCGGCTCGCTCGTCACCGTGACGTCGCCGCCCATCATGCGGGCGAGCTTGCGGGTGATGGCGAGGCCCAGTCCGGTGCCCCCGAACCGCTGGGCGGTAGTCCTGTCGGCCTGGCTGAACTCCTCGAACAGTTTCACCTGCTGCTCGGGTGTCATACCGATGCCGGTGTCGGAAACGGACAGCTCAATCCAACGGTCGCCGTTACTCACCCTGCGCCCGCGCAGCGCCACCTCACCCTCCTTGGTAAACTTGCATGCATTGCTCAACAGGTTGAGCAGGATCTGGCGCAACCGCATGGGATCGACGGTAAGGGCGCCGAGGTCGTTTTGGCATTCGGCTATCAGGCGGTTTTTGTTCTGCTCGGCAAGCTGGCGCGCTGTGTCCACGACTTCGTTGATCAGCGGCGCGAGCTCGACTGTCTGCGGATTGAGCTCGAGCTTGCCAGCCTCAATCTTGGAAAGGTCCAGCACCTGGTTGATCAAGCCGAGCAAGTGGGTGCCGGCGCGATTCACGCGCTGAAGCGGCTCGGCGGCTTTCTCAGTACCGAAGCGCCCCGCGTTGGTGACCATCATCTCTGTCAGCCCGATGATGGCGTTGAGCGGCGTGCGCAGCTCGTGGCTGACGCTGGAGACGAACTGGGACTTGTTCTCGCTCGCCATCTGGAGCTGTCGGTTCTTGTCCTGAATTTCGTCGAACAGCCGTGCGTTCTCGATCGCGATTGCCGCCTGGTCGGCGAAAACGGTGACCAGCTCGATCTGGCGCTCAGTGAACGGGCGCACGGAGCGCCGCGCCAGCGCGAACACGCCGATTGGCGTTCCTTCGCGCATGAGCGGCACGCTGAGCATGGTGTGCATCCCCCCGAGCTTCTGCGCTTCGGCAAGCTGATAGTCCGGGTCCGTCTCGACGTCGAGAATGTGCACGGTGGCGCGTTCGAGCAGCGCCCGGCCGATCGCGCTCCCGCGGCCAGGCTTGAGGGGTGTGCGTTCCATGTAGTCCTTGAGCGCAGGGGAGAACCCGTAGTTGCCCTCCACTCCGAAGGAACCGTCGTTTTTCGGACGAGCGATGTTCGCGAGATCGGCCTCGCACAATCTCGCGGCCGAGGCGACGAGCGTATCGAGCACGGCTCTAAGGTCGAAGGAAGCACGGCTGATCACCTTCAGCACATCGGCGGTAGCGGTCTGCTGCTGCAGCAGACTCGCGCAGCTCATTCAGCAGCCGCGTGTTCTCGATAGCGATGACGGCCTGGGCGGCGAAGTTCTGGATCAACTCGATCTGCTTGTCGGTGAAGGAGCCGGTTTGGGCGCGATAGATCGTGATAGTCCCTACGAGTTCGTTATCCTTGAGCATCGGAACACTGAGCAGTGCCTGCACGCCTCCCTGCTCGACCGCGGCAACCACGCGCGGACCACGCTTGCGGTACGCCTCGTCAACCAAGAGGTTGGGGACGTGCATCACCTGTTTGGTCCGGGCGACGCGACCAAGGACTGTCTCGGCGCCAGGCCGGAACAGGGGCTCAGACTTCAACGTCTCGACATAGGCGGGGGGCGCACCGTGCACGGCACCGACGCGAAACAAGTCTCCCTGTCGAAGATACATTGTGCCGAAGGTCGAGCCGATGACCCGCACCGCGTTGGCCAGCAGTGCCTCAAACACCGGCTCCAGCTTACCCGGAGATGTCGAGATAACGCGCAAAACGCTCGAGGTCGCGGTCTGCTGTTCCAGCGATTCGGAGAGATCGTCGGTGCGCTGGCGCAGCTCTTCAGCAGCCGCGTATTCTCGATGGCGATAACGGCCTGCGCAGCGAAATTATTCACCAACTCGATCTGCCTGTCGGTGAATGGCCGCACCTCCTGGCGGTAGATCGCGATAGCGCCGACCAGTTCGCCTTCCTTTAGCATTGGAACTGTAAAGAAGGTCCGGGCGCCGGCGAGCCGAAGAAAGGCGACGCGATCGGGATCGGCTTGGTAAGCCGGCTCCGCCTGGGCGTCGGCGATCTGGACCGTCTGCTTCGTCGCCATCACCCGGCCGAGCCCGGTCCCGGGATAGGCGCGAAGCAGCGGATTGCGCCGCCGGGCCTCGGCAAAGGCCTCAGGGGCATTGTGCAACGCGACGGTTCGAAACGCGCCGTCCTCGAAGAGGAGCATATTTCCGAATTTGGCGTCACAGACCTGCGTCGCTTTCTCCAGCATGGCCTCAAAAACCGGCTTCAGCTCACCAGGCGAACTGGAGATAACCTGCAGAACCTCCGATGTCGCAGTCTGCTGCTCCAGCGCCTCAGACAGTTCGCGCGTGCGCGCCTGCACCTCGTCGAACAGCCGGACGTTCTCGATCGCGATCACCGCCTGATCGGCGAAGGTGGTGACGAGATCGATCTGCTTGTCGGTAAACGGCCGGACCTCGGAGCGTGTTAATGCCATGACACCGATCGGAATGCCTTCACGCAACAACGGAACGCCGAGTATGGTGCGATAGCCGGCCAATTTCTGAGCCACCTCCGACCAGCTGTATTGCGGGTCGGCCTGCACATCGGGAATGTGAATGACTCGGCCTTCAAGCAAGGCTCTTCCAGTCGCAGTCCCGGTCTCGCGCACAACCGGGAAAGCTCTGGCATATTCGATGAACTCGGCGGAGAAACCGTAAAACTCTGCGCGGAAGAACTCGCCACCGATCTGCCGAGTGATCGAGGCCTTATCGGCTTCGCAAAGCCGGGCGGCCGACTCGATGAGAGTCTGCAGCACTGACGGAAGGTCAAATGTGGAGCGGCTGATCGCCTTGAGCACATCAGCAGTCGCAGTTTGCTGTTGAAGCGATTCTCGCAGCTCGTTAAGCAACCGCGTGTTCTCGATGGCGATGACGGCCTGCGCGGCGAAGTTCTGGACCAGCTCGACCTGCTTGTCGGTGAATGGACGGACTTCCTGCCGGTAAATACCAATCGCACCGATCAATTCGGTCTCTTTAAGCATAGGCACGATCAGTAGGGTCCTCCCGCCGGCGAATTGTGCAATTGGCTCTTCAGGGCTTTCCAGGGCCATGTCAGCGATCTGAACGAGTTGCTTCGTATCAGCCACCCTATAAAGGGAATGTGCCGAGTGGGGGACAACCGGGTCGCGTTCCTGCAAGGCGGCGAACGCGTTTGGCGCGCCGTGCAAGGCAACGCGTCGGAATACGTCGCCATCGTATAAGGCCATGCTTCCAAACTTGGCCTCACAAATGCGCACCGCGTTCTGCAGCATGGCCTGGAAGACGGGCTCCAGCTTGCCCGGCGAGCTTGAAATGACACTCAAGACCTCAGCACTGGCGGTCTGCTGCTCCAGCGCCTCGGCGAGCTTTTTTTCCAAATCATCAATGCGAACATCGTGCGCCGTCGCCTTCGTCCTGGTCCGACGAAGACTGGTAGTGCGAGTTCGACTCTTCGCCCCCTTGCGAGACAAGGTCACCTCGTCGGCACAGTCAGTGGTCCTATTCCGCTCGGAATTGAGCCTATGAACGCACGATGAACGTCTGCCGTCTCATTCGATCACCTCGTCGGCGCGGGCGAGCAGCGTCGGCGGCACGTCAAGGCCGAGCGCCTTGGCGGTGGTCAGGTTGATGACGAGATCGAACTTGGTCGGCTGCTCGACCGGGAGGTCGGCTGGCTTCGCGCCGCGCAAAATCTTGTCGACATAGTCGGCGGCGCGCCGGAACAGGTCCGGGAAGTTTGGTCCATAGGACATCAGACCTCCCGCTTCGACGTTCTCGCGAAGCCGTACATCGTCGGCAGTCGCGCGCCCAGCGCCAAGGTGTTGATGCGAATCCGGTTGGTGGTCATGAGCGGATCGCCACCGACATAAAGTGCCTCCGCGCGGCCCTTGAGCGCCTCGAAGGCGGGCGCGATGTCCTCGGCTCGCCGGATTTCGACTGTGGCGACTTCGAGGCCGAGCGTCGGGCTGCTGCCTGAACCTCGCGCATCTCCAGCACGCGCTCGGGATTGTCGACATTGGCCATGATCGCCAACCGGCGGAGACCGGGGACAACCTCGCGCAAGAGTTCGAGTCGCTTGCCAGCAAGATCGGTCTGCTGGATCGACAGGCCGGTGACGTTGCCGCCCGGTCGCGCCAGACTTGCGACGAGGCCGGTGCCGACCGGGTCGCCCGCCAGCGCGAAGACGATCGGGATGACCGATGTCGCCTGCTTTGCCGCGATGACCGCGGTTCCCGCGGTGACAATGACATCGACCTTGAGCCGGACGAACTCGGCCGCGATCTCGGCGAACGCGCTCGCTGCGTCCCTCTGCCCAGCGATACTCGATCGCGACGGTGCGACCCTCGATCCAACCGAGTTCGCGCAGCCGCTGCACAAAAGCGGCGGTCCATGGTCCCCAGGCCGAAGCCGTGGTCGTGCCCAAGAACCCGATGGTCGGCAGCTTCTCCGGCTGCTGCGCGCGCGCCGCGAGCGGCCACGCCGCCGCCGCGCCACCGAGCAGCGTGATGAACTCGCGCCGCGTCATCACTCGATCACCTCGTCGGCGCGGGCGAGCAGCGTCGGCGGCACTTCGAGGCCGAGCGCCTTCGCGGTCTTGAGATTGAATGACCAGATGCGAATTTGGTCGGCGTCTGTACGGGTAAGTTCGCGGGCTTTTCACCACGGATAATGCGATGGACGTACGATGCAGCGGCCCGGAACGATTCCGCGAGATCAGTCCCGTAGGATATCAGACCGCCGGCGGCGGCTTGGAACCGGTACGTGTAAATAGTGGGCAGGCGGTGCTGTGCTGTTAGCTCGATGATACGTGCGCTGTGAGTATTCGTGAATGCTTCGGGCAGTACGATCAAGCCGCCGCCTGGGGCGCTTGTCAGCGTGATTATCGTGTGCTCGATCTCTGGATCATTATGAATTGGTGATGCGCTTAACTTCATCCCAAGCGGAACTGCGCCAGCCTCAGCCTGACGTAAAAACGGGTCAGCAAAGGGAGCCGTATCCGGGTTGAACAGAAATCCCAACCGCTCAACGGCAGGCGCGATCTCCTTAAGCAACCCCGGCCACTTACTGCCCAAGGTCGGTTCATTGGAGATGAATCCTGTTATGACGCCGCCGGGCCGTCCCAAGCTTCCGACAAACCCAGCGCCAATCGGGTCAGACACGTTGACGAAGACAATCGGGATTGTGCTGTGCACACGTGAGAGCGCAGCGACCGCAGGCGTCGTTTCAGCGACGATCACGTCCGGCTGCTGCTCAACCACCTCCTTTGCCAAACTCA
>CAWJKM010000009.1:0-283450 GCA_963843525.1 Ignavibacteriota bacterium | reverse complement strand
ACCCGGAAGTCATGGAGACGCTCACCGACAAGTGCCTCTGGTGGATATTCGACAGCGCCAGAAGAACAAGCCTTTCTTCCTGTACTTCACCCCTGTGGCAGTGCATGAGCCGGCCACGCCCTCTCCTGTGCACGGCCGGCAGCAGTGCCGCCGGGCCCTACGGCGACTGGATCCACGAACTGGACTGTTGCCTCGGGCGGTTGCTTGACTGCCTCGACCGGGAAGGCCTGACGCAAGACACCCTCGTGCTGTTCACCAGCGATAACGGGGAGCTGTCCGCGGCGTCGCCGAGAGCTCCAGTTGCCCGGGCTGATTTACAAAGCCCAGACCGCCGGGCTGAAAATCTGCGGCGAACTTCGCGGCGGCAAGCACGACCACTGGGAAGGCGGCTTCCGCGTGCCTTACGTGGTCCGCTGGCCCGGCAAGGTGCCTGCCGGAACCGTCTGTGATGAGATGCTCAGTCTGGTTCGCAGATGTTCGCCGACCTGGCTGCATGGACCCGCGCGACCGTGCCGGCCGCCGACAAAGGCCCGGAGGACAGCGTGAACGTCTTGCCGGCGTGGCTTGCATACCGCCGCACGAGGCCCTGCGAAAGAACGTGATCACGCACATGCCGAAGGCGTGTTCTGCCTCCGCGAAGGCCCCTGGGAAACTCATTGAGGGCAAGCCGGCGCCCGGCCCCGCCGGCAAGAAGAAAGCCGCCGAATTTCCTCCTCAGCTATACAACCTTACCGAGGATCCCGGAGAGACCAAGGACTTGGCCGCCGTGCACCCCGACGTGCTGAAGCGGCTCGCCGCACGACTCGACATCCAGCGCCATCGCGGCCGGCAGTGAATGTCTGGCCTTGTGTGCACGACCGCTCGTTCTCGGCAGTGCCAAGAAACCCTGCCGCACACGGGAGTCCCGAAAGTTTGGGCGCCCCCGGCCGCTGCAAGCACCTAGAATGTCGGGCACCTGAAAAGTGCATGGCGACAGCGTGCCCGCGGTACCGCATTCCTTTAACCGCGCCCCAGAACCTCGCGAGACTCTCATGATCTTCCCACTCCGGTGTGCGGCGGTCCTTTTAACGCTGGCCTTCGCTATGTGGTGCGCAGCAAACCTCTGAAACCAGTCCGCTGCTGAAAGAGTGCTCAAACTCTTTCCCGAGCCGACGCCAACCACGACGGCGTGCTCACGATGGCCGAGGCCCGCGAGTTCCAAGCCCGGCAGCGCGGGGCGGGTAAGCGAGTGCCAAGTCGGCTGCGCCGGTCAGCGACAGCGAAGCCTTCAAGGCCACCGCCGACGAACTCGACAAACGCATGCAGGCCGATACGGCCAAGGCACAGCAGGACCCGCTGCAGTTTCCCAAGGGCAACGGTCTGCGGATTCTCATGACCGGACATAGCCGGGTCGCTCCCGCTACTTCCTCGCTGCCCAAGATCGCCGCCGCCGCCGGGCTCGACGGACATCATCAGCGCCTGGACACCAGCGGCGCGAAAGGCTTGGCCAATTCCATCTGGCTGTCGGAGATCGGCAAGTTCAACAATGAGCCGGCCAAGCCGATTCTGCTGCCGGCCATCGCCACGGGCCAGTGGGACGTGATGACCTGGGGCGCCGCCTTCTACGGCGACAAGCCCGAGCATTACACCCAGTGGATCGACCTCTGCCTGAAAGACAACCCGAAGATGGTGTTCTACGTCCAAGACGGCTGGCCGACGTACCGGCAAGACCTCCGCGATGCTACCCCCGCCGATGCCCTCAAGGCGATCGACGCCCAGCAAGCCCAGCTGCGCCACCTTCCAGACGCTCTACTCGTCGAAACCCTGGGCGCCAAGTATCCCGGCAAGGTCCACATTATCCCTGCCGGAGACGCGGTCGTGCGGATGCTGCACCTCTACTACGACAAGCAGCTTCCAGGGTTCGACTGCGTGTCCGAGCACCTAGGCGGCAAGAACGGCATCTACCGCGACGGCGAGACCTTCGACCAACAGCGGCATGGGCCAGTTGGCCGGGTACGTATACTACGCCACGCTGTATAAGAGGTCTCCCGAGTTGATCGCCGGATACGCCCCCGAGGGCTTTTCCGCCCGAGATCGACCACATCCTCCGCAAGGTCGCCTGGCAGAGCGTCAGCGGCAGCCCGCTTTCGGGCGTCACCGACAAGAACGCCAACGGCATCGCCGACGAAATCGAAACGGCGGACACCGAAATTCGCAAACTCCCAGCGACATCATCCGACTGAGAAGGGCGCAAGGCTTCTATCTTCCCGTGGATCAAGTCGTACATATCTGCGTCGAATGGCATCGAACTCAGGCGAATCGTCGGCTGGTTCATTAGGTCAACGTGAAGCCGAGGATGCGACGCGAACGCGCCTCGCCGACCGGTCCTTGGATGTCTGTCTACGCGATTGGCGTTGTTCATCCTCGTCTTTGGATGCACTAGACTCACGGTGCATCGAACCCGAAGAACTCCCCGGAGTGATTCTTATCGATATTCTGGTGGGCCTCGCCGTGTTTGCATTCTGGAGGTGACCTTCGCCTTGAACAACGACAGCCACCCAAGCATCTGGCGAAGGCGGCGGGGCCTCTTGGTGGCCATACTTCTCGGAGTTCTGTGCTCCGGAATACTGGCCGGTTGGCATTGGTTTACTCTGTGGGCGCGAGAGGAAGCCTGCCGCCGTTCTCAGCAACTTCGCTCAGAAGAAATCAACGGTACTCCGGCGCCGCCGCCCACAGCGCCTGCCCGCGAAGGCAGTGATTGACTCGCAAGAGACAACGCCCGATCGAGCGGTGCCTTGTTGTTGTGCGAAGTGCGGACGAGCAGTGGCAGCCGCCCTCATGCCTTGTCCAGGATGTGCCCGAAGGGCCGTCGGTCAGATGTACGCCCATCGACTGCAGTTCCTCCCGGAGGGCGTCGGCCCGGAAAAATCCTTTGCTCGGCGGGCGTTGTCGCGGGCTTCGACAAGCCGTGCCACCCGGCGTCGGGCCGCGTTGGCGAAGTCGATCACATCGAGGACGCCATTGACCTGTGCATGAAGTCGAGGACCTGCCGGACCTGGTCGTCGTCCAGTTCGCCGCGGTTCAGCAGCCGGTTGACGTGGCGAACGAAGGCAAAGAGCCTCCCCAGGGCCTTGGGCACGTTCAGATCGTTGTCCATGGCGTCCTGCCAGCCGGCGCGGGCTTGCGTACAGGGCCTGATCCAGCTCGGGGCTGCGCCGGCCGGCTTGGAAATGCGCCAGCCGCGCGACGAACTCGTTCAGCCGCGACACGCACTGCGCGGCCCGCTGAAGCTCGCCGGACGGAATAGTGGAGCACCGTGCGATAATGCGTGGCCAGCAGCCAGTAGCGGACCGTCGGCCCGTCGAAACCCTGTTCCAGCAGGTGTTCCAGGGTCAAGGTCGTTGCCGGCGGCGCGGCTGACTTTCTTGCCGTCGGCCATGACCACTTCGCAGTGCATCCAGAGCTTGGCCAAGGGCTTGTCCTGCAGGCCGCAGGCGATGGCGATCTCGTTGTCGCCGTGCGGAAAGGTCAGGTCGGTGCTGGCCGTGTGGATGTCGATCGGCTGGCCCAGGTAGCGCACGGCCATGCAGGCGCACTCCACGTGCCAGCCCGGCCTGGCGTTGCCCCAGGGAGTCGGCCAGAAGATGCCCGCCTTCAGCTCCGCCAGCGTGGGGCGCTTGAACAGGGCGAAGTCGCCGGGGTTGTCCTTCTCGTAGTAGTCGTAGGTCGTCGATGCCTCGCTCCGCATCCGCTCCGGCTCGATGCCCGACAGTCTTCCGTAGTCGGGAAAACTGCTGATGCGGAAGTAGACCGAGCGCAGTTTCTCGTAGGCCAATCCCTTTTCCAGAAGGCTCGCGAGTCTGTTCGACCATGTCGCCGACGTGCTCGCTGGCCTTGGGATAGTGGTGCGCTCGCTTGACGCGCAGCGTATCCAGGCTTTCGAAGAAGACCTTCTCCCAGCGTGCCGTGAACTCGCGCAGATTGCTCTCCGGCCTTGAGGCACTCCTTGACGGTGCGGTCGTCGATGTCGCCGAGGTTCATGGCATGCTTGACCTGATAGCCGCGACATTCGAGATAGCGCCGAAGCACGTCGGAGAAGACCACCCGGCGGCAAAGCCCCAAGTCGGGCGGCCCGTCCAGGCTGGGCCCGCAGGAGTAGATCGTGACCTTGCCGGGCGACACCGGCTCCAGCTGCTCCACCTTGCCGGGCAGCGTGTTGTAGAAACGCAAGCGGCTCCGGCACCGTCTCGGAAACGAACAGCGAAGTGGAAAGATACCGCTCGCCGCCGTCGGGCAGCAGGGCGACGACAGTGCCTTTGCCCAGCGCCCGGGCCTCGTCCAGGGCCACCTTCATGGCCGCCCCGGCACTCATTCCCACGAAGATCCCTTCTTCCCTGCGCAAGGCGTCGGGCCGCCTCATAGGCCGAATCGTCGTCCACGTTGACGATCGCGTGCAGCTCGTCCGGCTTGAAGATCCCCGGCGGGTAGCTCTCCTTCATGTTCTTCAGGCCTTGGATCTTGTGGCCCTTGAAGGGCTCGACGCCGACGACGCGGACCGCCGGATTGAGTTCCCGCAATGCCCGGGTGGTGCCCATCAACGTGCCCGTGGTCCCCATCGTGATCACCACGACATCCACCTTGCCGCCGGTGGCCTCCCAAATCTCCTTGCCCGTGCCGTCGTAGTGGGCTTGCCAGTTGGCCTCGTTGTTGAACTGGTCGACCAGGACATACTTGTCCGGGCTCTTCGCGGGCCAGGCGATAGGCCTCTTCGATGGCCCCGTCGGTGCCGCGGTAGCCGGGCGTCAGGAGGATCTGCGCCCCGTAGGCCTTCAGAATCCGCTTGCGTTCCTCGCTGGCCGACTCGCTCATCGTGACCAAGAGCTGGTAGCCCTTGACCGCACAGACCATGGCCAGGCCGATGGCCGTGTTGCCGCTGCTGGCCTCGAGCACGATCTTGCCGGGAGTCAGCTCGCCGGTGGCCTCGGCCTGCTCGATCATCCTCAGCCCGATGCGGTCCTTGACCGAGCCGCCGGGATTCATCCCCTCCAGCTTCACCAGGACCTCGACGCCTGGGACCGGGTTCATGCGGTTAATGCGCACCAGCGGCGTGTTTCCGACCAACTCCAGAACAGAATTGACTTTGCGCAGCACCATTCCCAAGCCTTCGGACCGTCGTGCTTGGTGGCCCCGCTTGCGGGGCGATGCGCCGAAGCGAGCCACGATAAGTCAGTAGAGCAACCAGGGCTTCCGGAGTCAAGAATACGCGATTCTTCCTGACTCGCGCGGTCCGCAGCCAGGCATGGAGCATACGGACGCGATGCATTTCGCTGCCAGCGTGGTTCAGTGCGCCGCCGGTGCCGCCGGTGTGGGCGAGAGGATCAGCAGCCAGCAGGCATGGGGCGGAGTGGAGTTTGTGACGGACGCCTCGACCGTTCCCAGTTCCTTCATCCCGTACACATCTCTCACTTGGCATGTTCCGGCAAGCCCCACATCCGCCCACTTACAGGTGATCGGTTTCGTCGCCGTGGCATTGCGGTTGAGCAGCAAGACTGCCACTCGCCGGTCCTGGAGCTTCTTGGCCCACACCTCCAAGTCGCCTTCGGTCTTGATTTTCCGTCCTTGTTCCGTAGGATCCTGGCCGATCACAATGCAGTCTTTATTGAGGACGATGCTCTTCTCATTTTGTGTTATGATGCGCGGATCGTTGCCCAGCATCAAAGGCGACGACATCACGCACCAAGGGCCAAATGGGCCTTCTGCTGTCCTGAGTGAGGCCCTGTTCTCCCGTGACCAACACGTCCGGATCGTTCCAGAAACCCTTGCCGGCGAAGCGGCGGATTGGTTGTTTTCCTTGCCAACGTCGACCACAATCCTTTACACCATCGAAGACGAGCCAGTTGCCCTTGCTGATTTTTCTCATGTCCCCTGTGGTGCGAGCCATCTGGCAGACCTTCGGGCACCAGTCGCGGAATTGGTACGCACTGATGCTCAGCACGATGTCCCTCGACTTGGACCTCGCGAGCAAATCGCTCCACTTGACATACGTCGCTTTCAACAGATTCCTCAGTCCAGCCGCTGCTGAGGCGGCACTTGTCCACCTTGATGAAGTCCAGACCCCAGTCAACGAACTGCTTTATCTGCACCCGCTGATGCCCAAACCCGCCCACAGGGTAGGATTGGCTGATCGCGACCAGCACCTCCGACACCAACATGATCGGTGTCCTTGATATTGGTGTAATGGACTTTGTTTCCCAACACACACTTCGCATAGGCGGCGCGGATGCCCTCTGGGTAGACCTCTCGGCGTGAGAATTCAGGCGTGCACAAAGTTGACATTCGCGATACAGCCCGGATGTCCCCTAGTGGATTCACTTTTTGGCGAGGTTGCCGAGGCTGAGGTTCCGTTCTGTCCGCAAGATAGCACTTTGTTGTACTATGATTCCTTTGACACAGTCACGTCCTAGAGATCCCTGGCTGCATATACACTTTCCGCGAAAGCGCTGAAGTGGAAACGACGACTGTCTTGACATCGGGCCCCCCCCTCAACAGTATACAAGGTGATCGAAGATGGAAGGTGCGGAAAGGCTCTGATTGCCTACGATTATCCAGAAGTTGGGAATTCCAACAACCATTACCTTGTCTATGACCCTGCCACTGGCTCTATCTCTTCGCCCGCGGCGGTCCCATACAGGGAGGAAGCTCTGCTTTCTCCAACAGCCAATCAAATAATTGCACAGCGCGTTGATTTGGATTCTTTAGCCAGTGTCGGGACGTAGACTGGACTGCGACGCGCGGCGTTGAATGCCTTTTGGTAGTTCGAGAAAGCACAAACTGAAGTTTCCTCCTGGCGGCACTGTCCAGGTCTTCGACTCTGACACCGTTCATTTCGACCATCACATTGACTCCACGGACGCTTGGATGCATGGGGACCTATAACGTGGTTGTCGAACGCCGCGCTTACGCGCTGGCCAGCAACCTAACACCTTTAAGAAGGAGATTGTCAAGAGAAAAAAATCCTCCCGCTGCGAAACGAGGTGGCGATTCGCAGAGTAGGACGAGGAGGTTTGCTGACGACGAACCCGACCGGCGCTCGAAGTGCCCGTAAGACATCGTGCGGTCAGCCAATGGCGACCAAACACCTTTTCGGGTTGACGGCGGCCGTGCGATGCGCTGCAGGCCTTGAACCGCTGTCCTTCAGAGAGGACGATCCCAGATGTTACCTGGGCACGACGTCTGGCTTCCCAATCAAGCGGACGATGCTGAGGACGCACCAGTTAGGCAAACGGGATTGCCAGACGTGGCCATTGCAGAGACCGGTAACTGATACTGCGTGGCAGCAAGATACAAAATTCCTGAATCTCCTTCTTGGTAAGATCAAGCGTTTGCACTCCGCCAGAAAACGGCGGACCTTCGGCCCGCCATAAAGACTGGCGGGCAGGCTGACGGAAGGCCGTACACTTCAGAAGAGACGGGCGTGAAACGGGACAAGAGCGGAAACAACGTAAGTACAGTATCTCAACATACCCTTGCGGTGAAATGGGAGGTGGTTCCGCCGCAGGTGAAACGCAGACGTTAGGGCGCAAGCCCAGGGATAGAAGCATGCGCATCATCATTTGCCTTCTTGTTACACTAATCTTTGCGCCTCGACATCTGATCGCGCACGACCTTTTCATTCTAGCCAAAGCTGGTCAATCTTCATACGGGTCTCTGTATTTGGGGATTGTGCCAGGAGGAGCTGCTGACAAAGAATGGAGGTCTGGTCCCATAATCAGTGCCGGCATCCGAGTGCGCGAGAGCGACAGTTTCGCGGTCGACGCGCTACTTGAGTACTCAACTCATCAACCTAGGAACAGTGAATGGGACAACCTTCTCCCCAGCAAACCAAGGAATACACTCATTGATTTGACCGTGCTTGGCCGCTCATCCCTACGGATAGTCGGGCCAGTGCATTGTGCGTTCCTATACGGGTTGGGGTTGTCATACCAACACAAAGATGGACTCGGTCTAGCGGAACCAGGGGGCAACGTACCGGCGAGCAATGCACTAACCGGGATCCTCAATCTTGGAGCAGGTCTGGATGTCCGCGCTCCCTCCAGTGTTGAATTCTCCGTCGAGGGCAGCCTGCTATGCCGTCAATACGTAACACCCGCCATTCTATTTGGCGTGGCATATCTATTGTGATGGAATTTGGAGCTTGCGCCCTAACACGCGGCTGGAGCTGACGGAAGGTCCCGTGTACAGAAGTGGCTGGCGTGAAACGAGTTCAAGAAACGAAACAACGTTGAAGCTGACATCTCAACGTACCCTTGCGGTGGAGCGGAAGTTGGTTCCGCCGCAGCTCAGCCGCAGCCGTTAGGCGGGCGGCACGAGTCTTCCTCTATGATCAACTCAGACGATCCAAGACTTGCGACTGACAATTCCTTCCTTGCCGACTTCACTTGGCACTGGAAGACGTGGACGCAGACCAGAGAGAATTGGGATCACGATCACTGCGAGTTCTGCGGTGAGAAGTTTATGGGTCAAGGCGTGCCACACACTCTACAGGAGGGCTACACCACCGACGACGAGTACTACTGGATCTGCAAGAGGTGTTTTACCGACTCTGATGAACTGTACCATTGGAAGGTAATCTAGGCGCCTTTCTCAATTCGTTGAGTGAGGATATTGTGACCGCCCCCCTAACACCTTTAAGAAGGAGATTGTCAAGAGAAAAAAATCCTCCCGCTGCGAAACGAGGTGGCGATTCGCAGAGTAGGACGAGGAGGTTTGCTGACGACGAACCCGACCGGCGCTCGAAGTGCCCGTAAGACATCGTGCGGTCAGCCAATGGCGACCAAACACCTTTTCGGGTTGACGGCGGCCGTGCGATGCGCTGCAGGCCTTGAACCGCTGTCCTTCAGAGAGGACGATCCCAGATGTTACCTGGGCACGACGTCTGGCTTCCCAATCAAGCGGACGATGCTGAGGACGCACCAGTTAGGCAAACGGGATTGCCAGACGTGGCCATTGCAGAGACCGGTAACTGATACTGCGTGGCAGCAAGATACAAAATTCCTGAATCTCCTTCTTGGTAAGATCAAGCGTTTGCACTCCGCCAGAAAACGGCGGACCTTCGGCTGACGGAAGGCCGTACACTTCAGAAAAGACGGGCGTGAAGCGAGTTCAAGAGAGGAAACATCGAATCGTCGAAGTTCTCAACGTACCCTTGCGGTGAAGTGGGAGGTGGTTCCGCCGCAGCTCAGCCGCGGCCGTTAGGCGGCCCTCAAAGGAGACCCTCAATCTATGAAAACCCTCGCGTTATTTGTAACGATTCTCATCGCGCCGTTTGCTCTGGCTCAATGTCTTGCACCACAAGACAATCGCATCACGGTTAAGGGGAGCGTGGAGTTGAAGGAGGTTGCTGATCAAGCGACGACTGCCTTCACAATCAAAGGAATCGGGCCATCCCTGCGACTTGCAGTGCAGGATGCCAGCGAGAAGACACAATCCTTGGTCGCGAAACTTCTTGCCCTTGGGCTCAAATCCCAGAACGTTTCTACCTCTTCTTTCTACGCAGGCGAGAACATGGGAGACAAGAAATTCCTTTCGTCTAGCAGGGACTACCAAGCTACGCTCTCGACCTCACTCAAGATCGACAGCCTTCCCTTGTTGCAGCCCATTCTCATCACGCTGAGCGAAGCTGATGTCCAAACTCTTTCCGATATAAGGTTCTCCCTCAAGGATGAACTCGTCGTTCGACGCAAAGTGCGGACGCAGGCGGCGCTCAAGGCAAAGGAGAAGGCGGATGACATCTGCAAAGCGCTCGGGGTTACGGTTGGACGTGTTCTGAATGTTGAAGAGACCCAACCGACTCAAAGTGCATCCGGTACGTCTGTTTACCGAGGGGGTCGTAGCTTTCCGAATTCATTCAATAGTGTAGTTAGCTATGAAGTTCCTCCTGTGGATGAATCCCGTGGGACAGGATTCTTCGCGCAGACCATCACTCTTTCCAGTCAAGTGACAGTCACCTTCGAGATCAAGTGATGGGCCGCCTAACAAACGGCTGGAGCTGACGGAAGTACCGTGGTCTATAAGTGGCCGGCGTGAAACGAGTTCAAGAAACGAAACAACGTTAACACAAGTTCTCAACGTACCGGAATTCAATAGTGTACCCCTATCCGCCGCAGCTTGCCCGCCATCTTTTTGGCGGGCCCGCCATAAAGATGGCGGGTAGACTCAGCCGCGGCCGTTATCCGCCCCGAGATGATTCGTGCGGATGAGCGAGAACAACAAGGGACGTGCTCCTCGAATGATCCGCCACTTGGTAGCAGGATCTCGCCTCGACGGAACGGCCTTCGGCACCCCCGGTGTTGTCGATCACCGGTGTCACCGGTGTAACCGGCGAGACGTTGCAGCCACTCGACACGCTAGCTGTTTCGCGCAATTATTCATCACAAGTGTCGGACGGTCCGATGGCAAGTACAGTCCTCGAGCTATCGCCACTCCGGAACCTCGCGGCCAAGCAAAGCTGCGGTATCCGCGCTTCCCTGGGCCTTCGCATGGCGGTCACGATCGCGCTGGTGTCGGTGGCAACTTCGCTATTGGCAGTGTCTTCAGCCGTGGCAGGCGACCGTGCAGATTGGACTGGACTATCTCTCGGCGCACCGCATCATGTGAAGGTCCCACTCGCTCGTCTGTCTCCTGCACTTCGAAGGCTACTCGAAAGGAAGTCGGCTGGGGTTTCGACGGTTCCAGCGATGATCGATAGCGTCCTGGGCTTCACGGCACATCTGCTCACCTTCGGACTACGGCATCGAACAAGTTTGTCATTTTCCGGACCCCGCGAAGCCAACTGTGTCGAGTACGCGAACCTGTTCGCGACGGCCTTCAACATCGTCGCCAGCCGGAACGGCATCACCGCCATCGCTTACGTCATCAGAAGTGACGATCCGCGGATACACGGCATTCGCATTCCGCTCAAGAGCTTTCGGGATCACGATTGGGCTGTTGTCGTCAGCCAAGGGAAGACATGGGATGTCGATCCCACCTTGTTCGACTTCGGACTCGGGTGGAACATCAGTAATCGAGTGCGCGGCAGATTGTGGCTGCCCGATGGCAATAGTCAGCCAACAAAGGATGGCGCAGCAGCACACTGAAGCTCCCATCCGTCTGTTTCTGAGACACGAGACGCACGACACGCGGGAACTCGTGCGGGGCGGATAACAAGCGGCTGATGCGGACCGGCCGGATTCTCCTCGGACGAGGGCTTCCCGTGAAGTGATCGAGCGGGCGTTCGTGCCCGCGTACCGCGGGCACGACGCCCTTGGAGTCGCTTCGGCTGGGCTCAGCTGCGCAGAGCCCAGCCTCCGCCGATCGGCCATTGCGCCTCGTACCGCGGGGCATGGCCTTCGATCCTCGAGAGTGACGCCGGCCGCATAGCCGCCGAGCCGTTAGGTGGCGCGGTCGGCGCGCAAGGCTGCAGAAAGTGGAATGGTGAAGAGAGATGGGGGACACCGATCTTGTGAGGTTAATCAGGAAAGGTCGTGAACCTTCCTCCGACCGCATTCAAGATAGTGTTCCATTGGCCCAGCGTTTGTGGGTAATTGGTAGGGGGTTCGAACTTTAGGACCCAGCTAAGTTGCCGGGGGGGGGCGCCGCCCGCGCGTCTGAGTTGCGGCAGCAGAGCGAAGGACAAGTTTGGAGTCACCTAAGCGTTTGCACCTGACGGAAGGCCGCACCGAGAGAGAGTGGTGGGCGTAGAACGAGTTCAAGAATGGAAACAACGGAACGTCGAAGGTCTCAACGTACCCTTGCGGTGAGTGAGAAGTGGTTCCGCCGCAGCCTGCCCGCCGTTTTCTGGCGGGGTGAAACGCCGACGTTAGGCCGCCAACATCCACGAACGAAGAGGATCTCATGCTCAGAGCAACCCTCGTCTGCCTCACACTCATGTTTTCATCTGCGTTTGCTCAGGACACGAGTCTAGTGCAGGTGCAGCGCGCAAACGTCGACAACACTGGAATACTCTATGGAGACGACCATGCATTTGCCTTGACCGCTCCGAAGGGATGGGTTTTGGACAATGACAGTGGCGTTTCCGATGGGTTGTATGCTGTCTTCTATCCAAAAGGGGGGTCGTGGACAGGTTCCCCGGCAGTAATGTATGGCAAAGGAGAATCCAAGGATCTCGAGCATCACCAGACGATTCGCCAGTTCATTTCTAACGACAGTTCTCAATTCATGCAACAATATTCCAGCGCACGCATATCTGACGAGCCGCCCCTAAGACCGGGGCCGGACTCGAAAGCAATTGTACGGAAATTCCTCTATTCTCGCGCCGATCTGATAGCATACATCGATGCACCCAAGGCAGTGATCATGATTGTCCTTTCGGCCAATTCAACACAGGCACTCGAGCAAGCCTCAGATTCCTTCAAGGAGCTCGTTGCCTCATATCGCTACATGGGTGAGAATCAATCAAACAAGGTGACAGACTTTTCAGTTGCCCTCAAGAAAGCCAATGAAAACCTATCAGTGAGCTCCGGCGAGGCATTCGACACCGAAGTCGGCAGATCAGTGGGATCTTGGCTCTCACACACCCTGCCATCATGCATCAAAGATCTACCAGATTCTGATCTTGAAGCATTCACTGTGCTAATTCGGGTTGGTTCATCTGGAAGAGCAGAAGAAGTCCAAGCTCATCCGACGACACGAGTTTCGAAGTGTCTAGAGTCCGCTTTCACAGCTGCAATGTACCCAATTCCACCGGGGCCTTCGTGGTGGGTTAAGGTCAATATGACGTTCAAGAACGATTAGCCGATCAACGTTACAGCGCGGCCCCACGAAGTCAAGGGACGTTCAAGCTTTAGGTTCGCGGCCTAACAAGCGGCCCGCCTCCACTTGGTTCCGGCGGGTAAACTGGAGCTGACGGAAGGACCCTCCATCAGAAGTGGCCGGCGAGAGTCGAGTTCAAGAAACGAAACAACGTTACGGCGAAGTTCTCAACGTATCCTAATTCAATAGTGTATCCATCTCCGCCGCAGCTTGCCCGCCATCTTTTTGGCGGGCCCGCCAAAAGATGGCGGGTAAACTCAGTCCGTCCCGTCCAGAGGACGGGACGAGACCTCGTCCCGATGGAATCGGGACGGGCCGCGGCCGTTAGGGCGCGGTCACTTCTACCCGGAGGACTCCTGATCCTCGTACGAGTAAGAAACGTGCCCCTATTTCCAGATGCCAAATGAAATCTGTCAATCTACAGTGAACTCTTTGCTCGCTCATATCAACTCGAACGCTCTGCGTCGAGTTGCCAAGGCACGGTGCCCAGCCTTGCTCATGGGTTCTCGAGAATACAAACTCCTGCTCTCGTGGGTGTTGATGGTCCTTCTAACTCTGATGCTACCCTTGCAGTCAGCGGCCCAAGGCTGGCTTTGGGCAACACCGTACCCAACGGGAGACTACTGCCGATCAGTGTCCTTTATGGATTCTCTCCGTGGTTGGCTCGCTGCTGGCTCTTCGGGATTCATCTTCCATACCGTCGATGGGGGAAGAACCTGGGAATACCAAGACCTGGGCTCAAAGGCAAATATCAATGCTGTCATGTTTGTCGACGATCAATTCGGTTGGGCAGCGGGCAATGATTCTGCCGGAGTAATATACCTGACAACGAACGGAGGACAAGCGTGGGAGCGTGCGACAATCCCAAACGGCGAGTTACCATTGACTTCACTTCAGTTTGTCGGTCGTGACATTGGCTTTGCCGCATGTCAAAGCAATATGATCCTTAAGACCACCGATGGGGGAGGTACATGGACCGAACGGCGTGTGAATCATAACTATCTCGGAGCCATGTTCCTTCTTGATTCAAGAATCGGGTTTGTGATCGGCGATCATTTCTACGTAACACATGACGGTGGAGATACTTGGATTCAGCAGGGAAGTCAATCGGGGGCTATGTGTGGACTTTACTTTCGTGACTCAACAGCTGGCTGGCTGGCCGATCCGCACACAGGGTTACTCGCAACGAGTGACGGCGGTCGATCATGGGTTACAAAGGTTGCGGATGTGAGCCTCACATCAGTAACGTTCATAGGCCAAGGGCACGGTATTGCATGGGGATCTGCCGGCCAATACTCTTCCGTCGATAGTGGACAAACGTGGACCCTCACGATTGATTCATTGGAGTTTGGGAACGGACAGATGCTCTCATCGACCCTTGGCTTCAATGCGGCTGGATTTGGAAAACTCTATCGGACGACTGATGGAGGGGTAAGCTGGATGAATGTTTGCAGTAAAGTTTCGTCAGCATCGATTTCGAGCGTTTGGATGAAGACGAGTGATGAAATCTGGGCAGTTGGCGGGTCAAATGTTGTCGGCGGCGAAGTCCTTGTCTCCAGCAACGGCGGCTCGAGTTGGGAGAAGAAGGTATCTCGTTATCCGAAGTGGCTGAGAGATATCACCTTCACAACCCCCAATGAGGGGTGGGTGGTAGGCGATCAAGGTGCACTACTTAAGTCGACCGACGGTGGCGATACCTGGTCTCCTGTTGCGCAAACCACTGCTGGCCTCAAGACTATCCTGTTCCTTGACCAAATTCATGGATGGTGTGGGGGTGCCGGAGTTATTCTTGCGACTATTGATGGAGGCACTCTGTGGACGTCCACTGATATAGCGAATGGAGACGATGTCAATGCTATTTTCTTGAAGAATACTTCGGAAGGGTGGGCTTGCGGTGGATCGGTGAATGAAGGCCGAGGAGTTATCTTCCACACGTCGGACGGTGGCCTCTCTTGGCAAACGCAATTCAGTGGTTTGGTAAATCCCCTTCTGGGGATTGCCTTCACGGATTCGGTGAATGGCTGGTCCGTTGGGGACGTTGTGCTTCGGACTTCAGACGGGGGGCAGAATTGGGTTTCGACGCCAACCCAAGAGTGGCCGTACACCGGACTGACCAGCGTTCGATTTCTTGGGCAGGAAGGCTGGGTCGCTGGTTTTTCAGGTCTTATCACGCATACAACAGACGGAGGTATGACTTGGACCAGGCAGCGCACCCCGACGGATGGACCCATCCTAAAGATTACATTGGATGAATCGGGTCTTGGTTTCGCAGCTGTGGGTGGCAACGGAATCCTCAAGACGACCTCTGCAGGAGTAGTTACATCAGTTGCCAGCACAGCGAAGGGAGCGCCGGGGCAAGTTGCCCTTTCTCAGAATTTCCCGAATCCCTTCAACCCGACGACAACCATCTGTTACTGCTTGCCCCGTCGTTCCCATGTCCTTTTGGCAATTTTCAACCCACTCGGGCAACGAGTGGCACAACTCGTGGACGATGACATGGACGTCGGATTCCACCAAGTCCAGTTCAACGGGGGGCACTTGGCAAGTGGTATTTACTTTTATCGATTGACCGTTGGGCCATTTGTAGAGACAAAGAGACTCGTGGTGGTAAAATGACTCTGACCGCGGCCTAACACCTTTAAGAAGGAGATTGTCAAGAGAAAAAAATCCTCCCGCTGCGAAACGAGGTGGCGATTCGCAGAGTAGGACGAGGAGGTTTGCTGACGACGAACCCGACCGGCGCTCGAAGTGCCCGTAAGACATCGTGCGGTCAGCCAATGGCGACCAAACACCTTTTCGGGTTGACGGCGGCCGTGCGATGCGCTGCAGGCCTTGAACCGCTGTCCTTCAGAGAGGACGATCCCAGATGTTACCTGGGCACGACGTCTGGCTTCCCAATCAAGCGGACGATGCTGAGGACGCACCAGTTAGGCAAACGGGTTTGCCAGACGTGGCCATTGCAGAGACCGGTAACTGATACTGCGTGGCAGCAAGATACAAAATTCCTGAATCTCCTTCTTGGTAAGATCAAGCGTTTGCACTCCGCCAGAAAACGGCGGACCTTCGGCTGACGGAAGGCCGCATACTTCAGAAGCGACGGCCGTGAAACGAGTTCAAGAGCGTAAACAACCGTAACACAAGTTCTCAACACACCCTTGCGGTGAGGTGGAAGTTGGTTCCGCCGCAGGTGAAACGCCGTCGTTAGGCGGCAACCACTTGATTTTACGCCCCTAAGTCGGCACATCGGATGTCAGCAGAAATGTCAATATCGACGAACCCATCATTTATTCCATCTTCGTCGCGATCCACCATGTAGTGCCTCCAGGATCCCTTACGGCACCACGTTTGTCTGCATCGCCTCTCTTTACTGGCTCTTGAACTGAAATTGCGCCCGTTTTCAGTGCTCGCTTATAAGTCTCGTCTACATTTGAAACGTACACATGCACATGAGACGGTATTGGCGGCCAACCGTCTGCCCCATCCGTTAACATGATTACCGTGTCGTCCAGTCGCACCTCTGCGTGAATGAGTGATCCTCCTGGGCCAGGCACCTCGCGCAGTCTGACCCCATCAAATGCTTCGAGAAGAAATTTGATCGTACGACTCGCTCCGTCGACGATCAAGTAAGGGGAAACACTAGAATACCCCTCAGGCTTGTGGCGGACGTTCATGGCTCCTCCGTATATTGTTCCTGGCGATAGGATATCGAGTTCATTTCTAAGAACGCGGCAACTATAAAAAGAATTCCACCGAAAATGTTCGCTTGACATTTCAGCCGTCTCTCGGTTGCCGCCTAACAAGCGGCCCGCCAAAAAGATGGCGGGTAAACGGGAGCCCGCCCGACCGAACGACTGAGGAGAGCTTTTGAGTTCGGTCGTTCGGGCGGGCTGACGGAAGGACGTTGGTCGGAAATCGGCTGGCGTGAAACGAGTAGAAGAAACGAAACAACGGTGAAGCTAAGATCTCAACGTTCCGGGATTCAATAGTGTATCCATATCCGCGGACTCAGCCGCGGCCGTTAGGGCGCGCCCGCAGGCACATTGATCTCGTTGCGCGATTTCACTATTCAAGGGATCGTTCTATGAAACGCTACCTTGTTCTGTTCATTCTTGTTGGTTTGGTCTCCTGCAAGGATGACAGTCCGACAACGTCGGCAGACAACAGTTCTGGGTATCCGACCACCATCGCCAAGTCCAATGAATCCGAGGCGAATGCCGAATTCAATTTCTTCGAATCTTCGCTTGGAACATCAATTCGCGGAAAGGTCGACACTTTTGGCTTCGTAGGCCACCTGGGATTATTGTCTCGTGGGCGATCATCCATTTCAGACGCAGCTCAGGCAATTATGGTTGCCAAATTGGCTCTACTAGCCGTCAGCAGTCGTACTTGCGTGTTCGATCCATCTTTGATCGAAGTTAAATCCGCTCACAGATATGATTCAGGCCCACTGTCTTTTTCAGACTGGGAAATTCAATTCAAATCTCAAACGTACAAGGGCTTGGAGGTATGGAACTCAGAGATCTTGGTTCTCGTAGCAGATGATCTTATTCAATTGGATGGTCATTGGTACAAGGATGTTATAATACCGGCAGACAATACCATTTCGAAAGAACAGGCGAAGACCGCTCTGGTAGGGAGCGTCATTCAGTACTATGCAAGGGGTGGTCCTGAAGTCTTCACGGTCGTTGATTCCATTATTCATTTGGACTCCATCAAACAATCCATCTATCCGTTGATCAAGTCTGATTGTCTCGAACTTCGCGTGGTTTGGAAGGTTCCGATCGGCTCTTGGTGGTACTATTTTGTTGATATCGTAAGTGGAGAAAAGGTCGCTCTCAAGCAGAGATTCATCTCCTAGCGGCGCGCCCTAACAAGCGGCCCGCCAAAAAGATGGCGGGTAAACTGGAGCTGACGGAAGGACCCTCCATCAATAGTGGCCGCCGTGAAACGAGTTCAAGAATGGAAACAACGTTGAAGCTAAGATCTCAACGTACCCTGATTCAATAGTGTAACCATATCCGCCGCAGCCCGCCATAAAGATGGCGGGTAAACTCAGTCCGTCCCGTCCGGAGGACGGGACGAGCCGTCCGGCCTTGCCGGACGAGCCTCGTCCAACGAAGTTGGACGGGACCTCGTCTTCCCCGACTCTGTCGGGAAGACGGGCCGCGGCCGTTAGGCGAGGCAACGATCCTACTCTAAGAGGTGCATGTTGAAGATGTTAAAGATCATTCTGGCCCTTGTTGCTTCCATGCTGGTATATTCATGCACGAAGGACAACAACCCCTTGACCTCTGGTCAAGTGAGCGACTATATCGGGGAAGCTGGAACGCAGCGGACCTATAAAACAACCGAACGGTGGTTGGTACCGGGAACCGACCAACCATACTACACGGTGCCAGACTCTCTGATGTCAAGCGTATCTCTTGATACAAATCAACTTCGTAGCGGCCTTTGTATCATAGAGAATTGTGTGGAAGCCGTCTCAAGTATTACAGATGACTACTATACAAGTTGGCATTTATCCTCCCCTCGAGAATCCTATCTGCAAATTGGCTCAACGACAAACGGAACGCTTTACTCGTTACCGGATGAAATCAAAGCCCTCGCCGAGGGGCGATCGTACTCCCCAACTGGATGGGGATCTGGAGAAAACATATTCAGGCACACTGCCGATGCAATCATGACGGTAACGACTACAGATCTTGCTCTGCAATTTCCTTCCGTACCCTATCTCAAAAACTCCTTGTCGGTTGGCAACACTTGGACCCGCTACGAGTTTATTGATACTACAACTGCTAAACCGATTATTCAAACCATCGCAACAGTAGTTGACCAAATGTCGGTCACTGTGCCCGCGGGCACTTACTATGCTTACAGGGTGCACTTGCAGACTTACCATTATGATCCTGATTACGACTTTGACGAAGGCTATGAGTATTGGGTTCCCAATGTCGGTCTCGTGTTGAAAGAATCAGATATGGAGCTATTTCAGTGGAATTCATCAAACAACCAAACAATCTCTTACCGGCAAATCGAGAGACAGGAACTCATCTCGGTGAATTTTGTACACTAGACCCCCTTGCCGCGCCTAACAAGCGTCCCGTCCCCGAACACCGTTCGGGGACGAGGTCTCGTCCCGCCTTCGGCGGGACGGATTGCACTCCGCTAGAAAGCGGCGGACCTTCGGCCCGCCAGAAATCGGCGGGCAGGCTGACAGAAGGCCGTACATTACAGAAGTGGCGGGCGAGAGACGTGTTCAAGAGTGGAAACAACGGAGATACAATATCTCAACATACCCTTGCGGTCAAGTGGAAGTAGTTCCGCCGCAGTTTACCCGCCGTTTTCTGGCGGGGCTTGCCCGCCATTTGTTTGGCGGGGTGAAACGCAGACGTTAGGCGGCTACGCGGCGTGCTCGAGGTGTTTGCTGGCTTCGTAGAGGTCAAGTGCGACTTGGAGGTTCATCCAGAACTCGGAAGTGGTCTTCAATTCCCGCGCAAGGAGGATGGCTGTTTCTGCGGTCATGTCACGTTTGCCGTTGATGAGAGTGTTCACTCGCTGAATAGGCACACCCATGCGGCGTGCGAGTTCAACCTGGCTGAGCTTCATCGGGCGAAGGAATTCCTCAAGGAGCACCTCGCCGGGGTGTGTGGGCTTGCGATACTTCGGAATCATAGGGACGTTCTCCTAATGGTAGTCGACAATTCCAACGTTTTTGGCGTTCCCATCGCTCCACTGGAAAACGATGCGGAATTGATCGTTGATCCTGATACTGTACCATCCTTTGCGATCGCCTTTGAGCATCTCCAGTCGATTACCCGGAGGTGCTTTCAGGTCTTGGACTTCGTGGACGGCATTCAACATGTCCAACTTTCTCTGTGCGACCTTCCAACTCGAGCGTGGAAGTGTTCGCGCAGCTTTCGTATCCGAGCCGTTGAAGACATCTTCGGTCGCGCGGTCGACAAAGTTGAGGATCATGACCCAATATACCACTTTAACACATAACGTGCAAGTGTGCAGAAGGCTCTTCCGCGTAGCCGCCTAACAAGCGGCCCGCCAACCGCCCAAGAAGATGGCGGTCATGAACAGATGGCGGGCGGGCTGACGCAAGGACCCTGCTCGGAGTCCGGCTGTCGTGAAGCGAGTTCAAGATCCGAAACAACGTTAACACAAGATCTCAACGTACCCTTGCGGTGAGTGACAAGAGGTTCCGCCGCAGCTTGCCCGCCTTCTTTTTGGCGGGTTTACCCGCCGTTTTCTGGCGGGCTTGCCCGCCGCTTTCTGGCGGGATGAAACGCCGTCGTTAGGCGGCAACAATCGCCCATAGGCACTCGCTATGAAACGCATACTCGTACAACTCGGGCTTGCGCTGGCTCTGACCACCCATGCGAAGCCAGGTGTTTTCGTTGAGCTCAGCCACGATACCGTGAACGTTTGGGATACCGCTTTCGAGTGGTACTGTTCGGGGCGGTTCTTCTCTATTACGCGTACATCCCAAGACACGATCTATGTGACCGAATGCGACACAGTGCCGGGGGCATTTTGCTATTGCCATTTCGATGTCTGTACTAGGCTAACGGGGTTGCCACCAGGGGACTACGTTGCTGTTGTCACTCGACGATACGACTGGCTCGATATTCTCTACACGGAACCCGCAGGTTCGGTGCAGTTTACGATTCTCACTCCCTCTCCCTTGGCGAATAGTCTCTCCGTTCTACAAAGTCCGTGCTACCATCTCCCGCAAGCCGTTCCAGTGAGTCCTGGGGTCCCGACTGAGATGGCGTTACTCTCGACTTACCCTAATCCATTTAACTCGACTGCGACCATTCAGTACGAGATACCTCGAAACGGTCACGTATCCTTGGCCATATACAGTATGGCCGGCCAATTGGTGGCATCCTTGGTGCAAGACGTGAAAAGTGGAGGCACCTACAAACTCCAGTTTGACTTTCATGACCTTGCCAGTGGCCTATATCTTTGTCGGCTCGTGTACAACCTTCAGACGATGACAAGGAAGATGGTCCTGCAAAAGTAGTTGCCGTCTAACAAGCGTCCCGTCCCCGAACACCGTTCGGGGACGAGGTCTCGTCCCGCCTTCGGCGGGACGGATTGCACTCCGCCAGAAAACGGCGGACCTTCGGTCCGCCAGAAAGCGGCGGACCTTCGGTCCGCCAGAAAACGGCGGACCTTCGGTCCGCCAGAAAACGGCGGACCTTCGGTCCGCCAGAAATCGGCGGGCAGGCTGACGGAAGGCCGTACCCAGGACAAGTGGCGGACGTGAAACGAGTCGAAGAACGTAAACAACCGTAACACAAGTTCTCAACGTACCCTTGTGGTGGAGTAGAAGTTGGTTCCGCCGCAGTTTACCCGCCATCTGTTTGGCGGGTTTACCCGCCGTTTTCTGGCGGGATGAAACGCCGCCGTTAGGGCGCAACCCGTGTGGAGGCAAGCTATGAACACTAAGTACCTGATCGCGCTCCTCTGCGGAACTTGCTCAATTGGCTTTTCGCAGGGAGTTTTCCCACTCCAAGTGGGGAATCAGTGGGATTATGGAGAGATTGATTTCCACACTCCAGGTCAGTTGCACTATTTATACTCGGTCCACTGTATCGGCGACACTACAATGCCCAATGGCATCAAATACGCCGTCGTAGAAGGCGACTTTGGACCGTGTTTCATGCGCCAGTCTGGAGCCCGCGTGTATGGGTATGTTCTCGATCGAGACTCGCTCGTGTATGATTTCTCCCTCAACTCTGGCGACACTGTAGCTCTAGCGCGAGACGGTAGCTACTTCACACTTGTAAGGGTCTATGGCGGGCAAGGACAAATTTTCGGCATGACGCTGAACAGCTGGAGTTTTGTCAAGACTACCAATACGAGCTCTGATGGCGGGTCACAGCTAACAATTGCAGACGGAATTGGCAGAACCTACATATTCATTGATGGTGGCTATTCCGATCATCTGATGGGCGCGCGGATTGATGGGAAGCAGTACGGGCAGTTGACATACGCACGTGGGAACGTCATGACCCCTCCAGAGCAGTTCAACCTGATGCCGAGCTACCCGAATCCATTCAACCCAACGACTACGGTGCGGTATGTAGTTCCATATCGTGCAGAGGTGCGGATCATTCTGTATTCTTCCTTGGGTGAGGAGGTTTCACGGATATATCAAGGGATTCAAAGTCCGGGAGTCCACGCTGTACGGATTGAAGGCGCCAACTTAGCTTCAGGGGTCTACTACTTGCGGCTGCTTGCCCCTGGAGTCAGCATCTCAAAATCTGTCGTGCTGGCAAAGTGAAACTCACGGGTTGCGCCCTAACAAGCGTTTGTACCCCCCCCGCCATAAAGACTGGCGGGCTGACGGAAGGAAGTTGACCGGATAACGGCTAGCGTGAAACGAGTTCAAGAAACGGAACAACGATGAAGCTGATTTCTCAACGGACCGGAATCCAAACACCGGACCCATTTCCGCCGCAGTCAGGCAACAACACGAAAGGAGTGGCCATGTCCAGGAACTTGTCCAGTACATACCGCCTGGCCCTGGCAGCTGTGCTTTTGCTGCCCATAGTCCTTGGGACGTCGCCCAGGCCAGCACCATACCATGAATTCATTGTCCACGGTTCCATTTCCCGCCAAGCTGGTGGGATGAAGCAGAATTTTGTGGTCTCCTTGGTCGGCCGCTTCCGGGACTTCTATCCCGACTCTCTTATTGATCTTGATGGGTCGGCGGTTCGACACTCGAGCCCGGCCATGAAGGCTGTAACGGACACTAGCGGTTCCTTTTGGCTTGACGTCCAGGCCAATTTTGTCGTGGATTCCCTGGCAATCAAAGTGAGCGCCGTCGACAGACCGCTATGCTTTGGTGAACTGTTTCCGGTTCCGACCTCGCGCCAGGAGATCACTGAAGAATCGGCTGCCGAGATGCGTGGGTGTCATGGTTGCGAGACAGTGAGCCCGGCACAGACTTATGTAGTCGGCTACCGTTATCAGTGTCCGGAACAGACGGTAGCTGTTCCGTATTGATGGCGGGTTTACCCGCCGCTTTCTGGCGGGCCTGCCCGCCTTCTTTTTGGCGGGGTTTCGCTCAAGGTAATTTCGAATAGCGGGATCCTCGAATTGACGAGGAAGATCGAGCGGTCAAATCGGGATGAAATCCGTCCCTTCCAGAGGACGGGACGAGGGCGGCCGTTAGGGCGCATCGGAGCGATCACTCGGTGAGATCAACCCTCAGGCGTTTGCCGACGGCTTTTGCGTACTTTTCTAGAGTTGAGAGACGGATGTCCTCGGCGTGGTTTTCGATCCGAGAGATTGCGGATTTCTTTGTATGCAAGCGCTTTGCGACGGTTTCCTGCGTGATACCAGCTCGTTCGCGGGCTTGGCGAAGCATAACGCTGAATTCGAAGGCATGGTAGCCTGTTTCGAAATTTCGCTCGAACCGTGGCCGAGCCTTCTTCCGCTTAGCAATGTAACGCTCTACGTCGCTCATGACTTGTTCCTCATTAAATAATCTTTTCGGCGCTGGACCGCCAGTTCAATTTCTCGGGCAGGCGTTTTGTGTTGCTTTTTCGAAAAGCCGGTCGTCAGTATCAACAATGTCGACTCGTCGAAGAACCCGAGCAACCGATAGCTATTGCCTCCAATTTGGATGCGGATCTCCCACAGTTCCGTGGACCCTGTCAGCTTTTTCAGATATTGTTGCGGGACCATCTCATTCGTCCGACTAACCGCAGAACCTAGGCGACCTTTTGTGCGTGCTGGTCGCTCAGAGAGTCGAGGAACTCCTCGACCGGACACTTCCCAGATTCGGTTCTGTAGAACTGAATGGTGCGCATGAGGCAAGTTAACGTATTTGTGAACAACACACAAATCCGGTCGGTTCCTCACCGATGCGCCCTAACAAGCGGCCTGCCTTCTTTTTGGCGGGCCCGCCCGACCGAACGATGAGACGCCGATCACGGTCGTTCGGGCGGGTTTACCCGCCGTCTGTTTGGCGGGCCCCTCGACTCACCAAGTAACGTCGTGGACAGTTCGCTCGGGGCCCCGAGCGAGTCCGCCGGATTTGTCCGCCATCTTTCTGGCGGAGGCGGACGAGTCGAGGGGGTCTCGCGCAAGGTAATTATGAGTAGCGGGATCAGTCCGTCCCGTCCATCCGACGCGGCCGTTAGGCAGCATTTGCCAGGAGGCATGACATGAAGCATCGACTTTGGTCTGTTTCATTGATCCTTATTCTGTTAGGGGCTCCCCAGGCTCTGTTCGCGCAAGCGTTTCTCGCAAGCCACAACAAGGCCGTTGTGGACTCGGTTATGACTACGATCGACAGCCGTGGTCGACTTGTGCAGATTCGATCCGATTCCTGCCTCAGCGACGGATCTTCGAGGTCGTGGACCTACAAATACCGATTCGCCGACAGCGACACCCTGACCAATTACTTCTTCCACACCACGCTCTCCGATGCCGTTTTCGATAGTTCAAACGCCTTGCGCACCCTTGGCGATGCTTTCGTTACGCTGCCCTGGATAGACAGCGATTCGGCTCTGACTCTTGCAGAGGAGAGGGGTGGCGCAGCGTTCCAAGCCGCGAATCGCAACTGTACTATCAGCGCCAGCCTTGGCCAGGCAGTGGTACCCGATGGCCATCCATTGTGGTACATACTCTACGATCCACATGACTCGACAGTCAGTAAGCTGGAAATCGGAATTGACGCAACCGATACCACGGTAGCAACGGTTCCGATTGCGCCACAAGGACGACCATCTGCCTTTGTTCTCTGGCAAAACTACCCAAACCCGTTCAATCCGACGACGCACATACGGTTCTTCCTTCGTCAGTCCGGAATGGTAAAGTTGACCGTGTTCAACCTCTTGGGCCAATGCGTAGCTTCAATAGTCTCAGACCTCATGCCTGCGGGTTCGCATGAGGTCGAATGGGACGCATCATCTCAGCCCACGGGAACATTTATTTGCCGGCTTCAGATCGACAATCAGGTCCTGTCCTCCCGGATGATGTTGCTGAAGTAAATGCTGCCTGACACGCGTCCGGTGCCCGAACGCCGTTCGGGGACGAGGTTTCGTCCCGCCTTTGGCGGGACGGATTGCACTCCGCCAGAAAGCGGCGGACCTTCGGTCCGCCGGAAAACGGCGGACCCGCCCACCATTAAAGATGGCGGGTAAACTCCCGCTCAAGGAAATATCAAATGAGACCTCGGCCCGATGATATCGGGACGGGCCGCGCCCATTAGGCGGCATCCCAATGGAGTTCGTCAGATGTCCTATTCAATCTTTCTTGTTCCTGTTGTTTGGTTGCTCAAGTCAGTAGTATACATTGTTGTCTTTCGAGTGCGGACGATTCACATAACGTACCTGAGCTGCTTGATCATAGCGGGAGCGCCGTTGCTTCTTGGCCTGATTCCTCTTCCGCTGCCAAGTGTCCTGGCGGTCGTTGTGGGCATCGGACTGGCAATTTACCTGACAATGCAATATACGGGCGTCCCCTTGATCCCTGATGGACTACTCATCCCGCTAGGAGTGGAGATGCTCTTCAGAATTGGGATCTGGGTCATTCAAGACGTGCTCTGACGATCCGGATCACCTTTTCTTGAAGATGCCTTGGACTCACAGAAACAACTGGTCGAGGAGTCCCGCGCAAGGGAACTACGAGTTGCGGGATGAGCGCCGCCGTTAGGCGGGGCCTACCGACGGGGAGAAGTCTTCGAAGAGTAGGTCTTCAACCACGAAGAGAGGGCGGGTTTCGATACGGCGCCTGCTGCGAGGCTTATCATTGTTTTGTAAGCTTCTTCTTCTGATGCAGACAGGCTCCAGCCGTTCCTTTCCAGGAATATGGCCATGAGAATCAGGGAGACACGCTTATTCCCGTCTGCGAACGGGTGATTTCGACAAACATGGAACCCATATGCAGCCGCCTTGTCAAAGATGGATCGATGGAGGAATTTCCCCTGTGCTGTCATCCTGGGTTGGGCGAGGGCTGAGGCAAGGAGATGGCGATCCCTTATACCCGGAACGCCACCATACTGTCTGATCAGGTCGGCGTGGAGAATGGGAACGATTTCATCGGGTATGAACCGAATCGCCATTACTTTGCCAATGCGCGAAGGCTGTTTCGGTAGCGCTTATTCGTTTTCTCGTAGGCGCTCGCCCAGTCGGCGAATTTCGGGTCAAATGGAGTTAGCATCAGACCATCACTCGTTTCAATGAGATGCAGCTCGTCGCCTTCATTGAGATGGTAACTTACCACAATAGTCTTCGGGAGAGTGATCCCGAGGCTATTACCGACGCGTCTGACGGCAGTCTTGTGCATGTTGATCCCTCCTCTGTGAATATTATAACATTCGTAATACTCACTTGCAAGAGGCGATACGCAGCCCCCGCCCCACACACGTCCCGTCCCCGAACACGGTTCGGGACCGAAGTCGAAGGGTCGAATCGGAATGAAATCCATCCCGTCCAGAGGACGAACGCGGCCATCTCGGTTCCTGCCGTCACATACGCCGTTTGAAGAACTTTTGTCTCGCTATCGACATCGTCTGATGACATTTGAGCTACGCGACGATATTTCTATATTCGAGGGTCGCCCGCCGGTGTCACTCAAGCTCACTCACACCCGAACCTGGCAAGGCTCGGGCAGTATCCGTGCCTGCTATTCAGTGAGTCACACCAATTCGTGAATCGATGGAGAAGGATTGCTCTTATGGCAGAAAACAAGACCAAACCGACAAAAGGCAGCGTGTCTACTTTCCTGAACAAAATCAAGGACCGGCAATTGCGGGACGATTGTTTTGTCATTCTTGAAATGATGCAGAAGGTCTCGAAGTGTGAACCCATCATGTGGGGAAGCGCGATCATCGGTTTCGGGACATTCCACTATGTGTATGAAAGCGGACGGGAAGGAGAGACGGTCGTTATCGGCTTCTCTCCGAGAAAACAAAATATCAGCATCTATTTAACGGGTGGACTGAATAAACATGAGGACGAACTTGGCAAACTCGGGAAATACAAACGCGGCAAGGGATGCCTGTATATCAAATCGCTGAGCGACGTGAACACAGAGGTTCTCAAGAAGATCTTTGTGAAATCTTTTAAGGAAGCAACCCGTAAAAACGCGCACACGGGCTAACCAGCGTTTACACTGACACGGGGAGAAGGAAAGCGTGCGGACTGTCCGGGAAAACTGTACATTGTAGGGTCGACAATAGACAATAAGACCATAATCAGAGGAGAGACTCGTGACCGCTTCATTCTTTATAGTGTTGTTTGCTATCGTAGGAATCGTGTTGCTGACCGCCAAACCCAGGAATGTCTCATACCCGGTGAATTTTAAGAAGATCGGACTTGCAAGTCTTGGCGTGGCAGTGATATTCCTGCTTTCTGCGTCTTTTACGATAATTGATCCGGGATATGTAGGAGTGCCTGTGACGTTTGGCACGGTAGGCTCTCAGTCTCTCCCGGCGGGCATTCATCCGATCTTTTTTCTCACTGATGTGTACAAAATGTCCATTCAAACGAAAGCGTACACAATGTCTTCAGTGAAGAACGAAGGGAACAAGTCGGGTGACGACGCCGTTGCCACACTCTCCCGCGATCAACTTATTCTGAAATTTGATGTCAGCGTGTGGTATCATTTAGATCCATCACAAGCAAATAATGTGTACAGCAATATCGGCCTTGACTACGAAGAAGTGATTGTAAGGCCGGCGATTAGAACGGCGCTGGTCAATGCCGCTACCAAATTTGACGCCAGCGATGTCATGTCTCTCCAAAGAGACGCTTACACCAAAACGGTGACCGACTTATTGCTGCTGGAACTCAAAGGCAGAGGCGTCGTTCTGGATAATGTGCTCATTCGAAACGTAGAGCCGCCGGCAACGGTCAGCGATGCGATAGCGGCAAAACTTAAAGCTTCGCAGGAAGCACAACAGATGGAGTATACCATACAATACGCTCAGAAGGAGGCGCAACGAAAGGCAATTGAGGCCCAGGGCATATCGAATGCCCAAAAAATCATTGGCAACGGATTGACGCAAAATTATCTGCAGTGGTACTACATCTCTCAGCTCAAGGAGCTGGTGAATAGCCCCAACAACTCAACAATTATTTTACCCTACGACCAAAAACTCACACCACTGTTGAATATTCAAGGGAAGAAGTAGGAGAAGCGACCGGGGGATATTCATCAGAGTCGCAAAGTTGCAATTTGACAGTCGGCCTCGTCCTCCCCTGCGGCCGACCCTGTCGAGTGCGGGAAATTCAGGATCCTTGATGCGACGATGTCGGGGGCACGTGCGGAGAGATCAGCTCAAGAGCGGGGACTCCCGTCGGTCATAATCCCTGACGTAGTATAGGTCCTCGTTGGAATCGTATTCACTCTGTTCGCGAACTGGTCCGCCCCGGATCAGTTGCGAACAGTGTGGCGCCTGGCCGCCTTCCTGACCAGCGCCGCTGCAGCGCATTGTTGGTCCAAACACCATCGCACATGAAAAAACACTCCACAAGGAAATATCCAACAATCGGTGTGTGTGGTCTTGATTGCGGCTTGTGCCCGAGATACTATACCCGGGGGACATCGAGATGTCCTGGATGCGGAGGTCCTGATTTCTTCAGCAAACACCCGTCATGTTCCTTCATCACTTGTTGCGTCAAGAAAAGGAAACTCGAGGTTTGTGCCGAATGTTCAGACTTCCCCTGTTCTAAGTTCAAGACTGATGAGGGATACCAACAACTTAAGGAATCATCTTCATATCCGTCGTGTAGAGTAATCATGTCAAACCTGGATTCCATAAAAGAACATGGGATGAATGAGTTTATGGACCAGCAGAAAAGGCGAATCAGGTTCCTCAAAAGAATGATTGATGATTTCGATGATGGGAGATCAAAAAGCTTCTTCTGCAGAGCGGCATGCCTGCATGACCTGACAGGTCTGGAAAGTGCACTGAACGAAGCAACCCGGAAAATCAGGACCGACAATATCAAGAGGGGCGATAGAAAAGTCAAAGCGAAGGTTCTGAAGGAAATCCTCGGTACGTGCGCTCTGCGCGTGCGTGCGGGCGGCGTGCCCTGACTCTGGATGGAAAGCTGTCTGCCCGATCCTTCCACCTACAGGCTCTTCCAGTGACGATTTGCCTGAGAACTACAGGAGCCACTCTCCTTTGGAGTACGGCTGGATAGATCTGGTCTGTTGCACCAGCGTGCCTGAGTATGCACGTCCGATTCTCAATTGGGGGGCACAGGAGGCGCCAATGTCGAAATCCCGATTCTACCACATCAATCGGACGGGAAAACTTGTTCCCGTAGCGACCTTGACCGAGGCTCTCGCAGCACGTCAGAAAGGAGGGTTTGTGTGGCTCGATTACTCCCAGCCCACGAAGGAAGAGCTCTCCCTGCTCATCGATCCCTTTGGACTTCATCCTCTGTCTATCGAGGATTGTGTCGACGAAAATCAGATTCCCAAAGTCGATGAATATCCTCGAAATACCTTCATCCTCTTCAATGCCTTCACCTACTCTCTGGGCGTGCTCTCGATCGAAGAAGTGGATTTGTTCATCGGCGCCGACTTTCTGGTGACTGTCAACAGCCGCGGCCCGGAGAACGTGCAGCTGCTGAGCGCCATTGAGCGCATCGTGGAACTCAATCCCGAAGGCGCCCGCCAGGGGCCGGCCTTCCTGTTGCATGTCATTCTGGATCACATCGTCGATCAGAAATTTGTGGCGATCGAGACGCTCGAGGAGGAGTTAGACCGGGCGGAGGAGGCCATCCTGTCCGACCTGTCGGAATTCAATCCCGCTACTCTGCTCCATCTGCGTCGGGATCTCCTGGGGCTCCGCAAGAGCCTTTTCCACGAGCGAGAGATCCTTGTGAAGATTTGCCGCAAGGACTGTCCCTTCATCCCGGAAAAAATGCTCTTTCTTTATCGGGATATTTACGATCACCTCACCAAATTCTTCGAATTAACCGAGGCATCGCGCGACATCGTCACCAGCCTCATGGAGATGTATCTGTCCATGCTGAACAACCAGATGGCCCATACATCCAATCAGACGAACATGACAGTCAGGCGCTTGACCTTCATCACTACGATCTTCATGCCGCTCACGCTCCTGGCCGGAATTGGCGGTATGTCGGAATGGTCCATGATGACCGGGCCGGGAAATTGGCGGATCGCCTATCCGGCCTTCCTGCTGGTGATGGTCATTCTCGGCATTATCAGCTACCATCTCCTGAAGCGGTTGGAGAAAAATGACCGGGAGTCGGATCGACCGGCAATTGGACGGCGATAGGTCGGCCATGGGTGCCTGCACAGGCCGTCGTGGAAGTCTCTCGAACGCAAAGAAGATGAATCATGACTACGACAGACAAACGTATTAGTCAGTTTCCCTGGGATTTTTTTGCATTGACCTTCGGCTTTAGCTGGTTGGTCTGGCTTCCAGCCATTCTGGGGAATCTTGGGATTATTTCTCTCCGTGTAGACGCCGTTGCAGGTCCCATATCCATTCTCGGGTTATTTGGGCCGATGTTCGGAGCCTGTGTGCTGATCTATCGCGACCAAGGATGGGCGGGGGTCAAGCGACATCTGGGCAGGTTGCTCAATGTTCGCATTCGAGCCGGGTGGTGGGCCGTGATACTCCTGCTCCCGCTCGGCATTCAAGCCGCTGCGCATTTCTTCCCGCTTGTGACGCACGAGCAGGTGCCTGCACCGCTCATATCCTCCCTCTGGGCGTTTTTATTCACGCTGGTCATGGTAACTCTCGTGGGAGGCGGCCAGGAGGAACTGGGTTGGCGGGGCTATGCGCTCGACCGGATCCAAACGCGCTTCACGGCATTGAACTCCAGTGTAATCCTGGGGACATTTTGGGCCTGCTGGCATATACCGTTGTGGTTCATGCCGGGGACGAGTCTGGGTTCCACGCCGTTTGGAGCTTTTGTGGTCGCATGCGCAGCGCTCTCGGTCATCCTCACCTGGATTTACAACAACACCGGGAAGAACATGGTAGCGGCAATACTTACGCATGGAATGGTCAATGCAGTGAATCCACTTTTTCCGGTGATCATGGCCCGGGGGACAGACCAACACGTGTATGTATATTGGGCGATCACCTATGCGGTGGCTGCCATACTCATCACGTTGATTTGGGGGCCGACGACACTATCCGGTAGAACAACAGTTCAAGCCTGAATACGCCACGCACAAGGGAAGGAAACAAAAATAAGTTTTGGAAGATGTCCCATTCGTGCAATCTCAGTCGTTGAACTAAGGGCATATTCTTTGACCAAAATGCAGACTGAGAAGCAATGCATCCGGGAGAAGATCGGAACTTTGTGATACTCAAACCATGGACAGGGAGTACTGGAACCCATGCTCTATATGGTCATTGAAAAGTACAGAACGCCCGGTGCAATTGACATTTATCGTCGGGCGAAAAACCAGGGGCGAATGATGCCCGACGGCCTGGAGTATGTCGCCAGTTGGGTGGATTTCTCGTTCACCAGATGCTTCCAGCTCGTGAAAACTGACAATGAAAAGCTTCTGGGAGAATGGATGAATCATTGGAGAGATCTTGTCGAATTCGAGATTGTTCCGGTTCAGACATCCCTGGAAGCAATGCAGGCTATCGCTCCACGTTTATGATTTCTCTCGGGTCCACCCCTGGGAAGGCTTTCCAATGTCCGGAATCTCGTTTGTTAAAGACACTCATGCGTCAGTCACTTTTTCCGCATGACCTTTATGGATAATGGTGAATTACTCCCTCATCTCTTCAGGACGGAATACAGAAAAATCGTCTCTGTTCTTTCCAGGCGTTTTGGATTTGCCCAATTGGAGACTGCTGAAGACATTGCCAGCGACACCTTCCTGACGGCGGCTCAAGCGTGGGAGGTGGAAGGCGTCCCGCCCAATCCCACAGCCTGGCTTTATAGTGTGGCAAAGAACAAGGCAAAAAACCATCTGCAGCGGGAACGTATTTTCGAGAATACCATTTCTCCGGAATTACAGAGGCAATTGTCGGAGAACCATGAAACGGAAATCGACCTGTCCCCGCAGAACATCAACGATAGTCAGTTGCAGATGATGTTCGCAATTTGCCACCCGTCGCTTGCCCCTGAGGCGCAAATCGGACTATCGCTTCGCATTCTCTGCGGATTCGGGATCGAAGAAATTGCAGACGCTTTCCTGACCAACAAGGAGACTATCAACAAGCGATTATTTCGCGCCAAAGAAAAACTCCGGAAGGAAAACGTCTCCATAGCACTGCCGATCGCGTCGGAAATCGAAGAACGACTGGCGCCAGTCCTGACAACGATTTATCTGCTTTTCAATGAGGGATATTACTCTCTCAGTCAAAACACAACCCTCCGCAAAGACCTTTGTCTTGAAGCAATGCGTCTGTGTACCATGCTTGTTGAACATGAGAAGACAAACACACCGCCGGTGAATGCGCTTCTTGCACTTATGTGTTTCCATGCCTCGAGGTTTGAAGCACGATTGAAGGGAAATGGCGAGTTTGTTGCGTACGATGAACAAGACACGAGTCTCTGGAACCCGGACCTGATAGGCAAAGGAGGGTATTTTTTGCATCGTGCGACAGCCGGGAACGAGGTGTCGAAATATCACCTGGAAGCCGCCATTGCCTTCTGGCACACCCAACAGCGCGACACACAAGAAAAGTGGGGAAGCATATTGCATCTCTACAATCAGCTGCTGCAAATTGAATACTCACCGATGGCGGCGCTCAACAGGACCTTTGCGCTGGCAAAGGCAAACGGAAAACGCGAAGCAATTCCCGTTGCAGAGAAATTGCTCCTGACCGACAATCATTTGTACTTCATGCTTCTTGGTGAACTGTACACGGATATAGACAACAGCAAGGCAAAAGATAATTTTCAGAGGGCTTTTTCCCTGGCAAGGACGCAATCGGACAAACTCGCAATTCAGAAGAGGATCGACAGGCTGTGACGACGACACGAAAGACCACCGGCAGAGGACGGGGACGTCGGGCATGCAGATAACAGAGCACTGACGTGCGCATGATGAAACTCAGCGAAAAGACTCATGGTACGATTTGTGGTTTTGTCCGGCTCCTGTTATACTTGAGAGAAGAAATTCTTGCCGCCCACAACTCACATGCACAGAGATCGCTCTATGACTATCGCTGAAACCTTGCTGCCAGAGTTCGACCAGGAAATGGCGACGACCCGGCGTCTCCTTGAACGGGTCCCGACCGAGAAAGGACCCTGGAAGCCGCATCCGAAGTCATTTGCCCTGGGGCACCTGGCGCAGCTGGTATCATGGATGCCAGGCTGGATCGCCAATACACTCCAGGAGACCGCGCTTGATCTTGCCGCCGCCCCGACGTATAGCTTCGAAAGCACGGAGACACTGCTCAAATTGTTCGACGGGAATGTTCGGGCGGCGCGCGCAGCCATCGCAGCTTCCAAAGATGCCGACTATGCAATTCCGTGGTCACTCAAACGCGGCGAACACGTCCTCTTCACGGCACCTCGTGCAACAGTTGTCCGAAACCACATCAGTCACCTCATTCATCATCGGGGTCAGCTCACAGTCTATCTTCGGCTCAATGACGTTCCGCTCCCGTCAATATATGGTCCCACAGCCGATGAGCGGATGTGAAGTACCGCATCTCCAATCTTCTGACACCATCCCCGCCTGCCGGCGCCGTTACTTCGTTTGTTCCTGTGTTTCCCGTTGTCCAATCTCTTCCCGTCGTTGCATTGACGGCAACGCTTTTCATCGTGGACCGATTAGCCGCGAGAGAAGGGGATCGCCAGGATGCGTGTTGCCTCTGGGGAAAAAGACGCGTAAATTGGGTCAGTAGACAGTAAACAGTGGACAGGGGACAGTAGACAGTAGACAGTGGACAGTAAACAGTGGACAGTAAACAGTTAACAGGGGACAGGGGAAAGCAGAACCACCACTGCATACCGCTTTCTTTTTCCTTCCCTTTTCACAAGTCTTACTTTTAGCTTTGCTTCGGCCGGAAGGCTTCGGACTGCGGCATTTGCGACATCCATCCTGGTAATTTACACAAAGAATGCACGAATCTTCTTCTTCTCCCTCCCCGCAGTCGACACCCGAAGCACTGACCGGGGTCGTGTTCAATGTTATGCGCTACTGTGTCCACGACGGTCCGGGAATCCGGACCACCGTCTTCCTGAAGGGGTGCCCTCTCCATTGTTCCTGGTGTCACAATCCTGAAGGTCAAAGATCCGAGGTGGAGTTTTCCTTCCGCGAGGACCGGTGTGTGCGCTGCGGCAATTGTTTTGCCATCTGTCCCAATGACGCGATCGAAAAACGCGGCGACCGGTACCTGCCGGTACGGGATCACTGCGAATCATGCGGCGAATGCACCAGCACATGCTACTCCGAAGCTCGGGAACAGGTCGGAGTGGATATGACCGTCGACGATCTCATGAAGGAAATCCTGAAGGACCGGCCCTTCTATGATCAGTCGGGCGGGGGAGTCACATTCTCCGGGGGCGAGCCGCTTCTTCACGCAGAATTCCTGCGCGCGGCACTTGAAGCCTGTCGGGAATACCGTATCCATACGGCGGTCGAGACGACAGGGTTTTGTTCTCAAGAGACCTTCGCGTCGGTCCTCCCCCTGGCGGATCTTTATCTTTACGACCTCAAATTGATGGACAGCGAGGCCCACCGGCGTTTTACGGGCGTGGGCAACGAACGCATCCTCGAGAATCTTGAAACCCTTTGCCGTTCCGGGAAGCCGGTGATCGTCCGGATGCCCGTGATCCCCGGAGTGAACGACCATGAGGCGAATATTCAGGCCATGATCCAGTACCTTCAAGGCCGTACGTCGATCAACACGGTTCATCTTCTTCCCTACCATGAGTTCGGAAAAGAGAAGGCGCACCGGATTGGGATGGATGTCCCATCTCTCGACTCCGGGCCGGTCCCGGAAGTGCGAATGAATACCATCGTCGAAGAATTCCGGCGAGCCGGATTTTCCGTTGCGATAGGAGGTTAGTGTTATGATGACCGAACGTGTCAAACGCCTCCGTCAGCGCAGTCTCGACGCGAAACCGAGTGTCTCCCCTGAACGGGCGGTTCTTGTGACCGATGCCGAACGTTCTCTCGGCCTCATGTCTGCACCGGTCCGGCGTGCGTCAATCTTCGAATACCTTCTCAAACATAAGACTGTCGTCATCAACGACGATGAATTGATCGTCGGAGAACGCGGTCCGGGACCGAAGGAGACGAGCACGTACCCGGAGATTTGCTGCCACTCTGTCGAAGACCTGAACATCCTGAATACGCGTCCACGCATCGCCTATGCGGTGAGTGATGACACCAGAAGAACGTATGAACAGGTGGTCATTCCCTACTGGAAAGATCGCACGCTGCGCGAAGCGATATTCGAAGCGATGACCGACGAATGGAAGGACGCCTACGCGGCGGGCATCTTCACCGAGTTTATGGAACAACGCGCCCCGGGTCATACCGTGTTGGACGACAAGATCTACCGGAAGGGGATGGAGGATTTCAAGGCCGATATTGAGCGGAGCCTGGCGGGATTGGACTATGAGAATGATCCACAAGCCTACGCGAAGTCGCAAGAGCTGGAGGGTATGTCTCTTTGTGCCGGGGCAATCGAGGTGTTTGCGCGACGATACGCCGACAGGGCACGTGCACTTGCGCGGAGCGCACCCACGAATGAACGAAGGCATGAGCTCGAAACGATTGCGGACATTTGTGCCTATGTGCCCGCCCATGCTCCCAGGACATTTCAGGAGGCGCTTCAATATTACTGGTTTGTCCATCTGGGTGTGATTACAGAATTGAACCCCTGGGATGCTTTTAATCCCGGCAGGCTCGACCAGCACCTCTATCCCTTCTACCGGCGCGAAATTGAAAATGGGACGCTGACGCGGGAGAGGGCGCGCGAACTCCTTCAGTGCTTCTGGGTGAAGTTCAATAACCAGCCGGCTCCGCCCAAGGTGGGCGTGACTGCCGCGGAGAGTGCCACCTACACGGACTTCGCGACCATTAACAGCGGGGGCCTGAGAGCGGACGGTTCAGACGGTGTCAATGATCTGACCTACCTCGTTCTCGAAGTCATTGATGAGATGCGCCTCGTTCAGCCAAGCTCGAATATCCAATTGAGCAGGAAGAACCCCGATGACTTCCTCCGTAAGGCCCTGTGTATTGTCCGGAAGGGGTGGGGGCAGCCTTCGATCTTCAACGCAGATCAGGTGGTGGAGGAGATGTTACGCCAGGGGAAAAGCATAGAAGACGCGCGGAATGGAGGAACCAGCGGCTGTGTGGAAACGGGCGCCTTCGGCAAGGAAAGCTACATTCTTACGGGCTATTTCAATCTGGTGAAGATCCTTGAAGTCACGTTGAACAACGGGGTGGATCCGCGGTCCGGCAAGGTTATTGGATTGCATACGGGGGAAGTGTCGTCCTTCTCATCGTTTGACGCCTTTCTTCACGCGTATGAGCGACAGGTGCGGCATTTCGTCGACATCAAAATGCGCGGGAACAATATCATCGAACGCCTGTATGCAGAACACCTTCCGACCCCGTTTCTCTCGATCCTGATCGACGATTGCATCCTCAAGGGGAAGGATTACTCGGACGGCGGGGCGCGCTATAACACGAATTACATCCAGGGCGTCGGACTGGGGACCCTCACCGATGCGCTGTCGGCAATCAAACACCATATCTACGACGAAAAGACCATCGCTTTCGATCAGCTGGTGGACCTGCTCGCGTCCGACTTCGGAGGGGATGAGAAGACCAGACTCATGCTCTGGAACAAGACCCCCCGCTATGGGAACGATGACGACCGGGCCGACGATTTGATGAAAGCAGCGTTCGAGATTTTCTTCGACGCCGTCAACGGAAGGAACAATACCAAGGGCGGGGTGTACCGGATCAACCTGCTCCCGACGACGTGTCACGTATATTTCGGATCGGTCACCGGCGCCACGCCCGATGGGCGGAAGGCAGGCCGTCCGGTTTCCGAGGGGATCTCTCCGGTGCAGGGAGCGGATAGAAAAGGTCCGACGGGAGTCCTGAAATCCGCCGGCAAAATGGACCACGCGCGAACAGGCGGGACCCTGCTCAATCAGAAATTTACACCGCAGCTTGTGCAAGACGAAGCAGGGATGGCCGCTCTGCTTGGCCTGGTGAGAACCTATTTCACACTCGGCGGCCATCACCTTCAATTCAACGTGGTTGGCGCCGAGACATTGCGGAAAGCACAGGAGCACCCTGAAGAATATCGCGACCTGATCGTGCGCGTTGCAGGATACTCCGACTACTTTTGTGACCTCGGGAAGGACCTTCAGGACGAGATCATCGCGCGCACCGAACACAAAGCATTCTGAGAGGGGAGGTTCGGGACTGGAACAAGAAAGAGCGGAGCACGAGATTTTCGACCCTGACGCTCCCGCGGAATGGCTCGACGATTTTCGCAAGGAAGTGATGGCGATGCAGAATGAATTCGGCGATGCCATCCAGTTTCCTCCGAATTGCTTTCTCGACATGGATGCCAGGATTGTCCGGTACGAATCAAGAACACTTTTGGTGACGCGCACACCCGTTCTTGAGAAGAGCTTCAACCCGGTGGGGATGATGCAGGGAGGTTTCATCGTGGCGGCAATCGATAATACCTTTGGTCCATTGAGTTATCTTGCCGCCCGGCGGCCGTGCGTAACGCTCGATCTGCACACCCTTTTCATACGGCCTGTCGGTCCCGGCGACACGCTCACCGTCACGGCGCGCGTCCTTTCCCGCGGAGTTTCCACGATGGTCCTCACTGCAGAGGCACACACTGCGAAAGGCAAGCTCGCCGCTCAGGCGACTGCAAACATAATGTACGCTCCGAAGTAGACCCATCTCGATCTCTTCCCCCCTCGTCATGCTTTCGCGTGTTGAAAAAAACATCAGGTGGATGGACGTTCACTTTTCGCCAATTGTCCAACTACATCCGTGACCTGACCCAATTACCACACATCCTCCCCTGAGTCCAAGATTACGATTTCTGCTAATCGGAGGGCAAGGTCCCGAGTTGCACGCTGTTCGGCCCTCCTCCGGTTCTAAGTCATTGCTGGCATATCTTTTGCACCTCCTTGATGTCAGTCGAAGCATCTGGAGGATCGACCCCCCCTTGTCGGCATGGCGAACACCCCGCCATCTTCGTTGAACGGTCGACGATTCCCTCTTGATCGTTCATTTTCATCCTTGTCAGCTCACGTGCTATCAGAGTCTAGCCTTAGGAGCTCTTATGGTCCACCATTTCTCGTTCTCAACACGGCTTTGCGCCCTTCCCATATTAGCGGTCGTCGGACTTTCCTCACTTGTCGTGGGGCAGGAGGGACCGGACATGACCTGGGGGGAGGTTGCCCCTTCAGATCTCAAGATGCAAGCGTATCCGGCAGACACGAATGCTTCAGCGGTCGTACTGTTTGATTACGGTGAGGCCGGATTTAACAATGAGATGGGATTCCTCCTTACCCGTCATACCAGGCTGAAGATTCTGAGTAAAGACGGGTACAAATGGGGGACGATCTCGGTGGACCTTCGCACGGAAAATTATGAGCAAAAGATCTCGGGCATAGAGGGTTATACGTATACGCTGGCGCCTGACGGGAGTGTGCAGCGGACGGAATTTGATGACGACGGGGTCTTTAAAGAGGAGTACGACAAGAAATATACGCGCTACAAGTTTACTCTCCCCGGCCTCCAGCCGGGATGTGTGATCGAGTACCGGTATAAAATCAAACAGAAAAGCATCTTCTACTCGCCCGACTGGGAGTTTCAATCCGCCATACCCGAACTCTGGAGTGAGTTCAGGCTTGTCACCCCGAAGAACTTTTCCTACGCGGTGGTGCGAGAGGGATATGAACAATTCTATATCAACACCATCGACGAAGAACGACGTCACTTCAGCGGAGAAACTTCAACGTTTGTCGGCACTGACATGGTTCGCTGCAACAGGTTCCGTTATGTGGTGAAGGATGCCCCGGCGATCCGTGAAGAACCATTCATGACGACGACCAGCGACTATATCGAGAAGGTAAGTCTTCAACTCGCGGAATACAGTACCGTTTACACCGGATACAAGAGCGTCATTAAGAGCTGGGATAAGCTGGTGGAAGAGCTGATGGATGACGAAACGGTCGCAAAAGCGATCGACGACACGAAGGCGGTCCGCAGGGCCACGGAGCCCCTCATTGTGAACCGGACCACCCCGGAGGAGAAGATGCAGGCGATTTACGACTTCGTCCGTACGAATATCGTCTGGAACGGCCATTACCGCTGGGTGGCCGAGCAGGAGGTCGACGACGTCCTCGAATCGCGGAAAGGCTCCAGTGCCGACATCACCTGTCTTCTGCTTTCGATGCTCCGCGCCGCCGGGGTAGACGGCTACCAGGTAATTCTGAGCACCCGTGGAAACGGGAAGATCCAGGTTGTCTATCCGATCCTTTCTCAATTCAACTACATCATCGCTGCTGTTCCCATACAGGGAAAAATCCATTACCTGGACGCGACCGATCGATTCCGTCCCGTGGGCGTGCTCCCCACAAGGGTGCTCAACACACGCGGACTGTTCGTCCGTAAGGGCCCGGCCGAGTGGGTCCCGTTGTCGACGTACTCTTATTATAATCACGCAGTCAGCGCCTCGATGAACTTGTCTCCCTCGGGAGAAATGACCGGGAGTGTTCAGAGCATCGACAATGACTATGCCGCCATCGCACGTCGAAAAGAATTGGAAGACGGGAAGGAGTCCGACGTGGTCAAGGAGATGCTGGGGGCGGACCGGGCATTATTCACGGTGGACTCCGTGCATGTGGGGGGGCTCGATAGCACGGGCCTGCCGCTCTTTATCAATGCGCAGATCACCTCGCCCTCCTATGCGGAAGGTTCCGGTGATCTCCTCTACGTGAACCCGTTTGTGGTGGAACGGCAATATGAGAACCCGTTCAAGCTCCCCACGCGGAAATATCCGGTGGATATGACCTACCCGCGGGAATTCTCCTGGGAATATACCATCACCCTGCCCGACGGCTATGAAGTGAAGGAGATCCCGCCGGATAAGGGTGCGACGGTCGGTACCGGCGAAGCGATCTTCACACGGAGGTGCAAACTGGAGGGCCGGACACTGAGCATGAGTGCGGGCTTCGCGATCCGGCGTTCGGAATTTCCGGCAAAAAGCTACGGGAGCCTGAAAGACTTCTATGAAAAGGTCACCTCCATCGAGTCAGAGCAAGTAGTGCTCAAGAAGAAAACGGATCCTTCGAAGAAGGGGACGTAGAATCGCCATGGCACGAATACGGCACTCACTTCCATTGCTTCTCGGGCCATTGTTGGGGGTTCTCTCCTCCGTGGCCTTTGCAGGATCGGATCCCCCGAATCGTTCGTACGGCGTCGGGGGTCTTGACCCGCGGTTGATCGAGGATGCAGACGCAGTGGTCCGCGAAGATTGGACCTCGCTGGAGGTGTTCGACAGGAAAGAAGCGAGGCTGAAGGTGGTCATTGCGGTGACGATCTTTGACGCTCAAGGACGGGATCACGGTTCCATGACGATCCCCTACGGCCGGTTTGAGCAGATCAAGAAATTCGATGGGAGAATTCTGGATGACAAGGGGGATGAAATTCGTGATCTCGAAGACAGCGACGTTCACGACTATAGTGCCGTCAGCGGCTATTCCCTCGCCGAAGACTCCCGTGCACGGTCGGCGGAACTGTATTATGACCGGTATCCGTACACTGTGGAGTATACCTACGAAATCGCGTACAAGGGGCACCTGAGCTGGCCTTCGTGGATTGCGCAAGGGGGGAAAGATGCGGTGGAGCACACCTACTTCGAGATCACTCTTCCGGAGGGGGAACAGCTGCGGTATTGGACGAACAGCGATTCCACGCACCCGCGTGTCACCGATGACGATGGGAAGAAAACGTATGTGTGGGAGGCCTCGGCCCTTCCCCTGCTGTCAAAAGACATGATGGAAGAAGATCTGGTGTACCGGACGGTCGTGGTCCTCACCGCGCCTTCATTGTTTCAGATTGACGACTTTCCGGGCGACATGACTTCGTGGAAATCGTTTGGTCAATGGTCTGAAGGCCTTTTCCATGGCCGGGATCAGTTGCCGGCCTCTGCCGTTGCCGACGTGCACCGGTTGGTCGGCCCCGAGGAGAGTGCACGAGAGCGGGTAGCGAAACTCTACAAGTACATGCAGAACCGGACCCGCTACGTCAGCATCCAACTGGGAATCGGCGGGTGGCAGCCGTTTGATGCGACGTATGTCCACGAACGGGGTTACGGCGACTGCAAGGCCCTCTCGAATTACATGGTGGCACTCCTTAAAGAAGCGGGAGTCCCAGCGTACCCGGTGTTGATTTATGGAGGGACAGCGGGAGAGCTGTACCTGACCGGGTTTCCGAGCCAGCAGTTCAATCATGTCATCGTCTGTGTCCCGCTTGACGGGGACTCGCTCTGGCTCGAGTGTACCGACCAGACGGTCCCCGCCGGCCATCTCGGCCAATGGACGGAGAACCGTTTCGGGATCCTCCTCTCGGCGCAGGGAGGTCAGGTGGTGTGGACGCCGTCCAGTTGCTCCCGTGACAATGCCCAGCATCGCAACGCGCGGGTCATGCTCACGGGTGCCGGGACCGTGAAGGCAACCTTACAGACAAGCTATTCCGGAGATCAACAGGATCGGGTGCGGTCCGCCCTGGGGGAACAGGGAGAGGACGAGCGGAGGAAGTGGCTTGTGAACCACGTCGGTGTTCCGAACGCGGTGCTCAACACGTTCGGAATAGTCGGTCTGGACGGACGCCTCCCGAAGGTGGACATCTCCCTGGATCTCACCGTCCCCAAATACGGCTCGGCTTCCGGCTCGCGCATTTTCTTCCAACCGAATTTCATGGAACGGAGGACGTACATCCCGCGGGAAAACAAGACAAGAAAATCTCCCGTCCGTTTCGGATATCCCTATCGCGACAGCGATTCCATCCTCTACGTTCTGCCCAAAGGCTATCAGGTCGAAACCCTGCCTTCCCCGCTCGACCTCGAATCATCGTTCGGCGCGTTTCATGCACGGACTGTTCGTATGGGTGATAGTGCCCTGGTGTACACCCGGACTCTGGAAATCCGCAATGCAGTTGTCCCCGCCGCTTCGTACGAAGAATATCGAAGGTTTTTTACAGAAATCGTTCGCGAAGATCGTGCGCAGGCGGTGCTGGTTAAACGTGGCGAATAATCCCGTCGCGTTGTCAAATCGTTAAAACTCAGGAAGGTGGAAGTTTATGAAAGCGTATCGCCGACGATATCACATATTCATGGTTTTAAATGTTCTTCTTCTTGCAGGTCTGTCACTCCCGTTGCACAGGGCGGTGGCGGGAAATCCGAAGAGTGGTTCGCCCCAACGGATGCAGGGAACCACCGGGAACGATTTCTATTCACCATTCCTGATCAATAACGTATTCAATTATTTCGGAAATAATGGGGATGGGGCATTCAACAAGTATACCGCGTTACAGGAAGGGTTCGAATTTCCCAAGAACAGCGGCAAGACCATGATGTATGAAGAGGGGATTCTGTGGGGAGGGTTTCACAAGGGGCGGGGAACTCCCACAGTGGGGGGATCGGCATATAGGCATGGTCTTCAGGCAGGGAAAATCATCTCGGCGGGGACCGATACTACGGAACCCGTCGCGATTGATCCTGGTGATTCGCTCTGCCGGATTTTCCGCGTGCGCCCGGATGTGAATCCCGCGGTTTCGTTTGCTTCGGTGGAGTCAAAAATCAATACCGAAGAGGTCACGCCCATCGGGAGGTATGAATCAACGACAGCGCAGGAGATCTATGACCGGTATGTTCAAGATTGGAATGCATGGCCCGCGGATCAGGGAGCACCATACACGGATGTGGACGGGAACGGAATGTACGATCCCGCGATCGATATCCCCGGCCAGCCTGGCGCCGGTCAGACTCTCTGGTACGTGGCAAACGACTTGAATCCTATGAAGACGGATGCCCTCGCCGGCTCTCCGCCGATAGGCCTGGAGATGCAGCGAACGATCTGGGGGTACAAGACATCCGGATCGCTCGGCAATGTTGTTTTCGTGAGCACGGTCCTTATCAACAAAAGCGGTGCTCCGGTGGACAGTATGTTCATAGCGCAGTGGTCGGACCCGGATGTCGGGGACGCCGGTGATGACTTCATCGGATGCGATACGGTCAGACAAATGGGTTTCGCCTACAATGGAGGTCCGGTGGACGCAATGTATGGCGCAGCAGTCCCCGCTCTCGGCTTTACCTTGATCCAGGGACCGCGCGTGGTTTCACCCGGGGATTCTGCATTGTTCCACGAAAAGGTCATCCCGGGGTACAAGAATCTTCGGATGAGCGCATTCGCCTTTTTCACACAAGGGAATCTCGCCTATGTCGACCCCGTTCAGGGGCCAGGCGGCGATACCCAATGGTACAACGCCATGGGGGGACACACCATAACCGGTGCTCAGTTCCTCGACCCCGCCAATGGTTCGCAGCCGACGAAGTTCTGCCTCAGCGGCGACCCCGTGAAAGCGACCGACGGGAGCGCCGGATGGGTCGACGGTATGAACGGACTTACACCACAAGATCGGCGGATAATTATGGCAGTCGGCCCATTCACAATGTCTGCAGGAGATACCCAGGAGGTTGTCGTCGCAATGATGGGCGGGCTCGGTGCCGACCGTTTGTCCAGCATTTCGGCCCTTCGGAATGTCTGGTCACAAGTCAACGCGAAGTATGACGGAGTCATAGCGACCGCGCCGGGCGGAACCCGGCCAGTTGTTCCAGAGTCGTTTTCGCTGGAACAAAATTATCCCAACCCGTTCAATCCGACGACAGTTATCAGTGGGTCCGTCCCGCCTTCGACGGGGCGAGATTTCGGCTCCAACGGCGTTCGAGACGGAATGTTGTCAGACAGTTGGGTGACACTCGTGGTCTACGATATTCTGGGACAGAAAGTGGCGACACTCATCGATGAAAGGATGCCCGCGGGGAGGTTTTCGGTCACATTCAATGCGCAACGTCTCTCAAGCGGAGTATACTTCTATCAAATGCAGGCTGGAAGCTATGTCGAGACAAAGACGATGCTTCTGGTGAGATAGCAACCTAGGGCATAGGATTTCTCCTTGCTGCGTACTGTCAACTGTCTACTGTTTACTGTCTGCCGATCAGTCGTCATGCAATTGCTTGTATGATCTGTTATCCACTGTCCATTCCGGTGGACAATTTAATTAAACGTTCTTAATGTCCGGGCCCGAATTTTTGCGCGTGGGCCCTTTTGTCAAGCCTGCGCGTGGCATGGCTTTTGTCATTGATGGACGCAACAGATCAAAGTGCGTTCAATCAATCACATCACGGAAAGGCTCCCATGTCACGCATCACGCTCTTCTTCATTGCTCTTTGTACCGTCTCCACTGTCGTCTTCGCTCAGGATGTCACTCCCGGGAACGCCGGCTCTACAAAGACCCCGGTCATTACCCGCCACCAGATCCACCAGAAGGCGAGGATCCATCAGGGCGTTCGCACCGGCAAACTCACCCGCGCAGAAGCGATAAAACTTCGTCATGAACAGAGGGCGATTCATAGAGAAAAGAAAATCGCAAAGGCGGACGGAAAAGTAACGCATGCCGAGCGGGCCAAGATCCGGCATGATCAGAGGCATGCGAGCAAGGATATCCACCGGCTGAAGCACAACAATCGTACAGCGGTGAACTAACACGCGGAAACATTGCGTGAGACTCTGCGCCTCCATCGCGACTGAGGATATACGGCCTCTTCCCACGGAAGACGAGGGGGGAGGCCGGCGAATATCCATCCATCGCCGGCGTTTTGCATCCTTGGGTTGTCTCCCGTATATTTAGCACCGTTTCTCTTGCCCGAAGGATCACCCGTGGCCCTCTTCTGCGCGAAGGACCATCGAGAATCGAACGTTCCCGGACCTGCCAATGACCATGCGACGCATCGCAGTGATAGCAGTTTTTCTCGTCCCCTTCTTCCTGCAATGCGGCATGAGCCAGGAATTGTTCCGCATCGTGGTGGAGAACAAACGTGGGTTCATCGACACGTCGGGGAAGGTCGTTATTGCTCCGCAATTCGATCACGCGGATGGTTTTTCCGACGGACTGGCCCTTGTCTGGAAGGGGATGTCGAGTGAAGTGGCGGATGTCACCCTGGAAGACTGGGGATACATTGACCCGCATGGAACGATGCGACTGCATCCGGAGTTTGATGATGGGAGATCTTTTGCGGAAGGACTCGCCGCAGTGAGGAAAAACGGCATCGGCACGTTTACGAACAGCCTCTGGGGATTTATCGATACCTCTGGAAAGGAGATTGTCGGACCAACGTACTACACCGTCGGCAATTTCTCTGAAGGACTCGCATGGGTGCAGACCCAACGAAAGATGCTCTTTATCTACCTCACGGACGAATTCGGATACATTGATCGCAAAGGGAAGATGGTCATCAAACCGGTTTTCAACCAGGCAGGCGATTTTTCTGAGGGACTGGCCCCTGTCCGCGTTGAGCAGAAGCGAGGTTATATCGACCGCTCCGGTGCTCTTGTGATCCCGCCGCAGTTCGACGCCGGTTTCGGATTTTCCGAAGGATTTGCCCCGGTCCGGATCGGATCGAAGTGGGGGTACATTGATAAAACGGGAGTCCTCAAAATGCCGGCGGTGTATGAGGATTGCCGGGGTTTTTCCGGGGGATATGCGCTGGTGAAAGAGTCAGGGAAATGGGGATTCATCGATACCACGGGCACATTTGTCATTAAGCCTGACTATGCTAATGCCTCTTCATTCAACGGAGGAGTGGCATCAGTGTCAAACGGGGGGCGGTGGGGCTATATCGACACTGCAGGGAGATTCGTGATTCAACCGACCTTTGACGAGGCCGGCAGCTTTGTTAGAGGATTTGCCGGCGTTACAGTGGAAGGGAAATCCGGCTATATCAATCGCAACGGGAAATTCATCTGGGGACCGAGATAATAACTGGGAGTCCTGTAGGAAACTCCAATGATTCGTCAATCCGTTTTACCCGAAATTGCCTCTAAATCCGAAGACGTGTATCTTCAATGCGAACATTTGTGCCATTAAGTTGAAAGGATCAGCATTGGTTTCTCTGAAAGCGCAAAGATTCATTGTGTTGGGGATCGCTTTGATTTCAATTGTTACCGTCAGTCGTTCGCAAAACCTCTTTCGTATCGTTGAAGGTGAAAAGCGGGGGTTCATCGACTCCACTGGACACGTTGTCGTTTCCCCGAGATTTCGATACGCCGAGGATTTCTCAAACAGTCTCGCGTTGGTGAGTGCGAGGATGCCGATTGAGGAATCTGATTCCGCTCCGTCAAGTTGGGGATACATTGACTCAACGGGAGCGATGCGTCTGCATCCCCGATTTGGATACGGTCGATCGTTCTCTGAAGGGCTTGCCGCTGTGCGAGAGAATGACCCCGGCACGTTGACGAATTCCATCTGGGGTTTCATCGACACCACGGGGCACGCTGCAATCGTACCGCAGTATTACAATGTTGGGGACTTTTCAGAAGGACTGGCGTGGGTCCAGACTCAACGCAGGCTTTTCCTGTTCAACCTGACTGACAAATTCGGCTATGTCAACAAGAAGGGAAGCCTCGTCATCCCGGCGAGATTCGAACAGGCCGGAAACTTTTCCGAAGGCCTGGCACCGGTCCGTGTTGACGGGAAGCTGGGATATATCGATCGGTACGGCACGGAAATTATTCCCCCACAGTTCGAAATGGGATCAGGCTTCTCGGAAGGAATGGCCCGGGTGAAAGCGGGTGCGCGATGGGGATACATCAACAGGAAGGGAAATTTCATCATTCCACCCAGGTACGAGGACTGCAGGGATTTTTCAGGAGGGCTTGCCCTCGTGCAGGATTCCGGGAAATGGGGATTCATTAACCGGGCCGGCAAGTATCTCATCACGCCCGCCTATGCGAAAGCCGCTTCTTTCACCGAGGGTCTGGCGCCCGTCTTGATTGATGGAAGATGGGGCTACATTGATACGACCGGACAAACGGTTATCCCACCGCGATATGAAGAGGCCGGCAAGTTTCGGAAGGGTCTCGCTTGGGTGAGGCTCGGCGAGAAGACAGGATATATCGACCACGGCGGCGTCTTCATCTGGGATTCGGGCCTTCGCCAGTTCACGAGGCGGCTCGATAGGCAGAACGCAAGCAGGTGAAGACCGTCTCGCGAGAACCTCAGCTTCCATCGCCGTTCCCTCCGCAGGGGTCATGGAGTACCGACCGGATGATTTCCGGGTGCTCTCAAACCCGGATCTAATGGATCTCATATTTCTTAATGACCAGATATTTCAGGATACCGTCGCCGACATTCCGGATCCCGTGCTCGATGTTCGGCGGGGCGTAGCAGCTTGCATAGGGATGAACGACCCGTGTTTCGCCGGCAAGGAAAAATTCCGCGGTTCCCTCGAGGATGAAAAAGAACTCGTCTTCCGCATGCGCATGCGGCGGGTGCGTTGCCTGGTGAGGAGCCACAACGCTGAGTTTTAAGGTGCGGCCGTCGAGAAAACTCTTATCCGCAAACCAATACTGATACCCGACTTTCGTAGACTCCACGTGCGAAGGAGTGAATTGATTGACGCACGAATCTATGGAAAGGTGGCGCACCGTTTGGAGTGACCCTGGTACAGTCTGCGCTACCGTCGATGAGACTCCCCAGAATACGATGGCAAGGACAACAGGCACCACGTTCATGAGACCTCCCTGTATTCCTGCGTTTATGATCTGCCCCCTTGTTTTCACGCTCTTTCTGCTCCCGGTTCAGGCTCCCGGCGGGCCATCCGGAATTCCCGTCGATACTTCCTTCACCACGGCGAGCGCCTGGAAAGCCATACGGGCAAAGTTTCCTTCTGCAGTCCCGGCGATCGCAACTATTGACTCCTCGGTCCACGCACAGGCCGATTTGGTGTACGCCTCCCCCGGCGGGCGAGACCTTCACCTGGACATCTTTCGGTCTGCGCACTCCGATTCGCGGAGCGTCCCGGCCGTCCTGATCATCCACGGAGGCGGATGGAGGTCGGGGAACAGACAACAGGAAGTGCCTCTGGCGGTTGCCCTTGCGAAGGCCGGATATGCCGCTTTTACCGTCGAATACCGGTTGTCAGGGGAAGCACATTTTCCGGCAGCCCTCTATGACATCAAAGCCGCGATCAGATGGATTCGCGCTCATTATCTGACATACGCAATCGATCCTGATCGAATCGCCGTGCTCGGTCCGTCGGCCGGCGGGACGCTCGCTTTGCTTGCCGGGCTGACCGGCGGGGATGCGCGCTTTGAAGGTGCTGAAGGGACGCGGGGAATTTCGAGTCGGGTCCAGGCGATGATCAGTATCGACGGAGTCCCCGATCTCACCACCCCTGCAGAGAGCGGGAAAGACACTGTGCCGACGGAGCTGTCTGCCGGGGCCCGGTGGCTCGGCCATACTTATCGCGAGAGACCCGACCTGTGGCGTCAAGCTTCGCCTGTGAGCTACGCCGGACCTGACTCCCCGCCTGTGCTTTTCATCAATAGCTCGATTGAACGATTCCATGCAGGAAGGGACACCCTGCTGGCACGATTGGCGGCCTGGAAGATCCCGGGAACGGTGCATACGCTTCCCGATACACCGCACCCCTTCTGGCTGTTTCATCCATGGTTCGCACCGACAGTGAATTGGGTGCGCGAGTTCCTTGATACGACTTTCAGAAAGAGCGACGATGAACGACGCTGAATCGGGATATCACCGGTTGGTTCGTGAACCCCTGCGGCGATTTCAAAAACCGAGCCGTTTCTTCAGAAGCGGAGGTTTGAAGGCGGCTTTCCGGAACGGGTGGCCCTCCGTGGTGAACACGATCTGACCGGGTCCAAACTGGGGAACGTCCGCAAAAGTGAGGTAAAGATATTTCATCGTCTCTGCGAAGAAGAAGGAGGGGAGTTCGTTGGCCTTCTCCTTGGTGCGGATGTCCCGGATTGACGCAAAGGCGAGATCCGTCCGGCAAAACTTCACAAGGTCGTCGAAGTACTTCTGCGCTCTCTGACGGTAAATCTTTTCCCCTGTCCAGTGGTAGAGGTAATACGCGGATTCCATAATCTCGGGATTCAGGTCGTAGCTTACGTTCAGGATGCTGTCGGTCCTGTAGTCATACACCATCGGTTCCAGTCCGTTTTCATCCCACACGTGGTCCCAGGAAGTTTGGAGTTTTGCGGCTCTGACGGTATCTCCGGAAAGGGTTAGCAACCCCGGGAAGAACGCATCGTAGAGAGTAACGACGGAAGAGATTTTCTTGCCGGTCTTCATGCTGGCTCTCCCATACCAGAGCTCGCCGCGCACTTCATCGGCGAGGTACCGGTTGATGGCTGTGATGCTGGCGTCCCACATTGTCTTCAGGTCCGGATCGTGAAACAGGAGCCAGCCCTTGAGAAGATATTCGTAATAGGAATCGATGCACGCACCGACGTGGCTTTGCTCGTCAAGCCACAAACCCGTTTCGACATCAATATCCTGCGCCACGAGTCCGAGGGCTGATCTGCGCTGGTAGATGGCTTGCACTGCACGTTTCGCGGCCTGATAGTAGACCGGTTTTCCCGTGAAGTAGCTGAGGATTCCCATCTCGATGAGGCTGGACCCTCCTTCGGCGACATTCACGCTATCGCCGCGGGTCTGACCCGTCTTCAGGTTCACCCAGTACCGCGGTATCCCTGTCTTTGTGGCGAACGCAGGGAGAAGCCGCTGCCCGAAATCCTCCGCCTTCCTCAGAACTGCAGAATCGCGGGAAAGGTGATACATGCAGAGAAGACCTCCGAGGATGCGAATATCGACTTCGAAAGTCTTCACGTAAATGTCCCGGTCGAAACGGATGCTGTCGACTACATAGCGCTCGATCTTCTTCGTTTCCTCTTTGAAGCCCATGAGGGAGAGAGTGCTGTACGCATCGACGAGAGTGATGCCGAGGGGCTCTTCATACCAGTCGCTTCCGCTCCTGGTGAGTGGCTGGAAACCGTCGTGCCCCCACGCATAGCGCGTGTAGGCGTGCCAGGCGCGGATTGTCTCCGCTTTCATCTGGCGTGCGACAGCATCGGGATTCCCCGCGGGAGGGTCGGCGTGGATGATTGTTGGAAGCAAAAGCAGGGTGGAGAAGAGCAACATCCATGGTCTCATCGGTTTGCACCGGCTATGGGAGGGATCGAGGAATAACGGTGGGAGAAAGATACGAAATGTGAGGTGGGGATACAATTGACCATGGACAATTGACGATAGACAATGGACAATGGTCGCAAGAAAGAAGTCCACTGCCTACAGTTCACTGTTCACTGTCTACTGTCCACTGTCCACTGTCCACTGTCTACTGTCTACTGTCAACTGTCTTCTACTCTGCATACACCCAGACGACCGTTCGGTCCCGTTCGTTGTTGATATACACCGCGCCGCCTGCCTGAGTGAGGAACGGCAGGCATTTTCGCCAATTGAGGTTGAAACCTTGATCTCCGTCCTCGTCGGAGGACTTGTCGATTTCGAAATCTCCGAGAGAGAGACGAAGGTTCCTCTTGCCGTCCTTGTACGTCTCAAGAACAACGTGGTCTTTCTTCACCTCGTGATCCGGAATATCCAGATCCGCCAGATAAAGATGCGCAGTCTCGTTCTCTTCCGTGTCCTCCACGTCTATGACGTCCCTCTTGCCATCAAGCAAATCTTCGATCATCGCACGCGTAACAAGATCCTTCTTCCCCTTTCCACCATTGAAGTGGAGGTCCTGGGTGTCAGCCTCAAGGAGTGCTTTCATGACATCCACGGTGACGGCGATCGTCGTTTTGCCTTCGTGTGCATTGTTGACCTCGATCCATAGCGCTCTGGGGGAGTCGCCGGCAATCGCTGTCCCGGCGAGCAAGAGCAGGCATGCAGCGCCAATCAACGTTTGTCTTAATCTGGGCATTTTACCACCTGCGGCTGGTTTGTGAGAGGAGAGTTCACCTCTCTCTAATACGTGATGCAGCAGAGAAGTTGCGCCTCCGCAATCACCGATTGTACTGCTCGATAAAACTCCGTAACATATGATCATATATCGTCTTACTGACAAATTGTATCAGACATATCAAGTCTTCGCGGACCGGGGGACGGCACTCGAAGTGCGTGCGCTCACTGCCGGGCAGGGATATTTTTTTGCTGTCGAAGCATTCAACGAAAATGGCATCTCTCCGCTGAGCCGGATTGTTCGCTGCAAGGCTCCGGAGGGAAAAGGATCACATGACAAGGACGGCGGCTGAGCACTACGATGGGGAGGTGATTTGGCACAGGACAACTGGGAACGCATGATCCGCCTTGCCGAGGAGTTCTTTGATGCGAAGAACGACCCGGAGCAAATCGCAGTGGATGAAGCAGTCATGGAGAAGCTCCGGGCGCTTGACGCTGCATCGCTCGGTGAAGAACATGATGACCAGGGACCCATCGCCTGGGTCCTGGCTATTCCCACCACGGAGGCGGTGATGCGCCGGTTTCTGCAGGGGGCGATCAGCGAGCGGCAGCTTCTTGATGAGACAAAGGCGGGACAGGTGTATGATGCGATCTATCTCTGCTCAGCCCTTGTCCTCCCTGAACACCGGCAAAGAGGTATCGCGAAGAAGGTCACACTGAAATCCATCCGGGAGATTTGCACGCGGCATCCCATCAAGAACCTCTTCTACTGGCCCTTCAGCGAAGAGGGGCGCAAGCTCGCGGAAAGTGTTGCGGCCCTGGCGCAGCTTCCTCTTCTCGGGAGAGCGTCGAAATAACAAAGGCACCTGATGATCATGCATCAGGTGCCTTTCCCACGATAAAAAAGGACCCTGCGACTACTTTGTCAGGACCATCTTTCTCGTCAGAGATCCTCCATTCGATTGCAGGCGGTAGAAATACACTCCGCTGGGAAGATTCCCCGCGTTGAACTGAACGCTCTTCTGTCCCGGTTCCAGGGCGCCGTTCACCAGTGTCGCCACCTCCTGGCCGAGCAGGTTAAACACCTTCAGAGACACGTTCCCTCGTTGACTGACGGAAAACGCAATCGTCGTCGTCGGATTGAATGGGTTGGGATAGTTGGGGTACAGCGCGAAGACCCGTGGCGTTCCCGGCGTCTGTGCGACAGCAGTCGGAACCAGCGGATCGTTCCACTGGACAGACCGCACGCCGACCATGCCACTCGACGATGTCGTATCGGTTTGATTGAATTGCACCTCCGCTCCCCGCTTCGTGAGGAAGATGTACCCCACAACAAACGTGTATTTCGCCCCGGTCGTGTCGTACGAGCGGTCTTCCTTCCGAATCCGCAGCGCATCCTCCGTGTACCCACCGGGGAGTTTCATGGGTCCGTAGGCGTCTACACTGTATGTGATCGAATGGACTGTGACTATCGGTCCGAAGTTCAGTGATCCCAACCCTCCGAGATCGGCGTGGCCAGAGAGCGATTGCCTGAAGCCCGTGGACCAGCTATTTCCCACTTCCAATGGCAGTCCATAGTAGACTGCCGAAGGGGAATTCAGCCATTCTCCATGCGCGGGGTTTCCATTACCGGTGACAGTGCCAAGGTACGCCTTCCCGTCCCCGATCAGGCCGGAATCGAAGAGATCTCCATCAAGCGTGAGATAGTCATAGCCCGTACCAATGAGAATTACATTGGTTGGAGTTCCAAATATCGAAAGATTCACATTCAGGTACAGGGCTGTGTCCTTCAGGACATGTGTAGCATTTGGAAATTGGCCCGCATAGGGTGTTGCCGACACCGGGACGCTGACGAGCGGCATCGTGGAGGTGGTTTTCAGCCCGCTGAAATCCCACGATGAGGCGCCAGTGGTTCCGATATCTGCGGTCGTCGTAGTGCTGTCCAATTGGTAGGTCACGTACGTGCCGACGGCGTACATTTGTTTCACGTCGTTGGTATCGATCGTGATCTGCGCGGCGGCAGGGAGAATTGCTCCTGCGATCAGAAGGCCGCACGCGAGAAAGCGTATACGGTGAGACATAGGGTGTTCCTTTCATCGTTTAACAAAACTCTTTAGAATCGCGCCTCAAGGACGAGGCTGTACGTGCGGGGAGGCATTAAGTTGCCAATGAGCTCGACGTAGTTGTACTGGAACGCGTTGTTCACATTGGCAGTGAGCGTCATCGGGTATCCGGACACCGAGAAGTCCACGCCGGCACGGAAGTCCGTCACGTAGATATCTGTGCGCTGGTCTCCATCGGCGACGATGCCGACGAGGACCAGTTCGTCATCGATCCGTTCCATTCTGCTCTGGAAGCGAAAATCTGCCTCTGCCATGAACCACCCGATTCTCCCGATAAGGTTCGCCATAAAAAGATGGCGCGGGCGATATTTCAAAATATCGTGCTTGGTCAGGTCCTGCGGGTACACGTACGTGTACGACAGGCTTGACGTCAAATTACCGTCGAAGAAACCGAATTTCAGAGATGTCTCGACCCCCTGGACTCGCGCCCGCGTGACGTTTCTCCATTGGATCATGACATCGGACCCCGACACGATAAGTCCCGGCTCGATGAGGTTGTCATAATCGGACCGGAAGCCCGCGATGTCGAACGACCCGAACCCCCACAAAGTCTGCGCAAGGCCGACCTCATAGGAAACACTTTTTTCGGGTTGCAGGTCCTTGTTGGGAATGGTGACGAGATTGTTGACCGATTGGGAAATGAACGCCTCTGCGACCGATGGGACGCGGAATCCCCGACCGACCGACGCGCGTAACGTCGTCCCCGCGACGGGGGAGTACAATAAGGCGGCTTTGGGATTTAACTGGCCGCCGGCCGAGGTGAGGCCCGCTGATTCGAAATCGTACCGAAGACCAAGAGTGGCTGCAAACTGGTTGCTCAACTTCAATTCGTCCTGTCCGTAGAGCGCGAACCCGCCCAGGGTATGGTTGCTGAAGAAATCGCCGGCTATCGCGTCCGCATTGGCATCGATACCTGTGGTCAATGTGTGCACACTGTCCAGCATGATCGTTGCTGTGGACGCGAGGCGAAAATCATCGGCCTGTGATTCATTCCTCCCGATCTGGCTTCTTGTCTCGAACCCCCACAGGTTGTGAAACCACATCGCCTTGGTCGAGAGGAGGACTTTGTCCGAGAGGACATTGTTCAGGGTTCCGTCCACGAAATAGCGCGTGGATTTCACGTTGTCGTTTTGTTGGGCGGAAGGAGGCAGCAACGCGGAATCCAGATTGCGCCAGTACAGGTACTGCCCGCCATACTGGTCAAGCAGGCCGAAATTCATCGTCAGGGAAGACGATTGCGAAAAGTCCTCCTTCACTTTGACGTACGCATTGATCCGGCGGTGGTAATCGTTCTGCCGGTAGCCGTCGTCCAGCTGGTGAGAAAGAAAGAGCGAAACGCCGAGGTCACCCGAGCGGTAACTGTGGCTGAACGACTGGCCATTGTAGAACCTCGTCTTGTTGCTCCATTTCCACTGGGCGAAGGAGGGTTGATCGTACGCTCCCGCGTAGAGTCGAACATCCGTTTCAGGCTTCTCCGGGATGTCCTTGGTAATGATATTGATGACGCCACCGAGCGCGTTGGAGCCGTACAATGCCGAGCTGGCACCTTTCACGACTTCAATGCGGTCGACAAGTCCAATGGGGATCGATTCAAAGCTCAGCTCGCCCGTATCGCCGGTGATAAACGGGATGCCGTCGAGCAGCATCAGAACCCTGCTCCCTGCTCCGCGGCTGTACCCGCTTGAGCCACGGATATTGACCTGAAACCCCGTCACATTGACTCCCGGGATGTACCGCAAGGCGTCGTCAATGGTCTGAGCGTTGCGCATCTTAATTTGCGTGGCATCCATGACCGACACGCTGACCGGCACCTCCTGGAGTGATTGCGCACGTTTGCTTGCGGTCACGACCACCTGATCGACTTGAACAGGAGAGGGGGTGAGCGAAACCGCAAGGAAGGTTTCCCGTCCCTCACTGACTTCAACCCCGGTCTTCGTGACCTCGTTGATACCCGACCATCGAGACGACAATTGTGTGCAAACCCGGAGGCACGTCGGTGAGTTTGAACTCACCCTTCGTGTTTGTCGTCGTGCCCCGGACCGTTCCCTGAAGGAATATCGTTGCGCCGACGAGCGGTTCATTTTGCGACTCGCCGCTTCCCGTGACTTTGCCTGCGATTGATCCGTCCGCGGCGAAGGCCTGAGAACTTAGCAGAGCAATCAGGAGGAAAGCTCTAAGACCTCGATTCATTGCCATGGTTTTGGAGGGGGATTGTTGAAGTCGACCGTGATATCGATATTCGGGATCACCCGGTGCAAGAGAACCTGAACAGGCGCCGGGTCGAAAGCATTTGGACCCAGCGTGTACACGCCGCACGGCTTCCAATCAGCAAAGTAGTTGGTCCCATAGCGCTGTGCAATGGCGATGTACTTGTACGTGGTCAGTTGAAGGGTGGTTCCCTGGGTAGTGAACGCATAATGGAGGGTATCGACGAACTTCTTAAACCCCGTGGCCCCCACCGGAGGGTAGACGACGGCCTGTCCTGCAAGTAGAGCGGGGAATATGGCAACACTGTCGCTCGGGAACTCCGTGAAAGCGACAAGCCGCAATTCGAGCACAGTGGATTGATCGGCTGGCCAATTCTCGAAATGGATTACCCCGCTGAAACCGGATGGCTCATTCAGCGGTCCCAGGCCCTTGTCACAACCAGCGATGAATCCCAGCGAGAGTGCGAGAAAAACTGCCAATATGCGCGTTAGGGATGCAATTGCCATTCGGGTCATTTCTATGTGGGGTATATAGATTAAACGCCCGCGGCTATGAGTCTCGTTCCCCCCGACGAAGCGGGGTCAGAATAGGGGGAGAGAACTCTGCGTGGTCTTCGTTCGGAATCGGAAAATGAGGCAAAAACGACATAGAAAGAACATTCGTCTTCAAAACGTTATGGAAGAGGGGAATGAAAAGCAAGCGGAAGGCCAGGATGGGGCCACACCATCAAGAAAGAGACTTGCAGAAGTACCTGGGATGCCATAGATTGAATCGAGAAATCTTCCCAGCCCCCCGACCATTCATCAACCCCGGAGGATCCATGCGTACTTTGTATTTGTGCTGCGCCCTGCTAATCGCTTCGTCTGCTTCGGCCCAGTCGTTCGGGTTCGGCGTCCAGGGGAATCTTTCAAATCTTCAGCTCTCAGCATCGGTCAAGGATCTTGCAGGTGTCCAGTCCACCCCGACAAACACAGCTCTGGAACAGGTGTATGGACTCGGGGTTGGAGGTGGAGCGCATCTTGACCTCAATCTGTCGATCCTTACCCTTCGATTGTCTGCCGACTACATGTCCCTCTCACCCGATAACGCCAAGTTCAAGACATGGCTTCAGTCATATCTCGGGCCATCCTTCTCCAATGTTTCTATAGACGGCGGGCGCATAACGGAAATGTCCGTTCAGCTCAATGCCAAGCTGGTCATCCTCCCGTTACCAGTATTTCATCCTTATGTCACCGCTGGTGGAGGTTTTGCCAGTGTGAAGATGGATGATGCCACGATTAGCATCAACGGGATAAAAGTCGCTCAGCAGGCGCTGATCAAGAGCCAGACGGTATCGACGTTGAACGGCGGTGTGGGAGTTGATCTCGCGTTCGGCGGTTTTGCAATCTACGGTGAGGTGAAAGTGAACGTGTTCTATCTGAGCGAAGGGAATGGAACATATCTACCGATCGCTACCGTCGGCGTTACTTTCTAAAAGACCCGGGAGAACCACGAGAAGTCAAGGAACTCTGACCATTTAATGGAGGGGAGCGCGCTACGGCTCCCCCTCCACAAGCACCCGCCTTTGTTTTCCGTCGGTTCATCCCGCTGACAAGTCTCATCTCCGGCCGTTTTATCCCACTCACGGGTATTGTTTCCGTCGGCACGCGCGAAATGATGCTCCTTCCCACCGGGTACAGATGCGCGCCGTCCGACATTTTTTTACTCCTGGTCAGGAGACTCACCGATGATGGCCTACTTGCGTCGTCTCGCAGTTGCATCTCTTGGAACCGTTACTGTCCTGACGACTTTCTCCCCCGGTCAATCACTTCCACGCGTCAGATGTTCGACTTCCCCCGGTATTTCCATAGTTGCGTATACGCTCCGATCCAAGGATTCGGTTGATCTCAAAAAACCGATTCCCCTCTTTTCCTTTCTCCTCAATGATACTCTCCGGTTTTCCAATGAATTTGCAGCTCGCACGAACGGCGATTCACTGTTGTGGGAGTTGGGGAGGGGACTGGCGGGTAGTGTCAGGGAGAACGATCATGACGGCCGGGGGTGGGCGTGCACGGTGACCTTCAGGAACGTCGGGGATGATACCCTGGTTATCGCGAACGTTGTCCCCCTAGGCGAAGGGACAGATCGAGTATACATTACCGCGACGGGACCCGCCACGTTTCCGAACTGGTTAAGCAGATCGTCGCTCTTTCGCCCCGGCGTCGGTCCGATCGGCGTTGTTCTCCCGGACAATGCCTGGGAGCTGGGGTTTTGTGATGTCGGTATCTCGCCGGAAGTCAACCTCGTCGCCATCGCACGAAGGACGGGCTCGCAGGCTGCAAGCGAACGACGGTTCCGTACGATCCTCCCTCCTGGTGGAAGCGTGCGGTACATGATGGCAGTCGACGACCACTCTGGGGACTGGCATGAAGGCGCCGGATTGATGTTCAGGAAGCGGTGGCTCTACGACCTCACAGATTTCGACAACACGATGTATGAACGAAAGGATCTTGCGTGGATACGCCATGCATATCTTATGACGATACTCTTCGCCTGGGACGACGAGTACCGTGATCGGTTCACCGGCAGATATACGTTTGAGCAATTTCTGGACGCCCGGAAACAGCTCCTCGGCCCATACGATGTTTTTGTCCTCTGGCCCACCTGGCCGCGACTGGGTGTTGATCAACGAAATCAATTCGATCTCTATACCGATCTTCCGGGGGGACTGGCGGAACTACGGCGACAGGCTGAGATTATGCACCGCCGGGGAGGGAAGTACTTTATCTCCTACAACCCCTGGGACGAAAGCACGAGGAAAGAGGAGCATCTCAAAGGAATGGGACGACTACTGCGCGCGGTTGATGCGGATGGTGTCGTACTGGATACGTGGGGTGCCTCGAGTAAGGAATTCCAGGCCATTGCAGACAGCGTAAAACCGGGAATTGTCCTGTACAGCGAAGGGATGGCTGTCCCCCAGGACATGCCGGGGATTGTCACCGGTCGGGTGCACGACGCACTGTTCATGCCCCCACCGCTGAATATGAACAAGTTCCTCAAACCCGACTGCGCGATTTTCCGCGTCATGCAGGTTGCCGAAGGGCGTCTTCACCGCGAAGCGGCTGTGTGTCTCTTCAACGGCTACGGCGCCGAATTGAATGTGATGCGCGCCGGCCGGCCCGCGTGGATGGACGAGGAATATCGATATCTCGGAAGGGTGGTGCAAACCCTCCGGGAGAATTCGGAAGCGTTCCTGAGCCGGGAGTGGGATGCTCTGCTTCCCACCACCATCGACAGCGTGTGGGTAAATCGTTGGCCTTCAACAGGGAAAGAACTGTACACGGTGTATGGCCTCCGGCCCGATGGGTTCGCTGGTCCGCTCTTTGTGGGACCCGCCACGGGGGACCACCATTATGTAAGTCTCTGGCATCATCGTGAGCTCCGCACGGTCAGCAAAAACGGGAAAGAGTATGTTCCGGTGGACGTCGAAGGGTTCAGCCGTGCATGGCTCGGGACCCGTCGCGAGGGGAACGTGGATTGCGTTGCCTACCTTCCTGCGCTTCTCGCAGTACAACGGCGGGGCGATTCCCTTGTTATCCGTGCGGATCGGCAGGGGAGAATTTTCGTGACCGCCGGGGATCCCGGTTACAGTGCGCCTTCGGTCCGGCTGGAGCATGGCTCCCAGGCAATTTCCCTGTACAGGACATTCGGCCGTTATGAGGGGAAGGTGGTGGTTCAATTGTTCGATGGGGCCGAACTCCTCGATGAGCGCATCGTTGAAATTCCTGCCGGGACACCCCGCTCTTTATCGCAACGTGAGCATACGCCGGAATCGGCAAACGCGCCGGACGGGATGCAGGAGATCCCCTCGGGCCGATTCAGCTACGAAGTCACTTCGCTGGAAGACCCCAACCCCATCATTCCTTCTCCGGATGTCCCGGCGCCGGTGCAGATCACCATGCCGCGATACTTCATCGACACCTATCCGGTGACCAACGCGCAATTCAAACGATTCCTCACGGAGACACGGTACCGGCCGATCGATACCTCGAACTTCCTTCACCATTGGAAGAACGGCCGCCCGGGACTCGGGACGGAAGACAATCCCGTCGTATGGATCAGTCTTGAAGACGCGCGAGCGTACGCGCGATGGGCGGGGAAGCGGCTCCCCACAGGCGCTGAGTGGCAATACGCCGCACAGGGCACTGACAAGAGAAAGTACCCGTGGGGAGACAGCCTTACTCCGACCCGGTGCAACGACGGTCTGGGGCACGTGACGCCGGTCCATGCATACCCGGAAGGGGGGAGTCCGTTCGGTGTAGAGGATCTTGTCGGCAATGTATGGCAATTAACGGACGATATATACGATGATGGGAGCTACACGTTCGTCATGATGCGGGGCGGAAGCTATTTCAATCCGACCGCGAGTGTGTGGTACGTGCGCGGAGGGCCGAGGCCGGTCGATCAACACCAGATGCTTTTACTCGTTTCTCCCGGGTTTGATCGCAACGCCACTGTCGGGTTCCGTTGTGTGAAGGATGCGCACTAAGGCTTCCCCGCAGGAAGCCGGGCCCGAGCGGCCGTCGATTTCCTGGACGCGGGCAGCACGTCTGATATCACCGGGATGCAACCGCTTCTCATTGGAGGTTTCATCGATTTTTCTGGAGTCCCCCTATGCGACAAATTCTCGTTCTGTGCGTTGTGCTTCTGGGAGCTTCGACCGCTGAATGGTCATTTGCTCAAAATTCAACCGGCGGTCTCCTCTCGCTCTCCCGGCTTCCGTATCTGACATCGGGCAAACTGATCCAGATCGCGAGCACCGACACATCGGGAGGCAATGACGATTTCATTACGATCCCCGCCGGAGACACTGCGACGCTCGCGGATATCAAGGGGCCGGGTGTCATTGTACAACTCTGGTTCACTCTTGATTCGCCCGATCGGTATTTTCTCCGTCGAATCCTCCTGCGAATGTACTGGGATGACGAGGAGACACCATCGGTCGAGGTCCCGCTCGGGGACTTTTTCGGAACAGGATTTCAATACAAGCCGTGGTATACGGCGCTTCTGGGCATGTCGAGCGGCGGGTACTATTCATACTTCCCGATGCCTTTCAACGCGAGGGCCCGGATCGAAGTGGTGAATGAAACCGGAACGGAAGTGCACTCATTGTACTATCACATTGATTATCAACAACTGCAGGAACCTCTCGACCGGTCGGAGGCATATTTTCATGCGAGCTGGCACCGTGAGATCCGACCAGACACCGCGCATTTCTATACGATTCTCGAGGCGGAGGGCGAGGGGCATCTTGTCGGGGTGAATTTGAATATGCAAAGCTACGACGGGGGCCTCGGATACCTGGAAGGGGATGAACTGATCTTCGTTGACGGCGAGACGGTACCATCGGTTCGGGGGACTGGAACCGAGGATTTTTTCAATAGCGGGTGGTATTTCAACAGGGGGGAATTCTCCGCACCCTACCACGGATTGATACTGAAGGATGACACCCTGGGTCGGATCGCGGCCTACCGGTTTTTCGTGTCTGACGCGATATCCTTCAAGAAATCAATACGTGTAGCTATAGAACACGGTCATCAGAACAAGGAGATTGCAGATTACAGCAGCACAGCGTACTGGTATCAGAAAGAGCCCCATCGACCCTTCCCGGAAATGTTGTCCGCCGCTTTGCGGATCCCGTTGCGTGTGGAGGTGCCGAACGGCGCCATGGAAGCGGAATCCATGCATCCGGAATCAACGTCGCTTTCCAGCACTGTTGACGACATGTCCGCGTACGGACCGGACTGGAGCGGGTTGAAGCAGCTGAGGGTTGACGGCGGGAAACCGGGTAACTCGTTCAGCCTCACCTTTCGGGCCCCGGAGGAGCGCTACGATATAGCCATGTACTTTACGAAGGGTCCCGCTTATGGGGATGTGCGGATCTTTGCAGGCAAGAAAGAGCTCGCCCAATACCGTGGTTTCGATCCCGAGGTCATCCCCGGGGGAAAATTGTTGCTCAGGAACGTGACTGCCGACAACGGGTCAATCTCGCTCCGTTTCGTCGTCAGTGGAAAGTATTCCGCTGCGACAGGGTACAGCGTGGGTCTTGACGCATTCACGATCAAGCCGGAGCGGCTGTTCATTCGCTCGTGGGATCTTATCGGACCATTTCCGAATCTCAGGGATCAGTCGCTCAAACGCGCCGGACTGGACGTGGTGTACCCCCCCGAGCTCGGGTTCCACTCTGGTTCGGTGTATGAAGGGGTGGATCAGCAGAAGCTCCGCTGGCATCGTGTGAATGCGACCGCATCCGGCTTTGTGAATCTGACGACTCTTCACCCGTCGGATCTTGTCGTGGCGTACGCCCATACCAGGATTCATTCGCCCATCAATCGAACGGTCACTTTTCTCCTGGGCAGCGACGATGGCGCGAAAGTGTTCGTCAACGGCACGGAGGTGCATCGCATCACGGGAATCCGTGTCGCGCAGGCTGATCAGGATACAATCGCCTTGCCGTTGAAGAAGGGGTGGAATTCACTCGTCCTGAAAATTGAAAACAATCTCGGCGGGTACGGATTTTTTGCGCGCGTGATCGACCCGGCACATGCGCTCATCTTCCGGCCTTCGACGCGGTAGTTGATGAGGGCCGGGGAGATCGAGAACGGAGAATCGAAGATGAGCGTGGATTAACGAAGGAACCCGTGAAGGGCCCTCGCAAATTCCTCCGGGGCTTCGACAAAGGGGAAATGTCCGCAGTCTTTCAGAATCACAAGACGGGAGCCGGAGAGCGCGTGGTGAATCTGTTCAAGGGCCGCCCGCGGAACCATGTCATGGTCGCCCCCGACAATCAATGCCCGGCATTGCACCTGACGTAATCCTTCAAGGAGATTATACGACTTCAGCGATGCGTCGCGATATAAGTAATTGACCATCTTCATCCGTTTTGAATAGTCGGCGGGAAACTGCAGCGTAAGACTGTCCGCTTCATTGCGATGAGCGAACACTGGTCTGAAAAGCAGCCTGAAGAAGCGTGCCATGGCAGCCGGAGAGGATTCTTTAAAACCCGGGGAGGCGACAATGCGGGCCATCTCAAGGCTGTCCTTGGTTGAGCGGTTCCGCTTCATGATGGAGAACGAGGAATCCCGCATGGCGGATGTTGCCGGCGTTGGCGTGACAAGGATCAACGTCGATAAGTGCTCCGGATGGGCCAGCGCGTAGCGCATTGCCAGGAGTCCTCCCCAGGAATGACCCAGGAGGTTGATTCTTCCGAGGTGCAGCGCACGCCGCACGCCTTCGATGTCTTCGACAAACGTATTGACGTTCATGGATGAAGAGTCGACATCAACCGAAGATTTCCCGCTCGCACGCTGGTCGAAAAAGATCAACCTGTAATGCTGCGCAAGGAGTCTCATCTGGGGAAGAAAATAGGTATGGTCCAGCCCCGGTCCGCCATGGACGATGAGCAACGGCGTTCCCGAACCAAGGATTCGATAGTAGAGTTTCGTGCCGTTGACAGCGAGGGACCCTGATTGTTGTTTGGTGGCCTGATGTTTCTCGCGCGGTCCGGCGAGCCCTGCAGGCCCAGGGCCGACAAGCAGGAGAAAGAGGATGGAGAGAGTCAGTCGATTCGGCAAGAACCACTCCTTCAGGCTGTCACTGTGGAGGTTATCACCCGTGAGCTATAACGCCTCCGAAGAAGCCTGTCCCAAGGATGAGCAACGTCGTGAGCAATCCAACGAAGAGGGACCACCTCCGCAATGGCCGGATCCAGAACGAAGCGGCCCAGAGCCAGAGGAAGCACGCGGTGGTAATCCCGAGTATCCGATGAATGTTGATCACCCAATCCTTTGATCCGCCTTCCAGAGCAACTGCCTGATTCGAACCGGTAATGAATGCGGCGATCGCCCCGATTGCCGCAATGAGGACAAGCCAGCGGACGCCGGGCTGATACTCCTGCCACCGGAGACCCAGGATGGAAAGGAATATTGCCGCCAGGCCGAACCCGATCGGAACGTGAATGATTTTGTTGTGAAGGTGACCTTCGAGCGAGTACATGGGCCTGAGCACATAGCTCCGTTGCTGCTGCACTTCCGATTGTGAGTCGCCTTCCTGTCTCTTCAATGAGATCCATTCTGATGACGCCCCCATGGAGGTCGTGGAGAGCTTTTCCAATGCAACGGCGGTGTTCAGCGGAGAGAGGAAGAGTGAAAAAGCGAACACAAGAAACACCGCTCGCAGGGCCAATTGGTAGCCACGTAGTCTGCAGACAGCCATAAAATCCGGGTTTGACGGCCGGGTCCCGAAGGTCAGCGCACCCTCAGAAAGGCCGCAGGTTGGAATAACGCTCATGGGTAGTACCTTTTGTTAATCAATGCGGCCATTCTAACGGTGCCTCTCCTCCATTCATATAACGGCTAAACACGCCAAATCGTCCGCACGTGTCCCCCATTGCCCCGCAAATTCTTGTCATTTCCATTTTCCGGGAACTGCCGTTCCGCACCACGGGCATTTGCCGGAAGAGACCTCCATTTTCATCACGACGTATCCCTTCCGTTCGACAAGAAGTTTGTGGCAGTTGTGGCAATACGTGTTTTCCGCTTCATGCCCCGGCACATTGCCAATATAAACATAGTGCATCCCGGAGTCTACGGCAACCTTCCGGGCGGCTTCCAGCGTCGAAACCGGCGTCACGGGCAACTGTGTGAGTTTGTACAGAGGAACAAACCGGCTGAAATGGAGGGGGGCGTCCTGGAGGCCATTCACACACAACCAATCGCACATTCGACGGATCATCTCCATGCTGTCCGTCCAGGTCGGAATCACCAGATTGGTGATTTCCAGCCACACGTTTTCTTCCTTCAGGACCTTCAGGGTATTCAGGATCGGGGCGAGGTTCGCTTCGTTCAATTCGCGATACACCTTCTCGTCGAAGCTCTTGAGATCGATATTGGCGGCATCGATGACCCGGCAGAGCTTCCGCAAAGGAATTTCGTTGATATAGCCGCAGGATTTCCAGACGTTGCGCAAATTCCGTGTGTGCGCAATCGTTGCCGTGTCAAACGCATACTCGTAAAACGTAGTCGGTTCGGAATACGTATAGGCGATCGAAGCACATCCGTTCTCGATGGCGCCTTCGACCACCTTACCAGGCATCAGGTCAAAGTTCTTTGTCTCGCGGGGGCTCGACTGGGAGATCTCCCAGTTCTGACAGTTGAGGCAGCGCAAGTTGCAGCCGGCCACAGCGATGGAAAAGGACCGGGTCGAAGGGAGGAAATGGAAGAGCGGCTTTTTCTCAATTGGATCAACGTGCACAGCACAGGGATTCCCGTACGCGATGGAATAGACCTTCCCGTTGTAGTTCACTCTGCTCCGGCAACGACCCACATCGCCCGGGGCGAGCGCACACTCGTGAGGGCACTTCAGGCATTGGACGAAGCCGTCCTTCTCGACGCAGAACCACGCTTCTTTGCTCCATTTCCCCGGGACGTCTTCACCCGCCGGAACGAAATCCACTCCTCCTTCATCGTCGAAAAGAGAAACCAGGCCGGAGGAACAGAACGCACAGCCCCCTCCCACGCAAAGAAGTCTCAGGAATTCACGCTTCGTCATGGTATTTGAATTCTTCATGGTCTTCTCTCCTTCCGGCGACGGGCGGATGAGCTATCGTTTGGATGTCAGGCACATCGCCGCGCCGGCGACGGACACCACTCCTGCCAGCACACTCGTTCTGAGGATCCCGAGGGCGGGGATGACATAGACGCTGGTGAGGAGCGCGCCCGCAGCCGAACCCATGAGATCGAGACCGTACAATGATGACGCGACTGCGGTTTCATTTCCCGACCGGAGAGAGGAAGCGAGGGAAAAAACCGCCGCTGTGAGGGACGCAAAAAAGAATGATACGGTCAAGAAAACGACGTGGCCGGCGAACGAAGAGACCCCTGTGTGCCCCATCAGCAAGAACATTCCCGGCAGGAGGACGCAGGTTGCCGCGGCGACTATCAGAACGATGCCAACCATGCCGGGACCGGGAACCCTCACGTATCTCCGGGCGACAAAGGCGCCCACAGCCAGGCCGGCCATGAACGTGGTGATGAGCAGGCCTGTCATTTCGAAAAGCGATCCGTACAGGGCCTGGAACGCCACCAGCAGGGTGATCTCGACAGCTGAGGCGGCAAATCCCGCTGTCAGAACCGCCGAACCCATGGGGCGGAAAACCCAGAAGAGAATCGCAAGGGCAAGCACCGATCCCGCGATGATCCACTGTCCGGGATCTTCACCGAAATATCCCATCCAGTACGAAAGTTGCCGCACGTAGCAATTCGGGTGGAAATCAGTGTTGACAACCGCTTGCGTGTCAATTCCTGCGCGAACCTCATTGCTCCGGATCCCGAGGAGTTGATCGTCGATATAGTACTTGTTGACATACTCTGTCGGGATCTTACGCTTCTCGATCAACGCAGTGATGTGGATATCGAGCGTCGAGTCGGATGCGATGAAATAGTTGCGCAACCCCGGCACGATGAGAATATGCGGGAAGACCTCGTGCAGAGTTGCGAAGAGGACAGATTGAACTCCGCGCGCCCGCTGACCCTGATAGTCGGCACCCGGGAGAATGCCCAGTGAGAGAATCCCCCCGCGGTTGAGGATGCGCTTTACCTCCTGGAAGAATTCGAGAGAATAGTATCGATTGAGCTGAATGGTCGCCGGGTCGGGGAGATTGACAAGGACGGCGTCATACGCATTGCCGGTCCTGCGAACAAACATTCGTCCATCTTCGGGAATCAACCTGATCCGGGGACCATCCAAACCCTGACTGAACCTCCGGCCGATGTCGAGGATCCAGGGATTTTGTTCGACATAGTCGACCCGGTCGACATTGTATTTCAGAACCTCCGGAATTGTCCCGGAAATCCCTCCGCCGATGAGAAGGACGCGCTTCGGGCCGGAACGTTGCACCATGGCATAGTGGACATTTTCTTCCCGGCTTGTTGCGTCGTTGGTGGAAAACGCGAGAACATTGTTTTCAAAAAAATTGGTCTGTTCCTGATGCTGCGTTACTGTGAGGTTGCCGTAGGGTGTATCCTTGAAAAAAACAATCTCCTGGCCGGGAAAGAGATACAAATGCGTCAGGTGATCCAGTGTGAAGAAGGCTGTTGTTGTCCCGCTGAGAGCCACCAGACATGCAACGATCTTGCGGGGATACGTCCACCGCTGAGGGGGAACGATGATGAGGAGGGCGCAAAGATCCGCCGAGGCAAGCAGGGCAAGGGTGGCGAACGTGTCAAAAAATCGCGCAAGGAGAATGTTGAAAAGAAGTCCGCCTGCAACGCTTCCCGTTGATTCCCAGGCATAGCCGAAGGCGACGCGATGCCGCGTTCCGCTCATCATCATCGCTGCAACGCTCGCGACGAACGCGTAACCCGAAACAAGACAGTACGGGGCAAGAAGGGCGAGTGAAGAGGCGGTCGCCTGCCCGAGGCTGATCATGCTTCCCTGAGTGAAAAGAACGTTCCGCAGATAACGGAGCAGGAAGATCGTGGCCATCGGGATGACGGAAAGGAGGAGGAGGATTGACCTCAGGGAGAAATGTTTCTCCCCTCTTCCAAAGAAGGCCCCGAAGCCGGTCAATGCCATCCAGCTCGCCATGACGATGCCTATGACGAGCTCGTTCCCCTGAAACGCCGAGATGAATTCACGCAGGAGGATGATTTGAACGGCGACGGAATTCATCCCGATGAGGACAAACACGACTCGGATGTTCCGAGCGAGAGGATCCGCTGTTCTTTCGGGCATTTGTCGGGCTTCTATGGAATCGCCACTCATTCTCCAAACACAATCGCTTCATACACAAAGAGCTCTGCGTCTTTCCACCCATCCCATCCGATCCCCGCCTTGTCTTGTGCACAATGTCCCAGGAGTTCTTCTTTTGTCCAACCCGTTTCTTTTGCCACCTGGGGGAGGAACGTGCCCGACCGCGCTCCCTTGCGCATGTAGATTCCGTCTTTGTCGGGATCGAATTCGTTGATGGAGCTGATCTTTCGCATCGGCGTGAGGACGGAAATCTCGATGCGAATATTTCCCAATTCCGACCGGTGTACGGGATCGAACCGATAGTCCCGGGTGGCGGCCGCAACAGCCATTTCCTGGACGACTTTGTACAACGGCTCGCTCGCATCGAATCTCCCGATGCACCCACGAAGCCTGTCGTTTTTGTTCAGCGTGACGAACGCGCCGCCGGGTGCCTTGAGGGAAGGTGAAAGTGTCAAAGGATCAATCTCCGGGAGCCCCCCCTCTCGTATGGCGTGTTCGAGGGTCTCCCGGGCAATGGCCAGCAACTGGTTCTTATCATCCTTTGACAGACCGGCCTTGTCGTCTGCTTGTCCCCCCTCCGTCCGGTATGCCGTGATTGCACAGTATCCCACCACCCGGCCTCGATCGCCGACAGGGGAGTCTCCCGAATTCCGGTACTCGATCTTGGCAAACTTCATCCCGCTATCGTGCGACGTTAAGTCGAGGAGTGTCAGCACCGCAGACCAACCGCACAGGCTCGTTGCGAGGTTCGGGATTCCCGCGCGGTCGTTTTGCAGCAGGACCCGCTGAAGGTTCTCGGGAGAGTTCGAAAGGATTGCGGCTGCAGTGAGGCTGTCAGTGCGAACGGCATCCCCATAGGCGGGATAATGGGAAAAATCCGAACTGATAACGAACAGATTCCGGCGATTGAAGTATGGCCGCAGGGCGTCGGCTATTTGTTTGCATGTAGCCGCGGAATTTGCGCCCACGACAATGGGAACAATCCGGAGGTGATCCTTCATGACGACTTGAAGAAAGGGAAGCTCGACTTCCACCGAATGTTCCCGTGCTTGCGCGTCAGTTCTGTCAGAGAAGAGAGCGCTCGACGCCACAAGCTGCCGACCAATCGCACGGTTCACTTCGACTGTCCCGAGCGGAGTCTGGAAATTGCCCGAGGTGTATACCGACGCACCCTCAAAGTCGACATAGTGGCTCGGCCCGATGATGAAGACATTTTCGTAGCCATTGTTCCGGTTGATCTGGTTGAATCCGGAAGCGGCGACACCGCCGGAATAGACATATCCGGCATGGGGGACAATAACCGCCGCGAGGTCCGGCAGTTGCCTGGATGCAGCGGCCCTTCCGAAAAGCGCGTCGATCATCTGGCGGAGTTCTGCCGGCGATGAGGGATAGAATGAGCCGGCGACGGCGGGCTCGCGATCAACAGAAGGTGATGGTCCGGCCGCCCGGTGGAGCGGAGAAATGAAAAGAAGAAGTGAAAGAAGGTATTGTGCAATGCGTGTCACGGCAGGTGCCTGAGAGGATAATCGGTCGAAGGAGGATTTCACAGTGAATGTACCCTTGCCCGGTTAGAAAATCAATGAATTGAATGTGGCAAGATGGCGCGCAACGCCGAACGGGGTCGGGTCCATTCGTTCAACTGCGTAATTATGGACAGGGGTGAAATTGCGGGAAGGGACAAACCGGGGAATCCCCGTCGAATTCGGCCACTATGAACTGGCCGATAAATTGTAAGCTTTATGGCACATCCACGCAAAGAGGACACAGTAAAACGAGGAGCATATCCATGCGATTTACTACCTTTCTTCTCATCTCGTTGATCGTCATCCCCACGCTTGCCGTAGCCCAGTTTACTGTCTCATCGACTTCACCGTCAAACGGGGCGACAGGAGTGTCTCTCAATACAACGATAAGCATCACATTTAGCAGTCCGGCTGACACTACAAAGCAGTTCTCCCCGGGCGGCTCGTTTCTCACGAACATCAGAAATATGTCGTCGGCGCATTGGAGTGCTGACCGGACAATGTACATTTTTGACGCAACATTGGACTCAAACAGCCAGTACTTTGTGCTGCTCTTCGGGGGCTTTTCTGCGGTGGGCGGCACACTCACCACGGCATCCGATTTCCACTTTACCACCGCCCCGTCATTTCCCGCAAATCTCTACACTGTCAGTGGCTCGCTAACAGGCGGAACAACTGGTGTTCACACCTTCAAACGCAATCGTTGGGCTGAGCGCCAACGGGATCGGCACGGATAATGGTCCGGATCTCATCGCCGGGTCGGTGACAGACGGGGATGGGAATTTTGTGATCCCGTATGTTGCCTCCGGGAGCTGGACGCCGATCGCGGCCAAAGATGTCAACAATGACGGGAATATTGATCCATCTGCCGGTGACGTGCTTGCAATTGGATCCATGGTCGATGTGACCAATGCCAATGTCTCCGGACTGGCTCTTGTATTTCAGTCGTACCCGCCGTTGTCGTACGTGGCGGGGAGAGATTCGGCGCTTTCTTTTGCTGCGCTCAACCTTCCGGTCGATCGCCAGTTGCGCGGGGTCGGAGGTGAATCGGTTGATTCAACAGGGTCCGCTCAACGATGGGAGTACTTTTTCAGTACGTCGGGGGGTCAAAACATTACGCGGGTGAGGGTCGAGCAGTTTCGGACCAGTGTCGATACGAACAACTCGAACTGGTACGATGTGGCATTCGCGAGGCCTCTCGTGAATCTGGCGGGAGCAGCACCGGCAGACTCATTTCTCGCACACGTTGAACTTCAGGGCGGCAAAGCCTTCCGTTTGGCGAATCCATCGCCTGACACTCTGGAGTTTTGGAGTGAGGTGAGGCTTGGCGATCTCCGCAACACACAATTTGGGATGATGATTCCCGACACTTCGAACTTCCACTGGGGTGCTCAGTATGCCTTCATGAGGGTCATTAATCGGGACAGTTCATACCTGGTTGTTTCCAAGTACTTCGTCGGAGAGTATTCGACAGGCAACATTCTCTCGGTCACGGCTGTCAAGGAACCTGACCGTGTCCCGGCACGCATCTCCCTCGATCAGAACTATCCGAACCCGTTCAATCCGACAACGACGATTCGATTTGGATTGCCGCAACGCGCGGATGTGACGTTGGAAGTCTTTAACCTCCTTGGGGAGAAGGTGGCGGTCCTTGCACGCGGAACCCAGGAGGCAGGCAGCCACGAAGTCCGTTTCAATGCTCAAGATCTGTCGACCGGGGTGTATTTCTACCGGCTACAGGTCCGTCAGTCGGATGGCGGACACTCTTCGAATTCGGTCCAGACGCGAAAGCTCTTGATCGTCCGCTAGGCGATAGCCTCGCAAAAGACAAGATCTCCTGCAGTGGGATAGCGATCCAGAAGTGAAAGCGGGAGGAACGTACACCACAGGGTTTGCCCGATGAAGCGATCGTCGGGCAAACCCTTCTTTTTTGCCTTGGGGCTGATTTCCTCCGGGAACCAAACGGCGGGCGGATTCGTTAAAGAAACAAATGCTCAACACGGCAAATATCGCTTTTAGAGAGCTTTTCAGCCTCTGCGGTGAACTGAATGCTACCCATTGCGGCTGTTGTACGCACCTTGATGCATTTCCGTATTCTCGATGGGGCCGCGTAATGCGCTAGCGATACTTCAGGACTTTCATACTAAAACCCTTCATCAGAAAACGGATGAGGGGTTTTTTCGTTTCCGGGGCATCTCGCGGGGCTCTCCCTTGCGGTCCGGATGATCGAGTGAAGCATTTTTGTGTGCAGTGAACAATAAACAGAGGAGAAGAGTGATGGCAGACAATGGCTTTGCCCATCCTGAAGTACTGGTCGATACCGGTTGGACGGAACTCCACCTGAACGATCCGAACATCAGGATCGTGGAAGTCGATGTCGACACGAAGGCCTATGATGAAGGGCACATCCCCGGGGCGGTCGGTTGGAACTGGCAAACTCAGCTTGCCGATCAGGTCCGCCGCGATCTGATCTCCAAGCCGGAGTTGGAAAGGCTTCTGGGCGGATCAGGGATTGACAAGACCACGACAATTCTTCTGTACGGGGACAACAATAACTGGTTTGCGGCATGGGCATTCTGGCAGCTCAAGATCTATGGGCATGCCGATGTTCGTTTGATCGACGGTGGAAGGAAAAAGTGGATCGCCGAAGGGCGATCGTTTACCAAGGACTCGCCGACGATCGAACAGAAGATTTATCGTGCGGCGGCACCCGATTTTTCCCTGCGGGCATATGCAGAGGATATCTCGAAAATCACCGGCAAAAAGAGTGCCTGGTCGATTGTCGATGTCCGTTCCGCTGACGAGTACACCGGCAAGATCCTTTCTCCTCCCGGACTGGCCGAGACATGCCAGCGTGGAGGTCACATCCCTGGCGCCGCAAACATCCCGTGGGGGAAGAACGTCAATGAAGATGGGACCTTCAAGCCTGCCGTGGAGCTGGAGGATCTCTATGGATCCCAGGGAATCACCCCGGAGAAGAACGTTGTGGCCTACTGCCGGATCGGGGAAAGGTCGAGCCTGACCTGGTTTGTCCTCAAATACCTTTTGGGATACGAGGACGTGAGGAACTATGACGGGTCATGGACGGAGTGGGGCAATCTCGTCAATGTCCCGGTCGCGCGGGGGGGGCTGCAATGACGGTGATGACACCCACCGAATACCAGGAGCGGAAGGAGTCGGTTCCCCCCTTCATGGTCCGTATAACAAGCTATCGCCTTGGTGACGTTTACCATTGCACTGTGGATAATGTTGATCCGGGCGCGGTCATCGCCCGTGCCAAGGCCTCGACACGTGAAGAGGCAGAAGCGATTGCGCTGCAGAGTGCGAAGAACCGGCTGGCATACTCATCATCGCGTCTGTCATGAAAGTACCGGGAGAGCGGTAGAACGGTAAATCCATAACCGGAATCGGCTGGCGAATGTATCGTCTCACATCAAAACAGGATGAGAAGCAGGCGGAGAGCAATTGGATTTCCGCGCTCGCAAGGAGAGTCCAGGATGAACACTCGATCCTTTCGAGGATCGGAAACACTCCTCTGGTACGTCTCCGGAACGTCCGACCTGTCAATAGTCATGTGGAGATCTACGCAAAGGCCGAGTGGCTCAATCCCGGGGGCTCTGTGAAAGACAGGGCCGCGCTCAGCATGATCATCGCCGGGGAGAAATCAGGGGCCTTGACGAAGGACAAGATCATCATCGATGCGACGAGCGGAAATACGGGCATCGCCTATGCCATGATCGGAAGCATCCTCGGCTACCGGGTGACGCTCGCATTACCCTCGAACGCCGGCCGCGAGCGGAAGCAAATCCTCCGTGCCTACGGGGCGGGATTGCTCCTGACCGATCCGGCGTCAGGGACGGATGGCGCACAGGAATTCGTGAGGGAGATGGTCTCTGCCGACCCCGGGCGGTATTTCTACCCCGATCAATACAATAACCCGGCGAACTGGCAGGCGCATTACACGGGGACGGCGACAGAAATCTGGGAGCAATCCGACCGCCGCGTGACGCACTTTGTGGCGGGACTGGGGACGACCGGCACCTTCGTAGGGACGAGCCGCCGGTTGAAGGAACTCCGCCCCTGGATTACGTGTATCGCCGTTCAGCCCGACTCTCCATTGCACGGCGTTGAAGGATTGAAGCATCTGGAAACTGCAATGGTTCCGGGGATCTACGACCCGCTCCTGACAGACATGCAGATCGCTGTTTCGACGGAGGAGTCGTATGCCATGGTCCGTCGTCTGGCCAGGGAGGAAGGGCTGTATCTCGGGGTGTCCAGCGGGGCAGCGATGGCCGCAAGCCTCAAAGTGGCATCGCGACTCTCGTCCGGAGTCATCGTGACGGTCTTTCCCGACGGTGGTGCGCGATACGGAAGCGAACGTTTTTGGGAAGAGAAGCAGGAGGGTGAGCGAGATCGATGAAGATTGCAGAAGAACTGATGCAGAACATGAAAGCTCATGCCGAGAAAACCTATCCGGAGGAATGTTGCGGCGTGTTTCTCGGCGAGGAGCGTGACGGGCAGGTGCGTGTTCTGGAAACCTTTGAGATCGACAATCGTCAGGATCTCAACAGGCAGCGAAGGTTTCTGGTTACTCCCGAACAGTACAGGCATGCCGAGCAGGTTGCTGACGCACATCACCTTACCCTTCTCGGGTTCTACCATTCGCACCCCGATCACCCGGCCATTCCGTCGGCGTTCGACACAGACCATGCGCTCCCCTGGTTCACCTATGTGATAGTCAACGTTTCAAAAGGGAAGGCCGGCGAAGTGACCGCATGGGTCCTCCGGGACAATCGTGAAGAATTCGACGCGTGCCCGCTCGCCGTGATGACGGTGTCGGACAATGTTGCATCCAGACCATGAGAACCGTCTGCGAAATAAAGGAGGAAGTATGGCAGTAAGAGTTTCGATTCCAACACCGTTGCGCACATATACGGGACACCATTCAGAAGTGGATATCGAGGGAGGAACCATTGAGGAAGTGCTCCGGGGACTCACATCGAGATACGCCGATATGCGAAAGCATTTGTACGCCGAGGACGGGAGTCTCCGGAGTTACGTGAATATCTACGTGAATGACGAAGACATCCGTTACCTTGACCGGGAACGCACGCGGGTCAACGACAACGATACGGTGAGCATTGTCCCGTCCATCGCCGGCGGTTCAGGCCCGGTTGATGTCGCAGAACCGGAAGTACGGCTTCACAACGATGAGATCCTGCGGTACAGCAGGCATCTGATCATTCCCGAAGTCGGCATGCGGGGGCAAAAGAAGTTGAAGGCAGCGAAGGTACTCATCGTAGGGGCGGGCGGTCTGGGTTCACCACTGGCGCTCTATCTCGCGGCAGCTGGGGTGGGAACACTGGGCATCGTGGATTTCGATGTTGTCGAGCTGACGAATTTGCAAAGACAGATTCTCCATTCCACGAATGATATCGGACGGTCAAAGCTCGAATCTGCGCGCGAGTCCATCAACGAGATCAACCCCAACGTGCAGGTCATCCTGCATGAGACGCGACTGACATCGGAAAATGCCCTTGACCTCTTTTCCGCTTACGATGTGATTGTCGACGGCACCGACAATTTTGCGACGCGCTATCTTGTGAACGATGCATGCGTGCTGCTGGGAAAGCCCAACGTGTACGGCTCCATCTTTCGATTCGACGGCCAGATCACCGTGTTCGACGCGCGCGTGGGACCCTGCTATCGATGCCTCTATCCTTCGCCGCCGCCGCCGGGACTCATCCCGAGCTGCGCAGAAGGGGGAGTCCTTGGCGTTCTCCCAGGCATCATCGGGACCCTGCAGGCGCTCGAGACCATCAAAACAATCCTCGGAGAAGGGGACACGCTCGTCGGGAGGCTCGTCCTGTTTGATGCACTGCAATTCAGCTTCAAGGAGTTGAAACTCCGGAAAAATCCGGATTGCCCGATATGCGGCAGTCATCCCTCCATTCACGAGCTCATCGACTATGAGGAGTTTTGCGGCGTCCCATCGCAGGATCTCGGGGAGGACGGGGAGAATGAGATATCGGTGGAAGAACTCAAGGCCAGGTTCGACAGGGGAGACGATATCCTCCTCGTCGATGTCCGTGAACCGCACGAATACGAAATCGTCAACCTCGGCGGGCTTTTGATACCGTTGCGTGAACTCCCTGAGAGAGCGCAGGAGCTTCCCCCATCCCGGGAAATCATTGTCCACTGCAAGACCGGTGTACGCAGCGCGAGCGCAGTGAAATTCCTTCAAGGGATCGGTTACAAGAAGGTGAAGAACCTTGCAGGAGGAATCCAGGCCTGGGCGACCCGGATCGATACGAGCCTGCCCACGTACTGAGCACATCGCGCCCGACGGCACAGGATGTCCCCTCGTTGCCTGAATCCCCGATCATGCGTGAAGACGCACTCCCTTCGCGATCAGCACGCCTTGTTTCTCTGACCGCTGAACAGTAACTTTGTCCAGCTGTGAGCTGCTCGCTGTTTCCCCCCTGAGAGCCCATTCGGGAGATATTCGATGAACAAGCGACAATTGTTCCTGGTGCCGGTCTGTTTCGTCTTCTTCCTTCGCGCCTCCGCGGCTCCTCCAGGGTCCGGAGGAATCCGACTTGTCCACGAAGGCAAGAGTCTCTACCACATCGTCCTTTCCGCCGAACCGGACTCGGTCGAGCTGCATGCGGCAGCGGAGCTTCAATCATACCTGGGGCAAATCAGCGGAGCGACCCTCCCGATCGATCGTGAACCTGCGAACTCGGAGCATGAGATTCTCATCGGCCGGACGGCAAAATCGCTGCAGATTCTTCCAGCGGACCTCCTTGATTCCCTCGATGCCGACGGCTATCTCCTGCGCACAGAAGGCTCAAAACTCCTGATTTGCGGTGGGGCGAGAAAAGGCACACTCTACGGTGTGTATTCTCTTCTCGAGGACTACCTGGGATGCAGGAAATACAGCTCAAAAGTCACGGTCGTTCCCCGTTCGGCTGAGGTCGTCTTGCCGACGTTACGAGTCCTCTGTAACCCATTCTTCCGGTATCGCGAAATCTACTACCTCGAGGCGATGGACCGCGGGTATAGCGATTGGCATAAACTCATTTCGACCGCAGACCAGGTGCAGGAGTGGGGAATGTGGGTCCATACGTTCGACCGGCTCGTTCCGGCGCAGGAGTATTTTGGGGACCATCCGGAGTATTTCTCCTTCCTGGGCGGCCGCCGAATCCCCACCGGTCAACTCTGCCTTTCCAACCCGCAGGTGTTCCCGCTGCTGACGCGGCACCTCAAGGAGCTCATGGCAAAACAGCCTGCGGCTCACTACTGGTCGGTTTCCCAGAATGACAACTTCAACGAATGCCAGTGCGACTCGTGCAAAGCGCTCAATGAGAAATTCGGCGGAAGTTCCGGGACGGTGATCGATTTCGTCAACCGCGTTGCGGCGCAGTTTCCGGACAAAACGATTTCGACCCTGGCCTATACGTACACGCGCAGTGCGCCCACGCACATCAAGCCTGCACCGAATGTCAACATCATGTTCTGCTCCATCGAATGCAACCGCAGTGAGCCGATCGCCACCGATCCCCGGAGTGCGTCGTTCCGCAAGGATATGGAGGATTGGACCAGGTTGACAAACAATATCATCCTCTGGGATTACGTTGTGCAATTCAGAAATCTGGTGAGTCCATTCCCGAATCTCCGTGTCCTTCAACCGAACATTCAGTATTTCGCCAGGAACGGTGTCCGCATGATCTTTGAACAGGGCTGCGGGGCGAATGTGGGGGAATTCGGGGAACTCCGGACCTATCTTATCGCGAAGTTGCTCTGGAACCCGGATCTGAATGTCGATTCAGTCATGGACGATTTTCTGAACGGCTACTATGGTGCCGGTGGAAAGTACATACGTCAATACATCGACATCATGCACGACGCTCTCGCGCGATCGGGGAAGAACCTGGACATTTACGGATACCCGTACGATGCCATTGACAGCTACCTGACGCCGGCACTGATAAAGAAATACAGCGCCTTGTTTGATCAGGCGGAGCGGGCGGTGGCGGACCATCCCGATGTTCTCGAGCGGGTGAAGACCGCGCGCCTCCCGCTGGAGTTTGCGATTCTGGATATCTCGCTGCATGATCCAACGCCGGACCTCTCCTACTTCGATAAGAATGGAACACACTGGACGGTCCGTCCCTCGATGCGGAAACAATTGGATGCGTTCGTTGCCGGCGCAGAGAAGGCGGGCATCGGGAGGCTGGAAGAAAGTGGAACATCGCCGGAGGATTACAGGAAATCCGTGCAACAACTCCTGCATGTCAGCATTGAAGGGAACCTTGCCTTCGAGAAGCCGGTACAAGTCCTCACCCAATTCAGCGACAAGTATCCCGTGGGGGGAGGATCTGCGCTGACCAATGGGTTCCACGGACCTGCCGACTATCACTGCAACTGGCTGGGGTTTGAAGGGAACAATTGTGAGGCTGTGGTCGATCTGCAGACTGTGCAGCCGGTCCACGCAATCACTACTTCGTTTCTCCAGATGTGGTACGCCTGGATCTGGCTCCCCGTGAACGTGGAGTTCTCGGTGTCGACAGATGGGAAGTCCTTCCAACCGGTAGCCAATGTTCCCGACACCGTGCCGGATACCACCGGCGGATCGTTTGTCAAGGAGTTCAATGCGGATTTTGCGCCGGTAAAAGCGCGGTACATCAAGGTCAAAGCAGTCTCGCGCGGGGTATGTCCGGATTGGCACCTCGGCGCGGGGCAGAAGAGCTGGATCTTCATCGATGAGATTGTCGTGAAGTAGGCAGGATCAGGCGGCCTGTCTCTTTAAATCGGCAGGAACCTGCCACGCCATTGAAGGGGAAGGTTCTTACTTCGCGAAATGAGACAATATCGTCTGGCGCTCTGCGGGCGTCATTGTCCCGGCTGTACGCTCAAGCAGCCTGCCGAAGGCTGCAATCTCTTCTTTTGAACCCGGAAAACCGATGTTCTTCGTGTCGCCAGGCATCACATCGGAGTCCGCGATTTCTTTCCCCTTCGCATCAAGGAACGCATAGAAGGGGAGACCGGCCTGTTCGCCTCCGAGCTTCTTCAAGATCTCCTCCGCTCCAGGGTTTTCAAGGCTCGCCTTTTTGTCCCCACGTTCAAGGACGTCGAGATGGACAACGACATAATTCCTTTCGATAAGTCCCTTGACCTCCTGATTTGTCAACACAGTATCGAGTCGCCTGCACCATACGCACCAGGAAGCGTGAAAGATCAAGAAGACATTTTTGTGGGTTGCCTCCGCCTGTTTCAACGCGGGTTGCATGATTTCCGTGGCCGGCAAAGGGGTTTCCGTGCCGGGACCGGCGGAGAATGACGATGTCGAAAGAAGAATGAAGAGAGCGAATGTACTTGCGGATTTTACCATGGGACCCTGCTCGTGCTTTTGATTTTGTTATCCGGACAGCTTTTATTTGTCGTGAGAACCACTGCGGTTTGACAAGGTTCTCATGCGTTGGTCCAACGAGATGCCGCCCGGTCCTGCAAAAAGGAGAAAGAGGAGTCCCGTAAGCATCGAAAAATCTGTCCGGGCGTCGCTCACCATGAACCAGAAGCCCTGGAGCGGCTGAAAAAGTTCGGGGATCTTTGTTGTGCAGATTGCCGTAAGAATAATGACGAGAAGGGGGATGGCTGCGAATCGCGTCGCCAATCCCAGGAGGATAAGACCTCCGCACAGCATTTCGAACGATCCCACCGTAAGTGCCAGTGGACCGGGAAACGGGAATCCAATTCGTTCAAAGCGCAGTATGCCCATGTGGGGATCGGTGTATTTCAGGATCCCCTGGGTCAGGAATATCAATCCGACAGCGAGACGAATAAAAAGAGCCGCTGAGGGTGCTCCTTCCGATCGAATGCCCCATCGCCAGTTCATAGAGAGATCTCCCGTGCTGAACGGACCGCCGACAACATTGTACAATATATCGACAGTGATGGGTGGGATGCAAGAGGGGAGGAAGAGCGGGGAGGAAGGAGGAGGTAAGGTAAGAAGTAAGAAGTATGAAGTAAGAAGTAAGAAGGAAGCAGTATGCAGTAGGCAGTAGGCAGGGGGCAGGGAGGCAGCATACGGGAAAAAACAAAGCGGGAAGCAGAGATGTCGCCCTCTTCTTCCCGCTGTTCATTCAATTCATCATTTCACCATGACCCCGTTTCTCGCGTGGCCGACGGGACGCGATACGTTAATCGTGCCAGTGGCCATGATGGCCAAAGTGTCTTCCGCATTCCCCGTGCCCGAAGAGATTCCGCAGGGCCCGGCCGATGAACATCCTCTCCATCGGATTGGTAGGATCGAGGAATCCGCCCGACATGGGATCAGTGAAGAGCAAATCGAGATCGAAATTGAAGGCAAACTGGATGGAGCTGGTAGCCTCCGGAATGGTAAAGTCTCCCTTGATCTTGAATGTCGTGCTGATGTCAAGGGGAAGAGTGAAGGAGACCCAGCCGGTGTCTTTCTTAACCGCTCCCCACACGACAACGCTCGCTGTCTGGGCGGATGAATCAGATGGTGTCGCGCCCATGTGGTCAAAATCATCGCTGTCCCAGTGCCGTTCACCCCGCATCAGATGGCGGATGCTGACGCTCACGCCCGTATAGCTGCCTGCGGGGATGACCTGCGTCGCAAAATCGACTGCTACGGAATCCCGTACATGAACGACAAACGGCCCCTTGAAAAGCAGAACCTCGCTGCTGTCACGATCCATGTCATCATCACTGCTGGTCGAGTCGACAACAACTGAATCGATGTTTCTCCACAATCGGACTTTGTCAACCACGACGATGAGGCTGTCCACCCGCAGAGAATCGACCGAAGCGGCTCCCGACACTTTGCTCAGAGAGATGCCTGACGCTTGCTTCGAAAACGAAGCAGCTAATGTCACCGCTGCCCCTGATCCACCGGTCATCGGATTGTCAGACGACTTCGTGCATCCGGAAAGAATCACACCCAGCAACGCCACGGGTATGATGAGTTTTGACTTCCAGAATACTCGAGACTTGACCATAATTCCCCCTCCTCGTTTTGTATTGGTAATGAGCTATCCCCCAGCTGCAAAGAAAAACAATGAGATTGGTAGATATATGCTCGTATAATTTTACGAACAAAAATAATCTTAAAAAACATGAAAGTCAAGCGGCCGCACTACTCACGTCTGCCGGTCCTACCAGAGACAAACGTACGGAATCTCGTCAGGGCAGGCCAATATCTCGATTTGGCCCTCCCAAGGGGCTGGACCCGAACTGAAAAGACGGCGGTCTGCCCCGATACACAAGGCGTCTTGATTCTCCACGGCTGAATCACTACACTCCATACCCAGTATGAACAGATAAGCCACAGGGAATGTCACGTGAGAACTTCTTCTGCACTTCTCCTGATTGTCGCCATGCTCTCCGTCGCTCTTGCTGCCTCTGCCCGTGGAACCGCTCCTCGAGAAGTTCCCGATACGTTATGCGAGAACCAGATCGTCGTGGCGCTCGGGAATAGCATCACTGAACTCGGCGATTCGCCACATGGCTACGTTACTTTGATGCGCAGAGTTCTCCAACTTCTCGCTCCGCAAAAGAACATTATCATCGTCAATTCCGGAATAAGCGGACACAAAGCCACGGACATGGCGGAGCGGTTCGATCGAGACGTGGTGGCCTATCAGCCCGATTGGGTGACCATCAGCGTCGGGATCAACGATGTCTGGCACGGTTTCGACAATGAGCATCCACTGGGTGACGGCCCCCTCGGAGTCCCCCTCCCCCTTTTCAAGGAAAAGGTGGTGGAGATGGTCGAGAAGGCTCACGCGCACGGGATCCGTGTCGCTCTTTTTACTACAACGGTCATCAAGGAAAACCTCGACTCTCCCGAGAACAAGAAACTCCGGGCATACAACGACGCTTTGCGCACGATAGCATCGTCACATGATTGTCTTCTCGTCGATCAGAATGCGGCATTCCACAAAGTCCTCCTCCCACTCCAGCGTGCCGGCATGCCTGAAGCGGGCGCCTTCACCATCGATGGCGTGCACATGATTCCCTCCGGTGACTGGTTGATGGCGCGTACCGCCCTCGAGGCCTTCGGGATCTCAGGGGAGCGCCTCGACCAGGTGCAGAAATCCATCGACAGGCAAATCGACGCCGACGAGAACTCCTGGGATTCGGGGGCGGATCGCAATAGCCGGCCCCGCACGCTGATCTTCGGAGCACCCGACCCGCGGGACGGGTTCCTCGAAGACACGATTTCAGATCGGTGCTTATCGACGGCGTTGTTCAAGAATGAGTCGACAAGACAACTTGCCGCGCGATGCAAACTCGTGATGGCTGAACGTCCCTTCACTCACGCGGTTGTTCTCGTTGACGGGTGTTCCGATCTCCAGACGGATGGCCACGGAGCGAGCGACGCATGCCGCAAATCGATCGGGAAGATCCTTTCGCTGGGTGAGCAAAAGCGGATTTCGATGGCGTTTCTTGGACCGAGTTGCGCAGACCGCAAGGACGAATCGTTCGCCTGGCTCGCCGATTCCTGTCGCGTCCATGGAGCGGCGTACTCGTGCGTCTCAGATCCGGCCGAGCCGTTTCCCGTGCAGGTCGCCCGGTGGATGAATCGGGGCATGGAGACGCCGTCCATTGGATTCACGTCGGGCAATCTGTTCATGACGCGCAAAGAGGTGATGCTCTATGCGCTGGTGAGAGGCGGCGAAATCCATTTTACTCTCGATGGATCTGAACCGTTGATGTCCTCTCCGGTCTATACAACGCCGTTGACTCTCACCGGAACGACCACCATCAAAGCGCGTGTCTGGTACGGCCGCAACGACTCGAGCGGAGTCAGAACGGAGGAGTTTGAAAAAGCGACTTTTCTCCCGCCGGTTTCCATCCAGATCGGTTCTCCCGGTTTGCAGTTTGCGTTCTATAAAGGAGAATGGACGCAGCTGCCGTCATTCGACTCCCTGCAGCCTTCTCGGAGCGGGGTTGCGGGTGAGGTGGATGTCGCAGCAATGGGTGATCAACAATCAAGTTGGGGCGCGGTGCTGTCAGGATATCTCGAGATCCCCCGGGATGACATTTACAGCTTCCTTCTCACTTCCGACGATGGAAGCAGGCTTTTCCTTGACGGGCGGCTGGTAGTTGACAATGACGGTCTTCATGGTCCTGTCACTGAACAGGGGAAGATCGCCCTTGCGAAAGGGCCACACGCTGTGCGACTGCTCTATTTTCAGGGAGGCGGAGGGCAATTGCTCCGGCTCCAGTGGCAGACTGAAGGCGGAGGGAGGATGGATATCCCGGCTTCAGCATACAGTCATTGATGACCTGCGGGGTTTTCACCTGCTTGCACGCCAATCACCGCCGAAACCAGGAGGACGAGAACCCGAAGAATTCCTCCACCTGTACAATATTACACACTTACCCTCCGTCCTTTGTCCGGACACTCAATCTCCCATTTTGAATATGCCCCAAAGCGGCCGGATCGATCAATACCGATGATCGCTCTCTCCTCAGGCATGGCACGTCGTTTGACCTCTGGAGACGGGGAATTAGTGTGCGGTAAGCTTCCCCTCCCATAATTCCGTTTTTTCCATCCCTGGTTCCACGCACACTGACTTTTCAGGGAAGGAACGTTCGTCACTGAGGAGAAGGATGTTTTCATTTTTCTCTACCCATCCAGTACGCGTCGGTAAGAATCAGCGGACAAAACGCCTTACAGAGGTGTCTGCCCCGCCCGAAGCGCGACGTTTTCGATTTCCACCGCGCGTCCTGGGCCTCCTCTTTCTTCTGCCGTTTCTTGCCTCGGCCCAGACATTCCGCGTCGTGGAATTTGGCAATGAAGGCGGCCTCCCGACGAATCTCACCAAAGCAGTAGTGCAGGACTCCACAGGGTATATCTGGATCGGGACCGACGCCGGGCCTTGTCCGCTACGATGGCGTCCGCTTTGTCTCCTTCGCCGAAGAACTCCCGAGCCCCTTTGTCAAAGATCTTGTTATTTCCCGGTCGGGCGAGCTCCTGGTGGTGACGGACCTCGGCGTCGGAATCGTCGAGAACTATCCGGAGGGCATCCGGTATCTTCCCTTACTCAAGGGGTCGACGCGGCCGACAGATTCCACCATCGTTTTCCCAAAGGCACTCCTTGAAGCATCTGACGGCTCATTATGGATCAGCGAACCAGGAGCAGTTGTCCAAGCCAGGAACGGCCGCATTCGTCGCTTCCCGTTTGAGAAGAAATATTGTACCAAAAGCTATGTCAGATCCTTTTCGGTCATTGAGGACAGTCCGGGCAATATCGTCGTCCTTGCCGAGCAAGGTTTCATTTTTGCTCAAAACCCGTCGACCGCGGAGTTCTTCCGTCTCAATCTCAACGAAACCCACATCATTGATGACGTGATCCGGGAACCGGGCGGGCGGATACTCGTTGGCTGCGATGACGGGATCTACACACTTGCCATTGATCGTAGCCGGAACGCCGCAACTTTGACCCGGGTCACCGCACTTCCCGCTGTCTCGAGAGTCATCAGTTCGTCCGCCGTAGGGCTCTTCGCAGGGACGTGGCGGGAGGGTCTGTTTCATATCAGCAGAGACAACCTTCGCGCAGAGAAGATTGATCAGATGCCGTATTCGGTGATCAACGATCTGGCAGTGACGAAGCAAGGCCAGATTCTCGTCAGCTCCGATGAAGGGGTGGATCTCCTCCAGGTTTCAGCGTTTGAGAAAGTCCCGTTGCACCTGAACAACTACTACATCGAGGCCCTTGCCTGGGGCCGGGACGGGTCGGTTCTTGCCACTGACGGAGAATCAGTGTTTTCGATCACCGGGAAGGGCAGCAACGCCCTCAGCAAAGTTGTCTGGAGAAGTCCGAAGAGTCTGATAGTGAGCCTCGCGGTTACCGCTCGGGGTTTGTGGACCGGTCACCGGGACAACTTCGTCGCATTACACACGCCGGAAGGGAATCACGAGTTCCCCCTTCCCGAAGATGGAACAAGGGTGGTGCATTCGATCTGTCCGGATCCTGACGGAGGGATCTGGGCGTGCAAAGAGAATATGGTGGGGGTTCTCCGCGTCTGGCCCGATGGACGGATGAAGATCTACCAAAACGCCGAAGGGCTCGGCTCAGAAGTAGTTGTGGTCCGGGAAGGACCCAACGGCCGCATTGTCGCAGGTGGGTCTGGCGGTCCGACAATTCTATTTCAATATGACCGTCAGCGAGACCGATTTGAAATCATGAATATCGCCTCCCCTCCGGGAGCAGGCAAACTCAAAGTGAACGACGTTGCCCTGGGGGCCGGGGACACGCTCTGGGCAGCGACAAACCATGGTCTTTTCATCGCCACCCATGGCCGGTTCGAACAGGATTCCGCGTTTGGAGTTCTCCTTCATGAATCCGTCAAAGCGATCAGTCTCACTCTGAACGGGACAGTGTGGTGCGGCACCGAGCATGGCATCGCCGGCTATCGGGACCGCGAGCTTATTCAGTATGACCGTCGGGACGGGCTTTCGAGCATGACCATCAGTTTCCGATCATTGCTCGCGGACCGCAGCGGTCAACTCTGGGCGGGTACGCCAAGCGGACTGTTCTGGGCGGGAGAGGGTGCGACACAACTGCGGCCGACTCCCACGCCAATTTTCTTGGGAGTGGCCGTCAATGACTCCAGTGAAATCAATGCCGTTGATCGCCTGAAAATCCCCAACGGATCCTACCTTTCACTGAGATTCACCACACTCTCGTTTCCGCATGAACGACTGATGTACCAGAGCCGGATTCTGGGCTTCGACACGACCTGGACCACGTTGCTCCGTGAAGCGGATATTCACGTTCCGGTGCTCGGCGCCGGCCACTATGTCTTACAGCTCAGGGCGAAGCAGGCGGGGAGCAGATGGAGCATCCCGGCAGCATATCAGTTTGATGTCCTCCCTGCATGGTACAGTCGCTGGTGGACTTTTTTGATGCTCGGGATCGTTCTCCTCTGGGTGACGTATGCAGGTCTGACCATGATCCGGTACCGCCGGGAGAAAAAAATCTCTGAAGAACGGGTCCACGCCAGCGAGCGGCGGTACAGGGCGATTTTTGAGAATGTTCAGGACGTGTTTTTCCAGACGGATCTCGAAGGAATAGTGACCGAGGTCAGTCCCTCGATCGAACGGTATTGCGGCCTGAACCGTGCGCTCATCATCGGCAAACCCTTTGCCGGGTGCTTTGCGGACCCGGAAGACTATCAGTCGATCCATACCATGCTGAAGGCAAAGGGGGAGGTCACCGACGCAGAAATCCGGCTCACACCGCGGGACGGAAAGGCCGGTTATGCCTCCATCAACGCCCGGATCACACTGGACATCGATGAATACGTTGCTGGCGTTGAAGGCTCGCTCCGCGACATATCGGAACGCAAAGTCGCCGAAGAGCAGCTTCGCACACTCTCCACGGTTGTTGAACAGTCCCCCATCTCGGTGATCATCACTGAACCCTCCGGGGACATCCAATATGCAAATCCCAAGTTCTGTCAGCTTACGGGCTATTCACTCGACGAGGTCCTCGGGAAGAATCCGCGGATTCTGAAATCGGACTACACGTCGCCTGCTGAGTACCGGAAACTCTGGACGGCGATAACGACCGGAAAAGAGTGGCGGGGTGAATTCAGGAACAAGAAGAAGAACGGCGATTTGTACTGGGAACGCGCCGTGATATCTCCGATCCTCAACGAACGCGGCGAGATAAAACATTACGTCGCGGTGAAAGAGGACATCACCGACTGGAAACAGAATCAAGAAGCGTTGCGCCTTATTGTGGAAGGGACATCGGGGGTTGTCGGAAAAGAGTTTTTCCGTGCGCTTGTCATGCACATCGCCACGAGCCTTGGGTTGACGCACGCGATTGTGGGCGAAATCCTTCCCGGACCGACCCGCAGGATGAAAACACTGGCGGTGTGGTCGGAGTCGGCGGCGCAGGAGAACTTCGTCATAGACCTGGAGGGGACACCCTGCGAAGAAGTCCTGGCGTCAGGCTGGGCGGTCTACGAAGAGGGAATGCGAAAGCAGTATCCCCGTGCTTTGTTGTTCCCCGAGAAGTCCATTGAAAGTTATATCGGGACGCGACTTGTCGATTCCGCGGGGTTGCCCCTGGGCGTGCTGGCGGTGATGGATGCAAAACCGATGAGGGCAAATCTCGAAATCGCGGAAGGAATCCTGAAGATTTCCGCAGCACGGGCTGCCGCTGAAATCGAACGACAGCGGATCGAAATCCAGATTCAGGACCAGAAGACATATTTCGAAAGCCTGTTTGAAAACTCTCCTGAAGCGGTGGTCCTGCTTGACGAAAACGACCGGGTATTGCGGGCCAATGCCGAATTCACCTCCCTCTTCGGTTACTCCCAGGCGGATGCGTTCGGCAAGCCGTTGAATAGCCTGATCACCGTCCCCGAAGAGTATGTGGCGGCAGAGTTGTTGAGCAAGACGGTCCTTGGAGGAAAGCGGATTTCGATTGAAGCGGTTCGCCATCGCGAAGACGGGAGTCCGGTCAATGTGTCGATCCTCGGCACCCATATCCCGGTGTCCGGTGATCGAACAATGGTCTATGGAATATACCGGGACATCACTGAGCGGAAGAGGACTGAGGCAGATCTCGCGAAACAGTCGCAGGAACTTCAACAGTACGCCGCGGAGCTCCTGGAAGCAAAAAAGCGGAGCGAAGATCATGCTCGTGCGTTGATGCTTCGAACCGAGGAACTGGTCGAGGCCCGTGAAGAGGCGTTGAACGCCTCACGGTTGAAATCGCAATTCGTCGCCAACATGAGCCACGAGATCCGGACCCCGATGAACGGGGTGATCGGTATGGCAGATCTCCTGCTGGATACGAAGCTCGATGAAGACCAGAGAGACTTTGCGGAGACCATCCGGAAGAGCGGCCAGGTCCTCTTGCGGGTCATCAACGATATCCTCGATTTTTCCAAAATCGAGGCCGGCCGCATGGTACTTGATGAGACGGTATTCGATCCCCTGGCGGTTATCGAGTCGACCGTCGATATTGTCGCGACCGAAGCGAACAAAAAGGGAATTGATATCTCCGTCTCCATTGCTCCGGATGTCCCCCCCGGTCTGGTGGGCGATCCCGGTCGGTTGGGTCAGGTCCTCACCAATCTTGTCGGGAACGCGGTAAAATTCACCGAAAAGGGTGGCGTTTCCGTCCGGGTAGGGCTGTCCGCGATGGATGATGAGTCTGCGAGTCTGGAATTCTCCGTTGAGGACACGGGCATCGGGCTTCCCGTCGACGCCGACAAATGGCTTTTCAGTGCGTTCAGCCAGGCCGATGGGTCCACCACGCGGAAGTTTGGAGGAACCGGGCTGGGGTTGGCAATATCGCAACAACTCGTCGAACGGATGGGCGGATCCATCCATGCAGAAGGGAACCCCGGCAAAGGGAGTAGATTCACCTTCGTGGTGAAATTGAAAAAGGGAGAAGCGAATCACCGGGATCAAGGCTTGTCGCTGGAGAGCCGTCGTGTACTCATCATCGAAGACAACCCTTCGGTGGGCGAGGCACTGACTTCAACGCTCAGTCAATGGGGCGCGCGTGTGGAGTGTCCCTCCGTCCCGCACGATGCGAGGATGCTGATTGACGCGGAGTGCAGTGGAGGCGATCCGTTTGATCTGGTCCTGCTCGATATGGAACTCCCCGGAAGCCAATCGCGGGAAATCCTCAACGATCTGCTGCAGCGCGCGGGGATTGGGCACGCGAAGATCCTTGGAATGCATTCAAGTGCGAACGGAAGTATGGCAAGGGAATTTCGCGCAGGACCACTGGGATGGGTTCCCAAACCCGTTCAGATTTCGACGCTGCGTCAACTGGTTGGCCGGTTGTGGAACGGCCAGGAAAGCGACACCCATCTTGTTACGGATGAAGTGGTGAGGGCAGACGGTGGCAAAGCCGAAGAAGGGAATGTTCTCATCGTCGAAGATAATATTGTCAATCAGAAAGTCGCTTTGCGCATGCTGGAGAGACTTGGCTATCACCCCGATGTTGCTGCCAGCGGGACGGATGCACTGCACTGCGTGCACGCAAAGCATTACGATGTCATTTTCATGGATTGTCAGATGCCTGAAATGGACGGCTATCAGGCCACCCGCGAGATACGAAACGCAGGGGAGAATGCACGCTCGACTATCATCATCGCCATGACCGCAAATGCTCTGGAAGGAGACCGGGAGCGCTGTCTTGTCGCGGGAATGGATGATTACCTCAGTAAGCCGCTCAGCATGTCTGCCGTGGAACAGGCAATGAAGAAATGGACCAGGGCCGGAGCAAGGCCGGCTTGAGGGTTGACACGCCGTTGAAGGGGTAGAGGCAGGCACATTGAACGATCCCGTTCCCGATCGAGGTGTTTGTGGAGGTATGAGTAAAAAAAAAGGGCGCCGATGAAGGCGCCCTTCTTCCTTGCAGGAGGTTTTCCCCGGGTTATCGGGGGAGAGTCATTTGATCACGTTTCCGTTGGAATCGATAAACTCGATCGGCCCCATGTTGAGGTCGCGAAGAGGTTTCTCGATTTTTGCCCGATCGCCGACTATCATCCAGACCACCTGGTCCGGGTGGATCGCCTCCACCGCGGCGTGATCAACATCGGAGACGCTGAGGTGTTCCACCTTTCCGGGATACGTTTGATAGTAGTCCTCCGGAAGGTTGAACTGCACGAGCCGGGCGATTGCCCCGAGGATGGCATTGTCGGTTTCCCAAAGACCTGGAAGCTCGAGCGTAAGATTATTTTTTACCTTCGCGACTTCCTCTGTCGAGGGCGGCCTGGTGCCGACCACATCATGGAGTTCCTTGTTCACTTCCACCACGGATTCTGCGGTCTTGTCCGTCTGGACCGGAGCGTAAGCGATAAACGGCCGTTGGCCGCCGGTTCCAAGCAGCACGCTGCCGGCACCGTACGACCAGTGTTTCGCTTCCCGGAGGTTCATGTTGATACGGGAAGTAAACGCCCCCCCAAGAACGGTATTCATGGCATTGACCGCAATCTCATCCGGATTATTGACAGGCAACGTCAGGTGGGCCGCGAAGATCGTCGATTGCAGTGCCCCTGGTTTGTCCATGATGTACATGGACTGCCCCTTCTTTTCGGCAACCTCAGGCACCGGAATCTTCGGCACATCGCCGCGCTTCCAGTCTTTGAAGAGTTTTTCCAGTTTGGGGACCATCTCACCCATCGAGGCATCGCCGACGATGATCAACGTGGCGTTGTTGGGTTTCATCCATGTGTCGTGGAACTTGACCATTTCAGCGCGTGTCAGCTTTGAGACGGTTTCTTCGAACCCTGATCCCGTGAGCGGCTCGCCGTACGGGTTGTCTTTGCCGTACAGGAGACCGGGAAGGACGCGAATGCCCATGCTAATCGGGCTCGAACGCTCCTGTTTGATCCGGGCGAGGGTCTGCTGCTGTAAACGGCCGAAATCCTGCTCGGGAAACGACGGATGGAGTATCACGTCGGCAAACAGGTCGAGGGATTGGTCAAGATTGGCCTTCAACGCGGAGAACGAAACGGAAGAATAATCAATCCCGGATCCGGTCCCGAGAGTGGCACCGAGGGCCTGTAACTCGTCGCTGATCTGAAGTGCCGTTCTTGTCCTGGTGCCCTCATCCAGCATATTCATGGCGAGTGAAGCGGTTCCCGGCGAGGAGAGGTGGTCGGACGCATATCCGGCGTGGAACAGCATTTGCATGTTGATCACGGGGACGGCAGTTCTCTTCACAAGAATGATCTTCATCCCGTTGGAAAGGGTCGATCGCTCGAAGAGGGGGAAGCGGACCTCAGGGGCTTTTCCTTCGGCCGGGAGTTTCTTGCGCAGCGTCGTGTCCGGGGGTGCTGCCGTATAGTTCGCGAACGGAGTGATGTCGAGAATGTATTGCCCGTCAGAAAGCCATTCCCCGGCGGCTTTTTGCACATCCTGTGCGGTTGCGGAATTCAACCAGGCGAAGGACGTCTTGTAGAAATCGGGGCTCCCGCCGAACACCGCATTCTGTGCGAGAATATCCGACTTTCCGCCAAACCCGCCGATCCGTTCAATGCCCCGAACGAAGCGAGCGTCATACTGCATTTTTGCCCGCTGAAGTTCGGCCTCGGTCGGACCCTTCGCGATGAACCGGGCGAGTTCTTCATCGATCGCCTTTTCCACGGCGGCCAAATCTCCACCGGGTTTCGCCGTTGCTTCAATGATAAACAGGCTCGCAATCTCGCGGCGATCGAGGTACGCAGAGACCGTTGTTGCACTCTGGTCGTCGTACACCAGCCTCTTATAGAGCCGTGAGGACTTGCCGGAGGTCAGAAGGGATGTCACCAATTGGAGGTATTGGGCGTCATGGGAGGCCCAGCCGGGGACGTTCCACACTTTGTACACCCGGGCCTGCGGCACGCGGTCTTCCGCGTGTTCCCGGATGGTGCCTGTTCTCTTCGCAACCCATGCATTGAAATGGGCCACCGGGGGGCCGGACGGAATATCACCGAAGTACGTCTTGACCTTTTCGAGGGCGGCGGCCGGGGTCACATCTCCCGCAATGCTCAAGACTGCATTCGCTGTGCCGTAGTATGTCTTGAACCATTCCTTGACATCGGCCAGAGAAGCAGCGTTCAAATCTTCCATCGAGCCAATCACCGTGTGTGCATAGGGATGCGAGGCAGGCCAGACCGCCTTGGTAATGAGCTCATCGGCAATGGCATAGGGTTCGTTTTCCCCCTGCCGTTTTTCATTTTGCACGACACCGCGCTGTTCGTCGAGCTTTCCCTGATCAATGGCACCGAGGAGGTGTCCCATCCGGTCAGATTCCATCCAGAGCGCAATGTCAAACGCGGACACCGGGACATTTTCGAAGTAATTGGTCCGGTCTTCGTTGGTCGTGCCGTTCATGTCCGTGGCACCAAGCCGTTCCATTTCTTGAAAGTAGTCGTCATTGTAGTTTTCGCTTCCGTTGAACATCAGGTGTTCGAACAGATGTGCGAATCCGGTTTTCCCGGATTTTTCATTTTTTGAGCCGACATGGTACCAGACATTGACGGCGACAATCGGGGCTTTGTGATCTTCATGGACAATGACGCGAAGGCCGTTGTCCAGCGTGTAGAGCGTATAAGGAATGTCGGGTACGGTCATCTCTCCGGCAGTCTTCCCCTGCGCAACCAGCATGAGGGGGACCAGGAGAACTGCGACCGTTATGACGAAGAAGCTTCGGGGAGACATGCGCACGTTCCTTTGTGTTGTGATCGGATCAACATCTTTGAAGAGGCCCGTGAGGGGAGTAACCGTCGGAGAAGCACATGAGCATTGGATCACCCTCAACGGAGGGACCTCAATGAGCAAGTGAGAGAAATAGTAGCAGAGATTGGTCTGAAAGTCAACCGGAATGCGACAGGGAGATCATTATCTCACCTTCGATGACCAGTACCCTGAAGGCATGGTCGCGGAGCTCTGCGTGACGGCTGAGCTCCGCTGCCCGGCGCCACAGCATGCGAGAACGGTCCGTTCCCGGTTTTGTTGCCCCGGGAGCAAACTCAATTCCGACGATCACTTGTTCCGTCAGTGCCTCTCAATCAGCGGGAGCAGGCTCGATTTCCTTCGCTGGAACATGTTCAATGCGGTAGGAGTGGGTGATGTTGACACTTGCCTTGAGCATTGCCGAGACGGAACAGTACTTCGTTGTCGATAATTCGATGGCCCGCTCAACGTCTGCTCTCGGGATATCTTTCCCATAGAACACGTACTCCAGATGAATATCCGTATAGACCTGGGGGTGTTCATCTCTGCTGTTCGCATCCAGATGGATTTCGAGCCCTTCGAGGGGGATGCGCTTCTTGCGTAAAATTGACACTACATCACTTCCGGTGCACCCGCCGAGAGCGACGAGGAGGAGCTCTTTTGGGCGGGTTCCCGCGTTGCTCCCGCCGAACTCGGAGGGGCCATCCATCATGACCCAGTGGTTGGAGTCAGTTTTCGCCGCGAAGGTGATACCGCTCAGTTGACGGACTACTGCGTGTCGTTTTGCCATGGGAAGTACGTTTGAAGGTGAATGGAAGGTTGCTTCATACCAATATGATGCAGAAAACAAAGAAAAGGGGCAGTCCTCCCGTATATTTGTCGTTTCCCTCCCCTCTCCTGTGGCAGGTGCATTCTCCCTTGCAACGACCTTCGACACTTTGACCATTTAGCCGCATCTTATCGGAGTTCGACGATCACTCAGTGGTTGCAGTCGAAGTATTTGGCCAAATACGAGCGAAACATGCTGGAATCGATACCACCATTCATCCGCAGTCTTATTCCCATTGCCCTCGGCGCGGCCGGTGGATACGCATATTATCGGTTCATCGGCTGCAAGTCCGGTATGTGCCCCATAACCAGCAATCCATGGCTGAGCATGCTCTACGGCGCAATGATCGGATTCATGTCCACAAAGTGGTGAATGGATACATGAAGTCACGCGAGGGCCTGTGGAAGAGCCACGACTTTGACACTTTTGCCGTCTTTTGCGCATCACAAGGATAGCCAGTCAACATTACACGAATGAAGGGAACAGGTCATGCTGCAAACAAATCTCGAGCACATCACCACCGAACAGGAATTCCGCGACACCCTCGCGAAAAACAAAAACGTAATGATCTGCTGTGGCCGCATGGGCCCCATGTGCATTCCAGTCTATGAAGTCATGGAGGATATTCGCGGTGAATACACCCATGTTGCCTTCCGGGACCTGGAGTTCGACTCGCCGCTTGCACACGTGATTAAGGGTCTTCCGGAGTGTCAGAACTTCCGCGGTCTTCCCTTTACGGTTTATTTTCAAGATGGAAAGCCCGTCAAAGCGACAAGCAGTATTCAAACCAAAGATCAGGTCACCAAGATCCTTGACGAAAAATTCGTCGCGACCGCAAAAGCATAATCACAGACATTCCTTCAATGAACAGACAAGAGTTCGATGCGATCATCGTCGGGGCAGGCCCGGCAGGTCTTACTGCCGGGATGTATCTCGCACGTGCGAAGAGGCAAGCGTTGATTGTGAACGAAGGGTCGGTTGGCGGTCAGATGGTTCTGACGCATGAAATAGCCAATTACCCTGGTGTGGAAAGCGTCACCGGTTATCAACTTGCTTCGATCATGCGGGGCCAGGCGAAAAAATTCGGTTGCGAAATCAAATCCAACGTGACGGTGACGGGTCTGGAGCTGTCGGGCGACCTGAAATCCGTGGAAGTCAACGGCAAAGAAAGATATGTGGCTCCTGCAATAATCATCGCCGCGGGGGGGAAGTCGCGCATGCTTGGCGTGCCGGGAGAAGTGGAACTGCGCGGGAAGGGGATTTCCTACTGCGCGACGTGCGACGGGGATTTTTTCCAGGACAAGGATATCGTTGTTGTCGGCGGCGGAAATTCAGCGCTTGAAGAGGCCGTATCGCTCACGAAGTTTGCCCGCACGGTGACGATCATTCACCAATTTGATAATTTCCAGGCGTTCCCGCACGCGGTAGAAGAAGCGCGGAGGAATCCCAAAATCCGATTCATCATGGAATCCACCATCCATGAGTTCATCGGAGGAGAGTCCCTGGAAAGGGTGAAGGTCAAACACCTTGTTTCCGGAGATGTGACCGAAATGCCGATCGACGGTGCATTTGTCTTCGTGGGGTACGTCCCCAACACCGGTATGCTTGCCGACAAAGTCCATCTCAACGAGGCGGGCGAAATCGTCGTGACCAACCTGCTCGAAACGTCGGTTGAGGGGGTGTTCGCCGCGGGTGACGCAATTCAGAAACGCTACCGTCAGATTACGACCGCTGTTGCCGATGGGACCGTCGCCGCACTGACGGCGATCGAGTTTCTCCGCAAGCGGGAGGAGCAGATCAAGAAGGCCCACGATTCAGCGAACGTCGAGCTTCTTGCGGTGTAAATCCACCTCCCGAGAGGATACAACAAGCCAGCCACGGTGAACCCTCCGTGACTGGCTTTTCGTTTTCGTGATGACGGGAGGAATCTGCGATGCCTCGTCATTTCGAATTGGTGTTCTCTGCCACAGCACCCGTCCCCCGGGATGCCAGGTTGGGGTTTTCTTCCTTCATCCTGTCGTATGATAACCAGGAACAAATGTACGCCACACGTTCATCGGAGGTGAAGTGTGCCATCGTCTTTATGGCATAATCGCCTTTCGAGGAGCAAAGTTCGTGAAGGGCGATGGCTGCGACGATGCGCGCGCTGCGATCGGCATCTTCGTTTTTCACGATAGCCATGAGCGGAATGACAAGCCCGGAGAACGGACGATCCGGCAGCATCGCCTTCAGTTCACGAACGGTGGCCGCCGCCGATACCTGCAGTCCCGGCGAACCACTCTCCAGTGCCTTGGTGAGACTTGCCTCCGTTTGCTCGACGGTGGCGTGGATAAACGGTTTCGATGTCTTCTCGGCCTCTTGTGCGTGAGCAGCAATACCGGCAACGAGGAAGAACCCGACGAGGAACATACCCAGTGTCCGCATGACGACCTCCATCAAATGTTACGGTGAGTGATTTGTAGGAGAGGAGCACGTGGGGGGATAAGTCAAGAAGCGGGCCAACATTCCTGCCGCGGAGACGCCGAAAGCAAGTGAAAAAGGGAAGAGTTGAAAGCACGCCGGGTGTCACGCCGGCGGAAGAACTCGACGAGATTGACGAGCAGGGAACTGCCTGGAGCGTAACGCTTTACGGGCGGTAAGAATTGTCGAGTTTGATGATGCCGAGCCTGTCCATCTTGTAGCGAATGGCTCGTTCGGAGATATCCAGGTCACGCGCTGCCTCCGATTGATTCCAATGGCAGCGCTCAAGTGCCTCGCGAATCTTTTGCTGTTCCAATTCGGCGAGCATTTCCCGGAGCGCGCGCGTCTCTTTCGAGGAAGGCGTCATGGTTGCGGCCTTGTACTCCTTCGCGATTTCCGGAGGGAGGACAGTATGGTCAACCGCCACCGTTCCCGAAGGGGCAAGAGTGACAACCCGTTCGATGAAATTTTCAAGCTCCCTGACGTTTCCCCGCCATTTGCGCTGACGCATGAATTGAAGGAGGGCAGGGTCCAGGGATTCGATCGGCTTGTGTTGTTCCAGCGCGAAACGCTTGACGAAGTGTGTTGCCAGAAGCGGAATGTCATCCGACCGTGCATTGAGTGTTGGAACGAGGATCGGAAAGACGTGCAGCCGGTAGAACAGATCCTCCCGGAATTGCTTCTGCTCCACGAGCTTCCATGCATTCGCGCTCGTTGCCGCGATGATGCGAAGATCGACCATCCGGGCCTGATTGCTCCCGACGGCGCGGACTTCACCGGCCTGCAGGACGCGAAGCAACTTGGCCTGCATGTCGATGGAAAGATTTGTGATCTCATCGAGGAAGAACGTACCCCCGTCGGCCTCTTCGAAGAGGCCGCGCCTGGTGGCCGTGGCCCCCGTGAATGCGCCTTTGACGTGGCCGAACAGTTCGCTTTCGATGAGCGGAGCAGGGATGGCGCCACAGTCGATTGCCACGAAGCGCTGGCTGCTCCGGTTGCTGCTGGAATGGATCGCACGCGCAATAACCTCTTTCCCCGTCCCGCTTTCCCCTTCAATGAACACGCGAACGTCGCACTGCGACGCTGCGCGGATGGCTTTGAGGAGAACGCGAAATTCTTTGCTCCTCCCGATCAAACCAAGGGGTGCGTATGCCGCCATCAGCGCATCGTCCGGTATGGGCGCGGCGAAATGTTTCCCGAGCGCCTGCCCGTTCCCGAGATAGGGGGAACAGATCGCGGCAAAGCGCCCGAGGAACAGGAGGTCCGCAGCGGTATACGCCTGCCTGCCCCCCTTTGTCAGAACGACCACATGACCGATGACTGCACCTCCAAGTCGCAAGGGCACACACATTACCGATCGAGCCGTTGTCTCGCCCATCACTGTTTTCGAGAACCGTTGATCCCGGGTGATATCGGGTGTCAGAAAAGGAGTCTGATTGCGGAGCGACCAGCCGATAACACTGGTGTGAAGAAGATGAAGATGTCTGTCGGCGGCACCCGTCCCCGCCTGGGCGATGGTCTTCTGTGTATGACGGGTCTGGGGATTGAGCATGACAAATGAAACGGCGTCGGCGTGAAAAAGCGACAGACCCGTTGTCGATGCAAGGCGGATCATCTCCTCGAAGTCTGAGTGTTGACCGAGCAGGAAGGCGAGGTCCACCAATTGCTCCGGCGCAATGGGCAGAGGAGCCATTTCACTTGCCGGAGTCGATTCGCCTTCCGTTTTCATGGTGTGCCTGCCTTTCGTATTCAGTTGGGAGGGCAATTCACTTCCCCCGCAAACGTCATCGGTCGGTGATTGTCCGGCCCCCACGATTTGTGCCCGGAACGGGTTGCGCTAGAGTGCTCCAGGGGGGTGGAGGGGGAGGCGGCGGCCCGATCTTATCCCTTTCGGGGGGTTGCCAACAGACCATCACGTTCGCGAACGCGGTGATCAGATCCCATCCGGTTAGTATATACGTCGGGGTGAGTGTACCTTCGAGCCTATCCCTCTCGTCCTGAGAAAGCGTTATGCCCATCCTGGAGAGTGCCTCGTCAATGTTCCTGTCCTTGAGCAGGGCAAGGGCGAACGGGGGATAGGCGCAAGCGAACCAAAAAACGTCACGTGCAGTGGAGAACATGGGATACCTCCGGTATGTTGTTGGGTTGCCGAGCTATTGTCGAAGGCTGGCGACGCGTAAACGTGCATTGGCCGCCTCCGGTGATGTTGTGTCGAGTGTGAGGTACTTCTGATAATAGAAGAGAGCCTTCGTCGGGTTTTTTGTCCACTCGAGGGACTGCGCGAGTCGAAGGGTTGCCGGCGCGTTCATCGAGTCAATCGCGAGTGCCCGGACATATTCCACGACGGCTCTCAGTGTGTCACCCCGAGTGCAGAGTGTGTCGGCTTTCGCGAGATGATCGCTCGCTTGTTCATGGGCACCGCCGATTGCATGACGGTAGTAGATCATACTCTCGGCCATAAAGCCCTCAGTAATATTGATGTCCGAAAGGGTCGTATAGATCGATCGCAGTGACATTCCCCGTTGTTTCATAGTCTCGATGTAGATATCGTCCTCCGCCGTCGCTCCCGCAGGATTATTCGAGCGACGAAAGAGAGTGGCCATGAGGTAGTGCGCTTGCGGCGGGGGGTGTTCCAGAGAAAGCGCGAACTGAAGAGCCGCTTTTTCTGCATCGTAGTCCTCGATCATGTCATAGGCCTGGCCGAGCAAGAGGTAGAGCAAAGGATATTCCCACCTTCGGTCTGCTACGGGTTTGAGTACCTCCACGCAGCCACGGAAATCGCCTTTGAGGTACTTCGTTCGTCCCAGGCTGTAAAGGAGAATTGCATTTCCCGGAGAGTACTCAAGGGCGCCATTAAGGCACGCGATTTGTGCGGAATCGTTCCGTTCCACGCATGCCTTCGCCCAATCGATGATCGCGCGGTCAAACGGGCCGACAGAGTCACGGCGGGCCATCAATGATCGGAGGTGCATCTCAGCTTCCCTGGTTTTACCCTCCCAAACCAGACGAGTGACCAGCCAGACCCGGGGTGTGATGAAGGTTGAATCCAATCCGATGGCAAGCCGCAGAGCGCTTTCAGATCCACTCTGGCCTCCCTTCAAAGCGAGCCGGCATGCGAGACTAAACGCTTTCATGGCATGAATGCTCCGGAACCTGTTTGGCCACCACGACTGCAAATGCTCTGAGCGTTCAGGGAATTCGGCGTGAGCCTGGATAACTTCAAGGCCTGACAACGACAATGAGTCGACTGCACGGGGGATCTCCGCTTCAGATGTTATGTTGCAGGGAAGCGAAGCAAACACTTCGTGATTGAGTCCGTTGCATACATTCAAGTGGATCAGATAACGGCCGGCAACACGCAGGATGCTTCCCTCAAAGGTAAACTGTACCCGGGGCAAGTGCGCGCTCTCTTCCGCCCCCGGAGAGGATAGACCTGAGGCGAATTGCATTTGACCGAGAGAATTGAGTCCGGCCGGATCGTACACACGGAGGCCCTCGACCCCCGTGAGACAAGTAACCATGATTGTTTGGACAACTTCAGGCCATGCCGCCGCCGCCGTGTCGCGGGTGAGATCCTTGAACTGGAACACTGCAAGAGTCGCCGGCGTGGCCTGCGGAGGAAGACGGGAGAGCGGACCTCGAAGGATAACATAGAGAACAGAGACGACTAGAATGGCCGCAAGAAGGACCAACACACTGCGGGGGATTCTCCGTGCATATGTTCCGGGCGGCCTCCCTTCGAGTCGCAAAAGAATTTCGCCCATTGAGGATGGCCGGCCGGAAGGCACTTTTGAAAGACACTGTGCGCACAATTTCACCAGGTGTTGAGGAACATCCGCCCTCAACGAGGAGGCCAGAGGAACATCCTCGTTAAGAATCGCGTACATCATTGCGGGGGCATGTTGACCCTGGAACGGGAGACTCTGGGTGAGCATCTCGAAGAGCACCATGCCAAAGGACCAGATGTCGGTCGCCGTGGTGACTTCATCTCCCATGATCTGCTCCGGTGACATGTACGCGACGGTTCCTTGGGGGGCGCCAGAACTCTGAGTAAATGATTGCCCGGCGAGCTTTGCAAGTCCAAAATCCAAGATCTTCACGATACCATCGTCAGTCAGAAAAAGATTCTCCGGTTTGATGTCGCGGTGGATAATGCCATGCTCATGGGCAGTGGCGAGCCCTCTCGCCATCTGCACAGCGACGCGGGCGGTTTCATCGACAGACAGAGCTGAACGCTCCATGCGGTGTTTCAGGGTCTCGCCCTGATAACAATCCATGACGATAAACACCCGACTGTCTAGTGCCTGGTCGATGTCGTGCACCGTACAAATATTGTTGTGCTGGAGTGCGGAGGCGGCTTTCGCTTCCCGGATGAATCGTTCGCGGGATTCGGAATCGGAGGTCAGAAAAGGAGAGAGAAACTTGAGCGCAACTGTCCGGTCCAGTCGAAGATCGACGGCTTTGTAAATGATCCCCATCCCACCAGACCCGAGCTGCTCAATGATCCTGTAGTGTGAGACTTCTGTGCCGACCATGAGACCTCTTGCGGAGAGAGAGGGTGGCGGACCAGAGAGGAAAAGAACGATCAACCGGTACAATCCACCCTAACATACAGCCGCAGACGTGGATAGTCAAGAGCCCGGGTGACGACCGGTCCTACCGGACGACCGTCGGATAGAGCTTCGCTCCGAGAAGGACGACAAGAGTCGTTGAGGCCGCCAGCACGGCGAAATCAAACGGGAGGCCGTACATACTGGTTCCTCCCTGCAGCATCATCGCACGAAGAGCGTCGACTTCATAGGTCAGCGGATTACCGTGTGCGAGGATCTGCAACCAGGCAGGCATAATGAGGATGGGATAGATGGCGTTACTGGCGAAAAACAGCGGCATGGTCATCAACTGTCCGATTCCCATGAATCGTTCGCGCGTCTTCACCAGGCAGGCAATAATAAGGGAAAAAGTGGAAAAGAAGGCGGCACCGAGGACCACGATGATAGAAACCCCGACGAGCGCGACGGGGTCCCAATTCAATTTGACGCCGAGGATGAGAGCCAGGAGATAGATGATCACTGCCTGGGTAATGCCCCGGACGCCGGCGGACAGGGCTTTGCCCAGGACAAGAGACGCACGCGGGGTGGGGCTGACGAGGAACTTGTGGATAATGCCAAGATCCCGTTCCCAGATGATCGCGATCCCATAGAAGATGGCAATAAACAATACGCTCTGGGCAAGTATGCCGGGTGCCATGAAATCGATATACCGAAGGTTTCCCGTCGGGATTGCGTGGACACGGGTGAACACTTCCCCGAAGACCAATAGCCAGAGTGCAGGCTGGACGGCCCGGGTAATCAATTCTGTCGAGTCGTGGCGGAGTTTCCTGATCTCAAGGCCGACGATGGTCAGCGTCTTGGAGAGAAACTGTTGCAGCGGCGCCGGCCGATAAACCTGCGACGGGCTGCCGTTAACTGAGCCTTCTGGCAGTACGACGGGTTGTAACAGTGTCACGGTAATTCCCTCCTGTTTGAAGCGTGTCGCCGGTGTAGTGTTCAAAAACCTGATCGAGAGTCGCACCGTTGCCTCCGATCGATTCCTTCAGGTCGCCCGGCGAACCCGTCGCGGTGACTTTTCCCTGAGTCATGAATGCCACGGTGGAGCAAAGCTGATCGGCTTCCTCCATGTAGTGCGTGGTCAGAAAGATTGTTGTGCCGTAATCCTTCTGCAGTTGTCCGATTCTGTCCCATACGGCATGGCGTGCCATGGGATCGAGACCGACGGTCGGCTCATCAAGGAAAAGGATTCGCGGTCGATGAAGCATGCTCTGGGCGATTTCCAATCGACGGATTAACCCGCCGGAATATGTCCGGACAAGCTTGTCCGCATGACTCTCCAGATCCATGAAACGGAGCGCGTCCCGGATTCGCGGCAGGCGATCCGTGCGGGGGATATCATAGAGCCGCGCGAAGACCTCAAGATTTTCCCTGCCCGTCAGCAATCCGTCGGCGGAAAGGAGCTGCGGTACATAGCCGATGATCCTTCGTACCTGTGCCGCGTTGCGGGTAATGTCCAAACCGTTTATTCTTGCAGTCCCCTCGGTCGGTGGGAGCAATGTCGTGAGCATCTTGAGGACTGTGGTTTTTCCGGCGCCATTCGGACCCAGCAATCCAAACACTTCACCTCCCTCCACCGATATGTTTAGTCGATCTACTGCGGTCAAGGATCCATACGCTCTTGTCAGGTTTTCAGTGGTCAGTATTGTCATCGTCTATTCCGGGTTTTGCTTCAACTGATGTGCAAAAGGGGGGCAGTGAGTCCCCCCGTAGCGGGTTCTCATACTTTGACAATCCGACAGGGGTCGAGGTTTGATGGATTGAGGAAATGTGAAGGGTCGGAGGCGCGCTCTCTTCCGTACGCAACCTTGGGCCTGATTTCGCGTATTGTGACCATAAAAGGGGTATGCCGCTTGAAACTTGGGAACGCCTTCCTCCTCACTTTTCTTATGGCAGTAATCTCCGCAGGATCGGGGCCGGGGCTTGCCCAGCTCTCGAAGAACCAGCGTGACTTTTCCGTCGGCGCCGTCAGGATCCAGGGGGAGATCGACCTTACCGGCAGGCTCAGCGATCCCCAATGGCGCCTCGCTCCCACGGTCGAATGTCCGTTCGAGATCCAGCCGGGGGAGAACACGCCTGCGAAGATGAGGACATGGGTGAAAATCCTCTACAATGCCGATTACCTCTATTTTGGATTCGCATGTCAGGACTCCAACCCCTCAGCCATCCGTGCCCACGTGTCGGACAGGGATAACAATTTCGAGGATGACTTCGTTTTTGTCGCTCTCGATACGTACCGGGACAACCAACGTGCGTACGAGTTTGTTGTAAACCCTCTGGGGATTCAAGGGGATCTGATGCGTACCTCGAACAACGAGGATCCCAGCTGGGATGCCGTCTGGTATTCACACGCGGCCGTCAACGACACCGGTTACACCGTAGAAATCGCCGTCCCGTTCAAGAGCATCCACTTCCCGACCACGGAAACACAGGATTGGTCGATGATGATCATCCGGAATTATCCGCGGGACAGCCGGTATCAGAATTCCTGGACTCCCGTGGACCGGAACGATCCGTGTACGATCTGCCAGGGGGGGACACTGAAGGGATTGACCGGCATTGAGTCGACCGCATCGCTGGATATGCTGCCGTACGCGATGGGATACGAGTCCGGGAATCTCAGTGATGAAAACGACCCGGGTTCAGGATTCACCAGCGAGAAAGTGAAAGGCCGATTCGGGGGAAGTTTGAAATATGCCCCCGATCCGAGTTTGACCCTCGAAGCGGTCGTGAACCCGGACTTCAGTCAGGTGGAATCCGATGCGACGCAACTGAGCGTGAACACGACATTCGCGATCTTCTATCCGGAGAAACGACCGTTCTTTCTCGACGGCGCCGACCTGTTCACAACGCAGACCACGGCATTTTACTCCCGCATGATCAATAATCCGCTTGCCGCGGTGAAAATGATATCCAAGTCCCGGCATTGGACGTTTGCGTATCTTGGTGCCGAGGACCGTAATACTCCGTTTATTGTCCCGGGGGAAGAAGGAAGCTCGTTCTTCGGATCTTCGCTCAGGTCGTTCTCCAATATCGTTCGTGCGAAATACGACTTCGGCACGCAGTCGTTTGTCGGAGCGCTGGCGACGACAAGGAACCTTTCCGACGGCCACAATTATGCCGGCGGGGTCGACTGGAACTTCTTTTTTGGAGACAACTACACATTTCTTGGCCAGGCCCTTTTCTCCAATACCAAGGAGGTGAACGACACATCGCTCTACAGCGACAACGGGGATTATGGATCCACCGGCCGCACAAAATCGTTCGACGGGCAATCGTTCGGCGGGACGGGGATTTTCACCCAGTTGCGTCGTGACGCCCGGGATTACGGCTTCCGCATTTCCTATCAGGACTTTTCTCCGACCTTTCAGACGCAGGACGGCTTTGTGACGGCCAACGACTTACGGACCGTGAATGCCATGAACTACTATAACTTCTATCCGAACGGGTCTCTTCTTGATCAGGGCGATGTCTTTCTGCAGGGGGTAATGCATTTCAACTCCGACGACCTGCGCAAGGAACGCTGGGCGATCGTTGGCACGGACCTTACTCTAAAAAGTCAGACGTACCTCTCCGGTGTCTACGTACTCTATAATGAGGAACTGTTTCACGGAGTGCGCTTCTATGGGGTCAACCGTGGGGAGCTTGCGGTGAACTCCCATCCGACCAGCGAGATCTCGACTTCCATAGACGTCCAGCTCGGGAAGTTTATCTACCGTGCAGACGACCCTTCCTTGGGCTACGGGCATGTCCTGTCCGCAAGTCTGACGTTGAAGCCTGTCGCAAAGCTGGAAGTCGACCTCTCGTTTTCTCGTTCAAGGCTTTCCGACGTTAACACGCATGAGCTTCTTTTCGACGGGTATATCGCCCGGTGTGTCGGGATCTATCAATTCAACAGAGATGTGTTTGTCCGCCTCATCGGTCAGTATGATGGGTTCAATAAAGCGTTCGAAATCGACCCGCTCTTCAGCTACAAGCTGAACCCCTTCACTATTTTTTACGCCGGATCGACACATAGCCTGACGGACTTTGGGCCCACGTTCGGGATTCGTCAAACGGCCCGTCAATACTTCCTCAAGCTTCAATACCTCTGGAGGACATAACAGCCGCTTTCCCTCCGCCCGCCGTCCCGCCTTTTCGTCTTGTCGGAGATCCTCTCCAGGTCCTGCGCGTTTGATGGAAAACACTCGAAATTGTGCAGGCTCCATTGTGGCCACGGTCGTCCAATGCAAACCTGCAAATCGAATTGACAATCTCGAAGTGAATCAATAGTTTACATGTCTGAATGGATGCGATTCCTGTCTTCACAGAATCTTCCAAAAAGCACCTTTTGAGTCCGGTTGACTCGTCTGAGGATTTCCTGGCCTCCGGACAATACATCGTGACTACGAGATGGCCTTGACGGTTTATGTCGGAGCAGATGGGACTCGTGATGGAGAGTAAGAGTCTGGAGGTGATCAGAGAAAGGAGGGACGATCCATGTCGACGAGGTCTGAATCGCCCAGGCAGGCAGGGGAGATTCCAGGGAAGGAGAAACTTGTCCTGGTTCTGGTCTTCGGAAGTTGTCTCATCGCAACAATCTTCTTGATTTTGAGTCCACCCCGCACCCAGCATATCGGTTTTAATGTGCTGTTCATGGCGATCATGGTGACGCTCACGATTGCGAATGGCGCACGCGCGATGATTGCCAAACGGGAGGGCAAAATCGTACTCGCCATACTTCTTGGAATCCTCTCGTTGCTTTTCTTTCTGTTGTCCTTTGCAGGATTCGGATGGGTGTGCAATGCTGTGGAATCCCCGGTATAACGCACATCGATGTGAGCCTCCGGTGCTGTCCGGAAAGCCGTGCTCAAGGGCACTGTTCCTTTCTCAAATTCCCCACAAGGTTACGTGAATCCTATGACTCTCTGCATCCCGCCAGCCCGAATACTCACCAGAGTATTGTTCTTCATCCTCGTTCTGTTTCTCCCGGTATTGGGAACCTCGCAGCCGGGGCCTGAGGCGACGCGAAAAGCAAACGCGTCCATCGAAGCGCAGATGAAGGAGGAACTGAAGGATGAATTTCGCTTGTGGTATCCCCTCTGCGTCGACACCGTGTACGGTGGTTACCTCAGCGATCTCAACTATGAGTGGCGTGTGGACGGTGAACAAACCAAAATGATTGTGACGCAGGCCCGTCACGTCTGGTCGATCTCGAATGGGGCTTTCTACTTCCCTCAATTCCAACCTCTCCGCCCGTACGCTGCTCACGGGGTGAAATTCCTGAAGGATGTCATGTGGGACAAACAATACGGCGGGTTTTATGATCTGGTTGACCGCGAGGGGAAGGTGATCGATCCGGGAGGCGAGATCATCAAGCAGGCTTACGGCAATGCATTCGCGATCTATGGTCTTGCTGCGTATTACAGGACCTGGAAGGATACCGCTGCGCTACACCTTGCACAGGAAACGTTTCGCTGGCTCGAGGCACACAGTCACGATTCTGTGTACGGCGGGTACTTCCAGTTTCTTTCCAGGGAGGGTGCCCCGTTTGTCGACGGATACCACGAAACGCCCCCCAAGGACCAGAATTCCTCGATCCATATCCTTGAGTGTTTGACCGAACTCTACACCGTGTGGCCGGACCCGCTGGTTCGTAAACGTCTCGAGGAAATGCTTCAGGTGGTCCGTGATCGGATGGTCACGGAGAAGGGATACCTGAAGCTGTACTTTCAACGTGATCTGACGCCGGTGTCCCGACGTGATACGAGTGGTGATATTAGTCGGCGGGACCTCTTTCTTGACCATGTTTCATTCGGTCACGATATTGAGACCGGATACCTTCTGCTCGAGGCGTCGAAGGCCCTCGGTCTCAAGAATGACACGAAGACCCTTCGCATTGCAAAGAAGATGGTGGATCACTCTTTGAAATACGGTTGGGACAAAGAACATGGGGGAGTGTTTGATGGCGGATACTACTTCAAAGGTAAGAGCGAACCTACGATTGTCATGAAAACAAAAGAGTGGTGGGGGCAGCTCGAAACTTTGAACTCCTGCCTCATGATGTCTCAGATGTTTCCCCACGACCCGCTGAACTATGAAAAGTTTTTCGTTGCGCAATGGTCGTATTGTGAGAAGTATCTCATCGACCATGAACATGGTGGATGGTACTGGGGCGGGACGGACATCGTTCCGGCGAACGTGAAATCGGCGAAGTCGACGATCTGGAAATGCAATTACCACACCTCACGGGCGATCATCAATTGCATCCGCAGGCTTGAGGGAGGGGCAAAGGAGTGACGGAGAAGGGGGACTCGGAGACTGGGAGACTGGGAGACTGGGAGACTGGGAGCCCGCTTTCATCCTGCGTCCTACTCTATCGACTCTTCGCCGTCTCTGCGTTCAAGAGCCTGTCAGCGCCGATCGCAAGCAGGAGAAAGTCGGTCGTCCCTCCTCCCATCACATATTCCGTCTGCTGCCAGAAGTACGGCCACGTCTTGAGCTCCGGGAAATCCGGACGGATGAGTGCCGTTCCGCTTCCGATCCCGCCGGGAATATACGACCACTCGTCGCGGTTGGCCCCATAGGCCACGGTCAGCGAGCGTACTCCCACTCCGGACACGAAGGACGCGGTGTTTTCCCCGGGGTGGCATCCCAGGACGAAGTTCAATGCGTTGAAGGCGTACTCGGCCGGAAACAGGTCCGGAAAGCCGAGATGGAGGAAGAGCTGTGTCACGCCGAACGCCTGGATGCCCCAACCCGCCCCCCAAATATACGGCTTGTACGGCACACCGTAAGGATTTTCCTTCTGCGCATCCCGGACACTCGCATACATTTTCTTCACGCCATCGCGCACTTTCGCGGTGAAGGCCGGGTCATGGAGTTTCGTCGTCACCCTGCCGAGGACTTCTGCAAACTCCCCGGGGTGCGACGCGAGCATGTCCTGGTGGTTTCGGAGCACGGCCGCATAGTGCGGTTCCGATGTGGTAAGATAGAGCTCGGCCGCAGCGTTGAGCAACTCGGGTGACCGGGCGGAGGAATCGGTCACATACAACGATTGGGAAACTGCGAGGCACCTCTTCGCGAGATCGGGGTTGTACGCCCGGAGCACGCGGGAGGCAGCCGCGAGTGCTTGCGCAGTGGAGAGTTCATGCGATGGGTTGTTTTCGGTGAAAAGCAGCCGGTCGTCCTTGGGCAGCGGCGCGTGGAGAATGGGATCCGTTGCATTCTCCCCGAACACCAGATTGTCCGTCATCGTCGACCCATCGCCGAGGTGAACGTATTGCTGGAGCGTGGGACAAATGATCCCCCGGTAGAGCCGTCCCATGCTTTCGTAGGCGCCGACGAGGGACAAGACCCCGTGTTCCACCTGCTGCAGGATATCGGGTTTACCGTCAGGCTGAAGAATCTGCACTGTCCGCTTCCCCTGGTCGATCGTGGTCTCGTCGAAATCCTCTCCCCAGAGTTCATACGCAAGGGCAAGCTTGTAGACGGTTTCCGCCTGTGATTCCACACGGAGGTCATAGTCTCCGGCATCGTGCCATCCGCCGACATTCACTCCCGGGATATGATCGCCGGAATGGAATGAGGTCAAGGTCGATTCGTGCTGATAGTATCCATCAAAGTGGTTGTGGTTCAACGGTGCCATGAGGGCATCATCCATGTGGCAGAGTCCGTGCCACACTTTGTAACGGTCCATGACCCTCATATGGCACATCTGTTCCGGCAGGAAATATTCGAGTGTTGGCTGCCAGACGTGCGTGGCAAAGACGTCGGGCTTGATTTCAAACTCATTTGAGGTCACGTCGCCGTAGCGGATTTTGTACAATCCCCGGGTCCTGACATTGCTGAAATCATACCGCAGGTATTTATACCGGAGGAATTCGCCCCACGGTTTGGGTGATTCATCGGAAGCGACGATGGATTGACCGGTCTCATTCACCCGTACAAGTTGTATTGGTTCGAGCGTCGTGGTGTTCTTGTCCAGTTCGATCACCGCGAATTTCGCCTGCATCGGATGATAGCCGACCTGCGAGACCTGGATCACCGGCCTTGAGAGCCAGTGTCGTTCTACTCTGGGCGTGATGATCCACGTAATTGTCCCCGTTGTGATCCCCGGGCGTACGGTCGATCGTACGACGAACCAGCCGTTGTTATACAGTCCTCTCCCGTCGTAAAGTTGCAGGTCGTTTCCCTCGCTCTCAATAATGAGCTCCTTGTTCAGTTCGTCGGGCGCGACAACGAGTCTTTTCCCCGAAGCGAGAGGGACCGGCTGCAGGTTGCCGTCCTCATCCCTCTTCATCGGTCCATCCGCCTGGCGCGGAAAGATTCCGGAAATTCCATCCATCAGGTAGTGCTCACCGAAATACAGGCCGGGAAAGAGTTCCAGATTGAACCCCACCCTGCCGATCCATTTGGTCGGGAGGAGAGTGTCCAGATCCACGGTGAGTTTGATGCTTTTGCCGATTGCCTGTGTCCTCACGGTATACGCGAACCGGAGATCAGGGTAGACGATGGGGTTATAGCCCTTCCGGTCTTTGCTCGAGTCCGGATAGGAAAGTCTCACGGAGATCATTCCATTCCCGGGAAGGGAGTTTCTCTTCCGAACCACCGGAACGGGGGACCACTGACCCGGGGTGGGCTCGAGTCGCACGTCGCCGTTTGCTGCAATGCGAACCCCCGCCTGGATGATGGTCAGACCCCCCTGATGTCCTTCAGGATAGAAGTCATCGAACAGCATGACATTGAGCCCCGGCATTTCGTAGTACCCCTTCTCATTCATGCGCAGGGAATCGTCCGCTGGAATGGTCTGTCCCGCCATGCGTGCGCCGAGCACTGATGTCATCAGGATGAGAATCCAGGTTCGGGTCATGCTTTACCTCGTATTAAATTGGAATCGATTTCCCCTTGGTTTCGGGGAAGGTCCAGATCCACACCCCGGTAAGGATGGCGAAGAGGGCGGCAAGGGAGATGCCCCCGGCGAGGCCATAGGACCGGGCGATGACTGCAATCGCGACCGGCGTGAAGAACTGCACCCCGCGCGCGAGGTTGAATGCCGAGCCCATCGCAGTGTTGCGGATTGTGGTCGGGAAGAGCTCCGAGAACAGCGGGCCATACCCGCCAAACATGCCCGTCCCAAACCCGACAAGAAACATAAAAATCAGTACGACGGCTGGGGATGCCGCGATGAGGTCCCACAGCAGGGTAATCATGAGCAGGCCGCCGGCCATGATGAAGGAGTAGATTGAATACGCCGGTCGCCGGCCGAGCCAATCGGCGACAAAGCCGAACGTTGCGTACCCGATAAATCCTCCGCATTGCGTGACAAGGAGCCACGCCGCAGATTTCACCATGGAAAACTGGCGCTCCTGATGCAAGTATCCCGGGAGCCAGGAGTAGGTGAACCAGTAGGCGGACATATCGAACGTGGCGAGGACAAGCGAGAGGAAAAACAACTTCCGATAGTCTTTGTGAAAAAGCAAGAGGAACTTCTCCAGTGGACGCTCGGTGATCGGTCTTTCCTTTCCCCGCGCGCGCTCCCGGTGCGCAACCCAGACATCCGACTCGGGGAGATTCCGCCGGATAAACACCACCAGGAGCGCCGGGAGGACGGATATGAAGAACGCAGCTCTCCATCCAATGTGAGGGGCAATAAATCCGCCGACAACGGACGCCAGAGCAATGCCGAGCGGTGCCCCCGTCTGCATAAAGGCGCCGTACCTTCCGCGCATTTTTGGAGGGAAGGTCTCCCCGATATACGTCTGCCCTGTGGCCCATTCGCCCCCCACTCCGGCGCCCGTGATGCTCCGGAACAGGATCAGCAACATGAGGTTCGGCGCGAGGCCACTGCAAAACGTCCCTACGCTGTAGGTGAGGATGGTCCATTCCAGAACTTTCTTCCGTCCAAATCGGTCGGAGAGAACCCCGAAGATCACTCCACCGAAAGCCGTTGCTGCCAGCGATGCACCGAGCACAAAAGAAAGCTGGACAGAGTCGAGGTGGAGCTCCTGTCCGATCGGAATAAGGAGGAAGGTATAGAGGATGAGGTCGTAGAAGTCAAACACCCACCCCGACCAGCTCATCAGGAGGATCCGGTAATGGGTTCGTGTGGGGCGATCGGATTCGTTGAGCAACGACGTTCCCATGCGAAAGTATACTTATCTCTTTTCTGGAAAGCAACGGAGAAGAGAGGCGGTCGGCGCTTCCGTCAGGATTGCCCGACAAGTGACGGAATGGTCCGGATGAAGGATTCCATTCGCTGGTAGTGGGAGCCTTTCCAGTAGATATGGCTGCAGTCCGGACAGAGGCGGAATTCTTCGAATGACGCTGCCACCCGCGGCGGCAGCCGGCTGACAATACGCTCTTTTTCCACCGGCTCGAGCGCCCCGTTGCATACCATGCAGCGGGTGAAGGGTGTAATCGATCCAACGAGGTCAAAACGTCGCACAACTTCCTTCAGTTGATCCCGCGGGTCCGTGCATTTCACGGCGTACGCGCGGGTCAGGTTGCCTGTCGCAACAAGTGTCCTGTCTTTGCTGAGAAGAATCCGGTCGCCTTCGACAGAGATGCGCACGAGCTCGGCGTCCGTATAGTCGTTACGGTATAACGTGTCGAAACCGAGCATCCGGAGATGTGATGCGAGTTTCCCGAGATGGACGTCAAGCACGAAGCGGGTCACGCGAAGGGCACGAACGCGCACCTTGGTGGTTCCCCGGATATCAAAACTCTCGAAGACCGGGTAAACGCTGATCCTGTCCCCATCACCGAGAGGATGATTCAATTCTTCCGGTTCTCCATTGACGAGGACGAGGTCCACCTCCGGTACAGGCACGCCGCACCCGTCGAGAACGTCGCGGACGGTGGCACCACTGGGAAGGAGAACCTCGAAAGTTGCGAACCTCCTTTCCGCGTGTAGAAAATCATTCAACTCGGCATAGAATCTCACTGTCACGGTGGAACTCATGAGAGCGATTTCCCCGGATTGTTCCGTCTGCCTCATTAACGATGGTACCATAATATACAGCGGGAGGAGACAGAAAGGAATGGTTGCCGCGAGGCGGTGTCAAAAACGGTCTTGCAGAATGTCAATCGAGGAATATATTTTGTAATATTCCCCTGACCCACTGACTTCCCATTGATCCCCTCATGGCAGGACATCAACACAAGAAGGTGATTTTGTTCCTGGAGACCTCGCGCGAATTCGGGCGCAGACTCACCTATGGCATCACCCGCTATGCGCGGTTAAACGGCCCCTGGTCGATCTTCCAGGTGCCGCGGGATGACAAATCACCTTTTCCACGCCTCGAACGGTGGCAGGTGGACGGGATTGTCACGGGATATTTCCGCAACCGAAGGCCGCCGATCGACCCCAAGATTCCGGCCATCCTGGTCATAGGAGAAGCCGGCTGGCCGGAAGATGTCCCGAGTATCGTCACCGATGGGAAATCCATCGCGTATTCCGCAGGCGAGCACCTGCTGACGCAGGGACTCCGCAACTTCGCGTTCTGCGGGTATGAGAAATACATCTGGTCGAATGACAGAGAAACGCACTTTCGCAACTACCTCCGTGATGCGGGGTTCCAGACACATATCTACCATCGGTGGAAAGCGCGACGGACTTCCTGGTATGAGGAGTCGACGCTCATGCAAGAGTGGATCAGCCGGCTTCCCAAACCCGTGGGAATCATGGCGTGCAACGACGACCTCGGCCAGCGGGTCCTGGAAGCCTGCAAAACGCTCGGCGTCATGGTCCCGGAAGATGTTGCGGTGATCGGAGTGGACAACGACCCCTTTGTCTGCGAACTCGCCGATCCCCCGTTAAGCAGCATCGCGCTGAACACGGAGAGAGCCGGCTATAACGCGGCGGCCCTGCTGGACGAGATGATGCGGGGAAGGCCCATGAAGGGACAGCAAATTGTTGTTACCGCAACCCATGTCGTCCAGCGTCAATCGACGAGTCTTCTTGCGGTGCAGGACAAGGAAGTCGTCGAAGGGATACTTTTCATTCGCAGGAATGCCAAGCGAAAACTCCCGGTATCGGAGATCGTTGCACAAACGGGGTTATCGCGTCGGACGCTCGAAAGCCGGTTTCGCAATGCTCTCCACCGTTCGATCCAGCAGGAAGTACGACGCGTTCGAGTGGAAATGATCGCGCAGCTCCTTGTTGAGACGGATATTCCAATCGCCAAGATTACGGAGACGTTCACTTTTACCGATGCGGAACATCTGTCACGCTATTTTCGGAAGGAGAAGGGAGTGGGGCTTTTGGAATTCCGCAAGTTGCACCAGCGAACGTCGGGTTAACGTGTCTTGTCATCGATGGCTGATCTCCGGAGGCCGCCCGCACCGGCGCCGACGGGCAATCATGCGGTTCAACGCCTGGGATTATCCTTTTGTCCGAATATTCTTTCTCGTACATTATCCACTCCCGGCTCCGAGTTTCCTTTCGTCAAAACCGCTTCCCGACGAGGGACCCATATCTCAATTTTCGTTTAATATTTCCACTGAGGGTTGAATCAATGAAAACACCTCGACGCTTATTTTTCTTTCTGGCAACACTGATCCCGATTTTCGCGGGATTGGGATTTTGCACAAGCGACGGGCAAGAGCCAAGCGCGGAGAAAGAGACCGACCCGCTCGTGCTGAAAAAGCTGGATTGGTTCCAGGATCAGAAATTCGGTCTGCTCCTCCACTGGGGAGCGTACAGTCAGTGGGGTGTAGTGGAGAGCTGGTCTCTCTGTCCGGAAGATGAGGGCTGGTGCCAGCGCCGGGGGCCGTACGCGCAGAATTACTGGGAATACAAGAAAGCCTATGAGAACCTGAAGACGACGTTTAACCCGGTCAAGTTTAATCCCGCATCATGGGCCGCGGCGGCAAAGGAGGCGGGTATGCGCTATGTGGTGTTCACGACCAAGCATCACGACGGCTTCTGCATGTTTGATACGAAACAAACCAATTATAAGATCACCGCCAAGGACTGTCCGTTCAGCACGGACCCGCGGAGCAATGTGGCCAAGGTGCTCTTCGGAGCATTCCGGGAGCAGGGGTTTGGGATCGGAGCGTACTTCTCAAAACCGGACTGGCACTCGGACAATTACTGGTGGCCGTATTTTCCGCCCTTTGACAGGAATGTGAACTACGACGTGAAGAAGTATCCGGCCCGCTGGGATGCGTTCAAAAAATACACTTACGATCAAATTGAAGAACTGATGACCGGATACGGATCGATGGACATCCTCTGGCTCGACGGTGGGTGGGTGAATCCCGGGAACAAGGGGCAGGACATCGATATGCCGCGGATCGCAGCCATGGCCCGTTCTCATCAGCCGGGACTGATCGTCGTCGACCGGGCAGTGCCCGGGAGGTATGAGAACTACCGGACGCCCGAGCAAGAGGTGCCGGACAAACCGTTGGACTATGTGTGGGAGACCTGTATGACGATGGCGACGTCATGGTCGTATGTGCCCCATGATCGCTACAAGCCGGCCGACAAGCTGATCCATCTCCTGGTGGACATCGTCGCAAAGGGGGGGAACTTCCTGCTGAATATCGGGCCGAGCCCGACGGGAGAACTGCCGCCGGCGTCGCTCGACCGGCTTCGCGAGATCGGCGCCTGGATGAAGGTGAATGGGAACGCGATCTACGCGACACGACCGATTGCCCCGTACCGGGAAGGGAATCTCCGGTTCACGCAGTCCAAGGACGGGGTGATCAATGCCATCTATGTCGGTGCCGACAGCAGCGCAACCTTGCCGGGAGAGGTCACGATTGATGCGTATGCCCCGAAAACCGGGAGCACTGTCACGCTTCTGGGAGCTCCCGGAGCAGTGAAATGGGCGCCAAAGGGAAAGGGGTGCGTTCTCACGGTCCAAGAGGGTGTCAGAGAGAACCTCCCATGCAAGTATGCATGGACCTTCCGGTTCACACGGTAAGAAATTGTCAGTTGTCACTTGTCAATGCACAATTGGCAAGTTGTCGGATTTCAAGGTCACGGTAGATCGGAAACCACCATGTCACTGCGTCGAATACGGAGGTATGCATCCTCTGCCCTGGTACCCCTTGTGCTCTCTTTTGCAGGCTATGCACAGCAAGGGGACGGAGGGGCATATTCAAACTACATGGTCCTCCCCAAAGGGGAGAGCCTCGACGAGATCGTTCGCGATGCGGCACATGTCGTTCCCTCTCCCAGGCAATGGGAGTGGCAGAAGATGGAATTCATCGGATTCATCCACTTCGGCATGAACACGTTTGTCAACCAGGAGTGGGGAAACGGGTCGGCAAATCCCGCCCTGTTCAATCCCACGGCGTTCAACCCGCATCAATGGGTCGAAACGGCAAAACAGGCCGGGATGAAAATGCTCATTTTGACTGCGAAACACCATGACGGATTCTGTCTCTGGCCGACCAAATACACGAATTACAGTGTGAGGAAGAGTCCCTGGAAGAATGGCAAGGGTGACGTTGTGAAAGAGGTGGCCGATGCATGCAGGGAAGGCGGTCTGAAGTTCGGCATCTATCTCTCACCCTGGGACCGCCATGAACCGACTTACGGTGATTCTCCGAAATACAATCAGCACTTTCGCGACCAGCTTCGCGAGCTCCTGACGAATTACGGTGAGATCGCCGAGGTGTGGTTTGATGGCGCGAATGGGGAGGGGCCAAACGGCAAGAAACAGGTGTATGATTGGAAGTCGTATTATTCTCTCATCAGAGAACTCCAGCCCAATGCGGTCATTGCGATCATGGGCCCGGATGTCCGCTGGGTGGGAACGGAGTCCGGTTATGGCAGGGACACCGAATGGAGTGTACTTCCTGCCGCGGACATCAACATGGATTCGATTGCAGCGCATTCCCAACAGGTCCCTCTCGATGCTGCGTTTGTCCCAAGAGACCTAATGGGCGAAGATCTGGGCTCCCGGGATCGTCTTCGGGGAGCAACCGCCCTGGCCTGGTACCCCGCGGAGAGTGACGTTTCCATCCGACCCGGCTGGTTTTACCGAGCGAGCGAGGATGCCAGGGTAAAGAGCCCGCAAAAACTGGTCGACATCTATTATAGTTCCGTCGGCCGCAACAGCGTGCTTCTCCTTAACGTCCCCCCGGACAAGAGAGGATTGATCTGTCGGAGCGATATCGCGAGTCTCAAGGGGATGCATGCGATTCTGAAGCAGACTTTTGCGACGAACCTTCTTGCCGGAGCCCATATCGAGGCGTCGAATGAGCGCAAGGGTCACGAAGCAATGACGATGATCGATGGGGATGGGAGCACCTACTGGATCACCGACGAAGGTGTCGATTCAGCGGTGATTCGATTCGACCTGGCGCGAAAGGAGACGATGGATCGCGCTCTCTTGCAGGAATATGTCCGTGCCGGTCAACGAATCGAGCGATTCCATTTCGATGCGTGGGACGGCGTCTCCTGGGTCCGGTTTGCGTCCGGGACAACAGTCGGCTACAAACGCCTCCTCCGCTTCGCTCCCGTCACCACGTCTGCGGTACGATTGGTGATCGAGCAATCACGGTGGAGTCCAAGCCTTTCCGCGGTCGGGCTTTTCGCGTCACCGCCTGTCGTGCGGGCGACACCCGATGGGGGGCCTTTTGGCGACTCTGTCCGTGTTTCGCTGAATGTTGACCGCGGGGAATTCCCCATCCATTTTACGCTTGACGGCTCATCGCCGACGCTGCAATCGCCGCTCTACTCTGGTTCGATTGTTCTCAGGCGTTCCACCACCGTCAAAGCTATTCCCGAAGTCAGCGGCGAAGCCGGCGGAGAAGGTCTGGAGGCACGATTCACCCGATGTTGGCCAGCTCACTCGATCGCCCTCGAACAGACTTTCAGCCCCAAGTATCCGGCCAGCGGGCCGGCGACGCTCATCGATGGCAAACGCGGCAATCCGGATGAACTGAACAAGGATTGGTTGGGGTTTGAAGGTCAGAACCTGACGGCTATTCTCGACCTCGGCAAAGTGCAGACCATCCATACCGTTACGCTCGGGTGTCTTCAGCGACAGAACTCATGGGTCTTCCTTCCGAAGGAGATACAGGTTGCCGTTTCGTCCGACCGCACGCGCTGGAAGAATGTTACCAGAAAAACTCATCCCCTTAAGAAATCCGACAATGTATCGACGAGAGACTTCACAGCCACGATAAAGCCGGTGGATGCACGATATGTCAAAATCATCGCGACCAACCCCGGAACGTGTCCGCCGTGGCATCCCGGAGCAGGAGGGAAGGCGTGGATGTTCGTCGATGAAATCGTGGTGAAGTGACCACATGGGTCTCATCTGCCTCCGCGGCATCGACCGAGAGAGGTGAAACATACAGGACAGGACAAATGAAACAGCGTGGATTGACAGTTGAGAGAGGATCGGGTATGACGATTCGTCTTTTCGTTTTCCTCCTGAGCAGTCTTGTTGCCGCGTTGTTGTCGGGCGGCTCATTGCAGGCGCAGGATACCCCGCTTTACAAGCACGCGGATGCCCCGGTCGAGAAACGTGTTTCCGACCTGCTCTCCCGCATGACGACGGAGGAGAAGTTCTGGCAGCTCTTCATGGTCCCGGGTGACGTTTCGCACGGGATGGAGAAGTATTCGCACGGGATATTCGGACTCTCGATTCGCGATAGGACAATCCGAAAGCGGGCGGCGGACCAGATGCTCGATTATACAGACACCACCGCGGCGCAAGCAGCGGCGGAGCGAACAAATGAAGTGCAACGATACTTTGTCGATAGCACCCGACTTGGGATTCCCATCATCCCCTTTGATGAAGGACTCCATGGCCTTGTCCGGGCCGATGCGACCTCGTTCCCGCAATCCATCGGACTTGCCGCGACCTGGGATGTCCCGCTCGTTGGCAGAGTGGCTTCAGCCATCGCCACCGAAGCACGGACGCGGGGTGTGCGCGACGTCCTCTCCCCGGTGATCAATCTCGCCCACGATGTCCGCTGGGGAAGGGTTGAAGAAACGTACGGTGAAGATCCGTTCCTCTGTTCGCGCATCGCCGCCGCCTACACGGGGAGCTTTACCCGGGAGGGAGTGATCACCACGCCGAAGCATATGATCGTGAATTCCGGGGATGGCGGGCGGGATAGCTACCCCATCGATTACAACGAACGTTTCCTGGACGAGGAAGATTTTCAGCCGTATCTCGCGTGCATCCACGAAGGCGGAACGCAGTCAGTCATGACAGCCTACAACTCTCTGAACGGAGAGCCGTGTACTTCCAACGCATGGCTCTTACGGACGATCCTGAAGGGCAAGTGGGGGTTCGAGGGGTTTGTGATTTCTGACGCGTCGGCGGTCGGGGGGCTGCTCGACCTTCATCATGTTGTCCACAACCGCGAAGAGTCCGCGAAGCGCGCCATCGAAGGCGGACTGGATGTCATCTTTCAATCAGATTATGAACACCATGTCCCGCTCCTCAAAGCGTTCACCGACGGGATGGTGGATACGACGGCAATCAACGATGCCGTAGCGCGCGTATTACGGGCAAAATTCAAACTCGGCTTATTCGAGAACCCGTATGGCGATCCTGCGGAGGCCGCAAGATCGAGTGGATCTCCGGCGCATCGTGCGCTTGCACTGGAGGCGGCGCGCGAATCGATGGTCCTTCTCAAGAACGACGGTGCTCTCCTCCCCTTGAAGAAGAGCATCCATTCTCTTGCGGTGATCGGTCCCGACGCTGTTGAGGCGAGGCTCGGCGGGTATAGCGGGCCGGGGATCAAGAAAGTGAGCATCCTCGAAGGGATTCGGAAGAAACTCGGCAAAGGAACCAAACTCCTGTTTTCCCCCGGATGCGGACGGCTCGACACTCCGTTTGTGACGATCCCATCACGATATCTCGTCGCACCCGATGGTTCGGAAGGATTGCGGGGGGAGTACTTCAACAATCTCGCGATGACGGGGACCCCTGCATTGGCGCGAACAGACAGGGAGATGGATTTCAGGTGGACGCTGTTCTCACCTGATCCCTCCATCAATGCCGATTGGTTTTCCGTACGCTGGACGGGAAGCCTGAGAGCTCCCCGGGGCGGGACGGTGCGGATCGGCGTGGAGGGCGATGATGGATACCGTTTGTTCATCGACGGAACGCCGGTCGTTGATACGTGGGGAAAGCAGAGCTTCGAGGAAACGACTGCTCCTTTTACCTTCGTGGAAGGACGACGCTATACAATCCGGATGGAGTTCAAGACATCCGTCGAGAACGTGAAATGCCGGCTGATCTGGGACGCAGGAGTTCCGGATCATGCTGTTGCCATCCGCAAGGCCGTCGATGTTGCCAGGGAGAGCGATGCAGTGGTTGTGGTCGGCGGACTGGAAGAAGGTGAGTTCCGCGACCGTGCGGACATCGGTTTGCCGGGAAGCCAGGATGCAATGATCCGTCAGATTGCCGCAACCGGCAAGCCTGTCGTCGTGGTTATTGTGGGCGGGAGTGCAGTCACCATGGAGCGCTGGATCGATGGAGTTCGGGCGGTTCTGGACGTATGGTACCCCGGGGAAGTTGGAGGAGACGCCGTCGCCGATGTTCTGTTCGGAGATTATAACCCGGGGGCGAAGCTTCCGATCACTTTTCCCCGTTCGGTAGGCCAGTTGCCGTTGACCTATAACCATAAACCGACGGGCAGGGGTGACGACTATTACGACATGACCGGGAAGCCGGCATACCCCTTCGGCTATGGACTGAGTTACACAACATTCGTCTATGCAGATCTGCAGGTTGATCCGCCGGTCGTGCAGAGCGGCGGGAAGACGACAATACGCTTCACCGTACAGAACAGCGGTCAAGTTGCCGGTGATGAAGTTGCACAGCTGTATCTCAAGGACCTGGTCTCGAGCACCGTCACCCCGGTCAGAGCATTGAAGGCATTTTCGCGCGTTCATCTCGAGCCTGGTGAGAAGAAGGAGGTGTCATTTGATCTCCTTCCGGATGCGTTTTCTCTTCTCAACGAGAAGATGGATCGGGTCGTCGAGCCCGGCACGTTCAGGATCATGGTTGGCAGTTCGTCCCGGGACATTCGTCTCCGCGGAAGTGTCGATATCGTTCAGGACCGATAGGGTCATGCACGAAGTCATGTCATGACATCCTGCGGTGATCGTGTCACATTTTTTTTTCGCGAGTTCGGTTGAGGCAGAGGGGGGGTGGAAGCGAGAGGATGGGAGGTGACGTTTCGGGAAGATTTCTAGTTTGGATACACAACAAACTATTGTGCATCGAGGCCTGAAGCAGAGTGGACAGATGGAGAAGAATATACACACTATCGCCTTTCGCCTGCGCAAAGTGGTTAAAAGTTTGCCTGATTTGGCTTCCATTCCATTTTCATCCCTCTTAAATTCATTCGCGGCCGGTTGAGCTCGGCGCGGGTGCAAGCCCCATCGTTTCCGAAACTGAGCGAATCTTTGCCGGTCTCCTTCCTGGTATTTATTCCTTTTCTGCTTTGCTACAATGAAAAGTTGGATTCGAAACATTAGTAAGTTGTTTTGAGCAACTAAACTGAATGGCGCTTCCGAGACCCCCGAGGGTGTCTCAAAAAGGTATTCGAACCGGCTGTAAGTTGTGTGAAGCAACCAATGTGGAATTTCGGCGACGCATGCTCAAGGATACCAAGAGTAGGCACGATCAGATCATCAGTGCAAATTCCAAGGTTGTCCGAAATATCAATCGCGGGAACATCTTGCATTGTATCCGTGAACGGCAGCCGATATCCCGTTCGGAAATTGCGCGTGCCACCAAGCTGAACAAGACCACCGTCTCGAGCATCGTCGGAAGTCTGGTCCGGGAGAATCTGCTGACAGAAACCGTCCAGAGCACTTCGACGGTTGGCCGGCGCCCCATCAGTCTCGAATTGAAAAGAGGTCACAACTTTTATGGAGCGATCTCCATCGATTCCGGGACAACCCGCGTGGCGGTCGTCGATGTGGATGGCACGATTCGCCATACGGACAAGATGTTGACCCGGAACGCCCCGGCGAAGGAATTCATCGACGAGAGCGTCAGCCGTCTGATTCAGATGAGAGTGCAAAACGGTCTCGGACAGTTCAAAGGTGTGGGAGTCAGTGTTGCGGGGATTGTCGATCCGACGCAACGGCAGGTCGTCTTCGCGCCGCATCTGGGGTGGTACAACGTTCCCATCGGTGAAATCCTTGCGCAGCGGTTTCCCGATTCGTGCGTGACGGCAGTCGAGAACGATGCGAACTCGGCGGCGCTGGCGGAGATGTGGTTCGGGAAGCAGAACGTGCGCCTGTCCAATTTCATCTTTCTTTCTGTGGGGCGGGGCATCGGGGCGGGGATTGTGATCGACAGGAGAATCCTCCGGGGTGAATCCTATTTTGCCGGGGAGTTTGGACACATGGTGCTGGTGGAAGGTGGAGAGCTGTGTGCCTGCGGCAACCACGGTTGCTGGGAGGCGTACGCTTCGGATCAGTCGACGGTTCGTCGCTACTATCAGTCGCGCAAGCCTGACCGCCCGGAAGAAGAATTGACCATCGATGATGTCATCACGGCGGCGCGCAGCGAGGAGACCGAGGCAATCCAGGAATTGAAATCCACGGGCTACTGGCTGGGCCTGGGGATCGCCAACATCGTCAAAGCGGTTGATCCGGCCATTATCGTCGTGGGCGGCCACATAACGCGCGTGTGGGATCTGATTGCCGATGAGGTGATTTCCTCGTCGCACCGGCGTTCGTTTACGGGCAACGGCCGGGGCCCGGCGATCGTCGCGACATCATTGATGAAAAGGCCGTCGCTCCTCGGCGCTGCAGCTCTTGCAATGAGCAAATCGTTTGGCGAGGTACGAGTGACCCGATGATACCACTTCAGGGTGATGTTCCTCATACAATGGACTCCGAACGCCTTGGCGTCGGCGTGGATATCGGCGGGACCAACACGGCGATCGGCGTGATGACGGATTCCGGCCGGATTGTGGCCGAGACGCGGTTCTCCACCAAAGGCTTTGGAGGACCCGTGGGCTTCGTCGACAAACTCGCAGCGTCCATCGCTCAACTTCTCCACGAGAGCACGCATGCCGCCATCATCCATTCGATCGGCATCGCCTGTCCCGCAGTGAACTCACGGGAAGGTATCGTCGACAACCCTGCGAATCTTGGCTGGGGCAAGGTCGATCTCGTCGGGATGTTGCGCCACCACTTTGATTACCCCATCCATCTTCTCAATGACGGTGACGCAGCGGTCCTCGGTGAGGTCCGCTTCGGCGTCGCACGGGGACTTTCGAATGTTGTTCTGATCACTCTTGGCACCGGGCTTGGTGCAGGAATCGTGATTGATGGCAAGCTGGTACGCGGGACAAATGGTATCGGCGGGGAGATCGGTCACATCCTCGTTGCGCCGGGTGACAGAGTCTGCGGTTGCGGGCGAAGCGGTTGCGTTGAGACGTATGTGTCAGCAACGGGGATCTGCCGCACCGCCACGGAGCTGATGGGACGCTCTATCGATCCAAGCCCGTTGCGTCAGATTGCATACGCAGAACTGACAGCCCGGACGATTTCCACTCTGGCGCAACAAGGCGATCCTCTCTCCCGTATGGCCTACGAGGTCACCGGCAAACATCTGGGAAACCTTCTGGCGAACCTGACGGCGATATTTGACCCCGAGGCCATGGTCCTTTATGGCGGCTTGATTCATGCGGGCGACCTTTTGGTCAAGCCTGCCCTCAAGGCGTTCAGAGAATCGGTTCTCGATCGGTACAAGAATACAGTCAGAATCCTCATCTCGCAACTTAACGATGGTCAAGCGTCCATCCTCGGTGCCGGCTCGTTTGCGTTGGGGGCGCTTCCGGAAGGAAGCACGGTTGCACGAGGACAGGCATATAAAGCGAACCCGGAAACCAGTGAAATACCCCGCTAAGCGGGCAACGCATCTAAGGAGGTTCCCATGCAGAAATGGATACGATGTTTGGCTGCTCTACTTCTCCTTCTTCCCCTCTTTGTGAATGGAAGCGTATTTGCCCAGACAACGGCGACTCTTGAGGGGGTGGTCAAAGACTCCCAGACGGGAGATGCGCTGCCCGGTGCGAACATCCTGATTGTCGGAACCGGGTTTGGTGCCGCAACAGACGTTTCCGGGAAATTCACCGTCCGCACTATTCCTGCCGGAACGTACGACGTGCGCGTGACCTATGTCGGGTACAATACGGTGACCCAGAAGATCGAGTTCAAAGAAGGACAAACGCTCAAACGAGACTTCAAGCTCGACGCCATAGGCGTGCAAGGGGAGATGGTCGTCGTGACGGCCCAGGCAAGCGGGCAGAACGCGGCGATCAACCAGCAACTGGCATCCATGCCGGTGATGAACGTGGTCTCGGCGGCAAGAATTCAGGAACTGCCTGATGCCAACGCGGCGGAATCGGTGGCAAGACTTCCCGGCATCTCTGTCATCCGGACCGGCGGCGAAGGGTCGCAGGTGGTCATTCGTGGACTCGCGCCTCAGTACAATCAGGTCACGATCGACGGGGTTGAATTACCGAGCGACGTCCCGTCGGGCAATAATCTCGGCCTGACCAACTCGGATCAAAGTGCTCTTGGTGATCGAGGGGCCGACTTGAGCATGATCTCCTCCAGCATGTTGAATGGGATTGAGGTCATCAAATCCATCACGCCGGATATGGATGCGGCATTACTCGGAGGCGTGGTGAATTTTGACCTGAGAAAAGCCGCCAAGTCCGCACCGGGGGAAGAAGGGAAGGAATCGTGGCTTCCCGGATTCGAACTCTGGTCGCAGGGAGGATATAACGATCTGAAGAACACCGCGAGCAACTACAAATTCGTCGGCTCGCTGGAGAAGCGTTTCTTCGATGAGAGCTTTGGCGTGTTTGTCCAGGCATCCGCCGAAAAACGTAACCTGAGCGACAATGAACTCGGCGCAACCTATGCCTTGATCGACAAAGGGCATGGAGATGCAGGCATTCCGGATTTGACCGCGCTCAATCTCAACGATGTGTGGCGAAATCGGGAACGTCTCGGAGGAACGATGGTCCTCGACTATCAGCACGAAACCGGCGAGATCGGTCTGATGAATTTCCTGAGCTCGAGCAACACCCGGTCGCTGACGCGTGGCGAGGGGATCAATGCAACGGGAAATTCGATGACCTTCAATAACACCGACGCGGAGACGAAGGTGAATGTGATCAGCAACCTTCTGAGCGTCAAGGAGGACCTTTCCCTTTTCCGCGTCGCATTCAAGTTCTCGCACAGTTACAGCGAAAGCCAGGACCCCCAGGATCTCTTTTTCAATTTTGCACAGACCGATGCGGGTCTCGCGAACAAGGGGAACCTGGGCAAAGTCTATCCTACGGTCCTGGCATCGTACGTCATACCAAACTCCGCCAACGCGTTTCTGGACCAGATCCAGACGTACGATTTCCTCTCGAAAGAGCGGACGCTTACCGGCTCGCTGGATTTATCGACCGACATGGGCATCTCCCAAGTCCTGAGCACCACCTTTAAAGTCGGCGGCATGTTTCAGCACCGGACCCGTGAGTACAATTACACAGCCTATTCGGGGTCGCAGCTGTACGGCGGAGGAAGCGCCGTCGTCAGCGCGATCAGGCAAAAGTACCCCTGGCTCCTCCCGGCGGCTGGAAATATCGGTCTCGCGAACTTCACCGGCGACAGTTATTCGTACGGGAAATTCCTCAATGGGGACTATTCTCTCGCGTATCCCATCAATTTCAACCTGATGTGGGATATGTTGCCGATAGCCAGGCGTACAAACAGTCTGGAAGGATATCAGATCAACAAACTTGCCTCTGCCGTCAATGACTACTCCGGCTATGAAAACAAGAGTGCTCTGTACGCGATGTTTACGCTGAAAATCGGCGATCAGATATCCATTCTCCCCGGCGCGCGATACCAGAACCTGACTACAAACTGGACCGCGTTGCGGGCGGTGTCGACCCCGGGAGGTTTTGCGGGGAAAGACACGACCGTGGAGCAGTCGCACGGCTACGTGCTCCCGATGGTCCACGTAAGGTACCAGCCCCTCGACTGGATGCAAATTCATTTCGCGTATACGAACACCTTGAACTACCCCGACTACAGTGCGATCACTCCGAGGTATTACGTCACAACCTCTTCCGTGTCCTACAACAACTATAAACTCAAACCGGCGAGATCAGAGAATTTCGACCTCGTAGTGTCGCTGCATTCGAACGATCTGGGGTTGTTCAGTATCGACGGGTTCAAGAAACGGATCAAGGATCTGGTCTTCTATTCTCATACGTTCGTGACAGACTTCAGCGCGTATCCGGATCTGCCGCAGTTCAAGAGGTCGCTGTATACGCTCGATACCTACGTCAACAATCCGATTGCGATTGATGTCTGGGGGATCGAGACCGAATGGCAGACGCATTTCTGGTATCTGCCACAGCCGTTTTCCGGGATTGTCCTCAACATCAACTACACGCACATCTTCTCGGAGGCGAAGTACCCCCGGACCGTGGTGACGACCGAGTACAACCCGGACGGGACGTTTTCGCAAGTTTTTGACTACACACCGTATTCAAGTCGGATGCTCCAACAACCGAATGACATTCTCAACCTGGCATTCGGATATGATTACGGAGGGTTTTCTGCCCGACTCTCGATGCTGTACCTGGACAATGTTTTCAAGCACCCCGATTTCTGGATGCAGAACAGAATCAATTCCGACAAATCCACTCGCTGGGATCTTTCCGTACGGCAGGAGCTCCCATGGTATGGAATGACGGTTTTCTTCAGCATCAACAATATGACGGGCCAGAATGACGTTGATATCAACGAGAAGACCGGCTTCCCGGCGTCCGAACAGCGCTATGGCATGACGGCAGATGCTGGTGTTCGCATTAGACTCTAAAACGCCCTATTTACTATTCAGAGGAGGCCCAGCGATATCTATACATCCACCGAGTATCAGTGCAGTTCCGACGTACCCTGATTCAACTAACTCACATTCCATCCACTTACTTTTAGGAGAAGTACGATGAAAAGGTTGATCTATGCCTTAGCATCCGTAATGTTGGCGGCGTTGTTCGCTATGCCGATGCAGGCGTTTGCTGCCGGAGACACGCTCGACGTGGCCCCCACGCCTGTAGGCAACCTCAACACCGTCATCAATAGTGACACGGTGTCGGGAGGGTTCCGCGCCCATCCTGACAGGGTGTACCGATTGCAGCGCGGTCTGGTGTACACGATGACCGAACCACTGGCCATCCAGGGTAACCTGCATATGATCGCTACCGATGGAACATCGAGGCCGCCGGTGCTTGCACCTGCAATTCTCCCCGACAATTCTTCCATCGATCATATGGTCGATCTTTTCGGGAAGGCCTCCACGGCGACGTTCACGAATCTGTATATGTGCGCGGTCCGGGCTGACCAAAACGTGATGAGCTGGAGCGATGCGATTCGGATCAACGCTGACAGCGTGACGCTGGTACTCCGGGGTAACGTCTTCGATGCGTTTTCCCATCATGCGATCAGTTACGAAGGTCCACAGTGGGCCAAGATCAATGTCCAGGACTGTTATTTCAGGAATATGCAGCACAACAGTTCGTGGTTTTCGGGAGGTGCGATGCGCACCGGTGCCCCGAACGCGATGGACACTTGCATCTTCATCAACAACACGTTCTTCTGCACCAATTCGTACGATTGGTCGATCCGCGGCTATGACAAGCATTCCGTCTTTGAGCACAACACGCTTGTATACGGGGTCGCCAATCCTTTCCTGATGAGACAGGCTGTCAATGTGACCATGAAGAACAATCTCTTCTATGCCATGCATGCGATGGGTGGAACTCCCGATCAGGTATGGAACGCCTGGTTCTTGAATTACCCTGACACCACATCCAGCAGCGTTATCCGGGCGCGCGCCAAAATGACGATACCCTGGGATAACCAGCCGCCGAGCGGGTGGTCCGGGCCCGAGGCCTATATCGATTCGGCTCACGGTGTGACCGCCGACATGCTCGATCCGGCAAAGAGAGTATTTGATGTTGAGAACAACGCCTATCTCATGTCGCCGCCGAAATTGACGGCTTTCTACACCATGTGGAATGACACGGTCACTATGCGCGACAGTGTTCAGACCCCTGAGGGGAGTGGTGCACTCTATGTCAAGAGAATATTGATCCCGGCGACGTGGGTGAACCCCTTCACCCAGTACACCTTTGACAGCGTGTTTTCCAAGGAGTCGCCCCTTTGTCGTCTTGCGAACAATATCGACGCGGATCCCGGATTTGATGCAGCCATCGTGAATCACGCCGATACTCTGGTCCGCTATCTTGGGGAAATCGCCGTTACAGGATTCGGCGTGAACATGTGGTACTACAACCCCACCGGCTCGCAGTACCCTCCGGTGTGGCCAGTCCCCGAGAATCTCGCATACTCGAACACGTCGCTGCAGTCTGCCGGCGACGATGGTTATGCAGTCGGCGATCTGAACTGGTTCCCGAGCCAGAAAGCGGCGTGGGTCCAGGCGACCGATGTCCAGCCCGTGCAGTCGGGAATACCGGAAGTGTACAGTCTATCTCAGAACTATCCGAACCCGTTCAACCCGACCACCCAAATTACCTTTAGCGTCCCGAAGGCCGGGAACGTGGAACTGACGGTCTACAACATGCTGGGGCAGAAGGTGGCGACACTGATCAACGGTGCCGTGACGGCCGGACAGCACAGCGCAACGTTTGTTTCCCGCGATCTCGCGAGCGGCGTCTACTTCTATCGTCTCGTGGCCGGCGACTATACATCGACCATGAAGATGATCCTGATGAAGTAACGATTCGTACAATCGCCCGGTTGTAGTATGCTATAGAAGTTCGGGTGCAACAGAGGGCGTCTCTGAGCGACATTGCGGGGACGCCCTTTTCTGTTTCTTCGGCATTCCGGGACTGCCGTCTCACTCCATCTCTCCAACACTTCTCCCAAGGCGACCATGAAGTTCTCCCCGGTTGTGCGCTGCGCGCTTCTTCTCGTTGGCTTCTGGTGCGTGCCGGCAGGTGCCGCGCAAGAGCTCTCGATCATCCCCAAACCCGTCCGTGTCGTGCAACAGGCGGGAGTCTTTGCCCTGACACCGGATACAAAAATCGTGAATTTGTCGGCGCATCACGATGCCCGCCAGACAGTGGAGCAACTCGCTGTGCTCCTCAGGACCGTCACAGGCTACCCTCTTCCTGTTGTCAGCCCACGCCGGCTCCCCCAACGGAATTGCATAGTCTTCCGGGATATTCAGGAACGAGACCTGGGAAATGAAGGGTATCAGATTCATGTCACCACGAGCCGCGCGGAGATCTCCGCACCTTCCGGGACGGGTCTCTTCTACGGGATGGAGACTCTCCTTCAGCTTCTTCCTCCTCAGGTATTTGACTCGAAGTCAGTCGCCGGGGTTGCATGGGAAATTCCCTGCCTCTCGCTCTGGGACAAGCCACGGTTTCCGTGGCGCGGGATGCACCTTGATGTGAGCAGACACTTCTTCCCTGTGTCGTTCATCTATACGTACATCGATCTGATCGCCATGCACAAAATGAACGTCTTCCATTGGCACCTGACCGACGACCAGGGATGGAGGATCCAGATCAAGAAATACCCCCGCCTGACTGAGGTGGGAGCCTGGCGTGTCGATCGCGAGGCTCAGCCGTGGGAGAACCGCGATCCGCAGAGACCGGGGGAGAAAGCAACGTACGGCGGGTTCTACACACAGGACGAGATCAAGGCGATTGTGCGCTATGCCGCGGCGCGGCATGTCACCATCGTCCCGGAAATTGAAATGCCCGCGCACGCGGTAGAGGCGCTTGCAGCCTATCCACAGTTTTCCTGCACCGGTGGCCCATTCACGGTCCCTCCCGGCGGGGTATGGCCGGATTCGACAATTTTCTGTGCAGGGAATGACAGCACCTTCACGTTTCTGGAGAATATTCTCACAGAGGTCATGGGCCTCTTTCCGGGGAAATACATTCACATCGGTGGCGACGAAGCCGACAAGACCAACTGGGAAAAATGCCCCAAGTGCCAGGCCCGCATCAAAAGTGAAGGGCTCAAAAACACGGAGGAGCTGCAATCGTACTTCATCAAACGGATCGCGGTCTTTCTCCGGAACCATCACCGTCGCCTTATCGGCTGGGACGAAATCCTCGAGGGAGGGCTGCCGCCCGGCGCGTCAGTCATGTCGTGGCGCGGGACGGAAGGTGGTGTCGCTGCCGTGCGCCAGGGGAGCGATGTTGTGATGACACCGGGTTCATACTGCTATTTCGACTCGAACCAGGGGACCGGAGATTCATCAGCACTTGTGTTCAGCTCACGTTTACCCTTGCACAAAGTGTATCAGTTCAATCCCGTGCCGGACAGTCTCACCACTGCGGAAGAGAAGCATATCCTTGGTGCTGAAGCCTGCGTGTGGACAGAGCATGTGCCCTCGCCCGAACGGGCCGAGCAGGTCGTCTTGCCGCGCATGGCCGCAATGGCTGAGGTTCTCTGGTCCCCCCTTGCCTCCCGCGATTGGAACGATTTTGTCCCCAGGGTAGACAAGCAATTGCAACGATACGCAGCGGGCGACTACTCGTATACGAAGAGTACCTACGAAGTAGAGATTGACATAACTCCGGATACCGTTGCTCATTTCGAACGCGTTGCCTTCTCTACAGAAACACCCGTTCCGGAGATCAGGTATACACTCGATGGGTCAACCCCGTCACCTTCTTCACTCTTGTATCACGATCCCTTTACTCTCGCTACCTCGTCAGAGATCCGCGCCCTGGCATTTCGCGGGGGCATTGCTCTGGGGTCTCCGACGGGCAAGTCGGTGACATTCCATCTGGGCTCCTATAAACCTGTGCGCTATGACCTCCCCTACAGCAACAAATACACGGGCGGAGGACCATACTGTCTCACCGATGGCTTGCGCGGGAGCACGCTCTACAACGATGGACGGTGGCAGGGCTATCTCGAAGGTGATCTTCAGGTCACAATCGACCTGGGAGACAGTGTATCCGTGGAAAAGATCTCCTGCGGATTTCTTGAGAATCCCGGCGTGTACATCTTCTTCCCTTCCTCGGTCGCGTATTTGGTTTCCCTTGACGGTGTTCAATTTGACACGGTCGGCACAACCGCGCCGACGTTCGGTTCTGAAAAACGGGACCTCGCGAAGAAGGACCTTGCCGTGGTTTTCCCGCGGAGAAAGGCCCGCTATATCAGAGTCGATGCGAAAAACATCGGAACGGTTCCTCAGGGGTACAAGGGAGAAGGGGAGCCGGCCTGGATCTTCGCAGATGAAGTGATTGTCAGGTAAAGAGAACAGAGCCGCCCGTCCGGGACGCCGGACAAGAGGACCTCTGCCACGTCACACGATGTTCGCAATGCGGAGAGAAGTCATGGATTCCGATCTTAATCGTCGAAAGTTTCTCAAGGTCCTTGGTGGCGCGGCGGCTGCGACTGCTGTAAATGCGACAGACCTCTTTGCAGGCCGGGATGTCGGCCACATGTGGGCCGACATCCATGAACCGGCGGACCAGGCGAAGAGCGGGCGCATTGCCGTGCTCTGGGATGCCGGTCTTCTGCAACTGAGCGGTCTGCACATGACGCGCGATCTCATCGAAGGTGCGTTGAAAGACTGGAAACCCGTCTTCCTCTCCCCCGCACAGGTCAAGAATGCACTGCGACTGGATGCTTTCGATCTCTTTATCGATCCGTACGGACCCGTGTTTCCCGTTGAGGCCTGGGAAGCCATCGAGTCATTCCTTCGCGGAGGCGGGCATTGGCTCCACTTCGGCGGTGCACCCTTTGCTCTTCCCGTCGAACTGAATGGAAGCGCATCGGGGAGCCGGCGCGTGGGAGAACTCACCACGGCATTCCATAAGAAACTGGGCATTACGCAGTGCTTTCCCGTCTCTGTCGCAGATCCCGCCGCAACCCTGTCGGTGACTGATTTTGGTCCTTTAGCCGACTGGGTCGACGGCGGATCGGAACTGACAGTCGATGAACTCTACGTGCGTCTGGCGGTCAAAAGCGATGTGCCCGGCGAAGAGGAGGGTGAGGGAGTCAGACAGGCGGTGTTGAACCCGCTTGTAGTGGTGATGAGTAAAGAGGGTAGGCCAATTGCCGCCCCCGTGATCGAGATGGAGCGAATCGCCGGAACGTTCGCCGGCGGACGCTGGGTGATGGGAAATTATCGTGGAACGCCATCGCCTCTCTTGCTGAGATGGATGGTGCGGCGTGCGCTCATCGATGTTACGCAGGTCACGGTGGCCCCTTCGTTTGCCTGTTATCATAAAGGAGAAAAAGTCTCTCTCGGTATCCACCTCTCGGTTCCGGCGACCTCGAAAGCGTCTCCTCTCCGCGCGCAATGCCGGATCGAGATCCTTGACGATCGGGGATCGGTGCTCAGGGGAATTTCTCACCGGCTTGATGGAGTCGGTCCCACCCTGGACGGGCACATCGATGTTCCGGATGGAAGTTGGAACCCCGGGTTCTATCGAGTGCGTGCAAAGTGCACCTGTTCCATCGCAGGCTCTGAAGGGGAGGAGCTTTTTGCTGAAAACGGGTTCTGGTTTTTTGACGAAGAGCTCTTCCGCTCTGGGCCGGCGTACGGAGTAAGCAGGGATTACCTCACGCGCGATGGAAAAGCGTATCCCGTCACCGGGACAACGTATATGTCTTCCGATGCCCATCGGCATTTCTTGCTTGCTCCAAACCCGTCGGCGTGGGAGAAGGATTTCACTGCGATAAAGCGGGCGGGTGCGAATATGGTGCGGACGGGTCTGTGGACCGGATGGAACGCCATTGCACCCGAAGGCGGTCGTGTCGACGAATCGGTTCTCCGGGCGTTCGAGGCCTACATGCTGACCGCCCGGAAGCATGACATCCCGGTGATCTTCACTTTCTTTGCTTTCCTGCCTCCTTCGTGGGGAGGGAAGAATCCGTTTCTCGATCCGAATGCGGTTGCCGCACAGTGTGAATTCGTCGGAGGGTTTGCTGCACTCTTCGCCCCTGTCCGCGGGTTATTCTGGGATTTCATCAATGAACCGTCTTTCTGCTCGGCAGAAAATCTCTGGAAGTGCAGACCGAACTATGATGGCTTTGAGATTGCCGCCTGGCACGATTGGGTCGAAAAACAAACCATGATGGACCGTCCCGGCGGACGATCCCTCCGCCTGGCTGATGCCTGGCGGAATTGCGGTGTCGATCCGTTTACGCTTCCGTCGTTGGACGATTTCATCGACACGAATATTATCGGCGATCTTGTGCCGGCAAAAGCAGCAGCGTACCGTCGGTTTGCGCAGGAGGCTTTTGCCGGATGGGCCAGACAGTTGCGCGATCGAATCGCCGCACGGGGTTCGAAATCGCAGCTCGTGACCGTTGGCCAGGATGAGGGAGGAATCTGGGAACGCCCGTCACAATTTTTCTATTCGGAATCTGTCGACTTTACCTGCAATCATACGTGGTGGCTGAATGATGATCTCCTCTGGGACGGGATTATGTCGAAAACTCCCCTGATGCCGAATCTCATCGAAGAAACGGGGGTCATGTTCTACGAACAGGCCAACGGTCTGCCATGGCGCACGGAAGAGGATGCTCGTGACCTCCTCGACCGCAAAATGGCCCTGTCGTTTGCGGGGGGAGGTGCGGGGTTTATCCAGTGGCTCTGGAACACTAATGTGCTTCAGCCCTCGGACAATGAGGTCGCCATCGGGTTTCTCCGTGCGGACGGGACCGCGAAGCCTGAACTCGACGCGTTCGAACGCATCGCCCGGATCATCCGTGACCATGCGGGGGAATTTGGAGACCGGAGGAGTGAAGAGGTTGTCATGATCATTCCCTATTCAAATCTGTATGCTGTCCGGACTGTTACGCTGGATGCGACGAAGCGTTGCGTGCGGACGATGGAATATGCATGCGACATCCCCTTGCGTGCCTTGAGTGAATATAGCTCTGGGAGATGCGTTGCGGGGTGTCCGGCTCATCCTTGTCCCATCCGCGGATCAGTTCAACGAAGATGCATGGCAGAGTGTCCTTGGTGCAGCGAGGCAGGGGACAACTGTTCTTGTCACCGGACCGCTTGAACGAGACGAGTATAGCCGTATGTTCCCGCGCTTCGGGCAGCTGGGGGTGAGGGTCGACGTACGACCGGTGAGCTCAGCCGAGGAGGTCCTCATCAATGGTCGGGAGTACCAGGCAACGTACAGGGAGGAGAAACTGCAGCGTGTAGAAAAAGGTATCGATCACGGATCATCGATGCCCGGAGTTCGGGAAATACCGGTCGGATCAGGGAAGATCTTATGGATGCCACTCCCTCTTGAAGCTGCGGACAATACGGCACCGCTCGAAGCGCTGTACAGATTTGCATTGCAGAAGGCCGGCGTTGCTTCCCACTATTTCCGGGAGGTCCCTGATCCTTCCGTTTTGATCCGCCCGGTGGTTTTCCCGAATTCGACCATGTACACGATCGTCAATGAATCTTCACAGGACAAGAAAGTTCGGTTCACGGACACTACCACCCGAAAAAAGATGGAAGTGGATGTGAAGGCAGGGCGATCAGCGATGGTGTTTGTCGGTAGACAGTAGATAGTAGACAGTGGACAGTGGAGAGTGAGGCGGGATCACTCGCTCCCGATACCCAGGCGGAGCAACTTCGGAGTTCCATGATCTTGTACGCCGCGAAACTTTACTGCCACACGCGTTCGGTCCCCGATGAACTCAGGGGCCAGAGGAACGGTAACAGTACTTTCGCTCCCCCGGGAGAGTGAGGGACGAAGGAATCCGGGAATGGGTAGCCCGTCGATCAGGACTTCGCAGTCGATGTTCGTCGAATCCGCCAGCCATGTCCATTGCAGAATTTGAGCCCGATGCGGAATCGTCGCAAGATCATACCTGAACCAGAGCGGTGAGGCAACCCACGCATTCTTCCCCACGACGCCTCGCGCAAAACGGTACGCTTGGAAATTGTGTTCGCGTTCCGAGCGATGCTCTCCCACTTCAACACTATCTCCGTTAGCAGGGAGAAACCCTCCGCGCCTGACCCTCGATCCCTCCAGAGTCCAGTACACTGCATAGCGCTGATGGAACAACCTGAAGAAAGGGATCAAAGAGACGTCGGACGGGTCCCCTGCTCCCACGGTCCTGAATGTGAGATCCTCACCGTCCACCGGGCGGATCCGCTTTTCCAACTGTCCCGGTTGCACCATAAGCGCAGGGACGTTCACCGCCGGTCCTTCACTGGCCATCCGGTCAACATCGGGGTAGCCGAATCCTTCCTGCATCTGGCGGGTCATCTCTTCCGTCCCTAATTCGCCCGCAAGAACCACCGGCCCGTACGTTACGGCTGCCTGGGAGGAATCATGTGCGAGGTACGAAAGTCCTAAAGACATGGGAAGGACGAGTTCGACAACGTCGCCGTTTTTCCATGTTCGATGGAGACCGACCATAGTCCCGGGTGTCAGTTCCGCCTGGAACCGGTTGCCGTTGATGGCGAGCGATGGTTCCCTCTTCACCCAGCCGGGAATCCGGAGGTGGATAGTGAACTCTTCAGGGTGTGAAAGGGCGACGTGGAAACGAATACCACTGCCCTCCGGATACCGCGTTTCCTGACGGATCGACACCCCGCGTTCCTTCCATTGCAGCGCCGAAGGTGCGTAGAGCGCGACATAAATGCCGGATGAATCGTGAAAATATATGCTGTTGCTGAGCGATGCGAACGATTCGATGCCGGTTCCGTTGCAGCACCAGTACGAGGAATCCGGCACTCCGAACAGTTTGAACAATCCTCCATGGAGGGGGACGTAATACATCAGCCCGCCGCCGTCGTCAGGATTCTGGGTCGGAAGGACGGCGTTCCACAGGGTCCGTTCATAGTAATCGCCGACAGCGGGGTCACCCGTCCAGGCAAAGATGTGACGTGACAACCGGAGCATGTTATAGGAGCAGCAATTCTCATGTGTCTGATCGCTCAGTTCATCCGTCAGGTCTCCCGGGTCGGTTCTCCAGTATTCGTAGTTGCTGGTGCCACCGGTAACGTACGTCCGTTTCGCGACAACATCCCTCCAGAAGAATGAAGCGATATCACGATACCGGGATTCGCCGGTGAGTTCATAGAGGCGGGCGGCGGCAATGGCCTGCGGGATATGTGTGTTTGCGTGCAGGCCTTTGAGCCGGTCGATTCCCTGCGCGAGAGGATCGGTGAATGATCGTTTGTCGAATCGTCTGGCAAGAGCCAGATCGTCGGAGTCTCCGGTCTCTGCATACAGATTGGCGAGCACTTCTCCCATCCCCCCGAATTCCGTCTTGAGCATGTTTTGCATCTGAGAATCGGTCAGGGGATCAATTCTCGACTTGATCCATGGTGAAACCTTCTTGAGAATTTCAAGCGCCTGATGGTCGTGACACAGAATCGCCATGTCGAGCAATCCCGCATAGATCTTGTGCAGCGTGTACCAGGGGGCCCACACGCGCTTTCCCTCGATCACTCGATCGATGAACGATTCAGGAAAGGCGCTGAGATATCCCGATGGCCCCAGGGCGCGCTGACAGTCCGCCAGTCCGGCGACGACCTGTTGTGCATGCCGCAATATCATCGTGTCACCTGTTGCCGAGTACAGCAGGGCACACGCCGTCAGGTAATGCCCCGTGAAATGCCCCCGCAGTTCACAATCCGGTTTCTCCCACCCTCCCATAGGCACCGCAGTAGAAGGCAGCCCGGCGTTCAGACGAAAATTATGGAGCAACCTGTCCGGATTGAGGGACCGGACATACACAAGATCGCGCTGAAACGCGTCACGCAGAGGGCCGTCAAGTAATTGCACCTCTTCCGGTGCAAATGGAAGAATGGGATTCCTTGATGGAAACGATGTCTGCCCGGATGCCCGGGCGGAAAGCAAAAGAGCGAAAATCAATGTGGTGAGACGGAGAAACCCGGATGTTCTCATGATTGGATCTGGTAGTTGAATGGTGAAATGCCCAGCCGTGAATGCAATGCGAAAGCCGCGTGCCTGGATTATCTCAAAAAATGAACGTCATTCTCTGATGGTTCTCTCTCGTCGGCTGATGTTTACACAGTCAGCGGGTGGGCCTTCCGCCGTTCGGTTGAGTGCAACGATCCACAAGATACACGATGGACTTGTATTGAATTCCGCTGTGGAGTGACAGGCCGATCTCGCAGGTGCGGCTGGTGGAGTACCCCCCTGCGCACCCGGCGGGAATTTCGGATCGTAAGTGCGCAAGTGCTGATGCGTTGAGTTCCGGCACGGTGAATCCGCGGTCTCCGGCCCAGCCGCAGCATTCGACATTGACCGGCACGACAACGTCCGTGGCACATTTCTCCGCGAGGAGTCTCAGCTTCTCTCCCAGCCCCATCTTTATCGAACTGCACGTTGTGTGGATCGCAATGGTTTCATTGAGCCGGGTGAAGTCCAGGCGATCCAATAGGTGGCTGAGGATGAACTCGACCGGTTCATACAATCTGAGCTTCTTCGAAAGAGTTTCCTTCATGCGAAACAGGCACGGACTCATGTCGACATAGACGGGGATTCTTCCCCCGTCTGTCGCTTTGAGCAGGGCCGCTTCCAGCTCCATCGCCTTTGCCAGGCCCTGATCCTTGAACCCTTTGCTGTCGAACGCCATCCCGCAGCAGAGGTTTTCGAGATTATCGGGATAAAGAACCTGATACCCCGCTTTCCTGAGGAGCCTCCATGTAACGGTGATAAGTGATTCCTCGTCTTCACCGTTTGAAGCTCCCATGGTGCGGTTAATGCAACTCGGCAGATAGACCACTTGAGGATGCGCATCAGATCGCAGCGCGATACGGTCCGGCAGCCTGCCGGCTCCCCGGGGCATCTGTGTGTTCCACAGGGGCAGGTGCGATGCGGTGAGCTTTCTTGCGGTTGAGGCGAGCACGCCGAAGAGAGTGGAACCGAGGATGCGGTGAGCCGCATGTAGAAGATTCAAAAGGGCCCGCAGGGCTGAAGTGACACCATCCAGGTGTCTGGCGATGAGTGTGGCGGTCTTGTTGGCAAGACGGGTTGCGCTCTTTCCGCGAAGTCGTTTGACCAACTTCCCCGTGTCGATTTCCACGGGGCATGCCGTTGCGCAGAGCCCGTCCGTTGCACATGTTTCGATTCCGGCATATACGAAGCCTTTTCGGAGGCTGTGCAATCTTTTTCCCTGGTCACCGGACGCTTGCAGCCTGGCGATCTCCCTGTAGATCACAATACGCTGACGGGGTGTCAGCGTGAGGTCTTTTGACGGGCAGTGGTTCTCACAGAACCCGCACTCGATGCACTTGTCGATGATTGCGTCGGCCACGGGGAGAGGCTTGAGGTTTTTCAGGTGCGCTTCACGATCATCATTGAGAATGACTCCCGGATTGAGGAGGTTGTCCGGGTCCACCAATCTCTTCAGCTCTTTCATCAGCTCGTATGCCACTGCTCCCCATTCCTTGAGGACGAACGGTGCCATGTTCCGGCCTGTGCCATGTTCCGCTTTGAGAGAGCCGTTGTACGTGTCCACAACCATCGTTGTCACATCTTCAATGAAGGCCTTGTACCGGAGAACTTCCGCCGGGGTGTTAAAGTCCTGCGTAAAGACGAAATGAAGATTTCCTTCGAGCGCATGTCCGAAAATGATCGCGTCGCCGTAGCCATGGCGGGCCAGCAGGCGTTGCAGCTCAACGGTTGCCTCGGCAAGGCGGGGGAGTGGAAACGCCACGTCTTCAATGATGACGGTCGTTCCGGTTTGTCGCATCGCGCCGACTGACGGGAATAAGCCTTTCCGGACATCCCAGAGAACTTTGTATTCCGAGGGATCGCTGGTGAATGCGATGGGTCTGACTTTCGGGAGATTCGAAAGCGCAGAACAAATTTCGTCGATGTTTGTCTGCAGGCGTTCTGTCTTCAGGGCGCGGGTCTCGACGAGCAGTGCCGCGACTGCGGAAGGGAGTCCGGGAAGATACTCCGGCATTCCGACTTTTCCTTCGACGGACCGGAGCGATGCCCTATCCATAATCTCGACCGCGTCGACCGGAGTTGCCTTCAACTGCATGACCGCCCGGCAGGCAGTTTCGATGTCGGGGAACAGCATCAAACTGCTGGCTTTCTGTGGAAGATCGTCGACCGTGTGGTAGGTAATCTCGGCGATAAATCCGAGGGTTCCCTCCGAACCGATCATCAGGTGCTGAAGAATATCGACGGGATCATCGAAGTCCACAAGCGCGTTCAGGCTATACCCCGTCGTATTCTTCATCTTGTACTTTGCCCGGATCAATTCGGCGAGGGAGGGGGTGCTCTTCACGCGCTGAGAAAGGTTGCGGAGGCCGTCGGCCAGAGCGGGGTGAGATGACAGAAACGCTCTTCTGCTTGCCGGATCACCTGTGTCGAGAGACGTCCCATCCGGAAGGATGATCTTCATCGATGCCAGGGTGCGATAACTGTTCTGGGAAGTTCCGCAGCACATGCCGCTCGCGTTGTTTGCGGCAATGCCGCCAATCATGGCGGCATTGATCGATGCCGGGTCGGGTCCGATCTTCTTGCGATACGCAGCGAGATACACATTGGCATGTGCGCCGATCACGCCGGGTTGGAGGCTGATCCGTTCGCCCGCGTCCTGTATCGTGTACCCTTTCCACCCGTTTCCGAGGACGACGAGAAGTGAATCAGAGATAGATTGCCCCGAGAGACTCGTGCCGGCTGCGCGGAACGTCAGGGGAAGACGGCACCTTCTCGCCTCTCTGAGGACTGCAACGACTTCGTCCTCCGATTCGACCTTGATGACCAACCGGGGGATCAGCCGATAGAAACTTGCGTCAGTCCCGTAGGCAAGAGTCCCCAATGCATCGGAGATCAACCGCCCGGGTGGAAAGGTCTGCTTCAGAGAGCGGTAGCACTCGAGGGATGGCCCGTCGAGCATGGTTGATTCCTCATCGCAGGAACGCTTCAGGCAGACCGCCATCGACGCTCAGGATCTGCCCGGTGGTCTTGCTGAGACGGTTGCTCAGGAGCAAGAATACCGCCTCCGCCTGATCCAGGGGTGTGATGGATTGCTTGGTCAACGTGCGGTCGGCGTAGAACTTTGACAGCTTCTCGCGAAGGGCTTCCGTGGTCTCGGAAGTGTCGTAGGAGATTTTGTACTTCTCCAGTGAGGCCATGACCCGATCACGCGGAAACATCGAGCTCCCCTCGACGACGGTTGCGGGGGCGACCCCGTTGACACGGACGAGTGGAGCCATCTCGATCGCAAGTTCGCGGATAATATGATTTGCGGCGGCTTTGCTGGCGTCGTACGCGACGCTGCCTTTCTTCGGCACAACGGCATTCACGCTCGTCGTGACGACCAAATTCGCACGTAGGTTTTGCTCCCGTAGAATCCCTGCGACCTGATCGGCCACGATGTACGGACCGACGGTATTGATCGAAAAGGTCTGGGCCCATTTCTCGTCGGTGATATGTCCCGAAAGATCCGGGGGCACAAAGACCCCCGCAGTGACCACCACGCCATCGATGCCGCCGTAGGCGAGGAGTGTTTCCTCGAAAAGGGTTCGAAGGCTTTCCCGATCCGTCACATCCGCTGGAAGTCCGACCGCCGGACCACACGCTGCTATCCCCGTCCCCGCCACTCCGATACCAGGGCCGTACTTGTCGGTGAGCTCCTTTGCTGTCACCTCGGCGGCGTCACGGGCGAGATCCGCGCAGACGATATGGGCGCCTTCCGCCGCAAGGCGATGGCACACAACGCGGCCGATTCCACTGCCGGCGCCGATCACCACGATTACCTGACGGGCCAGCTCTTTCTCTGGAGGCATGCGCTTCAGTTTCGCCTCCTCAAGAAGCCAGTATTCGATGTCGAACGCCTCCTGTTGCGGGAGGGCGGTGTACTCGTCAATTGCTTCGGCGCCGCGCATCACCTCGACTGCACAATTGTAGAACTCCGCGGTCACGCGCGATTCGCTCTTGTCTTTTCCCCAGGCAATCATACCCAGACCGGGAATGAGCATCACTGTGGGATTGGGATCGCGCATTGCGGGTGAATCGACGCGCTTGCAACGTTCATAGTACTCAGCGTAGTCTTTGCGGTATGCGACTATTCCCGCTGACAATTTCTCTTTCAGCGCGCCAAGGTGTTCCTTTTCCGGATTCCAATCGACAAATAAAGGCTTGATCTTCGTCCGCAGGAAATGATCCGGGCAGGATGTCCCGAGAGCGGCGAGACGTTGAGCGTGGTGGCTATTGACGAATTCCATGATCGCCGTGCGTTGCTCGACCGTTGCCACCATCCTCCGCTGTTGAGAAACAAGTCCCCTGAGCCATGGAAGGATCTGCGTCAGGAGTGTCCGCTGTTGCGCGGCGCCGGGAGCAGTGTATTTCTGACCTCCAAAGGTCCTTTCGCCTTTGTCTTTCCGTTCGATAAATTCTGCTCCGCGTTCAATGAGACTCAGCGTGAGGTCGTAGCATTCCTTCCCATCGTCCGCCCAATTGATCAAACCGTGTTTCCCGAGCACAGCCCCTTTTGCGCGGGGATTGGCTTTGCACAGCTCCTGCAGTTTCAATCCGAGATCAAACCCCGGGCGTTGCCACGGCGTCCAGACAACATCCTCACCGAAGATGTCCCTGGTGAGGCGCTCCCCGCTCTTCGATGCAGCGATAGCGATGACGGAGTTCGGGTGCATGTGATCGACATGCTTGTGCGGGATGAACGCATGGAGTGGGGTATCGATCGATGCTGCGCGGGGATTCAGGTTGAAGGTGCAATGAGGATACATCCCCACCATCGTGTCTTCGACGGGCGTTTTCGGACCCCGCGGGTCCGTGCTGGAATAGACCGGCTGGAGGCCAAGCAATTTGTCCTGGTACAACGACGCGAAATTGCTTTTTGTCGACGTCCGAAGATCCCCTCCCGACCCCTTCACCCACAGGACCTCGACATCCTTGCCTGTCAGCGGATCCCGCTCCTTCGTCTTCGAGGAAGTGTTCCCGCCGCCGGTATTGGTGATGCTCTGATCTGATCCGAGCAGATTTGAGCGATAGACGAGTTGCTCGATTCCATCGCGTGCGTGGCCTGCGGCATCATCCCATCGATATTTTACGTGTCGAAACGGGGGATTCTTCGTCATGAGTATTTCCTTAGGGTCAATTGTCTGGAGGGTCATCTACAAAATACTACGGGAACATGTGTCAAAAATCAACGAAAATCGAGTGGGGAGTGGGGGAAGAGAAAATGAAGGTGGGGTAAGAGGACGGTGAATCTCCGGAAGAACTCATTACCGAGTTCGACAGCCCGGCAGATTTCTGTTCTGCCGGGCCCGCACACGGGCTGCAGGAGACATGACGCTGCCGGGTAGTCCTTTCCATTCAGCTCAGTGATGGTGTTCGTGCTCGTCTTCCGGCGCCGGGTGTGCCGATACGAACGTCTTGTATTCAGAAGCGTTCATTCCTTTCAGCTTTTGAAGAAACGCGACGATTCCCCACAGCTCCCGTTCGCTATGGGTCGGACCATAGGCCGGCATACCGGTCATCTTGACCCCATTTTTCACGATCCAATACAGTTCTCCCGCGGTCCAATCTTTCGCGGCATCAGAAAGTTCCGGCGCCGGCGGGTTGAGACCCACACCGGTTTCACTCTGCCCACCGGCCGGGGAGCTGTGGCATGCGATGCACATCTCCTTGTAATGATCAAAGCCTTCGTCCACCAAACTTGAGTCTTCAAGGTTTGGAACGCTCATCCCGGCTGCATGCGAACGTACTGAATGATCCATAGTCGTGCCAAGCATCCACGCGGTGAAGCCGCCTTCTGCGTTACTTGCGGCAACATTGTAAAGACCCAGGTACATCACCGCAAGGGTTCCGAGAATTCCCAGAGCGAACGCGGAAGCGAGTGTCCAAAGAACCTGTTTCATATGGCTCCCTTTCATTGGTGAGTCAAGCGGTCAGCGACAAACCCCTGAGTGGTTGGAATGGCCCTAGTTTTCAAATTGCGCCCCTTCCTTTGCGAGTTCCCGTTTCAGGGTCCACTGTTTCCACAGGAAGTAGATCACCGGATACACGGCAAGTTCCAGCATGACGGAAGTGACCACGCCTCCGACCATCGGTGCGGCGATCCGTTTCATGATATCCGCGCCGGTCCCGTGGCTCCACATGATCGGCACGAGCCCGGCAATAATGACCGAAGCCGTCATGATCTTCGGACGCACGCGTTGAACGGCGCCGTGGTGGATTGCGTCTTTCAGGTCTTTCAATCCGCGCATAAGCCCCTTCTTTTTCCAATCGTCGTAGGCATGGTCGAGATAAAGAAGCATCACCACTCCGGTCTCGGCATCCAGTCCGGCAAGAGCAATAATACCCACCCAGACGGCAATACTGATGTTGTAGCCGAGGAGGTAGAGGAACCAGAATGCTCCCACGAGGGAAAACGGGACGGCCAGGAAAACAATGGCCACCTTGGTCATCGACCTCATATTGAGATAGAGGATGACAAGAATGATGAGCAAGGTCATCGGAATGACGTACATCAGACGCTCCTCGGCCCGCTGCATATATTCGTACTCTCCACTCCAGCTGATATAGTACCCCGGAGGAAGCTTTACGTTGCGTGCGACGGTCTGCATAGCATTATGCACATAGGTTCCGACGTCAATCCCCTTAATGTCGATGTATACCCACTCGTTCGGACGGGTTTCCTCTGTCCGGATCACCATCGGTCCTTTGCGCGGCGTGATGGTGACGAGCTGTGCCATCGGAATCTGGTCACCGGTCGGCGTGGGAACCAGGACACGCCTTAAGGACTCGATGTTATCCCGGACTTCCCGGGGGTAGCGCAGGTTCACGGTGTAGCGCTCGAGGCCCTCGACAGTATTGGTGATGCTCATACCACCGATTGCCGTCTCGATGACGTTCTCGACATCGCCAACCGTCAGCCCGTACCGGGCGGCTTCCTGCCGGTGGATGTCGAAGTCGAGATAGTTGCCGCCGACTGCGCGTTCCGCAAACGCGCTCAGCGTGCCGGGCACGGTCCTCATCACTGCCTCGACCTGCTTGCCGAGCTGTTCGAGGACGGCCAAATCGGGACCGGAAATCTTGACTCCTACCGGTGTCTTGATCCCCGTGCTCAGCATGTCCGTCCGCGTCTTGATCGGCATGGTCCACGCATTGGTCACCCCGGGGAATTGAATCGCTGCATTCATCTCATCGATCAGTTTGTCCACCGTCATCCCGGGCCGCCATTCGCTTTCGGGTTTCAGCATGATCGTCGTTTCAATCATGTCGAGGCCGGCGGGATCGGTCGCCGTTTCGGCGCGTCCGATTTTCCCGAACACGTGGTGCACCTCGGGGAATTGCCTGATAATCTTGTCGGTTTGCTGAAGAAGTTCCTTCGCTTTGGTGATTGACATGCCCGGCAGCGTCGTGGGCATATAAAGCAAATCGCCTTCATACAACGGCGGCATGAATTCCGACCCGATATTCCTGAAGGGAATGATGGTGAGAAGAAGGAGAACGACAGCCACCACGATGACCCACTTGTTGTATTTCAGCACGAAATCCACCACCGGCGTGTAGATTCTGATGAGAAACCGATTGATGGGGTTTCGCTGTTCGGGGATGATCCTGCCCCGGATCCAGTAGCCCATGAGAATCGGGACAATCGTGATGGAGAGGATTGCTGCAGCCGCCATTGAATACGTTTTGGTAAATGCGAGCGGCTGGAAGAGGCGGCCTTCCTGTTCCTGCAGCGTGAAGACCGGGATGAATGACACGGTGATGACGAGCAGGGAGTAAAAGAGGGATGGTCCCACTTCCTTGGCCGCATCGAGTATTACCTGCCAGTGGTCGCGGCGTTCCTCCTGCGGCTTCAGCGCCTCGTGTTCGATGTGCTTGTGTGCGTTCTCGATCATGATGATGGCGGCATCCACCATCGCACCGATGGCGATGGCAATGCCGCTCAAGGACATGATATTCGCATTGATCCCCTGCGCCTTCATGATGATGAACGAAATGAGTATCGCCGTGGGAAGGGTAAAGATGGCCACCAGTGCACTGCGGGCGTGCAACAGGAAGAGGATGCACACAATGGCGACGATAATGATCTCTTCCGTCAACTTGTCTTTCAACGTTCCGATCGCGCGTTCGATGAGCCCCGAGCGATCGTATGCCGTAGTGATTTGGACATCGTCGGGCAGTCCCTGTTTCAGGATCTCGAGCTTCTTCTTGACGGCATCGATCACCTGCAAAGCGTTTTGGCCGTAGCGCATGACGACAATGCCGCCCACCACTTCGCCCTCGCCGTTGCTTTCCGCCAACCCTCGCCGCATCATCGGGCCTATGGCGACGTCTGCAATATCTCTGACGTACACGGGGGTACCGCTCCGGGGGTCGACCATCACGGGGATGTTCTTGATGTCGTCGACGGATTTGATGTATCCCAGGCCCCGTACCATGAACTCCGTCTCTCCCATTTCAATCGTTTCGCCGCCGACATCGTTGTTGGAGTGCTTGATCGCCATCTCCACCATGCTGAGGGGGATCTTGTAGGCCAGAAGTTTCGTCGGGTCAACAGTAACCTGATATTGCTTTACGTAACCGCCGATGCTGGCGACTTCGGACACACCGGGGACCGAGGCCAAACCGTATTTCAGGTACCAGTCCTGAATCGAGCGGAGCTCCTGCAAGGAATGCGTCCTGGATGAAAGCGTATATTCGAACACCCAACCGACACCGGTGGCATCCGGACCCAGGGTGGGCACTACCCCCTCCGGCAACCGCTTCTGCGCATAGTTGAGGTACTCGAGCACACGGCTCCGCGCCCAGTAGAGGTCCGTCCCGTCTTCAAAAATCACGTAGACCAGCGAATAGCCGAAGAAAGAATATCCTCGCACCACCTTTGAGCCGGGAACGCTGACCATGGCGGTGGTGAGCGGGTAGGTAACCTGATCCTCGACGATCCGCGGTGATTGTCCCGGATACTCCGTATAGATGATCACTTGCACATCGCTCAAATCGGGGATTGCGTCAATCGGTATGCTGAGCATGGCGTAGATCCCCCATCCGATGAGGAACACCACGGTGAGAATCACGAGGAACTTGTTGCGGATGGAAGCTTCGATGATTTTCTCGAGCATGGGTCAAACCTTCTTGTTAATATCGCTCACCGATGCAGCAAGTGCACCGCCCGTCGCGAAGAATGACAGGGCGGGAGAACTCCGGCAGGGGTCCGGCGATTATCGGTTCATTGTTCATTGCGCACATACTTTTCCGGGTCGCTCTTGAACTTCGCCATATCATCCTTACTGCAGAAGGAGTAGGTTCTCCCCCCGTAGGTAAGGGAACGTGATTCGTCCGCGGTGATCTTCATCCCGCATACAGGATCAGTCACTTTGTCCGATACTGTCGGCTTCGTCCCCGGAATGCTGCTCCTCTCCATACTCCCCGACTTCTTGCCGCTGTCTTGTTCCATCCCCGGCATGTTCTCCATATCTTTTCCTTTGCTTCCTTCAGGCTGTTGTGTAGTGCTGTCCATCGGCTTTGACATGTCCATGCCCGCATGTCCTGACATTTGACTGATCGCCGCCCTGAGGTTGCTCTCCGAATCGATGAGGAATTGCGACGACACAACGATCTTCTCTCCTGCCTTCACCCCTTTCAGGATCTGCACGTACCCATCCGCCGAAACACCCAGGGTGACATCGCGGGCGTCGAAATACCCTCCGCCGAGCGCGATCACCGCGACATCGCGTTCGCCGGACCGGATAATCGCCTGCTCCGGGACGGCGACGGTGGTGACCGAAACGGGTGAAGCGATTTCCACCGTCGCGAACATTTCGGGTTTGAACTCCAGCCCCGGCGTATTGCGGACGGCAATCCGCACCTTCACGGTTTTCGTTTCCATGCTGAGCGTCGGGTAGATATACGTCACGGTCCCCTCGAACTTCTTCCCCGGAAGGTACGACAGCGTAATGCCGGCCTTCTGCCCGACTTTGATCCACGGAAGTTCATACTGATAGATCTCGGCGATAATCCAGACAGTCGAGAGGTCGGCGACCTTGTAGAGTTCCATTCCCGCCATGACGTTCTGACCTTCATACACCATCTTTTCGATGACATACCCATCGAAAGGGGAGTAGAACGTCATCGCCTTTTGTGGAGTGCCGCGTTGCTGGAGGGCGGCAATTTCGCGTTCCGGGATGTCCCAGTTCAGGAGCCGGCGTTTCGCACTTTGAGCAAGCTCTTCGGCTCCCGACCGTGCCTCGCCAATGGGACTGCCGGACATCCGTTTCTCGTAACGGAGAGCCTGCAGGTATTCTTCCTGCGTGCTCACGAGTTCCGGACTGTAGAGGTCAAGGAGAGGTTCACCTTTGCGAACAAGCTGTCCCGTATAGTCGACCCGGAGCTTATCGACCCAACCCATGATCTTCGTATTGATTGAATATACTTTTGTTTCGTCGTACTGGACCTTTCCCACCGTGCGAATGATTCGATGGAGCTTTCTCATCTTTACGTCTTCGACCTTGACGCCGATATTCTGCACGACCGTGGGATCAATCTTGATTGCGTTGGCGTCGCTTTCTCCTTCGTACACAGGAACGAGATCCATTCCGCAATCCGGGGCCTTCCCCGGTTTGTCCGATGTGTACCAGGGGTGCATCGGATCCTTGTAATACAGGATCTTCTTTTTCCCCCCCTGGGTCGCTGTTCCTTGGTCCGCATAGACCGGGACGAAATCCATCCCGTCCGGCGCCTTCTTCGGGGTGGGTGAAGTGCTTTCAGGATTCATTGGGTCGCGATAGTAGAGGATCTTCCGTTCCCCCGAAGGTGTGGCGGCGGGACGGAACGCGAGCCACCCTCCGATCAGACCAACGGCAATACTGAGAATTGCGGTGATGACTATTTTCTTCATTGTGCGGCTCTCCTGGGATCCTTACTCGTGAAGTCTATTCGTGATATCGGCAACGCTCAATCCGACCGCTTGCTCAAGCCGGGCCTGGCTTGTCATGAATTGCACCACTGCTGTATAGTGGTCGAGCCGGGCCTTCAGGAGCGTCCTGTAGGCATCGATGAGCGTGAGGAAGTCCGCCTTGCCCGTCTGATACGCTGCCTGGGTGGACAACAGTGTCTGTTCGGCCTGAGGGATGACCGTGTTCTTGAACAGGCGAACGACATCCTGATTCGATTGCGTCTGCACCAGGGCATCCTGGACTTCGAAAAGCGCCATATTGGACATGGCCGTCAAGTCTTCCTCCGCTTTCTTCACATTCAACTCATCTTCATCCACCTTTGACCCGACTTTGCCGCTTGCCCAGGGGGCAATCGGGATGCTGATCCCGACCATCGTGGACCAGAAGTCATTTTTCGTCATTGCCATGTCCTTATACATCACCTGCACCATCAGATCCGGGAAGTACTCCTTTTTTGTCGCGGACAACTCGGCCCTGTTCATGGCGAGGTTGTAGCCCATGGACTTCAGCTCCGGACGGTTCTCTAGAGCCAACGGACGAAGTTGTTCAAACGTCCAGGCGGGAATTGTCGACTCGATTTCCGGTACCTCTCCGAGCGGTGCATTCGTGGGACGGCTGAGAAGGGTGTTGATCATGGATTCAGCGACCGTCTTCTCTTTCTTCAGATTAACCGCCTCCGTGATGAGTGTCGACAGTTCAGTCTGTCCCCGGAGGATGTCGGCTTGATTGCCATTCCCGACCTCGTACTGCTTCGTGGCAATGGCAATCAGCTTCCGCATGAGATCCTGGTTCTCGGCATTGACCTCGATGGTGCGCTGCGCGAGGTAGAGCTGGTAATAAGCGTCTTTCACATCACGAATGACCTTGCGCTCAAGAGCGTTATAGGTCTGCCCGACCATTGCTGCGTTATTCTCAGCGGCGTCCCCCATGGACGAAAGTTTTCCCGGGAACGGAAACATTTGCTGAATGTAGTAGTCCGTCTCCATTCCATTCTTGAACGGGTTCGGGAAGGATTGTATCGGGGTTTGGAACATTGCGACACCCACCTGCGGCGCTTCCCACGAAGTCGCCTGGTCCACTCGGGTCTGTGACGCGGCAGTTGCGTGGCGGGCGGCGCGCAATTGAGGATTGTTCTGTACGGCCTCACGAATGAGATCCTCAAGGTTCAACGGAGCTGTCTCCTGAGCAAGTCCCAGCGAGGCGGCAAGACAGAAGAGTATGAGATAGCCTGCGGCGTGTTTCACCATGTGGTACCACTCCTTCGTGTGCATGATTTTGTGCCACAAAGATCAGGAGAACACTTTGTTCATGGAGAAATGATCAAGTGCGGTGACGCGAGCAGGGAAAATTTCCCCTGCACGGGCCAAACAGGTCAACCACGAAGGAGGGTGTTAAATCAGGAGTGCAGAGTTGAGGACGTACTTCTCCACCGGGAGCGGAGCAAGGCATTGCGAAGGACTGGAGAGATTGCGAACAAGAGAGGAGAAATAGTGTGTGTTCCCCGGGACGATGCCGACGAAGTGATACATCACGACGAGTTTCTGGCCCTCGATGGACGAAGCCTGCAGGGTCGAAACCAGATGCGAGTTTGTCCCTCCGGCAACATGGACTTCACAGCACGCCGGCACAGTCGAAACGAGAGACAACTCTGACTGCGGATCATGATTCGGATGAAGCGGCGTTTGGGTTACCGGTGAAGGGCAACAAAGGTCGGCGTCCATCATGCAGGAATGAAGGACAACTGTAAAACCAGAATTCGCCAATACAAAGAGGCCGACCAGAATCCGTCCAATTATCAGAATATGTCGTCCCGAAAGGATCATGTTGAAAATCTATACAATCGGTATGCCAATAGCAAGCCAGCCTACTTGCACAGAATAATGACGCAAGTGAATGGATCTCTTGTTGAAACCCTATTCTTACTCGCCAGGACTGGGAATGATGCTCCGAGACCTGAGAGACGAGGTAGAGCTAATTGCATTTCGTCGATTAATGCACTAGGTTCGTGATGGAATTACATGAGAAGTACTTAGGGAAGCTTCTTCCTCATCCTGATTGCTTCAGCTCTCCTCCTTTTCCCATAATCCCGGGGAACTCCATGAATCGCCACCAAGGCATCATTGCCGCCGCATGCGCCATTTTTCTCCTGTCAATCTTCAGTTCTGCTGACGCCCAGAAGCGGGAGGGGCTCGCCCTCACTCCGCCCATGGGATGGAACAGTTGGAACAAGTTTGGCTGTGATCTCAATGAATCGCTCATCCGTCAAACCGCAGATGCGATGGCAGCGAGCGGCATGCGCGATGCCGGCTACCAGTATGTCGTCATCGATGATTGCTGGCAGGTGGAGAGAGACAGCATGGGCTTCATCGTGGCCGACCCGGTTCGATTTCCGTCGGGAATCAAGGCGTTGGCGGATTATGTCCATTCGAAGGGACTGAAATTCGGCATCTACTCCTGCGCAGGGAGCAAGACATGCGGCGGGCGGCCCGGGAGCCGTGGCCACGAATACCAGGACGCGCTCACCTACGCAAAATGGGGAGTGGATTATCTAAAATACGACTGGTGCAACACCGAGGGACTCAGCGCTGTCGGCGCATACACGACGATGCGCGATGCCTTGTATGCAACAGGGAGGCCGATTGTGTTCAGCCTCTGTGAATGGGGTAACAACAAACCGTGGGAGTGGGGTGGGAAGGTCGGCCAGCTCTGGAGGACAACCGGAGATATTTCCAACGTGTTTGACGGTGAAGTCAACCACGGCACCTGGTCGTCGTGGGGTGTCATGAAGATTGTGGAGATGCGTGAGGGGATCCGGCAGTACGCGGGTCCGGGGCACTGGAACGATCCTGACATGCTCGAGGTGGGAAATGGGATGTCACCGAATGAGGACAGGTCGCATTTCTCGCTCTGGTGCATGATGGCTGCACCACTGATCGCAGGGAACGACCTGCGGAACATGAGCGAAGAGGTCCACAATACACTCTGCAACCACGAGGTCATCGCTGTCGACCAGGACTCGTTGGGGATCCAGGGCTACAGGCAGTCGGTCACCGATAGCGTGGAAGTATGGATGAAACCGCTCAGCCATGACGAGTGGGCGATATGCTTCCTCAATCGAAGCGTCAAACCGAATGCCATTGCGTACGATTGGACCACGCTTGCTTCCACCGATTCGGTCTCTCAGAGAATTTTTAACCCTGGCGGGACACGCTACGCCATCCGTGATCTATGGGCGAGGAAGATCCGCGGGACCACGGCAACGCCCGTCAAGGCGACACTCCAACCGCACGAAACCTTGATGCTGAAATTGACTCCGCGGTGAGCATCCCGAACCTGTCCATGAACGATGGGATGGAAAATACGGCAGGGGCGAAACCACAGGCGGGAATTTCTGACGGAGCTCGCTGGACCGATGTCTTGTCTCCGAATGAGGCGCCCCGCTCTTGATCTATCCTGCTGACGGTCAATAGCGTATACGCGTTTCAGCCTCGATACGAAGCGGGGAGTGTCTTTCTATCGGTTCCAGGCCGCCGGCTTTGCATCGAAAGGCCTTTTTCCACGCTCCCATGTTATCCCTCCGTTGCGGGTTCTCCCGGCGGTTGGAGGCCCCCGCCGCTTTCCAATTCTTCCAACCGTTTTCTTCCGTAGGCAATCCGCGTTATCGTCTCACAAACAGCACCGGCACCACCACCACGGCCACCATCGTTGCGGCGAGCATACCCCCCAGCACGGTCCATCCGATAGTCGATCTCGCCTGTGCGCCGGCCCCTGTGGCAAAAGCCAGTGGTGAGACGCCGAGGACAAACGCCATGGAAGTCATCAGAATGGGGCGGAGACGGAGTCTTGCTGCCTCGACTGCGGCAGATGTCAGTTGCATCCCCCGGTCCACTCTTTCTTTTGCGAACTCGACAATGAGGATGGCGTTCTTTGCCGCCAGGCCGATCAAGGTGACCAACCCGATCTGCGCATAAACGTTATCCGTCAAATGCGGAAAAAAGGAGAGGGTGACAATGGCGCCAAAAGCGCCGATCGGCACGGCGAGCAGGATTGCGAAGGGCACCGACCAGCTTTCATAGAGCGCCGTCAGGAAAAGAAAAACGAAGACGACTGACAGGGAGAAAATCGCCAGGGTGCTTGATCCGGCATTGATTTCCTCTCGCGAGAGGCCGGAGAATTCGTATCCGTATCCCTCGGGGAGGACCTGGGCCGCGACCTGGCGTAATGCTTCGAGGGCCTGCCCGCTGCTATACCCCTCATGCGCCACCCCGTTGATCTCTGCCGATCGAAAGAGATTGTAGTGGGAGATCAGCGGTGCGCTTTCGACTACTGTGGACGTCGTCACCGCACTGAGAGGAATCAAGGAGCCGCTGGAATTCCGGATGTAGTATTTCGACAGGTCCTGAATCGTCGCCCGGTATCCGGTGTCCGCCTGGGCGACGACATGGAAATTCCTGCTGTAAATGGAGAAATCGTTGACATACCTGCTGCCAAGAAAGGTTTGCAGGGTGCTGAAGACATCACCGATGCTCAGGCCGAGCTTTTTGCACTTCTCCCGGTCCACTGTAACGCGGTAACCGGGTGTCCGGGCCGTAAAAAAGGTAAACACCCGGCTCAATTCCGGTCGCTTGTTCGCCGCGGCGACGAACTGTTGGACGACGTTCTCAAACTGATTGATATTGTCGTTGCTCTCACGCTGTTCCAGTTCGAAGGTAAATCCCCCGGTTGATCCCAATCCCGGAATTGCCGGCGGGGAAATCACGATGACATTCGCGTCGGTGATCGCAGAAAACTTCCGTTGAAGTGTCGCGATGAGTCCGTCCAGTTGGAGGTCTTTGCTTGTGCGCTCGTCCCACGGTTTCAACTGGACGAAAATCGTTCCGCTGTTCGATTTCGTGGTAAAGGTCACGACGTTGAGTCCTGCAAGCGCGGCGTAATGTGCGATTCCCGGGGTCTGTTTCAGAATGTTCATCATTGACTGCAAGACTTCCACAGTTCGTGTGGTCGAGGAAGCTTCAGGCAGATTAAAGGTGACGTACACCCGCCCTTCATCTTCGGTGGGGAGAAACCCGGTGGGTTTCAGTCTGAACAGCAGGATCGTCACTGCGTACATGCAGACAAGCCCGATGAGCACGTATCGTCCGACGCGGAGAAATTGTTCCACCGTCTTGGTGTAGGTGACGGTGCCCCGTTGAAAGACGACATTGAAAAGGTGGAAGAGCCGTCGAATGCCCTTTGAATCTTCCGTGGTGCTGCCCGGTTTGAGGAGGAGCGAGCAGAGAGCCGGGGTCAAGGAAAGGGCGACAAATGCGGAAATCAGGACGGAAACGGCGATCGTTATGGCGAACTGTTGGTAAAGGCGGCCGACAATGCCCGGGATGAACCCGACCGGGATGAACACGGCCGCCAGGATCAGTGCGATGGCAACGACCGGTCCGGAGATGTCCTTCATTGCATGGGCGGCGGCGGTTTTCGGATCCATGTGTTCGTGGTCGATGTACCGTTGCGTCGCCTCAACGACGATAATCGCATCGTCGACAACAATACCAATGGCAAGGACGAAGCCGAACATCGTCAGCGTATTGATGGTGAAGCCGAGCGGGAGGAAGACCGCGAAGGTTCCGATGATGGAGACCGGGATCGCAAGAATCGGAATCAGCGTCGCACGCCAGCTTTGAAGGAACAGGAAGACCACGAGAACCACAAGGCCGAGCGCTTCGAGGAGGGTCATGACGACTTCGCGGATGGAGACCCGCACGACGGACACCGCCTCAAACGGCACAACATAGTCAACATCTTCCGGGAAGGAGGCTTTGAGCTGATCCATCGTGTTTTCCACTCCCCGGGCGACATCCAGCGCGTTGCTTCCGGGAGCCTGGAAGATCAGGAGATAGGAAGCGCGCTGGCCGTCCATAAAGGAGATATTGGAATAGCTTGCTTTGCCGAGTTCCACTCTCGCAACGTCCGAAAGATGCACGAAGGAGCCGGTCAGCGGATTTGCGCGGATAACAACATTGCGGAACTGGTCCTCCGTGGTCAGCCGGCTATTGGTGAACACGCTGTACTCAAACGACTGCGCGCTAGACTGGGGCGGGGCGCCGATCGAGCCTGCGGCAATCTGAATATTCTGTTTGGCGAGCGCGCTCACGACGTCGTCGGCTGTGAGATCGAGCTGGGCGAGCTTGTCGGGCTGCAACCATATGCGCATGCTGAAATCGTCGGCACGGGTGAAGATATCGCCGACTCCGCTTACGCGGAGCAGCGCGTCCCGTACGTGGATGTTTGCATAATTATCGAGGAAGGGAACACCGTGCGTTCCTTTCGGCGAGAAGAGGGCGACCAGCATGAGAATGCTGGGAGACCGTTTCCTGGTGATCAGACCGAGACGCTTGACATCATCAGGCAGCTGGGGAGTCGCGACACCGACTCGATTCTGCACGTCGAGCGCGGCGATATCGGGGTTCGTGCCCACATTCAGTGTGACATTGATTGACGTTCGACCGTCGTTCGTGCTATTCCCCTGGATGTACGCCATGCCCGGCACGCCGTTGACCTGCGATTCAATCGGCGTCGTTACGGTTTGTTCAACGGTGAGCGCATCGGCACCACTGTAGATTCCGCTGATCTGGACCGTGGGCGGCGTGATATCAGGATACTGGCTCACGGGAAGGCTGAAAATTGCCACCGTTCCGATGAGAACAATGATTATCGAAACAACGATGGCGGTAACAGGGCGTCGGATAAAGGTATCGGCAATCATCGTGCTCCCCGGTCTCCCGTTTTCCCTTGAACATACTCCGGCCCGTTGACTGGGTGCGCGGCTGCGATCGTGACGGGCGCGTTGGGTCGCAGTCTCTGAACTCCATCGGTCACGACCTGTTCGCCGACCTGTAATCCTTCCCGGACCACGACCATGTCATTGACCTGCATTCCGAGAGTCAGCCGGCGTTCCACTGCCCGGTTTCCCTGCACGACATACACGAAATACTCTCCCATCTGCTCCACAACAGCCTTCGATGGAATCAGCACGTTTCCTGCCGCGCTGGTCTCTTTGATCCGCAGGTCGCAGGTCAACCCGGGCCGGAGAAGTTCTTGAGGGTTGGGAAACACCAGCCGGACCCGGATTGTCCCGGTCTCGGGATCCACCGCCCGATCGAGAAGACTGAGGTGACCGAAGTACGGGTAGAGGGTCTGATCCGGCAGGACGATCGTAAACGTGGAGTCCTTCCGGTTGTGGTCGTGCTGGAGAAGGCTCGTGAAACGGCCGATCTCCTTCTCATCCACCGAGCAGTCAACAGCAATGGGGTCATCGGAGGAAATCGTATTCAACAAGGTTTGTCCCGCCGTGACAGCAGAACCGCGTTTAACGAGGGAGATGCCGATGACACCGTCGAACGGCGCGGCGATGATGGAATAGCGCAGGTTCGTTTCGACGCTCTTGACGGCGGCCTCTGCCGCCGCGACCTGCATCTTGGCTGACTGCAAATCGGCCACCGCATGTTCAAGGGTCTGTCTTGCCACGGCATTGTGTTTGGCAAGGTCCGTGTATCGGTCGACATCCTGCTGGACCTTCGCCAGATTCGCCCTGGCAACGTTCAAGTTTGCAGTTGCCTGGTCATAAGCAGCCTTGTACACCTGTTGGTCGAGGCCGTAAAGGTTCATGCCCTTGCGGACATGCTGGCCGTCGTGAAAATAGATGTCGGTCACGTAGCCTGACACCTCAGGCCGCAACTCAACCTGGTTCAACGCAATCACTGTCGCGGGGTACGTGTCATAGTAGACCGCTTCTTCCGGGTGAATCGTATAGGTGATCACCTGAGCGGGGGGTGGGCCCTGCTGCCTGTTGTCGCCCTGCCCGGAACACGCGGCGAAGAGGACGGAAGCACCGGCCACGATGATGATGACTTGTAGTGTGCCTTTCATGGAAGCTCCGGAACCCTTTCTCCGACTAGTAGTGGACCAATCCTAACGCACGTTGCATGTCCAGCTTTGCAGTCAGGACCTGATACAGGGCGTTGGTTTCATTGACCTGTGCCGTCCGAAGGTCAGTCTCCGCAGTGATGACTTCGAGATACGTTTTCGTCCCGGCCTTGTATTGAAGGTCGATAGTGTTGTAGACTTCGTCGGCAAGCGCAAGGTTTTCCTTGAGGGCCAGGTAATTTGTCAGACTGCCCTTGTAATTTGCCAGGGCCTGCGCGTACTCCGCATTCATGGAATCCCGGAGGGTTCGCATGGCATATTCCAGACTCTCCAATTCAAGATCCGCCTGATCGATCTCTTGAATGCGCTTGCCTCCCTGGAAGATCGGAAAGGTCAGTTCCAGGCCGATCCACGAGCTCGGGAGGTTCCTCCTATAGATATCCGGCAGACGGTCATTCTGGTAGTTGAGATTGTAGCTGGCATAGGCAGACAGCGAGGGAAGGAAACTCCACTGGTTGTAGTGCAGGTTTGCCTCGAGGAGTTTCTTCTGTACGGCGAGCAACTGGTATTCGATTCTCGCGTCATACCGTAACACCTGGTTGGTATCGACGGCGATTTCGCCGACAGTGGCTGAGGTATCGTGAACGATCGCCAGGGGGGCGTCGGAAGGATAGCCCATTTGTTGCCGGAGAAATACGTCCCGCGCCTTCAAGAGTTCCAGGGTCTGCTGGCGTTCCGCTGTCGCATTGTTGAGGAGGATGGACGCACGCTGAAAGTCCGTTTTATCGACGATCCCGCTGTGATACTGGTTGTAAGCGTCATCCTGACTTTGTTTCAACCGGATGATGTCGTCGTCAAGAAGAGAAAGTTGTTCTCTCGTCAGGAGGACGGCATAAAACGCTTTACTCACCCCGATCACGACATCTATTGCCGTCCCTGTGGTTTGGTCCTTGCTCTGCTCCCGGAGATCGCCGGCGGTGCTCGCTGCGAGCAGGACGTCGCGATTGAAGAGTGCCTGTGTCGCGGAAAATTGTCCGCTCGATGAATAGGGGAGAAGGGTGGGAACAGGATTCCCCTGGATAAGGGAAAGCGGCGGTTGCGTATTCCGCTGCAGGTAATACGTGAAATTCACCTGCGGCAACCAGTCGGCAAGCTTTGCCTTGATCGCATGGTCTACGATGTCCTCTTCCAGTCTTGACTGTTGCAGCAGCGGCCTGTGCTGGATCGCGTAATGAACACAGTCCTGCAGCGTGCTGATCCCGGGAAGCGAATCCGTCGTCCCCTCAGTCTGTGCCGGTGAAGCGGAGATGCATGCACCCAGGAATACGACAATGACAAGTGTTCTCATGTTTTCTGCAAATTGTACGTCGGGGGCAGTGGGGGTGAAGTGACCAATCCGTTCGGGAGATTGACCTACCAATGCTTCTTATGAAAACGCCCGGGAGAGGTGGAGAGTTCACGAAACAAGAAACAGGAAAAGCAGGAGGGAGGAGCGACGGGCGGAATGAAGTGGCCGACAAGGGAAAAGAACCAACGAAGACTCATGGGGAAAACGCTGAAGGGGCCTGAGAAGTTCCAGAGGGGAAAACACAGCAGGCCCCGGCTTTTGCCGGGGCCTGAAGTTCTCTGCTGGTGCGTCGCTCGTGGGGCATGACCCCGGGGTCATGCCCACGACGAGTCCCGGAGCGAAAGGGCAATGCTATTTCTCCAGGACCATTTTCTTTGTCGCAACATAGGTGCCGGCCTGCATCCGTGCAAAATAGACGCCACTGGCAACGCGCTGTCCTCCGTTGCTGGTGCCATCCCAGCGCAAAGAGTACTTGCCGGGGGCATACTGTTCACCGGATACGAGGGTCCGTATCAGGCGCCCGTGCACGTCATAGACGTTAAGCGAAACGCTGGCCTGATGGGGCAAGGAGAACCCGATGTTCGTTGTGGGGTTGAAGGGGTTCGGGTAATTGTCATAGAGTGCATATGCGGTTGCCGTCCCGGCGACAGGCGCAACCAGTCCGGACGCTGCGTGCGGATCGCCATGGCACTGCTTGCATTCCATTGACGATGCGACATTATTCATCATGCCTGTACTTCCATGACAGGCGTTGCATTCATTAATCGATGTCGGCTTCACGTAAAGCGGCGTAAATGTTCCGTCCGTGTCGTCGTTCAGAATTTGCGCCGCATACGCCGCAACGTCTCCCGTGAGACGGGCGCAGCGTTCTTTCCTTGCCGCATCGGATGCCTTCACGTTTGCCGCCACGCACCAGTCTGTGACAGAAACATGACAGAGGACCGATCCTGCAACGTTTTGCGCAAGGGTCTGGGTATATCTATTTGTCACGTATTTCTGTTCGACTCCGAGCTGATTGCTCATGTCGCTGGGGAATGCGGTCTGCGTGTACCAGCCGAAAAGCTCTCCGATCAGGGTTGATGCCTTCGCCTGATCCCGGACGAGGGAAATGAGAGCGGCAGAACCATTGGCGGCACCGCAGGTGAGCCCCCAGCCCGCACCGCCACCCGAACCGTAGAGCATGACTTCCGAAGGCAGGGAGGTAAAAGGATCGCCGACAAGGTTCCTGAGCGATTCCATCAGCGCGTGGAAGGCCCCGTAACAACATCCCTTGACGTAGTAGGCGTCGTGTCCAAGAATGCGCACAGCCTCTACGTCGAGTTTTTGATAGGGCCAGGGCCAGGCGGTGGCGCTGGTGCCTGCCGTACCGCGGGTGTTGGTCAGGAGGCTGATGCTTCCGGCGCCTATTGCGATGCCGGCGGCGTATTTGCCTGACTGTCTGAGGAATTCCTTCCTGGTAAATTGGTCACTCATGGGGTATCCTTTCCGTGGAGGGGTGTTCGGGATGAGGAGAGAAGCATGTCTGTTATGCACACACCTCCCAGCCGATCCAAGAACTGTATGAATGGAACTGCGTCGTCTTCTCCGGCATTCCGGAGGAGCGCCCGGCCAATGGTTTCCAGATCTTCGAGGATCTGATCAGTCAGATTGAATCCCGTAACAGTGAGCTCAACATGCTCGACACGGCGGTCACGCACATCGCTGGATCGACTGATAAGCGCTTTCGTTTCCAGTGCGCGCAAGACCTTGGATGTGCGGCTCTTCTCGGATTCCAGGTGATTCCCCAGTGTGTGAATGCAGCTGGGGTGGCGCGTCCGCACAGCGAGGAGGGTGTGGAATTCGAAAACAGTCAGTCCATACCTTTTCCTGACAGCTGTCACGATCCGGCTGGACAGACAGGCCAAACCACTCAGCTGGATACCAAGCGCAAATTTTTCCTTCGGAAGATTGGTTCCCATTAGGCAACAGTTGCTAAATCGCAACTATCGTACCTATCATGGAAAGCGAAGAATTATCAGATTTGATTGAAGGAGGGGAGGTCGAGGTGTAGGGAATTCACACAGTCTATGTAGTGAATCTCCCCAAGAGCGATTTTGGGTCGCATTTGTAGAGCAACTCGGAAGGGGGGAAGAGAAGCAGCTGCTTCTCTTCCCACAGCCGACTCAGGCCCCGTGTTGACCATGCGCGTGGACCCTCTGGGGTTGATGCAACAACGTCCCCTCAAGGATCGCACGCGCCACTTCGTCCACTGAATGCACTTCGGTCAGAATCGTGGTCAGTCCTGCCTGTGTAAGGTGAACGTATGCACCGTCCCCCATTCCCCGGGCCACCACCGCCTGACAATCCAGAATCGGCTCGACCATCTGGGAATGGTTATGTCCATGATTATGCTGATGCCCTTCCTCATGTCTCTCCGCGTTGTGGGGTGCGATTTTCGACCGCTGTTCGCGTGCAACGACCTTGCCGTCCTGAATTGTGAGAACGACATAGAAGGGTGCACGGCCGAAATGAGATGTTACATTCGCGCCGTCGTCACCGGTCACTGCAACTTTTGCATTCTTCAGATCCATTGTCTCCTCCTTGATTTGCTGCTTTTGTTGATATACTTGAAGGGGCCGACAGCAATGGCGGCAGCGAACAGTGGTTCGCAGCTCCGGCATCGCCGGCTGTGTATGGCTACAATGTGGGCAGGCTAGCCTGCCTTCTTTTTCGTACTGGTAGACACCTCCTTCAACGCACAGTCCACGCCCACCGACCAACGCTTCTGCAATTGTCCTCCGCGCCTTCATGAGGATGCGCCCAAATGTTGGGCGCGAAACTCCCATCCTCTCTGCTGCCTCGGTTTGCCCGAGCCCTTCGAGTTCCACAAGTCGTATGGATTCCAGCTCTTCCATCTGGAGAGTGTACGGAAGGTCTGACTGAGCATCTTTTCCCTGGGGAAGAAATGCCCGGACCTGGGGCGGGGGAACTGAGAGTCTTCGAAATCGCGTGGGTCTGGCCATGGCTTCATTATGAGCATACGCTCATAATAATATAATGAATTCGAACCAATTCCGCAACTCTTTTCCGTCTTCCTTTCTCCCAGTCTCCCAGTCTCCCAGTCTCACAGTCTCACAGTTCCCCCCCTCCCCGCTGCCCCTTTTTACCAACTGACTGCATCCCATCCATACCCCGGGGTTTCTGAACTCCACAGGGCTCCCCGCAAGAGGCCTGATGAGGCCCCGGTCCCAAACTCTATTATGAAGGATTCCAACCATGCCGATCTATGATTATCAATGCTCTGACTGCGGAACGACATATGATGTTCTCCACAAGGTCCGTGAGGTCGAGGAAGACATCGTCTGTCCTTCCTGCGACTCACGAAAGCACGTTCGCCTCATTTCCGCTCCGAGCTTTTCTATGAACGGCAAGAGTTCCGACAGCTATTCCTCCGAACCGGCGCCATCCTGCGCCAGCGGAAGCTGCTGTGGCGGCTCCTGCGGTTTGGACTAAGGGGAAAACGATGGCTCAGAAAAAGAAACGAAACAGTTCCAGACCCGCCTCAAACAAGCGATTCCTCTGGATTACAGTAACGGCTATTGCGCTCCTCGGCATTTATATTGTTCTCAAGGGAAATAGTCCTGCACGCGGTCTACCTCTTGAGCCGACTGTCCCGTCGACCGGCGCAATGGGTGTCGCCCCGGGGTTCCATCTCACGGACATCCAGGGGAAGACGGTGTCGCTGGCAGATTTCCGGGGGAAGGTGGTCATTCTTGATTTCTGGGCAACCTGGTGTCCGCCATGCAGACGGGAAATCCCGGATTTCATTCGTCTTCAATCAGAATACCAATCCAAGGGCGTTCAAATTGTCGGTATCGCGCTTGACGAACCGGAGAAAGTGAAAGCTTTTGCACTCAACGCAGGAATGAACTATCCTGTTCTCCTGGGTAACGATGATGTTAGCTACCAGTATGGAGGGATCTCGGGAATCCCAACCACTTTTATCATCGACCGGAAGGGGAATATTGTACAGAGGTTCGAAGGCTTCACTCCCAAAGATGAGTTTGAAGGAGAAATTCAGAAGCTGCTGTAGTATCCGCTCGCAAGGGACAACTGCCATCCCCCGAAATGCAGTTGTCCCTTTCTCTTCCCGCCGAACCGTAGTAGAATTGTAGTAGAATTGGATGTCATGTTTGACATTCTTCCTCCGCTTTGGTAGCTTCCCTTCGACGCCAGTCAATATGATCCTGCACCGGTCATTCGTGCGGGGCATGTTCTTTGACGAACGATTCGACGAAAGCAGTTTCACCCTGAACAGAGCCTTCCAGTGAACGGTCTTATCCTCTACGATTCTGATTGCGGCGTTTGCAGCCGTTGGGTAACCCTCTGGGAAGGTGTCTTGTCAAAAAGAGGCTTTCGCATTGAACGCCTTCAGGCGGCATGGGTAGCCGGTTCTTTGAAGATCTCGCGTGAAGAGCTCACCGCTCATGTCAGGTTGCTCTTCCCCGATGGCCGGCACATCCAGGGGCCGGAGGTCTACCGGTATGCGATGCGGAGAATCTGGTGGGCCTTCCCATTCTATCTTCTGAGCATCCTCCCCGGGCTCAGAAGCCTTTTCGATACCGGCTACGGAGTCTTCGCCGCTCACCGGTATCGCCTCTCTAAATTCTGCGGTCTGTCCGGAACTTCTGGCGCGTCAGACCGGTTCGACCGCAGCCGGTCGGGCGGCATCATTTGAGTTCTCGGGGGTCCACGAATTGAGACTCTCCTGACCCGGTGTTTACCGGAAGGGGGGAAATGACACTCAGCTCTCGTTTCGCGCAATTTGTTCGCTGCGCACGCTTCTCATCGCCGGAATCAGCTCCCTCTCGCCATGCATCATTCCACCCTCGTAGCTCTCTTTGAATCAAGCGTCAGTCGGTATCCCAATAATGTTCTTCTTCGTGAAAAGCGCGGAGATAAGTACGGAGAGACGACGTATGCCGAGGTGCGGGAGCGTGTAGTCGAATTCGCCTGTGGCCTGATGAGTCTTGGTGTGAAATCCGGCGACCGGGTGGCAATGATTGTCGAGGGAAGAAACGACTGGGTCATTGCAGAACTGGGAATCCTCAGTGCCGGAGCGGTGAACGTCCCCCTGTCCGTGAAATTGCAGGCCGGTCCGGACCTCGCCTTCCGACTGAACCATTCCGGCGCAGGAATCACCGTGGTGTCAGCCCAACAGATCCCCAAAATCAGACTCCTCCGGAAAGATCTCCCCCTTCTCGGCTGCATTGTTGTACTTGATGCCATCGATACGAGGGAGGAAGGAGAGATCCCGGTGGATGAGTTATATGCCCGGGGTAGAGTGTTCCTGGAAAGCCACCGTGAGGACTTTGAAGCACGCAGGTCTACAATCCGCGGTGAAGATCCCGCCAACATCTGTTACACGTCCGGCACAACCGCTGACCCGAAAGGAGTCGTGCTCTCCCATCGAAACTATGTTGCGAACGTACAACAGTCGTCCGCGATGTTTACCATTCCGGCGACGTATATCTCCCTGCTGATTCTTCCCTGGGATCATTGCTTTGCGCATACCGCTGGCATCTATACTCTCATGCGAAACGGCGCAAGCATGGCATCAGTACAGACGGGCAGGACGCCGATGGAAACGCTCAAGAACATTCCCGTCAACATAAAGGAAACCGCGCCTTCCTTCCTGTTAAGCGTACCCTCTCTTGCGAAGAACTTCAGGAAAAACATTGAATCGGGTGTGAGACAGAAAGGGAGACTCGCCGGCGCCCTGTTCGCCGCAGGCCTTCGTGTGGCTTATGCCTATAATGGCAATGGGGCGACTCGAGGACGCGGATTACGAAAGCTCTTCATACCGTTCGTTGCATTGTTTGACCATTTGCTCTTCAAGAAAATCCGGGAGAATTTCGGAGGACGTCTGGAGTTCTTTGTCGGTGGAGGCGCCTTGCTCGACATTGAGCTCCAGAGGTTTTTCTATGCGATCGGGATCCCGATGTACCAGGGATACGGTCTGACGGAATCTTCACCCGTGATCTCCGCCAACACCCCGACGAAACACAAGCTCGGCTCCTCGGGGACTGTCGTTCCGGATCTTGAACTCTGCATCTGCGATGATTCGGGGGCGGTGGTGACTGCCGGAAAACAGGGCGAGATCCAGGTGCGCGGAGAGAACGTCATGACGGGCTATTGGAAAAATGAGAAAGCAACGCAGGAGACGATCAGGGGTGGCTGGCTGCACACAGGCGACCTCGGATATCTTGACGCAGACGGATTCCTCTATGTGCTCGGACGCACAAAAAGCCTTCTGATAGCACCTGATGGCGAAAAATACTCCCCGGAGGGAATCGAGGAAACGCTCTGCAATCAATCGCCCTACATCGACCAGGTCATGCTCTACAACGACCAGTCGCCCTTTACGATCAGCCTTCTTGTCCCGAACAAAGAGGCGGTGATGAGGTGGATGAACGCACATAAGCATGCGACGGACACCGAAGAAGGTCAACGTGCAGTGTTGCGGATGTTGCAGGCCGAAATCGATGCATACCGCGAAAACCGGCGTCATGGCGGGGTATTCCCGGAGCGATGGCTTCCCTCGGCGGTCGCCGTTTTAGCGGAAGGGTTTACGGAACAAAACGGTCAGCTGAACAGCACGCTGAAAATGGTTCGCACACGCATCACCGAAAATCATCGCGATCGAATCGAGTATCTCTTCACCGCGGAAGGGAAGGATATCTGCAACGCCCGGAACAGGGCGACGATTCAGTCCTGGAATGGCAGAGAGTAACGGTCGCCGATTTGACGGAATTTCATCCTGTCGCCTCCGGTGGAGCGGAGAAAGGATCGTGGAAGAAGGATTCTGAGGAAAAAAAGGATTGCTTCCCCGGAATTATCCCCGTACATTAGGCTACTGCACTCGCGCATCCGGATAAAAGGATGTGCCTTCATGGCTTGCACTGCACTACGAGCAAGACGCTTGTCCGTTCATTTCCTTCAGATGTACCCCATTTGGCCTTCCCCTTCTTTCTGCGCGAGTTGCCCGTGAGGTTTGGCCGAACTCCTGGAGACGTGAGAGGTTTTCTCTTCAGAACTTCCTCGCCGCCGGCGTAGCGGACTGCCCCGGAGATTTCTTTCACTTTTTAATGAGGCTGCAATGAATCGCTTGTTCTCGCGCTCGCTCGTAGCGGTTGCCATTGCCTTTTCGTTCGTCGTGGTCGGTTGCTCATCGCAGAACGCAATGAAATCTGCGGCAACTGCAGGCTATATCGACCTGGATACCGTCAAGGCGGGACAATTCGATACCGGGAAAATGTGGACATTCGACTTCCCCCCGGTCCAGTATTTTGCTCAAACCTATCATTTCAATCCGACGAAGGAATGGTTCGACAAAGCCAGGCTGGCTGCGCTCAGGCTTCCCGGCTGCTCCGCAGCATTCGTGTCGGAAGACGGATTGATTATGACCAACCACCATTGCGCGCGCGGATCTCTTCAGCGCGTACAGAAGGAAGGCGAGAAACTTGTCGAGGCGGGATTTTACGCGCACACCCTCGACGAAGAACGCAAGGCACCCATCTGGGTCGATCAATTGATCGTGATGGACGATGTTACGAAGGAAGTCCAGGCGGCGTTCGACGCCGGGATATCGGACAGCGCAAAGACCGCCAATCGCGCGGCGAAAATTGCGGAACTCCAGCGCACCTACGCGGAGAAGTACAAGAAGCATGCGAATGATTCGATGGTGTTCAGCGTTGTCTCCTTCTACAACGGCGGACGGTATTCCCTGTACGGGTACAAACGATATACCGACGTGCGGCTGGTCTTTGCTCCCGAAGCGAAGGCAGCCTTCTTCGGAGGCGATCCCGACAACTTCACCTATCCGCGGTATGATTTTGACTGCTCGTTCTTCAGGGTTTACGACAACGGAAAGCCTTTGAAGACCGCAGATTTCTTCCGGTTCAGCAAAAATGGTGCGGGAGACGGGGAGGTCGTCTTCGTGGTCGGCAATCCGGGGACGACGAACCGCTTGATGACGATGGCCCAGCTCCAAACGTTACGAGACGACCTGTACCCGATGAGAGTCGATGTTGTCGCCGACAGAGAACGGGCGATGGAAGGTTTCGTGGAGAAGCATCCGGATATGAGACTGGAATACATGAATCAAATCTTTGGTGTTGCCAATAGTCGGAAAGCAATTTCGGGATACCTCAGCGGCTTGCGGGACCCCTACCTTATGGCCAAGAAGAAGGATTTCGAGGCTAAGTTCCAATCGGCGGTCCTGAACAATCCGACGCTGAAGAACAAGTATGGCAACCCGTGGAAGGAGATCGCAGAGTTCGAGACGCAACGCCGGGCGTTGACAGGCGAGGCCGCGGCGCTGGAAGTCGCAACAGCGCGCTCGCAGTACCTGGTCATTGCTGCCAAACTGGTCCAGAAGGCGGAGGGTGGTCCCCGGAGCGGATTCGGAGAGGGCCGACCCCCCGCAGCCGCCCCCGGGAAAAAAGCGCCGATCTTTCCAGAGAAATTCCAGCCTGAAATTGAAACCCCTCTTCTCGCAGATCAATTGCGCTTCATGAAAGAAGAGCTCGGCGACCGGAATACCGCATTCAATAACCTTCTCGCCGGAAGGACTCCGGAACAAGCTGCAGGGGAATTGGCGAAGACGACGATTGTCGGAATGGAGGATAAGGTAAAAGAATTGGAAGAGGGCAAACCGGAAGATATCTTGAACTCCTCGGACCCGTTGATCAAGTTTGTGGTTCAATCCCGAACGCGTTCCATTGCCCTGCAGGAGAGACTTAGGGACATCCGGAACAAAGAGGCTGAACCCACCCAACTTCTCGGCCGTGCCCTGTACGAAGTCTATGGTACCTCCATTCCTCCTGACGCAACGTTCTCACTCCGGATTGCTGACGGAGTGGTGCAGGGGTATCCCTACAATGGGACAATCGCCCCGCCGTTCACCACGTTCTATGGAATGTATGACAGGTATTATTCCTTCGGGAAGAAGGATCCCTGGTATCTCTCGGAGCGCTGGGTCCCACCCCCGGCAGATTTCAACCTGAGCACCCCGATGAATTTTGTCTCTACCAATGACATCATCGGTGGAAACTCCGGGAGCTCGGTTATTAACAAGGATTTGCAGGTCGTCGGCCTGATCTTCGACGGCAATATTGAAAGTCTCCCCGGTAACATCATTTTCGACGAATCCACGAATCGCTCTGTTGCCGTGCACACTTCCGGTATTCTGGAAGGTCTCGACAAGATCTACAGGGCGGAACCGCTCGTCAAGGAACTGAAGGCGGGGAAGATCGAACCATAACGTGAGGCCTTGTTGTTGAATGCAACGAGAGAGCCCGGTCGTACTGGTCGGGCTCTCCTGTTCATCGCCATTTCCCTAAACGCGATGGCGTTTGAGTCCCGCTCCCATGCTTTCCCGGGAACCCCTTCTCCCCGGACAACGAGGCGACGCGGCGAACACACCACCGGAGGGCGGTCGAGAGTATGGAATTGAAGGCATTTTGGGAAGATGAATTCACCCTCACATCATACGACGTCGATTTTACGGGACGCCTCTCGGTATATTCCCTCCTGAGACGGTTCCAGGAATTGGCCGGGTCACATGCTGCCCACCTTGGGGTCGGCTACGATGAACTCCGGAGGGACGGGCTCGCTTGGTTCCTCTCCAGGATCAAAATCGAGGTGGAGTCCCTTCCGCGTTGGGGAGAGACTGTGCGTCTGGTGACATGGCCGAAGGGGATCGACAGACTTTTTGCGCTTCGTGAATTCAGAATGGAGGATGGAGCGGGCAAGAGCCTGCTTGTGGCAACTTCTTCCTGGCTGCTGGTGGACACGGTGAAGGGGAGACCGCGGCGGCTAGAGACGATTCTCGGCGACCGGACGTTCGTGAATACGGCCTACGCCATCCGGGAACCATTGGAGAAACTGCAGAGCCAGCCTTCCCTCGCGTGCGCCTACGAAAAAGACGTTCTCCCGAGTGACCTTGACGTTAACCTGCACGTCAATAACGCAGAGTATGCCAAGTGGGTGCTCGATTGTTTTGACGCAGAAATGCAGAAATTGAGAATGCTCCGGTCGATCCAGCTGAATTACCTGGAAGAGACTCTCCTGAGGGATCGGGTGCGCATCATGGTATCACCCGAGGACCCGGGTGCCTTCGTGCACTATGTCGAAGGAATCAGGGTAAGAAACGGCTCGACTCTCTTTCAAGCTCTGGTTCACTGGAAGGAGTAATCCCCGCCGTCTCTCCGCCTGCTGTTCCACCGCTGTTCTACCAGATTTTCACCCGGAGGCTGTCAGGCCGCCACATCGGGTCTCCTTGTTGTATGTTGAAGGCTTTGTAGAACGCCGGGATGTCAGAGAGCGGACCGTTCACCCGGAGGAATGCCGGCGAATGGACATCCGACATGACCTGCATCGCGAGCGTGGCGTCTCTCGTATGGCCAAGCCAGGAATAGGCATAAGCGAGGAAGAACCGTTGATCCGGGGTGAGACCGGCAATCAGCGTGTCGCTCTGGCCTTCGTGCGTTTTCTTGAACGCATCGTATCCGATCAGGACTCCTCCGAGGTCGGCAATATTCTCTCCAAGACAGGCTCTCCCATTGATGTGCAGGCTGTCAAGAACAACGTAATCGTCGAACTGTTTGATCATGAGTTTCGCCCGTTCATTGAAACGTTTCTCGTCCTCCTTCGTCCACCAGTCACGGAGGTTGCCCCGGGCGTCAAATTGCCGGCCTTCATCGTCGAATCCGTGGGTGACCTCATGTCCGATCGTTGACGCGCCTGCATAGCCATAAATAAGGGCGTCGTCCGCGAGTGAATCCGGCAGGCCGGGGATGAGGAACTGCGCTGCCGGAAGCACTATCTCATTGTTCGAGGGATTGTAGTATGCATTGTACGTCTGCGGCGTCATCATCCATTCGGACCGGTCGACGGGCTTGCCGAGCTTCTCGATGTAATAGTTGTAGTTCCATTCACTTGCCCGCATTTCATTGCCGCAATAGGATGTGCGGTCAATCTGGAGTGCGGAGTAGTCCCTCCATTTTTCGGGATAGCACACTTTTTTCGCTACTGCACTCAGTTTCGCCAGGGCCTTCTGTTTCGTGGTCTCCGACATCCAGTCGAGGTTCTTAATCCGTTCCGCATAGGCCGCGAAGATATTATCGACGACCTTTTCGTACCGCTGTTTCATCGAGGGGGAGATGTAATGCTGAACGTAGAGCTGGCCAAGCATGAATCCCATTGCGCGCTGCTCGGCGTCGAGGACGCGCTTCCAGCGGGGGCGTTGTTCTTTCACGCCCGAGAGGATCGTTCCGTAAAAATGGAAATGCTCGTCGGCAACAGGAGTGCTGAGGGAGGATGCGAACCGGTTCACAAGACACCAGCGGAGATAGGATTTCCAATCATCAAGTGAGACTGTCCGTAAGGACTTCTCCACTTCTCTGTAAAACTCCGGTTGACCGACAATGACCGAGTCTATCCCCGTCACCGACATCAGCGGCAGGACCGTCTGCCACGGAATCGAGGGGGTGAGCCTGTCGAGTTGCGGGAGAGCAAGCTTGTTGTAGTTCCTGTAGGGGTCCCGGAGGTCTTCGAGTTTTCGTGACGCGCCTGCGAGCGCTGTCTCAAGGTTCATCACGACTGCGCTCTGATGTCGTGCGGCACTGGAGTCGCTGCCGAGAAGCATGAACATCTTCGCGATGTGATCCGCATAGTCATGGCGTATGCGGACCGTGCGGGCGTCGGTGTTGAAATAGTAATCCCTGTTGGGCAGACCAATCCCCCCCTGCCAGAGGTGAAAGGCGTAGACGGAGCTGTTTTTTTCATCCTGGTCTACGTACGGCGAGAAGAGCGCATCCACACCATAAGTATGGAGTCGAGCGATGACGGCGAGGAGATCCTGGAGCGTGCTGATACCATTGATGCGGTCGAATTCTCCTTTGAGTGGCGATGTCCCGAGAGAGTCGATATGAGCCGAGTCCATCGCGGCAAAATAGAAGTCGCCGATCTTCCGGGCATTGCTGCCTCCGGGAGCATTGGCATCGGCGGCGGCATCTGTGTTAAGCTTCGTGAGCTGTTGATAAATCTCTTCCTGCACAAGATTGCCGACACCCCATCGCCGCTCGGAAGAGGGGATGGGGTTTGCCTTCAGCCAGGTTCCGTTTGCATATTTGAAAAAATCGGTGCCGGGTCGCACAGTTGTGTCGATGTCTGCAGCAAGGATATCATGCGCGACGGGTGGTTTTGGCCCGGCGCATGAAAGGAGGAGAAGTGCAGGCAGGGCAAGGAGGATGAACGACGTGGTTGTTTTGAACATACTATCCCTCTGTTTAGATAATCGCGCGTACGACGGTACAGGAAGAGGTGGAACTGAAAACGCCTGGTCCCTTCAAGGAACGAATTTGAGGAGTTACTTTCCATGGAGGAATCGCGTCCTTCGACCCCCAGAACTGAACAGGGAAGCTCCCTCCCATGTGATGGCTATCACAGAAAGGCCCCCGGGCATTGATTTTCACCCGCAAAGATCGCACTGTGAAGATCATGGGTTCCAGGCAAAGAGCTCCGTTGATGTGAAATTGGGACAGAAAGAAGAAGAGTGGTGAATCGAGGAAGTGTGAGAAACGGAAATGACCTTTTGCGGTATCAGTTGCCTCCGGCGCTATGGATGATCCTGATCTTTGTCAGTTCATCTCTTCCTGAGCGGGTGTTTCCGGCGGTGAATTGGTGGGGCTGGGCGAAACTTGTCCACCTTTTCTTCTACGCGGTATTATGCTTTCTCACCTGGCGCGCGATGCACCATCAGGACAGATTACCATGGCTGAGACGCCACTCCGCCTTTGTGGGATTTTTCGTGGCGATTCTCTATGGATCACTTGATGAGTTACATCAGGTATTCACCGCGGGCCGACATCCCGCCTTTACCGATGTTTTGATTGACGGATTGGGCGCATGTCTGTTTCTCGCAGCGCTCGAACTGTACCGGGTGCTGAAGGGCACTCGCGACACAGCCTACTAGCGCCTCTCGAATTACTCCCGCGCGGGTTCCCACCTGTGCATGGTTCCCCGCCGCTTAAACCTACAGGATCCTCGCGGGTCCTTTCGTCTCCACGGAAGAGGTCGACCTGAGGTTTTCCCGACCACACAAGGACCAATGCATTTTACCCAGTCACTGTCTTCACGAGTGACTCCCACCCCATGCCGCTTGTGAGGATTATGCAGAATTGAACGAACAGAGGCTTGTCCGGCTCAAAGGAACTCTTGTACGCGGCGGGAAAAACGATGAGCCCGACAAGCAGCGAAAAGAGGATCCACGATGTGAAACCGGAGAAGTCCCACAGATGAGTCGCCTGGAACGTCCTGAGGAGCGGTTGGATCAGGATTCCGAGAACGAGCGCGATGTATTGCGGAAGCCAGTGCAATTGTTTGCCACCGGCCTTTGCCTGGGGCCCCCGATATGCCGAAAGAAGGTCGAAGTATCCGACAATCCGTCCCACGAGCGCCTCCTGGTCATCCCGTTTTCCTGTTCCCCCCGTTCCCCTGTTGCGTGAGAGTTAGTACGGTCTCCTGCCGCCATTCCTGCGCTGACCTCCACCACCCCGGGGACCACCACCGCTTCCACCTCTGTTTTCCGTCCGCGGGCGGGCTTCGTTCACAATCAAGCTCCGACCATTCACTTCTTTTTCGTTGAGGCCGGTAATTGCCGCTTCCGCCTCAGTGCGGTTTGGCATTTCCACAAACCCGAAACCCCGGGCTTCACCACTGAACTTGTCTTTCATGATGCTGACCGTGGCGACCTGGCCGAATGCTTCGAAGGATTTGCGAAGCTCTTCCTCCGTGATTTCACGGGGCAGGTTTCCGACATAGATGTTCATCTCGTGTCTCCCTATGGATGATAAGATCGTGGATCAACATCCTGCCCAACCTTGAAAGAACGCCACTGGAATCTTGCACATGAACGGGTTCCGACGATTGCATTGCGAAGAGCCAGTGCTCCAGCCCTGTCGATATCGGGAGGTTCGCGGAAGAGGCGCCTGATGGACCTATCGAATGATGATGACCCACTAAGAAGTATATCCTCTTTTCGGTCAATGTGCAAGGTTTACTCTTCAATCTAATGATGATCTCGATGGTCCCTTTTTCGTGGATAAGATCCGCGTTCCGGCCGCAGCTCTTAGGATGCGACCGCAATTGGCGAATTCAACCAATATGGGGCAATCAGGGAAGAGTTTCGAGTGGCAGTACACATCCCGGACGGCAGCATTTTTTCCTGCCAAAGAGGCATACTGTCCTCCCCATGGTCGAAAGTCTCCCCCAGGGGGGAGGCCAGAGCCGGACCAGCTCTCAAAGCTTCCGGACTACCTCTCATCCTCTCGGCGATCCTCCAGTGCACTGTTTCGTCGAGGTTTTGCCAGTGAAGCGATCACCGAAACGACCAGGATACCTGCTACAACACCGAGGGCAATGACTGTCGGGATCCTGTAGATGTCACCGAGAATCATCTTGATGCCGATGAATACCAGGATCGTAGAAAGGCCATAGTGCAGGTAATGAAAGGACTTCATCACCCCCGCCAGGGCAAGAAACAATGCTCTGAGGCCGAGGATAGCAAAAACATTTGATGTGTAGACAATAAACGGATCGACGGTGATCGCCAGGATGGCGGGAATGGAGTCTGCCGCAAAGACGACATCAGTCGTTTCGATAACGAGCAGGGTTATGAACAGCGGAGTCGCAACCATCTTTCCCTGCTGTCTGACAAAAAATCTGTCCCCGACATACTTGTCGGTCGTAGGCGTAAACCGACGGAAGAGACGGATGAGAAAATTCCTCTCCGGATGTATTTCCTTCTCCTTCTGCAGGACCATTTTCACGCCCGTCAGGATAAGAAATATGCCGAAGATGTAGATCACCCAGTGAAATTCCTGAAGCAGCGTGACGCCTGCGCCGATGAAAATCGCGCGCATGATCAGGGCGCCGAGGATCCCCCAGAAGAGCACTTTGTGCTGATGGATCGGCTCCACGCGGAAATACGAGAAGATCAACAGGAAGACGAAGATATTATCCACGCTGAGGGATTTCTCAATCAGATAGCCGGTGAGAAATTCAAACGCTTGCTGCGGTCCGCGCCAGAAATAGATTACTACATTGAAGAGAAGAGCCAGGGAAATCCATACGCCACTCCAGATAAGCGCTTCTTTGACTTTGACCTCGTGGGCCTTTCGATGAAAAATGCCGAGGTCGAGCACAAGCATGCCTATGACGAAAAGGTTGAAGAATATCCACGGGAGAATCTGGTTCATCGTTCCTTAACCTCCGACCGTTGCTGTTTCTTGAGAATGTTCTTGCACTTTTCAAGGAGCCTTCTTGCCCAGAGGAATTCCGTCGCAAGGATCCCCAAGCCGAGTGGTATGACGAGGATCGACGGGCCCGGCAGGACGATCATGACAATCCCGATCAACAGCACGGTTGTGCCTATCACTGCAACTGCGAGCCTTCTCGCCTGTCTGAGGGTTTTCACGATGTTTTGAAACATGAGTCAGCTGCCTGTTCCGGACTTCTCTGCTGAAATTGGGAAAGATCAAACGGTAGAGAGTGAACAGTAGACAGTGAACAGTAGACAGTAGACAGTAGACAGTAAACAGTAAACAGTAAACAGAAGTATGTTCTCGGTCCTTATTTCACGAGAAGCATCGTCTTTGTTTCGAGAAAGTTCCCAGCCTGCATCCGATAAAAGTAGATGCCGCTTGAGAGATGTTGCGCATCAAATGTGAACGAAAACTTTCCTGCAGGCATTTTCCCATCAGCCAGTGTCGCCACTTTCTGTCCCAGCATATCGTAGACCACCAGCGTCATCCTACTGTCTACTGTCAACTGTCCACTGATTACTGTTACCGGATTGAACGGGTTCGGATAGTTCTGGAAGAGTTGGAGCTCCCGGGGCATGGAGGCGGGAGTATTCTCCGCCACATGGGTGGTGCTCGTCCGGGCCTGCAGTTCAAAACCGAACTGCACCGAATCGCCCGGGGCAAGAGTCGGAAGATACGAGGGATTCATTTCCAGCCCGAACACATCTTCTGTTCCGCGCACCGCATCCGGCAGGGGGGTCCACAGGTACCGGACATAGCTTCCGGTCACGGCGTTTCTTACCCCGACGGAGGTGGAAGAGACGGTCTGCGAGGTGGCGGCTTCCCCGTCCCAATAGCCCAGACTTTTCCGCCCGTTGTCCATGGCGGCAAGGCAGGAGGGAGAGAAGCTGTTCTGAATTTCAAAGCCGAGCTGCGCTGTCGAAGAGAGCTCCGAGCGGAGCTGGTAGTGCACCGACAGCCCGCCATTGGTCGGAAGCAGGACCTTCTGGATCTGTATCCCGCCATTCGTCAGGGAGAAGGTGACTCCGGTCGAATCCAGTCTCGGCGTGTACGCGGCGTTCTCAAGGGAAATTGAGGCTCCGCCGTCGATCGTAAGATGATCGTTGAGTGCTCTTTTGCGTATCGTGAAATCCCACGTGAAGACCTCGGGGATGAGGGGGTTTCCCCAGAGCCAGGGATACGTTTCCCTTCCTCCCCGGATGAGCGGCAGAGCGAGGTTATCGTTCACATAGGCTTCTCCGTAGTCCGCCGAAAAATTCTCGTTTCCCACCAATTCTTCACCCCTGAGGAGATCGAACCAGTAGAGCATTCGCCCGCCGGAAGCGGAAAAGACAAAAAGATCGCTCGGCGTGGTGAGCACGATCTCATCCACGCCGTCACGATTGACATCCATCAGGAACGCTTTCGTGGCCGGCAGCAGCTTGTACAGTGCCGCAGTGGCGCTGACGGCGCTGGCGCGGGCAAGCTGCAGCTGTGCATGGTTGACGTCACCTTCCAGTCCGTGACAGCCGAACTCGAATTGGTGTGCACAGAGGGTGAACCACGCATGCCGGATCAGGTTGTTGGCCGCCGTGTCCGCGGCAAAGGTCTGGATGACCGTAGCGACGCTGTCGATGTACCTGCGTAGTGTATCATACACTGCGCGCATCGATTGGAATGCAGGATTCTGGTTCTCGGCAAACCACGCGTCTCCACCCATCCACTGTGCGGCGCCGTCGACAATGGGCGTAAGATCCGGGGGTTGGGGGTTGGTTGCGAGCCAGTCTTCATATGTTGTTACCTTGAGCAGAGTGTCGCTTTCCAGTGCGTTCAATAATGCATTCAGGCCGTTGAAATTCGTCTGGGGATCGATGCCGCCTTCGTAGTCCCACAACCCGGTCGCTTCGGCATCCTGATAGTACCCGATGACGTCCTGATCGAGCGTGTCCTCTGCATACTTTTCATTCAGGAAGCTTATGACGGGCCCCGGGTTTCCGGAATTGATTGCCGCATCAACCAATCCGAGAAAAGTCTTGTCGTCTTCGAAAGCCACCAATTGCCGGCCGTTGAATCGCGTGACGCGCGGCTGATAGACGGGTCCGGTCGCGCCGCTCGCCTGGAGAATATGATCCTCAACGGGAACATACTGATAGCCATTGTCGGCCAGGAGTTGAACGAAATTCTGTGTCCACACCCGCTCGGCGTTCCAGAAGGCCTTTGGCGAGACGCCAAGGACCTTTTCTATGAGTTCTTTCTGGAAGAGTATTTGATGGGTGTTGAATTCATAATCGCCGGTATCCATTCGCGTTGAATACATAATATTCTGGGCGTACGTGCTCCCGAAGATTTCGAATTGACTATCACGAATTCCTTCGCGGATGAGCTCTACCGTGGAATCGCCGAACCATTGAAGGTCATGAATCAGCGATGCCGAGAAATGAATCTGAAATTTCAGCGATGGATGGTTGCGAAGAGTCCGAAGCAGTCCGCGGAAACAGGCGCGGTCCGCCACTCTGCCGTACGGAACAAGATTTTGGTTGGCATGGAATAGAAATGTGACATCGAGTTTCCGGGAGGAGGCGACAGGCGTTGCCGCCGCCACCGATACCATTCGTCCCAAAGCATCATGGGCGACTAAACGCAGAGTGTGGCCCGCGGCCACCGGGGATGTGAGATCGTAAGTGAGAATCCCCGTCACGGAATCCCGCGATTGCGTAATCTCTGTCGAATCCGCATCGACAAAGAGCATCACCCGGGTAATCCCGGCCGTGGAAAACACACCCGAAAGAACGCGATAAACCTCACCGGCCTGGTTCTTCGGGAATTCAGGCTCGAAGAGCATAAGAGGGTTGACGTCTACCCTGGAATTGCCGAACGTGGATCCGTCCGTGAGAGGGTTGAGAGGGTCGGAGATCCACTGGTTCACCGTCCCGCCCTGGTCAAAATGAAGATGGAACTTATAAGCGTAAGACGCTCCCGTCGCGAGGCGGACGCCTTTATAATAGAACCCATCCGACTGTGCATACGTCATCTGCGACGGGGCGTCGGGCGCGATCACGCCGTTGTTGTTCGGACCCCAATTGTTGAATTCGCCCGGCACAAATGCCCGAACAGCTGTTCCGGAATTGTCGGTGTAGCGAAACGTGACGGTGAGACTATCAGCCGCAACGGCCCTGCCGGCAGCAAGCGGAACCAGCAAAACCAGGATGATGAAAGGACCGTGGTGACGCATGACTGGGCTCTCCGCGTTGGTACCCTCAAGATAGTAGACAAGGGGTATCAATATCCAGCCGTGCGGAGAAGAATGCGATCACGCGATCATTCTTTTGCTTCCACGGTGAAAGAGGCAGCCGGCCTGTCAGTGGAGCGACTGCTGCTCACCGGGCGGGGTCTATCGTGGCCACAACCAGCCGAATGTGCCTGCTGTCAGAAGGGCATAGATGAGGCCATCAAGGGTATTTCTGATGGTCGTTCCCCAGGATCGACGGAACCAGATGGAATCCTGCCACCCGGCGACGGTGTAACATACAAATGCGGTGAACCCGACAAAACGAAACACTTCGAGGTAATGAGCTTCGGGTCCGAGGGCACGGGTGGCGACGTATGCTGCGAAGATGCCGATGACGATACTATAGACAAACCATTGCACGAGGTTCGAAACCATCGAAGGACGTCCTGCAGGCCATACGGTAAGCATAGCCCCGGGTCCCTTTTCCAATTTCTGCCGGAACTCGGCGGAGCGCGCTTCCCTCGGGGTTTCGGCGTAAGGCAGCATGTACTGGCCGGCTGCGACATTCGACTTCCGCAATGCATCGGCCACCATGCCCTCATCCGGCAACTTATGAAAATCATTCGCATGATAGCGGAACAACATGTGGACGAGCGAGCTCGCCACAAAGACGATCACTGCGGAGAGCAGGATCGGAATCCATAACGAGAAGATTGAAACCATGGGGACCTCCTCTTTGATGGTGGATGGGGTGTCGGCTGGGTCGAAATGTCCGTAAAAGCCTCACTACTATCGAACCGCACCCCCACGGTCTGTTCGGCCATCGATGGGGTTGCGCTTGTGAAAAGATATAAGACCAGGATTGATAGGAGGGGCCGAACGCCAGGTGCTTCATTCAGGTTCTCCCCGAAGGTGAGGTAAGAGGGTGGGACGACGTTTGAAACGTTGAAACCGGTGTTGAGAGTTCCTGATCTGTGAGGGGAGGGACTTTCCAGCGCGCTCTGGGCGCTGCAAATGCAGCGGCTCGTCGGGGGAGCGAGCTATCGATTTTGCACGGAACTCCTTGCATTTCGTCTGTGCGGGATGTATTCTTTCGTGCATGGAAGAGCGGGCGCAATTCCAGACTTTTGCACGTCTCATGCCAATTCTCCGTTCGTTACGAGGTGCGTATGATCCGCGAACTCTTATGTCTATCCATCATCGCCCTGACAGTCCAGACAGCTATCGCCTCGCCGCCGGTCCGCGAGGACAGACGGCTCGATGCTGGTTGGCGTTTCAAGCTGGGAGACACCGCCGGTGCCGAGCAACCTTCGTTTGATGATGCCGGCTGGCAACAGGTAACTCTACCCCATAATTGGGGATGGGAGAACGCACAGAAGGGGGAAGAGTACTACCGAGGATCCGGGTGGTACCGCTACTGGCTCGATGCTGGACCCCAGAAAGGGGCGAAACGATACTTCCTTCGATTCGGAGCCGCTGCTTCCGTCGCTGAGGTGTTCCTCAACGGGAAGCTTGTCGGCCAACACCGCGGGGCCTTTGGTGCGTTCGCCGTAGAAATCACGGGCAATCTGTCGGGAACGGGCAGGGAACTGCTTGCTGTCCGCGCGAGCAACGCTCTCTTCCCTGATGTCGCCCCCCTCAGCGGAGATTTTTCCGTGTTCGGCGGTCTTTACCGGCCGGTGCATTTCATAGTGACCGACAGTGTGTGCTTTACGCTTACTGACCATGCCTCGCCGGGAGTCGTTTGGCGGCAGACCGCCGTTTCCGCTGATGAGGCGGTTCTGGACTTTACCGCCCAAATTTCAAATGGCGGGGACCAGGAAGGCCGGCGCACCCTCGTTGCCACCGTGTATGATGCCGGTGGCGAGGTGGTGAAGCGGATCGATCAATCCATTTCTGTCGCGCCTCACGTCACCGCGCCCTATCGAATTCATATGGTCCTCCCGCATCCCCATCTCTGGAACGGGAGGAAAGACCCCTATCTCTACCGGGCTGTCGCCGAACTACGAACGGCTGATGGAACCGTTCTGGATGAAGTGAGTCAGCCGATGGGGCTGCGATTCTATCATGTGGACCCGGAGAAGGGATTCTTCCTGAACGGCGAGCCCTATCATTTGCACGGGGTGAATCGGCACCAGGATCGTCCGGACAAGGGGTGGGCCATCTCCGAGGCCGACATGCGTGAAGATCTCGGACTCATCAAAGAGCTCGGTTGCACGGTCGTCCGATGTGCCCACTATCAGCACAGCGAATATTTTTACGGTCTCTGCGATTCGGCGGGAATTCTCGTCTGGGCGGAGTTACCCCAGGTCGATGAAATCGGGACCGACGATCGATTCGCTGAAACGTCCCGCAATCAGTTGCTCGATCTGATCCGACAGAATATCAATCATCCTTCGATCTTTGCGTGGAGCCTCTTCAATGAACTTTGGCCTGGCCGCCCCGATCCGCATCGTGAGCTGCAGGACCTGAAGATTCTCGCGAACGGCGAGGACCCGACGCGTCCGACGATCGCAGCTACCTCTCATGATCAATACCCGCAGATGAACAAGATCCCCGATCTCCTGGGTTGGAACATGTATCCCGGGTGGTACGGGGGATGGGGTTCCTTGGCAGACTTTGGCCGTGCGCTCGATGTTCGGCGGATGACAAGTCGTGACGGGGGATTCTGCGTGAGTGAATATGGAGCAGGTGCCAACGTGACGCACCACGAACAGAACCCGAAACAGCCGAAAACGGACGGGCCATGGCATCCCGAAGAGTGGCAGGCCATTGTCCATGAGGCGGATTGGGCGGCGCTCAAAGCCCGTCCTTTTGTTTGGGGTACGTTCGTCTGGAACATGTTTGATTTTACGAGCGCTTCGCGCCATGAAGGCGGTATTCCGGGAAGGAATGACAAGGGACTCATGACCTATGACCGGAAGACGCGAAAGGATGCATTCTTCTTTTACAAAGCGAACTGGTCAAATGAGGGGACACTCTATATTACCAGCCGCCGGTTCACAGACCGAACAGACCCTCACACCGACGTGAAGGTGTATTCCAACGGTGAAAGAGTTGAGATTCTTGTAAACGGTGTGTCGCAGGGGGTGCAAACGGAGGGCAAGAACTGCGTTTTCATATGGAAGGATGTCGTACTTCGGCCGGGCAAGAATGTCGTCGAGGCAAAAGCGGTCAAAGGTGGAATGAGCCTCGCTGATTCGTGCACCTGGTCCCTCGCCGGAGGCGAACACAAATAGGCTCCTCGCGGTTGAACCTTGTTCTCCCTATTTTCGTGCGATCGGATGGTTTTTTTCCCAGATCCTGACGTACCACCAGATCAATGCAAAATTCAAGAACCAGAAGGCAATTTCAAGCCAGAGCCGTTCGTTGCCTTTCCACCATCTCCGTCCTTCGCCGTGCATCAGACTGTCGACATACAGGTGGAGCCAGTACATAGGGACGTATTGCAGGATCTCTCTGATGGCGCCGAAGTGAGCACTCCGATAGAGGGCCCAGTGATCGTGCTCAACGTAGTTTCCCCATGCACCGATCAAGTCGGGAAGAGCGCCGAAGAATCCTCCCGTGAAGGCAAGGATCCACAGCACCGTGCGCTTTCTCATATGCGCAATGAACGGTCCAAGGAGAAGCAGACCTCCCTGGGTCGCATGGGACAGCGTGTCGGCCATCGATAATCGCACTCCGAAATATCTGAGAGACGATCTGTTCTGCTCTTTCTCAAGAGAGCCTGAGGGGTTCCGAGAAACATAACCGGATATTGCCAGAGAATCAATTGTCAACAAGCCTTCGACGAAAAATGAAACTTGCGAGGATGGCACATTTCACTCCCATGCCATATGACTCCGCCATGATTCCGGTGGGGAGAGGGTTGACGTACCGCCGGATACGCATGGCGTGGATGGGCGTATTCTGTCTATCGCTGGTGTCATGCCCGATCTCCTTCGCAGGCGATCCCGGCAATCCTGTCGATTCGACGATCCACCGACCCGTGTTGTTCTTCACAAACCCCGATATGCAGCAACTGCTGGGCCGAACATTTTCTGATGCGCTGGTCAACTTGTTGGACACGAACACCGTCCCGTTTGACAAGGCAGTGTACAATCAAACCGGACTGCTGACCGATCCCCCGGGGGAATTCATTCGTGCCGGCGGAGGATATTCGCAGCCATGGACCCGTGATGCCTCGCTCAACTCCTGGAACGCTGCGAGCCTGCTGGAACCTGCCGTCGCACGAAATACCCTGTGGTCGGTTGTCCGGAGACAACCGGACGGAACGCTGGTGATCCAGCAGGACAATCAGTGGTGGGACAAAGTGGTTTGGATCTGCGCAGCGTGGAACCATTATGCAATCACCGGGGACCGGGAGTTCCTGGTTGCTGCCTATGAGACCGCCGGAGAAAGCCTTCGGGAGATGACGCGGTTGCACTACAACAGATCGTATCATCTTTTCGAAGGACCCTCATTCTTCAACGATGGAATCGCAGCGTACCCGGTGCCGCCGGCCACAGCGAATGAGGACAAAGGATCTTTTGTCCTGAGCTATCCGGGTACCGACAAACTGATGGCGCTCAGCACGAACGCGCTCTACTATCTGGCGTACAGGAGTACAGCCAGGATGGGGGCGACTCTCGGGAAGGGAGGAAATGAAGTCGCGTCCTTTGCTGCAATTGCCGATACGCTGCGTCGGGAAATCAATCGCCATTTCTGGATTCCAGCGAATGGGCTTTACGGGTACTTCATTCATCAGGGGGACTCCCTGGCCGGAAAACTCGATTCATCCGAGGAGGGTGCGGGGCTGTCGTTCGCCATCCTGTTCGGCATTGCCGACTCTTTGGCGGCGCGGTCGATCGTCCAGAAGGCGCACATTGCGCCGCATGGAATCGTGGACGTGTATCCAAGTTTTGCCCGGTACAGCGAAACAAATCCGGGTCGACACAACGAAATCATTTGGCCGATGGTCCAGGGGTTCTGGGTGGAAGCCACAGCGCGGCTGGATGCAGAATCAGCGTTTGCGGAGGGTTTGACGAGCTTCGCCCGCCTCGTGCGTTCGAGCGGTGGAGATTTCTATGAGATTTATAACGCGGGGAGCGGAGATGTTGATGGGGGCTGGCAAACCGGCAAGCATTGGGATTCTCAACCTCATCAAACCTGGTCCGCCACTGCGTATCTGCGCTCGGTATTCTCCGGTCTGTTTGGAATGCGATTCTCTCCTGAAGGCGTTGAGTTTCATCCGTTGTTGCCATTCGGATGGGGTGACGTGGAGCTGAGCGGGCTGCGCTATCGGAATATGATGCTGACAATTGTCCTTCGAGGTTCCGGCCACGTTGTCTCATCGTTCTCTCTTGACGGTCAGGAAGAGCGACGGGCGGAAGTTCCCGCAAGTCTTGCCGGTGATCACCGGTTAGTGATCACAATGTCAGAGGGGGCATCCCGGTAACTCTGTGCCGGCGTTCCGTCGTTCCGGTCTTTTTTCCCGCCCTCCTCCTCCCTTCGCAAGTGCATATGAATCCTCCTTTGCGTATCGTATTGTGTGTTTTCCGCCCCACAGTCACAATACAAAATTCTCGGTCATGCGAAGCACGCGGTTCTTTCTATCAAGGAATGTATCCCTGTTTTTGATGTTCATTGTCTTGCCTTCAGTTTCGACCCCTCTGGCAGCCCAGCCGTGGCTTTCCAGGGGGTACCAGATGTCTGCGATGAGCTTTGATAGTCTCGCATTTCGTGTCGTTATTGATGATGAAGGAAGCAGACTGCCAGGATCGTTTGAACGGCTGATTGTCGATGGGTGTACGGAGATCCTGCAGCGGAACGGCATTCGTTGCGAAGCGGCCGGCCCGGACACGCATCAATGGCGCCATCCGTGTCTTGTCGTGGATCTTACCGTGACACCGATCTTTGCGGGGAGGAGGGGGACCGAAGAACTGTACTATGGGACACTTTCCTTCCAGCGGGAAGTATCCCTCTTCATTGCGGATCGACCGTGGAGAGCGATCGGGTCCACATGGAGCATCTCCTTTGGCGGAGAAGCCCCGAACCGGCTCGCCATCGTCAGCGATATCGAGGCACGTCTCCTTGACTTTCTCGGCGATTATCTCAAAGTCAATAGTGCAAAATGGATCTGGCGCAAATCAGACTGAGTTTCACACTATGCCCACAAGCTACATCGACAGTAATATCGACCATTACGAACCGATCTATACTCCGAAAGATCTCCGCACACGCTTTCCAGCCAGCGAAGCGGTGATCCGGGAGGTCATTACAGTCCGGGAGGAAATCCGCCGAATTCTCTCCGGAGAGTCCCGCAAAGTCATGCTCATTGTCGGACCGTGTTCCATTCACAAACCCGATGAGGCGCTTGAATACGCGGAGAAGCTGCATGCGTTGGCCCGGCGGGTGGAAGAAAAATTTCTCATCATCCTCAGGACGTACTTTGAGAAATCGCGGACGGGACTGGGCTGGAAAGGACTGATTGACGAACCGGACCTCGATGGGAAGTCCAATGTCGCAAAAGGTCTCCAGGTGGCAAGGAAACTCCTCCTAGATATTAACACGATGGGAATGCCATGCGCCACGGAATTGGTGGACCCAATCACGCCACAGTACATTCTCGACCTCATTGTGTGGAGTGCGATCGGAGCCCGGTCCGTCGAATCGCGCAGGTCTCGGGAGCTCGCATCGGGAATATCCACGCCCGTGGGGTTCAAGAATCGGACTGACGGCAACATCGACGTGGCGATCGAGGCACTCAATTATGCGAAGGAGGCACACTCCTTCAGTGGAATCACGGAAAACGGTACGGTAGCGGAAATCAAAACAAAAGGGAATCAGTCCGGGCATATCATCCTGAGGGGCGGGAGCAACGGTCCCAACTACGATGCGCAGCACGTTGCAGCCGTGCAAGAGAGACTTCGCCGGCGAGGGCTCCCCGAATACCTCATGATTGATTGCAGCCACGCAAACAGCAATAAGGATCACACAAAGCAGCCGGGGATTTTTCTGGATATCATCGATCAGATCCACGGAGGAAATGAAAAAATTTTCGGCATTATGGTCGAGTCATACCTGAACGAGGGGAAGCAGCCCTACGGGCAGAGCAACTTAAAACCGGGTGTGTCGATTACCGATGCATGTCTGAACTTCGAAGATACGGAATCCATCATCCTGGAAGCGCACGACAGACTGACGCGACCGTAAGGCCGCACCCTTCGCGGCACGTCCGTCTATTCCCTTCGTCTCTCCGGCAGGCTCCCAGCCTGCACGCGTCGCTCACAAGAATGTCCGCCCCATGCACCGATCAGTCTATCGCATCTCCCGACCCGGATCCCTCCGTCGACTCCGTCTGGTTGAAGAAGAACTCGGCCCGCCGGGCGAGAACGAGGTATCCGTCGCGGTCAGAGCCATCGGCCTCAATTTTGCCGACGTATTTACCATTCTCGGCCTTTACAAAGCTGCGCCCAAACGGGATTGCGTGCCGGGGATTGAGTTCAGCGGCGAAGTCATCGACAGGGGGAACAACGTCCCGACCTTTCATCGCGGGGACCGCATCATGGGGTCGATTCGCTTTGGTGGGTATGCGAGTCATCTCAACATCGATCAACGGTACGTTCTCCCGATTCCTGCAGGGTGGAGTTATGAAGAGGGTGCATCGTTTATCGTGCAAGCGTTGACAGCATATTATGCCCTGGTCCCCCTGGGAAATCTCCAGCCTCGCCAGACCGTCTTGATCCATAGCGCCGTCGGAGGTGTGGGATTGTATGCACATCGTATTGCAAAACAGTTCTCTGCGTATACCATTGGAAGTGTTGGGAGTGCCGCGAAGATTCCACTGGCGAAGAGCGAAGGGTACGATGCCGTGATGATAAGGAGCCGCGCTTTCAAACGTGACCTGCGTCAGGCCCTGCATGGTCGTCCCCTCGATCTTGTTCTGGATGCGGTGGGGGGAAGAATCCAACGGGAGAGCTTCGAAGCGCTCGCGACGACCGGACGGCTTGTGGCATATGGCGTCTCACAATTCGCTTCTCATCGTGCGACACCCGACTACCTGATGTTGGCGCGGCGCTTTCTGGCGATGCCCCGCTATCACACCCTCGCATTAATTGAATCCAATAAGTCGATTCTCGGATTCAATCTCATCTGGCTGTACGACCGGGTGGAACTGCTGAAGGAATTGCTGACCCGGATCCAGAGTTTGAACCTCCCCAAACCACTCGTCGGGATGACCCGTCCATATGTCCAGCTTCTTGATGCAGTAAGGGCACTCCAATCGGGGAAGACCACGGGGAAGGTTGTTGTTAGAGTTTGAGAAAGGGCATCACCAGGAGGAGGTACGACCGGATCCTGGGCATTCTTTCGCAGTCCATATTGACATTTGTGATAATTTCTGCTATTTTCGCACATCTCTCCAACCCGTGCATTCATCCATTGAGCCCGTCTCAATAATGCAGGGACCTTTCTCTTTCTTTGGCCCATCTTCAAAGTGCAAATCAATCATACCCATGATTGAGGTGGACGGATCAAGTTGCAGGCGACTTATCCCAACTCCAGTCTCGTCGAACTCGGCTTATTGGCGTTACGTTGACTGTTGAAGTTGTTCCTTGCGTGTCTCTTGCGGTGCAAGCCTCCACTTTCAGCCGCGCGGGATAAGCCTGGCACATCATTAGTGATTATTCGTTCTGAGCTAGAGGGATCTGTGCATCTGACGGCTTCGTGGAATTCTTCGCAAGGAGATGGACTATGAGACGAAACTGGCAGTGGTTGATGCTCCTCCTTGTCCCGGCAGGCACGGCGTTGGGGCAGTTGAGCCTCACCATCAACCTTCGCTCACCGATGCCGTCGGAGTTGTCTGCATGGGAACGCGACCGGACTCTCGTACAACTCTTTGTGAACAATGCGTCCCAGTCGGCTTACCGCGGCATCCGTTTGTCGTTCACGATTCGCCGTCTTGATAATGACAGGATTGTCGCTCGCTCCCAGGATGCACACCCGGATATCATGCGGTTCGACGTCCCCCAGGGGGTCACGGTACGATACGGGCCGGACCTTTACAGATCGAGTGCGGTCACGATAGACAACTCAATTCAGAAACAAACGCAGGCGACCAACGCCCTTCCGGAGGGGCAGTACGAGTTGTGTGTCAGATTACTGGATCCTTCCGGACAGGATCTTCTTTCCGCTCCGGCCTGCCGGAGTTTTGTCGTGGTGATTCCCGACCCGCCTATTCTGCTCTCTCCCCGCGACAGCACCATTGCCGAGGGCCGGACTCCCGTGATGTTCAGCTGGACCCCTGTCAACGTTGCGGGGAAGGTCGCACACTACCGGTTGCGTATTGCCCCGGTCTATCGCGGGCAATCGTCCCGCGATGCGCTGGACCGGAACCAGCCCCTGTTCGACAACGGTGTTCAGGGTATAATGGTAACGTCGTTTCTCCTCGGTCCGGATCAGCCGCAATTCAATCTCTACCCCGATGCAGTCGGTTTCGCGTGGCAGGTCCAGGCCCTGGACGAATTCGGTCAGCCGGCTACGCGAAATCTCGGGCAGAGCAATATCGGATATCTGAGGACACCTCTGGTTGTTCCTCCGATTATCATCAAACCGCATCTTCCGGATACCCTCATCCTCGGAGGTTGGCGTATCGCGGTGGAGAAATATGACAGCGCGTGGACATCGCACGATTCGCTGGGGCCGGGCGGCATCGGCCGCATCGTCTTCAACTGTTCGTCGAGCATCGTCGTTGTTCCCCCGTGGTGGAAGGCCACCGGCCTTATCGCGAAGGCGTTCGACGTGGTCCGCACCGTGACGGACTCATCCAGAAACCTCAGCTTGAATGAAGCGCAGATCGTGCAGCCGAACGCAAATATCGGTGACCGGCTTTATCTCAACCTTCCTCAGGCAAAGTCGCACGTGGATGAGGTGCTCAATAAGAATGCCTATATCGATTGGCTGAAGAAAATCCCCCCGGTAGGGATGCGTGTACAATTCAGGGACGCTCGCTGGATCGGTCCTGTGAAGCGGACGGTGATCCTCACCGGAGGCGTTGCCTGGTATCCAACTGTTCCTCCCGTTCCGGTCCCACCCGCCATCATCAATATCACCTCCGGTTTTTCTGTGGCGATCGATTCTCTCGTGATCACCATCAAGGGAGCGAGGATCGGTGGGAAAGTCCTTCTCCCCCCCTCTCTCGTCAGCGCGACGACCTGCACGAAAGCGGCCATACCACTCCCGATGTCGGTGATTACCCCGGACTGTAAACTGTATGCCTCGGTGCCGGATTCCACCTTCGGCCCATTGTACATCGGAGAAACGGACATCGAGATCAGCGGCCGGGGGTACACGATAGATTTCTCTTCGACGCAATCCGACCCGACTGTCAATCCAGCGCTCCCCGCGGGGTGGAAAGGTGTGGTATTCAAACAGGGGGGCACCCCCGGGCCGTCGGGGGAAACGATCGTGTCAAACCGTGGCTATGTCCACGGCAAGTATCGGTTCACCAACGGGCTCGTCACAAGTCCGGGCCTCGCGGCGCGTCTCGACCTGGATTCCGCCTTCACCTTCGGATCCTATGAGCCGCGCGGATACGATATTGATCTCCGGACCGGCTACCTGAGTCTTGCCGCGAGCGCGATTTCAGGAGGAGAGTTTCAGAACGGAATCCTCAGCTTCCCGATCCTGGCCATTCAGACCGACATCGGTGCCAGGGTTCGGGCTTCGTATGCTTCGATGCAGGTCCAGTCGGATATGGATCTGTATGCAGATATCAAAGTCCCGGGCGGATTCCGCTGGGGTGAGTTCGTGAAGACCGCAGGAAAACCAAGGTTCTACCAGCTGGCTCCCAATGTGACCGGTCCCTCCGACGGCTACTTCTATCTCGCGGCCCGGCGGATGGACCCGTATTATCCTGTGACGCCGACTCAATTGTTTGCGACACCCACCTGGTCTCTCCCTGCCAATACTGCGATGGAAAACCAGGAAATGGAGGGGGCGACCATCCCGTATCTCAGCGGCCGCTCTTTCACGATCTTCACCAAAGACATTCCGGATACGACGCATCTCCTCACGTTCCCTGCCAATAGCCAGTTTAATGGGTGGATCAACGTGAGTACCCTCGGGGTCCACGGTGAAGTTCTGTTGCTCAAGGAACCTCTTGGCACGACCAACCTGGGTCCGAAATGGCAGACGAATCCACCCTACCGCGGCGAGAATTCCTTCCTGGTCGACTTCCACGCCGTCGTCCAGAAGAAAAATGTCCGATCGATGAAGATACAATTTGTTGAGAGCTGCGTCTGGGATTGCGATTTCGACGGGAAGATCAAACTCGGCGGACCGGTCAATGCAAACCTGGCCTTCAAGAGGTTGATGTTCACATCGTCGGCCAACTGTGCCGGCGGAGAGCTTGCGATCACGCAGCCGGACACTTTACAGTACTGGGGCGTGCAGCTGGTGGCAAAAGACACAACCAAATCGGCCGGTGCAGTCTGTGTAAAGCTCGGAGTGATCTACCTGACTGCGGCAGGTCTCTTTGAACCACGACACTTCGGAACGCCGTTCTATCTGACGTGGGGGGAGATGAAGGCATCCGGCAACATGGGCCGATTGTTCTTTGACTACAACAACGTCGGTCAGAAGTTCGACAGGTACTACTATACGCCTTCGCTGGTGAGGCTTTCGAACTTCGTTCCGACAGACTCGGGATATGTGGAAACCTATGGCACCGGTTCGGTCGGATTCTTTGGGGCGAAGCACATGGCGGTGCTGGATTGGAAATCCAGCATTCTCACAGGGGCGCCTTTCGGCGGGAGACGTGTCCGCGTTCCTGCCGTTTCGCCGACCACCGGAGGTCCGAGCGATTTGCACTGGACAGGATCCTGGGCATCCGGGTTGGCCGCTCTCGATTTTACGATGGCGTACGATTCGCTCGCTCAGGATGGATTCGTCGGGAGTGGGCATGTCACGCTTGCTTCCATCGGGGGAGGAATGGCGGCTACAATGAAGTCGAGTGCCGAGAGTTCTTGTTTCAGCATCATCGAATCCGTTGCGAAGACGTTCACCATCGGACCGCTGGCGAATGCAGGGGTGATGGCCTCAATCTGGGGCTGCGGGTGTATTGTCGGAGATCAACTTGAGCGTGTTGCAGTGGGAGGTGAACTTTCGACATCCACGGGAGTCGGCTCCAGCATCCTCGCACGCACGGGATCGATGGTATCCGTGATTGCAGGATTCACACCGACACGAACAACGTTTGAATTGGACGGCGATATGTACATCGTCGTTTTCACGGCGGGTGCGGAAATCACGGGAAGCGCTCTGTTCGTCTTCGACCGCGGAGAAGGATATGTCGAGGGACATCTTGCCGGCACATTGAGCGTGAACGATGTCATGGGAGGAGTTGAAGGGGAAGGCGAACTGGACTGGCACCTCGGCGCCGGATATCAGGCCATTCAAGGACGCATTGCAGTCTCCATTTATGGCTGGACAGCAGGCATCGGGGCGGAGGCGGGATTCTTCATCGGGGTGAATGCTCCGCAGGCAGTTGTCTGGGTAATGGATGGGATTGATGGCCGGTTCGGATTGAACAAGCATGCCCTCCCGAACAACCTCACTGGTTTTTATGCGTATTTCAGCGTGACCCAGCAGGTGAACCTCTTCATTGTTTCCGGGGGGTACCAGGTGTATGTAGGATTAGGGTCGTTTGTCGACTCGACTCCGGGCTTCTATGTTGTGGGGAGCGTGGGGGTGAGGATCTGGGGCGAAATTCTGGGAGGTCTCGTCGGTGCCTCTGCGTGGGGCCAACTGACCCTTGTGGCCGGTCTGCCTTACCCGGCATTTGAAGGCGATATAGGAATGTCAGCGTGCGTGCTGTGGGTGTTCTGTGGAAGTGTTGATGTCCACGGCGGTTTCAATCATAACGACGGATTCTATCTTCGCTAAAGGTGTTTGAACCATGAACCTCGAAAAGCTGATTCACAAGCTTCCGTTTGCGGTGCTCCCGGTGACGCTCCTTTTCGGTTCCATCGAAGAGACGGTCGCGCAGGACCTCTCGGCGTTCACAAAAGCCTCAGGCCCGGGACAGGTCCTTCTCGTCTGGCCGGCTGACACCACCTCGTCGACCCTGGTGCGCTACAACATCTACCGCAAGCCGGGAGGCGCTCCCCTGTACCCTTCGAGTCCGTTGAACCCGACGCCCATTGCGCCGATAACCGACTGCACGGCGTTCAAAGCGGTTATTCCGGGCGGCTCCGCGGACTGGGAGATGCTCGCGGCGGCGTTCAGCGATTCCGCGACGCACCTCCCGCTGGCGAATGTCTGCGCGATCACCTCGTACCTCAAGTTTAGCCCCGACTGGACCAAGGCCTTGATCTTCGCCCGGAGCCGCCCTTCAGTCGCGCGGGTGATGGGGATTGGATTTTTGGACGTGGGTGTGGTCATGGCAAATACGTATACCTATCAGATCCGTCGTGTGCTTCTGGACAGTACCGAAGCTCCCCTCATCGGGGCAAACGAAAAAACCATCACGGTGGGATCTCCGGCATCGATCCCGACGCCTGCGAACGTGCGCCTTGTGGTCGGAGACGCCAAACTGCAGATTCTCTGGGATAAGCCTTCTCCGGAGTTCAGTCCGTTCAATGTCTATCGTGCGCTCTCCATGGGAGGGCCCTACCGGCGCGTGAACATGCCCGATATGTCGATCGATATCTCCCGTGATCTGGACAGCGCACTCGTCTCACCGCCGGCGAATGGATTTACCGACTATGAGCGATGGGACTCGGTCGGGAATCCCGCCCCCCGATCCGTGCCGGGAGTGGCCGGAACGTTTACCGGGCCGAGTAACGGGATCCGCTACTATTATAAGGTGACACACAAGGACATTCTCGGCAATGAAGGAGGGTTCTCGTCCATTGTCAACGGTGTGCCTGTCGACAAGACACCGCCAGGCACTCCGAATACCATCATTGTCAACCCACTTGAATCGACCAGCAGCTTTGAGATCCGGTGGCCGCGGGTTGACCGCGATATTGATGGTCACAAAGAGCAGACGAAGAGTTACAGGGTGTACCGGTATGTCAGCGGCGAGAACCCGAACACCGGAGCGTCGTTTGTGGGTTCGGCACCCCACCCCGGCCCGACGGACTCCACACGCTGGCTTCGCGTTGTGGATGCCACCGCAGGATTGCGGAGTGCATGCCGGGACAGCACGCTCTATTTCCGCGTGGAAGCAGTAGATTCAAACGGCAACGTGTCGACGCGCTCCGCCGCGGTGGGTGGCGCCCTCAAGGACACGACGCGCCCAAAGAATGTGACCGGGACCAACGCGGAAGGGTTTGACGATTACATCCGGGTGAAGTGGAACCTCAACAATGACTGCGACATCGACCGGTACCTCATCTACCGGGCATTGTGCGATTACGGGGACTGGATTCCCTGTCCTGATTCAACGAAGAGACGACCAAACGGCGCGGCGGAAAAAACGCCCCAGCAGAATCCCCCCAAACCCGGAAAACCTTCCGCGTGCGGCGGTCCCTTCGTTCTGGTCGGTGTAATGACGCAGGAGGAAGCGAAAGCACGGGGAAACCCGACGTACTTCGACGATCATTCCATACCGGCCGGCTCACCGATCTGCTATTCCTATCTGATCAAGGCGCAGGACCTGTCACAGAATATCAGCGGGTCGATGCCTGTCCCGGACAAGACGAAGGAAATCATTGTGTGCCAGCGACTTCGGGACCGCACGCCGCCGGAACCGGGAATCATCTCCGGTCTGTGGGCCAGGGACAGCGCGATCGTGGTGGATATCATCGGTCCGCCGATTCAGGACATCGCTGCGTACCATATCTACCGGTCGGAGACGGGTGAACATGGAGCATATGGCTGGGTCGGCGGGATGAAAATTGTCCCTCCCCCCGGATCCAATATCGTGCTCACTACTCCCTATAAGGCACCGGCGACAGTGGGCTGCAATACGATCCCCCTTGTAAGCAACGATTACATGAGTCAGGTCACGTTTGTCGATAAGAAGGCCGAGCCGCGGAGGATTTACTGGTACAAGGCGCTGGGAATAGATCAGAGCGGCAACGAGACGCCCGTCGATAGTGCCATGGCCATCAGCACATTCACATTTGCCCGAAATCGTGAATCCGGGCCGGAGATTACCGCGGTCACGGCAACGGACAACCCGTGTGCGCTGACACTCACCTGGACACCCGGCTACGATTCGACTTCGATGTCGGGGTTTGTGGTATTCCGCGGCATGGCGCAGGCCGGCCCGTACTATCAGGTGAACAGTGTCGTGCGGACGAATACTCTTGTCGACAATTCCGTCGCGCGGACGGTGAGCTACTGGTACCGGGTGGCCTACCTCAAAAAGACCGGCGGCGCATCGGGCCTGTCGGCGCCGAAGAGCGGGAGTCATCCATGATGCAGCAGGAGCGGTTTGACGAAATTCCAGGAGGACGAATATGAAGCGGCGTATTGTTCAAGGCGCATTTCTTGTGCTCGCGTTCTCGCTGGCCTTCCAGCAGGCGAAGGCCGCCGACGATCCTGAGCCTGCACTCTACGGATGGGGATTCCAAAACTTCTCTACGAAGAAATTCAGCTGGGACATCTATTGCCATTCGTTCTTCGGCGTACCATCCGATTCGAACACGGCCTGGATGTCATCCGGGTTCGACCTTGCATTCTACGACAATGTGTTCAAGGAGAAGCTGCCTGATCCTGGTGGCACCGGGAACGGTGCTGGGAATTGCTTCGGCCTGAGCATTCTCAGTCTCATGATGAACAAATTCGGCGGCTATTTGGGCTTCTGTGGTCCGCCGGTCCGGCAGGGCTCGGCAGTGAACAGTGACGGATCCCCTGCGAACGCTGCGCTCACCCGCGCGATCAATATCATGCACGGCCATCAGCTTTCTGTCGCTTGCATCAATGAATACATTCAGCAGTCCCTCCCCGATCTTGGCGTCCAACCCCGGGCACAAAAGGCGCACTATGGAGTTGCGCTGGCGAAGCAAACCATCGATAAGGAGGGGCCGTGCTTGGTGAGCATTACAAAGACCTGGAGTCCGCTGTCGGGCGGTCACACTTTGATTGCATACAAAGTCACCGGTTCTCCGGGGAATGAACGGATCTGGGTTGTCGACCCGAATCGCCTCTGGGCAGACACTGCGTCTGACCAGCGCGGTTGGTATAAGGCAAAAAGCAACTATATCCAGATCTCCGGTTCGGGGGGCGATACGTGGCAATATCGTATGGCGGGTAAAAACTCGGACTGGCCGACGGACGGCGACGACACGATGTCGGGTCAACCTCTCGGGACCGGCAATCTCATTATCATTCCTGCATCAGTTGCCGGGCCGACCGGTCGGACTCCGTCATCACTCGGTCTCAGCGCGATCGGCATAATCGCCAAGATCTACCTTTGGGCGCATGACTATGGCCGGTATTGCCCTCCCGTGCACCCCACGGTTGAGAAATCTGTGATCTCTTTCCAACCCACGCTGCTTGACGCTTCCCGATGAACTCCAACAGCCTGAGGGTATCCGTTGTCTCTCGCCACGGATGACGGGTACCCCGGCATAAAGCAATCCCGCGGAACACCTCCCTGTGAAAGCCGAAAGGTCTTCTCCCCCTGATCTGTGGTTGCTCCTTCCGGCGATTATTTGTAGAATACTGCACACCTTCCGTTCCCAAGAAGTCCGAGGTCACCTTCATGCGATTCTGTCTCTTGCCTTACGTGCTCTTGCCCATCCTCGTTTCGTCGGTTGCCGCAAAAGATCTCCGTATTCAAAACGCCGCAATGACAGTGCAATTGAGCGTGCAGGAGGCACACTACGACGTGTCCATCACAAAAACCGGCTGGGAGTTTCGGGGAATCCTTGAAGGGCCGGTCACGAACGGCGTGGTCCGTCGGGGGACTGACAGGATAGGAAAGTACGACGAGATCAATTTTGAATGGTCGGCTCCGGCTCGTTTTCGGGGCTCGATCCGCGTCTATCATAATCGGAACGCAATTGTATTCGTGGAAACGGCGCTGGAATCTCTGAATGCTGCACCGCCACCCTTCCCTTCGCTTCGGGGCATTCCCGCCAACCTTCATCTGCTTACCTATTCGGAACATGAATTCGGAGTGCCGCCGGTTTTCGCCTCGGTAGGCCGAGGGGAGAATTCGCCTGGCGTGATTCATAGCGGGCCCGTAGTGCTCTTCGATGACAGTTTCTCGACCTGCATCATCTCTCCCTCGTCTGACTTCATGGTTGCTGGTATCAGCGAGGCAGGCGAAGGACGGCTTTCCAGCGGCCTGCTTTCGTCCCTGAGAACTGTGCCGAAGGGGTTCAGCTACAAGACCCTTCTGGTATGGGAGAGCGGGGTGAACTCTGCATGGGAGACGTGGGGACATTTCCTGACGGACCTTTACGGGAAGAAACGCCCTTCCAACGAGGCGGACGTCGGGCTGCGATATCTGGGCTACTGGACGGACAATGGTGCCACCTATTACTATAACTACGACACGACAAAAGGATACGAGGGAACGCTCCTTGCGGAGAAGCGGCATCTCGACAGCATCAATATCCCTGTTCGCTATCTTCAGCTGGATAGCTGGTGGTATCTGAAAGGGTTCGTCCCCCCCGACGGCCACGCTCCCGACCGCAACGAATCGAAAACGTCCAGCTTGCCGGCAGGGGAATGGAACCGGTACGGCGGCTTGCTCGAATACGTGCCCGCCCCCGAATTGTTTCCCCGGGGACTGAAGGCTTTCAGAGATAGTCTGGGGATTCCACTGATAACCCACAACCGCTGGATCGAGAGAGACAGCCCGTATCGCCAAACCTACAGGATCTCCGGGATAGGGGCAGTAGACCGTCGCTGGTGGGAGAAGATCATCTCACAGATCAAAGCATGGGGGGTGGTAACCTACGAACAAGACTGGCTGAGCATGATCTATCGTTACTCTCCGGAATTCTCAACAACGACCTGGGCTGGACACCAGTTCCTGGAAGAGATGTCCGCTGCGTGCGCGCGTCATGGGATGACGATGCAATACTGTATGGCTCTGCCCCGGCATTTCCTCGCAGGGGGCGCGCAGTATTCCAATCTCACCTCGATCCGCGTGAGCGGGGATCGATTCGAACGGGAAAAATGGAAAGAGTTCCTCTACGGCTCGCGGATGGCCAGCGCCCTGGGGGTCTGGCCCTGGGCGGATGTCTTCATGAGCACGGAGAGAAACAATCTTTTACTTGCCACGCTTTCGGGTGGCATGGTCGGAATCGGCGATGCGTATGGATCGGAGGATCCGGCCAATGTCGCTTTTGCTGTTCGGCCTGATGGCGTCATCGTCAAACCTGATGTCCCGATCGTGCCGACAGACCCGACCGTTCTCGCGGACGCGAAGGGAATCCCTGCGTGCCGGACCGCGTATACGTTCTCGCGGGATCCGGGATCCCATGGAGCGGAGAAGACGGTCTATCTCTTCAGTTATAACGATTCGAAAATCACTGCACCCGTTGTGACACGTCCTGCCGACGTCGGACTCCAGGGGAAAGTGTTCGTCTACGATTTCTCGACGGAGACGGGACGGGTAATGGCGGCGACCGATTCAATGCCGGACATCCCCGCAGGCGGGTCTTCGTACTCCATACTGGCCGCGGTCGGGCCGAGTACGATGGCACTTATCGGTGATCCCGGGAAGTTTGTCTCACGAGGAAGGCAACGCATCGACTGGGTGCAAAACCTACCGACCGGCATAGAGGCCTCAGTGATTTTCGGAGAGAAAGAGTCTTCCGTCACTCTTGTAGGGTTTGCCCCGTCGAGGCCAGGGGTTGCGACCGGGCGGGGAAGTGCCCGTCTCCTTCGCTACGATACACACAGCGGGCAGTTCACCATTGAGTTGACGATGGGAAGGGAAAGCAGAACGACGGAGCATCACGGAGATGCTACGGCGAAAATGGATGTGCGCATCGCTCTTCGGTCCGGAGGTTGAAGCCTTCACCTCAACAATCGAAATCCACAGGGTCAATCGTGAAAACTCATTTTCTCTTTGTCGCCCTTCTGCTCTTTTTCGTGATTTCGTCTTCCTGCCTTTTGAATGCGGCAAGCCCCCCTGGTCCGATTTGCGTCATGACGTTCAATATCCGTTACGGCACGGCCGACGACGGGCCGAACCGGTGGGAGGTGAGGAGAGGTCTGGCCTTCGATCGGATGCTCGGGGACAGCGCGGATGTCATCGGGCTTCAGGAGGCGCTCCGTTTTCAGATCGACGAAATACGTGCGGCGCTCCCGGGGTTCGCCGAAGTCGGCGTCGGTCGTGATGATGGGAAATCTGCGGGTGAACACAGCCAGATCCTCTATCGCTCATCCCGATTCGATTATGGGGAGGGTGGAACGTTCTGGCTTTCAGACACCCCGGAAACCCCGGGTTCTATAACGTGGGGCAACGCCTGCACGCGAATTTGCACGTGGGCAAGGCTTTTCGACAAGAAGAATGAGCAGTGGCTCTACGTTTATGATCTGCATCTCGATCACGTTTCTCAGCGATCTCGCGAATTGGGGGTGCAGCTTGTGTCAAAGAGGATCTTCGAACGTCGATTCAAGGACCCGGTAATCGTGATGGGAGATTTCAATACGGGGCAGGAGAATCCCGTCATTCCCTATATGGTCGGTTTGCGCGCTCTCCCCGATCGAGATAGTGTGTCGACTCCCAATATCTTTCCTCTTGTGGATACGTATGGTGTGGCGCACCCCGGGGAGACTGAGACAGCAACCTACCACGCATTTCAGGGAGGCACGCAGGGAGAACGGATCGATTACATATTTGCGTCCCCGGGTGTTGAAGTCAAGGAGTCCTTCATTGATCGATCGGAGCGCGACGGAACGTTCCCGTCCGATCACTACCCGGTGGTGTCAAAGGTTGTTTTCCATCCTTGAGCATACACGAACCGGCCGTTTGCGATTTCCAGGGCTCTTGAGTGAGGGGCACCAGGGACCGATCCAGAAGTTCGCAGGAAATGGAGTTGGGGATATTCAGGTGCGTCGACGCTCACAGGGGCAAGGCCCTCGGGGTGAGATACCCTCATAAGGAATCGACCCTCTGAAGGGTTTGATGAAAAGGTGAAACGGAGATGCCATGCGATACAAAAAGACCTTCATTGCCACCATATCCCTTATAGCGCTCTACGCTCTCCTGGGCTTTTTTGTCGCGCCATCCGTACTCAAGCCGAAGCTCGTCCAGGCTCTCGAACAAACGACCCATCGCGCTGTGAAACTTGGTAATCTTCGGGTCAATCCGTTCGCCCTCTCTCTTGATCTCGAAGATTTTTCCCTGCTGGATCGCGACAGCGCGACGCTGGTTTCGTTCCACGAATTGTTTCTCAACTACCAGCTCAGGTCGCTGTTTCAGCACGCTTACGTTTTCTCGGAATTGCGCCTCGACACGCCGTACATCGCCATTCGCGTTCTTCAAGATGGAAAATTCAGCATCAGCGACCTCCTCGACCAGAGTCATCCCGATACCGTGACCCACACGGAAGAATCGATAGCACTGGTGATTGATGAACTCTCCATCAGACAGGGGACGATCTTTTATCAGGACCTCTCAAAGCCGGACCCGGTGGTCAAGATGATCGACTCCCTGGACTTCACCCTCAAGAACTTCACGACGAAACCGCAGGAGGGGGGAGAGTACGAATTCGATGCAGTGACCCGGCAGAATGAAAAGCTGCACTGGCGGGGAGATCTTTCGGTCACTCCTCCGCGCTCGAACGGGCTCATAGAAGTGAGCAACCTCCGCGTCTACACATTCTGGGACTTCATGAGGGATCAGCTGAACTTCACCACTCCTTCGGGGACGATCAATTTTCGCGGGGAGTACCGGTTCGCACTCTCCGGGGATACGACGAAGTTCAGGCTTGACCGGGGGAGGGTGGATGCATCGGATCTCGTTATTGCGGATCCGGCGGACACACTTCCTCCCGTAACGCTCCCGGAAGTGCACGCAGCAGGGATCGCGGTGGTGTATCCCCACACGCGGGTGTCCATTGATTCCCTGCTTGTTGTCGGCGGTGACATCAGGACTTCCTATCTCGCGGACGGGTCAATAACGCTCCAACAGCTTCTTACCCCACGCCCCGATCCACGGGATACCATGCCATCCGATCTGAGCTTTGTCCTGAAGACAGCAGTGATAAAGAATCTGGGGTTCACTTTTACGGACAAATCTCTGGAGCCATATGCTCCACTATCGCTTTCCAGCGTCAATCTCGTTGCAGGAAACTTTGTTTTTGGAATTCCCGGGGCCACCACCCTGGAGGGAACGGGAGTTCTCAACGGCGGCGGAATATTCGAGGTTTCCGGGACGCTCTCCCTGGATCCCCGGAACGCGGATCTGGATATCCGCGTCGCAAAGTCGCCACTCCCGGCTCTTCAACCCTATATCACGCGGTACAGCCGGGCCCAACTTCGTGCCGGGACGTATTCCGTGCAGGGGAAATTGAGCTACGCCGTCCAGCGGAAGACCATGGCGCTTTCGTTCCGGGGCGGGTTCACTTCCGATGGCGGTCGGATTGACGACCCTGTTCTTAAGGAAGATCTCACACGCTGGGATCATCTCGAGATTCGAAAGGTGGATTACCGCTCCAACCCGGCGTCACTCAGCGTGGCTGAGATCGTTGCGACGCGCCCGTATGCGCGCGTGGTGGTCAGTCCGGATCGCTCGACCACAATCCAGCATGTCATGGCCCAGCCGGCTGATACCGCAGCAAATCCTGTGCGGGACACATCAAAAACGGCCAGACTTCTCCCCGGGCAAAGGGATACAGTGAATCGCATTGTCACGAAGATTGGAACAGTATCAGTGGTGGACGGGTCCATGAACTTCAGTGATCTCTCACTTTCCCCAAATTTCACGATCGGAGTGCAGCAATTGAACGGGAGCATCAAGGGGCTCTCCTCGGAAGAACTGACCCACGCTGATGTCGACCTCGAAGGGAAGGTGGACAAATATGCTCCGGCGCTCATCAAAGGCAGCATCAACCCTCTCACTGAGGACGCGTACACTAATATCCAGATGAAATTCGACGGGATTGAACTCACGTCGTTCACGCCATATTTCTCGAAATTCGCGGGCTACAAAATCGAACAGGGGAAACTCAGTCTCGACCTTCATTACAAGTTGAATAAACGCTTCCTCGAGGCGGACAACAAGGTGATCCTCAACCAGCTCACGTTGGGCGAAAAGGTGGAGAGCCCCGATGCCACCAGTCTCCCCGTGAAGCTTGCGATCGCGCTCTTGAAAGACTCGAAAGGAGTTATCGACCTCGATGTTCCCGTCAGCGGAAGCCTGGACGATCCTGAATTCAGTTTTTTCCCGATTATTCTGAAGGCGGTGTTGAACCTGCTCTGGAAGATTGTGACCGCGCCGTTTGCCCTGATAGGATCGCTCGTTGGAGGCGGGAACGGGGATGATCTTCAATATGTGGCGTTTCCTTCCGGGTCGGACTCACTGATGCAGGATCAGTACGGAAAATTGGAGACTGTGGCAAAAGGATTGAAGGATCGACCCGCCCTGGATCTGCAGATCAAGGGGAATGCGAGTGAAAGTGTCGATCGGGAAGCGCTGGCTGAAAAGGCTGTTGTGAAAAGAATGAGGCCGTCAGGTCCTGCCAGGCTTCAAAAGGGAGACGACGAATCATTGTTGTCGCTCTATACGAGGACTTTTCAGGAAGACCCGGGAAAGCTGATACCCGAGCAGGGTACGACGGAGGCCGACCGCGATTCACTCATTGTTCAGACAGCATGGAAGCGGTTGGTTGATTCGGTGCACGTGAGTGAGGATGATCTTCGGTCGTTGGCGCAGCGCCGTGCGGCTTCGGTGATGGAATATCTTACGGCCAAAGGCGCCATTGACCCGGCAAGAATCTTTCAGCAGGAGGTGGACACGAAAGTCGGGCCGACCGACGGAATGGTGCGAACGACCCTGACGTTGACAGCGCAGTAGAGGACAATGGCAAGTTCACCGACGGGAAGGCATCATCGTCTCCGGCATTTCGACCGCGACGACGACCCCGCGGGCGCAGACGATACCACGGGCAGCGAGGGTGACATTCACCACCACTTTGCGGCCGCGTGATTCTTCAATGGTTCCCCGGAGCTCCAGCGGTTCCCCCAGAGGAGTAGGGCGAAGGTAGTCCACCTTCAAGGATGCCGTGACAAACCGGTGGGGGGGCTCCGAATCCATTTCCCGTTTTTCCTCCCTGTACTTTGCCGCCGCTGCGGTCCCCGTTCCGTGGCAATCGATCAACGAGGCGATCAGTCCGCCGTACACGAAGCCCGGGATGGCGATGTGGTACGGTTTCGGCAGAAACGTCGCAACAGTTTCATCGCCGTCCCAGTAACTCTTCAATTGATGACCGTCGGCGTTCAGGGCCCCGCATCCGTAGCAATGGCTGAGTTCCTCCGGGTAGTAGTCCTGAAACGCTTTTCGTGTATTGTCCATTATCGCGTATCCCCGCTGCATTTGCGATGAGTTGTGAGAGGCTGAATTTGTGGTTGCCTAGGCTGCCATGTTTTTGGGGCTGCGCTGCCGTGATCTGAATGGTGGCGACCCAGACACCTTGGGCGGCCGAACTCGTTGAGAAACTCTATGGTTGCCTAGGCTGCCATGTTTTTGGAGCTGCGCTGCGGTGATCCGGGTTGTGGCGAGCCAGCCACCCTGGAAAGCCGAACCCGTTGAGAAACTCCATGGTTGCCTAGGCTGCCATGTTTTTGGAGCTGCGCTGCCGTGATCCGGGTTGTGGCGAGCCAGCCACCCTGGAAAACCGAACCCGCTGAGGAGTTTTATGGCAGCCTAGGCAACCATCTTTTCATCTTTTCAGCCCTCACTCCGAAAGACCGATCACCTCGCTCCCGGCCAGCAAAAAGGCCCCCGCGCCGTAAACCTCCGTCATCGACCGCTCTACCTTTTTCGGATCAGCTCCTATCGGCTGAACCCATCCCAGTTTACCGTCCGCGTCAACCGCTTCGACCAGGCCGCGCCATGCCCTTTTCACGTGCGGAAGATAGATTTCGCGCTCGAGGAGCCCCGCATTGATGCCATAAGCAAGGGCGTAACAGAAGAATGCGGTGCCACTCGTTTCGGGATTGGGGTAGCTCTCAGAATCGAGAAGACTGGCATGCCAGTATCCATCCTCGCTCTGCAGAGAGGCAACTCTTTCGGCCATCTCCCTGAACAAGGATACATAAAAGGCACGGTGTCCATTGTCCCGGGGGAGCTCTTTGAGGAGAGAAACAAGTCCGCCCATCACCCAACCATTTCCCCTGGCCCAGAAGACCTTTCTGCCGTTTGATTCACGCTGTTGAAAGTAACGGTGATCCCTGTAAAACAGATGTTCCTCCCTGTCATAGAGCAGGTCGTAGGTCGCCTGGTATTCTTTCGCCATGGCATCGACGTACTTCTTTTCGCCGGTGATGGACGCGAGTCTGGCATACACCGGCGGCGCCATGAACAAGGCGTCGCACCATGACCAACGCTCAAGCGTTGAATGGTCGTTGTAGTCGAGCATCATGGTCGATGTTGAAGGATGCGCCAACACCCAATCGATCCGTGCCAGTGTCGGGGCGATGATCCGACGATCGCCGTTGATCCGGTACATATCGAGATACATCTGCGAAACGCACTGGTCATCCGCATTGTAGATGTCCGGTCCCGGTTCCCAATTGTTCCGTGTCCCGATTTGCCTGAGCCAATTCAGATATTTGTCGTCTCCCGCCATCCGCGCCCAGGCCATCATGCCCGCATAAAGCGCGCCGTTCGTCCAGTCGAGGTCATGATGGATCACCGTATCGTGGTGCGCAATTTCCCAGTCTGCAACGCCTGCCATGACTCTCCGCACGCTCCGCGCGCGCAACTTTGCTGAAAAGCCGTCTTCAGGCCGGAGAGAGCCGATGAAGGAGTAGCCGTCATTGGAAACCGTCCACCCGACGTGCACGTGTTCCATCATTCCCGGGTGATACGATGCGCAGGGGACGGACAGCGGGCCCCCCGGATCGGTGTCGGCAAATGGAGAGAATGTGTCCCCCCGATGGTTTGTCGCGCCAACGGATCCTGCAAGGAGAATGAGAGCCAGCGATGGAAATTGCATTCTCATGATCATACGTCCCGGTACGATGACCGATAGTGGATCCGGCGGAACAATGGAAGCAGGTATCCACATGAGTTACAGCTCGTCGTGGGCCAGCCCAACATACCATTGAACGTACAGATGATTTGAAATGCAATCGGGTTGTCCCGAAGACGGCGATCGATTACCTCGCAGAAATGAAATACCACACTTCTACAAACTATCCAGCCCGAAATCCCGGTACCAGTTCTCTTCCTGAAACAACTGCCCACCGAGGCGATTCTTCTCGGTATCGCGTCCGTTCAATTGGCACCCGATTTGCACCGTATAGCCGATCCGGCCCGCGCGGCCGGGCCCAACGAATGTCTCCCCCCGAAGGAAAGGGTTTCATGCCCGTCATTGACTGGTCCAAAGAATTTGCTGTGAACATTGCCCTCTGCGATGTGGAACATCGAAGACTGTTCGAACTCCTGAATAAACTCTACACTGCCATCATGAGACGGTGCACACGAGGAACATTAAACCATATAGTCACGGACATACTGGCTTCCGCGGAACGCCATTTTGAGAATGAGGAGCGTCTCATGAGAGACTACGGATATCCTGCCTATGAACAGCACAAGGGCGAGCATGAAAAGATCGCCCGGGACGTGAAATCGCTGGCCGCAGATTTTGCAGGAGGCAATGGAATTCCCAAAGAGGACATTGCTCTCTTGCCGGCAAAATGGCTCCGAGACCACATTCAAGTTCATGACAAGGAATACACTCAGTACTTCAATAAACGCGGCGTGGTATAGGCCTGCTCACTCCATCCGTTGTACTCTCCCCTGATACCCACATCCTCGGACATCACCCCGACGCGTTCAAGCTGCATGCCCCTGTCGTGGGTGGGCCAATTTCTCCCGATTCCATAGGGAATGACGGAACACGCCACGGGAGAAGTGGGTTTATCAGCAAGAGGCTATACATCAAATGGGTTCTGTTCGGAATTCTATTCCCCCTAATTGTGAAGGAAGAACCGCAATGACGAGCCGACGACTAGATGCGCTGCTATTCCTCATTGTCGCGACAGTGCTGGCGTTAAACTGCAGCAAGAGCAGTTCCCCCACTCAGCCGCCACCTACGCCGCAAACTCCCCAGCTCACGGCGACTCCACCCTCCGCGGTAGTCGGTGCCGGCGCCACGACGAGTGTGGTCGTCAGCGGGGGAACCCCTCCCTATGCAATTTCTTCTCCTCCGAGTAGCATTGCGACGGCGTTCCTCCTGAATCCCGACAGCTTAATAGCGACGATTCAGATCACCGGTGTAACGGTTGCATCTGTGTCGACTGCTGTCATGATCCGGGACAATACCGCTTCTACCCCGAAGACCGTCACGGTCCCCATTACCGTTCAATGAGCAAAGGCGGAGCCTGATCCGGCAATCCGTCAGCCTCATTCTTCCGGCGGCTTTTCAAAGACGCAAAGAACCCGGCGTCGTTCGGAATCCTCTGTTCCAGGGAGTCGAATAACGCCTCATTCTCCCGCGTGTCACCTTCGACTTTCGTTACCTGGACCAATCGTTTGCAGGCAGCCTGGTACGGGACCGGGAAATTCCCCCCGAGGTCTTCGCGCAGAAGTTGCAGGAGAGCCTCCCGTTCCCCCCGGAGATTTCCCAACCCCCGGTACGCCTCCGCCAGAATCAAGTAGGCGAGGGGATGATTGCGTTCCCGAATCTCCCGGCTGATGCTCTCCAGCGCCTCCGGGTAGCGTTGGATTCGCAGGAGGGCGTACGCTTTCATCAAGGACGACTGAGGATAGCGCGGGGACAGCACATGGAGTTGCCGGATACTCTGCAATGCATTTTCCCATCGATGCTGATCCAGGTATTCTTGTGCAAGGCGGGAGAGGTAAACCAGATCCGTCGGATCCTCCTCGACGGCTGCTTGAAGGTGCGAAAGAACCGCCGATGTATGCCGGGGATCCGCGATCAGTGCCTGTTCCAGATGCACATTGGCATGCATCGCGTTCAGTTGCGATGATCCATACTCGAGAGCCAGTCCAATCCAAAGCAAGAGGGGGGTGACCGCGACACTTCTCGGAAGTTTCAGCCGCAACAGCATCACATCCATTTTTCCTCCGCCCAATCCCTCCGAGCAGAGAAGACCCATCAAAAGCCAGACAAGCAGTGCGATCGGTGCCTCCCGAAGGGAGGTGTTAGCGAGGTTGTCCACGGCGACGGCGACAATTGCGCCGACAATTCCAATCGACATCCATTGCTCCCATTCGCGCCCATGACGGGCAATCTGCCGGGCCTGTCGAAGAACGAGAAACAAAACGGTCAGGGAAAGCGCGAGGCCGACAGCGCCATATTCAACGGCTATTTCGAGGAGCTCATCGTGTGCATGCGGAACGATATCCTCACTTGCGACCTTCCAGTAATCGGGAGAGCGGTACTGAAAAACAGTCCGTTCAAAGCTCCCGATGCCATGCCCGAAGAGTGGAGATGCAAAAAAAGCATTTCCTCCCGCCTCCCAGAAACTGACCCGCCGGGCAAATGAGGAAGTGGAGGATTCGTCAAACATATGAGAAAAGCGCTTGCCGATTTCCGGCTGAACAATCGTCCCGTACAGCGCCATGCCGAACAGGAGAATCGTTCCGCCAAGGACCAAGAGTCTGGTCTTCTCCAGCCTCAAGGTGAACATAGCATAGACGGCCAATGAGGCAATAAATGCCAGGATGCTGCTTCTTGTCTGTGTGAGCACCAACAGAAGGACCATGCAGGTCAACAGGACAATACGGAAGAAACTCCCCAGGCCCCGGAGTCGATGAGCAAAAACACGGGAAAGGATAAGAGGAAATGTAACGATGATATACGCCGAAAACGCAATACTGTTCCCCAGGAGAGAGGGAATACGTCGTTCAGGCCCGAGGAAAAACCTGAGCGGGAGGAGGTCCGCGAAGAAGTATTGAGCGACGGCGATGACGCACAACAGTGCCGTCAGCCATTCAAGCCCGTCGAAGAGCATCCGGATTTCTGCCGGGGTTCGAAAAGCCGTGGAACCCACGTAAAAGAAAATGAGGCAGGAAGTGCTGAATATGAGGGCGTGCCACGTGGAGACCGGGTCGAAAGTCCACCACGCGGACACCATGAAGAGGGGCAGATGCAGAAAGACCAGGAGCCAAAGCAGCGAGCGTCGGTATTCAATTCGGAGTGAGAAGAGGATTTCGCTGACGATTATGGCGAAGCAGAACATCGCTCCGAGGAAGAAAATCGGTGTCTTGGCAATCGAGCTGTCGGACGCGTTGATCCAAATGACAGACTCAACGCAAACAATCGTCGCGAGAAGAGACCACTGCAGGATTCTTCGAAAATTGGGTGTAGGAATAGTCATTGGGTGTGGCACCGCTCACTAAACACGACACGCGCATTCCGAGTTTCATCCATGGATCCCGATTAAAGCAGTACAGGGTCAAACACACGGAGATATTTTCTCGTGGGGTGGGAGGGTGACGAAAAGGGTTGAATTTATCCGTGTTGTTTCCGAAGCTTGGTGAGCGATTCATGCCGAATCGGATGACCCGAAAGAATTTGACGGACAGAGAGAAATATCGTACCCTTTCTGGCAGGCGCTTTCTGTTTTCGGGCGAAAAACGCTTCGGGCAATCGGACAATCACCTAATTGAAATGCCGAAGAGGAGACAATGAAGAATATTTTTCCGCTTTCACTTGCGCTGATGATCACGATCACGACCACGAGTCGGGCGCAAGCCCCACAACCTCTTGAGGTCGTTCCCACGGTGGATCTCCTGCGCTATGCCGGCAGGTGGTTCGAAATCGCCCGGCTACCGAACAGATTCCAGGATCAATGTGCCGGGGATGTCACGGCCACGTATACGTTGCTCGACAATGGCAATATCAAGGTGGTCAATCGCTGCCGAAATGAGAGTGGAGAATTCGAGGAGGTGGAAGGGCTCGCAAAACTCGCCGATGAGAGCGCGCCAAATTCCAAACTTAAAGTCCGCTTTGCACCGGCATTCCTTTCCTTTCTGCCGTTTGTCTGGGGAGACTACTGGATTATCATTCTTTCGCCCGAGTACAGCTACGCGGTCATAGGCGAACCCGCGCGGAAGTATTTATGGATCCTTTCCCGCACGCCGGCCATGGATGCAACGCAGCTCGAGGATGTTCTTCATCGCGTCAAGGAAAAGGGGTACGATATCGGCAATCTCATCATGACGAACCAATCAGAAGCCACCCGCTAAAGGAAGGGCCTCTGATTTTATTCTCTGACGTTGGCACAAGGTGACTATCCGCCGGGACAGCTCCCGAATGGACAACAGTGGTTGTGCGGTCAGGATCCGGCGGAAAATTACACGAACTCCATCTCAGTATTGTCATGAAAAGGTCAAAGGTACACTGTGCGGGCGCCAGAGTAGGTTCTTTGTCAAATCGATGACGATTTCTTGACAACCGCATCATGAGGTCTGTCTACCTTGGAGGAGCATAACCAAAGGAGACCGACCATGGATTCTGCGGGAGCGATATTGAAAGCCATGTGGACGACGATGCGCCCGTATCTCCTGTTTGTTTCGGCGATTACGGGAGTCGCCGGCGTGGCCATGAGTCCACCACCCTCCGCATTTCCACTCCTGGCCATCTTCATTGCCTCGTTCTTCGCGTATGGATTTGGGCAGGCTCTTACCGACTGCTTTCAGACTGATACAGATGCCATTTCTGCCCCGTATCGGCCTTTGGCGTCCGGCGCCGTCTCCCGGACCCCAATTCTCTTCATGAGTCTGATCGGACTCACGATCTGTGCAGCGGTGTATGCGCTGTTCAATCTGTGGAACGTATTTCTTGGTCTCCTGGCAACGACGGGACTGGCGACCTACACGACGTTCAAGCGGCACTGGTGGGGAGGACCATGGTACAATGCCTGGATCGTGGTCACCCTGTGTGTCATGGGTTTTCTTGCCGGTACAGGCAACACTCCCCCGCACTTTGGACACGGGTTCGTTCCAATGCTCGGAACGGTGTTCTTCGGCTATGCGAATTTTGTCCTGGCGGGGTATTTCAAGGACATCTCTGCTGATCGCGCCACCGGGTACTTCACTCTTCCCGTGGTGTTCGGACGAAGGGCGGCGACGTACGTGAGTGATGCACTGGCAGTCTCCTTCCTTGCAGCAGCGGTGTGGACGGCTTCATTGGGCATCGACCCTTCCCCTCAGCCTCTTGCCCTTATTGCCGGTCTCCTCTTTGGCATCCCGGGTTTTCTTCATCTTGTTTCTGCCCAGGCACAATTGCACCGGAATGACGACGACGCATCGGCGTTCCGTCCCATTCTCCATGTCGTCCACGGCTATATCCTTGTCCTTTCGGGGCTTGTGGCGATCCTGCGGCCTGAATGGACAATCCTTTTGATCATCCATTACGCGGCATTCACGATCGTCCTTGCGCGTCGTCCTGAGGTGACGCAGATATGATAGTGCTTCTCAATCCTCATGCCGGAGGAGGGACCGCTCTCCGCAAATGGAGCCGTCTCGCAACCCGGATTTCGGCGACGGGAGAGACTGCTTCGCTAAACGTGCTCAGCGCTCGTCTCTCCACTGCCGCATTGATTCGTGATGCTGTTGCCGGCGGAGAACGCCACATCGTTGCAGCGGGAGGGGATGGTACCGTGCACGACGTTCTCAATGCCATGATGCAGATCCCGTCTAGCCAGAGGAGCGAGCTCATATTCGGGGCTGTCGGGCTCGGGTCGAGTAATGATTTCCATAAGCCTCTGAACCAGTCATCGGTGATTGCAGGAATTCCTACCCGGTTGAACTTCCGGCACACGGTGTCTCGGGATGTTGGTGTCGTGATCGTTCATAAACAAGGTTCAGTATCAACCAGATACTTCCTCATCAATGCAAGCATTGGTATCACCGCGGAAGGGAATTCCTTCTTTAATCGGCCGGACCAGCTGTTACGCCGGTTGAAGGTCCGGCACACAGGAAGTGCTATTGCCTACGCAGCCGTTCATGCGGTAATGCATCATCGGGACCAGCCATTTTCCGTCGACTTTCCCGCGGGGGACCGTCTCCGCATGGATATCACGAATCTTGGCATCGTGAAGAATCCCCATTTTTCCGGGTCCCTTCGCTATGATGTCCCCGCAGTGTATGATGACGGGCTCTTCCGGGTCTTCGCAGCGACCGGGATGAGTATCCTCGAACGCTTCCAGTTGTTGCGCGCTCTCTCGAGCGGGAGGTTTCCCCTGAGCGCCAAAACCCGGGCGTGGTCACTGCCAGGGCTCTCTCTCGAGTCGCAGACTCCGTTCCCTCTTGAACTCGACGGAGAAATCCTTATCGCACGGAAGGCGGAATTTACCATTCTTCGCACTGCCTTAAAGGTGTGCTCATGATGCAGGAGATTCAGGAAAACGCCTTCGTTGCGCAGCTCGCGCTGCATATGACCCGCAATCCCCGCCAACTCAATGGCCTTCAGGAAAGCGATGCAGAGCTCATCACATTGTCCACGGGAAAATCACCGATACTTGCCGTCACGACCGATTCGATCGTAGAAGAGATCGAGGCGAATCTCTATGCAGATCCCTTTCTCATAGGATGGATGACGGTGATGGTGAACCTCAGTGATCTGGCCGCTGTCGGTGCGGAACCGATCGGAGTGCTTGTTGCCGAGACTCTTCCGCACGACATGGCGATACCGGATCGCAGCGCCTTGCAAGCGGGCATCAGGGGCGCTTGCCTTGCGACAGGAACGGCGGTCCTTGGGGGAGACACCAACTTCAGCAATCGACTCCACATGGGAGGAACCGGCATCGGCATCATCCGGGAGGGGATGCCCATGACGAGAGTTGGCTGCAAACCGGGGGATGAGCTGTTCAGCACCGGCCTTCTTGGCAAGGGGAACGCGTTCGCGGCTGCGCGTTTCGCAAATTTGGCCGCGGGCGAATGTCCATACCAGCCTGTCGCGCGGATTCCGATGGGGCTCATGATTCGACCTTTTGCCGCCGCATGTATGGACACCAGCGACGGCTTGCTGGCCACGCTCGATCAATTGGGAAGACTGAATGGTGTCGGGTTCCGTCTCGGGAACGGCTGGCGCGAGCACATTGCGCCCGATGCGCTTCAAGTTGCCGCAACGATGGGCTTGTCGCCCTGGACACTGTTTGCCGGCCCGCACGGGGAATTCGAGCTCATTTTCGCCGTTCGGCCCGATCGAGTGATAATGATGACCGAGACATTGAAATCACATGGATGCGTCGCTCTTCATCTTGGCAGAGTGACGGGGACCCCAGGAGTTGGACTGGACGGGTGGGGTTTTCTCGACCCCGAGGCCCTGGCTTTATTGAGGAATCGACGGCTGAGGGACGCTTCCGACGTCGCAGGTTTTCGTGATTTTCTCACCCAAATGGAGGGAAAACTAAAAATTTCGACTTATCGATGACATTCCTGTGACATGCAGGTGATTCGCATGAAGTATGTTGCAGGAGAACCACGATGAGAGGTGAGACAATGAAAAACGAGGGTACATACAACGGCGGCGAGAATTTTGATCTGCGCGACATTTTGTTGAACGGGCGTTCGGTCCGGCTCAGCGAGCGCACCGCGCATTTCGGGGACTTCCTGAAATCGTTGCAGGAACAGGAACACAACCTCTGCATGCGATGCATCAGTTCCGCGGCAGACCGTGAAGTCGAGGTGGTGGACCAGCAGTTCGGCCGAAGGCGCTCGATGCTGATGTTCGGCTCGAACAACTATTTGGGTCTTGCCACGCATCCCCATGTCGTCAATCAGGCCTCCGCTGCGCTTGAATCGTTCGGCGCCGGCATCGGCGGGCCGCCTCTACTCAACGGATACACCACCCTTCATCGAGATCTTGAAGAACGTCTGGCAGCCTTCAAAGGGGCAGAGGACGCGATGATCTTCTCAAGCGGATATGGGGCAAACGTGGGACTCGTGTCCGGACTGACCGGGAGAAACGACATCATTGTGTACGATGCCTACAGCCATGCATCATTCTGCGACGGCTTGAAGATGTCGGGAGCTCAGGCGTTGATGAGTTCTCATAATGACGTGGCGCATCTGCGGGCGATGCTCGAGGGTGCCTCCAGGCGGCCGCATAACGACATCTTCGTCGGCGTGGAGGGGGTCTATTCAATGGATGGCGACTTGGCGCCTCTGGATAGAATTCTCCCGCTCTGCAATGAGTACGGAGCCTACCTGGTGCTGGACGATGCGCATGGGACAGGCGTGATGGGCGCACACGGACGCGGGACCGCCGAGCATTTCGGGCTGGAAGGGAAGATCCCCATTACCATGGGGACGTTCAGCAAAGCGTTTGCCGTGACCGGCGGATTCGTCGCCGCGGACAAAGCCATTGTCGATTACTTACGGTATTTTGGACGCTCGTACATGTTTTCCGCATCGTTGCCGCCGGTTGTTGTCGCCACCGTGCTCGCGGGACTTGACGTTCTCGAACGAGAGCCTGAACGCGTAGATCAACTGCATGCGAATATTGCCTATGCCGCAGCCGCTTTCCGGCAGATCGGGTTCTCTACGCCCTCCCACTCGGCAATATTTCCGCTTCGCGTGCCGGCAGGAATGGATATCCGTAAGGCCGCTCGGGCGTTTCACGAGCGGGGCATCTTTGTGAATTCGGTGGAATATCCGGCGGTCCCGGTATCGCAGCAACGATTCCGGGTCAGCGTCATGGCAACCCACACCCGAAGGGATATCGACCGGCTGATAGCGACAATCGAAGAGGTCTGGTCACTCTTTGCAGGGGACATCATGGAGGCACAACATGAAACGGAACAGTGCAACGCGGCGTGAACGGAAGAAGCTGCAAATCATCGTCCTCTTCCAGAATCTCGGTGCGGATCATCCGTATTATGCACAAAGCCCGGCGCCACCGCTTCCCGGGATCCTGCTCGCGGCCATGACGCCCGACATCGTCGATGTCGAAGTCTTGCATGAGATGGTGCGGCCCATCGACTATACCACGGACGCGGACTTTATCGCCCTGAGCTTCATGGATTATCTCTCACCCCACGCGTACGATGTCGCGGCGCGATTTCGCGCAATGGGAAAAATCGTGGTTGGCGGCGGGAAGTTTGCTTCCACATTTCCGGAAGATGTCCAGCCACATTTTGATGCCATCCTGGTGGGAGAAGCCCAGGGTGTGTGGCCCACCATGGTCAGGGATATGGTGGACGGAAACCTCAGGGCACGATATGACGCAGCGACATTGTCGCTCGAGCACCTGCCGCCACCGCGGTACGACCTGGTTGAACATTGCTATGCGACGCCTGTGGTCACTGAAGCCACCCGCGGCTGTCCGCATCCCTGCACCTACTGTCAGCTCAACATCCGACGGATGCCCTTCCGCCAGCGGCCGGTGGCGGATGTCATCAACGACCTCACCGCAACGCAGCGCCTGCCCTGGTATAAAAGGAAAATGGCGATGCTTCTTGACAACAATCTTGGCGGAGATCTGTCCTATGCAAAGACGTTGTTGGGGGAAATCGCGAAGCTTGGCTTCTGGGCCCTGGGAGCGCAATTCAGCATCGAATGCTTGCGCGACGATGATTTTGTCGACGCGCTTGCCCGGGCACATTGCCGGATGGCGTTCATCGGGATGGAATCACTGGAACCGCGGAGCCTCGCCGCGGTGCAAAAAGCCCAGAACCGGGTCGGGGAGTACCGTGAGGCGTTCGATAAACTTCACCGCCGGGGCATCCTCACGTTCACCGGGCTCATGTTTGCCCTGGACGAGGACAGCACGGGGTATTATGCGCGTTTACCAAAGTTGCTCTCAGAGGTGGGGACCACGGTCATCCTTCCTTCAATTGCCATACCAATCTACGGGACTCCGCTCTACCGCAAAGCCGTTGAAGAGAGCCGCCTGATCGATGCCGATCTTTCCCACTATGAGGGGGATCATGTTGTCTTCCACCATAAACATCTTTCGGCGGAAGAAATCCATGAGGCTTACGGAAGCGTGACCATGGGATTCTATCAGTGGAAGAAGATTCTGGGACGATGGTTGGTATTTCTCGGGAAGCAATCGAAGCGTGAGTCCTGGGGCGGGTTCGCTTTCAAGCTCTTCATCCTGAGCTTCATCTATTTCAAGTTGTCCCTGTTCCAACGGCAACACGCTCTGGTCAAGATCCGTGACCTCCGGCGAAAACCGGATTCGACCGTGCAAATTATGAGCAGAGATGCTGCATAGATGTCCATCGTCCTTCTTACTTCCTTCTTCTTACTTCCTTCTTCTTACTTCTTACTCTTTGCTCCCTCCCTCCCTTCATCACGATCGTGTAAACTTGTATCCCGCCGTGTGGACGGTCAGAATGTGTTTCGGCTCTGCAGGATCGGTCTCCAGCTTCTTCCTCAAAGCGAGGACATAGTTGTCTACCGTCCGGGTGGTGGGGTAGGTCTCATATCCCCAGACCTGATTGAGCAGTGTGTCCCGGGAAACGACTTCTCCTTCGTGAGCCACAAGAAACCTCAGGACCGCATATTCACGAGCTGAAAGCTTGATCGATTTGCCTCCCACCAGCGCTTCCTGCCGCACAAAATCCACCTCCGCCTGCCCGAACGAAACCTCTTCCACTTCTTTGTGCATCTCATTTTTCCGGCGGAGGAGCGCCCTGATGCGCGCGAGCAACTCCCTGAGGCTGAAGGGTTTCGTCATGTAATCGTCGGCTCCCATCTCGAGACCGAGGACTTTATCCATCTCCAACCCCTTGCTGGTGAGCATCAGGATCGGCGTGGATACGCCCGAAGCCCGAAGTTGTTTGCACACATCTTCTCCGTTCATGTCAGGGAGACCGAGATCCAGTATGACCACGTCGACGCTCTCGCGACGTCCGAATTGAAGACCCCGCTCTCCCGTCTCTGCCGCGATCACCTTGAAGTGCTCGGTGGTCAGCATATCCTGGAGCCCACGCTGGATGGCAGGGTCGTCTTCAATAATCAAGATCGTCTTCATAGGGTGCTCAGTTCTTGGTGTTCCGCCCGCGTCCTTTTGCAGGCATCTTCGCGGCGGGAAAAACCAGTGTGAATGCACTGCCTGTCCCAATCTTGCTTACGACTTCGATCGCCCCGTTGTGCGCGTCCATGATATGTTTCACGACGGAAAGTCCGAGCCCGACGCCCTGGATGCGTCGCGGGAGGGAAGGATCGCGATAGAATTTCTCGAAAAGGTGATCCTGGGCTTCCCGCGAAATCCCCCGTCCATGGTCAATGACGCTGCAGCGAACCGCTCCCCCCTTCCGTTCGAGGACAATGCGAATCTGTTTCTGCTCCCAGGAGTACTTCATTGCATTGGAGAGGAGATTCAACGCTGCTTCACGAACGGCATCGGGGTCGGCAAAGATCGCAAAACCCTCACGCAGCGATTTTCCAGCGCTGAGCTTGACGGTGAACTTCTCTTTGGCCAGCTGGTATCGCAACGTCTTGAGCACCCCCCGAAGGATCTTTTCGAGATCAACAGTTCGCAACGAATAGTGCTGTTCTGCAGTGTCGATTTTCGCTGAATCGAGGATGGTATTGACCATCCGCTGTAACCGGTCGGATTCCCCCTCAATAATTCCCACATATTCCCGGGCGTTCCGGTCTCCCCGGGGGAGACGCTTGACAAGCAGTTCAGCGAACATCCTGATGGAGGTGAGAGGTGTCCGTAATTCATGCGAAACATACGAGACGAAGTCGGACTTCAATGTATTGAGCCGCTGCAAGCGTTCAGCCTCGTTAGCTTTCTCCATGATCTGGCGTTGAAGCAAGGTGCGTTCAACCTCGAGCCCGACGTGAGTAGCCAGGCTCCCCAGGAGGTCGACATCTTCATGACTAAACCGTGTTTGGGAACGTTTCGGGCCCATGAAGAGAAAACCGAGGACCTTTCCGGCCGGGGAGGGGATAGGGTGGGCAAGGGCCAACTGTCCGGACAGGAAGTGACCTGCCGATGCGGGCGTGTACTGCGTCCCGGGTTCAATGAAATCCGCTTTCGCCAGGGGGAGAAGGGGAGTCGGAGTGACTTCTTCCCAAATCCCCGCCAGGAGCGAAGGATCGGGGAGATCAAACCCCCGGTTCTGCGGGATGGATGCCGGCTGATCTTCACGGAGGAGAATGACTGCGACACGCTCCGGCAGCAGGAGCGCATCAATCCGCTCGGCAAACAAACGACACATATCCTCAGCGGAGATACAGGCTTTGATGTCTTCCTGGAATTGCCGCTCGGCGAGACGAAAGTCATATTTTATCCTGAAGAAGCGTCGGTCCACCTGGTGCTGCGTCATCCGTCTGGCGGGTTCGAAGAGCAGGGCGACGATCACGGCAGCGGCAGTGGAAATCCCGATGGATAGTTCGTTCGTCGCTGAGGAGACAAAGGCTGCCATCCCTCCCACGATGGTCACGAACACCAATATCACAATTGCTGTTGCGGTGCCATAGACAATACTTCTGTTGAAGAGGAGGTCGATATCCATGATCTGATACTTCACGATCGAGATTCCAAAAGCGAGCGGTATGAAACCGGAGGCAAGGAGCATGACACCTTCCGGGACGATGGCGTAGGACAGAAGCATTTGTGGGACCACCCAGAGTACCACAAACGGGAGGAACCCGATAAAAAGTCCCCAAGCCACCCAACGAAGCTTTCGTCGTTCGGCTTCGTTTTCTGCCAGGAGGTGGGACTGGCGGATAGACCAGAGCCCGCTGGATACCAGAAGCACCATGAACGATCGGGTGGCGGAGAACCAGCCTAGGTGAGTATGAAAAAGGAGTACGCTGTTCTGCTGCCACGCAACAGCAAAGGAGTACGCGGTCCCGGCGGCAAGAATCGTTGACACTGTGTAAAGCAGGGGGAGAAGACCCCTCCAACGCGTCGGATTGGGGTGGGGGAAAAGACGCATGAAATGGAAAAAAAGGAGCGGCACAAACGCATAGGCCGTCGAAAAAGTCATGCGCAACACAACACCGATAGCAGGCGGTGTGCCAAGATACGATCCCCAGGTCGTAGAAAGCATCACCGCCGTGCCTATCGATCCGAGATGATAGACACGGGCTGCCGGATCGTCAGGCCTGCGCCAGAAAACGACCAGGCCTACCCCAAAAAAGAGTGTGCTAACGAATATGACGGTGCAGAGATACGGCACTCCGTAGTAATGCTGCAGGGATGTCTTGACAATATAGTCTCCCTCCGGGCCGGAGCACAGAAGCGAGACTTGGTCGCCGACATGAAGCCCATCAAGGAGGAATTCAACATCCTCGGGATTGGAAATCGATCGTCCGTCAATTTGGAGTAGCGCGTCGCCTTCCCGGACCTGACGACTCAGTAACTCGCTGTCAACACGGTTGCACCGGACTGTGTCCCGCCGGCTTTCAAAAGAGATGGGGAGGCCTGGTTTGGCCGCGATATGGACAATGCCGAGACAACAAACAACAAAGGCGACAACGTCAAGGAGGTACAAAAAGAATCGCGGGACGAGGCGTCGGGCCATGGAGAGGACTCCGCACTGAAGGATAGGAAGGTCGGAAAGGAATATACGGATTGCATTCTTGTTACGCTATTCAATGAGAGCCCCCGTCTGGTGATGGAAGATGTCTGGCCGTTTTGGGGAGGGGAGGCCCTGCCTCCCGGGTGATGAGGGAACCTCCTGTGACGCTGATGTCATTCCGGCAAAAGAGGGGCAAATAGAGCAATCCGGGTGCTTTGAAGCAGGTGGGTTACAGCAAGAAAAAGTTTTATTACCATTAGGAAGTGTGAGTAAATTATTGTATATTTATTCGATTACAAACCAGCGACAAGCCGCAACCGGTCAGAGATATCGGGGGCGGACGTTAGAGAATCGCTCTCCAATGACTGTGCGCAAGGTTTTGTCGGGAAGAATTTCGCTGTTCGCTGTCCGTTGATCCTCACCGGATACCGCCCTTCTGAATTTCCTCTCAGCCGTTCCAAACCGAAGATGAACAGGTCATCTGTTCTCAGTGGCCGGAATGGTCCGTGTTCCCTCACTCTGGACGCTTGTCCGTTTCGAAGGGCACCCGTCGGCAAACTTCAGCAGCATTATCCAGCGTTTTCCGTTGAGTTGTGATCCATATCCGTCAAACTGACGATATGGGATCATTCTTACACATTTATAAGGTTTTATTATGAGTTTTTCGGAATTTGGCCTTTCCAGCAAACTTCTGGAAGGCGTCCGGCTTGCCGGATACACCGAACCAACCAAGATTCAAACTCTCGCGATCCCTGCTGGAATAGAGGGACGAGACGTTGTTGGGTGCGCGCAGACAGGCACAGGAAAGACAGCCGCATTTGTCCTTCCCATGCTTCACCGGCTCTCCCAATCACCGCGCGGGGTCCACACGCGAAGCCCACGGGCGTTGGTTCTCACTCCAACACGAGAACTTGCCCAGCAAGTGCACGGCGCGTTCGAGACGTTCGGACGGCCTCTTGAGATCCGATCGGTAAGCATCTTCGGTGGGGTCGGAATGGACAATCAAATCAAATTGCTCCGACGGTCGTGCGACGTTGTCGTCGCAACACCGGGCCGGCTTCTCGACCATATGCAGCGGGGAACGATCGATCTCTCGAAAGTTGAGATTCTCGTCCTGGACGAAGCTGACCGGATGCTCGATATGGGATTCATTCATGACGTTCGGAAGATTATTGCCAAGGTCCCCAAGGATCGGCAGACGATGCTTTTCTCCGCGACGATTTCCGACGAGATCGGTTCGCTGACGTCGACGATCCTCCGCGACCCGGTAACGGTGGATGCGGGTGGCCGTCATAACCCTGTAGAAACGGTCGGACAGTCCTTCTATGCCGCCACGCGGGATACGAAGATGGGCATACTGCTTCACGCCCTGTCGTCACCGTCGATGGAGAGCGTTCTGATCTTTTCGAGGACCAAGCACGGTGCAGACAAGATCTGCCGGAGATTGGAACGGACAGGGATCACCTCCGTGGCGATCCACTCAAACCGTACCCAATCACAGCGCGATCATGCCATGGCTGGGTTCAAACAAGGGAAGTTCCGCGTCCTGGTGGCGACGGATATCGCTGCCCGTGGGATCGATGTCACAGGGATCTCCCATGTTGTCAACTACGACATCCCTCAAGAAGGGGAATCGTATGTTCACCGGATTGGGCGAACAGGACGGGCAGGTGCGGCAGGGGAAGCGATAACGCTTGTTGCCGACGATGACCGTCAGTTCATGCGGAGAATCGAGCAGTTTACGGGTCGACGCTATTCTGTCCGCCCCTACCCGGCGGCGATTGAAAAGGAACTGAGCCAGCCGAAGGAATTTCCGGCCCGGGAACGAAGAGCGAGCCGTCCGGCGGCTTTTGCTCCGCGTACAGGCCAACCGAAGAAAAAAACTGCTTCAACCCCCTGGGGAAGAAAAAAGCAGGATGTCTTCGCGGCAAGGCGGAAGAAACCTGCGAAGCCGATGGAGACATTCTCTTCGGACAGCAGCGGAGCGTCGTGGTCCAACTATTGACAAGAAACAATAGTCGACCGACTGTCTTCAATTGATGCCACCGGGCTCTCCATAAACGGGAGCCCGGTCTTTTTTTTGCCCTGGAATCCCCTCCCTGCGTTGCAACCCTCCTTCCCCGTCTCAGACTACGGCTCTCCAGGCACTTTATTTCCCACCAGTTGTTTATAGGAGTAGAGGGTTTGCTCACATCCGCACACCCCGGCAGGTCAGGCGGAAATGAGCTCTTCCACAGATTCCATCGCATCAGCTTTCTACTCGTGAAACCGTTCCTCATCATAGGGTCACTTCTCAGTTTGTCAGTCGCGTCATTCAACGACTGCTTCGTCATCATGTCCTTCGCCATGAACCGGGAGTATATCGCCTCACATCTCTGTGAAGAGAGAGACAGGCCTGACAACACGTGTAAAGGATGCTGCCAGCTTCGCAAAAGACTGGACGGGAAGAATCAGAAGAACGCAGGAATTCCTGAAGGCTTTTCCAAGGAACAGAACGAGCTTCTGGCGACTCTTGGAGAATACCATTCCCTTCCGGCAGTTGGATCGGGAAGCGTCAGTCGTTTCCCTGCCATCCCTGTTTTCATCCCCGACCCGCCCAATCGCACCATTGACCACCCTCCTCAGTTCTCCCAGACATCGTAGTCCGTTCCAACATTGCTTCCGCACTGTAATTTCGGAGGTCAGCTTCCCTCTCTCATGAGGAAATCCCCGCCGAGTACGGGGTATTTCCCTCCATTGCTCCACGGAGCATACAAAGGATGATGTAAATTGTCCTCTGTAAACTGAAACTATGAAGAACACTTACCGGGAAATGGTGTGTGAACATAGGGAGATGATGATGTTATGAGAAAACTCAGTCAATTAGTCGCCTTCAGCGCAATCACCGTACTGTGTATACCTGCGCCGGGTCATGCCTGCGCGTGCGGATGCAATGTCTTCTCTGTCGGCGCAGCATGGATGATGCCTGTCTCATCGGGCTTCGGACTGTTCCTTCACTACAACTATATGGATCAGGGGAAGAACTGGAGTAACTGGAACGGAGCTTCTGCGGAATCGAACGATGACAAGGAGATCAGGACAAGCTTTTATACGCTGAGTCTCCAGTACATGGCGAGCAGGGAATGGGGATTCATGATTGAAGCACCGATTTGGGATCGCTATTTCCGGACAATCGGGGACGACGGCAACCCGGGGGCGGTGAATCAAACCGCATTTGGTGATGTCCGCATTATGGGAATGTATACCGGCCTGTCCGAGGATATGTCGATAGGACTTCAATATGGACTGAAGCTGCCCACCGGGAGCTTCCATCAATCGCTCATGGACAGGGACACCCAGATCGGCACGGGTACGACGGATCTTCTCGTTGGCGGGTACTGGATGAGACAGGAAAATGGTTGGGGGTGGTACGGGCAGGTGTTGTGGCAACGTGCGCTGAATTCACGCGAGGGGTACCGCGCCGGCGATAGCTTCGACGCGAACGTAGGCGTGCACTACGACAATCTTCTGGATGACTTTCCGATTGTTCCGTCTCTCCAGCTTGTGGGATCGTTCCGGGCGATTGACAGCGGACCAAACGCGGTTCCTCAGAATACCGGCTATGAACGAGTGTACCTCGCCCCGGGAATAGAAGTCGTCGCGTCCCGCCACCTCACAGTGTATGGCGATATCCGAATACCGGTCCTTACCCATGTGCGAGGGTATCAGCTTGTCGCCCCGGCGCTCTATAGCGCATCGCTGGGGTATACGATCTAGGACATTTTCTAAATAAAGTTGAGGGACCGAGTGAGCGATCATGATGCCTCCCCATAAATCTATTAACTTGGAGGAATCTAAGAGGGAGGGTGTCGCCACCTCATGAACGGGAAATTCCTGGGAGCCCCCATCCAGTAACCACGTCCTAGAATTCTCGTATATTGATCCTGGAGAAGCGGTACAGTTGTTCCACCTCTCTTACCCGGAAACGGAAGCCTCTCTGGAACGTCGGACCGCTTTTTCTATTCTTCCGAAGCACGGCTTTGCCACCCGGGTGGGCGCTTGCTGAAAGGATCAACAATGAGTATTCTGGGACCGCGATTCCTGATTTTGAGTGGGATTCTTCTTGCCGGGATGGTGTTGGACGGGTGTTCGAGTGGGGTCACCGCTCCTGATGACCGGATCGTCGGCTCGGGGAGAATCGTGTCGGAACAACGTCCGGTCTCTCCGTTCACCGGCATTCAGGTGGTAGGAATAGCAAAAGTCACAATTACTCAGGACACAATTGAAACACTGCGCGTCGAGGCGGACGACAACATCCTTGCCCGTGTCGTTACTTCTTTCAACGGTGGGATGCTCATCGTCAACCTCCAGGAGGGTTCATACGGCAACATCACGGTGAACATCTTTGTGTCGATGAACACTGTGGAGCGCCTTGAATGTACAGGCGCGGCAGACTTTCTCACGGCCGGACCGATCCACGTGGGTGGTGTAGTGTGCCGTATTACCGGGACGGGTCACATAAGCCTGACCGGTTCCACCACTGCGCAGACAATCGAGATCACCGGCGCCGGCGAGGTGCACAACTTTGCTTTTACTTCATCGCATTCATCGGTGCTGATTTCCGGTACAGGGAATGTTGAAGTCCATGCCGCGGATGAACTGAATGCGGTCATCGCCGGAACAGGCAATATCGTTTATTCCGGAAATCCACCGGTGGTCCATCAAACCATCAGCGGCGTCGGAAACATCAACCCGAAGCCGTGAACAGTGTCCGCGCCTCCCGACGTTGGTGAAACGCTTCCGTGCTACTCAAGCAACTTCGCGTTTCGCATCGCCCGTTCCATGTTCGGATGATGGAGCGCATCCTGCATGGGTTTCTTGTGACAGATGGCGCAGGTGTGATTTGTCCCGAGTGGTGCGCGGGAGCCGGAATATTGCAGCGGTTGAATATTGTCGTGGTCACGGTCGAACAGATTGTGCGTTGGGTACAATGCGTGCGTTGATCCATGACAGGCCGGGCATCGTACGCCTGCATAGTCCGACCGAATCCGGTAGAGTTCCGAAAGCTCTCCGGTCCACTGATTGAATCCGGAAGCCCCTGTTGCAGGCCGCTGAAAGTCCTGGTGGCAATTCAGGCAGTCGTTCTCACCGATCCATCCGATTCGAGCTGCAATTCCCTCCTTGTTCTTCACTTCGAGCGGATCCATCAACCTTCGGGCGGGTGGCTTCTCCTGCTGGGTTTTCAACAGGGCGACTGCATCTTCCTTCATATCTCCGTGGCAGTCAATACAGCCGAGACCCAGCGCGCTATGCGGGTCACGAAGACACCGGGTATTTCCCGCCGGAGCGCTCGGATGGCACAATGCGCAGGACTTCGAATCGCTGAACGGCATGTAGTTCGCATGCCAGCCATGCATTGCCGACGTGAAGTCGACAACTCCCGGCTTCCCGGGTGCCGTCAGTACCGGATCCGGGTGACAGCTCTGGCAGAGTTGTGGCTTTCCCTCCCGGGCCATGGCCAGCAGATTGGTTCCGTTGAGTCGGTCGTGCGCGGCAAGGATATTCATGGCCGTCTCCTCCCCGAGCCCGGAGTTCATATGCCGCCACCCGCCCCCGTGGCAGTTCCGGCAGCCGAGTTCGGTGGACACGGGCGCAACCACTCTGGTCGTCATGAGAACAGCCCCCGTTGCCTTCTCTCGCGCTTCGACGGTGAAGAGGGGGTAGGGGTTGTATGTCCCGTTATCGTTGTACGGGACAACCGGAATGCCCGCCGCAATGAAACTGTTGCGCGTGGAATCGAAATCGAATGAACCGGTCACCTTTTTCCCAAACAGACCGACATTGTCCTCCAGCTTCTTCCCGAAGAGGGACTCCGCATGCTTCCAGAATTCACTGTGAGCGGACGGATTTTCAAATCCTTTTTCGACTGCATAGACAAGATCGACACTATCATGGACGATCTGCGGCGGGTCCCCCCGTCTGATAAGTTGCGCTTCAAGTGTGTTGGCCGGCGGGAGGAAGCAGAACCAGGCGTCTCCATCGGAAAGGCAGTGCATTCCGAGATCGTTCCACACCAGGAGGACGTACGCCGAGCTTTTCGCGTCGAAATGCGGGATCGAAGGGGAATCCAGACGTCCGACCCCGCTCTCCGGTTCCCAAACTACTTTCTTGCCGTTGATCTCCGTTGTGAGATAATACGCGAGCGCCTTCTTCTCCCCTTCAGTTCCCACAAAGGGAGGCATATAGGTCTGAATTTTGCCCTGTCCGGTGAGTTGCGCCAGCAGGCCAAGGTAGGTGAAGCTCTTGATGCGCGGGACAATGTCGTTGCGGACGCCGCGAATTGTATGACATCCAAGGCACTCGATCCGGAAGAGCTCCTTGCCGGCCGGGGCGAGATTGCCGGACGTCACTTCTCTCACATTGGACCATTTGGCAGAATGGAGCACGCCGTCCCGATTCAGCTCCGGCACCTCATCGACGGTCATTGAAGTACTGTACAGATATCCCGGGATGATGAACGGCTTCCGGGAGATTTCACGCAAATACTCAAATCCACCTATCCAGCTCAAGCCCACGACGAGCAGCACAGCCGTGATGGCGCGCTGAAGACTCAAGGACCTTTGCCGAACCAGGAGCAGGCCGAGAACAAAGATGACAACCGTGGCTCCCACAAAGATCCGCGTGAAGGGAACGATCTGTGGATTCAACCCAAAGCTCCTTATCCGGATCTCTTCGGGCAAAGCGAAGTAATACCATGCCGCGGAGGGGGCAAGCCCGAGGAGAGGATACAGCAACCACTTGCCACAATATGCGATCATCCTGTGACGGAACTCTTCGTCATGGGTCATGACCGCAGTGACGAAGCCGAACAAGCCGGCCAGCATTGCTGCGGCGAACGACCGGAAGAACAGCGCAGGAAGAAATGTGGGATTCAGAAATCCGTCCCAGAAATCATGAGTCTGAATCCACTTTCCGGGGGTGAGCATGAAGGTCAGGATGCCATTGATCACCACAAGGCTCAGCCAGGCGAAAAGGGCATACAGGAACGCGACCCGGAGCCGGTCACGTTCCGAAAGAGCGGTAAACCTGTAGTGGTAGATCAGGAGGGCGACGATCTCCCCCACAAAAAACACCCATTCGATAGCCCACCCGAAGACGAAATTATGGATGAGGACGGACGTCCCCGCCGGTTGCACTAACCCGATGATAAACCATATCCCCACGCCTGTCACTCCACCAAACACCATGGTCAAAAGGAGGAAGAACCATGTATGTCGGCGGACATAATCTGTGAGCTTTGTGTCCTTCTTCCTTACGCTCAGCAGGTCAGTCAACCAGAGGAACAGCCCTCCGCCGACGGCAAGATGCGAAATATAGACGTGGAGGACGGCGATAACGGCTATGAGAGAACCGCCGCCGATGGTCGGCAAGTCCCAGATCGGATAATTCATTGCGCGCTCCTTCCCGGGGTTGTGCGAAATCCCGCCTTCATCATCCATGCCACACATGCAAGCCCGATGAGAAGGACAAGGCCGAAGAGGAGGAGCACACCGTACTGTGGGTGCACGTGCAGCGATGAGAGGTCGAACACGTCCCTCAGGTACATCAACCGGAGTGCGTCGCGCGTGAATACCATTGCGACCAGCGTCAGTGCGATCATAATCAGCGTCGGATAAAACTGTCTCGCAAATGCTGCCGCCAACGCGCCGATGGCGCAGAGGAATCCGGTCCAGATACCGATCGTTGCGACCGGTTCGCCGCCCAGGAAGCCCATCATGAAATCACGGCGGAGAGAAAAGAGAAACCAGAGACCGTCGGCAATCTGTACGATGGTAGCGACACCGAAGAGATACAATCCCCGTTCAACCACTTTCTCACTTGCTGGAATGCCACGTCCAGCGCGAATCTTCCATACCCACGCGGAGGCGAGCCCCGCGATGGCCACCGAGGCGGCAAGGAAGTGGAGATAGCGAGGAATGAGTGTTGGATCCGGGAAGTCAAGGAGCGTACCGTTGCGGTCGGAAAAATACTCCGTCCATTTTGCCGGCTGCATCATCAGGAGATTGTTGTTCACCAGCATGAATGCGACATACAACAGGACGCACGCGGTGCAGGCGATTGCAGCCGTTGCGAGCATCGGCCGGATCGATTTTGCGTGAACATACGCGGCATAGTAGCCGAGGATAATGAGAGGGATGATGACAATCCAGAATGTTCCCATCAGGATGGAGCTCGTATAGAACAGATGGCCGTAAATCACCTGGAGGAAGAGGAGGGGGGCTACCCCCAGAGTAATACCCAGGGCAAACACCACCGGGAGTTTACGCGCCAATCCGTCGGTGAGCGTCGTGACACCCGCTGCTCTCCGCAAACGCGCAACAAGAGCGATCAATGTACCGCCTATCAGGACATTAATCATGAGAATGTGGAGCATAAAGAGTGCGGCGCCGAGAATATGAAAAATCCACGCAGGAGCAGGGATCGGATCGGGTACTGGAATCTGCGGGTTCATGGCTGTTCGCCTTAGGGTGATCTTGAAATCGGCCTGAGAAAGGAACGGAGAAGAGTCCGCCCCGAAGGAGCAAAGCGGTGTGCGGAACTGCACGGGAACTGAGAAAGAACAGTTGACGAAGGTCTTGAGGCCGCCCAGGGGGGCGGGGGTTGGCTTACGGCACGAATAATCGCCGGCAGACAAAATAATAACTGGGGGAGAAAGAAAATGCAAGAGCCTAGGGGACCGGATGCACTGTCTACTTGGAAGGACTCAAAGTGTACTTCACTATACACACGGTGGTAGAAATCGGCCATTTTCCACAGCTGTTCCGGGGCACGACTTTTGTAGTCAATACGTTGACAGTTGAAAGGATCGACTCCCATGAAATCCATCAGCTCGTTCTTACTCCTGATTGCAGTGGCGATCCTTATTTCGTTGATTCTGTCCGGCTGCTACACGCAATTTGCGACCACCTCGGACGAGTCAACTTCGGCGGTTGTCCCTGTGTCCAACGAACCGTCTCAGCCTGTTATCGTGATCGTCTATCCGCCCCCGCTGGTACCCGAACAGCCGGTTTATCTGCCGGCCGGAGGTGGAACATCTTCTGGAGCTGTTTCGCAACCGAGCACGCCGATGCGAGAAATCGGGCACTCCCGTGAATCCACGACCGCTCCAGCCCCGAGCTCGCCAGATCGTGCAGCTGATTCAAATCGACGGGGACGTTAAAGGATCGACCATCCATGGCAAAACATCGAGAAGACAAAACGCTCACTGTCCGGTGTCCTCATTGTCTACAGACTGTCGAACCGGACTTCAACGAGACCACCCGGAGGTACTTGTGTCCGATTTGCACTTCCTCGGTCGATGCCCAGGTCCTGATTGAAAAGAAGAAGCGCGGCCTCAAGTAATTGGAACAGGAATTAGCAGGTCTGACAACACTTCCAGGCCCGGGAAAGTCCGGGCCTTTCCCTTATCCCTCCCTGTCGCCCACAGAGTTCTGAAAGCCCTCACCCCGTCCGTCCGATCGCTTCTCTGGGAAGGTCGTCCCCTTGATTCTCTTCGTGAACTCATGTAGCTTGCCCTGGTTGCTCATTTCTTCATTCCGTCCCATACTCCTTCGTACTCACATCGGCGCTTATCTCATGCGCAATTTCATCGCGGCGTTGTTCTTCAGTCACTTGGTCGGTCTACCCGGCGTTTCTCTCCTGGTGATGCTCATGTTCCTCTCCCCGGCATGCTTCACCCTCGAGGGGCTGTATTGTCAGGAGAACACTCTCCTGCCGTACAGGAACCCAGCAATTCCGATCGACAATCGCGTAAACGATCTTGTGTCCCGGATGACTCTCGAAGAAAAAGCAGCCCAGCTTGACATGTACTGGGGCAGGGAGGTTGCCGAGGGAGGAGTCTTTTCTGAAACAAAGGCCCAAACCTCGATCGGTGCGCATGGCATAGGCTCCGTCCATGACTTGTATCCTTCAACTGCCGAAGTGAGCAATCAGATACAGCGTTTCGCTCTGGAACACACGCGCTTGGGAATACCCGTTCTGTTCATTGAAGAAGGACTACACGGATACCTGGGAAAAGGGAGCACGACATTCCCGCAGTCGATAGGGCTCGCCTGCACGTGGGATACCGCTCTCGTCGGGAGCATAGGCTCGGCAATCGCCACCGAAGCACGGGCACACGGTGTCCACATGGAACTCGGTCCCGTTCTCGATCTGGCACGTGATCCGCGATGGGGTCGCACGGAAGAAACCTACGGCGAAGATCCGTTCCTGGATGCGCAGATCGGCCTGGCAATGGTCAAGGGCCTCCAGGGAGACGATCTCACGAGCGATCATTCCATCATTGCCGAGCCGAAGCATTTTGCGATGCACGGTGTTCCTGAAAGCGGAAGTAACACCGCACCCGTATCGATCGGAGAGCGGGAGGAACGCGAGTCGTACCTTTCTGTCTTCGAGACGGCAATCAGAAAAGGGGGAGCGCTCGGGGTGATGGCGGCGTACCACGAACTCGACGGCATACCATGCGTCAGCAATCGGTGGCTTCTTACGGAAATCCTCAGAAACGAGTGGGGCTTCCGCGGGTTTGTCCTCTCCGACCTCGGAGCGGTCGCGATGCAGATCTCCACGCATAGAACTGCTGCAACTCCCAGGGATGCCATCGTTCAGGCCATTTCAGCCGGCCTGGATATGCAGTTTTATGACTTCGACCACGAGGTTTTTCAGAAGAGCATCGTCGAGGCTGTGCACGATGGGCTCCTCCCGGCGACAGCGTTGGATCGTGCGGTGGGAGACGTTCTCCGTGTCAAGTTCCTGCTGGGCCTGTTCGACAGTCCGTACACCGATGTCACTCTGATTCATCGACGCGTCCGATCCGTCGCTCACCGGGATCTTGCGAAGAAAGCAGCCGACGAGTCACTCTGTTTGCTGCAAAACCGGAACGCCTTGCTGCCCCTCTCCAGGGGATTGAAATCGATCGCAGTGATCGGCCCCCTGGCAAACGTCTCGGCGCTGGGAGACTATTCGCCTGCCGGAGCGGTCGGGGTTTCCGTGCTCCAGGCTCTGCGCGCGAAATACGGCACCACGATGAAAATACGCTACGAAGCGGGCGCGCTTCCGAACACCTTCCTCAGCGTTGTCGAGCCGAACGCTCTGAGAACAAAAGACCTGAAGCATAATGGACTGACCGGCGAGTATTTCAATAATCCGGATCTGCAGGGAACCCCGGCGGTGAGTCGAGTCGATACACTCATGGCCCCCTACTGGGACGTCGGATCGCCGGCTCCTTCGGTGAAGAGGGACTCTTTTTCTGTTCGATGGACCGGGGCACTCATCCCGCCGGTAAGCGGCACCTATGAACTCGGTATCATTACCGATGACAAAGGTCGCCTCTTTTGGAACGATTCGCTCATCGTTGACAACTGGAAGAACTTCCAGGTGAATGTGATGATGACGGGCCGGGTTTCCATGGTGGGGGGAAAAGCCTACCCCCTCCGGTTGGAATATGCTGAGCTGACCGGCTATGCGGGGATCAGATTTCAGTGGCGACTGATCCATGAGGATTCCGTCGACCGGAACAGCCCTGTCTCGCGTGCAGTGGCTGCGGCAAAAGAGTCGGATGTTGCCGTTGCCGTCCTTGGTGAAACGGATGATGTTGTCGGCGAAGGAAAAGACCGGACCGATCTGGACCTGGATGCTCACCAGGAGAAGCTCCTGAAGGCGGTTTATCAGACCGGGACGCCGACCGTGGTCGTCCTGCTCAACGGTCGTCCGCTTTCGATCAACTGGTGTGCGGAAAACATCCCGGCGATCATTGAAGCATGGTATCCCGGCGAGGCCGGCGGAACAGCGATCGTCGACGCTCTCTTCGGCGATGTCAATCCTTCGGGAAAATTGCCGATCTCTTTTCCCAGGACGGTCGGACAGCTCCCGGACTACTATGATCACAAACCGTCTGCCAAACGAAGTTATGTGGATGCTGACGGACGAAACTTGTATGCATTCGGACATGGGCTCAGCTACACGACATTCGAGTATTCACATCTTCGCATCGAGCCGGCAACCTGTCACCCGGGAGAGACGGTCACGGTCACGCTCGACGTGAAGAACAGCGGAACGTGTGGCGGGGAGGATGTCGTTCAATGCTATCTCGTGCATCCGGTGTCGAGTGTTACCACACCTGTCCTCGCCCTGAAGGGTTTTGCGAGAGTCGCCTTGCACGCCGGAGAGAGCAAGTCGGTCGAGCTTCAGCTCCCGGGTGAGGAATTCGCCATCTGGAACCGGGAAATGAAACGGGTTGTCGAACCGGGCGAATTCCAGATCCTCGTCGGCCACGCTTCCGACGATATCCGCTTGAAGGGACGTGTCGCAATTCTCAAGTGATAATCGCGCCGCCCTGAGGCCCTCTCCTTACGAAAAGCGGTAAATGAGAGCTCATGCGCTTGAGGATCTCGATACTTGCACGATGAAAAGGAGGGACGACCTGGATTAGTCGATCTCCCGTTGGTTGCCTCACGAAGCTCTGCAGATCCGTCATTACTCCGCTCGAAGGGCTGATCATGCGTCTCCTTTCTTTCTGGGTTCCGTTGATCCTTGTTTCATCTGCCGTTCGCGGACAATCTGCGGTGCCGGTGGATACAGGTTTCCTCCGCGTTGCGAAATACAATATCGAATGGAAAACGCCGAGCACGGACTACAATGGTTCAATGCCGATTGGCAACGGAGATATTGGAATCAACGCATGGGTAGACCCGTCGGGTGGTCTGTCCTTTTACATTGGGAAGTCGGACAGCTGGGGGGATAATGGAAGACTCCTCAAAGTCGGACGCGTGGATCTGTCGTTGGTCCCACCGCCTGATACTCCGCTGGTCGGTTTCAACCAGACCCTGCATCTGGATCAGGGAGTGATGGTCGTGCAATTCGGAGTGCCGGGTGATCGGACGTCCATCTCCCTCTGGGTCGATGCCAATCACCCGGTCATTCATCTGGAGATCAAGAGTGACAGGCCAAAAATTGCAGTCGCGGCCATCAACTTGTGGAGGACAAAGAGAGATACGCTCTCCATGGTGGAAGTGAGCGATATCTTCTATGGGAGAAAGAGCGAACATGGCGGTGAGGCCTTGACGATCGTGGAGCCTGATTCACTCAGTCCGCCACGGCCGCATCAGATTGGCTGGTTCCATCGCAATGTGAAATCGGTAGGACCGGCGCTGACCGCACGGATTCAGGGTATGGAGGCTTTCCCGCGCCCCGACCCTCTCCTTCACCGCGTGTTCGGCGCCCTGATCAGTGCACAGGGGGCACAACGCCGTGACGGAGCACACCTGATGTCTTCTTCTGCGAAGCATCACCTGTTCAACATTCCTGTGGTGACCCAACATCCTGCCTCTTCCGCCGCCTGGCTGGAGCACGCCGAGAAGATAGTCTCGGAGGCGGAAGGAGAGTCGATCGACGCATTGCGAAGTGCGCACATCCGATGGTGGAGAAGTTTCTGGAGCAGAAGCTGGATCGATGTGACGGGTGTCGACACGACGGACGCTGTCGAATCGACCGATGCCTTCGATGTCTCCCGGGCATACGCGCTTCAACGCTATATGAGCGCGTGTGCGGGCCGCGGCAGATACCCGATCAAGTTTAACGGATCGATCTTCACGGTCCCCTTCGACCACGAGCCGGGCGACGCGGATTATCGGCGATGGGGCCCGGGCTACTGGTGGCAAAATACCAGGTTACCGTACTACAGCATGTGCACCTCCGGCGATTACGACCTCATGAAGCCGCTCTTCCGCATGTATGGAAAGGACCTCATGCCGCTCTTCCGGTACCGCACACACCTCTTTCTGAACCACGACGGAGCGTATATCCCTGAGTGCATCTATTTCTGGGGGGATATGTTCACCGAGACGTATGGTTGGACGCCGTTCGCAGAACGGAAGGACAAGCTCCAGGAGAGCCGCTGGCACAAATGGGAGTGGGTCTCAGGGCTGGAACTCGTCTGGCTCATGCTCGAGTACTATGAGCACACGCTCGACCCGACATTCCTTGCGGAAATGCTCCTGCCCGCGGCCCATCAGGTCCTGACCTTCTTCGATCAACAATACAGGTTGGATGCGAACGGCAAATTGCTGATGCATCCCGCGCAGTCGGCTGAGACGTGGTGGAATTGCACCAACCCGATGCCCGAGATTGCCGGACTCCATGCTGTTCTCCGCCGATTGCAGGCATTGCCAGTCCAGGCGACCAGCGCGAAAGAGCGGCGATTCTGGATATCCCTCGAGGGCAAACTTCCCGAACTGCCGACCAGGGAACTGGATGGCGTCAGGATGCTGGCCCCCGCAGACAATTTTGCCGACAAACAGAATATTGAGAACCCTGAGCTCTATGCGGTATTTCCGTTCCGACTGGTCGCCTTTGACACACCCACAAGAGAGTTAGGCGTTGAGGCATTCCGGTACAGGCAGGACAGAGGGAATGCCGGGTGGCGGCAGGACGATCTGTTTGCCGCATATCTCGGCCTCGCGGACACCGTCAAGAGCTATATCGTCGGGCGCGCAAAGAATAAGAATGTTGAATCACGTTTCCCGGCCTTCTGGGGACCCAATTACGATTGGACGCCGGACCAGGATCACGGGAGTGTTCTTTTGAAGGCTCTGCAGGCCATGGTCATCCAGACGGAAGGTCGGAAGATCTTCCTTCTCCCGGCATGGCCGAAGAGCTGGAATGTTGAGTTCAAGCTTCATGCCCCCTTGAACACCACGGTCGAGGGAAGGTATGTCCGGGGAGAATTCAAAGAAATCAGAGTTTCCCCTGCGGGAAGGTCGAAGGATCTCGTATTCCTGACTCATCGTTAGATGAGAACCCGTTTTCCTGTTCCATGCATCTCATGTGCAACCTCTGCCCGGCGTCACTGCTCCCCCTCCGGAGCGGCCCGGGAAGAAATCACCCACCTCCAGCCAAAAAGGAACTGATCATGGACACTATGCCCAATCCCACCGACGGAGTGAAATCGTTGCCACGGCTTGGACAGCCTGCACCCAAGTTCGAAGTGGCCACAACACACGGCGTATTGAAACTGGAAGATTATAAGGGAAGCTGGCTTATCCTTTTTTCTCATCCGGCCGACTTCACTCCGGTGTGCACGACCGAATTCATCGGATTCGCACAGCTTCACCCGGAGTTCAAGAAACGAAACGTGGAGCTTCTCGGACTCAGCATCGACAGCATTTATTCCCACATTGCCTGGGTCCGAAACATCGAAGAGAAATTCGGCGTGAAGATTCCGTTCCCGGTTATTGCCGATCTGAATAAAGAGGTCGCGACGGCCTACGGGATGATTATGCCGGGCGAGAGCAAGACGGAGACTTCGCGCTGTGTCTTCGTTATCGATCCCGACGGCATCGTCCGTGCGATGATTTACTATCCGTTGACCACCGGCAGGAACATGGATGAAATCCTTCGCCTTGTCGATGCGCTGCAGACAGCGGACAAACACAAAGTGGCCACACCCGCCAACTGGCGGCCAGGTGACAAAGTGATCGTTCCGACTCCGAATACGCAGGAGATGGCCGAGGAGCGGGTGGCGAAAAAGAAGGAGTTGGAGCAGGTAGATTGGTATTTCAGCAAGAAAGCGCTCGTCTAGTGCCATTCCAACTAATTTTACCGAACAACGTGAAGGTAAAATTACTGTTGGAATGAGCCTGCCCGCCGTCGAGTGCTGAATGGGGCAGGCGGGCATCCCGACACGTTTCTTGTGTCGGGATCTAGCAAATGATAGTTGGATAGGCACTAGTTGGATGAACCGGTACTCATGGTGTAGGAGCGGCGAAGGCCGCCGCTCCCGTGCCGTGCACTTACCAAAGGAGGGTACTGCTATGGCATGCGTCAATCCCGACGGCACGCTTACCGCGTCTGCGTCAGCGATGCTGCGCGCCATGAAATCGAATGCGACGCCCGGCCAGATTGCAGAGACGACGACGCTCCCGTTGTTTCGCGTCCGGAGCGCGTTGCGGGAAATGGTAGAATCGGGCCTGGCGAAGGAAAAGGACGGGGAGTACCAACTGACGGAGCTCGGCGCCGCAAAAGTCCAATGAGCTCCCCTTCACCGCTTCCACGACACTCCAGGGATGACAAAGCCTTTTCATCATTGCTGAAAAGGCTTTGCCGTCTCGTGACAGATAAAGAGGATGGTACTCTTTCAGAACGTGATCGTGACCGGATCACCACGGTATTCGACGATCCTGTCCGGTTGCTCTGAGAGCTCTGATCCCCCGCCGTGGTTCGCACGGACGAGAACAATCCGAAAGATGCGTACAGGAGGAGCTCCGGGAAATGTTCCTTCCTGCCTGTCGATCGTCAGGGTTCTGGCTGACTGATCCCAGTGCAGCGGGATGAGGCTGTAGGCGCCCTTCTCGTAATTGTAGTTGTCCCCTTCATCGTCATACAGGGTGAAGTGTACATCTTTGCCCGGATAAACGCGGACTTCGATCGGCGAGGTCGATGCCGCGGATGCGTATTGGATCGCCGGAATCATGGGGATGATCGAGCCGGCAGGAACAAAAAGAGGTATTCGTCCAATCGGAGCGTCGACGAGCATGCTCCGTCCCCCTTCCCTTGTTGTCCCATCCCAGAAGTCAAACCATCGGGTGCCCCGGGGAAAGTAGACTCTGCGCCGGTTTCCCGAAGGGGGCGGTGCTCCCGGCTTCTCCCAATTGATCCTCAACGATGCGCTGTGAGGAATATTCTGACGGTGCTCCAGACGAAGAGCATACTTAGTTCTTGCCTTCAGGTCGACCGGAACGGTAAAATCGTTCTGCTCCAGATTGCTCCACTGATCAATCAGAAGCTTGTTGTCAATCCAGAGTCGAACTCCCCCGTTTGTCAGGATGTGGAAAAGATATCTCCCCTTTTCCTCGCTCATCAATTTCCCCGACATCCTCACGCTGTACGTGGTGTCAAGTTCTTCGGGGAGGCAGCCGATCCAGCTGATTTGACAGGCATCGGTCTTTCGTGCGAGGACCAGGGTCTTGAATTCGGTCCCGCGGTAGATCTGCAGGTCCATGCCATGGTCGCGGCCCTCCGGCGAATAGAAATGGTCCGGAGTAATATCGATCCCTTTGTACTGAGGGGGATAAAGCATCGGTCGGGTCACCGGGCACACCATCAGCGACGGGCCGAACATGTATTGGTCGGAAATGGAGTACACGTTGCGATCGCCGTGGAAATCCATCGCCAGGCCCCTGACGAAGGAGTAGTCTCGAAGAGTGACGCTTCCTGCAACCGAGTAGATGTAATCGAGCAGGCGGTACCGGAGCTGATCGCTTGCGACGAGAGCGTCATACGACCAGTCTCCCGGACCTCCAAACTGCCAGATCTCCCGGGGAATGTTTGTGCCGTGGGAGCGGAAAATCGGACAGAACGTCCCGAATTGAAACCAGCGGACATACAACTCCCGGTACGCCGGGTCTGCAAGTCCTCGCGGGAAATGTGCTTCGGTGTTGAACCCGCCGATGTCATTGGTCCAGTATGGGATGCCGGACATCGAGAAGTTGATCCCGGCGGCAATTTGCACCCGGAGATCGTCCCACGAGGCAAAGGTGTCTCCCGACCAGGTTGTTGCGCCATATCGCTGCTGTCCGCTGAATGCTGAGCGAGTGAGGATGTACACCCGCTTCGCATCCGTCGCCTCCCGCTGGTGGTCATACACTGCTTCCGTCGTCATCAGGGAATAGGTGTTCAGATATCGCGCGAAGCTGCCCAGGTGATTGCTCCCCGCGCGCAACATGGTCAGCTCGGTGATATACCGGTCGTCACTGCACCGGAATTCCGGTTCCGTGGCATCCATCCAGAAGGCATCGACACCGACATCGAAGAGTCCTTTTTTGACATAGGACCAGTAGAGATCGCGTGCCAGGGGATTGTACGCATCATAAACTTTGCCCGTATTCCAATGGTCCGGAGAATAGAGAAACCCGTTTGCGGCCATTGCCCTGAAGATCTCCGATGCGGGACCAAACGCCGGCCAAATCGACACCATCAGATGCGCATGATTCCTGTGCAGAGAATCAATCATCCCCTTCGGATCGGGGTAGGTTGTGGAGTCCCAGGTCATTCCGCTGAAGTTCCCCATCCCTCCCCAATAACTCCAATCCTGCACAATGTTGTCGATGGCAATGTTCCGCCGCCGATATTCCCGCAATACGGAGAGAAGTTCATCCCCGGTTTTGTACCGTTCCTTGGATTGCCAGTAGCCGTACGCCCATTTGCCGTAAAGAGGCGCTTTTCCCGTCAGGAGGCGATATCCGGCAATGACGGAATCGAGGGCCGGTCCATAGACGACGTAGTAGTCTATCTGATCGGCGACCTCCGATGCAAAGTATGTTCCGTGCGGGGAGTCGGAAAAACGCGACTCCGAATAGTTGTCCCAGAGAATGCCGAATCCCTTTGTCGAAACCAAAAAAGGATTGATCGCGGTCCGGTTCGCCTGCGCGAGGAGAATGTCCTCTCCGCGGTAATTCACAACCGGATTCTCAAACTGGCCGAGCCCATAGAGACCCTCCCCGGTCGAAAGAGAAAACTCCTGTCGAATGCGGTAGCTGCGCTCTCCACCGGCTGTTGAAGGGAGAAAAGTCTGCGGATCGATTCCGGATGCTGAGAGAAATGCACCGCCAGACGTATCGGCGAAAGTGAGTTTCCCCGTTGCTGTGTCAACCGACACCCGCAGCCGGCCGGAAGTTATCTCAAGAGAGGTCTTGTATCTTTTCGTGCTTTGGGGAGGGGGCGTCGGGTGTGCAATGACGCTGAGACTCTGCGTCACAGGAAATGTATGAGTGGGCACGACGCGCACTCTCACAATGTTCGGCGCGTACCACCGGATGTCGATGCCGGACGTGCCCACCATCAGTCGCGTCGATTCTTGCTGCCCGGTAGCCCGGCCCGCAGAGATGATCATTATGAGTATGAACGAAAGGGAAGTACGGGACCACAGATTGATCACGGGAGCTCTCAGGGATTATGAGGGAGCGGCGAATTCATGGAAAGCTATGGACTATTTTTTCCAAAAAGTAGTTTCGCCATCCATCTGTTGGCCCCGCTGGTACCGAGACTTCCGTCCCATCGTCGCTCGAGGAGTCTAGGGCGTCGCCTCGATTTCATCTTCAAGCCATTTTCTCCGTACGCCGAATGGGAGCACCTTCGGTTGCACGAGCCGTTCAAAGTCGGCCGTATCCATTCGTATCAGCTCCCTGTGGTTTCCGGCGTTGAAGATGATTTCATGCTCCCCGATGAGGTTTCGATCAACGAACACGTCCATACCGAACAGGTTTCCAAAGGGGGGCATTGCCCCGATCTCGCAATCAGGAAACAGCTCCTTAAAATCATTCTCTGCGGCAAGTTCCATGGCGGTTGCGCGCAGAGCCTTCTGCAAGAGGTCGAAGTCGACCATAAAGGACGACGGAAGGACCGCCATACACATTTTCCCTTCCATGTTCACCATAACAGTCTTGGCGACCTCCCTGCCGGGGACGTGAGATATTGCGGCAACTTCGAGTGCCGTGTACGCCGGCGAGTGTGTCAGGACGACGTATTTCACGGAGTTTTTGTCGAGGTATTCTGTTAATCGCCTTAGCATGATGATCCTCCTCTTCTGAGAAACGGTGAATCCGGTTTGATGCTGTCGCAACGATCATGCATTGGAGGAATGCAGTATCTCCCGAAAATGAAGGTCCGGTTTCGGCGGTATCTTAGAGAGTTTGTGGGATGAAATCAAATTATTCTTTATCATGTCGAGGCAGAAGGATTTTTTTATGATAATCTTGAAGTATTCCGCAGGGACAACCGCGGAGGTGCGTAGGCAACTCTCCATCAACATGGACGTACGTCTCAGCAGGTACTTCCGTTGGGAAAGCCAGAACAAAAGTGAAACTGGTTGTGTGACAAATGTCCCCAGGAGAGAATACAATGAGCGAGGGCGGGAATTCAACATCGCAGGTGCATACTTTGAGACGGGGATACGCTGATGGCGGGATATTGAGTGCGATCTATGGCATGGCATATCCCGGGGGCAGTCTACTCCATGCAGCATGCGGCGAAGTTCTGGGCGGGGGTCCCTGGCGTTTTGTGCGCTATCCGCGTCGGTACTGATGGAGCATGAGAGGCCGGCGGAAAAGCGTGATGGCGTGGCACATCACGATTGGATGAGCACTGGTTCCCGGGTCGCAACAACGATGTGGCTGGAGACAGGGTCGTTTTTCCGTTCAAGCACAATATGCAGCCCAGCCCTCTCTGCCAGCCCGATGAGACCGTTTCCCGATACGAAAGATTTGAAGTTTCTGTAGTGCGTTCGCCCTGCCACGAATTCAACGATCTCATTCAGTATTTTTCGGGCGCTTCCCGGTTGAGGCACCAGGTAATCGACCATGATGAGATTGCGGCTGGAAGAGGCGAGGGCCTGCAGAAGCGCAATGCGGTCTTTCTCGTCCACCTCATGGATGACGTAGGAAATGGTCGCATAGTCATACCGCGAGCTTCGATCCCTGAAGAATCCAAGTGCATCGGCATGATGGAATCGCACGCTCTTCTCCGGTCTTCCTGAGAGTTTCTCTCTGGCGACAGCTATATTCCTTTTGCTCGGATCGAGACCGTCAACACTGCTGCATTTGTCCGCCAGCTGAAGCGCCAGCCTCCCGGTCCCACAGCCGACATCCACGACCGTTCCTCCGTCGGCAATAAGTTCTTTGATATGCGCGAACGCCTTGTCTTGATGGGGAGCTATCACCCGATCGTAGAACGCACCGTCATACCAGTGGTCTTTGTTTTTCATTATGGATTTCTCATGCCTGTGAAGGAGTGAAAGCTGGGATATTACGGGCGTGAACCCGGGAAACGAGCATGCAAATTCAGGTCCATCCTGAGTCGGGCATGAACCCTTTTCCGGAGTGCCCTCGACATTTCGGGCAGCGGGTATTTCTGGTACAAGAGGATCGTCTTCTTCAACGTGTCAAGATAAGCGCGGCAGTTGGGGCAGCGCATCAAATGATGTCGGAGAGTCGAATAGGGAGGGGTGTGAATGTCCTGATCGAGCCGGTCCAGCAGGTGCGCGACCACTTGTTTGCAGGTTGCTATCGAATGAGTTGTGGGACTGTGCATAAAATACGGACTCCCGCGAGAGGAACTTCGCCTGCCTCTTCCACATCTTCGGAGTGTTCCACTCTTCTTACTTCATGAGATGCTGCGCAGGGTGGAAGGGGTCGGGAAGACCCGTTAACAGGCGATATGTCCCGAAACTTGACGTGGCTCTGTTCAAGTGAAGAGAGGTTTGGATTTGCAATAGGGGAAAGGATAGTCGTAATTATGGAAGAAATGAAGATCTCCCTCCGGAGCATGCGCTGTTGACTGTTCCCGATGCCGATAAAGGGTAGCTCTATGACGTCTCTCTTCGGAGTATTGATCATGGCCATCGGGAGCGCCTGCGCGGCAAGCTTCTATGTCCCGATCAAGAAGGTGAAAGAATGGTCCTGGGAGTCCTACTGGATTGTCCAGGGGGTTGTTTCATGGATTATTGCGCCCTGGATTTTCGCCTACCTCACAGTCCCTCACCTGGGTGCCGTCCTGCAAGACTCCCCAACCGGTGCAATGTTGAATACTCTCCTCTTTGGGGCGTTGTGGGGTGTCGGTGGTTTGACGTTCGGGCTCAGCATGCGATATCTCGGGGTCGCGATGGGACAGTCTGTGGCCCTGGGATTTTGTGCAGCGTTCGGGACGCTCGCCGCTCCGATGCTCGAAGGGGGGGATCTCTTCAGCACGCACGAAGGGCTCATGATCCTGATCGGCGTTTCGATCTGCGTTGCGGGGATCGCAATTGTCGGATACGCCGGAGCACTGCGCTCGAAGAACATGTCGGAAGAAGACAGGAAGAAAGCGATCGGCGAGTTCGCTCTCAAAAAGGGGCTCTTGATTGCCATCCTCGCCGGCATTATGAGCGCGTGTTTCAGCCTCGGGTTGACGGGGATCGCCGGAGTGATGGATGCAGGCAACAAAATCAAGGAGGTGGCGCAGGGGGTGAACACAGACCCGCTCTTCGTGTCCAATCCCATCTATATTTTCGTCATGTTCGGAGGATTCCTCACCAATTTCGTCTATTGTATCTACCTGAATGCAAAGAACAGGACTTTTAAAGATTACGTGTCTGTGTCCGGCGGCATTCTCGCATCCAATGTGATGCTCTGCTTCCTGGGCGGCACACTCTGGTACCTTCAGTTCTTTTTCTTTGGGATGGGGCTGAGCAAATTGCCGGCGGGGATGCTCGCGTTTGGCTGGAGCATCCTGATGGCCCTGAATATTCTGTTCAGTAACGTGTGGGGGATCATCCTCAAGGAATGGAAAGGGGCGGGGGGGAAGACCGTCCTTGTCTTGTCGATTGGATTGATCGTCCTCATACTCTCGACATTTGTCATAAAGTTGTAGAATGTGTCGTCATCGCAAGGAATCCTGACAATGAAAGATCCGGCAATTATTGAAAAGGCGTACCTGCTTGCAAAGGGTGAATATGCGGGTATGGGCGTGGATACCGAGGAAGCGATCAAGAAGATGGACAAGGTGAAGATCAGTCTGCACTGTTGGCAGACAGATGATGTCGGTGGATTCGAAACGCCGGATGCCGAGCTGGGCGGCGGCGGCATTCAGGTGACGGGGAATTATCCCGGCAAAGCACGGACGATTGAACAGGTGAAGATGGACATCGAGAAGGTGATGAGCCTGCTTCCGGGCAAGCAGCGCCTGAACCTCCACGCGATCTACGGGGACTTCAAGGGGGAGAAGGTCGACCGTGACAGGATCGAAGTAAAGCACTTCCAGAGCTGGATTGACTGGGCGAAGAAATTGGGGATCGGGCTGGATTTCAATCCGACCTGCTTCTCCCATCCATACGCGGATGATGGATACACCCTTGCAAGCAAGAATGAGGCATACCGAAGATTCTGGATCGAACATGTGAAGCGGACCCGGAAAATTGCCGCTGAGATGGGGAAACAACTTGGAACTGCAGCCGTAAACAATATCTGGATTCCGGACGGGTCGAAGGATATCCCGGTCGATCGCCAGGCCCATCGGTCACTCTTGAAACAATCGCTTGATGAAATCTTTGCCGAGGAATACCCGAAGGAATATCTCAAGGATACGCTGGAAAGCAAGCTTTTCGGCATCGGTTCCGAATCGATGGTGGTGGGATCGCACGAATTTTACATGGGGTACGCCGTCAGGAACAAGAAATCTCTGTGCATCGACACCGGCCATTTCCATCCGACCGAGCAAATCGGAGATAAAATCTCTTCACTCCTGCTCTTTATCGATGAATTGCTGCTGCACGTCAGCCGGGGCGTCCGCTGGGACAGTGACCATGTAGTCATTTTGAATGATGAGCTTCAATTCATCGCCCAGGAGATCGTCCGTTCCAGGGCCCTTGACCGGATCAACATCGGACTGGATTATTTCGACGGGAGTGTGAACCGCATCGGCGCGTATGTTGTCGGAGTCCGCGCGGCGCAGCTCGCGTTTCTTTCCGCGCTCCTCGAACCAACGGAACAACTGAAAGCCTTCGAGAACAACGGAAAGAACTTCGAGCGCCTGGCATTCCTGGAGCTCCTGAAGACTAAGCCTTACGGTGCAGTGTACGACTACTACTGTTTGAAGCATGGCGTACCGGTCGGCGAAGACTACATCGGCGAGATCCAGAAATACGAAATGGACGTGCTGAGCACGAGGTAAGTAATGACAAAAAGATACATCGGCGTTGATATTGGTGCCGAAAGCGGACGGTGCGTCGTTGCGACCCTTCAGGAACGGAAGATCATCCTGGATGAGGTGCATCGTTTCCCGACGCACAACATGCAGCATATGAAGAGCATCCACTGGGACATTCTGGCGATCAATAGAGAAATCGTCGAGGGGTTAACGAAAGCACGAAAGGAATTTGGATCGGGATTCGACGGCATCGGCGTCGATACGTGGGGGGTCGACTATGTTCTGGTCGACCCGGACGGGCGTGTCCTCGGCTACCCGTACCATTACCGCGACCCGCGCACCGATCATATGATGGAGGAGGCGTTCAGAATCGTTCCGCGCGATGTGATCTATAAAACCGCCGGAATTCAGTTTGCACAGTACAATACGCTCTTCCAACTCCTGGCGGAGGCGAGGAATTCGCTCAACCTGTTGGATGTCGCGGATGCGATGCTGCTCATGCCTGACTACCTGAACTTCTTCCTCTCGGGAAGAAGAAGGGCGGAGTTCACGATCGCTTCGACGACAAGTCTTGCCGATCCGGGAACCCGCAACTGGAGCTGGGAGCTCATTGATCGGTTCGGATTTCCGAGAAAGATTTTTCCGGAGATGATCGAATCGGGTGGACATCTCGGGGTTCTTCGTCCCGAGCTCGCCCAACGAACAGGTTTGGATCCCCGGACACCGGTTGTCGCGAGCGCGGGGCACGACACCGCCTCGGCGGTCGTCTCTGTTCCCGCGCGCGGGGGGAGCTGGGCCTTCCTCAGTTCAGGCACCTGGTCACTGATGGGAGTGGAACTGAATGCTCCCCTGCTCCAGGAGTCGGCGATGAAATACAACTTCACCAATGAGGGGGGGATTGAAGGGACGACGAGGTTTCTCAAGAACATCATCGGACTCTGGCCGATCCAGGAATGCAGAAGATACTGGTTTGAGAACGGGAAAGAATTCAGCTACGCCCGCCTGGCCCAACTTGCCGAAGAGGAGGGATTCGTGCGATCGTGGGTGGACTTGAACGATCCGCGGTTTCTGAAACCGGGTGACATGCCGGCAAAGATTGCCTCCTATCTCTCCGAAACAGGGCAGGAAGCACGATCGACCCCGGGGTTTATCATCCGGGTCGTCCTGGAAAGTCTCGCCTTCAGTTATCGGAAGACGATCGGTGAAATCGAACAGGTAACCGGGAAGAAAGTGGAAACGCTGCACGCGGTCGGCGGCGGCATTCAGAACGAACTCCTGGCGCAATTCACTGCGGATGCCATCGGTCTCCCGGTATTTGCAGGACCGGTGGAGGGCACCCTCGTCGGGAACATCGGGGTCCAGGCGATCGCGACGGGCGCCGTTTCCGATCTCCAGGCCTGGCGGAACATCGTGGCGGAGTCGTTTGAGTTGAAACGGTACAACCCGGATGACCGGGGCTACTTCATGGACAATGAAAAGCATTTCGAGAAATGCCTGAAGACAACGTGAATCCCGATCCGCCCGCAGGGGACTCTGGAACAAACCGCCGATCAATGATCGAAACGTTTCTCAAGAACGCCCGTCTTGCCGCCGCGACTGCCGAGACAGTTGCTCGAAACGCGGAGGCGCTCAACGCGGCGCTCGAGAGGGAGACCGCGGAGTACGAATCCGTACTCTTGCCGTCACCCGACGATCTTGATGTCCGACTCTTCGCGACGTTCGCAAGGAGCAGCAAGGTCATCACCGCGCCGGACACTGCACAGCTGAAAACAACGGGAGCGGGTGTGACCGACGCATTTTGCGGAGTTGCCAGCACCGGTTCGGTGTGCGTCTCGGTGAGCAGGAATCTCACCGCGCCCACCGGCATGCTGACCCGGAAACATATCGTTGTCCTCGAGGGGAAGTCGATCGTTCCGCGGCCACGGGACGTTCTCTCGGCCGAATATCTGAACGGGGAAGGGCTGCGACGAAGCTTCTCGTTCATTACCGGCCCGAGCGCGACCGCAGACATGGGGCCTCTGGTGCGCGGCGTCCATGGTCCGGGGAAACTCCACATCATCGTTCTGGAATGATCGCATGAAAGAATCGCCCGTTCATCCACGCGAAGTCGCAGACAAAACAAAAAAGGAGAATTTGTCCAGGGCCCTTGACCTTGCGCTTTCTCTGGAGAGCGACGCGGTTCGGCTGAACACGCAGACGTTCAATACGAATCGATACCGGGCAATCGCACAGATCGACGATTATGAGGCGCTGAAGGATCGGGCACGGGCGGTCAAGGAGGAATCGATCCGTCAACTCCCGCATCTGGTTGAGCTTCTCACGAACGCCATCCGGCGAAGGGGAGGGAATGTATTCTTCGCGGAGACGAAGCAAGAAGCCGTACGATACGTGCAGGAAGTGTGTCGATCACAGGGAGCCAGGCTCGTCGTGAAGGCGAAGTCGATCACTTCGGAAGAGATCGGGCTCAATCAGGCCCTCGAGGCGGATCACATCGAAGTTGCTGAAACCGACCTGGCGGAGTTCATTCTCCAGGTCTCGAAGGAACAGCCCTCGCACAGCGTCGCGCCCGCGATCCACCGGAGCCGGGAAAGGATATCGAAGCTCTTCAAGGAACATTTCAAAACCGAAAAAGCCCTCGATACCGGTGAACAGCTCACGGAATTCGCGCGAGACATCCTGCGGGAAAAATTTCTCTCTGCAGACGTTGGAATCAGCGGGGCGAACATGATCTCCGCCGCCGAAGGAGCGATCCTTCTTGTGGAGAGCGAAGGGAACATACGCCTCACCACCCATCTGCCCGCCGTGCATATTGCGATAGCCGGGATCGAAAAAATCGTTCCCACCAGGAAGGACTTCGGCACATTCATCGAGCTCCTGGCCGCGAGCGCCACCGGGCAGCCCCTTTCCACCTATACGAATATCCTCGAGCCCCCTCTCCCGTTGCCGGTGTTGAATCTGAATGGACGGTCCGACACGCAGAGGGAGTTCCACCTTGTGCTCCTTGATAATGGGCGGATGAAGCTGCGCGAGGATGATGATCTTCGTGAGACGCTGTACTGCATCCGGTGCGGTGCGTGCATGAATGTGTGCGCGAATTTCCAGGCGGTCGGCGGGCACGCCTTCGGCGGCGAGTGTTACACCGGAGGGATCGGCGGGGCATGGACCGTCGCGACGACAGGGTCGCTTCAAGCAGGGAGGTTTGCCGACCTGTGCACAGGGTGTTCCCGTTGTGTCCCGAATTGTCCCGTCCGGATCAACATCCCGGGATTGAACACGGTCATCAAGCAGCGGCTACTCGATGCAGGAGAGGGGTCGCTGCAAAAGGAATTTTTCGGCAGATTCTCCACGCTGGCGAAGCTCGCATCGGTAATTCCGGGCTTCGTGAACCGGATGAACACTCTTGCCATCAGCAAAGCCGCCCTTTCGAGGATTTTCGGCATTGAAAAACGCCGGTCTCTTCCATCCTTTGCCCGGAAGACTCTTCGCCGGCAATACCGGGCGTACAGGAAGACCACACAGGCTGGCGTCGAAACCCCTGCGGCCGGAAGGAAGCTGATTCTCTTTGCCGATGTGTTCACCCAGTACAACAATCCCGACGTCGGTATGGCCGTTGTCCGGGTGTTCGAAAAACTCGGACTCCCCGTGGAGTTGGGGAAGGTTCTCGATGACGGCCGTGCCGCACTTTCGCAGGGCCTTGTGCCGTCTGCCCGAAAGAGCGCACACCGTGTGGCGACTTACCTGGGATCCCTGATACTCTCGGGCTACGATATTCTGTTTGCGGAGCCGAGCGTGCTTGCGATGGTGCGCCAGGAATACCGGACATTGATCCATGGCGGGGCGTTCGATGCAAGGGTCCCGGAGCACTGTTATGATCCGATTGAGTATTTGAACTTGATGATTGCCGAGGGAAAACTGGGGGAAGAGGCACTGCGCGGCCGCATACGGAAGACGGCGACGAAGGTGTTCTATCACGGCCATTGTCAGATGAAATCGATCGGCATCGGCTCGTCGACGCCCGAGTTCCTTGAGAAGTTGGGGTTCACCGTTGCTGTCTCGACCGCGGAATGTTGCGGCATGGCGGGGAGCTTCGGATACAAAAGCCAGTACTACGAACTCAGCAAAAATGTGGGGAAGGATCTTGCCCGGGAGATTATCAGCAGTGTCGGCACTTCTGGGGGAACGGCCATTCTTGCCAGTGGGACTTCCTGCCGGGAACAAATCGGCGGGGAGGTGGGCGGACACATCATTCATCCTATCCAGTTTCTTGATGAAATCCTCTCGTGACCTGCCAGAGAGCGAAGGGATGCCGGCGCACCGATTTCATCTCAACTTCAGTTCAAACTCCGCCCGCACCGACCCGCGGGGAGGAACGCTGATCTGTTGCGACTGGGAATACGGCTCCTCGAAAGTATACTTCGTCACGGTTCCTTGCTCCAAATCCTTCCTCTTTATTCCGACCCCCTCGTGCCACATGGCAAGCGTGTAGGTTCCCGGGGGGACACCATCGATGCGGAAATGCCCGTTTGCATCCGTGACGGCGTAGTACGGATTTTCCACCCGAAAGATGTAGGCGCTCATCCACGGGTGACCCGCGTCGCAGGTGATCATGACAAGGCCGGCGTTCCGGAACTGTGACGCATCAATTCTGGACTTCTGCCCCTTGATCGGCTGCGCGATGTTGAAGAGGGTTGTCGGACTCTTTGTGAACTCGTAGGCGTGGACATTGTGCAGAACGCGGTCGTTGTTGACGATCTCAAGCGGCGCGTTCTGATTCAACACCATGATATGCGGTCGGAATTCACATCCCTTCTGATCGAGGGTCGCCGTCTTTCGATTCCGGAAATTCTTCCCTTCATCGATCCCTTTCAGATATACGACGGCATTTTCCACCCCCCTGCCACGACCGACGACGAGTCGCGACAGCGATGGGCGGGTACCACAGACAGCGTCGTCCTTCGTGATAGCGAGCCCCGCCGGCATCGGAGAACCATCGGCAAGTCGCACCTGCCCCTGGATCGAACCACCGGTGCGAACGGGGATCTCGCGGTATTGCGATCGAGCGTCAACGGATGTAAAACAACTGACAAGAACAAGGAGGGCGATCGTTCTCACTTGTTGCGCATGAATACGAATTGGCATGCTCTATTTCTTTTCCATCGCCGAGCCGGCCGGCGGGAGAGGGTCGTGGACCGGGTTATTGATGGGCTTCAGCGAATGGAGGTAGGCAAAGATGGCTTTCAGGTCCGCGTCTTTGAGTTTCCCGATCCCCTCCCACGGCATCGGAGGGAGAATCATGCGGCCTTCTCCCATATGCTTTCCTGTTCTCAAAGCCTTGATGAACATTGCTTCGGTCCAATTCCCAAGGCCGGTGTTCCGATCCGGGGTCAGGTTTGCAGCGAACGACACGCCCCAGGGGCCTGCCCACGCAGTCAGATCATTCGTTGTGAGCGCACCCCACTTGTCAGGGGCGAGCACGTTTTCAGGAACGGCCGGGAGCGGAGAGGTCGATGGTGACCCCGAAAGTAATCTCGTGGGGTCAGGCACAGGCCCCTGCGGCGTCATATTCTTGGGTGAGTGGCAATCGGTGCATCCGCCGAACTCGACGAGATATTTTCCCCGCTCGATCAGCATTTTCATTCCGGCTTGCTGTTGAGCCAGGCCGAGCCGAGAGGTCAAGCCGAGCGAAAGGAGCAACGCGAGGAAAGTATACCAACGGTGGTGTCTCATGAGGCCTCCTGTTGTAGATGGATAGAGAATACATCAGAAACGCGAGGGGAGAGGCCGGAGGTTCCCGAAGCCCTCTGCTAATTTTCTTGGTTGGCCATCTGTTTCACCTTCTCCCGGTCCTGGAGGATTTGCTACTCATCGGCCAGGCCGCTTTTCAGGACGCCAGGCAGGAGTCGGATAAGGCTGTCCGCGACGTCCGCGTTCAGTTTGTAGTTGACCCACTTGCCGTCCTTCCAGTCCAGGATCAGTCCTGCATCGCGCAGGATCGAGAGATGCTTGGAGACTGTTGAGGTAGAGAGGTTCAGCACTTCGCGTACCTCACAAACGCACAGCTCACGCTCCCCCAACATTTTCAGGATACGGATGCGGTTGCGTTCGCCGAGGGCCCGGAAGACATTGATAGTCTTGCGTTCCACGGATTTCACTTCGTTACTTGTCGAAATGTAGTGCCAAATTCCCGCGATCTAAAGCCAGGTCGATGAGACAAATGAGCCCATTTCTTCCCGTATTTAGGTTTGGCCGGGAAGAATCTCCTTGACGGGTCGTAGAGGCTCATGGATCCAGCGAAGGGAAGTGTCCACAACCGATTGCACCATAGATTTTTGTTGATTTTGGCACGGGTAAACGCTATTTTGACTACTAAACAGATATTTGAACCGTTTCAGATAAAACAATTCCGTCGGGCCGGCTGAGACATTCATGAAAAGACTCACAATAGAAGATGTCGCAAAGCGTGCGGGGGTGTCCAAGGGAACTGTGTCGGCCGTCATCAATGGGAAAGATTCCGTCAAGCTTGGAACGAGGAATCACATCCTCGAAGTGATGAAGGAGCTCAACTTCCGACCCAAGGGGGTCGCACGAAATCTCAAGAACGGGGGACAGGACAAGAGTATCGGCATCATTCTCAAGGATCTGAACTACCCGTTTTACACGACGATAGCGACCGGAGTCCGGGAGTACGCGAACAGCAAAGGATATTCCCTCCTTGTCGCCAGCTCGGAGAATGATTACCATACCGAAAAGAATTTTTCCCACCTCTTTTCGGCCAAAGACATCAAAGGCGCAATCATCGCTCCCAGCGTTGAGGGGACCGCGGAGATTGAACATCTGTTCAAGCTGAAGATGATCAACTGTCCGTTCGTTCTTCTCGAAGATGTCAAGGGGATCCAGGCCAACGTCGTCGCAATTGACAACTTGAAAGCAATTAAAAGAGCCGTGAAATATCTGTTTGAGAGCGGGCATACCAAAATAGTGCATTTCGCCGGTCCACCCAACTCCTCGCACACGCAGGAACGGATCGAAGGATTCCGTGATGCGTTCAGTGAAAGCACGCTGGTGTTCAAAAAAGAAATGATTGTCTCCGTCGGGTCCCGGCACGAGGACAGCTTCGCGAAGACGCTGGAATATTTCAAAGGGAGGAACAGGGAAGACTATCCCACCGCGATCGTCTGTTTCAATGACCAGCAAGCGCTAGCGGTAATGATGGCGCTGAAAGAATTGCGCATCCGGGTGCCCGACGACATCTCCATTGTCGGCAATGATGATATCTCCTACGCCAAGATCTATCCGGTTCCACTCACCACCATCAGGGCGCCGCAACTGGAAATCGGCAGAAAGGCGGCGGAGATTCTTATCCGGAACATCGAGTCCTCGACATTGCTGCCGCCCGAGCGAGTCGTGCTCGAAACGGAGTTCATCGTCCGTGAGTCCTCGAGGGTCTTGAACAAATGACCCGGATCTTCGCTCTAGACGGTTTCCGGGCAGGAAGACCAGGGACTCGCCCCTCCTAGTAGCTCCACCACGGATGCTTTTTTGTTTCTTCAATCAAAGCGGTTCAATAGCTATTGAACAGATTTCGGAGTATCGGGTTGAAAGCAGGGAACGCTTCCACCGCAAACTGTCCCCTTCACCAAATCAGGCAGAGAGAGCTATGCTGAACAGGTTCTTCCCAAAAATCGAAAAACCCATTCCCTTCGAGGGGAAGGATTCCAGGAATCCGCTCGCATTCAGGTACTATAACAAGTCCCAGAAGGTCGGCGGCAAAACAATGGCGGAGCACCTTCGCTTCTCCATTGCCTACTGGCATACGATGATGGGGAGCGGGGCGGACATGTTCGGAGGGGCAAGCTTCGCAAGAGAGTGGCACGCGGCGGCAAATCCCATCGACCGGGCAAAAGATACCATGGATGCCGCCTTTGAACTTTTTCAGAAGCTCGGCGTAGACTACTACTGTTTCCACGACCGCGACATCGCTCCGGAAGGGGAGACCTTTGCACTATCGTGCAAGAATTTGGAGACGATGGTCGAGCGTGCCAGGACCCTGCAAAAGGAAACCGGAGTCAAACTCCTGTGGGGAACCGCCAATCTCTTCAGCGCCGCGATGTATTCCCAGGGTGCGGCGACGAACCCCAATGCACACGTGATGGCCCACGCAGCCGCGCAGGTCAAGCATGCGATCGATGCCACAAAAGAACTCGGCGGCGGGAATTATGTCTTCTGGGGAGGACGGGAAGGATATGAGACGCTCCTGAACACGGACCTCAAGCATGAGCAGGAGCAAATGGCCCGCTTCCTCAGGATGGCAGTCGAATACAAACAGAAGATCGGTTTCACGGGCCAGTTTCTGATCGAGCCGAAACCCGCGGAACCCACCAAACACCAATACGATTCCGATTCGGCCGCGGCGTTATACTTTCTCACGGAGCACGGGCTTCTCGAACACTTCAAGCTCAATATCGAAGCCAACCATGCGACATTGGCGGGGCACACCTTCGAACATGAACTCGCAGTCGCCTCTGCAGCGGGGAGACTCGGGAGCGTAGACGCGAACCGTGGAGACATGCTCCTGGGCTGGGATACAGACCAATTTCCGACGGACATTTACTCCACGACGCTGGCGATGATCATCATTCTTACACAGGGAGGACTGGGCTCGGGCGGGCTCAATTTCGATGCGAAAGTCAGGCGGAGTTCCGTCGAACCGGTTGACGTTATCTATGCGCACATCGGCGGCATGGACACATTCGCCCGGGGCCTCCTCATCGCGCACCAGATCATCGAGGACAAAGCGCTGTCGGGTTTCGTCGCAAACCGTTATGCGAGTTTCGCCGCAGGGATCGGGGCGGACATTATGGCGGGGAAAGTCGGACTCGCAGATCTTGACCGGTGGATCCAGTCTCAACCCCGTCCTTCGATTCAAAGCGGGCGCCAGGAGATGCTGGAAAATGTCATCAATTCGTACATTTACTAAATTGCCGCACACAAACAGGTGACAAAGACCAGGTCATAACTTGGTCAACAGAGAGCTCATTTCTCCAATATACCGTTCAGCTACTTCAGCAAGGTCATCTTCTTCACTATCACCTTTCCTTCTGCTTCGAGCCGGTAGAAGTACATGCCGTTCGCAAGGGCACGCGCGTCGAAGGTATAGGAAAATTTCCCTGCGTGAAGCTTTTGATCCACCAGCGTTGCCACCACCCTGCCCAACACATCGTATACCACGAGCTTTGCCCAACTGTCTACTGTCAACTGTCCACTGATGACTGTTTTCGGATTGAACGGATTCGGATAGTTCTGGCTCAAGGCGTACCGCGAAGGAGAGACTTGACCAGATGGCGTCTGAACAGCATCAGGACCACCCGGATCGGTACCCGTGGCGAGCCATGAAGAGATCCGCGCATTTTCCGTTTCCGCCTGCGCTTTCCATTGGATGTACTTCTCCGGGAACCAACGGTACAGGTCTCCGGGCGGAAACCCACCCATGCCTGAGGTCAGCAGGGACGGGTTGGTGTATGATAGATTCTCTTTCATCGGCCACACGCCGGCAATATCGTCTTCAGGATGAAATGCCCAGGTAGTATCCTCACTGTTGAACCATTTCTTCCAGAGGAACCTCCTGATGCCCTCCTGATTGGTCGGCGGGAAAATGAAGCCCGGGTCCGTCGAATCGAACAAATAGGCCCTGTTCATGAAAGGGAAAGCCTTCACGCCGTTCACGGCGTTGTCAAAGAATGCCAGCGTTCCCGGCGTCAGCATGGGTTGTGGGCGAACACTGAACGTCTCCGAGTACGGGTCAACAATGCTCGCCATGTACTCACTGACCCACTCTTCGATGAAATAACTGCTGTGGGTGAATAGAATGTGGCGGTCAGATTCCGTGAAGGGGATAGGAAAGCCGAATGTCGAGATACTATCTATGTGCATCGTGCCACCGACAGTGTCCCTATAGCCGTTCGGGTACGAGACGTCGCCGTACAGAAATGGATTCACAAAGACACTGTTCGTCACTGAAAGCCAGTGCCACCACCCCGATTCGAGCGGATACATTATAACATTCAGAAACGTACAGTGGTTGAATTGAATGACATCGCCGTAGTTTCCGTTCTCCTGCATGTACACATATCCGATGTTCGCAAAGGTGCAGTTTTCGAACACAAGGCTGTCCGTGTGGCAGCCCGTGACGCCGTACGGGAACGAGACGGCTCTTCCGTAGTAGCGAAAGTGACTGTCCGTGCAGTTACGGAAGTAGCAGTTGCTGAACGTCCCCCGGAAGTGACGTGATGCAACGGTTACCGCTCCACCCGCATCCTCCCCCGGTATCGGGAAATAGTCGAACAGGACGCCGACGAACGTGCCAAGCTGACCATGGATCGTGTCCGGACTGTCCTCAATCTTCAGACCTGTAAAAGTCTGATTGCCGGCAGTGTTTGCAGAAAGAAGCCAGATGTTCTTCAGCGTGATATCGCCGAAACATCGGAAGTTGCGCGAAGTGGAAATCCCGTCACGCGAACTCCAGACGATCATCGGGGGAGCAGTCTGCTGCGTCATCCCGGGTTCCGGCGCAACGATGGTGAGCCTGGTTCCTGCAGGTACCGTGATGGTGCTGTCGAGAATGTAATATCCGAACGGCTCCAGCCGGAAAACAGTTTTCGAAAGCGTTCCCGAGCCGATGGCCGCTGACACGGCGGCGTTCAATCCCCCTTCGCCGTGACCGCGGTCGCTGGGAACGTCGACGGTGTCAGTTTGGGCCATCCCTGTCGTAACAATACAGAGGAGCAGGGACAAGAGTGTGCAGCGATGCTTGTTTCCCCCCATTTGATTCTGCAGGATCGACTTCATAAGGGCCTCCTGTGCGTGTTCAGAAAGCCAAAAGTGTCCTCCCAGAGCAGCGGATTACTTGATGAGCGCCATTGTCTTCGTCGCGGCAAAAGATCCGGCCGTCAATCGGTAGAAGTACAGACCGCTCGACAACTTCGTCCCATCCATTCTCGCTTCATACGTCCCCGCCGGCTGCTTCTCGTTCACAAGCACTGCGACCTCCCGCCCAAGAACATCATACACCACCAGGTGTACGTCGCTGTTCCCCGTCCCCTGTCGCCCGTCTCCTGCAATCGTATATCGTATGATCGTGCTCGGATTAAACGGGTTCGGGTAATTCTGAGACAGGCCGTAGGCGAGGGGAGTTCTCTCGGGTGCATTCACCGAGAGGATCTGGTCACCCGTCGTGAAGCTCCCCGTGAGCGAGTACGAACTTGCGCCGCTGTCGTTTGCTGCAGAAACGTGCCAGAAAAACTTCACATTGGATGCCAGGGGGCTGAGCTGCACCAAAGTATCAGGAACGGTTGTGTCTGCGGCGACCGATGCAAACAGACTGTCGATCGCCACCTGGACGCGATAGGAAAGCGCGCTCTTCGACGGATGCCACTGCAGAAGAGCATTTTTCTGGATCCCGTTCGTGTCGAGCGGCGAAGCCAGCACCGGTGTTCATGGGTGAAGCCAGATATCGACGCAGCCACTGGAGTGCAGGGCGCTCCGTTCCGTTTGACCGAAGAAGGTAACCGTTCGTCTGCCAAATATACCCCTGTTCATATCCCCACAACGTGATCCCGGCGACACCCGGATTCTCCCAAAAGAGCGGGAAGTATGTCTGGTAATTCTGCAACTGAATCGAGTCCACCGGCTCATTGATGTCGAATTCGGAGATGTACACCGGCAAGCCAAGTGCCGTCAGCCTGTTGAGATTGTACTTGATCGTGCTGATAGGGTAGAGGTATCCCCCCGGGGTGGCCGCAGGGCTCCTGAATTCAAAATAATGCCCCTGAATGCCGATGCCGTCGATAAGGTGCCTGACCTTAAGCGTATCAATGATCCGAATGTAGGTATCGGTGGTCGAATTGCTCTGCAGGATGTTGTAGTCGTTGATCAGCAGCTTCACGCCGGGAAAGAATGCATGCCGGGCCATGGCAAATGCCGTGACGACCCAATCCCAGCCGGTCGTGCCGGCTCCGCCGAGGGCCGCGGCGTACCCAGGCGGGGCGTGCAGAGGTTCGTTGACAACGTCGACAAACGATGTCGACGGGTAGCGCGCCGCGATTGTGTCAATCCACTTTTCCACTTCGGCCCGTTGGTTCGCCGAATCCAACGACGTAATCCACGACGGCTGCTGATTTCCCCAGACGAGATTGTGGTGCTTGTAGCGGTACGTGTTGTTGACGGCAAACTGATAGATGTTGTCAAGTGCAGAGAACGAGAACGATCCCTGCACACCTTCAACGCTCCCCCATTTGCCGTCATTTTCGGGGGTCACCTGATTGAAGTACGTCGAGAACGTGGGGTGGAGAATCCCGATGCTCGAACCGAGAAACTTTGTCTGACCTTTTGCGAGCTGTGCGGGACACCGGCCGCTCAGCGTCGTCAACGCGACTACGATGAGCATCGCCGCGCGAACACGATTGCCGACTCTTGCCATAATTCACCTCACTCCTTCTTCAATGGTTCCAATTCAGAATGCCCAGGGAGGTATGCCCCGACATACCCGACGGGCGGGCCCCCGGACATGAGGACCTTCCGGATCGCATCGGGTACCTTCACCCCGGCTGTCGCTCCGGGGAAGGCCGCGAGCAGCGCAAAGTTGCCGAGGCGTCGGCTTTTGAACAATGGGCCGTCGTAATCCTGGAACGACCGATTTCCACGCGCGATCTCCGGGAACATTCGCTGCAGCCCCTCTGCCGTATCGATTCCCGTCTGACAGCGTCCATTCGACGCGGGACTCCAAAGGATCAACGGATACAGGGCTGTTTCGGCACCGCGGACGAACACGTTGTTATCGATCTCGCGCAACTCCGGCCGGGGAAGCCGTTCGCAGAGCGACGACGGCTGCCATACAAAAAGCAAAGGGCGCTGAAACTCCTCGTCGCCGGTCAACAGATTGTTGACGAACTCGTGTCCCTCGCGTTGTTCGACGTCAGGTCCCGTACTTGCATGCCAGCCGAAACGATCGCCGGCGGCGACCCGGCCGTTCCGACCGATGCACGCAGTGCTGTTCACGAAGGTGTTCTGGTATATGCGGACATTCGAACTGTTCAACACCAACATGCCGTGATCGCAATGCACAAAGACGTTGCCTGCGCAGATGGCCCCTTTGGAAATTTCGAAGAAGAATCCGTTGTCGCTCGGCCAGACTTGGTCGGTGGCAATCGTCGGGGCATCGCTGCCGACGTCCTGCACCCAATTGTTTGTGAAGACGCCGTCGACCTCTCCGACGTCGTACCAGATCCCGTTCGAATGCGGCAGATCGATGACCAGATTGTCGTTGCAGGTAGCCCGGTGGCACTGGTTGAAAATCTTCACCGCAGCCGGAAAATAGCCGGTAATGTTTTCGATGTTGTTGCGCGTGAAGATATTTCCTTCCAACAAAACGTCGGACGAACCGATGATGTAGACCCCTTCGGTACTCGTGTCGCTGACCTTGCAGTGCCGCATGGTAAAATGATCCCCACGAAAGTACCCGGCGACACGCGAACAGAACGAAATCGTGCAGTTCTCCAGTGTCGAACCAACGACGTCCTTCCCGTAGGTGGATTCGTCAGACAATCCGACCGGCTCCTTCCCTTCGATTTCCAGCGCCCGGTAGGCGTATTGGGTGAACGTGATTCCCCGGATGGTGTATCCCTTGTGGTCGGATCTCTTTCCGTGACATTCCCCGGTTGTCCTGAGAATTGCGCAGTCGTGCGAGGTGATTTCCACGAGATGGGTTGCCGGGTCGACGCCGATGTACACGTTCGCCGAGTCATAATCGATGCAATACGTGTTCGAATCGACTTCCCCTTCCCAGCCGACGGCCTGCAGGAAGCGACCGTCGACGAACACCATATCATTGTTGAACCGATACAAGGGAGTTTTCTTCCCTTCACGTTTCCGTGGCCACCAGTCTGCCGGCGAAGAGGGGAACAGGTGCCTCCATCTGGTCACCCACAAACCGTTTCCCAGGTTCTCCCACTGCGTGGGAACGTCGGTCCCCTTCAGGATCGGCTCTTCATCCGCATAGGGCTGAATGGTGATCCCCTGGTTGAGCACGAGGTTCCCGGTTCGGTAGACGCCACCGCGCAGAACGATTGCGTCTCCCGTGCGTACTAGCCCGATCGCGGATTCAAGCGTCGTCGGCTTCTCGAGCGATTCGCCCGATTGGTGTGCCTGCCCGTTGACGGCGACATAATAGATCTTTCCGGCCGCTGGAGGCAGCGGGTAACTCTGCCGGACCGGCCCGTAGGGTCCGCCGGAGGGTTGTGTAGCCGCAGGCAAAACGCCCAGGCAGAGACAGAGAAGGACAGGAGCGACAAAAATAGTGCAGCGCCTCACCATAGCTGTTTCCCTTCAGGAAGTTGCTCTTTACACAGGCGATTTTGAGGATACCCGCAACACATCGCGTCGAAAACGCCGGGCGGCTATCTGTCCGGCGGCTCATCCCCCTTGTAGGAAAACCAATCGAAATACGCCGTGTTCCTGTCGGGCTTCCCGACCGACGTGGCATACAGCGCAAACACGGATCCGACAAATCCCCCTGCAACTCTGGTGCTCAGGAACGTCCCGTCGACGTTCTCCATCACCTTCACCCAATCTTTTCGATTGAATGAATACGAAAACGCGTACGTCTTTCCCTCGGCATCGATCCGGAGAACGATTTTCTCCGTTCCTTCCGCCCCGTCCAATGTCCGGGAGGCGAGGAGGTCCATTCCATCGGTCGAGTCCGAAGACCTGAACAGTTGCACAACAGGTCGCCCCTCTTCAAGTGACTTGCACAGGAAATAGTAGTGCGTCTCGTTCTGGAACACCAGGAGTCCTGCCTTTTCGAAATCTTCCTTTGGGTTGAATTCCATGGCCGTTGTCGCCTGGCAATCGGCGTGTTGCTGGCGGCGCGCAAGAAAGCTCGGGTTGTTTTTGCCGTTGCAGGTCTCGGGTCGCAATTGTACTGCCAGGCTTCCGGGTTTCTCGGTCAGACTGTACCACCGCTCAAGGGGAGCTCTCAGGAATTCCCAATTCAGGTCAAGGCTGGTCGCGTCGAAGTCATCCGTGTATGCGATGTTCCCGCCGTAGGAGAGTTCACCCGTCTCCCTGGTCGACGGAAGGGGATAAGGATGGCGTCGGGGAACCCGTTGCCCATGAGGGAGGATCGTCGGCCATCCGTCTTTCCATCTGACGGGCGCAAGGAAGGTTTCTCTCCCGGTATTATAGTAGTTCCCGGCGTAGGGGGGATATGGCTGACAGCCAAGAAACACCGCCCACCATCCTCCTTCTGGTGTCTCGACGAAGTCGGCGTGGCCGGTGCATGTGACCGGATCTATCCGGTCAGGACTGAGGTCCCGCTGCGTCAGAATGGGATTGTCATCATACGGGAGATACGGTCCCTCAATGAGCCTGCTCCTGAAGACCACCTCCGAATGATTCTCGGCGGTCCCGCCTTCCGCCGCTATCAAGTAATAGTATCCATTCACCCTGAAAACATGAGGACCCTCTATCCAGACAGGCTTCTGTTTAATGTCCGTGCCACCGTTGACAAGAATCCGCTCATCGTCCATCACTCTCAAACGGTCGGTGTCGAAGCCGCGCATTCTGATGGTCCTGTGCCCCTCATACAACGGCGTGTTGTCAGGCGCGACACTGTTGTACAGCAAGTACGCCTTCCCGTCGTCGTCGAAGAACAGGGATGGATCGATGCCCGATACCTGGGGGAGCCAGACCGGTTGTGACCACGGCCCGGCAGGGTTCTTCGCCGTCACAATGAAATTCCCGCCTCCGTCGACAAACGTGCATGTCACATAATAGAACCCTTTCGAGTAACGGATCGCGGGGGCGAATATCCCGCGCGAAACGCCAAGGCTGTCATACCTCAATGCGTTGGGGTCGTCGATGACATAGCCGATGAGCTGCCAGTCAACAAGATCCTTGCTATGAAACACCGGGATCCCCGGGTAGTAGGCGAATGTGGAATTGACGAGATAGTAGTCATCGCCGACCCGACAGATGCTCGGGTCGGGGTAAAACCCTGCCAGGATTGGGTTTGTGTATTCAGGGGTTTGGGACATTGCCGAGCCCTGAAGCAATCCGGCCAACATCAGGAGGAGTGGGACGGTACGACGCATGAAGTTGTTCCTTATTAGTCATTCATTTTCCCATCTCAAACGGCGAGGCGGGCAATCCTTCCTTGTTGTACAGGTTCGCCCCTGAAGGATTGTCGGCCCATGCATACCGGACTGCCGTGGGCTCGGGGACGGTCGGACTCGAGACAATCACGGTTGGCCCCGCGATTCTCGCCTCCGCCTGGACGAACGTCTTCCCGTCGCCGGAGATCTCGAACCGGCGCAACGGTCCGCCTCCTTTCGCGACGAGTCCGCCCCCAACGCTGGTGAATGCGATGACCATGGTCTTCCCTTCTCTCTTCAGCGATTGAACGACAGGGCCGGAAGAGACGATGTTCTTCTCCCCGTAGGCCACCTTGTCGGCCGCAAGGGCGAGACGCTTGCCGACATCGCCTTTGTCAAGAGGATGAATGTCGTTCCATTCGCCGATGTCGATCGTGACCGCCATTCCGGTGTTCGGAAGGGCGAGTGCATGGCGCTGCGCCTCGCGTACTGCTGCCATACCGCTTTCCGAAGGATAGGCTATCGCTTCCCCGTAATTCGGGAGTTGAACAAAGAGAAACGGGAAATTTCCTTCTCCCCATTTCTCCCTCCAATCCGTGATCATGGCGGCGAACATGTCGCCATACCCTGCAGGGCTTCCTGCATTCGATTCCCCCTGATACCAGATCACACCCTTGATGCTGGCCTTGAGAAGCGGAGCGATCATCCCGTTGAAGTACCCCATCGGCTGATACTCGATCACCGTCGGGCCTGGCAGCGGATCAGCCGTCGCACCGACGGAGTACTTCCAGGTCCCCGCAAGTTCAATCTTGTGTCCTTCGATGTTCAGCTCGTACGGTTTGTCCATGATGAATCCCCCGCGGCCGCTCTCGCTGATGACACGTGCAACAATCACGTTCGTCCCCGCTTTGAGGATGCCGGGTGCTACCGTGTACCTCCTGGGGGGGTATTGATACGATACCGAACCGACGAATACCCCGTTGATGTATTCGTAATCCCCATCGACGATCCTCCCCATGAGGAGTTGTGCCGGCTTGCCGGCAAGTGACGGCGGGACCGTAAACGTTCTTCTGAACCAGACCACGCCGTTCGTGTTGCCCGCTCCTTCATCCGCCCAATAGCCCGGGACTTTCATCTCCGGCCACGACGACGCGTCGTAGGCCGGGTCGAACCAGGGCATTGGACCGTCTATCCCTTTGTCCTCCTTCCACACGTTGTCATACCAGGAATTCCTGACGGAGTCGTTACGGTGTCTCACGCTGTCGAGATATGCAGGGTCGCCAAACTCCTCCCCCCTCCTGATTTCAGCGGGGAACTCCCTGAGGGCGTCCCGGCTCATCCAGGACTGAATCGGCGTCCCGCCGACGCTGGCATTGATCAAGCCGATGGGGACATGATATTTCCCCCAAAGTGATCGGGCGAAGAAAAAGCCTGCGGCGGTGAAACGCAGGACGCTCCATGGATTTGCCGGTTCCCACTGCCCGTACGGCAAATCATGTCGCGGCGCCAGGAAATCATATCTGTGCGCCACGAGGAATTGTCTGATCCGGGGGTTGTCGGCATGGGCAATGACCTCCTCGTACCGGGGTTTGACGCGTTGCATGGGAAGCTCCATATTCGACTGGCCGGAGCAGACCCACACGTCGCCGATCAGGATATCGTTCAGAACGATATGGTTTGCGCCATCGATCTCCATGCTGTACGGTCCACCCGCCTTCATGGGAGAAAGCACGATCGCCCATCCACTGTCGGCGTTTGTGGTCGTCTCGAAGCTCTTCCCGAGAAACCGGATGCTGACCCGCTCTCCCGGCGTTGCCCAGCCCCAGAGGCGGACATCCGTGTCACGCTGCAAGACCATCCCATCTCCGACCAACCTGGGAAGCTTCACCGACGACAATGCTTCCTGCCCGGACATCAAAATGAAGACGCACAGCATGGAAACACTGATCTTCCGATGCATCTTGAACCTCCCGCCATTTGGAATGGACAATCCCGCACGCCCCGATCATTGAGTGCCGGATTCGGTTATCGTGAGAAATACTCCCGGGCGTACCGAAGAAAATACGGCCAATTGGGATCGACCGTATGGCCTCCCTCGTGCTGACGGAACGCCAGGGCGCCGCTGTCGAAAGAAGTGCCGGCGGCCGGCATCGTCGTCGTGCCGAGCCCGTGCAGGCCAAGGAGTGTGTAGACCGGACCTGCGGCCACTTCGGCCATGAATTGTCCCCTGTCGTCTACCCAACGGCCTTCGACTTCAGGCGAGCCGCAACTGATGAAGACCGGCCGGGGTGCGCAGAGAGCGATCAGCTCGTGCGAATCCACGGCAAGAGTATCCGGCCTCAGCACGTACCTGAGCAGGTTGCCGGCAAACCAATGATATTCACCCGACGAGCAGATGTTCCCCATCGATTCGCCGTAGTCGCGCCGATAGAGCGTGGCCCCGCCTTTTCCCGAAGACCCGACGAGCGCAATCGCAAAGCGTTGATCGTACGCCATCGTGACAAGAACCGCTTTCCCGTACCGGGAGATACCTTCGATGCCGACCTTCCTCGCATCGAGGGTCCTGTCGGTTTCAAAATAGTCCATCACCCTGCTCGCTCCCCACGCCCATGCCCGGAGAGCACCCCAATCTTCGGGTTTGCGCGGAAGCCCTCCGTTCACCAGCCCGATGATTCCTTGCGTCAACCCGGCGGCGTTGTCAGGCTGCACGCTGGTGGGGATATAAACGGCGCAGCCCCATCCCCTCGCGAGGACCTGCTCCTGCCAGGTCGGACCCTCAGGCTTCGTCATGCCCGGGAAGTGAAATCCCGGCGGCAGGACGAAACCGAACTCCAAGATCACCGGAACGGGGTGTGAAGCATTGGCCGGCGTCGTCAACGTCACCTGAACTGCCACGTCGACCTTCGGGTCCAGAGAGTTATCGACTCGTCCCCGGAGCTCTTTCTGCACGGCCGCAACCGTCCCGATCGTCGTGTCCCTGCTGCTGAGGACCTCCCAATGCACAGAGGGTGTCGTTTCCGGCACCCGACCGAAAATCTCGCGGTTGAAGCCATCTTCGATTTCTGGTCTGCGTTCTTTCCACCAGACCTCCGGCGTTTTCACCGGCCGTCCGTTGGCCAGGACCAACGGATCGGGCAGGTGCGGGAATGGATTGGCTTTCGATTCATCGTAATTGTTCCAGGTCCCCCAGGCGGAACGCGTGTATGTATTGTCCGCACTGTCGGACCAGGTGGAAGACCCTTTCTTTTGAAACGTGTCTCCTGGCCGACGAGGATCTCCTGCCGGAGGAGGGAGGAAATCCGGCAAGCGAATCCCGAGCTGACGAACCATCGCTTCCCAGCTTGTGTGCGCCTCGGCATTGATCCTGGCAAAATACGCCGCTCGTTCTTCCTGCGACATACGAAACACGTCGGGCGCCTGGGCCTGGCATGGTTGCGCCCCTCCGGGCCTGACAGCCAGCAGGAGACCCAACAACCAGGCACGAGACATTCTCATGACGGACATTCCCGATGAACGTTCCACTTCTGCCTCCTCACTTCTCTTTGACTCCACGGAAAAAACTCTCCGGCGGGCCCAGATAGCTCGGACGTACTCCCCCGAGATCGACAACAATCTTTTCCAGAACGACCCCTGGATCCACCATCCACACTTTCAGCGTGTGGTACCCCGCCTTCTCGATCGTATGCGACGAATGACTATGATAAGCGTTGTCTTCGACGAGGCGCTCCCATGCGCTGTTCCCGTTTTGCGCACTGAAACTCTTCGGGGCGAGAGTGACGATCCGAGGGTGTTCGTTGTCGAAGGAAACCGCGTACCGAAGACCCCGATTCGGCATGAAATTCAGCGTCGGGCCAAAAACCCCTTCGACATCGACCTTCCCTTTACCGAGGAGATACATGCGATATTCCAGGCAGGGTGAATCGGCGCCTGGCGTTGCCGGCGGTGCGTTCAGGGGCGACATCGTCGCCATCGCCGAAAGCGTATGTCCATAATCTTCGATCTTCTCCCAGCGATATTTCCCACCCCGGGTCTTTGCAGTGAAATGTTCGGCCTCCATCGACACATAACCGTCTCCTTCGACAAAACCGTGCAGGGATTCACGCGAGAACCCTTCAAAATTCGATAGTCTCACCTTCACGACCGCTTTGCTGTCGGCTCCGGCAATCACGATGTGACCTTCGTCGCTTCCCGTCTGCACCTGAGGCCAGTCAATACTCACCCAGATTCGTGTTTCCTTTGTGATGACTCCCTTCGGGGCGTCCACCTTGATCCAGGGCCTGTCGCCGCTGACGCTGTATGGAAAGGCAGTCGCTCCCTTATTGAAAATTTCAATGTAATGTCGCTCTTCATTGAACCGATCGAACGAGGGGAGTACAGCATCGTTCTTCGAGTCCGGCCACGCCGATTCAGACCCTTCGATGGCCACACCCAGAGAGGCCGCTTCGGGAGGCTCCAACTCCGTAAGAGGAATTGCGCGCAGACTATTCGTGGGAGGATCCGCCCAATCCGTGTACCCGAGGTGTGCCTGATCCATGAAATGGTCCCATTTGCCGTTTGCAAACGAACGGTTGAAGTAGCCCATAAGACTCGTATCCTGGCTGAACAAGGACCTGGTTTCGTCGGCCATATCGTTCGTGGCGGCCCGTCCTTGACGGGCGTACAGGGCATTCTTTCCGGCCGCCAGGTAGAGCGCATTTACGATCGCACTCGCCTTGGTCGGGAACAGTACCAGTTCATAGAACGCGTTCCTTTCGTCCTCGGGCAGCCTGGCGAATATGTCCTCCGCCTTGCGCGAGATGGTATCGAAGTCCGCGACGACGGTCTCGGCTTCCCGATAGTTGACGAGACTGTACGTCGTGGGACTCAGGAGTTCCGGCTTCCGCCGTCCGTTGTACTTGGTATACTTCGCAATGATATCGGCGATTTCGCCGGCATACGCCGGCCCGAACTCCCGCGCCGCCCACAGCCGTGTGTACTCGTTGATGTTGCTGTTCGTCCACTTCTTTGTGTTCCACGCGAGATCCATGAAATACTCGAGGGGGAATTCGTAGCCTTTGAAGTGACCGACATTGACGATCCAGATGCGGTCGGCCCCGTATTCTTTCGCGAGCGACATCTGGGCCCAGATCTTCGCGATCGGGTTCGTGTTGATCCACTGGTAGCTTCGCGGGCCGCCATGGTAATCGAAGTGATAATACACTCCCGCTCCGCCGCTCCGTTTGCGCTCTTCCGCCGTAGGGAGTCTGCGCACATTTCCCCAATTATCGTCGGGCCAGAGCAGCGTCACATCATCAGGAGCCCGCATCCCGGCGTTGTAGAAATCCAGCACCTCTTTGTAGAGACACCAGAGCTGGGGGACTTTCGTGACGTCCGGATTCATTTCTTCCGCAAGGATCTTCCGCTGCACGCCGATGATCTTCTCGAGGAGCGCCATGTTCTCCTCCGGGCCTCCTGGAGCCATCGGCGTGTCGTTCGCTCCCCGGAGACCAATCGTGATAATGCTCTCGTAATTCTTGTTCCGTCGGATCCCTTCTCGCCAGAACTTCTCGATTGTCTCAGGCTCCTTCGCATAGTTCCAGGTGCCGAGGGTGTTCAAATACCGTCGGTCCCACTCCTTTTGCGCTCTCAGCATCGGTTCCTGGTGGGATGTGCCCATGACAATGCCGTACTGGTCTGCAAGATGTGCATTCTCGGGATCATCCTCATTGAACGCATTATTCCACATTGCCGGCCAGAGATAGTTGCCTTTCAACCGGAGCAGCAGCTCGAAGATGCGCTCATAGAATTCGTGTCCGTAGTTGGCGATCCCCGGCGGTATCGGCGGATCCTGTTTCGTTGGCACCTGACCGTACTTTGCGGTGATCCAATTTGTCAAATCCGGGTACTCGTCATTGAGGAAGATTCCGCGATACTTCACTGACGGTGGACCGTCAGTGTGTCGACCCGGAAGAACGTACACATCGGCGTGATGCTTCACGGGCACGTCGGCCCACCAGTACCATGGCGAGACACCGATCTGTTCAGATATGGTGAACATGCCGTACATCGTCCCTCTTTTGTCGCTCCCCGCGATCACCAGCGCACGATCCACCCCGGGGAACGGGTTCTCCACTGTTTCCACCAGGAATGTCTCCCACTGTCCGGCGATCCCGTGCGGATCGAGCTTCTTCTCCCTGACCAGTTGATCGAGAAGCGGATTTCTCCCTATCGTGCCAACGAGGATGATCTCCTTTGATGCGGGCAGCCGATCGACGAAGATTCGTGGTTCCACTCCTGTCACTGTCGCGATATCATGTTGAAAGACCCTGAGAATCCGGAGAATGCCGGGATAGTCATCGGTATTCGCACACAACGGCGCGGAAGTGCCTGACGCGCACAGAGGGAAACCGCCCTTTTCCCGGTCGAACCGCACATAGGGTTCGCTGTCGATCGCAAAGAGTGATTGCGGAAAAATGAGAAGGGGGGTGGAGAGGATCACCAGAAGGGTAAAGAAAGTCGGGGCAATCCCGAGTCCAGGTACCTTGAATCGGCGGGGCGTTCGCGTGGAGGAAGTATTGTGAGCCATTCTGGGCCTCGAATTATTCTGGGCAAGCCTGCACAGAGCTGCCCGTCGGATCATAGATTTTAAAATTGCCGCTGGTCTGGAGCATTCCAAGAAAATACAACATCCCATCGTAGTACCGATAGAACCCGGTCGGAATCCGGGAATTCCAGAGTTCTTCAACGAAGAGTTTCCGGTTGGGATTGGTGGATGCAAGAGCAGCCACCGCATTCATCGCCACCAGTCCCGTGCTGTGATCATCGGAGAGCTGTTTGCCGTTCAACGTGAATTGATTGCCATACGTCCTGAATCCCCGGGAGGAGAAGAAGTCGAGAAGCCGGTTCGATTGGGTGACCTCCCATCGATCCTTCGCAAACCAGACCCAGTCGATGGCCACGTTCATTGCGACCCGCCATGCATCAAAGCGGAAATCGTTGTGCTCTCCTTGCCAGGAAGCCACCGGTCGGCCGTCGAAGTGCGCGTAATCGGGGGATAAACCTGTCGCTGAATCGGCAGCAGCCCGCAGCAATCGCCGGCTTGAGGACGCGGCTTCGCACCAGAAAAGATTGTCTGTAGGAGCCCACCGTGACCATAATTCATAGTAATGAGGGAGCTGATAGGAAGGATCCGTGAACTGATTTGCTTTTTCGGAAGGCACAAAGACCACCAGCTTCTCCTTTGCGTTGAACATGTTCGTGACGTTTCCGTGCTCCGTGTCCGACTCCTTCTGGAGCATGGTATGCAGGATACTCTCCGCTCCAGCCCGGTAATTGTAGATTCCTTCTCCGTTTCCCCAGCGAGCAGACGCGAAGAAGAGTGACATCACAAACCACTCCTCTCCATCGGAGGCGGCCGACGAATCCAGGACTGTCCCGTCAGTCTTGCAGTGCCATGCGAAGTAGCCCTTGTGCGGACCGTCTTTGAACTGCATATGGGTTACGGCCCACTTCCACAACCGGTCGAACACGTCTTTCCTGTCCATCTGGACGGCGATCATCATCCCGTACGACATGCCTTCAGTCCGGACATCATGATTCGCGATATCCTCGACGTACGCCATATCGGTTCCTACCGGGTAATACACCCGCTCTGTAGTGTCATTTCCGAAGAACAGCTGGTTGAAGGCGGAATCCACTCTTGCCCGTACGTCTGTTTTGCTTTTCCCCAACAATTGCGCAAAGAGATCGGGGTAGGTCCCGGTATAGTAGGCTCCCATCCTGCTGCCCGAAGGCGCACCGGGGAGCGATGCGATTTCTGGTCCCCCGGCAAGAGTCCGGCCCAAAACCAGTACCAGGGTCAATATCAACAGAGCAGTGACTCGCACGGGAGAGTGGGGGAGAAGGGGAGGGGGAGGGGGGAAGGGGGGAAAGGGAGAAAGGGGGACTTTGAGACTTGGAGACTTTGTGACTGTGAGACTTTCGAATTTGGAGTCATGGGATTACACTCTACTTGAATAGGACATGCAAATTCAATGTAAGAAGAACCATGCTGCGTGTCATCACCTTGTTTCCCGGCGCTGTCCCCTGTCCCTGTTCCCTGTCCCCTTATCTTAACAGCGTCATCTTTTTCACCAACGTATTCCCGCCTGCTTCAAGTCGGTAGAAGTAGGTACCGCTGGGCAGTTTTGTCGCATTGAAGGTGAACGAGTAACTGCCTGCCGGATACCGGCCCTCCGCAAGCACTGCCACTTCCCTCCCGAGCAGATCATATACCGCAAGCCGTACTTTACTGTCTACTGTCCACTGGCTACTGACTACTGTCGTCGGATTGAACGGATTCGGGAAGTTCTGGCTGAGCGCAAAGACGGTGGGGGAGCCTGCATCGTGCGAAGTGACCCCGTTGACTGTCGACACCAGTCCCTCGATCGCCGCCTGGAGGCTGTCCTTTGCATTGCCCAACGTCGTGTCGGCCGAGAGAGATGCCGAGAACTCACTGTCTCGCGCGGCTTTTGCGAATGCCAGGATCGGAGCAAAGTGAGACCACGAATCCGACGTATACGCGCTTTGCTGCAACGTATCCGCAACCGTAACTAGCGAGTCAAGCATGTTGTAATACATGCCGACATGCACGACGGCGAAAAATGCCGGTTTGCATTTGTTCTGTGCGTCCCAGAGCGAGGTCGCCTGATTCGAAACGAACGTGTATTGATCGTTCAGGCCGTCCTTGGAAACGTTGACGATTTTCCCGCGGCCGGAGGATGCGCTTCGTTCGACAAAGCATTTGAACAGCATTCCATACTGGTTTGCCTGTTGAGCGAGGAGCGCGGCCGAAGGTGTGGCGCTGCCGGTTGCGACATCCAGTTCTGTGATGGACATCTCGCTGCAAATCGGGTAGAATTTGTTATAGGAAGCGATGAATGCCTGGGCTGTCGGATACGACAAACTGTTGTGCTCCTGCATGCCGATCCCGTCGAGCAAACCGGCTTGAAAGATCGGCGTGCAGAGTCGGACGATGCCGTCGGCCTTTTTCGGCGTGTCGGTGTTGTAGTCATTATAGTAGAGTTTGATCTGGGTCTCGCCGTACTGGACGGTGTACTTCCGTGCGATTTCAAACGCTTTCATGACGTACGTCGTGTCCCCGAATGTCGTATACCAGTCATTGCCGGTCCTGCGCACCATTCCCGTATTGTCGTCGATGGCTTCGTTGACGACATCCATGGCAGCCAGGAGACCCGGCCAGTTCTGATGGATCAGCCTGATGACCTCTCCGATATAGTGGTCCATTCGGAGAATCATGATGTCCTTTGAAACGCGTCCCCCCGTGCCTGAATAGCCGGTGAGGAAAAAAGCAGCAGGTGTCTGATTGTGCCACACCAGTGTGTGGCCGCGGAAGGTGAATCCCTGTCGTTGGGCCCAGTTGAGCTGGGCGATCATATCACCGTTAAATCTCACGATGGGATGAATGTTGATGGAATCCTTTGCTGCCGCTGTTGTGGCCGCCGAATACGCCGCCGCGGAATTTGTAATATCGACCGTGTACATGGGCTTCATGTTGTTGCCCGGCGACATGCGGTTCATATGGAATTTGATGAGGTACCCGCCGTTCGGAGTGGCGACGGCCGACTGGCCGGGGACAGGAGGATCGGTCGGGAAACCGATATTTCTGTACGAGAGAAGGCACCCGATGGTGAAGTCGTGGGCGAACACATTCTTGAGGGCCGGCACAGTTGTCTGAATCGTGTCGGATTGGCCGTAGCCCCGATCGGCAGATCCGGCCAGAAGGATGACCCAGCACAGCAGGGGGGACCAACCAGAGATTGAAAAGTGGCGCGTTGATTTCATACCTATTCTCGAGACTCCTACTTTGAGATAAATGTTGTGATACTCGACGGATCCAGACTCGCCTGGAAGCTACCGTTCACCGATGGAATGTCCGACCCTTTTGCGCAATTCTTCGAGAGCGATGTGGTGTACTGAGAAAATGAGGGGCTGCTGACATTCGTTGTTGCAAAAGCCTGTTGAACTGACGAGGCGCCGGTATTGATCGCGACAATAACCACTTTGGATGAAGTGCCGTCCTTGTAGGCCGAGACCCAGACGTTCCGTTGAGGCGTGGCATTGCACTTGATTTTGAAATATCCCGGTCGCACGAACCGTGCGTATTGCGACATGACATAGCCGCGCTTGGTGACTGCTCCGTCTTCACCAATCGGTCCATAATACCGCACGATATACCACCAGACATAGGCATTCATGCCGGCGCTCATGCAATCATGGATCTCCCTGCCAGTTGCGAGGACAGCCGTCCAGCTCGTGTCGAGCACCAGATGCTCCGTCATCCAGAACTCTTTTCCTTTGCTGACAGCAAGAGGATACGGACCAAGCCCTCCGCCGTAGATATGCCCTGCGACAATGGCCACATTCGCCGCCGCAGCTGAATCGTTCAGCGTCGAGTCAGACAATGCGTGCACAAAATTTTGGGATTCCGGCATCATCACCCTGGTACCGATGGATGCGGCATTGTTCTTCATAAACTTCAGGAATTGCGTAGCATTCCAGCTGCATGACTCATAAGTGACGTTTGCGTCAGGCTCATTCTGGAGAGATACGGCGTACAACGGTACACTATTTCTTGCCATATAGTCCGCAAAATTCTTGAGATGGGCCGCATACGACGTGTAGGAAGAGTCATTCAGCATGCCACCGACAATATTGTCACTGCTTTTCAGTGCCGGCGGAGGTGTCCATGGAGAGGCGAACACGATGGCGCCCAGCGATTGGGCAAGGGAAGCTGTCGGGAGATTTGCGCTGAATTCGGTCGTATCATCTGTATACGGAACCCGGAGGCGAAGAATTGAAAACCCGATTTGTCCCGGACCCGCGCCAAAGCCCTTTTGGACCTGATCCGCCGTCATATCCGGCCGCCAGGGGAGGATGTTCGCTGCTCCAAACCCTCGAATGAACTGCTGGGTGCTGTCCATGTACACGGTCGCGATTGGGACGGGATTCTGTGCAGCGACGATGTAATCTAACGTTGTGTCTCCCAGAATGACGACATTGTCAATCTGCATGCGGTTGATGAGCGGGGAGGTACCGCTGACGGTGTCTATCCGGACCGTGAACGATTCCCCCGAGGAAGGTCGTTGGAGGTCACGGACCTCGTTTGCTGCGGGCGGCGAATACTGGAGCTGCATTGAAGGAATCCCATCGCTGCCACTGCCATAGACCATCTTTTTCGCCTGAGACTGGCCACCTGCTTGCACGCTGTAGAAATACACCCCCGGCACCACCTTATGGCCACTGGCATTGCTGCCGTCCCACAGAATACTGTGCGTTCCAGGAGACTGGGTTCCGGTATGCATCGTGCGTACCACCCTTCCGAGAATGTCAAAGATCGTGACTTTGATATCCTCCTGCGTCTTAAGCTTGTACGCGATGGCCGTCGACGTGGTAAACGGGTTGGGATAGTTCTGTTCGAGCTCAAATGTCGCAGGCAGAGTATTCCTTGGCTCAACAGAAGTGAGCGTGAGCTGCAGCTGGTATTTTCCCGTGGAGTCGGTCAGCACGGAAGATGCGTTTGCGGGATTCGTGGTCTGCTCAAAGGTTACGGATGCGTTTCGCACGGGTGCTGTTGATGTAGTCACGCTGCCTTTGACGACGACAGTCTGGGCAGAAACCAGCGCGGTCAACGATACCTGGCAGAAGAACAAGCAACCAAGAATACGAAGAATCAGCGAAGTGTTTTTCATGGGGTTCACGCAGGCTGACAAGCAGCCGTCTCCGACGCAAAAGTTTATGAAAACCGACAATGTCCGATGCGACAATCTACTGCCCTGGTCCGGCCCAGCGGAAGCAGGAGCCGTCTTCTCTCTCCGGCCGGGTACCGCGGGAATCCTACTTGTACGTGTATAGCCATACTTTCTGGATGCCATACTCGCTGCCGGGCAAATACAGATGTCTCCCCTGGTGATCCTGGTCTCCATTGAGGCGGCGGCCGGCAACCCACTTCCCGTTCACGAAGGCACCTTCCTCCATGCGTTCAATCCCGGCGATCCGTCCATCGCCGGAAGAAGATTGAAACGTGACCAGCACACCGCTCCCCGCAATGTAGAATTCGTTCTTCCCGGTCATAATAATCAATCCTCCAACTCTCGGAGTCGGACCTTCGGCGTGCATCGCGTAGGGCCAGGTATATTCGTGCTTCACGGTAAAGGCAAAGTCGCCCAACGCGATCTCCGCTGTTTGAGCGGCGCTGTCGAGCAAGAATCCGGCCATGGTTCCCATACCCTGATGTTCGAGGATCAAGGGCATCAGCTGGTGGAGAATGTCATAGCCTTTGGCGAATTGGCTGTTGTCGGGATCTTCCACCGACTCAATGGAAAACGGGCTATAGCCCATCGCATTATGCCGGGCGGCAGCGTAAAACGCGTTGGTGACGCTTTGACGACGGTCCACCTCCGGGACAAAGATCGCGTTCCCGCCATGGTCGTATTTCCCGAGCCACCCGGCAAAATTTCCGAAATAGATGTCGGGAGCGAGAAAATCGATATCCGGCGCAGCTGCCCGCCAAACGTCCATCAGATGCGGAAGGGGGCCGGCGCTCGGGTACTGCCCCGGTTTGTAGTTGGGCCGGATCAATGCCGCGTTCACATACATGGGCAACGGGTACTCCTTCTTCCCGGCCTGCGCGACGGCGTTCGCATACTTTCCAAACTGCCAGGCCATAAATATTTCGTCTGTCTGCACCCCTGTGCCAAATACCTGCTCCCAGGTTCCGGTTGTCTTCATTCCCTGGCTGCGCCATGCATCCTGCAACGTTTCACTGAGCGAATCTTTGTGCTTCTGGAGGTACGTCGTAAGCATTGCGGAAACCTGTTGCGCGAAGGCTTCCTCTGCCTCCTGACAATAATCCCGCGCCTGGGGAATCATGCCAATCTCATTTTCCACCTGGATCATCACAACCGTATTCTGTTCCCCGTCGAACGCACGCAGGTGTTTCATCAGGGCGGCAAAGGCCCTCTCGTCGGCGTTTCTGTTCTCATCGCTGAACGGGGTAAGTATCTCAATGGCCCTGCCGTCTTTGGTGCGAGAACGGGGAAATCTCTGCTGGTTCGTCTTGACCCAGGCAGGTGCATAGCAGGACATGCTATTCTTCCAGGTGCCGAACCACAGGACAACGACCTTCAGTCGATTCGTCCGGGCCGAATCGAGGAGGTGGTCGACGAGCGTGAAGTCGAATTTCCCCTCCTCCGGTTCGATGAGTTCCCAATAGACCGGCATCAACACCGTATTCAGGTGCATCGCCCTCAGCTTTGGCCAGACGGGAGCCATGTACTTCTCATCCGATGCGCTTGAATTCCCCAGCTCGCCCGCGAGCATCAGGAACGGTGTGTTGTGTACGATCAGCTGCGTTGCCGTTCCCTGTTTCCTCAGGTGGGGGATTGCAGACGTGCTTTGCGAAAGGGCCCAAGTCACTCCTGTCATGAACATCCACACTGTCAGAACACTGATCCGACACACGCGGGATATCAGCGCAGTCGTGCATCCCGGGACTACACGTAAGAATGCTCCCATCAACTGTTGCTCCTTCGTAAGGATCCGATGGTTGTGAAGGAACTTCCGTATTGCCGCGTAGCTGTCAATAAGCTCTTGTCGGCTCAATCCGTTGGGTATGGCCGAACGGGACGACGTCGTCCCTGTCGCCATGAATGGTCAGTATGGGTGAATCTCCCTCACGAGCTGTGCGGTGACAAATTGTAATTGTGGGTGACCTCCTATGGGGAAACAAAAAATGCGGCCCGCCGGGTTGGAAAGGCGGGCCGCATTGGTCACTTCGTGAGGTTACTTCATGAGCATCAGCTTCTTCACAGACGTGAAGTCGCCGGATCCATCCTGGCTGCGGGCCTGGATACGGAGGAAGTACACCCCCGTACTGACATTCCTCGCATTCCAATCAACGATGTACCTGTTTGGACCCTGAATACCGTTGACCAGGGTGGCCACGACACGGCCAAGCACGTCATAGATGCGGAGCTCGACGCGCGCGGTCTTCGGAATATCGTAGCTGATCCTTGTGGTCGGGTTGAAGGGGTTCGGGTAGTTCTGCTCCAGGTTGAACACCCTCGGGATTCCCGCCGTCTCTTGGACGTCAAGCAACGTTCCGGTCGAGAAGAGCCTCGCGGTCGAAAAGTCGCTGGCGCCCCCGATGTTCTGGGCGTTGACACGCCAGTAATAGTCCGTGTTCTCCGCCAAGGGGGTTTGGAGGGTTGCCGTTGTATCGTAGGAGATTGTATCGACCACCACTGTGGCAAATGCGTTGTCTGTTGCGATCTGTAGGCGATATTTCGCCGCATTCAGAACAGGACCCCACACAAATCGCGTCAGACGCTCAACATTTGCCGCAGCGCTTGCGGGCAACGCAGCCGAGGGCACGGCGGGCGCTGCAACGACGGTCGTGAACGTATTGGCGCCGCTGTAGTAGCTCGTCCCACCCGCGTTGATGGCCTCAACCTTCCAGGTGTAGTTCGTGAGCCTTGCAAGTCCCTTGACCTTGTACGTCGTATCCGATATTCCGGAATACGTAATGGTGGAGTTAACGGTTGAGAGCTGCAGGTTGTAGCTTGCTGCATTACTCACCACCCTCCAGACGAAAACGACGCTATCCGTGATGACATTCTGCGCATTATTCGCCGGCGCAACAAGTGTTGTTCTGGCTGGCGGAGTCATGATAGTGAATGTCTCGATGGCCGAGAAATCGGACGCGCCAAGATCATTCATTCCACGCACGCGCAAATAGAACGTCTGTCCACCGGTAAACTGCCCCGGGTAGGTCGTGTCTGCCGTTGAGTCGTTCGTGAAGAACGTTGCGAAGGATGGCAGTGTCGAGACTTGCCACTGATAACGGGATGCATCTGCCGTCTTATTCACAACCAGCGTAAGATTCGACGGCCAACCTGAGGCGCCGCCCGAAAGCGGATCTGAGACAACCACAGATTGAATGTCGGAAGCAGTCCAGCCAATGTGACTTACTTGAGTTCCGAGGCCGTAGCCTTCGAAATTCTCCGACGGACCCATGCCACCCGTTGTGTCGACAAGTGTTACGTTGTCGGCATACCAGATAGTCGGGACCCCCGTACCGCCTACGTTCCCCGTCGCTGCACAGTTTATTCCAAAGTCAATATAGATGGTATCGTGCAGGGCGGTGGCGTTTTTGACATTGACCGTAATATTTTCCCACCCTGTGGAGCCCATGAGGGAACGAGTATACGCGCCAAGACGATTGCTCGTGTTATCAAAAGCGTGACCTGTCGGCATTGTCTGGAACGCTTCCACAACAATGTCCTTATAGCCCACGTCTCCCTGCGCAAAGTAGCCTCGGAAAGTCAAGGAGCCGTAATACGACAGGGGTTTTCCAGCCGGGAGGATAAACCGTAGGACTGGCGCAGCATTATAATTGTTGATGGTATTCTTCAGGACCTTGGAAACGGATGAAGGCGTAAGAATGGTGGGAACTTCCGCTGCCGCGGCACCTGCGGTCGTGAAATTATCGGCAGTGGTGTAGTCACTGGTGAAACCACCATTGACCGCTGCGACACGCCAGTAGTACTTCGTGGCGGCTCCAAGGGAATAGGCATAGCTGGTGCCGGTCACCATCGCATTGACTGCCATCAGCTTTGCGTTTGCAAATGTCGGATCCATAGACACCTGGACATTGTATTCAAGGGCATCTGTGGCCGCATTCCACTGCAGCGTACCGGTAGCAGCAACAGAGGTCGCACCGTTGGCTGGGGACGTCAGGGACGGCATGTCCGGAATTGCCGAACCTTCCTTGACTGTCCAGTATCTGTCGACGGCGAGACCTGAGTAGGAAGCTGTAGTGCCATCAGGCCACAACACGTCGACCTTGTCGATGGACGTGTTGATGCCGATGCCGAAGTTGGCCCGCATTTCGCCGTGACCTGCTGCGTTCCCTTCTGCCTTGATCCAACGGGTCTGTATGAGGCTGCCGCCCTGGGCGTACACTGTGAAGCGCGCGCCTACGGCATTCATGTTATGGCCCGTGCCGACTGGCGTGAAGCCAATCCAATGGTTCGAATTGCCACTGTTCTTCTGCAACACCGAATTAAGTCCGGTATAATTGTAAATATCCAGGAAGCCGTCGTTATTGTAGTCCACCAACCCTCCGGCCCGGCCACCGCCTGCAGTCGCGACATAGTCCTGGGAAGTCACCTCCGTGTAGGTGCCGTTGGCATTCCCTCTCCACAGACGCGTGGCACCGAAGGTCGTGCTGCCATAGACATCCGGAATTCCGTCGTTATTGTAATCGCCGATATCCCACGCGCGAATGCTGGCGCCGACAGTCGGCAAGCCGGAGCTCACGTAGTCTGTCCCGTTCCATTTATAGGTGAACGTGCCGTCGCCTTTTCCGTACAGGACGATAATTCGCTGGAAAGCGCCTGCGCCATTCCAGTTGTCGCCATCGCCCAGCCCCGTAAGGATGAGATCGGCTTTCCCGTCATTGTTCAGATCACCCCAGGTGCTGCCAATGGCGCTGAAATGACGGACGGTATCGTCGACGATGATTCCCGTATCGGCCACAGCTCTGCTATATGTGACTCCTCCGGAGACGGAATCGACATTGTAGAGTGTGCGGCCAAGCGTTGTTGCGTCTGGAACGTAGAATTTACCGGTTCCATCGTTCAGGTACAGAATACATCCCTTTCGAGCACCGATAGAATCGACTTGAATGTCAACGTTGGAAAATCCGTGTCGGAAACTCGGCATGAGCAAATCCTGCCAGCCGTCATTGTTCGCATCGAGGAAGTGAACGTCCCAGGTCTCAAATGAACGGGTGGTATCGATCGCGAGATCTCCTGGGGCTGCTCCAATTCCCACCCGGGTAAAGCCGGATGGCCCTCCCTTCAGCAGCTCTATACCCCAGCCCGGGGGCGTAATCAAGCCATCACTCCACGTCGCCGCCTTAAAGCCGTGCCATGCTGCACTCAGGTAATTGCTGTGATCGATATCTGCCACGGCCATGCCGGCGAAAACACTACCCGTGGGTACTGCCTGCGCAAGTTCGCCAGTTCCGGTCGGCACAACATAGACTCCGGCGCTGTCGTAAAACAGACCAGTTTGTGGAGCGGCGTTATTTGTCGACCACAGATCAGGAATGCCGTCGCCATTGATATCGGCCAAGAGTCCGCCGACAGAATTCACATTTCCTGTGAGATTTGCGACGTTTGTGGATGCCACTGCTGTAAAATACGTGAGGTGGTTCAGCAAAACATTGTTGGGTGGAATGAAGACGTCCTGAGTACCGTCTCCATTCACATCCAACCACGCGAAACCGCCGTTTGACGCGCCTGACGGCGGCGTGACGGCCGGTCCGGAAGTGAACACGACTTCCTGGGCAACCAGAGGGGCTAACGCCCAGCAAGAGGAGAAGTGCTCCCACTACACCGAAAGAGAAGAGCTTGTTCATAAGACCTCCACTGTTATTTGTTGATGGAGTTCTGCGAATTAAAGGTGCTGCATCTTGCCCTACTGGAAATTAAATTTCGGACCAAATCACCTCCTTTCAAACTCTGTGCATGCGCATTACATCGACAAGGTCAAATGTCCTTATTTCATGAACACCATCTTCTTGGTTGTCGAGGCATTTCCGGCCTGCAGCGTGTAGAAGTAGATGCCGCTGGCCAGCTTCGTGCCGTCGAACTGCACCGTGTAGTTGCCCGCCCGTTGTGCGCCTTCGAACAGCGTTGCCACTTCCCGTCCCAGGACGTCATACACCTTCAGCGAGACGGATCCGGATTGCGGAATTGAATACTTTATCGTGGTCACCGGGTTGAACGGATTCGGATAGTTCTGACTGAGCTCAAATGTCTGAGGAACGGCCACGCCTTCCTGCACCACCCCGGTAATCCCGTTCGTCAGCAAATCGGTAATGGTCTGGTCTTCCGTCGCGGCCTGGGCTGTCCACCCCGAATAGATGGTGGGGAAGCTCTTCCACCACCGGGAGAGATCTCCGAGCGGGAATCCGCCCATGCCCGCGGTCTTCAGCGTTGCGTTTGAGTACCTCAACTGCTCATTCACCGGCCATATTTGATTGACGTCTGAATGCGGGTCAAATGCCCAGGTCGTGTCCGAGTTGTCTGTCCATTTGCGCAGCAGAAAGCTCTGGATGCCAACCTGGTTCGTAGGAGGAATGAGAAACCCCGGATCCGTAGAGTCATAGACGTTTGCCATCGAGATGTACGGCCAGGTGGTCTTGTTCTCGAAGAAGATCCTCGTCTTTGCACTCATGATAGGCTGGGGCCGAGGAACGCTGTCAGGGAAACCGGTAGCGAAAACCCGGTTGCTGTATGGGTTGCCTCCTGTGGGATTCGAAGTTGCGTCGTAGGGCGCCATGTAATCTCTCAACCATTTGTCTACAGAGTAGCTGTTATTGGCAAAGAGGATGTGTCGCTCCGATTCAGTAAAGGGTACCGAGAAACTAAAGTTCGTCGTCCCTATTGTGTCGATATTCACCGTTGCGCCAACAGGGGTTTCGCCATCGGTCGCGGGGATATACCCGAACATGTAGGCATTGACAAAAATCGAGTTCGTCACGGAGAGCCAGTGCCACCACCCCGATTCCATCGTGTACATGATCGTGTTCAGGAAGGTGCAGTGGTTGAACTTCACGTAGTCGGCGTACTCGGCGCCCTCCTGCATGTACACATATCCCAGATTCGCGAACGTCGTGTTGACGAAGGAGAGACTGTCAATATGCCACCCCGATGTGTTGAATGTAAACGAGACAGCTCTTCCATAATACCGGAAGTGCGTGTCTGTGCAGTTACGGAAGTAGCAATTCTCAAACGACAGTCGGGCATGGCTTGCCGAGACGGTCACAGCCCCACCCCCACCCCCGATGGGGGCATAATCAAACATCACGTTCTGGAAGACACCGTTGTTTACGCGATCGGTCGTGTCCTCGTCGATGTTCAATGCTGTGCCGACTTGTGTACCAACTCCATCCGTATTGGTCGTGGCATAAAGAAGCCAGACGTTTTTCATGAAAATATCACCAAAACAATCGAAGTTCCACGTCGTGGTGACGCCACTTGCCGGAGTCCAGCAGATCATGGGCGGTGCAGTTTCCTGCGTTGCTCCTGGATCTGGAGCGACGATCGTCAGTTTTGTTCCTGCAGGAACAGTGATCGTGGCGCTCAGGACATAAATACCCCACGGCTTCAACCGAAAGACGGTGTTGGAGAGAGTTCCGGCATCTATCTTCGCCGAAACCGCAGTGTTGAGGCTCCCTTCACCGCCGGTTGGGTCAAGAAAATCCGGAACGTCTACCGTATCGGTCTGTGCAAAGAGTAGTGCGGGCCAAAGGACCACGCACAAAGCAATCACGTATGCGCATTTCTTCATATGACACCTCCTGCTGTTCTGATGATTTGATGTGCGAAGAGTACTATTATCTACATCGTATACCTCACTCCGAGGTTCGCTGTGAGGCCATAATATTGCTGGGATGTGAAACCACCAATCGAAGCCTGCGCCGCGTCATTTCTTCGATTGTTGAGATTGCTGATATCCAGGAACACCTGGAGGCCGGTCCATGGAAGCTTCTGCCGCACTGAAGCATCGATGCGGAAATAGTCCTTCGTAAAGCCATCTTGCTCTGCAAAGGCTCCGATCGTGCTCACAGAATTTCCCTGGAACAGGGCGGACAACCGACCTGAAAACCCCTCGTAGTCGTAGCCGATGTATGCGTTCAGAACATCGTCAGGCTGGTTGAGTAATCGTCCGGAACGCGTGCTGTCAACCGTGACGACTTTCAGCGTGCGGGGAGGGATGATAATGGTTTTGTCATTCCTCCAGGGATACGTCGCACTCGATGAGATATGGGTGTAATTGATCCCGAACACGATGCCGTCCAACGGTGCGGGCAAATACCAGAATCTCGTTTGCAGGTCGATCTCGAATCCTCGGATATACGCTTTGTAGGGGCTGTTCATGTACGTGTAGAGTTGTGCACCGTCCTTGGGATGGACTGTCCCGCTGCCGGTGCTTACGGCGAATGAATTTATGGAGTCCAGGCCTGCCGGAGCAGTAGGGTGTAACGCATACTGGGTGTAGAAGGTAAAATTCCTGACTTCTTTGTAGAAAGCCCCGATCGACAGGAGTCCCAGGTCATTACTGTGGAAGGTAAGGAAGACATCGTGATTGATTGCTTCAGCCGGCACCAACTTCGGGTTACCAGCCCACACATTGAACTGGGTATAATCCATATTGAAGTGCGGCGAAAGCTGGGAATAATCCGGTCGTGCCAGAGTCTTCGTGTAGGAGTATCGCAGGTCGGCCCAATCCACCATGTTCCATTTCGCCTGGACCATGGGGAGCAAATAGCGATTGCTGGGATGCGCGAAAACCGTATCGACGGCCTGATGCGTTGCATCGCGGCCATCGGCCAGGTTGAAGGCATCAAAGTATCCCTTGTCTTCTTCCCACCGGACACCGCCCACGACCATCAGATCCTCCCAGAAGTGCAGCTCCGACATCAGATACCCGGCAGAGTACCTCTCAACATATTTGTACTGGTTTGGCAGGCGCTGGTACGGCGAGTCAAACCATCCGCCGGCGTTGGCCCCGGAACTATTGACCGCACTTACCGATGGGTCGTTCCGCAAGAGATCCACGATTCCGTTCAAATTGGTCGGGTCACTGGCCCAGAGAACGCTCCCGAATCGGTTGTTGAGGAAGGAGGTGGTGAGTTTCGAATCCGTTGAGGTAAAATCCTCGCCCGTAAAATTCGCACCTGTTTGATTGTCAACGACGAACCATGGATAACGCTGCCGTATCAACGCCTGCATTTGGTTCGTGATGGGAGAACCTGCGCGAAGCCCCGCATAGGGCGTACCCTGATTATTGGTGTGGTAATTGTAGCGAAACTCGCCGCCGAACTTGAAGAACCCCGATGTGATATCCTCGAAGCTGAAGGGGACTTTGAAATCGCCCTTGTACACCTGATCGTTTTCCTTGTAGTCGGCGCTGAACAAGCTGACGTTGGTAAGATATGTCCATGACGGGTCCTTGTACTTCACCGAAGGAATGAGATTCTCTGGAACCGTATTGACCTCGGCCGACCCTGGAATTCCCCCCGTCTGGGTAAAATCAAACTGCGGAGATGCGGGAGAAAAATTCCGGGAGTAGGTGTTGGCGGCCTGAAGATCTACAGACATAAATCCGAAATCGTTCTCATAATTGAGAGTGTTGAGTGCCGCATCGGTCTTGGTATTTCCCTCCCGGTACCTGAAATTGATATTGTGGAACTGATAATCATAGATGGTCCGGTAATCCTGTGCGTCGGAGCTCAACCGGCTGAGCACATTGATCAACTTGAGGGAACCTGAACCGAGTTTGTAGTCAAGAATCAGATTTCCTCCGTATCGGCTCCTGGTTTCCAGATGGCGATCGAGCGTCACATTCAACACGATGACGGGCCTGAACCCGTCCGGTTGAGGAATACTGCCCTGGGGCGAATAGCCGGCATTCATGTTGTCCGCATCCCGGTCATATCGCTCCGCGTTGCCCAGCACATAGACCCCCAGGTCACCGTCGAGAAACCGATCGCTGGCGGCGGCAACAAACCTGTAGTTGCCGTATTTGCCGCTCTTCTGTGTGTAACCCGACTGCGCCAGAATATCAGTATGGAACTCGTCAGGGGCCTCTCTGAGTTGCATGTTCACATACCCGCCGATCGCGTTTGCATCCATGTCCGGCGTGAGCGACTTATAGACCTCCACAGTCTTGATCATGTACGGGGTGATCATCGAAAGGTCGACGCTTCTGTCGGTGTTGATGGAACCAGTTGTCCCGCCCTGGGAGGCCGCCCCGATCTGCGTGCTGCCCGTTGATGCGAGTGTGATACCGCCGACGGCCACCGCGTTAAACTGAGGAGCCAATCCTCTGATTACGACCTTGTTCGCTTCTCCGGAACTCTGAAGCGTCGATACCCCCGGCAGTCGGCCGATCGCCGCCGCCGCATTGAAGTCCGGCAGTTCCTGAATCCTCGCTTCCGAAACGATGCTCGCGATCTTGTCCGACGCCAGTTGCTGGTTGATGGCCTGCATCTGCCCCCTCGCCTGGGCGGTAACGACAACCGTTTGACCCTCGATGACCTGTGCGACGAGGGCGCCATCGACGACAACTTCCTCATCTTCGCGCACCGTCGTCTGCTTCGTGATCGAGGTATAGCCCACAAACGAGATCTTGATCGTCTGGACTCCAGCCGGAACATTGCGGATGATGTAGTTCCCGTTGAGGTCCGTGGCCGCGCCCAGGTTGGTCCCGGCCACCACCACGTTTGCGCCCGGGAGCGCGTCCTTGCTTCCCTGGTCGGTGACCTTTCCCCGAATGGTCCCGGAGCCTGCAGCCAGGAGGGTCTGACTCGCGCAAAAGAAAAGCATCCCCCCGAAAAGGAGTCCCTTCCCCACGCTCCGCGAACAGGCATGGGTCTTGAACGACCAGAGACGTTTCACTGCAAGACCAAACAAGTTGTTCACAGGAGTACCTCCTTATGTTGTCGTGAAGTCTCCGCGTGCCGAAATCCCGATGAGCGGGCGATCAACGAACTGCTTGACCCACCTGATCGAAGGGGCCCACGCAGTGGTTCAACTGTACTGGAAGCTCTTTCGCCGCTCTGCTAACTCGTCCTGGATCTGCAAATTCATTTTCTTGTCGATACCGTAGAACATCAGCGCAACGACGCCGATCAGAAAGGTCAATGCAGGATAGATGCTCGCGGTCATGCGAATCCCGAACAGCGCATGCTCCGTCTGGACGGCATTGGGCACGTAGTCATAGCCGGCAAGGAACCATCCGCAGATCGCCCCCCCCAATCCCAGACCGGCTTTCAGGGCAAAGACGATCCCGGCAAACGTGACCCCCGTCGCCCGTCGTTTGGTCCGCCATTCCGAAAAATCCGCGACATCCGCCATCATCGCCCAGAGCAGGGGGATGGTCGGCCCGTAGGCGAGCGATTTGAAAAAATTCAACACAAAGGCGGCACCGATGGCATCCGCGGGCAGCACGATGAAGAGCGCCGTGAAGACCGTCGTGAAGGACAAGCCCACGAGGAACACCCCGCGTTTGCCGAACCGCGTGGAAAGCGCCTTGGAGACCAGGACGCCGAGAATCGTGAGAACCTGGCCGGACATGTTGAAGAGACTGAACCCGACGGAGGCGACATTGCTCCGATCATCCCGCACGATCAGCCCGAACGCATTGAGGAACCCGTGCCATATGCCCGAATCGTGGGTGGCATTCACCAGCCCCCATTGCTGGAGGAAGAGATAGAGCTGCTCTTTGTCCGCATAATAGGTGAAGTAATAGAACATCCCGCTTCCCCACAGCGCCAGCGTGATGAAAACGAACAAGGTCAGGAAGAACATCGAGATCCACGGACGGTTCTTCAGCAGGTTGGCAAAATCCTCGCGGGGGCTGGATTTTTGCTTCGGGTCGGGCCTGATCCGCTCTTTTGCACTGAAGAAGGCAATGACAAAGAAAACGACGCTGAGCAGGGCGAAAATCCCGATGGTCATGGACCATCCCTTTGCCGCATCCCCCTGGCCGAATTTTGCGACGAGAGGGAGAGTGAGTCCCTGAACGACAAACGCGGCGACCATGGCGAAAAAGAACCGGTACGAAGACAGACTCGTCCGTTCGTTCACATCCCCGGTCATTACCCCGTTGAGAGCGGAATAGGGAAGATTGTTGACGGAGTAGATGGTCATCAGCAGGATGTAGGTGATGTACGCGTAGATCAACTTTCCCGTCGCGCCGAAGTCGGGGGTGGTAAAGGCCAGGTAGAACATGATGGCAAACGGGACTGCGGACCAAAGGACCCAGGGGCGGAATTTTCCCCACCGCGTGTTGGTCCGGTCCGCGATGACGCCCATGAACGGATCGAAGGCGGCGTCCCAGAACCGGCCGACGAGCAGCAATGTCCCCGCGGCTGCGGCGGAGATTCCGAAGACATCGGTGTAGAAACCAAGCTGGAAATACAGCATCGTCTGAAAGACGAAATTCGCTGCTGCGTCACCAAGCCCGTACCCTGCTTTCTCCCTGAACGACAGTCTTGCGATCGTTGTCTGCAAAGCGCTCTCCTGAAAAATGCCGACATCGGCGTCTCATGAACCGCGAGCGATTTTCGCTTGAAGAGACCCAGAAACCGCACTTCAGTTACAGGGCAGAGCCAGAAACGCTCCTCTCGGCGACATCATACGACATGAAGCAGAATCCTCTGGACGTCTTCGTCCCGAGACGATGTGCCGATCATGAGTTCAAAGTCCCCCGTCTCGACGAGGAATCTCTTGTCGATGTTCGTAAATGCCAATTGATCAGGACCGACGGGAAGTGCAATGGTGGCGGATTCGCCGGGCTTCAGGTGAACCTTCTGAAATCCCTTCAGTTCTTTGAGAGGGCGTGTGACAGAACTGACAAGGTCACGAACATATAACTGCACGACTTCATCACCGGCGCAGGGACCATCATTCTTGATGTCAACACGTACCATCGTCGATTCATCAGCACGAATGGTCGATTTGTCCAGTCTCGGATCGGACAACTGGAAATGCGTGTAACTCAGGCCGTAGCCGAACGGATAGAGCGGGGTCACATCGTCGAACAGATATCCCCGGCGGGCCGAGGGTTTGTAATTGTAATAGCAGGGGATGTGACCCGCCGATCGCGGGACAGAAATCGGGAGTTTCCCTCCCGGTGTATAGTCGCCGAAGAGGACGTCGGCAACGGCGTTTCCCGTTTCCTGACCGAGGTACCAACAATCAAGGATCGCCGGCACGTTCTCCTGGATGAAATTGATGGAGTTCGGCCGGCCGTGGAAGAACACGACGACCGTCGGCTTCCCGGTCGCAAGGACCGCCCGGACGAGATCGTCCTGCATCCCGACGAGGTCCAGCGAAGCCCTGTCTCCCAGATGGGTCTTCAGCCACGCTTCCCTCGACGTCTGCTCGTTCCCTCCCACGGCAAGGATGACGAGTTCGGCCTTCCGTGCTGTTTCGACGGCGTCCGCGATGGATTTGCGATCATCGTCGGGATTCGAGGGCGTCACGACGTCGCCCGACCACGATCCGCCGATGGTGATCTTGCATCCTTCACTATACAGAACTGACACCTGCTTCGGAAGTTTTTCCTGAATCCCTTTCAGGAGCGTCGTGTAGAAAACCGGCGTCCCGCTGTACCCGCCAAGCATGACGCGGTTTGCGTTTGGTCCGATGACCGCGATCGAACGAAGCTTCTTCACATCCAGGGGGAGAAGGTTGCCCTCGTTCTTCAAGAGGATGATCGTTTCGCGCGCAGCTTGTAGCGCGAGATCCCGGTTGTCCCTGGCGGTCACGTCGGCCTGAACCTCGTCCGGGTTCACGTAGGGATCCTCGAAAAGGCCGAGCAGGAATTTGTATTTCAAAACGGGGAACAACAGGTCGTCGAGGACCGATTCCTCCACGGCACCGCTCTGCACGAGCTCGAGAAGGTGCGGATAGCAATCGGGGTCGGGGGTTTCGATATTGACGCCTGCGTTCACGGCCAGCAATGCCGCTTCCCGTTTGTCCTTCGCCAGCGAATGGCTGAGCGTGTCCGGCTTCTGATGCAATTCCGTGACGGCAAAGTAGTCCGAGACAACATACCCCTGAAATCCCCACTCATCCCTGAGGACGTTCCGCAGCAACCATCGGTTCGCGTGGGATGGGACGCCGTCGATCTCGTTGTACGACGCCATCACGCTGGCGGCCCCTGCTTTTTGGAGGACTTCCTTGAAGGGACGGAGGAACGTATCGCGGAGAAGCCGTTCGGAGACGTTCACCGGAGCGCAGTTCGTCCCGGATTCCGGCTGGCCGTGCGCGGCGAAATGTTTGAGCGTCGCGATGAGGTGCTTCTTGTCCTTGAAGGTGGCATCTCCCTGTAAACCACGGACCGCGGCAATTCCCATTTGCGAGACCAGATACGGATCCTCGCCGAAGGTCTCTTCCACACGTCCCCATCGGGGATCACGCGCGACATCGACCACCGGGGTCAAGGCCTGATGCACACCCCGTGCCCGGGTCTCCGCGGCGATGGAACTGTAGATCTCTTCAACCAGTGCGGGATTGAACGTGGCCGCGAGGCCGATGGGCTGCGGGTAGCTCGTTGCCTCTTTTCCTGCGAGGCCATGAAGGCACTCCTCGTGAACGATGGCGGGGATCCCGAGTCTCGTGTTCTCGATCAGTATACGCTGGAGGGCGTTCGCAACCTTCGCGGTCTCACGTGCCGTGAGTCCTCCGTTCGTATCACTCAGCCGCGCAATCTGCCCCAGGCCGTGCTTGAAATGGCACTCGATATTCGCTGCACTGAGATTCCCCTCCTCATCGAAGAGCATCTTCTTTTGAACCCAGATGCAGAGCATCTGCGCAACTTTCTCTTCAACCGTCATCCGGCTCAGGAGGTCCGTAACCCTGTCATTGACCGGCAAACCTGCGTTCCTGTAGTCGAGGGCCACTTCGTCATTTACTGCCTGGTTACGAGAGAGTGGGTCCGTCATCGTTCGATTCCATGTTATAGGTGGAGCTCAGAAGAGAAAGAGTTTGATCGTGAGTGACACGTAGGCCGGATATCTGCTTTCGATCACTGGGGGAAAATCAGTCGAAGGAAAAAGAGCTTTGCCCGCAGTCTTTGCAACAGTTACCGGTAAACCGGTCTGTTATTCTTGCATCAGTTCAAAGAACCTTGAATCGGTTTAATTCTACGGACAATTCATGATCATGTCAAGCAGAGAATAGGCTTATCGCCTTGAAAATCGGACATTGGTTGATGCCTGTTGACTTTGACAATGAGAAAATAGATACTTACACGAGTAAGTAGCCAAATTTATGAGCGAACTATGGGATTTTTCACCCAGGCGGATATCGCAAAAAAACTCAAAGTTTCCCGCGTTACGATCTCAAAAGCCCTCCGGGACGATCCCGACATCTCTCCCGCCATGAGAAGGCGCGTGAAGGAGGCAGCTAAAGAGGTTGGGTATAATCCCAATCTCGTCGCCACGAACCTCCATTCAAAAAAGACCCTGACTATTGGGATCGTCGTCCCCGATTTAGAAAACAGTTTCTTCTCGTATGCAGTCGACAGTATGGTCGATGCTGCCGCAGAGCATCACTACCATGCGATTCTGACTGTGTCACGAGAGAACCAAAAGATTGAGAAGGACAATATTGAGAGTCTGCTGGGAATGCGGGTCGACGGACTGCTCGTCTGTGTTTCTCAACGAACGTCCGATCCTCAGGTGTTCAAGAAAGTGCAGAAGATGAATATTCCGTTTGTCTTCTTCGACCGCGACCTCGAAGAGATGGATTGCGGGAGCGTAACATTCAATGACGCCCGCGGTGCTTTCGACGCTGTCGATCGCGTCATCAAGAATGGGTACACACGCATCGCGCATTTCGCCGGGTACTCGAATGTGAGCATCGGCAGGAAACGCTGTGAAGGATATCGGAACGCCATGAAACGGAATGGGTTGGCGATTGATCCGGCTTGGGTGCTTGAAGGAGGTTTCGAAATACTGGATGGATACCGTTCGTTCATGAAAATAGTTCAAAAGAAGAAAATACCGGAAATAATCCTTACCGTGAACGACCGTGTAGCGTTGGGCGCATACAAAGCCATAAAACACGCCGGCCTGGACATTCCGAACGATATCGGTGTCATGGGATTTGGATTCAACGAAACCGCTGAGATGTTCTCTCCGCCGCTCTCCATCATTCATCAGGATCCTCGAAAACTGGGGACCGCTGCACTGGAAATGCTCATCGAAGAAATGCACCAGCCCGGAAAGTACGGACATCGGAAGGTCTCTCTCGAGGAGGAGTTTATCTGGAACAGTTCGATTCTCAAGAAGAAATAGCCGGACCATTTCTATGAAAACAATTGTTGTTGCCGGGGCCGGGGGATTTATCGGCGGCCACCTGACAAAAGCCCTCAACGCCATGGGACACAAAGTGCGCGCCGTGGACATTAAACCGTTGAACAAATGGTATCAGACCGACCCGGGTGTGGAAAACATGGTCCTCGATCTCCGCGCCAAACAGAATTGCTCCCAGGCCGTGAACGGGTGCACCGAGGTCTTCAATCTCGCAGCAGACATGGGCGGCATGGGGTTCATCGAGACCCACAAAGCGGCATGCATGCTGAGCGTGCTGATCAACACCCATATGCTGATGGCGGCAAGGGACTGCGGTATTGACCGATTCTTCTATGCGTCATCAGCGTGTGTGTACAACGGAGACAAGCAGACCGATCCCAACAATCCCGGGCTCAAGGAATCGGATGCATATCCTGCCCTCGCCGAAGATGGATATGGCTGGGAGAAGCTGTTCAGCGAGCGAATGTGCCGCCATTTTACCGAAGATTTCGGACTCGTCACACGTGTTGCCCGCTTCCACAACGTCTTCGGGCCGTTTGGCACCTACGATGGCGGCAGAGAGAAAGCTCCCGCTGCCCTGTGCAGGAAGGTCATCGAAGCAAAAATGCTGGGGACAAAAGAGATCGTGATTTGGGGAGACGGGCATCAAACCCGGAGTTTCATGTATATCGATGACTGTGTCAAAGGGATCCTCGCCATCATGGAAAGCGAAATCACGGAACCGATCAATCTTGGCAGCAGTGAAATGGTTTCCATCAACCGCCTGGTCGAATATGTGGAGGAGATTGCGGGGTACACGTTGGAAAGGAAATACGATCTTGGCGCTCCGAAAGGAGTGCGCGGAAGGAACAGCGACAACACGTTGATCAGACGCTCTCTTGGCTGGGAACCTTCCATTCCGCTCAAGGATGGATTGCGAACAACGTACGCTTGGATACAGGAACAAATGCTCAACAGCAAGAGGACGGGATCAAGAAAAACCATATTCAACGAAGTGTAGAAGAACGGGGCGCTTGTTTCCATGGATAGAAAAGTCCTCGTCAGTGGTTGTTTCGACCTGTTACACGCAGGTCACATTGCTTTCTTCAAGACCGCCGCTCAGATTGGAAAACTCTTCGTCGCCGTGGGCGCGGATGAAAATGTCCGCAAGTTAAAAGGAACGGCGCCGTATTTTTCTCAGGAAGAGCGGGTGTACATGGTCAACTCCATCCGGTATGTCGAGAGTGCCTTCGTTGCAGCAGGTTCGGGCATGCTGGATTTTGAACCCGACATGAGGCGTATCAGACCCGATGTCTTTGTTGTGAACCACGATGGTCATACCCCCGGCAAGGAAGCGCTGTGCAAGAAGCTCGGTGTCGACTATACGATAATGGAGAGAATTCCTGAACCGGGGCTCCCAGCCCGCGCAAGTTCAACGACGAAACAAGAACTGCAATTTCCGTATAGAATCTGCATCGCCGGCGGTTGGATGGATCAACCGTGGGTGTCGGAGATTCATCCCGGCTCCGTCGTGGTTGCCCAACTTCTGCCAACGATGGAATTCCATGATCGTTCCGGCATGGCTACAAGTTCAAGAAGAGTCGCCTTTGAAGTCTGGGGAAACTCGCTTCCACAGGGAAACCCACTGGTCAATGCAAAACTCTTGTTTGGCGCAGAAAATCCCCCGGGTTCACAATACATTTCCGGTTCACAAGATCACATCGGCTTGCTGAACCCGGGAATAAGTCGTCTGTATTATGACGGGAAATACTGGCCCAGCCGCATTGATTCGACGAGGGACAAGAATCTTTGCGAATGGCTTTCCAGCATCATACACTTGATTCCGCTGGAACCAAGGCCGACCGGCTATGATCCTCTCCTGGAAAAACATCTTACCGGAGACATTGTTCGAGAGCTTGGCTGTGCCGGCGAACAATGCTGGACCAGCATTCTGCAACGAGATGCAGCCGGTGTAGGCACTTCGATGACAAGGACTCTTCTCGCATGGAAGAAGATGCTGCCCTATACTGTCCCGGATGACGTGATGAAGGAAATGGAAACGAAGTTCTTCCCGTTCACGCTTGGTGCAACGCTTTCCGGCAGCGGCGGCGGCTACGCCGTCGTCGTATCGGAAAAAGAAATTGCCGGGTCCCTCAAAATCAAGATCATGTTTTGAGAAATGACGTCGGTGTCATCACCGTGGTAGTTGTCTGATTTTCAAAATAAAGCATCCATCGGGCCAAAGGAAGTCATCATGGACCTGTCCAAAATGTTCAAGAGCGAGGATGGCAAGAGCTACGTATTCACGTTTGCGCTCGTTAGCACCTTGTTCCTGTTGTGGGGGATCTGCAATGGGATGATCGATGTCATGGACAAGCACTTTCAAGATCAACTGCATTTGTCGAAGGCACAGTCAGCGTGGGTCCAGTTTGCGCACTATTTGGGATATCTTTTAATGGCCATGCCCGCGAGCTGGCTGGCGCGCAAACTCGGCTATAAGGGGGGTATTATTTCCGGACTCTTGATCGTAGCACTGGGCGGATTCTGGTTTGTTCCGGCAACGTATATCTCGTCATTCTGGGCGTTCCTGCTGGGAGTGTGCGTCATTGCCATGGGATTAACAGTTCTCGAAACGGTCGCGAATCCCTATACCACGGTGCTCGGCCCTAAGACGTTTGCCGCAGCGCGTATTAATTTCGCGCAATCGTTCAATGGCGTTGGATGGATTTTTGGACCGATCATTGGCGGAGTCTTCTTTTATTCCGCAGGGGGCTCAGAGGTCGCCCAGGGCCAACTGTACATCCCATACCTTGCCGTAGCAGTGATCGTCCTTGTGATGGCGATTGTCTTCTACTTCGCCAACGTCCCCGACCTGAATACCGAGGATGAGTATCACCTGAGTGACTCAACTGGCCCCAAGGTCAGCCGCTCCATCTGGTCGCACCCGCATTTTGTCGGTGCGGTTGCAGCGCAATTCGTCTATGTCGCAGCACAGGCTGGCATTTTCAGTTTCTTTATTAACTATGTCGTTGAAGAAATGCCGTCGATATCGCTCGGGCTATCAAGTAGCTGGTACTTTCGAGATCGTGCCATTCTTCGGCAGGGCGCCTACTTTGTGAATGAACAAGGCGCAACGTTCTTGCTCGGCACAATTGGATTTCCACTTTTCCTGTTGGGGCGTGCCACAGGAGCGGCGATCCTGAGGAAATTGAAGGCGCATCGGGTGCTGGGCAGTTATGCGATCGCCAATGTTCTTCTCTGTGGTATTGTCGTCGCGAGGCTCGGCTGGATTTCGGTCGCAGCGATGTTTCTCAGCTTCTTCTTCATGTCGATTATGTTTCCGACGATCTTTGCCCTTGGGATATACGGACTTGGAGTAAAGGCAAAGAGAGCATCGGGTTTTATCGTGATGGCGATTATTGGCGGAGCGATCATGCCGAAGCTTATGGGTTACCTCGGCGACGTTCAGAACATGTCTGTGAGTTTTCTCGTCCCGCTCGCCTGCTTTGCGCTTATCGCGATATATGGTTATTCGTGGCCGGCACTGAGCAAGGCTGAAACGATGGGGACGTTCCCGGGTGGGCGTCATTGATCCTCGGCTCCGCGCGAACATCCTCATGCCTGCAGGCGATGTCGACTGGATGAAGCGGGTGCCCTTGCGCTAGTCTGGAATGTTCATGGGAACTGATGATGGTTGGGGTCAGAGGTACCACCTGATGCTATTTCGTCAATAGCATCTTCTTCACCTGGCGAATGCCTGGTGCCGTCAACTGGTAGAAATAGATCCCGCTTGCCAATCGGCTCCCATCAAATGACGCAGAATGAACACCCGCCTCCTGAGTCTGACGTACGAGCGTGGACACGCTCCTGCCGAGGACATCAACGACGACCAGGATCACGGGTCCCTTCTTCGAGAGCTGGTATGAGATTATCGTTGACGCGTTGAACGGATTGGGGTAATTCGTCATCAACCCGGCATTGCCAGACGCAGCATTGGACGCTACCTGGCCGGGTCCCGCAGAGTGATGGTATTGTATGTTCGGCATCTCCCCCGTGGTTGGGTCAACGTAGGTTCTGAATGCCTGTTCTGCATCCGCTAATTCCATGGGGTCAATCACTCTCGACAGCTCTTCAACCCGGCTCAGGATTTCACCTGCCGCTTCGACATTCCCCTTGGAATCGAGTTCAATGCGCATGTTGTTGATCTCCGCCATCACGCCCAGTGAACCGTTCAATTCCTCTGCAGCAAGGTCGTTGTTTTCCTGCTCGGCAAGGTCTGGCTTTCCATCCATCTGATAAAGGTTCGCGAGAAGCAACTTGTGGATCTTTGGAGCTTTGGGACGGTTTGATTTGAAGAAATCGATGATCTCAGGAATCGTGGCGCTATCGGCCAATCCGTACAAGGCCTCATAACCGGCATAGTCATCAGGATTGCCGAGGATGGACGACTCCAGGTATTTCGCGTACTCGTTATTCGTTCCTTTCATTCTGTGACCCACGAGGAGAGAATCGTGCAGGCGGCCCCCCTCAATGTTCATCTGAACCTGACTCAAGGGGGTGATGCGCAGTTCCATGGACGTGGTCACCTTGACACCGCTGTTGCCGGATAGTTGTGTGGAAGACGCCGGTAAAGGCTGTCCGCCCCAAGGATTGTCGTGTGTCCACCAATGATCATACGTCAAGGTGCTTGCGAAGGGCCATTGATCAAACTTCGATGATTGGGGCGGATTTGTTCCCCACCAGTTGTCGTCGGCATATACCCTGCTAGGGTCATTTATCGCATTCCCCACCTCTACGTTGAACAGCAGATTGCCGTAGATGCTGTT
>CAWJKM010000008.1:0-14805 GCA_963843525.1 Ignavibacteriota bacterium | reverse complement strand
CTTGCCCTTACCCTCAGGGGAAAGCGTCCGGATCACGAACGGATAACGGAAATGTTGCAGGAGGTGTCTCTCCTGCACCGGGCGGACGATCCTGTCCGCACGTACTCTTCAGGCATGAAGCAGCGTGTCAAGCTCGCCTTTGCCCTTGTCGGCCGGCCGCAGGTGCTGTTCCTCGATGAGCCCATGACCAACCTGGATGCGGAAGGAATCGCCCTGGTGCGAAGAATCATGGAGCGGCAACGCGAACGGGGCATCCTGATTGTGGCAACCAACGACCTCACCGACGTGCAGCACTATGACGGAATGGTAGACCTCAATGCCCAACACTGACTCGGCTCTCGGCATCTGGACGCGGTCTGTGGCGGCCATTTTCATGAAAGACTGGCGTTCGGAACTCAGGACCCGCTACGCCATCAGCGCGTTGCTCATGTTTGTGGTGACGACGATTTCCATCATCCTGTTCTCCCTCGGCAGCGAAGGGGCCCGTCCCGACGTGCTCTGCGGAATGCTCTGGGTGGTGATCTTCTTCTCTGCGATGTCCGGCCTCTCCCGGACGTTTGTCATGGAAGAGGAGCGGGGGACCTCGATGACCCTGCAGTTGACGGCTCGAGGCAGTGCGGTCTATTTCGGCAAGCTCCTCTTCAACCTTGTTCTTGTTACGGGGTTGGACATTTTGACAGTCGCCCTGTATAGTCTTTTGATCAACGGCTTTGTGATCAAGACTCTCTCCATTTTCTTCATCATCGTTCTGCTCGGAGGGGTGGGACTCGCGGCTTCCGCCACCATTATCGCGGCCATCATCGCCCGGGCAAGCACAAAGGGAACCTTGTATCCCGTCCTGTCGTTTCCCATATTATTACCCCTGGTGTTGACGGTCATCAATGGGACCCGCCTTGCCTCGGACGGGGCGTTTCTGGAGGAGGCCTATGGTGAATTTCAGATCCTTATTTCGTATATTGTTGTTGTAGTCGCTGTATCAATTCTGGTCTTTGACTATGTTTGGAAGGACTAACTGATGGCCCAGCGCATTCTCCTGGGAGTGTGGATCACCGTTGTCATAGTCCTTGCTCTTTTCCTCCCGATGGTTCCGCATCCGGAACACTGGTACGAATTCCCGATCATTCCCGGTCTCGAAGAAAAAGCCCGCATTATTTTCTTTCATGTTCCCACGGCATGGCTCAGCTTCATGGCCTTCGCCGCAAGCATGGTGTACGGCATCCGTTACCTGATGAAGCGCAATCCCGATGACGACATGAAGTCGTCGACCGCCGCGGGGCTCGGCTTTCTCTTTTGCTTTCTCGCCACCGTGACCGGATCGATCTGGGCGAAGTTCAGCTGGGGCTCGTTCTGGAATTGGGACCCGCGTGAGACCTCCATCTTTGTCCTTCTTCTCATTTACGGGGCCTACTTCGCCTTGCGGTCTGCCGTCGAAGTGGAAGAAAAACGTGCCTCCCTGTCGGCCGTGTATGCGGTGATCGCTGCAGTGACCATGCCGTTTTTCATGTTCATCATGCCGCGGATCCTTGCCAGCCTGCACCCGGACCCCATTATCAATGCACAAGGGAAAGTGCATATGAACGCGATGATGCTCACGGTGTTCCTTTCTTCGCTCGCAGGATTCACCGGTCTCTACTACTGGATGTTTTCTCTGAACATCAGGATTCGCCGCATCGAACTCTCACCCGGTCACAATGAAGGAGACCTGACGCGTGTTTGAATTCCTTGGCCAGCAGCCATTGTATGTCGTGCTCCTGGTTGTCCTCATCGTCTGGTTGGGGATTTATTTGTATCTCTTCCGTCTCGAAAAGCGATTGAAAAAACTCGAAGACGGAAAGCCGTGAAGTGGAGCAGTCGCTGAACGTTGCAACAGTGTGAGGAGCAACTCTTATGAAGTGGAAAGTCGTTATAGCGTCCGCGGTGATCCTTCTCTTCATCGTCTTCGGATCCGTCTCATTCCTCCAGAGCAATGTGGAGTACACGGATGTGGCGGGGGCGATGCAGAAGCACAAGAAGGTCCAGTTGAAAGGGCAGTGGAACAAGGAAAAAGGCGCTCACTTCGACGCGCGCACGGCTCAGTTCACCTTCTACCTGGTCGACGACACCGGAAAAGAGTGCCGGGTGGTGCTGGACGGAGCGGAACCCAATAACTTTGAACTTGCGACGAGTGTCGTTGCCAAGGGCCGCTTCACGGATGAGGGATATTTCCACGCGACGGAAGTCCTCACGAAGTGCCCGTCCAAATACGAGGCACAGGCGTCGGATATCAAAAACCAGAGCTAATCACGCTCACGTGATCGCGACGAAGGTCGCCTTCGCGGGCAGCAAGCAGTACCAGGTACTCCGTTCTTTTCCACATCAGCCCGAGGTCCGAAATGCTTGGCAGCATTCTTGTCAACATTGCCTTTGTGACGTGTCTCGCGTCAATCGTCAGCAACCTTGTCTATCGTTGGCGGCGGAATCAGACCGTTCTCGTCTCGGCCCGGGCTCTCTACCTTATTACCGTGGTCACTTTAATTGCCACGGCCGCGTTCTTCCTTTCCCTCATCCTGAACCATCAATTCCAGTATACCTACGTCTGGAGTTACAGCTCACGGGAGCTTCCCCTGCCGCTTCTCGTTTCCACGTTCTACGCGGGGCAGGAAGGCAGCTTCATGCTGTGGACGCTGTACACCTCGATCATCGGGATATTTCTCCTTCGCAATTCCTCAAAGAACGGCTACGAGCCGGAGGTGATGAGTGTCTACGGACTTATCCTGCTGGCGTTGATCGTGATGATCACCGTGAAGAGCCCGTTCAAGCTGGTCTGGGACAGTTTCCCCGGACAGATCAATGCGGGCTTCGTGCCTGCTGATGGACGGGGTCTGAATCCATTGCTGCAGAACTACTGGATGGTCATTCATCCTCAGGTGCTCTTTAGTGGCTTCGCGTCGATGGCCGTTCCGTATGCATATGTGGTCGCAGCGCTGATGCGCAAGGACTATGTCAACTGGGTGAAGCCTGCGACGCCATGGCTGGTCCTGGGCTGCCTGATCCTTGGAACGGGAATCATGCTCGGTGGGTTCTGGGCCTATGAAACCCTCGGATGGGGCGGTTACTGGGGATGGGACCCTGTCGAGAATTCTTCCCTCGTACCCTGGCTGTTCGGGGTCGCAGGGCTCCATACAATCCTCACGCAACGGAAGACAGGGCGGTTTGTGAGGACGAGTTTCATTCTCACGATGTGCACATTTTTGATGGTGGTCTATTCGACATTCCTCACCCGCAGCGGCGTTCTGGGCGACACGTCGGTCCATTCCTTCGTCGATCCCGGCATGCTCGTGTACTGGCTCCTGGTGGGGATGATCGTTCTCTTTTTCGGGCTCGGCATTGGGATGCTTGCGTTGCGATGGAAGGAACTCCCCAAACCGAAGACGCCGCATTCGTATTACTCCCGTGAATTTGCGATCTTCCTCGGCTCGCTGACCATCGTGGCAACCGCCATTCTGGTTATCGTGGGAACATCCTCGCCGTTGATCACGGATATTCTCTACGGGAAGAAAAGCGCCGTCGATACCTCCTACTATTCCAGCACGGCGATCCCGCTCGGGATCATCATCGGACTTCTCTCGGGGATCGGTCAGCTTCTCTGGTGGACGCGATCGCGGAAATCCGAAGTCCTGCGCTCGTTGATCGGACCCGTCGTCCTCGCTCTCGTTGCCAGCATAGTCATATCCCTCCTTTCCGGTGCGGCGTTTCTCGTCAGCGTGTTCCTCTTTGCGGCGGTGTTTTCGCTGACCGCCAATCTCGCAGTGGGATGGAGGATAGTGAAGGGGAACCCCAAATTTGCGGGAGGGGCCATCGCGCACGTGGGCCTTGCGGTGATGTTCCTCGGGTTCGTTGCGTCGTCGAATTTCCAGGATAAGCGGACGGTCTCGCTGGAACAGAACAAACCGCAAACGGTGCTCGGGTACCAGCTGACCTACACGGGATACCATTCCATCGGCAAGGATAAGTATGCATTCGACGTCGTTGCCTCGAAGGATGGTGAATCCTTTTCCATCTCCCCTGTCATGTACTACAGCAAGTACAATGACGGTCTCATGCGGAATCCCGATATCCGCAACCTGTATTCTCATGATTTTTATCTTGCCCCGCTTTCTCTCGAACAGCCTTCGAGTGTGACAAACGCCGGGGTGACGAGCGTGAGTCTGAAACTGGGTGAAGAGAAGACCGTCGGAGAACTGAAGGTAAAGTTTGAAGATTTCGATTTCCCCGAAAACCAGCGCGAAGCGATGATGGAAGGGAAGGATGTCGAGATCGGCGCCCGTCTGCTCGTGAGCGAGATTGAAAAACGGAAACCGCCGATAGAAATCGTCCCGAAGAAGGTGATGCGGAAAGGGCAGATGACCGACCAGCCTGCCACCTATGCCACAAACTACCAGGTTACCCTTGACGCGATGCGCCCTGACCAGGAGCATCGTGAAAACTCGACGATCGATGTTTCGGTGAAGGACCTTGTCATTGCTCAAGCCGCCGAACAAGCGGAAGCCGGAAAATCGGATACCCTGATTGCAGAGGCAACGATTAAACCCTTCATCAATCTCGTGTGGTCAGGTTTGATCATTCTGCTGATTGGGTTTGTGGTGACAATTGTCCGTCGCTTCCAGGAGGCAAAAACCCCCGTTCCTGAACGAAAGCAGGAAGAAGCGGAACAGGAGAGCCTGGAACCCTCTATCGTCCTTGATCAGGTTGCACAATGATGGGGAGTGTTCTCTCCGCTGTCGGGATCTTTCATTTTTCGATCTAATTCCGTATTCTACGAGCAGTTCTTTTCGTGAATCGCCTCTTCACCTCCATGAAGGGGCGATTCGTTTTTTTCACAGAAGCGAAACAACGCAATGATTCAGAGCCGCCCATGTTCCGCACCCAGGGGGTGTTTGCCTGCGTTCGTCCTTTCGGCCCTTCTCGTGATGGCGACCTCGTCCGGGTTCGGGTGGGGCGCGACGGCGCATAGATTCATCAACAAAAATGCCGTTCTGCACCTCCCCCCGGTGATGGCTCAACTGGCCGCACAGCAGACGTTTCTGATGGACCATGCGAGCGATGCAGATTCAAGAAAATCCAGCGATACCGCCGAGGGGCCGAAACACTACCTCGATCTGGAGTCGTACCCTGACTTTGCGCATCTCCCGGCTGACCTCTCGGCGTTGATCGGACAATACGGGTGGACTGCGGTGGCCGACAACGGAATCCTCCCCTGGGCCATCGTCTGGGCGGAAGATTCCCTCACAGAGCAATTTCGAAGAGGGGATTGGGGGAAGGCATACCAGACTGCCGCGGACATCGGTCACTATGTGGGGGATGCTCATCAACCATTGCATTGCACGGTGAACTATGACGGCAAACTTACCGGCAATAGCGGGATCCATTCACGGTATGAAACCGGGATGATCAACGCATTTCAATCATCCCTCACAGTTCAGCAAGACTCCGCCCGCTTTATCCCTGATGTCTACGCGCATGCGTTGGAAGATATTCTCCAGTCACACGAATATGTCGATTCCATCCTCCAGGCGGATACCTACGCGAAAAATGTGTCGGGGTGGAGTGGGTCCGGGCAGGTGCCCTCCTCATACTACACTGCTCTCTGGGAGCGCACAGGGTCAATGACCGAAAGGCTGATTCAACGGGGCACGGTGAGCGTGGCATCTCTCTGGTATACTGCCTGGGTCAACGCGGGCCGTACGGCAACATCCGTCGCGGCGACTGCCTCGTTCGTTCCATCGGCACCTCTTCTCGAGCAGAATTATCCGAATCCGTTCAATCCGAACACAGTGATCAGGGGTGAGTGGACAGGGGACAGTAAGGTACGGCTTGTGGTGTTTGATCTGCTCGGGCGGGAGGTGGCAGTGCTGGCTGATGGGAGATATCCTGCGGGGAGATATTCGTTTACGTTTGACGGAAGCGCAGTCGCGAGCGGAGTATATTTTTACAGATTGGAAACGGGGAGTTTTGTGCAAACAAAGCGAATGCTTCTTCTGAAATAAGGCCCGGGTTAGTGTTTTCTCTCAGCGTGTTATTTCGGAAGCACGCCCACTCCGTAGTGAAATACAAGCTCGCCGCCGTACCAACCGACGACGAACAGAAGGACGACGGAAACGCAGTAGAGGGCAAGATAACCCCATGGGGAAGCCCCGGGGATTTTTGTCCGGGCTGCCACGCGCCAGAGGAGAAGCCCCGCGAACGCGGATGAGCAGACGAAGGCAAGCTGTTCATGGATGTCAACCGCTCCCGCAGCCGGAGCGGGGATCATTGTCGCATTCTCCGCCACGATTCCGGTAAGAACGGCAAGCAGGATCCCGATCGTCCCCGCAAGTTGCACCCACCACCCCGCCCGCGAAAGATCATCCCTTTTCAAGATCACGGCGAGGACCTCAAGGAGGGCGACCGTACTGAGAAGTGCGAGGGGAAAATGTATAACGACCGGGTGGAAGGGAGCTGTCATGTGTTCAGAAGATGAATGTCATGGATCTTGACCGGGTGTTCGGAAAAAAAAGGTTCTCCGAAACGGACGCCGATGCGGTCTCCGAAATACGCCATCCGTGTCTTGAGCATTTCAAGGAATTCGGGCGTGCTCAAAACAGTTTCCCGCTCCTGACTCGAGGGGTCGTAGAATTGCGATCGGAATGCACGGACACATTCCATCCGTTGCTCAAATTCATCGGTGATGTCCACGATGAACGTCGGCGCAAACTGGTGCCATTGCATGTAATGGTAGTATGCGCGGGGACGCCACGGCTCCTGCCGTTTTCCGTCGTCGAACGTTTCGACCTTCAATAGCCCGGCGAGGAACCACGATTCCCGGCTGAGCGTGTAGGCATGCTCGTGGTCAGGGTGTCTATCCATCCAGTAAGGCATGAGGAGGACATCCGGCCGATACTTCCGGATAACCTGAACGAGGGGCAGTTTGTTCTCCATTGTCCCCTCGATGTTCCCATCGGGGAGGCCGAGATTTTCGCGGATCGTGACGCCCAACACCTTCGCGGCATCCAGCGCTTCCTGCAGCCGGATTTCCTGCGTTCCCCGTGTTCCCATTTCACCGCGGGTGAGATCGACAATACCGACACCCTTCCCGAGCTTCCCGAGCTTGATGATCGTTCCTCCACATGACAGGTCGACATCGTCCGGGTGAGCCCCGATGGCGAGAACATCCAACTTCATTATGTCTCCTTTCGATGAATTCCCCAATTAAGGACATTTTCGCCTGAAAGGAAACCTTTCACTGCATGGAGGGTGAAAAAGGCGTATATTTCTTCTTCAGTTTTCGACAAGATGCGGCAGGACACACGAATGGCAAAAGCTGCAGAATCCCGGGCCCGGAGTGAACCCTTGGTCTACACGGTCTCCGAACTCACAAGGCGGATCAAGACCAGCCTGGAAGTCGGATATCCCTCAGTTGTCGTGCACGGCGAGCTCTCCAATACGAAGATCCACTCGTCCGGCCACTTCTACTTCACACTGAAGGACGCGGGCGCGCAGTTGAGCGGGGTGATGTGGAGGAGCCGGGTTGGAACCCTCGCTTTTCGCCCTGAGGACGGGATGAAGGTCATAGCCACGGGCCGGATTACCGTCTACGAGCCACGGGGGGCGTACCAGCTTGACGCATGGAGCATCAAGCCGGTCGGGATCGGGGAGCTCCAGCTGGCGTTCGAGCGGTTGAAGGCCAGGCTCGAAAAGGAAGGGCTCTTCGAGCAGGACCGGAAGAAACCGATTCCGCATGTTCCGCGAAAAGTCGGGGTGGTGACTTCGGCAAGCGGCGCGGCCATCCGTGACATCCTGACCGTGATCGGGCGGAGGTTTCCGGCAGTCGAAGTGATCTTTCGCGCTGCGATCGTTCAGGGAGTGGGCGCCGCGGAGGACATCGCCGCAGGGATCGAAGAAATAAACAGCCTTCCGGATATCGACGTCTTGATAGTCGGAAGAGGAGGGGGATCCCTGGAGGATCTCTGGGCATTCAACGAAGAACCGGTCGCGCGTGCCATTGCGAGGTCAACGATTCCGGTGGTAAGCGCAGTCGGACACGAGGTCGACTACACCATAGCTGACTATGTGGCGGATCTACGCGCTCCGACTCCTTCGGCGGCGGCCGAGCTTGTTGTTCCTGACAAAAGGGCGATTCTTGCTCAAGTGGCGAATTCTTGGTATACTATCCACCAAGGCATGGAAGCCTTGCTCGAAGAACCGAAAGAGCGGATCGCCCACCTGTTGACCAGCTACGCTTTTACCAGGCCAGCCGATCTCCTTCGGCAATTTGCACAACGGATTGACGATCTTCATCAAACGATTTCCCTGGTCGTGTCGCATCACCGTTCTCTTGTGGAATCGCGGTTTCACGCCGCGGATCAACGGCTTGCCGCGCTAGACCCGAAGCTCCCTCTTCAACGAGGATTTGCCCTTGTGCGCCGGGAGGGGAAGCATATCGGACAGGCGGCGCTTCTCCACTCCGGCGACAGGGTAGAAATGGAATTCCGGGACGGGTCGGTGCGATCCACTATCGATGACGCATAGCTCCATGGCAACGAAGAAAAAAACAACGGATGTCCCATCGATCGAAGAAGGCCTTCGCCGACTGGAGGAGATCGCCGATCTTCTCCAGGAAGGGAAGCTTTCGCTTGAAGAATCTCTTGTCCTTTACGAAGAAGGTCTGAATCTTACGCGTTCGTGCGCGGAGAGACTCCAGCAGGCCTCCTTGACCGTGAAACGGCTGGAAAAGGATCTGGCGGGCACCTTGAAGATTATTGACGAATCATCGGATCTAACGAATGAATGAGCGAGAGTATCCTATTCTCAGCCGTGTGAATGTGCCGTCCGATTTCCGGGAGCTTTCTCTTCCCGATCTTCGTCTCCTCGCCAACGATGTGCGTGAGTATCTCATCGAAGTGGTTTCCAAGACGGGCGGGCACCTCGGCGCAGGCCTGGGGGCCGTGGAATTGACTGTGGCCCTCCACTATGTATTTGACACTCCGTACGACAAGCTCGTCTGGGATGTGGGACACCAGGCGTATCCGCACAAGATCATCACCGGCCGGAAGGATCGCTTTCCCACGATCCGCCAGTTGCACGGACTCAGCGGATTCCTTAAACGAAGTGAAAGCGAATACGACACATTCGGCGCAGGGCACGCGAGCACTGCGATCTCAGCCGCGCTCGGGATGGTTGCGGCGCGCGATCACCTTCACGAACGGTACAAAGTCGTGGCCATTGTCGGAGACGGGTCCATGACCGGCGGGATGGCCTATGAAGGGATGAACAATGCCGGCTTGCTGAAGAAGAACATGATCGTCATCCTCAACGACAACAACATGTCGATCGCGGGAAACGTCTGGGCGATCTCAAACTATTTCACGGGACTGATCGCCAACCCCGGATACAACCGGGTGAAAAAGAACATGTACGAGCTTGCGGGGAAATTTGACAGTTTCGGCGATCGGATTCGCCGTGCAGCGGGACGGCTGGAGGAGGGGATCAAAGTGATTATCACCCCGGGAATCCTCTTTGAGGCCCTGGGCTTCCGGTACTTCGGTCCGATCAACGGCCATAATCTTCCACACCTTGTACAAATCTTCCGGGAGGTGAAGGAATACGGCGGACCGATCCTCATCCACGTCAGCACACAAAAAGGGAAAGGTTACAAGCCCGCCGAGGAGGATGCCCAAAAGCTCCACGGAGTAACGCCGTTCGACAAGATCACCGGCATCGCACTGAAGAAATCCACCGGGCCCGCGTCGTATACGAAGATCTTCGGGAATGCGATCACGGAGCTGGCGAAGCAAAACGAGAAGATCGTCGGTATTACGGCTGCAATGCCGGATGGGACCGGACTGGATATCCTGCAGCAGACGTATCCGGAAAGATTCTACGATGTCGGGATTGCGGAACAACACGGTGTGACGTTTGCCGCAGGCCTTGCCACGCAGGGATGCACGCCGGTCGTGGCCATCTATTCCACCTTTCTCCAGCGCGCAATTGATCAGATCATTCACGATGTGGCGCTCCAGCACCTGCACGTGGTTTTTGCGCTGGACCGGGGAGGTCTCGTCGGGGCTGATGGCCCGACCCATCATGGTGTGTTTGACCTGACGTACCTGCGGATGATCCCCGGGATGGTGGTGATGTCCCCCAAGGATGAGAATGAATTGCGCGATATGCTCTACACTGCAGTGCAACATCGCGACGGCCCCATTGCGCTCCGCTACCCGAGAGGGAATTGTCTTGGACTTCCGTTGAAGGACCGGTTTGATCTTGTGCCGATCGGCAGGGGAGAGACCGTACGAAAGGGGAGCGATGTTGCGCTTGTGGCGGTGGGAATCATGGTCACCAATGCAATGAAGGCGGCGGAGATGCTGGAACTGGAGGGAATCTCCTGTGAAGTCGTCAATATGCGTTTTGTGAAACCCATAGACGGGAACCTGCTTCGCGAACTTGCAGCGCGGATTCCGCAAATCGTTACCCTGGAGGACAGCGTTGTCACCGGAGGGTTCGGGAGCGCGGTCCTTGAGTCCCTCGCGGCGCAAGGTATTCCTGCGACCGTGAAGGTGCACGGGATTCCCGACAGATTCATCGACCACGGAGCGCCGGCCGAGTTGTACAGCGATTTGCGGTTGGATGCCCCCGGCATTGCTGCGGTGGTGAGGGAGTTCATTCATTCGGACAAGAATTCGCTTCGAACAACAAAGGCATCTCACTCCTCCCTGGTACCCTGATGGAACGCGTTCGTATCGGCGTTGTCGGCGTCGGTTGGATCGCTCAACTCATCCACCTCCCGATCCTCACAAAATTCCCCGATGTTGAGGTCGTCGCGGTCTGCGACAAAGACCGCGCAAAGGCGCGGCTCGTTGCCGAGAAATTCGGGGTCCCCCGCACCTATCCTGATATCGCTCAGATGCTTCGCACCGAAGACCTTTCGGCCGTCGTCATCTGTTCCTCGACCGATGCACACCGGGTCCTCGCCACCGCCGCCATCGAGGCCGGTAAAGATGTTCTGATCGAGAAGCCGATCGCACGGCACTATAGTGAAGCGCTGGCGATTGCGGATGTGGTAAACTCGCACAAGCAGGTGGTGATGATCGGGATGAACCACCGGTTCCGCCCTGACATAATGATTTTGAAGAGCTTCCTTGAAGGAAAAGAGCTCGGGAAGCTCCTCTATGCACGAACAGGGTGGCTCCGGAAATCATCGCCCGATGCCTCCTGGTTTCTCAACAAGGAAAAATCCGGGGGGGGAGTCTTCATCGACCTGGGCATCGTGATGCTCGACATGGCGTTGTGGCTCATGGGATATCCGGAAGTTGCCCGCGTAGGGTCACGGCTGTACCACCATCGTACCAAGGGGGTGGAGGACACGGCTCTTGCGACACTCACCCTATCCGACGGTTCGTCCATCATGATCGAAGTGAGCTGGTCGATGAGCGTGGATGACGATGTGTATTACGGGTACGTGTTCGGGACGGAAGGAACGGCAAGTCTCCAACCTCTCCGCATCATCAAACAGTTTCACGGCAACCTCGTCAATGTCGCGCCGGCAAAGGTCGAAAACCGGCAAACGAACTACCGCAAGTCCTATGAGAACGAGCTCCGCCACTTCCTTGGAGCCGTCCGCCGGGAACATCCCGTCATATCGACTGCCGACGAGGCGGTCCAGAGGATGAAGATTGTTGACGCTGTCTACCGTTCAGCCCGTCTGGGAAGAGAGATCAGGATGACGGAATCGGGCAGGAAGAAATCATGAAGAAGCGCATTCTGGTGGTCGACGACGAACGGGACATCGTTGACCTCATCCGGTACAACCTTTCGAAAGAAGGCTACGAGGTCAGCGTAGCCTATAACGGACAGCAAGCGCTCGAGAAGGCGTCGGGATGCGATCTGGTCATTCTCGACCTGATGATGCCGGTCCTCGATGGATTCGAAACCTGCAGACGGTTGAAGGCCGACCCGAAGACTGCCCCGATTCCCGTAGTGTTCCTGACAGCGAAGTCGGGGGAGATCGATGAAGTTGTCGGACTCGAACTGGGCGCAGATGACTATATTCAGAAGCCCATCAGTCCACGCAAGCTGGTGGCCAGAGTAAAGGCGGTGTTCCGCCGGTCCGACGCACCGCGGGGGGAAGGTTCCGAAGAACCGGTCATCCGTGTGGACCGTCTCGAAATCAATCGTTCGACCTTTACCGTGAAAATTGGCAACAGGGAAGTCTTCTTCCCGCGCAAGGAATTCGAAATCCTGACGGTGCTCGCCTCCAATCCCGGCAGAGTCTATTCGCGCGAGATGCTCCTTAACGCCGTCTGGGGGACGGATGTCGTGGTCATCGACCGGACAGTAGACGTCCATATCCGGAAGATCCGGGAGAAACTTGGAGACGACGCCCCTGCGATCGAGACCATTAAAGGGGTCGGGTACCGGTATCGCGCATGACCATCCGGACGAAAATCACCATCTCCTACGTCGCCATCGTGGTCGGCGGCATCATTCTTCTCAGCCTCCTCGCCTCATCACAAATCAATTCCTATCTCGAAGACCGCACGGAAAAGTCGCTCGAACAGCAGACGAGAGCCATTGCGTCCATGTTCGAATCCGGCAGACTCTCCGTCGATTCTCTCGGGTCCTCGGACGAGCAGCTTATGCGCCTGGCGCGCATTCTGAATCTCCGTTTGACCGTCGTCCGACATGATGGTCAGGTGGAGTTCGATTCGGAAGTTCTCCGGGATTCCCTCGTGCAGCTCGAAAATCACCTCAACAGGCCGGAGCTGCAAACGGCCCGACGGGGCAAAATGGGGACCGATCGCCGCCACAGCGCATCCCTTGGAGTGGATTTGCTCTACGCTTCGCAAATGGTGACGGGGTCGGCTGTCGGTACGCTCGACTCGGGTTTCGTGAGAACGGCGATTCGTTTGGACGAAATCAACGCGATCAATAGTCGTGTTCAGACAATCATCTGGGGGGTGGGGATCTTTGCTCTCATCCTCACGACCATCGTGAGTTTCCAGGTTTCCCGCCGTGTGACCCGCCCCATTCTGCGCATGGCAACGGTGGCGGAGAAGATCAGGGATGGAGATCTGCAGGAGCGGGTGGACATCCCTTCCGATGACGAATTCGGGACTCTCGGAAGGGCGATCAATGATATGGCGGAGAAGCTGTCGAATGATATCGCCCAGCTCCGGAAGCTGGAACGGGTGCGCACCGAATTCCTGGGGAACGTCTCCCACGAACTGCGCACACCGATATTCTCGATCCAGGGTTTCATCGAAACGCTTCTGGACGGTGCGGTGGATGATCCGAATGTGAACCGGGAGTTCCTTGAAAAGGCCCACAAGCACGCGGGGCGGCTCAATGTGCTGTTGAACGACCTCATCGAGATCTCCCGGATCGAATCGGGCGATATGAAGATGAGCTTCCGGTACTTTGACATCGCAGACCTTATTCACACTGCCACAGAGGAAATCCGTGAACACGCTCTCCGGAAATCGATAACTCTCCAGGAGAACGTTGAAATACCGGAAGGGACCCGCGCATACGGTGACCGCGACCGCTTGAAACAGGTGCTCGTCAACCTGATCGACAACGCCATTAAGTATACGGACGAAGGCGGCCGGGTGGAATGCGGCGCCAGCGTGAATGGTTCAAGAATCCTCCTGTGGGTTGAAGATACAGGGACCGGCATTGCCGCGGAGCACCTGCCCAGAATTTTTGAGCGGTTTTACAGGGTGGATAAAGACCGGTCAAGAGAAGTGGGGGGGACCGGGCTTGGTCTGGCGATCGTGAAACACATTGTCGAGGCACACGGCAGCGCCGTGAATGTCGAGAGTACGCCCGGCAAGGGAACGACATTTCGCTTCTGGCTGAAGCTATGAGAAAATCTCCTGCCGCGGGCGACGATCGTGCCCTCATGCGTGAGTGCCTGGACCTTGCTTCTCGCGGGGCGGGGTTTGCCAGCCCGAACCCCATGGTCGGCGCACTTCTGGTAAAGGACGGACGGATTATCGGATGCGGCTGGCACCACCGAAGCGGCGGTCCGCATGCAGAAGTTGAGTGCTTGAAGGCGTGCACCGAGGATCCGCGGGGTGCGACGATGTACGTGAATCTCGAACCCTGTACGCATTACGGGAAGACCCCGCCGTGTGCCGATCGCTTGATCGCTGCCGGTCTTAGGCGCGTCGTGATTGCGATGAATGACCCCAACAGGCTGGTCAACGGGAAGGGAGTGCGGAAGCTGGCAGAAGCCGGGCTTGAAGTGACGGTCGGTGTGCTGGAACGGGAGGCTGCTTACCTGAACAGGCAGTTCATCGCGCACATCCGTCAGCGCCGCCCCTACGTGCACGTCAAGGTTGCCCAGTCGCTTGATGGGAAGATCTCCGGCGGACAGGGAAAATGGATCTCCTCCCTGGAATCGCGGAAGCTCGTTCATCGCTGGCGGACTACGCATGATGCCGTTCTTGTCGGTGCCGGGACAGTGAGGAAGGACCATCCCCTATTGACGACCCGACTGGTCAAGGGCAGGAATCCGCACATCATCATCCTCGACGGCGCATTAAACCTGAAGCGGGACGAACTGCGGTTTCCGCGGGACAACGGGCGACGGGTAATCTTGTGTACCACCCGTCGAGCGGTACGACGCCACCAGGGGTCTGTCAGGACGCTGGCAAAAGACGGAATCGAGATACTTGCCCTGCAAGTTCGGGGCCGAAGAATTCAACTCCCCGAACTTCTTCATTGCCTCTACCAGAGCGGTGTGAGTTCAATTCTCGTTGAAGGGGGCTCGGACATTTTCACCCA
>CAWJKM010000007.1:0-1231165 GCA_963843525.1 Ignavibacteriota bacterium | reverse complement strand
TCAACGATAGCGGCATGAATAGTTGCCGAACAGGCTACTATTCTGCCAGCTATCTTCGGCTATTTAATTTTTCTTCAATATTTAAATCACTTTGGTTGTTGGGCAATTATTTATGCCGGCATGTTATGCACAGTTTAATTGATTAGTTATATTGCAATGTTTAAAATAACTTAACTTATACTAAACTTTATAAGATTAAATTAACTTCTCAACTTAATACCACTTTGTCTTAATACCTATAAGAAATAAAACCAATTACTCAAGATAAAAATAATTGTTTTTGATCCTAATATTTTTACGCTTTACGCACAAAATAGCGGCATGAATAGTTGCCGAACCGGCTACTATTCTGCCAGCTATCTTCGGTCTTTTAATTTTTCTTCAATATTTAAATCACTTTGGTTGTTGGGCAATTATTTATGCCGGCATGTTGTGCATAGTTTTTATTATAATTCCTATATTTCATTTTGTCTCGACTCTATCATTCATCTTGAATTTCTCCAATTTCTTTTAATCCTCAAATGAATTTCAACTTTGAAAACTTGAGATATATTGTCATAAGATTGATCAAAATGTACGCATAATAAATTATTCTCATGATTATCAATTATATTCATTCATACCAATGATCATGACTTTCATCATCAGTAATTGATCCAGTTATATCTTCAAATTCTCTGTGTATTATTTAATAATTCTCATATTAACATATTGTCTATTTCTTATTACAATTATCTTTTTAGATTTCATCCATTTGTAAATAAATACCATGATTTTTGATCGCTTGTATAATCTAATGAATATGTATATTACTTTCGATACTAGCTTAGAAGTTTAATGTATATCAAAGAATCATTAACTTGTGTGTCATAATGATATTCAATTATTAATGTAATATGTAATAGTTATATTTTTTTAGCAATTGTGCACAACGGTTGCGGCATGAATAGTTGCCAGATAGACTACTATTCTGCCAGTTATACAAGTTATGAAATTTTACTTTAATACTGAAATCATCTTCGTTTTTGGGCAATTATTTTATGCCGCGTGTTATAGGGCGTTGGAGTGCTGGCAGGGCGGGGCACTTGCAAATGCTTTCATGGACAGCTTTTGTACTTTTATTTAAACAAAAGCTGATTGCATTTGCAAGTGCAAAGCGCGCTTGCCGTGCGTTCAGTTATTTATTATTTCTCTTCCGAATCTTCTGACAGCATGTTTTTGACCAGAATTCTAAATATTCGACGACAATCCTCATTATCGCAAAACTATTATATATATTTTGGCCCCGAATGCCCTATAACGGTAGCGGCATGAATAGTTGCCGGACAGGCTACTATTCTGCCAGTTATACAAGTTTTTGAAATTTTACTTTAATACTGAAATCGACTTCGTTTTTGGGCAATTATTTATGCCGCGTGTTATAGAGCGTTGGAGTGCTGGCAGGGTGGGGCACTTGCAAATGCTTTCATGGACAGCTTTTGTACTTTTATTTAAACAAAAGCTGAATGCATTTGCAAGTGCAAAGCGCGCTTGCCGTGCGTTCAGTTATTTATTATTTCTCTTCCGGATCTTCTGGCAGCATGTTTTTGACCAAGATTCTAAATATCGACGACAATCCTCATTTTCGCAAAGCTATTATATATATTTTGGCCCCGAATGCCCTATAACTTGTTTATATATAAAGTTTTTCCATATCTATTCCTCTAAATTCGGTGTGTAAATATGGTTTTACTATATTTAAATGTTTCGCTTTATAAATCCAGCTCATCATATGGAGAACGAATATTCTGTATGCTTCTGATCGATACATGCGTGTAAATTTCTGTCGTTCTTGAACTCTTGTGCCCCAATAATTCCTGTATATACCTTAAGTCTGTACCACTCTCCAGCAAATGAGTTGCAAATGAATGTCTTAACCAGTGCAGTGTTGCCGGTTTGCCTATCCCCGACTTCTTTAGGGCTTGCTTGAATACTTCCTGTAAACTGGCTTCCGAATATTTTTTCCCTTTACCCTGTCCTTCAAATAACCAGACAACCGGCTTGTATGCTTCACGATATTCCCTGATCTTCGCCAGCATCTTGTCCGACAACGGCACTACCCTGTCTTTCATGCCCTTTGCCTGTCTGATGATTAATAACTTCCTTTCTTGATCAATATGTCTTGGCTCCAGATTCAGCAATTCTCCCCGCCTGAGACCGCAACCATAAATCATGACAAGCATCGTCCTGTGTTTCAAATTCAATGGAGCCTTTAGAATTGATTCCACCTCTCCCTTGCCTAACACATTCGGTAGCTTGTGCTCCCGCCTTGGACGGTCTAGCTTTTCAATCTCCAGCCTCGTCTTATATACCTCACCATAAAACAACTTCAATGCACTCACTACCTGATTCTGATAAGCATAACTCATTCCGTTCCTTAAAATATATTCAGTTACAAAATATACAACATCTTCTTCCTTTACCTCCAAAGCTACCTTCGGTTTGATGAACTTCAGGAAAGTAATAAGCGAAGCTGTATATGTCCTCATAGTCAATTTGCTGTACCTGCAATGGTACATCCACCGCCTGAACATTCTGATTGCATCTTCCTCCTCAGCCACTAACACACCAGTCAAATCCTTTGGACTGATCCTCTCCTTTTTTAGCCCGGCAGGGATCAATGGAACCCTCGGCTTCAAATCTGAATAATCCAGATAGGCTACCCCCCTGAACAACGTGAATAACCTGCTCAGCATATCACTCCTGTCCGGCAAATACCAGCATTTATTGGAATTGTTCCATTGTGCACCTTCTATTTGCTTCACCAGATTAACCAACTCCGGATCATATTTAAAGTTAAGCATCAGACGTGATTCACCCATATGAATCATACGTTTGATAACTATCATTTTCATAGCTTAGCTAAATTTACAAAATATAGAAGAACTAATCCATATTTATCCCTGGTTTTATTATAAATTAATGAATATCATGTTCTGCGTTTTAAGTCGATGATAAACACAGTCAGTATGTTACTTGTTATTTATATCTTGAATACAGGCTAAACTTGAATCCATACTCTTTGCAGACTTGTGGACTTGATCCCTCACCCCCTTTTTTTTCTTCTGTGGAAAAGTTTACGTAGATTGCTCTGACATTTTTACGTACTTTTATAGTATAATTATTGAAATACTATGATATGAGAATCCCGATATTTCCCCTGCTGTAGTAATCCTGGTCTCAATATTCTCCTGCAATAAGGGAAATTCCGATGCAAACCTGATAGCTGAGGCGGGACCGGATATCACCTGCACATATTGGTGATACGGTCACCCTTGATGCAAGTGCTTCCTTTGGGCGTGGTTATGATCTGATCTGGAAAATCACAAGTCAGCCGGCCAGTGATACCGTGCTTTTTGCTGATACCGATTCGGCCTGTTTTCATTCCTTCCCTGAACGGCACCTACAGTCTGAAGCTAAGAATATCAAAAGGAAATGAGTGGAACGATGATTTCATGACAGTGATAGTGGCCGGCGCTTTTCCGCTTCATGGCACCATTTCAAATGATACAATTCTCGGCAGAGTCAATTCAGGTGACGAGGCAGATTACATTGTCACATCTGATCTCACCGTCGCGGCAACTCTGGATATCATACCGGGAGTGATCATTGAATTTGCAGACGGGACGGGGCTTATAATATCAGAAACAGGACAGATGGTAATTGAAAATGTAACCTTCAGAGCGGCCGCGAACAGATGGAAGGGTATTCACCTGAAAGGGCCGCGGACAGTGATGGTCAGCTGCCTGGTCCGGGATGGAGGCTCCGCTTCCTATACCGCGGAAGTGACCGAAAATGCTAATATTCTCTTATCAGGAAGCGCCGTTGCCTCGTTCTCGGGAAACACTTTTGAATCGAGCGGAGGTTATGGAATGGTGGTGAAAGATAATGCGGTTTTCAGGCCGGATAATGTTTCAACTACCCCCGCCCTTTCTAACAACAAATTCATCTCAAATCTGTCAGGACCGATGTTGATTCCCGCGGGTGTGCTCAGCAAGCTTACAAACCCTGACCTGTCTGCTGAAACCGAAAATACTTATGTCGTGATCTATGAATCCACATATGGTTCAGGTGAAGCTTCTGAAGCAGTGATAAGTGATTTTGGACTTCCGTATAAGCTTACCGGAACTGTGAAATTCAATAAATCAGTTACAATACTTCCGGGATCGGAGGTTTATTTTACCCGGACTGCCGGAATGATTGTCTCAGGGAATTTCAATATTAACGGGTCCTCATCCAATCCGGTTGTGATTGATGGACTGACCGGAAGCAGCGGTGCATGGAATGGCATCTATGTTAAAGCAGGAACTACCCTCATAACCTATGCATCCATACTGAATGCAGGATACCGTGCACTTGAAGGGCTGACAGAGCCGGCAGCGCTGACAGTGGAGAACACAATCACAATGCAGAATTCCGAAGTTTCCGGGAGCAGCGGAATAGGCGATTTATCTTAAGGATAACGCATATATACAGTACCAGGATAATTTTTCGGGAAACACGCTGGAGAATAATGTGATTTCAGCGATCCGGCTTGGATTTGATGATGTGCATAAAGTCGTGCAGAATAATACCATCAGCGCATATTCCTGATTCGTCCCCGGCTATCGAGGTCAGGGATGGACGAAGCGATAACCTGGGGACATGGATAAACCTGGATGCTGCGATTGATTACCTCATTGTTGAAGATGTAACCCTGCGCACAACAAAATCCTGTCAATTGAAACCGGATCAAACCTGCGATTTGCTTCAGGTGCACTTTTCAGCATCCTGGGCAGCCTCGATGCCTCGGAGTTACATTCAGCGGGACTGAACAGACGGCAGGCTTATGGGAAGGGATCAGCATATCAACCGACAACCAGGTCAACATAAATAACTGTATAATCCGTGATGGCGGAGGTGGAGCAGAAGACAAGGCAAACCTGGTTATCCAACCTTCAGCAGTAAGTGTCAGTATATCCAATTCTTCAATAATTAACAGTGCCGGTTATGGAGTCCTGATCAAGGCCGGTGCATCGGATTTCAGTATTTATGATCCGGCTTCTAATAATATCCTGGAAGGGGAAACTGGGTGGATACCTGGATGAAAACTAAATTAAAAGGGTACAGGGTACATGGTGCAAGTCAAAGTTCGGAATCCCAGGTTATATATCTTCAAGTAATTAAATATTAAATACATTAAATTCCTGAAAACATATGGCACTACATTCAACTTCTTCACTGGTTTTCATTATCTATCCGTTCCAGGTGATTGTCCCAGCCTGACAATAAAGATAAAGTTTAACCTGGCCGGCTCCTGCTGAAATCAATCCTTCTGCCTATTTTCAGGTTGAGGTAAATAATAAAAGTGTTTTCGTATATGACTCTCCCATAGCATCCTATGCCATGTTCGACTTTGAGGGGACGGCCGAAATAACAATTAAAGCCGCACAGGGATGTAAAATGGGTAGATATCCGTCCGAAATCATCTGGAATCAAAGCCTGAATTCCAGGACAGTACCATACATTTTTCCCTGACTAAACCCTGCATGCTCAGCATTGAACTGAATGGTGAATTTTCAAACCAACCTTTGTTCCTGTTTGCAGGAAACCGGAGAAAGAAGTGCCTGACAGAAAAAACCGGATGTGATCTGGTTTGAGGGAGCCAAAGTCCATAAGCCCGGCATCATCGAAGTGAAAGAGCGGACAAACAGTTTATATCGAAGGTGGAGCAGTCGTGGAAGGAATTATTCATGCACAAAATACCTCGGATATTAAAATCCTGGGCAGAGGTATACTGGATGGAACAACGTACAATGAAATCCGCGGTGAAAGTCGGTACAGATTTATTCACATCCAGAATTCAACAATATCACGTATAGATGGAATAGTGCTGGAAGACAGTCATTCCTGGCAAATCGTCCCAGTCAACTGCGACAACGTAATTATACGGGATGCAAGATCCTTCAGTGATAATGGAAGTGATGACGGAGTTGATATTGTGAGATCGCGGAATGTAAAAATTGAGAATTGCTTTATCAGACCAAAGACGATTGTATTGCTGTTAAAACAGTCTATGATTATCCTCAGTGCTGTCAATTCAGAAAATATCGGAGTCTAAGGATGTGTCTTCTGGAATGCTGCATGGGGTAATGGACTGGAGATCGGTTTTGAACTGCGAAGTGAATACGTCCGGAATGTAACCTTTAAAGATTGTGATATTATCCATGTCGAAGATGGGGCTGTTTTCAGTATTCATAATGGCGACCAGTCTATTGTTGAAAATATCCGTTTCGAAAATATCCGGGTAGAGGATGCACGACAGAAGCTTTTCGATGTCGCTATTTTTCTTACCCAGTATAGTGTTGACGACCAGATGATCAGGAGGAAAGAGCCCGAAGATACCTCAAGGGTGCCTGGGACGGGGTACTCAGTGTTACACCGGAAAACAGGGAATATCACAGCCAGTATCGCGGACAGATCAGAGATGTGATCTTTAAAGATATATACGTAACCGATGGCTTATTTCCATTTTCCCTTTTCTGTGGATTTGACGAACAGCACCAGGTTGAGAATATAACTATCGATAACCTCGTCGTACATGGCAAGAAAAATCACCACCCTCGAAGAAGCCAAAGTGCGCCTGGAATTTGCAAAGAATGTTCAGATCTTTTAAAACCGTCAACTTATTTTTCCTCCAGCGTTTTCTGTAGTGAAATTTATTTGATTCATTTCTTCCGGTTCACCCTTCACGGTTCACGTTTCTTCCGCTTCACGCCTCACACTTCACTCTTCACGGCATTTCGGTTCACCCTTCACGGTTCACGTTTCTTCCGCTTCACGCCTCACGCTTCACTCTTCACGGTTCACGCTTCACGTCTTCCGACTCACGACTCACGACTCACGTCCTGAGTTGATCCCGACCTTCATAAATCTTCCTTATTGCGTTCGCAATATCATCCATATCATTTTTACTTCCCAGCAAAAGGCTCTGATAAAAGCAAACGGTCTCCTCGCAAAGCTGGTCATTACCAGGAAGGTTGATTTCTTCGCGGTATCTTCTCAGCCGTTCTTCGGAGAATAATCTTTTGTAACCTTTTGAATTCAGACGCATCATCCATTATGGCATATTTATATTGCGGGCCATAACCCTCACTGCATGGGATTCCTTCTGCTTCCAACGCTTCAATGAATCTGTCCCTGGGAACATCATTAAAATATTCCTTTCCTGTACCTGAAAGGATACTCGTGATATGCTGACCGTGTGGCTCCATCAGCCAGCTTGTAAGGATAATTCCGGGAATTTCTCGTAAGTTTGCTGTCAAGATATAAAGCATTTTCCAGCCTGATATCAGCATCTTTCTTAGCCCGTTTCATCTGTGACAACAGCATTATTGCCTGGAACTGCTGCATACGACGGTTGCTTCCACGGATCGGGATGGGAGTTGTTCCTTTAAAGCTTCCGTATGGCCGGCCGCAATTATGAAAAGCATTGGCGCGATCCATGATCTCATCATCATTTCCCACGACAGCACCTCCTTCACCTGTCGGAATATGCTTGGAATTCTGAAAGCTGAAACAACCAAGATCACCAAGAGTCCCGGCTTTTTTACCACGATACTCTGCCAGCCATGCCTGGCATGCATCCTCTATAACTTTCAGATTATGTTTCCTGGCAATGGTGTTTACCCTGTCCATATCCACTGGAAGACCGTAAATATGTACAGGCATAATAGCAGAGGTCCGGTCTGTTATCTTTTCCTCAATCTTATCAGGATCTATAAGGAAAGTTTCCGGGTCAGTATCCACAAATACCGGCAGGGCTTTGCTCATAAAAATTACATTGTAAGTCGCTATAAAGGTGAACGGTGATACCAGCACCTCATCTCCTGCATCAACTCCCAGGACATGCAGGGAGATCAGCAGGGCTGTTGTACCGCTGGCTGTTGCAAGACAGCGCTTTGCCCCGATCAGTTCAGCATACTGTTTTTCAAATTCGGCTACATATTCACCTCTGCCCCGCCACCATCTGCCGCTGCGAAGCATCTCAATAATCTCTGCTTCGGCTTTGGGGTCCCAGACCGGCCATTCAGGCCATTCTGCAGTACGGACAGGATCACCGCCAAGGAGAGCAAGCTTGCCGGTATCTTTCCCGAAATATTAAATTGTCCTAAATGCCAGTCAGTCATAACACCAAGTGTCCCTGCAGATGCAGTGGCTATGAGCTGGCGACGGGTGAACTTTCTTTTTTCCATATTGCATTTATTAATAATATTTGTAATCAGAATAATTAAGAATCCCAGATAATAGTGATTTGTATAAAATTACATTATGTTGCAAAAACAGCAAATATTTTTTGATTTAAAAAATACTGTTGATTCTGATCAGAATATTAAATATCTTTAGAAGATTCAAATTGAATAAATCCATGAATACAAAATCTAAAACAACAGGTATTTCCAATACCGGTATGTACTTACTTGCTATTCTCAGGATCATTATCGGATGGCACTTTTTGTATGAAGGACTTGTAAAACTGGCTGATCCTGTCTGGTCTGCAGCCGGATACCTGGAACAATCAAGGTATATCCTGCCCGGTTTGTTTCACTGGATGGCAGAAACTCCCGGAGTACTTTCAGTGGTTAATTTTGTTAATATCTGGGGACTGATCTTTATTGGATTGGGACTGATGCTCGGACTGCTCACCCGGGTTTCAGCCATCGCCGGGGCTGCACTGCTGGCATTATATTATCTGGCCAATCCGCCGTTTATAACAAGTTCCTATGGCGCTGGACTGGAAGGACACTACCTGCTGGTGGATAAAAATCTGATTGAAGCAGTAACGCTTATCGCCATTGCTATTTTCCCGACCGGATTATTTATCGGGCTGGACGGCTTAATCCAGGAACTGATGTTACGGAAAAGGTATGCCCATAAAATTCTTTCACCGGAGCAACTGAAATCCGTTGTTCCGGAGCCTGCTTCTCAGCAGGTATCTCAACCTGTATTAGGACGCCGCGAAATACTTAAGCACCTGGCAACCCTGCCGGTTCTTGGCATTTTTGGCTTGTCATTATTTCAGGAAAAAGAAATGGGAAAGCTATGAAGAACAAAACCTGGCGGATATTATGTCGGGAGCCAGTGTTGTAAGCATGAATTTCGCCGAACTTGATGAGCTAAAAGGTGAACTTCCTTTTGGAAAGATCAAAGATAAAACCTTCAGCAAACTAATCCTTGGTGGTAATCTTTTAAATGGCTGGGCCCATTCCCGTGACCTGATCTATGTATCCCAGCTCGTAAGGGCATATCATACAAAAGACCGTATATTCAGGACACTTGTGATGGCTGAAAAGTGCGGCATTAATACCCTTCTTTCCCATCCTGTAATAGGAAAGCTCATCAATGAATACTGGAAGAAAAAGCTTGGGAAGATCCAGTTTGTATCAGATTGCGCGGGCCTTTTGTATGATGCAAATGGCACACCATCACCCATGCCATTTGAAGACTGGCTGGACCTGATCCGGGAAGCGATTGACAACGGGGCAACTGCATGTTATGTACAGGGTGAAACCGCGGATTATTATTTCGCACATGAAGGGTATGATAAAGTTGCAAAAGCCATGGATCTCATTCGTAGTGCCGGAATTCCGGCCGGAATCGGGGCACATACTATTGAGACCGTCAAAAAAGCCGTTGAAGAAGGATTTGAACCCGATTTCTGGATGAAAACCCTGCATCACCAGAATTACTGGTCGGCTCAGCATCCGGTCTGGCATGATAACAAATATTGTTTTAATACAGAAGAGACGATCCGTTTCATGAAGGAGCTGCCGCAGCCCTGGATTGCTTTCAAGGTGATGGCTGCCGGTGCTATCCTGCCGGAAGATGGGTTCCGTTTTGCTTTTGAAAACGGTGCGGATTTTGTCTGTGCCGGCATGTACGATTTCCAGATTGTCCAGGATACAAATATCGCACTGGATATACTGAATGATCCGGCTCTCAGTAACAGGGAACGAATTTGGAGGGCTTAGGGAGGTACAGGGTTCCGGGTTCCGGGTTCCGGGTTCAATGTTCCGGGTTCCAGGTTCCGGCTGGCATAAAGCATAACAAATGTTTCAGCGAAGGCATAAATTCCATTACCAGAAAACGGTATATATAATTATATATATTACCACCATTAAAATGCTCCACAGGACCAGATTTTTATACCAGTGATAGCCTTTTACAGTCATTTCTGCAGGTAATTTACTCATTTTGAGGTTCCAGATCAGATCTGTACTTTCCGTTTTTTTCTGTTTACGAATGAGAGTGAAAAGAACGATGAACAGAACAGTGATGATCAGGACTATTCCAGCAACATTAAATACATTCATTTGTACTTTGAAGATCCTGAGTAGGTAGGGCAATATCAGCATGGGAAAGGAAAGGCATAAAGTCCAGAAGGCTGCTGAACCGCTAACTTTTTTCCATAATACACCGGTGACAAAAACAACGGCTACAGGCACCGCCATAAATGCCCAGCATTCCTGGAAATAGGAAAAAATCTGTCCGAATTTCAGGACCATAGGAGCCCACAATGCTCCAATAATGAGAACTACACCTCCGCATATCCTTCCAACCTTTATAAGTTCTTTCTGGGAGGCTTCTCTTTTCAGAAACCTCTGATAGATATCGAATGTGAAAATAGTTGAAGATGCATTGATCAGGGATTCAATAGTTGAGATGATTGCACCGCATAATCCTGCAAAAACGATTCCCCTGAGTCCTGCAGGGACTAATCTGTTTACTACAAATGGATATGCGGAATCAGGAATAATCCCTGGATCTAGAACATATGCGATCATACCGGGGAATACATCAGCAAACGCAATCAGAACCCAGAGGAAGCCGGCAAAGATGATGCCCATTTTGGCATGCCATTCATTTTTAGCACCAAGAGCAGCCTGGTTGATTGTCTGGTTGGTGCAATAATACCAGAGGTTGGTGGAAAACGCCAGGACAATAAGGGCAGTCCATGGAATATTCGGATCATTTGCAGGCAGGATCAGATGCGACCGGGATCCCTCTCCCACAATTTCATTCATCCCTCCGGGTACTTCAAACAGGCCAAGGACGAAGACCAGTAATCCCCCTCCTAATAAAAGGACAGCCTGGAAAACATTCGTCCAGGCTACGGATGCCATTCCACCCCAGATAGTAAATGCCCCGGCCAGGATAGTCATGGCCCAGATAGCGGTATACAGATTTATTCCGAACAGTACATTTACTGCAAAACCTCCGGAATAGATCACTCCGGCTAAATTTATGAAGATGTAGGTAAGAATAGTTATTATGGCGAACAATGTCCTTGTCCTGCCATCATACCTCATTTCGAGAAACTGAGGCATTGTCACCACTTTTTTTCTGAGGTAGAAAGGGATAAAAATTATTACCAGGATCAGCAGGGAAGGCCCGTTAAGCCATTCCCAGTTTGCCACCGACAATCCATGTGAATAAGCGAATCCGACTGTACCGAGGAATTGTTCAGAGCTGACTCCGGCAGCGATCATTGCAAATCCTATCACGTACCATGATAACCGCCCGCGTGCCAGAAAGAAATCACCGGCATCTTCCTTCTTCTTTCGGCCCGACCAGTAACCTATGAAGATGAGAATAACAAAATAACCTATGAAGATTACAAGGTCGAGTGTTGATAGTTTTTCCATGGGAAAAATGGTTCTCGGTTTTTAGTCTTTCGAATTTTCCGGGGGCCACCCCTCCATATGCTCATAGAGTTTAACATACCTGCGATATACTTCCTGGTATTTCTCATATTTGGCGGGATCCGCAAGATATTTCTTTTTAATGGTTACGAGCTTAGTGCATCCCTCTTCAATAGATGAAAAGACACCACTTCCTGCTCCGGCAAGTATTGCTGCTCCCATGCAGGCTGCTTCTGAAGCCCGGGTAGTTATATACGGGATACCTGACATATCGGCTTTGATCTGGTTCCACAGATCGCTTACAGATCCACCGCCCAGCGCCCTGATCTCATTTATCTTAATCTGATTGTTTTTCAGAGATTCCAGGTTCCGGTTGACCATGCAGGCCACTGATTCCATGATAGCACGGATAAAATGGCCCTTTTTCATGTTCGGGGTTAGTCCTGCAAAGACACCTTTCATATTAACGTCAAACTCCGGAGAACCTGCTCCCATAAGGTGAGGCAGCATTGTCAGTCCATCCGAACCCGGAGGTACTTTAGCGGCAAGGTCTGTCATAGCTTCGAAAGTATATTTATGCCTGTTTGCTTCTGTCTGCTTTTCTTCACCAAAGAACTCATCCCTGAACCATTTTAACACCATGCCCGCAGTCTGACCGTATGGCAGAAGGTAGTATTTCCCGGGTATAGCATGACAATGGCATGGGAGGTTAAGCTTCTTGTTCAGGATCGGCTTATCAATTGTCACTACCATGGCCATTGAAGTGCCGGTAGTTTCTGTTACCATACCTTCATGAATATTTCCGGCACCGATAGCACCAGAGGAATGATCATATGCCCCGGTGACAACCAGCGTTGATTTATCCAATCCGGTAGCCATGGCTGCCTCTTCCTTTAATTTTCCGGCAACCTGTCCTGGTGTTAAAATTTCCGGCAATTTCTGCTCACTGATCCCGAGAAAACTGATCATGTCCGGCCACCAGCTTTGATGGTGAATATCAAAGTACAATGTGGATGTAGCCATACAAGCATTGGTGAAATAGGTTCCGGTAAGCCGGCTTACAAGATGATCCTCCACCAGCTGGAATTTATGGATCCTGGTAAACAATGAACTTTCATGTTTATTCAGCCACAGAATCTTACTGGCTGTGGAGATTGGTAAAATTTCCGGTTGGCCCGTAATCAGAAGCAATTTCTCTTCGCCAAAAGCATTTTTGATGGATTCAGCCTCAGATATTGAACGGTTATCCAGCCACACCATAGCCTTTCTGACAGGAAGGCCGTTTTTATCAACACATATTAAAGTCTCACCCTGTGATGAAAGAGCCAGAGCTGCAATATTCCCCGGATTGCGGTTGCTTTTTTTAATCAGGCTCCGTATCACTTTAACAGTCGAGTTCCAGTATACATCAGGATTAACTTCACAAAGATCAGGGCCCGGATACTCCAGTTCATATTCCACACCTGCTTCAGAGACAATGGTTCCTTCCTCATCAATGAGGATTCCTTTTACAGCTGTAGTCCCTGCATCAAGGCCGATGAGTAGTTTGTCAGTCAAGGATAAAGTCAGTCTTTCAGTTTAAATTGCTTTACCGCATCCTGTGGTTTCATTCCGTTCTTCACTACTTCACAAAGAGCCCGCTGGAATGAACCCGGATCCGGGACCTGGATGGCATTCCTGCCGAATACAACTCCTCTGGCACCGTCGCGAATCTCGTCTGCGGCCAGCTGAAGGGCTTCCAGCTGGGTAGGCTTTTTTTCTGCACCAAGACCAAATATAGGGACAGGTGTGGATTCGGTAACTTTCCTGAAATCGTGCGTATAGAATGTTTTTATCATGTCAGTCCCGAGCTCACTCAGGATCCTGCATCCCGCATACACTTTCTCATGCATCTCCTCCCTGTTGAGCTTATCTGAATAAGCCGGAAAGAACTCCCCTATCACCGGTATCCCCAATTTCACCGCTTCATTCTTAAGCCTGCAATAGACTTCCACATTCCTGGCATCTGTTTCAGGATTGCCGGTTGCAATTGTTAATGAAATTAAAACAATTTCAGCACCAGCCGAAACAGCATCTTCAACTGAAGATGCTACCACCGTATTGGCCTGGTTATAATTCCAGTGAAAACAATAAACATCGCTCCAGTTGATACGCACAATAGGAACAGGCGCACCCCTGTATGAAAATGCTTTCCGGCATGTGGTAAGCATCCCCGGACTTATAAGGATCCCATCTGCAGCAGGACTGATCCTGGTGATTGTTTCCTGTAAATTGATCATGCCTGGTATGGGCCCATCAAACATCCCATGATCTATTGCAATAATTACAGTATTCCTGCCGCCACCGAATAACCGGTTCATCCGGATTTCTTTCCCGTACATTTTCTGATAGATTATGATTGATTTAAAACAAATATATTAAAAAGATTAAGAAATTCAAACTTTATGTAAATCATTATTTTTCAACTGAATAATCTTGAAAAAGGAAAATACTGCAGTATGATAATTTGAATTATTTTATTAACAGTCCTTGACCATTTGATTAATTCTGATTAGTTTTACATGAATCAATCAATTTTGCTCAATATTATTCTTATGAATTTTGAACGAAGAAAGAGACTTATTCTCGAACAGCTTGAAAAAGAAGGTGTTGTTATGATCCCGGAAATAGCGGCCAGATGCGAGGTCTCCGAAATTACTGCCAGGAGAGATCTTGCAGAGCTCGAAAAAAGCGGATTATTGATCAGGAGTTATGGCGGTGCAACTATGTCAAGAGGGGTCGAAAACATGTTCAGCTTCGACCGCAAAGCTATGCAGAATAAGGAAAAGAAAATTCAGATCTGCAGGAAAGCAGCCACCTTAATTTCGGATAATGATATTATATACATTGACTGCGGAACAACAGTTTATCACCTCACTCAGTTCTTGAAAAACTTCAACAGCCTCCGTGTAATTACTAACTCGCTTCCTGTTGTATCTGATTTACAATGCCATCCGCATATTAAAGTCTATCTTATCGGAGGAGAACTTGATTGTAAAAGAAAAGCCCTTTATGGCCCACTGAGCGAACTGGGGCTTGAAAAATACAGGGCACATAAAGCCTTTATAGGTGCATCCGGGATAAGTATTGACCGGGGAATCAGCAGCAATGACGAAAAAGAAGCCCAGATCACGTTAAAAATGGCCAGTACTTCATCAGAAGTATACCTGCTGTGCGATTCCTCCAAGTTTGAGAAAGATACATTTTATAAATATGCTGATCTTTCACTTATCACTTCTATAATAACCGACGAAGAGATCACAGATCCTGTAATGAATCTGTATAAAAAGAATAAAATAAATATCATTGTCAGTGAGCCAACGGTGCATAACTATTGATTATTATGAAAACTGAGAAATCCTTATCACCCGTAAAAGTGAACAAAGACTGGTGGAAAGAAAGCGCCAGAGATATCCCGCAGTTAATCACAGACACTCCCGGTCCGCGGTCCAAACAAATGCACAAGAACACCACCCGGTATTTCAGGGGACTGAGCTCCCAGGTGAAGCTTTTTCCGGTCTGTTTTGAGGAAGGGTACGGGATCACTCTCACAGATGTAGATGGAAATAAATATCTCGACTTTTCATCGGGAATTTATGTTACCTCCCTGGGGCATTGCCATCCGAAAATTTCTGAAGCTATTTCCTTCTGGGCGAAAAAGCTTATGAATGCCCATGATTTTACAACACCAATAAAAGAAAAACTGGTTGAAAAAGTTGCACAGGTACTGCCCGGGAAACTTAATGCTATGCAATTCTACAGTGATGGCTCCTCAGCAGTAGAAGCCGGGATCCGTGCTGCGCGTGCAATATCCAACAAGCATGAGTTCATATCCTGCTACAGGGATTTTCATGGAAAATCCATGGCTGCTGTCAGCTGTGCCCAGATGCTCCGGGGGGATGTGCATAGCTATGGTCCTGCAAGGGCTCCGGGATTTTATATGGTCCCGCGTCCGGATCCGTACCGTCCCCTCTGGGTAAAGCCGGATCGGACTATTGACACAGACAGGTATATAACCTTCTATGAAGAATTCATTACGGAAGGTACTGTCGGGAATCTTGCAGCATTCGTCCTCGAACCAGCTCAGGGATGGGCCGGATCCATTTTCCCGCCCGATGATTTTTTCCCTAAGCTGAAAAAGTTGTGCGAGAAACATAAAATTCTTCTTTTGGATGACGAAGTGCTTGCCGGAATGGGACGTACAGGAGAATGGCTGTGTCTTGACCACTGGAATGTTATCCCCGATATCATCACACTGGGAAAATCCTTCGGAAATGGATTCCCTGTAACGGCAATGATCGTCAGGGAAGAGTATGGAGAAGCGCTCGAAAAAATTTCGGCATCGTCCAGTTACGGAGGCAATCCTATGGCCTGTGCAGCTGCACTCGCCTCAGTAGAAGTTATCGAAGAAGAAAATATCCTTGATAATGTGAGGCAGGTTGGGAAATACTTTATGAAAAGACTGGAAAAAATGAAAAATGAACATCCCATCATCGGGGATGTGAAAGGAAAAGGTTTTCTTCTTGGCATAGAACTGGTGAAAGATAAACAAACTAAAGAGCCTTTTAATGAAGCAGGCAAGCTGGTTTACCAGAAGGCTTTCAGGAAGGGACTGGCCTGGATCCCCGCCGGTCACATTCTCAGGATGTCTCCTCCACTTATAATGGATGAGAAGTATGCTGCAATGGGACTCGATATGATTGAGGAGTCGATCGCTGAAGTGGAGAAGGAGTACGGGTACTAAGAAGCAGGAAGCAGGGTGCAGGGAGCAAAGAGCTGAGAGCAAAGAACAATAACTGAATATTTAAATAACAACGCCTCATGAAACAACCACGTATTCGGTTTGGCATCATCGGACTTGGACTGATGGGGAAGGAATTTGCGAGTGCTTCTGCACGATGGTGCCATCTTATGGATGATATTCCTATTCCTGTGATTAAAGGGATCTGCAACCGCAGCAATCAGTCCGACCGGAAATGGTTTACAGATAATTTTCCTGATATCGAAATCGTTACGGGTGATTATAATGAATTGCTGTCAGGTGATCTTATAGATGCTGTGTATTGTGCTGTGCCCCACCACCTGCATGAAGAGTATTACATAAAGATCATAAATGCCGGCAAGCATCTCCTGGGAGAAAAACCTTTCGGAATTGATCTGAGAGCAAATGAAAAGATCCTCCAGGTAATTAATTCTCACCCGGATATTATCGTCCGGTGCAGTTCTCACTTCGCCTACTATCCGGGGGCTAAAAGAATTATCGACTGGATAAGGGCAAAAAAATATGGCAGGCTTATGGAAGTGAAATGCGGCTTTTATCATTCCAGCGACATGGATCTGAATAAGCCTATGAACTGGAAACGAATGATAGAGTTCAACGGGGAATATGGCTGTATGGGTGACCTGGGATTTCATATCCACCTGATACCTGTTCGCATGGGATGGTTACCTGAAACCGTATTTGCGGACCTTCAGAATATTGCTACACAAAGACCCGATCAGTCAGGTAAACTGGTACCCTGCGAGACCTGGGATAATGCAACAGTAATATGTACATCCAGAGATCCGGAAACAAAAAAGCCTTTTACCATAACTTTTGAAACAAAGCGGATGGCTCCCGGTGCAACCAATACCTGGTCAATTGAAATTTACGGAACCGATGGATCAGCAAAGTTTTCGACTCATGATCCTAAAGCCTTCTTTACCCTTGAAACAAAAGGCAGGGAGCAGGGATGGACAAGGACTGATATAGGTGCCCAATCGTTTCTCCCAACCATCACCGGCAATATTTTTGAAACCGGTTTTTCCGATGCATTGCTCCAGATGACAGGAGCTTTTATGAAAGAATTTGATAAAAATGCAGAACCGCATTCATTTCCCTGTGGCCAACCCGAAGAAACCCTCTGGAGCCACCGGATCATGAACGCGGCGTTGCAATCATGGAAAACGGGAAGGAGAATTACTTTATGAAGAGTCTGCCCATGAGTTTTCGAGTATGGAATCTTGAACCTGGAACCATGAACCCGGAACTTGGAACACGAAAATTCTAAAATAATTTTTCAAATTAATTAAAGAATCCTATGAAAAGATTAACTCCATTACTGCTGTTGATTCTCTTCTTCTCTGGCTCCTGCATTCAGAAAGAGAGAACCACGAACGCTATCTGGGACACGATTGTCGCCGATACCATCCAGTATCATCCGGTACGGCTTGATCGTGCGGGTAACATTCTGCCATGGTATTCTTCAAATCCGGGGGAATCGTATGATACTGTGATTTCACTTGTCTGGAATTTCTGGAAAAATATGGAGACCGATTCCAACGGGCTGAAGTATTACATGAACCACCAGGTCTGGAAACCGGAACATGATATGCGCGGACTGGGAGGAGACCAGATCAATATGGCACTGTCATCATGGTCATTGTTTACCAGTATACAGGTGATCCGGCTGTCATTGAAAACATGAAATACCTTGCCGATGAGTACCTGGCCCGCTCCCTTTCGGATCCCGCCTGCATCTGGCCGGATCTTCCCTATCCTTACAACACTGAAATCCATTCCGGCAAATATGACGGGGACATGCGAAACGGTAAAGGTTACCTTCAGCCTGACAAGGCGGGGAATTTCGGGTATGAACTGGTAACGCTTTACAAAATCACCGGCGACCAGAAATACATGGATGCCGCGGTCAGCATCGCGAAAGTCCTTGCTGAAAAAACTGTTCCGGGTGATAACGACCAATCGCCGCTTCCTTTCAGAGTAAATGCACAGACAGGAAAACCAGGATCATTCTTCAGTAATAACTTTAGCGGCAGAAGTTGAATCCCAGGCGCTTTATACTGCAAACTGGACAGGCACTCTAATGCTTTTTCAGGAAATGATTAAGCTTGATGCCGCGAATGCCGCAATGTATCAGAAATCATTTGATCTGATCCTTGGCTGGATGAAAGATTTTCCAATGAAAACAAGTAAATGGGGGCCGTTTTTTGAAGATATACCGGGCTGGAGTAACACCCAGACCAATGCCATCACCTTTGCCATGTTCATTATGCTGAACCGCGATCTTTTCCCGGACTGGCAGAATGATGTGAAGCGGATCTTTGACTGGACGTACCGGAACTCGGCAATCATGAATATGAAAAATACGGGGTGACTGTCATGAATGAACAGACCGTTTACCAGGTGCCCGGGAACAGCCACTCCTCACGCCAGGCATCAGTGGAACTTTTATATACTGCCCTTTCCGGTGATACTGCATATAAAACCAATGCAATCCGGACACTTAACTGGGCGACCTATACCGTGGACCGGGATGGTAAAAACAGGTATATCCGTGATGATATATGGCTTACAGATGGATATGGTGATTATGTCAGACATTACCTGAGAGCAATGAATGCCTGTCCGGAAGTTGCACCATCACATAAAAATAAACTGCTGGGGTCAACATCTGTTATTGCCAGTGTAAACTACAGTCCGGATATGATTACTTATCGTACTTTTGATAACTCAGCAACTGAAGTTTTCCGCCTCACAAAGAAACCCTTGAAAATATTTGCAGGCGATCTGGAATTGAGCGAAATTGTGACTAATACTGAGACTGATGTTGAAATTGAGGCTGGGATTGATGATGAGACAGGGGATGTATGGAACTGGAAGCCCCTGGAAGAAGGAGGAGTGCTTAGAATTATCCATGAAAACTCAAACGAGATAAACATTAAAATGAGGTGAGAATGCTGGAAATTGAAGAAATGACTAAAATTTGAAATTTGAAATGCCTAAAATTGAAAAATGAAAGAAAATATTAATGTTGGTTATGTTTCCTTCGGAACCCAGTTTTATGAGCCTGCCAACCTGAAAATGATCACTGCCCGGGCAGAGAAACAGCTAAAAGATGCAGGATTGACACTTATCCGGACGGATCCTGTAACCGGGGAAGATAAAGAGCCTGAAAGAGCTATTAAAGAATTGAAATCCAATGACTGGGATTTCCTTTTTGTCAATATTCTCAACTGGATCGATACCCGTGGAGTATTTCGCGTCCTGTATGAATTCCGGAATGAACCGATGATATTGTACAGCTTCGGTGGATTTACCGACCACGAAGGGAAATTCGGCAAGAAGGGTACGCTTATTTCCCCGGCTGCCGGGGCAGGATCCACCTCTCTGAGACTACCTATGGAGCAATGGGGAATAAAATTCAAATACCTTTTTAATGCCCCTGATTCCCCTATGGATATTGAAGGTATTATGTCGTTTGCCAGAGCAGCACACGCTATGAAACTACTGCGGCATGCGCGTCTTGGGATGATCGGATTCAATGACATGGGATTGTATTCTACAGGCTATAATCCAACCAGGCTCAGGGACCAGATAGGTCCTGAAATAGAAAGCATAGACATGCTTCAGCTTCAGAAAAAAATGAATGAGCTTTCTGCCGAGCAGGTCAGGGAGGAAATAAAAAAAGTTACTGCTGACTGGGAGTACCCGCTTGGAAAGCCGAAGGAAGAGGTAATTGAAAAAGCTATCCGGATGTACATGGCCACTGTAAAGATCTGTGAAGAAAAGAAATTTGATTCCTTTTCATATAAATGTGTGGATGGGGTCGACCTGGAAATGGGACTGACTCATGCTGTACCTTCATCACTGGTTGCCGATGCCGGTTACCCGTATGTGGATGAGAACGACCTTGGCAATTCAGTCGCCCAGCTTATGCTTAAATGGATATCCGGCAGACAGGTGACATTCCTCGAGCATTATGAACATCACCCGGAGTGGATCCTCCTGGGAGAAGATGGTTACTGTCCTGAAGATTTCATTGAAGGCAAACCACAGATCAAGAATATTTCCACGGTACTATTGGGCGGAATTGCTCATTGCTCGAACATGAAAAAAGGCAGAATGACCCTTGCCTGTCTTTCTGAAGTCAAAGACGGCTACCGGATGCATATAGTCACCGGCGAAGGAAAAGAAAGGCCTGAATGGGTGGAGATGGGTGTACCCCTCCCCTCCTGGCCCAGTGTCACCTTCTACCCTGATGCCCCGGTGGACCAGATCCTGAACCACGTTCAGTCACAGCATTTTGCAGCCGTATTCGGTGAATATGCAGAAGAGCTTGTTGATCTATGTTCTCTGCTGGATATTCAGGTAGTAGCAGATGTAGGGTAAGGTCAGAAATATCATGGCCAGCAACCAGGTTTTTAGTTAAGCCCTTAGAATTATTTTTAAAATATCAATCAATTAAAACCATGAAACAAATTCTTTCATTGTTCATCGCAGTATCAGTATTCCAACTATCATCCGAACAGATTTCCCGGGTAAATACCCTGGACACCATATGCGATCATCCTGTTTACCGTGATGCAAATGGGATTATACTGCCATGGTATAATCCTGATGTCCCCGGGGCCAGGGTATGATCATGTGGTGAAACTTGCATCCGAGTTCATTAAATCAGGGACACCGGTAGATCCAAAAACAGGTAAGAAACTTTACCTGGTAACCTGCTGTTTCCAGGGACCCCATCTCCGTAATCAGGAAGATTTCGATAAAGGGCTGACCGGAGAGTACTGGCCGCATAATCCGGCCTGTGTTTATGCCGGACTGGTTCAGGGGCTCGTCCTGGATTACAGGGTATATTCAGGCGACAACTCCTATCTCGGTATAGTCAGGGAAATGCTCGACTGGCAGCTGGAACATGGGACAACTCCGGATGACTGGCCCTGGCCGAATGTTCCCTATGCCAGCTCAGATCCCTTCGAGACCGAGTATGCGGGAGCAACAAAGTGGGAGAATGATGGAATGCGTGGCGACGGACTGCACGGGATAGAACCTGACAAGGTGGGGGAACTAGGGATTGCTTATCTGAAATTCTATGAAGTTACAGAAGAAGAAAAATACCTTCAGGCTGCTATTCATTGCGCGGATGCACTGGCAAAGAATGTCCGCGATGTTACCAGGGACTCCGGTCCGTTCTCTGAAACTATTATAGATAAGTCCCCATGGCCTTTCCGTATAAATGCCCGTACAGGCGTAATTATAAGTGAATATACCTCTAACGTAATAGAATCCATCCGGCTTTTTGACGAATTGTCCAGGATTGCCTCAAAGATCAGGCTTGAAAACGAAAAAACTGAAGCCTACAAAAATGCCCGTAAAATTGCATGGGACTGGTTATTCTCAAAAAGCGGTCCGATGAAGACCTATATATGGAACGGATATTTTGAAGATGTTCCGAATGATCCAGGACGTGCCAACCGCCTCCAGTTAACTCCCCTAGAAACGGCCAGATACCTGGTTAAAAATCCAGGACTGGATCCTGACATGGAATCCACTGTCCCGGGGTTGATCAACTGGGTCGGAAGTGCCTTTGCTACTGAAGGTATGGATGCAATAAAAGAACAGACATGGTGTTATGAGCCTATGGCCAGCCACACCGCCAGGTATGCCTCTCTTTGTGCTCTATGGTATGAGCATACAGGGGATAAGAATTACAAAGACCTTGCTTACAGGTTTTTCAACTTTGCCACCTACATGACCTATGAGAACGGTGTGGTGGCGGTGGGTCCGAAATGGCCCGGTTCCTGGTTCTCAGATGGTTATGGAGATTATATCCGTCATTATATGGAAGGCATGGCAGCTATCCCCGAATGGGCACCCGCAGGTGAAGACCATCTTCTGAGGTGCTCATCGGTGGTTCAGCAGGTAGAATATAAACCAGGCTTAATAAGGTTCAATACATTCGACGATTCAGGTACTGCTGTGTTAAGGACTTCTTTTCTGCCAAAAACAATTCTGGCCGGCAGCAAAAAGCTTACCAGGTTGACAGGTCCCGGGATTGAAGGATGGACGTGGACTCCCCTTGAAAAAGGAGGTGTTCTCAGGATAAAGTATGCCGGGAGTGATGAAGTGGTGATATCCGGTAAATCACTTGTCTATGAAAGGCTTAATCCCCCAAAAGTGCTGTTATAAAACCATTCAGCCAGTGATCATTTTCAAGATCATATGCTCTGAAAAACACAGCAAAATCAAAATAGGTTGAACTGAAATGAATTTAATAACCTACCTCATAAATAATGCCACCGTACAATTCAGTTATTTCTACCCGGAATCCCTCCTCCATTAACTTTTTCCCGGTAGTTCTCAGAACTTCTTTGCCTTCAGGTGCTAATCTGACAATGTAGGTCTTATCCGGTTCAAGATCCTGAAGGAATACCATCCTGCTGTCATCAGGTGAACCATGGCGGAAAATCCCGACTATTCCCCCGCTTTTATCTTTAAAATTGATCCGCATGAAGCCATCCCAGAAACCTTCCCTGGGTTCCCCAAATCCCGGAAGATCTTTCCTGTAAGACATATAATCATATTTCGACTGCATATTTTGCATCCAGTCTGACCAATTTTTAATCATTGCCCTTTTCCCGGGATCTATTTTCCGGGGATCGCCCAGTACAATAGGCAGAGTGCCAATCAGTGATTTTAAACTGAGTTCAAATCCCGGATCGTCCATACATTGATTGCCAATCACCAGTGAACCTGAAGGGACTGCCGGTGATCTCCACCAGGCCATTTGCCTTACACGCAGTGGTCCCACCGGTGAAGGTTCTTCGAAATTTGCCAGCCAGTTTCCTTCTGCATGACCGGCTATGGCATAATCCATAAGCTGAAGTTTGCCGGCTGTTTCAAATGTGCAATCGATAAAAAGCTCCGGAGCAGATTCATGAAGCTCATCAAATAGTTGTAAAACATTTTCATAAATACTCAGAAAGGATTCATTGTGATCACGATGATACGGATGGTCGGTGGCATAGCATCCCGAGACTGAATTATCGGTGACATACGCGCTTGTCACAATCGAAAAATCCAGTTTGGCATATCCTAAGCCAAAATCTTTAACCAGGCCGAGGATCACATCCCTGATGTAATCTGTCCATCCTGTGCCGAAACAACTTGTATAAAAATCCGAGCTGTCTGCCACAAAATGAAGGTTGCCCGGTTTATTATTGCGGTTTACTACAAACCATTCAGGATGTTCCCTGAAGACTTTTGCATCCCTGGTAGCAGCACCAATGCTGATCCATAAACCGGGTTTCATTCCCAGCGAACGTATATAATCAAAAGTTGGCTTAAGTCCACCCGGAAATTTATTTTCATCCACCTTCCAGTCGCCATAATTGGCCCCCCAGGCCAGTTTTGAGGTTTGTCCACCAACGTTTACCTCCCATCCGTCATCAATAATGAATTCCTGTATGCCGCATTCAGCTGCTGCTCTGGCAACATCACGGATCAGCGAATCGCTGACAAATGTTCTGAAAGGATTCCATGTATTGTAAACAAATACCGGTTTCTCCTTGAGCTGAACAATCCTGGATTGCATAATCAGCGTCCTGAAAATATTAACTTCCCGGTTGATGACTTCAAAACCATCGTCCCGGTCAGAATAGACAGCCAGAAATGTCTTCGGACTTTCCCATACCTGTCTGGGTAACAGCCATTTACGAAATGGGAAATCCTGGCCGGGATGGGTCATCCCTGCTTCAAGGTTATCACTGACGGTATTAAAAGCTGTACGTTTGATAACTCCCGGTGCCTCATTTCCAATAGCAATTCCCATTCTTCTGGATACATCGTGGACGACAACGACCGGATCATCCCAATTCCCGATATACCGGCCCAGTGTTTTCATCCTGCCATAATTATTATAAATATTGGCACTGATTTGTGAAATGGTTGTATGCATATCCTCAATATTCAAGGCTTCCAGCTTGAGATCCTGCTGACCTGTATTCGTAAAGACTATCCATTTCAGGATAACAGGAAGTCCGGGATACAGCATATAATTCAATTCCACCTGCAGATCCTTCCATTCCTGATTGCCTTTTAATAATATTGAAACTCCATTCCCACCCTGTTCATCCATGATTTTTTTCGTTGAAATCAACTTCCAGCCCGTATAACCATTAACAGGTTTATCATTGACGAGTAATGAGAACTCCTTGCTGGTGCTGATATAATTTACCGATGTTATAGGATCTGATAATCTTGTTGAGTATATACTGTCACCGGATATCCTGATAACTTTTACAACACTTCCGTTTTGTAAAACAATTTCATTATCTGATTGTTTATATAACTCCTGCGGGAATGCGCTTCCCATGAAAATGACAGTTAAGAAAGCAGTATAAATTAAGCGTTTCATTAATAATTTTGTATAATTGTAACCATCGGATTTTTTAATTTTCATCTGATCCTGGAATGATTTCTCCTGGCATCAGGCCATAAGGTAAAATTACTTTAAAGTTTAATATCTTTATTTTTTTAGAAATAATCTTAAAATATTAATATATGAATTCAGAATATCGGGCTATGTTATTTCTGTTTATTCTGTCCGGACTTCTTTCCGGCCTGTCAGTTCTTGCCCAGCCGTCGGGCGGACCTTATGGTCCTGTAAGACAAACCTACCAGCTGCCAAATGCAGATGGCAAAATATATTATGTCGCGCCTGACGGGAATAAGGAGGCAAAAGGAGAATCGCCGGATACCCCTGCTACAATTGAATCTGTCATTGAACGGGTCAAAACCGGAGATGTTATTATCATGCGCGGGGGAACATACCGTACCGGCAATCTTGAACTGAACCAGGGAATCACCATTCAGCCATATATGGATGAACTGCCCATTTTAAAAGGAACTTATGTTGCCAGCGAATGGAGGAATCTGAGAAACGGTTTATGGACAACAAAATGGGAGCACCTTTTTCCTTCCAGTCCAGCCAGCTGGTGGCAGAGAGACAGGAGCGGCAAGGAAACACCTTTGCACAAGTTCAACGATGATATGGTTTTCGTGGATGGCAGATTATTACAGGCTGCAGGTTATGAAGGAGAAGTGGATGAGAATACTTTTTATATAGATTACAGATCCGGCATTGTCTACATTGGTACAGATCCGACTGACCGGCTTATAGAGATCACAGCGTTTAATGTGGCCATTCACAGGGTAACCGTAGAGTGTCATGGCAAGAAAAGTGATCACAAAGGATTTACTTTTAAAGGGATTACTTTTACCCAGTATGCGTAACCGGGCAATAGAAGTTGAAGGGACTAATCCTGAGGGGATATCCCCTGAGTCTGCCCATGGCAAGGAGGTTGTCGGGACTACACTTGAGCATTGCACCATTACATTCTGCTCGCGTGTGGCGGCTTACCTGAGGGGTGATAAGCTGACGGTCAAACATTGCAAGGTCAGCGATACCAGTACGGAGGGTATTTATATCCTCAGCTCATCAGATGTATTGCTTGAAAAAAATATTATCATGCGCAATAACATCGAAAAAATTACCGGCTACTTCCCGGCTGCTGTCAAGATATTCAATCAATGCTATCGCGTTACCTGTCAGGACAACCTGATCATGGATATCCCCTATTCAAATGGCATATGGTACGATGTCGGTAATGTTGACGGACGTTTCCTGAACAACCGGGTGGAAGGTGTAGGCATAGTTAACACGAGTTTCTCAGGTTTTCCATCGTGGCCAGGCGTAAGCGGTTTCTTTTTTGAGATCTCTAAAGGAGCAGTCTGTGCCGGTAATGTTTTTGTAAATTGTGAAAGCGGAGTTCACATATTGAACAGCTGTGATGTTCTGATGTACCAGAACACATTCTTTAACAGTACTGCCAGCATCGGCCGTAATGACAGAAGTGCTGCAGGTGATCATTTTGGTTGGCACCCGGCTACCGGACCTGATGTCGACAAACGGGATGGTCATGTTTTTATCAACAACCTGATGGCATGTGATGCTTCATTTAACAGACCGCTTTTCTATGTATGGCAACCGCAATTTATGTGTAATAGGCTTACCAATCCTCAGTTTAAGGAGGTTGATAACAATGTCTATGTTAAAACATCTGATAAAACAGCGGTGCCGATGATCTTATGGAGTCCGGCTATGAATGACCAATGCTATGAAGGATTCAATACACCGTCTGATTTGCATAAGCTTCATGCTGAATTTGATGCCCACAGTGCGCTTTATTCAGACTATAATGTCTTTAAAAGCAATGAATTAGGCAATTATCAGATGTTACCTGAATTTCCGGGAGCCAGAAGCGGTGCTCCACTGCCAGATAATATAAGAGTTATGCTGAAACAACCGGATCAGGAGATCCCCTATGTCGGGGCTTATCCATTGGATAAATAAGATATATGGCCGCTATCTGATTTCCTCACGCCCATCCGCATACTTTGCAAATCTGCCTTTTTCGCGGGAATGTACATTATCAGTTCTTGACCATGGCCATCCGCCAAATTGAGTTTTGCGGTAGTCGCTGAAAGCCTGCTGTATTTCTGCGGGAGTGTTCATGACAAACGGACCGTGTTGTACGACTGGTTCATTGATCGGCTGTCCCTGAAGCAATAAAAGATATGCCTCCTCCCGTCCATTTTCAATAATCACCGGCTGATCCGCTAATAGTTCAACAGAATGATAGGGCAATATATCAATTCCAGCGATTTTTATATCAGTACCCTTGTGGAAATATACTGTCCGGTTAACTTCCATTGATGCCGGAGGAATGATCCACTCTGCATTGGCTTCCATTCTGATCAGCCAGATCCCGACCTCATTCTTCCTATCGGCTGCCCACGAATCCGGTGCTGGCTGAGGTGCTGTGACTCCACTGACCTCTCCTGAAATAATTGTCAATTCTGTCACTTTTCCGTTTTTATCCCTGTCAGAATGCAGCGGAATATCTTCTGCCCAGAGCATTTTATAATGCGGCTGCGAAAATTTACGGGACCCGGGCAGGTTGAGCCATATCTGGAAAAGCTCTAATGGATTTGGTTGATTTTTATTCAGCAGCGGGAACATCTCTGCATGCTGAAGCCCGGCACCTGCAGTCATCCATTGCACATCTCCGTTCCCATACCTTCCTGCTGAACCATGTGAATCAGAATGGTCGACGAAACCCTTCAGAACCACCGTTACTGTTTCAAATCCTCTATGGGGATGCATAGGAAAACCCGGAATTATTTCTCCATGGTACATTCGCCATCCATCTTTTATAGTGAAATCCTGACCAAGGTTCCTGCCTTCTAATGAAGCTGCAGGGCCCAGATGATCATTTCCGGCAGGGTAATGATCAAGATGATGCACACAAAACAAAAAGGGATCAATGGTTTCCCATACAAATCCTAACGGTTTGATGTCTATGATTAATTTGTTATACATGTTTTGTAAGCTTTGATGGCAGCTTCCTGTTCAATAAATGTTACTTTTTGGGATAGAGCAAGTTACGAAATAAGAAGCAATTTACAATCTTACCTAAGCATTAACCAGTTTTTCAATTTCAAATTTCTTCATCCTGAGAAAGGCATTGGTTACTCTTTCTGCCCGGGAGGGATCTGACAATAACTCAGGCAAAATGGTTGGTACAATTTGCCAGGAAACTCCGAATTTATCTTTCAGCCAGCCGCATTGACCTTCTGAACCACCTTTGGTGAGATTGGCCCAGTAGTAATCAATTTGCTCCTGGGTCTCACAATCTACAACCAATGAAATGGCCTCGTTAAAACTGAACTGATGCTGAAGTGAACTATCCATAGCCATAAAGACATGTTTTCCCAGCTTGAACTGGGCATGTTTTACCGTCCCTTCCACTTCATTTTCACCTTTGCCATACTTCATGATACCAACAATACTTGAACCCTTGAAAACTGAAGTATAAAACTGAATTGCCTGCTCAGCCTTGCCTGACTGTTCGCCTGTAAACATTAATACCGGTGTGAATTTCTGACCAACATCCTTCAACTTACCCAGAGACAATTGCCAGCTTACATTAAACTTATCCTGAAGCCAGCCATACTTTTCCGTCCACTCATATTTGTCCAATGGCATTAATACAGATCCACCCTTCAAAAGGATCGCCCAGGTTTTTTCCAGCTCCCCCTCATCTTCAAACACCACAAAGAAGGATATTGAGGGATTAATCGTGAATCCTGGTCCTCCATTCAGGCACATAAACTTTTGACCATTAGATTCAAATGTCGATACAAATTTATTTTCTTCTCTAACCACAGTATTATTGAACACAGTTGAGTAAAACTTCGATGCTTCACTTGCATTTCCGTTAAACCATAGACTGGGATAGATCATATTATTATTCATGATTATGCTAGCTTATATCTCCATATGGAGCATTTAAATATCCGTTCAGTGTTATAAAATTAAACGCAGATAATTTTCCCATTATATATTACTTTATTCTATCCGGCTTTACTTCACAGTTCAACATCCATTGCACACCGAATTTATCCTGAAGGCTGCCATAGTAATCACCCCAGAAAATATCCTGCAGTTCCATCTCCACTTTACCACCCTTTGAGAGAGCATTAAATAACCTTCCAGTTTCTTCCCTTGTATCGGGGTGAAGGGAAATATAAACATTGTTTCCAAAAAAAAATCCTATTTAGTCTCGCATAAGGACCTTAGTTTATTTAAAGCCTTGGGCCAGGTTTCGTCGAAGTAAGATTTCCATTCTTTTGCAACATCAAGGTCGATCTTTAGAATCGTTTGACCATTATCATCAGAAAACGTATAATTTTCCTGTGCACCTCCCCATTGAACTACTTTAGGGCCTGTTATCACCTCCTTACCATTCTGAACTATACCTAGATGTTCAATGCTGACAAATCTATCCGGTATATTTTCCCTTATCCTGCTTGTCATGCCTCCCTCACTTCCGTCTGCATCCGTACCCAGGAAAAGAATCTTTGAACCCTTTTTCCCAGGAGCCAACAAAATGAGAGGTAGGATTGAACACTGCTGTCCATTCTGAATACTTTTTCCTTATCAAGCATGGTTTGATATACTTTTTCAACGCTGGCATTAATTTTTATCTCGAAATGCATCACTTCCGATTTGCCAAATATTTCAACATATTTTTTGAAGTTGTTCAGGATTGACTGCCAGCCTTCCTGCTGCTGTTCAATAGTGTATACATGTTCAGGTTCAAAAGTTTCCGAAACTATTGTTTCATCACCATTTGGAACAAATGTGACCTGCACTTTTCTGCCATCATCAAGAGTAAATTCAATTTGTCTATGTTTGTACTATCCTGGTATATTCACCTGTAAAAGTCAAAACCTGCACTGCCATCCCTGGCTTCCATACGTGAACGGAATCTTCCTCCATCCCTGAGATCGTTTTCCGCTTTCGGCGTATGCCAGTCATCTGATGCATAGTTCCAATGTGTAATATGTTCCGGATCTGTCCAGAATTTCCATACTTTCTTGATCGGGCGCATTGATTATTGTCCGGACTACTACCGTTGTTTTATCTGTTGTTCTCATAGATATTGAATTTAAGTTATCGGTGCCGAATTAATACCACCTACAAACGTAAGGGAACGAATCAAGATTATGATGTGCAAAAATGACAAATGAAGGGCGATTTGCGACAGATTTATTTTGTAAATTTGCAGCATGAAAAAAGTGACGATTCTCGTTCCTGAAAGTTCAGTCCTGCAGACAATCGCTGATTCACAGAATTGTTTTTACAGGGTCAACAGGTTTCTTAACCAAGTCTGGAAGGAAACCACTGTTTAAAGTTGAACTGGCCGGTGCTAAAAAGGCAATCAAACTAAATAACGGCAATTATTTTGTTCATCCAGATAAAATGCTGAACGAGGTAAAAAAACCTGATCTGGTCATTATCCCGGCATTATCCGGCAACATATCAAAGGCCATTCATTCCAATTCCAGGTTAATTCCATGGATCGTTCAACAGTACAAAAATGGAGCAGAAATAGCTTCTCTCTGTGTCGGAGCATTTTTGCTTGCAGCTACCGGACTTCTGAATGGGACGAAATGTTCTACTCATTGGGGCTTCACTGATAAATTGAGGGAAATGTTTCCTGAGAGTCGATGTTCAGGATAGCAGCATTATAACAGAACAGAATGGTATATATACAAGCGGCGGAGCAAACTCCTACTGGAATTTGCTATTACATCTTGTTGAAAAATATACTGACCGCGAAACAGCCATCTATATTTCCAAATATTTTGCCATCGATATAAACCGGAATAATCAATCATCATTCACCATTTTTAACGGACAAAAGGAACATAATGATAAGGCAGTCAGAGCTGCCCAGGAATACATTGAGAAGAACATTGCAGCGAAAATTACTGTTGAATACCTGGCTGATAAAGTAGCTGTTGGAAGAAGAAGTCTCGAACGCAGGTTCAGACAGGCAACAAGCAACTCGATCCTGGAATATATTCAGCGTGTAAAAATTGAAGCTGCCAAACGCAGCTTTGAAACCAGCAGCAAAAACATCAACGAAATAATGTATGATGTAGGCATATACAGATACCAAGGCATTCCGGACTACTTTTAGAAAAATTACAGGTCTTACTCCAATTGAGTACAGAAATAAGTATAACAAGACGTCCTTAAGATAACTATCAGATCTCCATTATTCATTTGTTTCATAAAGGCGAAGTCTGTTCCTGAGTATAGTAATTTCATCCTGCATTTCATTTATTCGCTGTAATAAATGATTAATGGTTTCTATACCTTCCAGGTTAATATCCAGATCATAATGCAACCGGACAATTCTCTCCAATTCCTGTAACTGGCTTGAAGGAATATATCCTGTTTCTTCAATCGTTGTTATTTCTATTAATCCGGTTTCTTGCAGCGAGTGGATAAATGAGATCTCGATGTTGTGGTTTGCACAGAATTCATATGCAGGTATTAAGTTTTCCATATATATACCTCCGATTTTTCAGTTACAATTTAGACAATTCAGTAAACAACTCTTTTTCTTTCTCGGTCAAATTCTTCGGGATCACAACGGAATAGGTTATATATAAATCTCCAGATTGCATGTCATTTTTATAAACCGGGAATCCTTTTCCTTTTAATTTTATTTTACTTCCATTTTGTGTTTCAGGCATGACTTTCAGTTTTACTTTTCCATCTAAAGTATCAATGGTGATTTCGCCACCCAATACAGCAGTATATAGATCCAAATTTACCTTTGTATATAAATCATTCCCTGAACGTTTAAATTTTGGGTGGTTTGCGATTAAAAATGTAATAAATAAATCGCCATCTGGTCCGCCATTTATTCCCGGGCCACCATGTCCTGCTATTTTAATAGTTTGTCCATTTTCAATTCCGGCAGGGATAGTAATTCTTATTTTTTTGCCATTTTCATCGTCCGGCCTCCCTTCCATCGGCGTCTCCCGGGCTCGCCTGCGCCCTGCGGCAACGGTGCGCCCGGGCCGACTTCCTTATGCGACGCAGCCTTCGCGACGCACGAATATGGCCCATGCAAGCTAAGACGCGGATCGAGCCGACGTTATTCAGAGAAATCTCCAATCCGGCCTCGGGCGCGCTCCCCCGATCCCCGTAAGAAAGCGCGGTCGCGCCTCCCCCCTTGAAGTGGGGAAAGCGGTTGCCGGACTGGGGTTGCCCGGCTATCCTGAAGGCATCGGCCCACGCGGAGAGGGACTCATGCTCGCGCGCGCGTTCGCGGTGGCGGGATTGCTGCTCTCCGTGACCCTCTGTCACGCGGGCACCTACTACATCTCCCCCGACGGCAGCGACCTCAAGGGCGACGGCTCGGCCGAGCGCCCGTGGGCGACGATCCGGCACGCGACCGACACCGTGCCCGACGACGGGTCCACCGTCATCGCCCGCGACGGCCTCTATGTCGGCGCGCAGTCCCTCGCGCGGCATTTCACGCAGGCCCCTCCGCGTCAAGGCCGAGCATCCCTACCGCGCGCGCTTCCGCAGCGCGGACGACGGCAATCGCGCGTTCCACTGCTACGGCGGCTCCAACGTCACGTTCGAGGGCCTCGAGTTCCTCGGCTCCGGGGGCGCGAGGAACGACTACGTGATCCATCTCTCCGTCAAGGACACGCACGACCTGACGTTCGAGGACTGCATCATCCACGACAGCTACAACAACGACCTCGTCAAGATCAACGACGAGGCGCATCACATCGCCTTCCGCGGCTGCCTGCTCTACAACGTGCCCGACGGCGGCGACGAGATCTTCGACATCAACGTCGTGACCGACGTCGACGGTCGAGGACTGCATCCTGATGAGCGACATGGAGGGCAGCGGGCGGAAGAACGAGAACCGCACCCACCCGTTCATCGTCATCAAGAACTCCAGCCAGGACCCGGCCAACAGCGCCAAATGCCGGCGCATCGCCGTGCGGCGGAACGTCTTCTGCAACTGGCAGGGCGGGTCCGACCAGTCCTACGTGCTCGTCGGCGAGGACGCCAAGGACTTCTGGGAGGCCCAGGACGTCACGATCGAGAACAACCTGTTCCTGTTCAACAACGCCAACCCGAGCACCGGCGCCGTCACGCTCAAGTGCCACGTGCGCAACGTCGCGATCCGCGCCAACACGGTCCTCGGCACCGTCTACGGCTGGACGTGCTACGCGCTGCGCTGCAGCCAGGAGAAGGCGCAGCTGGCGATGGAGGACGTCTATATCTACAACAATATCTTCGACGACCCCGCCGGGAAGATGCCGCAGCTCATCTGGGGCCGGCCGGAGTTCGTGCGGAAGGACCTCGTCCTCCTGAACAACCTCTACTGGAACGGGGGCCGGGCGTTTCCCCATCACGAGACCACGCTGCTGAAGATTCCGGCGGACGACCCCGCGGCTATCGTCGCCGACCCGCGCCTCGCCCACCCGGCGAAGATGATCATCCCGCGCTGGGACGCCGCCGGCGGCGCGCTTCGCCTCCGGGCAGACGCGCATCCGCGGCGAATTCGAGCGGCTGGTCAAGGCCTATGGCGAGCTTCCGCCCGGCAGCCCCGCCATCGGCCGGGCCGACCCGCGACACATGCCCCCCGACGACATCCTCGGCCGCCCTCGCGGCGACCGTCCCGACATCGGCGCCTGCCAGACCACCCCGCCCTCGCCACGCGCGACGCCCTGAACCCCGCAACCCGCGCTCGCGGGAATCAGGGAATCAAGCAAATCTAAGGATTCTAAGCGCCGTTTGGCGATTTGAGGCAAGGTTCCTTAGATTTGCAAGATTGACCCCGCACCGGCCTACGGGCCGGAAGCTCCAAATTCCAACTCCCAAATCCCAATGAACTTCCAAACTTCAAACGCTCAAGTTCCAAATAGGAGGCTCGGAGCGGTCGTGCGGTCTCCGATTGGAGTCTGGACTCTGGGATTGAGATTTCGTCGTAAGTCGAGAATCGGGGCCTCGAGCTTGCGCGCGACGGGCGTCCGCCCGCAGGCATTCTCACGCACCCTACAGAGGGCTTAACGTGGAATAAAGGTGGAAAAACGTGGAAAACAAGGGGGCAGATGTGCCCTATAGAGGCATCGATGCACCCTCCGTATTGGAATAGTCGATACCCTATACTTTCGGCATGGATCGCCTTCACTGCCCGACGCGCAACTTCGCCGGCACGGTCGGAAGCCTCCAGACCCACGCTCCGAAGTGTCCGTCCCGTTCCTTGACGACGCCTACCTTCTCCCCCGCGAGCCACAGGACGTGCTTGGACAGTCCCTGTCCCTCCGCCTCCTGAAGGACGACCGTCGCTCGGAGCGGGCCGTTCCTCAGAAGCGACGTCAGCAGTTCCACGGCTTTCTCCCGTTGGGTCGCCGCGTGCGGTTTCTCGGGCGCGTCGCAGAAGGCGAGTCCCGTCGCGCCGATGGTGAAGCCGATGGGAGGCGGGAGCGCGGCGAGGTTGTTCTTCACCTGCGAGAGGCGGCGGCGGGGGTCGTTCGGGTCGGGCCGGTCGATGGTCCAGACGCAGCGGGCGACCTGGGCGAGCGTGGAGCTTCCGCGCAGGCGCTCGAGCGTCGCGGCGTCGGCTCTCCGAGCGCGAGCGCTTGCGCAGGTGGTGGACGACGAGCAACGCGGCGCGCGAGTCGCGCGCCAGCCGCGCGAGCTTCAGCAGCAACAGCCGCATGCGCGACGAGTTCTCGTCCATCGCGTGCGCGCCCGACAGCGAATCGACGATCACGAGCGCCGGACGCGTCGCCATCACCGCGGACTGCAGACGCCTCCAGTCCTCCGCCTCGTCCAGCGCGAGGCCCACCATCCCCGCCGCCGGCCCCGCCGACGCGAACACGCACAGACGCTCCGTCGGGACCGTCCACTCCCGCACCCGCCGGCGCAGGATCGCCTCCGAGGCCTCCGTGTCGACGAGGATCACGGTCTTTCTCTCTTCATGTAGGGGGCCACCCATGTGTGGCCCCTCTTTTCTCTTCTGTAGGGGGGCACCTGCGTGTGCCCCCGCCTCTTTGTCCTCCGAAGCAGCCGGGGGGACACATAGGTCCCCCCCTACACAAGAAGCGGGTGAAGAAGAAGCCGGGGGGACACATAGGTCCCCCCCTACAGAAGAAACCACGCGGCGGGCGACCTCGAGCGCGAGCGCGGATTTCCCCTCGCCCGGATTCGACGCGAGCACGGTCACGACTCCCCGCGCGAGCCAACCCTCCCACAGCCACGTCACCTCGCCCAGCGCTCTCTCCGCCGACGCGAAGTCGTGGAGCGTGACGTCATTAATTTGCCGGGTCGGGCCTGGTAGACGAATGGAGCGTGTTTATCGCACCACGCCTTCTCGGCCGGGGAATACAGGCGTTTCATTCCACGCTCGACGGTTCGGCGAACAGGGGGCACGGCAAAGTGAACACGTTGGGATGTTACCGTGTGGGAAAGGATGTCCTTCTCCGCGGATTCAAAAGACGGTACGATTCTGAAATTATTGGACCCTCGTAAGGGCGCGGGCTCAAAAAAAAGGAAAGGCGAGAGGCATGTTTACCGGGATCATCACGGAAGTCGGCCGCATCGCATCTGCGGTGAAGTTGGGTGGCGGAGTGAAATTGACTGTCGAAGCCCCGGAAAGCGCCCCTGAGCTGTCGGTGGGGGACAGCGTCTGCATCAATGGTGCTTGTCAGACAGTCGTAGAGCGCACGCGTGCCCGGTTTTCGGTCTTGGCCGTGGAAGAAACCCTGCGCAAGACAACCCTCGGAGAATTCAAATCCGGATCTGCGGTAAACCTTGAACTTTCTCTTCGACTGAGCGACCGGCTCGGAGGCCATATCGTCCTGGGCCATGTCGATGGGGTGGGGAGGATTGTCAGCGTCGACGTGAAAGAGAGCAGTCGGCTCCTGCTCGTGCAGTATCCGGGAGAATTCAGGAAGTATGTGATCACCGTTGGATCGATCGCTGTCGATGGGATCAGTCTCACTCTCGCCTCGCTCAAGGACGATACGTTCATGGTGTCCATCATTCCACACACCCTTGAGAAAACGAGTCTCTCCGAAGCCGGGGTCGGGACCAGGGTGAATCTGGAATTTGATGTTGTGGGTAAATATGTCGAGCGGATTATCACCGGGGGGCAAGATTCTGTCCTGGCCACGAAAATTACAGCTGAAAAGCTTGCGTCGTGGGGGTACGATGTATGATTCCTCGGGTCCAAGCTTGATTCAGTGGAATTTTGTTCGTAATATTGATACACTTAAGCCTGATTTTTCAACCTTATTCATGATGTTTTAGCCCCTTGGACGTCCTATGTTCACCTTTTTGATCGTACTTGAAGTCATCATTGGCATCCTGCTTTGCCTGGTCATCCTGATGCAATCGAGCAAAGGGGGCGGGTTAGCCGGTTCATTTGGCGGTGGAAACGTGGGCATGGTGTTTGGAGTCAGGCGGACGTCGGATTTTCTCATCCGTGGGACCCAGATCCTTGCGACGTTGTTTATCGTCCTCGCCCTGGTGACCAACATTTTCTTTTTCCCCCGGGCGAACGGAACCACACAGAGCATTTTGCAGCGTGGGTCGGGAGCGAACGGTCAGGTAACTCCGCAACTTCCCCCGACGAGTGCGCCCGAGCAGAACGCGCCACCCCAGGCGGTTCCCCCTTCGGGGCAATAACCCGCGAAGTGGGGCAGCCTGAATAAGCCGCAGTACATTGGAAAGAGATCCGGGAAAGTCCCCCGGATCTTTTTTTCTCACAAGCCTATTCTCGCCCGGCAATCTCTTGCTTCTGCGGTTCGGCGTTTCGACCTCGGGTTGGCACTCTCAAAAAAAAAGCCCCATTCGAAAGATCGAATGGGGCCCATCAACACTCCCGCTGAAGCGGAAGTTAGATTCTTGAGACGTTTTTGGCCTGGAGGCCCTTCGGTCCGCTGGTAACCTCGAACTCGACCTTGTCGGTCTCCTTCAGGGTCTTAAACCCGTTTCCCGTAATCTCTTTGAAATGGACGAATACTTCTTCGCCCGTTTCACGCGTGATGAATCCGAAGCCTTTTGCTTCGTTGAACCATTTCACTGTCCCTTTTTCCAAGGTTCAGCTCCTTTAAGACGACTACATATCCGCAACCTGCGGACACGGTCGTGTACAACCAGATTTGCGTCTTGGAACAAAAAAAAGCAACCCCTTTGTGAAGCCACCAGGGTTGCGATCTCTTCTGTCCAGCTACGGGTTAAAACCACAAACGCTCGTGAACCGAACTCCGGATACCCGGAAAGCCAAAAAGCCTACCATAAGGTGTACACAATTGAACATCATAGTATACACAGAAGCGCGATGAAAAGCAAGGAGTTTCTTTGCTGTTTTAAAAAATTTTGACACTCAGTCCGAAGGGTGCGACTACTCTTCCCCCCCGTGTTTTCGCGCCATGACGGATCCTGTCTCCTGTTTGGTGTGCAAGAGTATCCGCACGTTGGACTTCCAGCAGGGGGTTCGTGCCGAAACAGACAAGCGAGCGAGATCTTCAGCGTCGAGCACGATGCTCGTCCTCACCATCGCAAAGATATCTGCAAGGGGGATCCACGTCCGTTTCGGGAGATTGTCCTGCATGGCCTTCCAGATTGTGAGATTGTCTGTCATTAACCCCTCGTTCCTCGCATGATTGGTTCCACAGATTTCCGATCGCCTGAAATCTTCCGTCCGGCGACGCGATGTTTCGTCCATGCTCTGCGTCGACAACGTCAGGCGACTGACCGTTTTTCTTCGGCAGGCGCGATGGCAGCCGCTCCGCTGGATTTCAAATACGCATTCTGGTCGTGCCTGAGTGCTCCCTCGGGCAGCCACTCCCAGAGAGGTCCAAGAGTCTTGCGGACGAGTTCTTCGTAGAACGGGGGAAGGACGTCCGATTCCTGTTCAAAGAAGCGGCGAAACTCTCGATCGTCGAGGAGTTGCCGGCGTATTTCGCCGTAATACCGAATTCTTCCATACCCTTCCGACGAGATGGCGCGGACAACGTTCATCCATCGCGATACCACCCCGCCTGTTGCCGCCATTCTTCTGCCGATGGCGCGAGCGGAAAACGAATGCTGTGTCAGATCAATAACGTTCCGGTAGAACTCGGGCCATTCGTAATTCTTTGGTTTGACATTCATGGCGCCGTTGTTGTTCAGGAAATGAAACGGAAATCCGATGACGCGACTCTCGCGTTGATACTCGAGATTTAATGGCGCCGCCTCACCGAATGCACTCAACAGGGAATAACCCGGAAACGCGCCCGGGGCCAGATTGACAAACCGTTTGGTCAGCTCGAACGGCTCCTCACCCGAGTCGCCGTCCATCCCCAGAACAAAATTCGTCTGGACATAGGGGATATACCGCAGCACCATATTTACATGTTCGGAGACCCGCCGCACCTTCTCCATGCCGTAGACGCTTCCGGTTCTCGATTTCTCTCCAAGATCAAACCAGGATTCAATTCCGGGGAGAAGGCCTTTGAACCCGTTGTGCTTGAGACGCTGGAGATGCGGCTCGGAGAGAAGCGACAGGCTGCTCTCAGCGATGAAATCGATCCGGTTGGGAGGAACCGCCTCTTCAATCGCGTTCATCAGCTGGTCGAACCGTACTCCGAAATTCGGATCATGCCATGCGACCAATGGACGTTTGAACTTGGTCAGGAGAAACCGGAGATCAGACTTCGTACGTTCGGAGTCGAAGACCTGATACGGGACCGTCGAGTCGATGCAGAAACTGCAGGTGTAGGGGCATCCGATGCTGGCGAGCATGGGCACCATTTTGATCAATGGCGCCTTCCTGAGCGTGGACTCAATGAACTCCCACCGTTCATGGATTCCGGGAAGCTCTGTCGGTTGGGCGGGAGCGGACAGCCGCAGGCCTTCCGGCGAATGCCGCGTGCAGTCGTGGAGGACTTCGTTGATGGTCGATTCGTTCGTAAAGCCCAGCACATAGTCGAAATACTTCTGGGCATCCTGCGGATAGCAGCGTGCATGCGGTCCGCCGAGGGCTGTGACGACTCCCTGAGCATGGAATTGATTGCTCAATGCGTAGGCCAGGAGCGCTGATTCAGTAAACGCGCCGATGAACACCAGGTCAAGATCGTTCGGCAGCTCTTTCTCCAGATCCTCAAATCCTGTGTAACACAGCAACGTGACATCGTGTCCTTCCCGCTTGCACCATACGGCAACGACCTGAGGCATGATGCTTGCCAGATTTGCATTCATGACTCGCGCCCAGAGCGCTTTGGTGGGGCCCTGACTCACAAGGTCGATGACCCCGATGCGCAGCTTCTTCATACCTGATCCTCTCGTTGAGGGAGTTGTTGGAATAACAAAAAATGCGCCTTCGCCTCATCCCCGGGACTCCCGTTCTTCACGATGGAGTGGAGGACGATGATTTGTTCATTTGTCGTTGCCGTTCCCGAATTGCCTGCTTCACGATCTTTCGAAATATCGCCCCCGTGAGGGGGTGGGAATATGATTTTGCCTCCCGCGTTGCCTCAAGGGCGACATCCTGCAATTCGCTAATCGGGCCCCCCTTCAGGATGAAATGCCGGACTCCCGACTTGACAAGTTCCAGGAGCGCGGCCCTTTTTCCCGATTTGTTCTTTTTTCGTGCGGGGCGCCTGACGGCTGTTTTCGTCCGAGACTGCAAGTTTTCTGTGCACCTTTCGTGTGGAAGCAACAGGAGGTATCAGTCCCGATCATCCATCGTTCTGAGCGGACCGATGATCGAAATGCCGGCAAGACGGGGCGTACAACTCGCAATGTGAAGGAGCGCCCGCTTGCACCCGTCCATCATTTGGCGATAGATGTTTGCATAAGATAAGAGGAACATGAATGGCATGGCTCATCCGAAGTGTTGAAAAAGGGAGTGGTCCTTTGGATGGAGTGGTCAGGTTCAGTGGTCCACCAAATCCGGGTTACCAGGAGTTGAACACGAGGGTTCCGAGGACGAGAAGGGTCAACCTTCGCCTGTCGGCTAATGATCGGTGTGGCGGGTAGCGGTGGTGGGAGCGCCGCTATGATGATAACTGGCAATCTCGAGACGGGTATGCAGGGCAAGCTTCTCGAGGATGTTATGGACGTGACTTTTGACGGTATCGACCGCCAGGTTGAGTCGTATTGCAATTTGCTTGTTGCTCAGCCCCTCTGCGATGAGTTCCACGACCTCTCGCTCGCGGGTGGACATCTTCACGGACTTGAACAGGTTGTTCTTCCCACTGCGGGTGGCCTTCTCCGCAATGGCCGTGAACAACGAAGAAGTGAGGAGGGGCGGGAGGACTTTCGATCCCTTTGCCACTTCATGGATTGTACGGAGGAACTCGTCGAACGTAGCATCTTTCAGAACGAAGCCCGCCACTCCAGCGCTGACGTACTCCATCAGAGTCGGCTGGACAGGGCCGAGATCCATCACAATGATCCGTGTGTTCCGGTTTCGCGACTTGATTGAGGACACCAGGCGGAGGCTGCTTCGGCTTCCGAGGACGAGGTCAAGAAGGACAATATCGGCTCGCGACAATCTTTCCTTCGCGAGTGCATCGCCGCTTCCGACCGATGCGGTGACCGCAATGTCGGGTTGTTCCTTGAGCATCGCGGTCAGACCTTCGCGAAGAAGGCGATTGTCTTCCACGATGACCAATTGAATCCGTTTCATTCAGGGAGATTCCGCAGACGCGGATGCCGGTCGTGGGTCATTCTTTAATCTATCCATTATCCTTGAAGAATTCAATGCAGTAGACCCAAATTCGCCGTTCGACAACCCCCGCCCCCCTGGGACGGCCCAAGGGATACCCCTTTCAGGCGCCAAAACGTCCGCGTGAAGAAAAGTGAGGTTTGGTGGGATTTCCACGTTAACGGTGGGGTATTTAAGCACTAACGTGATGGATCGGGAATCAGTGCGATCGAGGGTCCGCGGCGAAACCACCCCATCGTAGAATGCCCATTCCACGCAGTAAACCGCCTTGACACCCGGAAGGGAATTCAGTAGCTTCTCTCAAAGGCTATAACCGCTACCTGGCGGTGGGTGCAGGGATGAATGTTTCGGCGGCTGATTTCCCGTGCTCATTGAAATGAAGCCCGTTCATCTGCTGATGGATGGGCTTTTGTCATTCTCTTCAATGCACGGCAACTCGTCTTTGATCAGCGACTGCGTGGCTGGAGAAACGGGGTATTTTTTCAACGGGGTGAGCTATGAAGGAAGATCGAACGTCTGGACCAGCTGTCCGGTCCGCCCTTCTAGTCATTATGGCGACGATCACAGCCTTTCACATATCGACTGCGGGAGAGCCGGCCAAAAGATCGTCTCTTGTGCGAATCGAGACTACTGTTGACTCGTATCGACCCTTACTAATCAACAATATTTTCAACTATTACGGCAACAACGGTAGTGGTTCATATAATCCATTCTCGCACACCAACGAGGGATTCGAATTCCTCATAGGACAGAATACCCACCTCGTCTACGAGGATGGAATGGTGTGGGGTGGCTTTCAGAGTGGATTCGATGGACCGAAGGTGGGGGGATCTGCGTATCGTCACGGACTCCAGCCGGGACGCATCCTCATCAAAGGTTCTTCAACAAACGGTCCGGTCGCCGATAACCCGCTCAATCCCGCCTATCGGGTCTTTCGAGTTCGTCCAGACGTGAATCCTGCTGTCGATACGACGGGTGTTCTTGTGACGCTTGAGAGGGAAGAGGTGCCTTACATTGGTCGTTATGAGAATATGAATGCGCACGACATCCTCCACCAGTACCTGAAGGACTGGAACGAATGGCCTGCGGCCATGGGAGCTCCCTATAGCGATGTCGACGGGGATGGGCAATACAATCCTGCGATCGATATTCCGGGTCAGCCCGGCGCGGATGAGACCCTCTGGTACGTCGCAAACGATCTGGATTCAATCCGCGCTGCGAGTTTCGCGGGGAGTCCGCCGATCGGTCTGGAGGTGCAAAAAACCATCTGGGCATACAAACGGAATATGGGCGCACTGACCACTTCGATCTTCGTGCGGACAATTCTGATGAACAAAAGTGGAGTGCCGATTGACAGTATGTTCTTGCTGCAATGGAGCGATCCGGATATCGGCGACGCGGGGGACGACTTCGTAGGATGTGACACTACCCGCGCCATGGGCTATTCCTACAATGGGAACAGCGTGGACGCAGTCTACGGCGCATCCAGTCCGGCTCTCGGCTGTGTTGTCCTCGAGGGCCCCCACATACCGTCCCCGGGGAACTCTGCCCTTTTCCTGGGGCGCCGCCTGAGCGGCATGGCGAATCTTTCGATGGGTTCCTTCTCGTTCTCCACGAACGGTCCGTGGGTCCCGTACCAGGAACCCACCAGCAGTGCTGACTGGTATAATGTGATGAATGGCCTTACGATTCACGGCCTTCCATTCATCGACCTGGTGACCTCCACGCCAACAAAGTTCCCCTTGTCGGGCGACCCTGGGAGAGGCAACGATGGGAGTATCGGCTGGGTTGATGGAATGTTCGGAAATGCGCCGTTCGACCGCAAGTTTTCCCTGGCGAGCGGCCCCTTCACGATGGCAAACGGAGACACGCAGGAGACAATCGTTGCGACAATTGGCGCGCAAGGGGCGGACCCTATTGCAAGTGTTTATGCCCTCAAGGCGGGGTGCGACAAAGTGCGGGAGAGTTTTGAAGGACTGATCACGGCCTTGCGGATGGATCAACAAGATGCAAGACTATCCGGGTTTGCCCTCGAGCAGAACTACCCGAACCCGTTCAATCCCAGAACAGGGATCAGGGGTCAGTGGTCAGGGGACAGTTGGGTACGGCTTGTCGTCTATGATGTGCTGGGGAGAGAAGTGGCGGAGTTGGCGAACGGCCGATATCCGGGAGGAAGATACTCGTTTACCTTTGATGGGACAAGTCTTGCAAGCGGCGTGTATTTCTACCGCCTGACTGCAGGGAACTTCGTCGAAACCAGGAAAATGATTTTGCTGAAATAGTATCAGGTGATACTAACTCAAAGTGAGTGGGCTCATTCACCACTCGTTTCGGTCGAATTGAGATTTGTTCTCTACAATCGCACATTCCACATGTTACACCCCCCACACGGGTCACAACTCCTTCCGTGATGCCATCCAACATTTGAGCAGGAGGTCTCCAATGAAAGAGAGCATTGATCGTCGGGAATTTGTCAGGCGCTGCATAGCGGCCGGAGCAGGAATCATTGCAGGATCGTCGATCTCGAGTGCGCTCGAGAGCAGCAATGTTTCCGGACAGTATGATATCTATTCCGTTGTCGGAGATCGGTACTTCGACAACACCATAAAAGCCGTGGACGCCCTCGGGGGGATGCAGAAGTTCGTCCAACGAGGCAAAACTGTCGGTATACTGGTCAACTCTCCACTGGACCACGCGGGAGCGTTTACCAGGCCCGACATTCCGCTGGCCGTCGTGAAAATGTGCCTCGATGCCGGCGCGAAAGAAATCTATGCAATCAACAGCATTGGACAGCGGTACTGGAGGCGGAGTTCACTTTCTGAGAAGCTAAGATCCGAGGTTGACCGGATAAAGCATTCGGATGAGATGACCGAGGTCGCAATCGACAGAGGGAAGGCCCTGAAGAAAGCGGAGATATCAAAGGCACTCCTTTCATGCGATGTGTATATCAATATCCCGATCATAAAAGATCATGAGGGCACCCGGTTCACCTGTTCCCTTAAGAATACCATGGGCGCTTGTTCTCAGTCGACATGCCGACGGTTCCATTTCGGAGAAAATTCCGGGCTCTTAGACGTGTTCAAGGGGTACTATCACAATATCGAGAACCTTGCACAATCCATTGCCGATGTCAACCTCGTCCGTCAGCCGGACCTCTGTATTGTCGATGCGACTGAATTTCTGGTGACGAATGGGCCAAGCGGACCGGGGGAGTTACGCAGACCGGAAGAGATTATCGCGACGACAAACTGTCTTGCCGCCGATATGTATGCGGTCCGGCACCTCAGCCTGAACTGGGAGGAATTGCCGGTCCTTCGCTGTGCCACGGAACACGGGTATGGACCGAAAACGTTGAAGGTAATAAGGGTCCACGCAGTCTGACATGAAGAAGCTCCTTTGCATACTGCTAGCAGGAATGGTCGCCATTGCCACGACGGGTACCTCTCAGAATCGGAGGGATTCTCTACTTTGCCTGCTCCCTGCTTCCGGCGTCCTCCCGGGATGGTCGATGACGGATAGTGCGCGCATCTATGGGGGGACAGACCTCTATCTGTTCATCGATGGGGGTGCGGATCTTTTTTTTGAGTATGGATTCCGACAGGTGGTCGCTGCAGAGTATTCCGGGGGAGGAACCGCGTCGATCGATCTCCAGATTTACGAGATGAATGATCCCGGGGCGGCATTCGGTATTTATTCCATCCGCTCGGGTGGAGAAGCGAAGCCCATTGACCTCGGGCAGGGAGGAAGCGTCCACCCGTACTACATCATGTTCTGGAAAGGACGATTTTACGTGAGCATCGCCGCCTCTGATTCGTCCGCCGCCTGCAGAAGTGGTCTGGAGGTTATCGCACGGGCAGTTGATCGACGCTTCCCGCCAATGGAGCAAAAACCGCGCACAGTAGAGCTGCTTCCCACGGACCACCTGATGAAAGCGCAATACTTCCGGGGGCCACTCGGTTTAGCGTCTCTCCGCCTCCTGGATATGGAGGAGATGTTCCCGGCGATCGACGGTGCGGCCGGCACGTACGACGACCACGTGATGATCGTTCTGAAATACAACAACGGGGTGGAAGCCGATCAACGCATGCTGGACATTACATCGAAACTGCGATCTGACAAACGTTTCAAGGAACTCGGGCATCGTGAAGGCATAACGAGAGTCATCGATCGAAAGAGCCGCACAATCTGCCTTGGACGGTCGGGCTCGCAGATCGTCGTCTCCGTTTCTGCTGCAGCGGGCGTCGCCGAATCGTGGTGCAGGAAGGTCATCACAGAATTGGAACAGCGATAGTCCATCCTGGAGTGAGGCGGCGTGAGGTTGAATGTCAGTGCGTCAGTGTCTGAAGACCGAAACCGTGTCGTTGCGTCGGAGGAGATCGAAATGGACAGCATTGGATAGTCTGATATACACGCCGATCAGCCGGTAAGGGCGATGCATTTTTACGGCTATTGCTTCCAGTGGAAGTTCACGATGCAGGAAAATCTGCCGATCGAGTACTGGCGGATTGAGATGGCAGGCATACGGGGCGGACTGCTCAAAAGACCGGCTTCAGCTCCGCCGCCAGAATCGGGCACAAACGCTTATGTTTGTTCTCTCGAAGTCGACGATTTCGATGCGAGTGCGGAACACATTCTTGCTCAGGGCGGGCAGGTCGCATTGCCGAAGTTTGCGGTTCCAGGCGTCTGCTGGCAGGGGTACTTTCTTGATACAGAAGGAAACACCTTTGGAGTATTTCAAGCAGACAACAACGCCAAGTGATGCAATCAACGCTTAATCGCGATTTTCTGCCGGGCCGATTGTTGTTTGAGATTGAATCTGCTTATCCTTTAGCCGCCGGAAGGCCGCTTTACTTCGGGACAGAAGTCCAGCCCGCCCGCACTTAGGAAACAGCTAGGCTGGACCGCACCCTGTCCGACCCTCGTAATCCCGCCCGATTCGACACCATGAATCTTTCGACGCCCGAGCTGGCTTCCGCTTCGGGGCGATTTCCCTCACTCTGATCGGGATGACGGAACGGAAAACCAGGGCGGGATGTTACCCAGATGGCTTCTTCATTGTCATGTGGTCGAAGACCGTTGTTGACTCCACAGGTTGTATATCCAGTAGTGTTGGTCATTTCTCCGTTCTCAACAACAGCGCGAACTGATGTCAGGACTTTCGATGTCCTTCTCTCGTAGCAACTGCTGCGCTCCATGCAGTTCGCTCCCGTCCTCTGCAGTCTCAGCTGTATTCCTTTTTCAAAGTCCATCCAATCACAGCTCAACACGCAAGGGATTCCACTCGATGGACATTGCCCGGCCGGCTTCATCACGGTCCTGGACGACCTGCACTATTTTGGTCCTCCTGTGCCTCTCGTCATTCGCTGGATTTGCCCAACGCAAATCCATCAAACAATATGTGCACCAGGTCTGGACCACCGACAACGGTCTTCCACAGAATTCCGCCTTCAGTTTCACGCAGACTCGTGATGGGTATATCTGGTTTGGCTCTGATGAGGGGCTTGTCCGGTTTGACGGGGTGGAGTTTAGAGTCTTCGACAGAACCAACACAAAAGAGTTGCCATCCTCGTATTTCGTTCGCACGAGAGAGGACAGCGCGGGAGGGCTGTGGGCGCGGCCGGCCGGCTTCACCCTTGGCGTTGTGCGCTACAATCACGGCTCGTTCACACATTACGACACTTCTGACGGCCTCCCCAGCAACAGCGTTGTTACCTGGGAGAACGACAAGCAGGGGAGGATGTGGCTCGGCACACCCGGCGGTCTCGCTGAGTTCAACGGGGGCAAAATCAATACGTACACTGTCAAGGACGGCCTTCCCTCCGACACGGTTACTGGTCTTGGAGTGGACAGGAGTAACAATCTTTGGATCAGCACGAAACACGGCCTGGCCCGGCTCGCCGACGGAAGGATCGAAGTGATGACCGGCCAAAAGGGATTTCCCGACAGCACGTTCTTGAACGTGAACTTCCCCAACAACTGCTACGAAGACAGTCACGGAACCCTCTGGATGACCACCCCGACCGACCTTCTGTCGTACGCCGGCGGAGTGGTGACGCGTTACAAGAAGAAGGATGTTCTTACGAATACTATTATTCAGGCGATGCATGAAGATGCAAACGGAACACTCTGGATTGCCACAGCCGGTGGACTGAACTCCTTCGCCGGCGGCCATTTCACGAAATACAATATCTCCGGAGACCAGGATGAGAACAACATTCATCTGATACGAGAGGATCGTGAGGGAAGTCTCTGGTTGGCAACCAGAAAAGGGATCGCCCGCTTTGCCGGTGGCTCGTTCGAGCGCTATGACCGCAAGGATGGACTCTCGGACAACACTGTGACGGACATCCTGATCGACCGTGAAGGGAGCATCTGGGTGGGCACCGACGGCGGGGGGCTGAACCGTTTCCGCGATGAGAAGTTTATTACCTATTCGTCGAAGGTCGGCCTCAGCTACGATATGGTTCTCTCCGTGTTTCAGGATCACGATGGCGCCATCTGGATCGGGACAACGTACGGCGGGCTGAACAGGCTCAAAGACGGCGTCATCACGGTGTTCGACAACAAGCAAGGCCCCCCGTTTCTGAATATCCGTGCGATCGGGGAAGACAAGGAGGGGACCCTTTGGTTCGCGTGTGATCGGGGGTGTTACACGATCAGGAACGGCACAATTCGTCTGGTCTCCAGGATGATCGACGGACAGCCGGATATTTTGCCGGGGGCGTTCCTCCTCACCCGATCCGGGGATTGGCTTCTCTCTTCACGGAATTCCCTTCTCGAGCGGAGGGGAGAGAAATTCACAACTCTCGCAACTATCGGTACGGAATCCGTTCTCAGGAACTACATCCTCGAGCTTTTTGAAGATACTCATGGAACAATCTGGGTCTCCACACAGGATGGGCTCTATTGGTACAGAAAAGGCAAATTGGAAAGAGTTGGTGTCGACCAGGGCTTCACGGCGCGATGGGCGGCCGGTTTCTATGAAGATCCTGAAGGAGTCATCTGGTTCGGGGCGGCGAATGCGGGGCTCTTCCGTTTCAAAGACGGGAAGTTCTTCAACATATCTCCGCGTCAGGGCTTGTTTGACTACGTTGCCTACACTGTTTTTGAGGATAAGGCCGGCTATCTCTGGATGTCCTCCAACAAAGGTGTGTACCGGGCCAGCAAGAAAGAACTCAACGATGTTGCCGATGGGAAGGTTCAGTCCGTTCACTGCAATTCCTACGGCACCGCAGATGGGATGGAGAGCCGTGAGTGCAATGGCGGCAATTCGCCGTCGGGGTTCCAATTGCAGGATGGCAGAATTTGTTTCGCGACGACGCGCGGTCTGACCGTCATCAACCCGGCAGACATCCGTGTCAACCCTGTCGCCCCTCCCGTCGTGATCGACCAATTTCTGGTGGACGGGGTCCAGGAGCCGACATCGGGAACAGTGGAAGTGCCCGCCGGGAAAGGCCGCTTCGAATTTCACTATGCCGGGATCAGCTTCGCGGGCTCCAATGAGGTCCGGTATAAATATCAGCTTGTCGGATTTGACGAAGGGTGGATGGATGCAGGCTCGCGTCGTGATGCGTACTACACGCATCTTGACCCGGGGAAATACACCTTTCACGTCATTGCGGCAAACAGCGACGGCGTCTGGAATGAACAGGGAGCCTCTGTGAGTTTCGTCCTCAAGCCGCATTTCTACCAGACCGCGTGGTTCATCGGGCTCGTAATCTTCGCTTTCCTGACGGCAGGCCCCTCATTCTATTTCTACAGGATGCGCAGCATGAAGAAGAGAAGGGCGGAACTGGAGAAGCTCGTGCAAGACCGCACCGGCGAGCTGCAGAAGACCGTCACAAACCTCAAGGAGACGCAAAACCAGCTCATCCTTTCGGAGAAAATGGCATCGTTGGGGCAGCTCACCGCGGGGATCGCGCATGAAATCAAGAACCCGCTCAATTTCATCACCAACTTTGCCGTACTGTCCCATGACCTTACAAAGGACCTCCGGGAAGAACTTGCCCATGAGCGCGACCGTGTGGACAAGAAGCGGGCGTTGGAGATCGAGGGCATCCTGAATGATCTCGATCAGAATGTCACAAAGATCAACGAGCACGGCAAACGGGCCGACAGCATCGTGAGGGGAATGCTTCTTCATTCGCGTGGCAAGGCAGGGGAACGGCAGTCAACCGATCTAAACGCCCTTCTCTCGGAATACACCAACCTGGCCTATCACGGAATGCGGGCGCAGGACAGTTCGTTCAATGTAAAGATCGAGACCGATTTCGATCAGGCCATCGGGAAGGTCGAAGTCGTTCCGCAGGATTTGAGCCGGGCGTTCCTGAACATCGTGAACAACGCCTGTTACGCCGCCAACGAAAAGCGAAGGACCGTCGCGAACGGATTTAACCCGATTGTCAGAGTCTCTTCGCGCAATCTCGCCGACCGGATCGAAATCCGGATTCGCGACAACGGAAACGGGATCCCTCAGGCAATCCGGGAAAAGATCTTCAATCCTTTCTTCACCACGAAACCCGCAGGCTCCGGCACAGGCCTCGGCTTGTCCCTCTCCTACGACATCGTCACCCAAGAACACAAAGGGGAGATCAGGATCGACACGAAAGAAGGGGAGTACACAGAGTTCCTTATCGTGATCCCTAGGGACCAAGTCAGAGAGGGGGTGGCCGTCGCATGAAGATCATGATCGTCGATGATGAGCGGGATGTCGAGATTCTGTTCCGTCAACAATTCCGTAAAGAAGTAAAGGCGGGCCGCGTCGAACTCTGTTACGCATTCTCCGGGGAAGAAGCGCTGGAGTACCTGCAGACGAGAAATCCCACCGATGTGGTCTGCATTCTCTCCGACATCAATATGCCGGGGATCACCGGGCTGGATCTGCTGAAAGCGGTGAAGGAGCGCTACCCCGAGATTCGCGTCTCGATGATTACCGCTTACGGAGACGAGAACAATTTCAAGAAGGCGATGTCCACCGGGGCAGAACACTACTTCACCAAACCGATCGACTTCGACCTTATCAAAAAGGACGTGTTGCACATGGACAATCACCATGATGCGCAATAAGATTCTCGTGGTCGACGACGAACCGGATCTCGAAGTGTTGATCCGGCAAAAATTCAGGAAGCAAATCCGTGACGACGAGCTTCACTTTGAATTCGCCCAGAATGGGGTCCAGGCGCTCCAGAAGCTCGAGGAGCATGGGGATATCACCGTGGTGCTCTCGGATATCAACATGCCCGAAATGGACGGCCTGACACTTCTGCAGCGGATTAACGAACAGAACAACCCTGTGCTGAAGTCAGTGATTATTTCGGCGTACGGCGACATGGAAAACATCCGCACGGCGATGAACCGCGGGGCATTCGATTTCCTGACCAAACCGATCGATTTCAGTGATCTTGAATTGACGGTGCGTCGCACAATGGATCAGCTCGAAATAACCCGGTCAGCGCTGAAGTCGCGCGACGACTTGCTTGCTGTTCAGCGCGATCTTGCAACGGCGACGCGCATTCAGCAGTCGCTCCTCCCGAAAACCTTTCCGGCATTCCCGCATCGCCCCGAAATTGACCTGTTTGCAGAGATGCTGACGGCAAAGGAGGTCGGCGGCGATTTCTACGACTATTATTTCATCGACGAAGACCGTCTCGCATTCGGGATCGGAGACGTTTCGGGGAAGGGAATTCCGGCCGCAATTTACATGGCGGTGTGCAGGACGTTGTTGAAAGCAGTCGCGAATCAGGTGGTCAACCCCGGGGAGGTTCTTCGCAGACTCAATACGCTGCTTATCCCGGAGAGCGAGTCGGCCACCTTTGTGACCGTGTTCTTCGGCGTGTTGAACATCCGGACAGGAGAGCTGCAGTTCAGCAACGGTGCGCAAAACTCGCCGTATATCCTGAAATCTTCAGGAGTGACGGAGCAGCTTCCATTGACGGAAGGATCCATACTGGGAAAAATTCCGCATCTCGATTTTGAGACCAAAAGGTTGAAACTCGAGAAGGGAGACACGCTGTATCTCTATACTGACGGTGTCACTGAGGCGATGGATCCCGAGTTTTCCCAGTATGATGATACACGGCTGAAATCGTACCTGGCTTCGGCGAAGCACCTTGGGATTCGTGAGCTGATCGAGGGGAATATTGAAGATCTAAAGAATCATACTCGAGGTGCGAATCAGTCGGATGATATTACTCTCGTGGCACTTCGCTATGTCGGCCCTGAATAAGGCACGATGTATGCTGACGGCTGGTCGACCGACCCACCATTGTTGTACAACTCGAAGTACAGTTCACCAAATCACACACACCAAACAGAGCGGAGCGTACCATGGTCAAATCTTTGTTTCTCGCAGCCGTTATGACGCTGTTTCTCGCTGTGGGATTGTCGGCGCAGGGAGAGATGAAACCGGCGCCCGCGAAAGGGAAGGTTGTTGTCGTTATCACGCACGAGGTGAAAGAATATACATCCTGGCGAAAAGGGTATGATGCGGACGCCTCCAACCGCAAAATGGCAGGCTTCAAGGTAATGGGCGTCTATGCTGATGTAAACAATCCGAACATGATCACCGTCATCGGCGAATTCCCGAGCGCGGCAGCTGCGGAAGCGTTTACGACCAGCCCAAAGCTGAAGGAAGTAATGGAGAATGCGGGAGTGATCGGCAAGCCCGACGTGAAAGTGCTGACGGCCAGGCCAAAGTAGTTCCTTTCGATAGCTTGGCTGCAGATTGTAGCACTCGTACCCGCGCCGGAGAGTTCCGGTGCGGGTATGGTGGTCCGCTCATCAGAATCCCAGCATCAACATTCCCTTTGTCATCACCCCCTCACTTCAGGTTCTCGCACTTCCCCCATTGCTCCACCGCTTCTTTGAGCAGGAGAATATTCGTTGCCGGCACGGCGGGTGCAATCGAGCACGCTGTGCTGAGGATGAATCCCCTGTGCGCTTTGCCTATTTCCAGTCGTTGACGGGCGTCGGAGACGATCTCCTGGCGCGAACCCCGTAGGAGGATATTCACCGAGTCGATATTCCCCTTGATAAAAGCTTTGCCCCCAAGAACCTGGAATGCGTCGGCCAGTGCAACATTGCCGAGGGGAGGCGGATCAAGACATTCGAGGCCACTTGTTCCGCTTTGCAGCATCAGCCCCAGGCGGTCTCCGATGGCCCCACAAGTATGAAGATAGATGTGCACTCCCCGGGCGCGCACGGCCTCGATGATCTGACGCTCGTAGGGGAGAACGAATGTGGCGTAGAACCCGGGTGAGATAAATCCCGAGCCGGCAAATGGCGATGAAACCTTGAGAGCGTCGATGCCGGTTGTGCACATTGCGATTGCCAGCTGTTGCACGAGAACCGTGAAGTGCTGGAGGATCTTCCTGCATTTGTCGGGGTCAACGGCCATTGCCATCAGTCCTTCCTGGTATCCGAAGATGTCCAGAAAGTAATCGAATGGTGAGGTGACTTCTCCGTGGATGGAAAACTCTTTGCCGGCACGCCTGACGATATCGACAATGACATCGAACGTGTGCTCAGCGTTCAGCGTAAAGTGGAGACCACCCGACACCGGGATATACTCGAGTGTCTGTGGCAATTCATCAGGAGAAAATGCAGAGAATTGGGGAGCCGGAACTGCCTTTCGGGGGATGAACCGGGGGAGGTCATTGAACAGACACAGTGTCGCGTCGCCATTCTTCCAGAGCACCAATTCGCCTTCATCGGTCAGACGGCGCGACTGCACGTCGTTGCGCCAGTCAGGATCGTGCCCGTGCAAACTGATGAGAATGCCGTCGAAGCCGTACAATTCACGCAATTGGAGAAGTCCATCGGCGAAGACGTGCGGATCGAACCAGAAATCGGCAGGGGAGACCTTCAGTTGCAGAAGCATGTGCCCGATGCTCATCTGGCACATCAGTGGCACCCGGTCGACCGGCCGGAGGTTCATTGCAGCGGCAACGCGTTCCTTCGATGTCACGGCTCCATGCCTATGGTGGTCCGTTGGGCGTCCGGCGATTGCCGGCGCGAAGGGAGTGGCGTGGTCAGATGCTCAGGGATTCCCATCCGCGCCTCGACAGGCTACGATAAATGAAGAAGAATGAAAGAACCGCGACAACCAGGAACAAGGTTCCGATCAGGTACTCGCCGAAAATAATCTTTCCAAATCCGAACAACGTCATGTAGATCATCAAACAGCCGACGAGCCAATTGGAGAGGTTCACCAGACCGCCTTTGTCAGGTTGAATATCGGGTGCCTTCTCCGCGATGGGTTTCCAGAACTTTGCCGAAGGCCGGACCTTGCGGTAAAACGGAATGAGAATTTCATCCGGCTCGGGACGTGTGAGGTAGGTGGTGGCAATCCAGACAACGGTGGTGACGCCCGTGGTGATCAGGACGAGATAGGCAAAGTCATACGCGTTTTCACTGCTCAAGTGATATTCATACTGCAGCACAAGCGACACGACAAATGCCGAAGCCATTGCAGCGACTTCGCTCCATGCATTGATGCGCCACCAGAACCACCGGAGGATGTACACAAGGCCGGTCCCGGCGCCGAGCGCAATGAGGAATTTCCAGGCATCAGCGATGGATTCCATATAGAACGACACGATCGCGGAGCAGATCAGAAGGAAGACCGTGACGACTTGAGAGGCCGTGACATAATGTTTCTCGGATGCATCCCGTTTGAGGAAACGTCTATACAGGTCATTGACGAGATAGGATGCGCCCCAGTTCAATTGTGTACCGATCGTTGACATGTAGGCGGCCGCGAACGCGGCGATCATCAATCCCCTCAACGACGTCGGCAGGTACAGAATCAACACCCGGATGTATCCGGATTCGGGATCCTGGATGAACGCCGGATCATTCCGGAACTGTACCATGGCCACGAGCGCCACAAGAATCCACGGCCACGGCCTCAGCGCATAGTGCGCGATATTGAACCACAACGTCGCAAGAATGGAATGCTTTTCGTTCTTGGCCGAGAAGATGCGCTGTGCAATGTACCCGCCGCCCCCGGGTTCGGCGCCCGGATACCACGTCGCCCACCAGTTGACGGCGATGTAGACGATAAACGTGATGATCGGCATCCAGAGAGAATTGAGGTCAGGCGTAAACGAGAGCACCGAACCCGTCGCGCTTGTGCCGGCATTGCGCGCCAGGTCGAGTTGGTGGAGGCCCTCTTTCAGGCTTGACATGCCGCCGATCGCTTCCACCGCAAACACCGCCAGGGCGATCACCATCCCCATCTTCAGGACGAACTGGAAGAGATCCATCACCATGACTCCCCACAATCCCGACAGGGTGGAAATCGACGCCGTCAGCACCATAATGCCGATGCAGATATAGACGGCATAAATCTTGTCAACGCCGAGGATGAGAGTCAGGATTTTAATCATCGCGAGGTTCACCCATCCCATCACGATGAGGTTAATCGGGAGACCAAGATAGAGGGCGCGGAAGCCTCGCAAGAATGCAGCGGGCTTTCCGGAATAGCGGATCTCAGCGAATTCGACGTCTGTCAAAACCCCTGCTCTGCGCCAGAGTTTGGCGAACAGAAACACCGTCAACATCCCGCTGAAGACCATACTCCACCAGATCCAGTTGCCCGCAATGCCGTTTCTGGCGGTCAGTCCGGTGACGGCAAGTGGAGTATCCGCGGCAAAAGTAGTGGCGACCATGGAAGTTCCTGCAAGCCACCAGGTGGCATTGCGTCCTGAGATGAAATAGTCGCTTACACTGCCGGTCGCCCTTTTCCGATAGTAGAAACCAATGGCAAGGTTGAAGAGAAAATAGGCGGCAATGATGACCCAGTCTACAAGTGCAAGTTGCACGAACGTCTCCGTGGTTTTGTGTGGGGTGGAAGTTGGCTGACAAGGCGTTTTTGAAAGAGACGAGGAAAATGCAGATTCAGTTTAATCACTGGAGAAACGAATGTCAAGCAAAGCGGTCAGGAGTGATGGGGACCGGCAGGAGTTCAACAGGGCCTGGTCAATGACATCTTCACGTTCGAATCAGTCGAGGGATTCCGGCGTCTCATTCCCTCAAGAACGTCTTCCACAAAGGGACACTCTGCCGAAGGTAGATACCCACCGATAGAGAGATGAGCGTGCCGAGGAGGACATCCGAAAACCAATGCTGGTCGTGATAGATTCTCCCGAAGTCCGTCAGTAGTGCGCACAAATACCAGAACGCTTTCCAGAACTTGTTGGGAGAGAAACTTGCCACGATCATTGAATACGCGACCGCCACACCGGCATCGCCCGATGGAAGTGAAAGGTGATCGTTTGGGCCAACGGTGAAGAACACAAAAGACAGACTTCCATGCCCGGTATAGGGCCTCCATCGGCCGAAAAGGGATTTGAGGATCGTGACCGTAATGCCCGATACCGCAAATGCTTCGAAGACTTTCCATCCGGCGATTCTCAAGTTCTGACGGCTCATCACCAGCCCCGCGAGATAGAGAATGCCGAAGGTAACAAGAGTCAGTTGCGGTTTGCCATACCAATGAGCGAACGAGAAGATGCTGTCGAGAAATTGGCTATGGATTTGTGCGAAAACGGCTCGGACGTATGGATCGACAAAGAATAGTCCGGGAAACAGGATTATGCACAGGGCGGCATATCGCCAGGTTCCCGCATTCCATTTCAGCGGCAGAGTATAATATGAGATGAAATCATTCCACAATTGCTGGAAATCTCTTCGTATTCTGCCTGGGTGTCCGGGCCTATGACTGTCGTTCATTCGTTCTTTTTCAAATGATGGTATATGGCTTTGAGGTCTCTCCGTTCAGATCCAAGATAACAAAATCCCGAATTTCTTCTTGGATCACTTTTTGCACGGCTTTGCGAAAGCGACACGTGCTTGATCCACGGATCGTAATTGAAAAGCACGATCAGGTAGGAGGAGAGCAACAATCGCCATGGCCGCACTTGATGAATGCCTTCCCGCCAGGGAAAGACAGGGCAAAGATCAGAAGAGCGGTGGCGTCGCTCCAATCCGCCCCTTGCAGAAATTCGTGATCACGGTGAATTCCTGTAGACAGTCAGCGGGCCTTTTGTGCCCTTCCTCGGTGCGCTGCGACGGACGCGTGATGGACTGCGGAGGAGACTGCTTTCTTCTAAGAAAAATGCTTTTGATGAAATAGGGACCTTCAAGATTTTTGGTCTTTGAAATGCCTTTCATCACGAGATGGAGGGCGTTTCTTATCTTGACGGAGCAGAATGCCATGAAGAGGGTAGGAGGGAGCGCGTTGTCCGAGTCTTTTGACATCGGTTCACACTCCTTCCGCTCTATCGTCCGGAAAAATTAGTATAGAAAAAGGATTACAAGGCCTGGTCAATTCCCATCATTACAGGTAGTTAGGGCCTGTCACCCCGAATCCACATCAGCATCGCCGGTATTGACACCTTTGGCATCCATCGCGGTTTTTGGGAATGGCGAGCGGGACGTCCGTTTTCACAAAAAAACCTTCGCATTTGATCCGTGGTCCTTTTTCGGGAGGCAGGTTAGTCCGTTTTTGAGGCGGAAAGCATATAGATATGTTATGGGCAAGGATCAGTCGATGAATAAGGGCCTTTCAAATGACCACACAGGTGAGTGTCTCAACCCGGCGGGCCTGAATCTCTGCGTTTCATACCTCCTGCTGGGCATTTATGATCGGTTACCGACACACCTGTCCGTTCACGTTGCCAACTGCCTCCGTTGCAGAAAGCTGGTCGTCAGCGTGTTCGCTCGACGATTACTCGATCTCTCGAAGTACATGAGCCCGGTGGCCATCGCCGAGCATGTGACAGGTCTTCACGGGAGTGCGCCAAAATATACGGAGGACACCATGCCTGACATAAACTAAGCCGAGAAGCGCTGATCCCTCCGAGGGGCCATCGGTTTCCTTCTCTTCCATGGACAGTCCAAACCAAGCGTCTTGGAAAGCTGAGTTTGTCTGCGTACTTTGAAGAGATGGTTGTCGCTATTGAGAGAGCAGATGGACCAGAATGACGATGACTTCGAGCTCCTCCACACCGATCCCCGCGCGCTCCTCGTGCGGCTCCAGGGGATTTTCGTCGCGGTGGCGTGGGTGTACAGGCGGAGCGGCCTCCTCAGCGCTATGGAGCATGCAGAGATTGTCCAGGAGATGAATCTGCAATTCCTGACCAACCTCGATACGATCCGAAAGAGCTACGATCCCACCAAAGCCAACGGTGCAAGTCTGCGTGCCTACGTCCGTTCGCTCGCGAGAAATGTCTGCAAAAAGCACTATCGCAACCATCCCGAGTATTCGCCCCTCCCACTTACTGATCCGCGGGTTACCGTCGGTGCGGATTCGGTAACAGACCCGATTGCGATCAATCAAACCATAGAAGTCTTCCATGCAGCAATCGAAACCGCGGGAGCGCATAAGGCGAAGATGTTGCTCTTCTTGAAATTATACTATCGCACCCCCATCCGAAAGGAAGATGTCAGCACGACGTATCCTCTTGCGGAAGGAGAGCTGAAAGACAAGTTGCTCGAACTATTCGGCAAGGATTTCGGATCGATGGGAGAGATGGAAGTCTTCGAAGCCGCCCGCCCGATTCTCAACCGCCTGGAGCAATCGAAGACCTCGGCGGAAAGCTACTCGCGTTGGATCACGAAAGAGATCAGCGCTCTCTGTGAAATCATGAACGGCGACCCGCCGGTCTCTGCCTTCGACAAACATTCATTGCGGGTCCTTGTGGATGATTTTTTTGATCCGTTTCTTCAGGGCGCCTCGGACGTCAACCAGGGATGGAAGAGTGACGTTCGAACGCGAAAGGAGGTCAATTCGCGGCTATGACCGAACAGGGACATCTGACAGACTCCGAAATTGAAGCTTACGCAAATGCCTTGCGATCGAAGGCAATGCACCTGGTGCCTGATCACCTCCAACGGCATGTCTCTGATTGCCTGCAATGCAGAAAAGAGGTGATGTTTCTTTTCAGGACGAATCTTAACATGGGAATCGCCCTCGAAGACGGACCAGCAAATTCGGAGTTACCGCAAGAGAACGCCGAGCCTGAGAAAGTAAAGCGCGACAATTCTCTCCGCACATGGTATCGGATCGCTGCAGGCTTTGTCGTCGTCGTCGGCTGCGGCGCTCTTTTGTGGTACTACTCCCATCGGGCAGATGGAACAGCTCCGAATTCGGAAGGGATCCGTGCAACCGCTCTTGCGGATTCGATTCGTTCGGCTGAAAAGAGCAAACGATTGGCAACCCTTGCGCTCCACTCTGAGCCATCGGCCAACATGGAGGATCTGATTACGAGCACCTTCCGCGGGGAATCGATACGTGTGCTGAAACCGCACCAGGGTGATACCCTAAAATTGCCATCCACATTCGAATGGGATAATCATCGCGGGAATCCTCTCACGCTGAGAGTGCTCACCAATAGAGAGGAAGAACGAATACACGTGGAAACAAGCTCCGGCAAATACACGTTGCCGGATACTCTGACGCCGGGGCTCTACTATTGGGTGATTGAAGGAAATGGCTCACTTCTGTATGCAGGGAAGGTGTATTTGTACTAAAGTGTCATCGTCCCATCAGCACAAATCCTGCCCATTTGGAAGGAAAGGCTGTTGACTTGTCGCGAAGCAACTGGAGCTTCGCCGCACGAAGGCTGCCTGCGTAGGTGCCCCCCTTAAGAAGACCTTTGTAGAACGCCACCATCAGTCTGGCGGATTGCCGGTCTCCCACCGGCCAGAGGGAGTACAGGACATTTTTTGCCCCCGCCTGAAAGAACGAACGGGACATCGCCAGCATCCCCTCGGTTCCCGCAAGCTTCCCGCGTCCGCTTTCGCAACTGCTCAACACGACAAGATCAGAGGTGAGTCTCATTGTCGACGCTTCTCCCGCGTAGAAAGCGGCGCTATCCTGGCTGTTTGGGCCGGATGCAGATGAAAACAACAGAGCCGAAAGGATGGGTTTATCTTCGTCAACAACTCCATGAGTGGCCACATGCAGGACTGAGGTCCGAGACGCCTGCTGCTGGAAACTGGTCTTGGATGCTTCTGCGCCCACAAAACATGCTGCAGCATGACCGTCCAGTGCAAACATCTGCGCGACGTCGCGTACTTCCCGTTCGGAAAACTTCAAGGCAGCTAAATTCGTGGCGTCATCCCTCGCCGATTTGAAGTTTGACTTTGCCGGGGAAGGATTTTCGCTGTGCATGAAGCCGGGCGCAAAGCCGGCAAACGTTGCGGAGTCGGGCAACTGCGCCATGTCTACCGGATGTGTTCTCTCAAGATAGGACTTCACAGATTGCGAGTAGACAACATCGTATCTCGAAACGAGGAAGGGAACATGTGTAAAATCGGGCGCTGGATTCCTGGCAGAACGGGACTGTCCGTTGCGCGCCAGTGATTCAAAGGGGAGTGAAGTCAGAAAGTCATCCGGAACCATCACCAGATGAGTCTTGCCAGCCAAATCGGCGGCGATAGGACCAATGAGGCGCCCGTAAAGCCGTTCAGAAGCGAGGAGTGCTTCGGAAACGTGAACTGTCTTCACTGTCGAGTTAAAAACGCCGACCTGCTTTCGCAAGATCGCGGAATTTGCCAGCGAGTGGACCAGAAGCGTGTCGTGTGTTAAAACGAAAACGCGCGAGTGTCGCTCCCCCATGAAATACGCTATGACCGCGGTTTTCTCGGGAATCTTCATTTGCAGTCGCTTAGTCCAATTGTGCTCACGACCTTCCGTTGTGTAGGCCGTCGAAGGCAGAGTCCGCATTACGCTGTCGCGCAGTGTCTCCAATCGAAGAAGTTGAGCTTCCTTGTTTTCGATGGTCCGCCCGTTCGCAAACCCGTTCCCTGATGTGCCCAACTCGAGTGCAACTGTTGCGGATGAAATTCGTCGGTCAAGGGACGCAACAGCTTCGACGCTGCTATCGGGTACACCCACCGACTTCCAACGATCCCTCCAATTCAAATCCTCGCGCAGGACCCAGGCCTTCCGCTGGTCGCAAAAAGCGAGCGCCTCATACCGGTAGTTGAGGTTTCCTGTCGCACGTTCCAAATCCAGGGCAATATCGACCGCGCGTTCGTAGAGTTGCGCCCGTTTCTTTCCGTAAATGATGCGGGTGTTCTCTTGAGAGAATGTACGGCGTTCCTGTTCGCTGATCAGAATTGCTGACCGAACCGATTCCAGGGCGTCTTTCAAACTTGCGACTGATTCCGGGTGGGACCGTGCGAGAGCGCACTGTGCCTCGGATCGGATGGAGAGCGCATCGATGACAATGTCCGGGAACCGATTCGCAAATTGTGGAGCTGTTGTGCTTCCGACGTCCATCGTGTCTCCATACCCGGAGGCTTTTAAAGCCGAGGCTACGTGTTCCAGCGCGTCTTGAGGATTGTCCAGATTGAGTGATGTAGTTGCCAGGGTGCACTCAAGGCTTGCCAACTGGAAAGGGCTTTTCGTGGTAGATCGCTCATACAGCGAGCGGGCAGCGTTCAGCATGGAGTCAGCCGATGCGAAACGGTGCATGGAATCCAGAATCCGACTCTGCTGGAGAAGCAGACTCAGGATGTCAAATCGCGCGTCCGAAGCCGCTATCCTTCGTCTCGCAGCGAGGGCGCGCTGGTTGGACTGCAGACTTTCTGCGTTGCGGCCCAAATCGACGAGAATACGAGATCGTATTTCGTGCATCCACGCCACGGTTGGATGATCGATTTCGCCGAGACTTTTGTAGAGCGTGAGTGATCGGTCGATGCTTCGGAGGGCTTCAGGCAGCTTTTCGAGTCCGAGAAGGGCCGCAGCCCTGGCGCCGTAGAGCGCAGCCAGAACACTCTTCCGGCCGCCCGGTTTTCCCTCAAGGATATGAATTGCCCGATCGGCGTAGTCCAACGCCATTGTGAACTCACCCAGGTCACAATAGTGATCTGAAATCGCTCGATAGAATCCCGCCATCATTACACTATTGGGCGAGTAGGACCTGGAGGCAAGCTCCAGCGCGAGTGATTCATGGAGTAATGCCTCGTTTTGCAGACCCTTATTTGCTTCGACAAATGCAAAGACCGAAAGAGCGGATGCCTTGAGACCCGTTTGCTCCAGGTGTACGGCGTCCTGGTTTCGCAGGATTGCCGAGAGCATTGCAAAGGCGGTGTCGTTTACTCCCTGAACCGCATAAGATAAGGCCAACCAGATTCGTGTCTGCAAAGCACCTGCCGACGTCTCGCCCCCGGATCGTCTTTTCTTTAGGGACTTTTCAAACGAACCAATTGCGTCATCATATCTCCCTAGTTCTCGTTGGGATTCTCCGCAGAGGGAGTAAAGGTTCGCGATTTCGATGCTGTCTCCTGTATTGACCGACTCCAGCATTTGAATTCCCTTGAGGGCGTGACGGAGCGCCTGCTTGGGCCGGTCGAGTTCAAGGTCGACATTCCCGAGAAGTTCGAGAGTTCGGGCTCGCACCAACGATGAAACAGTCCCAGAAGGAGACACCTCGATTTGTGCGAGCACCTTTTCCGCCTTCGTCGATCTGCCTTGTCTCAGCAACACCTGTGCTATTCCGTTGATGCAGTACTCGCGGAGATCGGTCTGACTATTTCTTGTCGCAAGAATCGAAGCGCTCTTGTAGAGGCGCATTGCGGCGGGAAGATCATTCCTCTGTACCGCCTTGTAAGCCTGTATGGCGAGGCCCCTCGCGGAGTCCGTCTCCTTTTTCTGTGCGGAACAAGTGCATGCTGTGAGGACAGCCACTGTCCAAACGCTGAGCAATATTCTCAGAGTCGACATCCCCGCCCACGCGCCGCACCTCTGTTTCGAATCTGAACCACAGGATGATCTCAAAAGCCGGCTCCCGCTGATGCTCTCAGTACAGCTTGTTTGAGTCCGATTCTTCGGTGAGAGGGATAAGGAAAGTTGAGTTGGGAATCACCCGACCAATTTCTCCTCAACACTCTCACATCGAGGTAATCCATGAGGACTCTTGCGGTTGTGACGATCGCGGTATTGCTCACCGTGTCATTTTCCTCCCTGCAGAAAAGTGATCAGCCAGTGCCGACAAAGGCATCCTTTTCTGGCGACCCGGGCATCCCTTATCCTCCTCCCGAGCCGCCGCTCCCAGCGCCTGTCGCCTGAACCGCTGACCTTCATAAATATCTTACGAACCTGCTGAGCCAATGGCAATGCAGCCCAATCCGGTGGCTGCATTGCCATTTACGGGCTTTTACGTGGGTTTTGCCACGATTATTGGCCGGTCAGAAATCCGACATTTTCCATCTTCCGCGAGTCCGATTTCAGGGGCTTGAGGATATAGTGTAAGAAACGGGGGAATCCTGAAGAGTTCCACAACCAGTCGTTGAGTGCAGCGTCAGGAGTTTCAACATGGAATACTCGATTACCCTCTCCACTGACGGGATGTTCATAGTACTCAAGGTTAAGGGAAGCTTTACTCGGAAGACCATATTGCAGCCGACCCTGGAGGCCCATGCTCACGGGAGGAAACTACGAGTGCGACGATACCTGGTCGATATGACAGAGGCAAAAAACGCAGATAGCGATACGGAGAACTACAAGTTCGCATACTTCGATATGCAGAAAATGGAAGGGATTGACAGACATGCGCGTGTAGCCACCCTGGTCAGCCCGAACGATCACTCGCACGATTTTTCGGAGACGGTGGCGTTGAACGCGGGCCTGAACGTAAGATTGTTCACCGATCCAGATGAAGCGAAGCGGTTTCTCGGAGAGGGTTCGTCCCAGGATATGTCTGGTCCACCCGAAGGTTAGTTGACGAATCTGTTTCCGCAGATGGGATTCGGGGTGAACGGGATCCTCCCGCGTAATCCGGCGGTGTACGGACCGGGGTTCTCCGCTTGCTTGGGAAGGTTCTCGGCGGCTGTGACCGGTAGAAGGGAGGGCCACATTGAGAAAGGCAGGGGAGGCGGTTAAAGAACAAAACAAAAAGTTTTCGCTCGAGGCCTTGCAGATTCCCATCAAAACAGAAATCGCATGGTGCGCGGCCTGCATGGTGCCTAAACAATATTCGCGATGCAACAAACCAATCAATCGTCTGGAGTTCCTATGAATGAAGCAAAAGACATTCTTGAATTGACCAAGCGTGTGGCGTCCAACAAATTCCGTTTGGACGATCTTGTTGATGAGGCTACTGCCCCTATCAAGGACTACACTACTACTGCCTCCGGTTTTGGCGCGCCAATCAGGACATTTGCTTCGCTGCAAAGCGTTGCAAACAAAATGAAATTCAGACGATTTCTGATGTCCTATGCCGCTAAGGTGAATGCGAACCAGGAAGCTGCGCAAGACATGTTTCGCCTTGAGTCGTTCCTGACGAACACAAAGAATCTGGAGTTGATCGCTGCAACCATCGATGCCGCTCTCAATGCAAAGGCGATGCGATGTTCCAGTATCCTCGGCTATTTCGCCGGCGATATCATTGCCAGCAAGCGAAATGTCGAGTACAAGGATTTTATCATCGTCAATGCCCTTGAACATCTTCTCGAAGATGATCTTGCAAACTTTGTCAACCTGTATGAACATTGTACTCATGAGAACCGGCATGACGGCTATCGTACATGTGACATGCCGGAGGAACTCAGTGGACTTGGCGCTCCGCTCTTTCAACTGGAGCTTACCATCGAAAAGTTGAAGAGCGACCTCGTAATAGGATTCGGAGTAGGGGGATTCGAAAATGTGGGTAACGCCTGGGGCGCGTTCAGATTTAACGAGAACTCTGACTATTTCTACTCACTTATCAAGCAATGTGGACTTTAGGGGGCAGAGCGAATAAACGATTGAACTAGGACACGGTCTCATGTGGCTTGCGATCATCCAGGAGGGCGCAAATGCTCACAGAGACAGATCTGCAGAGGGCTCGGGAGGAATGTACCGCCATGCGCCGAATCACAGCGGCGAGCATCAACACGGTGAATGCACGGCTCGGGGTGAAAAAGAAGAACCCCGGCGTCGGCCAGGGATAATTGAAGATGAAGGACTGTAGATCGAAGATTACTAATTCATTAACAATCCTCGATCTTCGTGCACCCACCAGGACTCCCGTCCCGCCTTCGGCGGGACGAGGCTCGTCCCGACCTTTGGTCGGGACGGCGAACCTGGAATCTGTGCACCCAGGAGGACTCCCGTCCCGCCTTCGGCGGGACGAGGCTCGTCCCGACCTTTGGTCGGGACGGCGAACCTGCAAACTGTGCACCCACCAGGACTCGAACCTGGAACCCACTGATTAAGAGTCAGTTGCTCTACCAATTGAGCCATGGGTGCATTCCAAAACATCACGAATATAGCACTTTTACATCCCAGAATCAACAAAAGCCAGACTCCTGGCGACAATCTCGGCCTTGCAGGCAACCCTGTTGGCCATTTTGCGTAATCGGCGTCATTCGAAACAGGTGCCCCATTCAGGTGCGCGTCCATGTGACCTGCTCCCCGGTAGTATACGCGAAGCCACGACTTTCCGACCTTCGGCTCGTTGATCTCGATCCCTCCTGCTGAGCCATTACCAGAAAAAGTGTGAAGTGTCCCGGAATGCGTCGGAAAAGTGGAGGGGCGACGCAAACCCGATAGGTGCTTGATCAACTTCCGATTCTAATATTCGATACACATAGATTTTCGGAGCAATCTGTTCTCGCAGTTCCCTGAACTCCCATGGTATTCCTAGTTGGATTTGACTTTCGAAAAGGGGAGCGATACATTTCCGCCACACGCGATGCGCGCTCTGACTTGACGTAGCGGTCGGTGCGTCTGCCATCCGCCACAGGCAGCTGACGAGATCTCGTCCCGTTTTCGACGGGACGGAGTGCCGAGTTTACCCCAAGCGAGTCCGAGCGAACCGAGGACGAGTTGAGGGGTGTGTCTGCAATATCGTCCTGCCCACGACCCACTGAGTTTGAACCCCGGTCAAGTAAATTGGCAAGCACTCGCGTGCGCCGGGACTACCCTCTGGCATCAGCGCAGGTTAGCCACCAAAACCAAAATCGAAAGGAGGCCCCATGAGCTTCAGGACCCTCTCAGTCATCACTGCAATTGTCACCTTGGCGCTCGGTGTGACATACATATTCGTCGGAGCTCTCGTGATAGGCCGTTGGCAAATCCAGCCTACGGAGAGCGTGCTCCTGCTTGGCAGGCGAATGGGCGCACTCTATCTCGGCTTATCCGTCATCGTCTTCCTCGCAAGGTCTGCGCCTGTGTCGGCTGCGCGCACGGCCGTGTGCACCGGTGCGGTGGTTGTCTGTTCGTTGCTGGCGATCCTTGGTGTCTACGAATTCTCCGCCGGTCGCGCCGGGGCGGGCATTCTCGCGAGCGTCCTGGTCGAGGCCCTGCTCGCGCTCGGGTACTTGTGGATAGTCATCGCCGACCAAAGGGGTGCACTTGGGCGATCTTCTCTCGATAAGCACAGAGTCCAAGTTCGATAACTCTCACGACAATGTACCGAACCAACGTGCGCAGCGGAGCCCGAGCTCTCTTAGCTGGTGTCTGGAGACTATTCTCCAAGGCATTTCGTATGCATTGAGATCGTCGGGGAGTCGTTTCATATCCCAAGGCCTGTTTGGTGTAGCGTCGCGCACCTAACCTTCGCGAGCACCACAATGAAAATCCTTGTCGTCATCTTCAATGTCGGTTTTTGGGGGTTCTTTTGCATGGTCATGTTGACCGACAGACCTCCAAAAGGCGCTGAAATTCTTCTGTCGTCGATACCCTTCTTGCTGCCGATACTCAACGTGGTGGTGATTCGTGTCCTGCCTTCGCCCGGCCGCGTCCTGTAACTCGTGGCAATGGTCGGCAATATCGTGTGGCTTGAGGTCGATGAGGAGCGGCGGAGCGATTCTTTATGAGTGACTTCCAGGAGTGCCCTGAGCCAGTCGTAAGACTGCCGTTAAGCCGCCCTGGAGCTCGACAACAATGAGAACGCGAGCGACCATTTGGACCAAAGTTGCACCGTGGCTCGTAGGCGTTCTGCTCTCGACAGCCGCGATGTTTCTCGGCTATGAATTGGGCAGTGAGACCGCCAGACTATTAGGGGGCGAGCCAGGAATTTGGGCGCGCATGGGGAAGGGATTGGTCTGGGGTGGAGTAATGGCTGCCCTGCAATGGCCTCTCGTTCGAGCTGTCGGTGTGCCGGCTCCTCGGTTCGTTGTGGCAAGCGCAATGGGTTTTGCAGTGGGTTATCCTCTTGGACAGACCATCCAGAGCATCATGGTGCTCCATTGGAGCTTGCACTGGACGGGATATTGGTCGGCGGTTGCGACATTCGGGTTGTTTCTGGGTCTGCCACAATGGTGGGTATTCCGTCGGCACATAAAGCGCGCAAGCCTGTGGGTCTTGCTTGGCGTGATAGGATGGATCCTGTCCGGCCTGGCCTGGGTCAGCTTCCGTGCCGGCGATGGGTTGGGTTCTCTCATGTACGGTTGTGTGACCGGACCTGCCCTCGTCTGGCTTGTGCATTGCCCCAAGGAAGATACTTGAGTGAATAGTGAACAGATAATGGAACGCGGTCAAGAACGGAGGATCGAATAGTTTTGCCGGTGGAAGAAAAGAATGAAGTGTATCCAATCTGCCCACACTGCGCCCAGGATCTGATGAGGATCCGGTACCGCGAGATCGAGAGCCTCTTCGGAAAGCGGTATATCTCTTCCGAAATCTTTCATCCTCAACCAGAATTTTCCCAACCCGTTCAATCCGAAGACAGTGATCAGTAGCCAGTGGACAGTAGACAGTAAGATACGGCTTGTCGTGTATGATTTGCCTGGGCGGGAGGTGGCGGTGCCTGCAAACGGCCGATACCCGGCGGGAAGATACTCGTTCACCTTCGATGGGACTAATCTCACGAGTGGGGTGTACATCTATCGCGCGATCGCTGCCAGTCTGCCGTTGCCTTCTGGACTTCAAGACATTTGGCCTTGATTTTCTGTCAGGTTACGTGTAGAATGGTCTCATTATAAAGTTCTTTCAAAACAGCCTCTTCTGTTCTGCCCCCTGCCGGAGCGGATCAAGAGGCTTTTTATTGGAGAATGATGCATGGACACGATGGACCGCAGGAATTTCATCCGGAACTCCGTCATGGGAGCATCCCTGTCGCTTCTTTCCTCATCGCCGCTGACTGCAATCGCCAGTCAGGCCCGACCTTCTCCCGGGCCCAAGGAGAAGATCATCACGCGCCGCCTTGGGAGGACAGGGATCGAGCTCCCGATCGTAAGCATGGGAGTCATGAGGGCTGATAACCCCGCGCTCGTGCGCGCTGCGCTCGAATCCGGAATGAGACACCTGGACACCGCACACGGCTACCAGAGGGGAAACAACGAGACGATGCTCGGAGAGGTGCTGAAAGACTATCCCCGGGACTCATTCGTATTATCCACAAAGGTTCCGCCTGACGAGAAGGACGCATTCCTGGAGAAGCTCGATCTGAGCCTGAAGCGTCTGCAGATGGAGTACGTTGACATTCTCTATGTCCACGGGCTCACTGTTGAGGGTGATGTCCTGTCTCCCTCCACGCTCGACGCTCTAACCGCGGCCCGTAAGAGCGGGAGGGCGCGTCATGTCGGCGTGTCGACACACCGGAATGAGCCAGAGGTGATCCGCGCCGCCGTCCGAAGCGGAGTCTACGAGGTTGTCCTCACCTCGGTCAATTTCAAGCAGGACCATTATCCCGAAGTGAAAAAGGCGATCGCAGAGGCGACAGCGGCCGGGGTCGGGATCATTGCCATGAAAACGATGGCCGGGGCATTCCACGATAAAGAGCGAACGCAACCCATTAACTGTAAGGCAGCGCTGAAGTGGGTGCTGCAGGATCTGAACGTCACGACGGCGATCCCCGGGATCACGACTTTTGACCAGCTCACGGAGAATGCCGCCGTCAATTATGATCTGGCAATGACAGAGGAAGAGAAATCGTCGCTCGTCGCCGGAAAGTCCCAGGGGGGGCTCTACTGTCCGGGTTGCCCGGGATGTACCGAATCGATGCACGAAAGGCCTCCCGGTCCCTGACATCATGAGGGCATATATGTATACGTACGGGTACGGGGATTCACGGATGGCGCAGGACCTCCTCGCCGGGCTCCGGATCGCAGGTGATCCGTGCGGCGAGTGTGCGGAGTGCACCGTGGACTGTCCCAAGGGCTTCAATGTCACCGGACGGGTGCGGGATATCGCAAGGTTGACGTCCGTCCCAACAGAATTCCTTTCCTGAGAACATGTGAGACTCGTACTCATTTCGGTTCTCCTATCCCTCATCATTGGAGTGGGTGGCGCCTTCGCATCGGCTGGGCAGGGATCGACATTCCCGGCTTTGGCTGGCTGGCGTCTCGCACCGCCTCCGGGTGACAGCGTGTACACGCCGGACAATCTCTGGGACATCATCGACGGGGCAGCAGACCTCTTTCTCAGTTACGGTTTTGTTGACCTCCGCATCGGTGAGTACACTGACTCCGCGGGGACGGATGTCCGCGTGGAACTCTATAGACATTCTTCCAGGCAGAACGCATTCGGTATCTACAGCCAGGAGAGGAACCCTGGCTATCATTTCATTGAGATCGGAACGCAGGGATATGTCGAGGGAAAAGTGCTGAATTTCCTCTGCGGCACGTATTACGTGAAAATGTCGACTCACCGGAATGGAAAGACAGGGATCGATGCGATGGTGATGATCGGCCGCCGGGTTGCGGAACATCTGCAGCAAGCACCCGGATGGCCCGCCGATCTGGCAGTCCTTCCCGCGGAAAAGAGAGTCTCCAACACGGAAAGCTACATTGCGGAGAATTTCCTTGGGTACGCTGTCTTTCATTCTGCATTCACCGCCCGGTACGAGGCGGGGTGCACCCTGTTTCTCATGGATTTCGAATCGCCTTCCCGGGCTCGCGCGGCAGCCGACGCTTATCTGAAGGCCGTGGGCCTACTACCCGGATTGCCGGAAGGGGAAATCACGGACGTCCTCGATCCGCACAACGGGTCCCTCTCGATGCTCCTCCGCGGCCGGACAATCAGCGGGGTGTTCGGCCCAGGGGGGAAAGCCCTCGCACACCGGTACCTGGAACTCCTGCAAGCAAGGCTTCCCGCAGAGAAGTGATAAACGGAGCCCAGGTTGTCCGACCGACCGATGCAATTCGCATTGATCTTTTCGAGTTTCTGAGCTACTTTGCCGCGATGCGGTTACCTCATTTCATGAAAGGCAAGAGCTCATGAAGCTGGTGGACAGAACAGTCGCCCCCCAATCGGATTCCCATTCCGGACTCAGAATCACGCGTGTTGGAACACTCATCCTCGCTGCGATATTCATCCTCCCGCTTGCCCTGATCGCACAATCCAACGTCGACCGTCTGACCCATGACCTTGACTCCCTTACCGCTTTTTCGTTTGACAATTGGAAAGTGAGCCGCGACCTGAAATCGGCCCGCGTCACGGGAGATCCGACGAAGAAGGGATTCGACGACTCGCAGTGGGCAACGCTGAAAATCGGCGAGAGTATCTTTCCCGACTCCTGCTGGATTCGGAAAGAGATAGTTTTGCCGGATCGTGTCCTCGGAGCGCCTGTCACGGGCCCCGTGCGGCTCCTCGTATCGGTCGACGATTACGGCTATCTCTGGGTGAACGGCGAGCCCAGAGGGCGCTTCCCCTGGGACGGGGAATTCGACCTGACGAAGGATGCGAAACCCGGTCAGCACTTCCTGATAGCGATCAAGGCGATCAACACGGCGGGTCCGCTGCGGCTGCTTCGGGCAAGGGTGGAAACCGAAGCGAGCAGGCCCCTAAGGGACCTCGTGAGTGATTTCTCGCTGAGCCTCGGAATCGGCCAGAAACTTCTGAGCTTCGATACGTACCAGACGAATTCCAACGCCAGAGTTGACCCGGGCACCGACAAGTCGACGATCGACAGAGCAGAGAAGAGGCGACTGAATGAATTACTGCAATCCCTTACGAAACGGGTCGACCTGGACGCGCTCCGGGTCGGCGACTATGAGAAGTTCAAAGCATCCATCACGGCAGTGCGCGCTGACCTGAAGCCGATCAAGGAATACGCGAAGCGCTTCACGCTCTTTTTTGACGCGAATGCACACATCGATGCGGCCTGGCTCTGGCGCTCGAAGGAGACGATCCAGGTTTGCCGGAATACATTTTCGTCCGTCATGAATATGATGAAGGAACGCCCGGATTTCACTTACACACAAAGCGCTGCGGCATACTACGATTGGATGCAGCGTCTGTATCCGGACCTGTTCCGCCAGATGCAGCAGGCGGTAAAGGCAGGCCGCTGGGAAATTGTGGGCGGCATGTGGGTTGAACCCGATTGCAATCTGCCGAGCGGCGTATCATGGGCACGGCACCTCCTGTATGCAAAGAAGTACTTCAGCAAAAACTTCGGCGTGGATGTGAAGATCGGGTGGAATCCCGACTCGTTCGGCTACAACGGAAACATGCCGATGCTCTACCGTAACGCCGGGATCGATGCGTTTATCACACAGAAGATAGGATGGAACGAAACGAATGTCTTCCCGTATCGGGTGTTCTGGTGGGAATCTGCGGATGGCTCGCGCATTCTGAGCTACTTTCCCTTTGACTATGTCAATACCGTCAATAATCCCTACCAGCTCAATGAGTGGCTTCGCGAATTCGAGGCCAATACGGGATTTCGCAAGATGCTCATCCTGTTCGGGGTCGGTGACCACGGCGGGGGACCGTCACTCGAAATGCTTTCACGAATTGACCACCTGAAAACACTCGATATTTTCCCCACTGTCGAATACGGAACGGCAACCCAGTATCTCGATTGGCTGACTCATCAGGACCTCTCACAGGTTCCGGTGTGGAAGGACGAGTTGTATCTGGAGTACCATCAGGGGACGTTCACCACGCAAGCGAAGATGAAGAAGTTTAACCGGTCGAATGAATTCCTCCTCTCCAATGCCGAGCAATTCAGCAGTCTTGCTTCCCTGTATGGCAGGCCGTATAACAGCACCGACCTCGAATCCGCATGGAGGAAACTTCTGTTCAATCAGTTTCACGATATCCTCCCGGGTTCGAGCATCCGGCAGGTGTACATCGATGCCACCGAGACTCACAAGGAAGTCCGCACCATCGGCACGTTTCAGCTGGATGGATCGTTGCGCCAGATTGTCCGTCAGGTGAACACTTCAGCATATCGGAAGGGGATGCCTGTCGTCATCTTCAACCCCCTTGCATGGGATCGGACCGACGTTGCCCGCGTCGCGCTCCCCGAGGGTAACACGAGTGCTTACGCGGTGTTCGATTCGAAGGGGAAAGAAATTCCCTCGCAGAGGGTTGAAGTCGGTCTCTACCGTAGCGAAGTCCTCTTCATCGCCGACCGTGTGCCATCTGTCGGATACTCCGTGTATGAACTTCGTAAGCAGAAACCGTCGGCGTTCAAGAGTACGTCGACTTCTTCGACCTCTGCCCTCGAAAACGGTTTGTTCAAGGTGATGCTGGACTCCACCACCGGGTGGGTGAAGAGCATTGTGGACAAGCGCAACGGGAAGGAGCTACTCGAGGGCCCCGGCAACAGGCTTCAGCTTCTCGAAGATCTGCCGAAAGAATATGATGCCTGGAACATCGGGTTGACGGGCGTTGAATTCCCCTCAAAGTACCGGGGTGCGGAAATTGTGGAGTCCGGCCCGGTAAGGTCGGTCCTCCGTCTGCACCGGGATTACCTGAAGCCCGGCACGGTCAAGGAGTTCCCCACTGAGGAGTTCCCCTCTTCCTTCTTCACGCAAGACATCATTCTCTATGACGGACTGGATCGCATTGACTTTGCAACAGACGTCGACTGGTGGGAAGACCACACGATGCTCAAGGTGGCATTTCCGCTGACCGTGACCGATACTGTCGCCTCCTACGAGATCCCCTTCGGTTGGATCCAGCGGTCGACGCAGATGCGAAACAGCTGGGAGAAGGCGAAAGTGGAAGTGCCGGCGGAAAAGTGGGCGGACGTCTCTTCCGGCGGGTACGGTGTGAGCCTTCTCAACAATTCGAAATATGGATATGACATCAAGGGCAATGTTATGCGCCTCTCGCTGCTGCGTTCTCCAAAATGGCCGGACCCGACGGCCGACCGGGGAAAGAATTCGATTCAGTATGCGCTTTATCCTCATGCGGGAGACTGGAGAAATGCACAAACAGTGCGCCGCGGTTACGAGTTCAACAATCCGTTGATCGCGATCATCACGGACGCTCACACGGGATCGCTTCCGGATCGTCATTCGTTTCTGACGCTTGAACCGGCAAATCTTGTGCTCAGCGGACTGAAGAAAGCGGAGGATTCCAACGCGTGGATCATCCAGTGGTATGATGCGACAGGAATTGACTGTGATGCGCTTCTCCACCTGCCGAGGTCGCCACGAATCGTTGTCCGGTCGAATTTTATGGAAGAGGATGGGGAGCCGCTTCCTGTCAACGGCGCGACGGTGACAGTGCCCACCAAGTCACACTCGGTCGTCACGGTGAAGGTTACTTTTTAGGAACCGCGCACCATTGCAGTCGGAAAATCGAGGAAATCCGCATACCACCGGCTTCCGACGGCCGGGTGCTGATTCCTAAGAAGCTTCGCGGGCGGTCCCGGTTTGAAAAAAGAGCCGTTTTGCTGGAATGTTTTGAGACTGTCCGGGGTTATTTTTAAGATAGCGAACCCCGGATGCGATTGACTCCGGCAGATATGAAGGCTCACAATGTGGTGGAGGACCGATGGGAAGCCCCCGAAAGGCTGTCACTAGTATCATTTTTCTTTCCGCGCTCATTCTTCTCCCTCTCATCGTGCGGGCGGAAGGGACGATCACCCTGTCCGTTGATGCGAGGGATTCTCCGCGAAACATCCTCCATGCTCGCGAGACTCTCTCCGTAAAACCCGGACCTCTCACACTGTTCTATCCCAAATGGATTCCGGGTGAGCACGGTCCGACCGGTCCCGTTGCAGATCTCGTGGGGTTGAAGATCACTGCGAACGGGGCACCGGTCCGATGGCGCCGGGACCTGGTGGAAATGTATGCGCTGCACTGTGAAGTCCCCCGGGGAACGGCTGCACTTGAGTTGTCGTACGACTTCATCCTTCCGCCGACGCGAATAGGGTACTCCTCGGCCGCCTCGTCGACTCCCGGCCTGCTGATGCTCAGCTGGAACCAGGTGGTCCTCTATCCGGAAAATGAGAAGCCGGCAGATATATCCGTGTCGGCAAGCCTCAAGCTTCACGAGGGGTGGAAATATGGTACTGCACTCGAGGTGGAAAGCGATAAGAGCGGGGAGATCCGGTTCGCACCCGTATCGCTGAACACGCTGATTGACTCGCCTGTCCTGAGCGGAGTACACTTCAAACGGGTTGATATCTCCGGCGATCAAACGGTGCCGTATCACATCGATATGGTCAGTGATGATGAATCGGCGCTCGCGATGCCCGATCGGCTTGTAGAGCGTTACCGGAATCTCGTGGTGCAGGCAAACTCCCTCTTCGGCGCACACCACTTTCAACACTACGATTTCCTGTACACCCTCAGTGACCAGGTCGCGCATTTCGGACTTGAACACCACCAGTGCAGCGACGACCGGGTGGATGAACGGACGATCATCGACTCCGGACTACAGCTCGCACATGCCGGACTGCTGCCTCATGAGTTTGTCCACTCGTGGAACGGGAAGTTCCGGAGACCAACCGGCCTCGCGACGGGCAACTATTCCACGCCGATGAAGGATGATATGCTCTGGGTCTATGAAGGACTCACAGAATACCTCGGCAACGTGTTGACCGCTCGGTCGGGTTTGCGGACTCCGGAAGAATACAGGGAAAATCTTGCGCTTGTTGCGGCGGGACTGGACAACAGACCGGGACGGGAGTGGCGTCCACTGCAGGACGCAGCCGACGAGGCATCCGTACTCTACGACTCGCGGGCCGACTGGGCGTCGCTCCGGCGCGGCGTGGACTTCTATGACGAGGGGGACTTGATTTGGCTCGAAGCCGACGTTCTCATCAGGAATCTCACCGCAGGGAAGAAATCGCTGGACGACTTCTGCAAACCCTTCCATGGGGGACCAAGTACAGGGCCGCTGCTTAAGCCCTATACGTTCGATGATGTCGTCTCGGCGATGAATCAGGTTGCACCTTACGACTGGCGGTCGTTCTTCCAATCCCGTCTCGAGTCGTTGAGTCCTCACGCGCCGCTGGGAGGGATCGAAATGGGGGGATGGAAGCTGACATACGTGGACACGATGAGCGAAATGGAATCGGTCCTTGAGAAGGCAAGGAAAACGATTGATATGCGGTTTTCACTCGGCACTCAGATCGGCGAGAATGGGGAATTAAGGGACGTCATTGTCGGATCGCCGGCAGCGGCAGCGGGATTGATCCCGACAATGCGACTGATCTCGGTCGACGGCAAGACGTACTCACCGGAGGCTCTGCACGACGCGGTGAAGGAGGCGAGAGGGGTGACATCCCCGATCCGGATCGTTGCGTCTCAGGGAGAGTACGTCATGTCCTTCGCGGTCGATTATCATGGCGGCGAGCGATATCCGGTCCTGGAACGTGTCGCTGCGAAGCCGGACGTTCTCGATCAAATCATTAGTCCAATAACAGGAAAATAATTGAAAATGGAAGATTGAGGACCGAGGATTGAACCTCGCCACGCGCCGCCCATCGGCCAGCGTTGCGCCGGAGCGCCCGAGAAGATCGTTGACGTTCAGATTTATGCCTGGTTTTCTCACTTGTCAATTCCGTTCGGATTGTGCCGTATTTGGCCCCGGTATGTGATTTTCGGTGTAAGCCAGGCATCATCGACCCGCTCGTGCAAGCTCCACGGTTGGGACTTTCATTTCGTTATTGACTTTCTCGCGTACCCGACTTATCATGCCCCGGCTATGCGATGCGAGACCCCTCCCACCAGTCCCCCTGCGTTTGGGACCGGACCACTTCAAGATTGATTCCACCGGCACATCGGTCGACTTTCATCAAAGACAAGGAGGGCTGCAATGTTCCGAATAGAAGGTGTGCAAACTCTGAGCGTAACGCCAGGTGAAGTGTTCCTGCGTCAGCCGAAGTTCATCATCGAATTCGAGGAGTCGATCGCCCCGGCCCCTGTGGTGAGCGCCTTGCAAGTGAAGGGATTTCGTGGAAGTTTCCGGCAATCCAAGAATGGCCGGCAGGTGGAATGGGTTCCGGAAGGTCCTCTGCCGGTGGGACGTCACCGTCTCATTGTGGGGGAGACAGTACTCGCCGGCGGGAAAATGGTCTCATCTCCCGGGGAGATTGCATTCTCAATCGTGGCGAGCAGGGCGAAGGTCGGAAGCTCGTTCAAGGTGTATGGGTTTATGCGCCGGCAACTCGGCGGGTATTCGGCGCAGGGCATGTCGATTCACGACACCGCGAAGGGACCATTCGTTGAATTCCTCAAAGTCCGGAACGTCAGGACTGGGAAATGGGGAACCCTGGCATTCGACGCAAAGGGGAAACAGGTCGGCTATGAGTCGACGATGCGGCGCCTCCTGAGCGCCGACACACGAAGGTATGGTAAACTCCAGCCCGGACTCTTCCGCGCCATGAAAAAGGCCAGAGCTTCGACGGCGCTCCCTGTGGCAATCCTTCTCACACAGGGGGAAGACCTCTCGATTGAAGAGGGAACGAAAATGAAAAACAGCGTGGAGAGGACGATTCCTGCAACGGCGAAAGATCTGCGCGCCCGGTGGATGGCATCCGTCGGGCCGGTCGCTCAACAGATTACCAGCCTCAGCAAGAAGGAAGTGAAGGTCGACCCTCTGGCTCCTGTGGTCTATGCCGACTTGAACAAGAGCCAGATCAAGGCAATTCAAGGACTCAAGGCTGTCGTCGCTCTCTACCACCTTCCCAGGAAGGCGTTCAATGATCTTGACAATTCGGTGGCGATCTCGAAGGCGGACGACGCACATACCCTCGGCTTCGGAGGGAAGGGGATCGACGTGGCAGTATGGGAACCCGGTCCCGATGTCACCACCGAACTCGTCATCGACGGCCGGTACGATACGTCCACCAGCGCATCGACATCAACGCATGCCCGGTTGACGCATGCCGTGATCAAGAACAAGAACACGCGCAGTGCCAGCACCGGATACGCGCCGACGAGCAATCTCTTCTCGGCGAATTCTTATGACCTCGATGCACTCCGATGGGCAGTAATCGATACCGAATGCACGGTCATCAGCCAGAGTTTCCACCGTGATGAAGAACAGACGTCTGATTCGTTGTCGTATGATGATATCTACAAAGACTGGCTGATCCTGCACTGGCCGTACCCGACTATTGTCCAGGCATCGGGCAATGGAGACACGAGCACGGAATTCGTAAATCACAAAGGGTACAACGGGCTTGTTGTCGGAAGCCATAACGATACCGCAACGGCCATGGCGAGCGACTCGATACTCAGGAATCCCGCCTCGAACCATGGCGACAGGGAACTCCCCGAGATCTGTGCGAATGGCACCGGGGTCACATCCTGCGGTACGACAATGAGCGGGACGAGCTTCGCTGCGCCGGCAGTGGCGGGAGCGGCAGCTGTGATTCAGGGGGTGGATACCACACTCAGACGCTGGCCCGAAGGCTGCCGTGCAATCCTGATGGCTGCTGCGGAGACGAACGTGAAGGACAACAGCTGGTGGAGGGACGTCAGTAACGGCACCGATGGCGCAGATGGGGCCGGCGCGCTCAACGTGCTGCACGCCGCCCGCATCACACAGAACCGGAAGGGGAGAAACAACGCGACCTCTACCCGAGGGTGGGACGTCGGAACTCTTACGCCGGGTGACTTCGGCGCTGACGGACGAAGCACCTTCTCGTACTTCGTCAACGTGCCGCACTACACTATTCCCATTCTGAATCTGCTGGGCCCCCGGCACATCAAAGTTGTTCTCGCATGGGACAGTCTTGTAAGTACAATGTTTTTCGGCATCCCTATCGCGTCGCGCCTTGGCATCGACCTCGATCTGCACCTCCTGGATTCCCGGGGAAACGATGTCGCCTTTGCGCAGTCATGGGACAATAGCTACGAGATCGTTGATTTCGACGGAATTCCCGGAGAGACATACGAGATAAAAATACGGTGGTACTCTGGGACCGGTTCGACGTGGTTCGGGATTGCATGGACGGTGACGGGGGGATTGCTCCTCACGCAAATCCTTGAAAGGGAAGTCGGATCTCTCTACCGTCAGCTTGAGCTTCCATAACTCTTTCCAGGCCCATGAGAAGTAGAATAGCTGGAAGGTGAGATGATGAAAAGCCTCCAGGTGACGACTGGATCTGTCGTCCCTGGAGGCTTTTACACGAAATACATGAAGCCGACTCTAGTCAATCTAATTTCTTCCCTTCGAAATCCCCATCCTGATAGCCGACGATACCGGTGACCTTACCGGTGGGATCACGAATGAAGCTGAGCCAGACGTTGTATCTCTGCAGGCAGAAGCTTGTTTCGGTCTCCGGCAACAGCTCATCGCCATTGGCGTTGTCCCCCTGGACTTTTGCTCTCAAGTGCGTGCCATCCGTCGTGATTTCGACCATCGGGCCCCGAGTAATCTGGTAGCGCCCGACATAGGAAGCGAGCAATGTTGCACTCACAACAAGGTTCTCGTTCGGCCGATGGCGCAAACGCGCATGGGACCGTAGCGATGTGTCGCCGGGCTGGGCCAGGACGCTGTCATATCGCCAGGTATAGTCGAACATGCCGGAGACAACCTTCATTTGCAGAGCGGTCGCCTTCGCCTGGTATGCGGGAATGCGTCCGTCCGCGATGACGTAATCCCAACCGGCAAGTCTTTGAGGGTTCAGTTCGTTGAAGTACATTCCGTCAGCGGAAGTGCCGGCTACGATCAAGACGTACCGCTTCTCGTTCAGAGGATTCGGGTAGATCATTTGCAGCGCTGCATCCCTGGCAGGGAATACCTTCCCATCGATGGTGATCTGGCCGGTCGAAATCCGGACCGGGACTTTCGAGGCGAGCTTCGCCGTGACCTGATTGGCTTCTGCCCCCCCGACGAGAAGCAGCGAGTACTTCGCCATGTCAGCATCGCTGATCGCGGTATCCTCGAAGACGCGCGGTGGCTGTTTTTGCCAGTCCTGCCACGTTTCAACGAACGTGGAGCCCTTCTGACGGCACAATGCGTTCATTGCGCTGTCCTTCGAAATCGTACCGATGACGACGGCGAATGGTGTCGCAGTGAAGTCGGCAATGGTTCCGGGGAGTTGCTCGTTTTTTTGAAGAGCAGAAGCTTTGTATTCTGTGTCGCTGAGGTGCAGCTTCCCATCGTCGAGCTTCATCTCCCGCATCCTCCCGTTCCAGACAACGCGTACCGGTTTTTCCATATCCACAAGTGCCGCCGAAGGGGAGAGCTCGATGTCAAGAATATTGTCAGTGTCCAGTCTGATGACATTTCGATCAACGACCTCAGCATCCACAACCATAAAAGCCAACGGGCTTGCGGCCTGCCGCACATGGACCCAGTAGGCAGCGGCGTTGCGCAGTTCCGCCGAACGGATGCGAACGTGGCGGGGAGAGGGATTGCGGCGATGCTGGAGGAACCACGCGATGTTCAAGTTGCCGTTTCCGTTCTGGCTTTCGAGCGATTCGTGGCCGCGGCCCGGGTATTCGCGATAGCGCACGTCGTATCCCCAACGCTGAAGCAGCCGCACGCCCCATCGGGAGTAGTCGACGTTGACTGACTGATCGGCGTCCCCGTGACGTACGAAAATGGGGACGTTGAGCAGTCCGTCCGCCATCGACCAGGAGCTCCCTTTCTCACTCAAGAACCGGTCGACAGGGCTGAGTCCGGCCAGATCCTCTTCCGACATTTGAGAGTGATAGTCGGATCCTCCGAACACGGGTGCAATGGCGGCAAACAGATCCGGGTGCCGGGTGGAGACATTCCACGTTCCCCATCCGCCCATGGAATCGCCCGTGAGATAAATCCTATCCTCATCTACGTTGAAAAGCCGCTTTGCCTCGGCGATGACCTGCATGATATCCTTGTCTCCCATGCCGAGGTATTGTGTGTTCCCACGCCCGTGAGGCTCCATGTAGATCACTCCCTCGTGGTCCGGGAACTCTGTGTCTATACTCACATGACGCTGATCCGCCGCCCACCAGCGGACGTAGATGGGATTGGCCGGATTATAGCCATGCAGCTGAATCACGAGCGGCCACTTCTTTGCAGGATCATAGTGTGCGGGCAGGTACGCCCGGCAGTATTGCGGTAACCCATCGACTTCGTCTCTGTACGCCATACGCACGAACCCGTACGGCCGAATACGGCCGGTGAGCCCATTACGCTCGAGCATCATTTCATCGTACTCCATAAGCGGGGAATGGACTTTCCGCCAGGGATTTCCTTTTAGTTCGCCGAGCTTGCAACCCAGGCGATCCTCCACCATCTCCGCAAGCATTTTCAGGGTGAAGCCCTCGGGTTTCGAGACATCTGCTGCCGCAGCTGTCGCTGCGAGTTGCTTTGCCTTGGGAAGAATATCCCCCTTGTACCAGGGGAGGTGGGTTGCATACAGAAGGCCGGAGGGTGTGTTGGTGGTGCAGCGGACCTCGTACGGCCCGTCCGTCCACGTGGCGGCGTCAACGTCCACCTCCGCCCCGCGCGAAGCTGTTGTCGAAAACGCGACGGAGCCGCCGGGCCGGATCACCTGTACATGCACGGCATCGGCGTCGGCGTGCTGCGCGTTGATGTCTGTTTTGAGAGTGAATCCATCCGGTGAAAACTTGTTGATGAACGGCCCGATCTCAGCTCTCCGGGAATAAACGCTGCCCGGTTCGAGCACCCTCGCGAAGAACCTTCCGTCCGCGGGAACCTTGATAAGAAGACTGTTTTCACCTTCCCCCATCGGTATTTCAACCTGGTCCTCATCCGGCGTACACGAACGCAATCCGTCCCGTGAAAGAACAAGCTTGCCGTTGACCCATGCCCGGATCCCGGCGGAGTTTCCCGTGGAAAGCAATGCGCTGCCAGCCCTGGCACGTCGGACTTTCGTAAATGCATACCCCACTGCTCCCTCCCTGGAGCCGGTCAAATCGTCGAACGTCATTTCGTCTGCCCAGGCTTTCACCGGATGCCAGCGAACCGATGTTCCATCCGCTCTTTTCTGCTCCTTGCCGTCGGTTGGCTGGAGACGAGCTTCTCCTCCCTCTCCACTGATGCATTCGGTGTCCAGCCTGCCGGTGAATGGTCCGGCGATCAGCCACAGACGGATATAATTGTCATCTCCTCGTTTCCACGGCATGCGCATCTCATCCTTGAGCTTCTGGGCAGGTGGCTGTGACTGAGCCAGGGCGCCGTTGACAATCAACATCGTCAGCGCAACGACTATAATCCTTTTAATCGAATTCATTCGAGTCTCCTCTGCATTGTTCATACAGTGCGCGCCGAAGCCCATGGTTTCGAATTTGACCGGATTGAAAAAAAGCAGAGGTCAAACGTGGATGTTCTGCACGCCGGGGGATCGTTGGCGCTGTCTTGACATGGATCAAAAAGAAGACCACGATTGGGAAACCCTCAACAACAGGTCTGTGAAGCAGGATTGCTGTGAATTGTCAGGGTTTAGGGTCGAAGGCGAACGGCTGTGGCAGGGCAGTCGTTTGACGATGTGCAAAGCCGTAGGGGAAAGGTTACCAAAATGATACGGCTTTATCGTTTTCATAATACCTGGATGAGGTAGCCGGCTGTCCGGAGGGGTTCGGTTCACCCATTGCACAATGGTGTCGTCTGTACCCAGGGAGGCTTCGCCGTTGCAGATCAAGGCAAGGGGGCGGAATATCGGGAAGAACGCTCTCCCTCAAACACCTGCCCGGCCGATCCTGCCTGAGGAGACGCAAAAGCCGCCTTTTCTTCTCTTTCCCGTCTTCCATTGGGTTTGGCGAGCTTCGAAGGGCGTTGACTTGATCTTCTTTTGATGCCGGCTATCCTGGCCTGGTACTTCCATCAGGTAGACCGGATTTGGTGATCTCGAACCCCCTTTTTTGGTGCGCTAGTTGCATAACATTTCCATCTATCCAAACGGTAAGCGTTGCCTCAACTGCAGTTCCCGTTATCGCTTTTCCAACTCAAGAGCATTTGAAAACCGATGCACGATGATTTCCGGTTGGGGAAAACAAGGAGCTCATCTGGCTGTTGTTCTGGATCAGGGAGCATTCTGTAGCTGATGTTTCCATTCTTCTCCCTTACGTGAACCGACCAATGTGAACCGACGGACTCGCCGGAACACTTGAGGAGTGATTGGAAACCGCAGGATTCTCTTCACAACGGAGGTACTATGGGTGCAACAATCGCGGCGACACACGAGAAACTGATTTTCCTGAAGGAGAAGATTGGCTACGCGGTCGGTGACACGGCGTCGTGTTTGTACTGGCAAACGTTCTCGATGTTCCTGATGATTTTCTACACTGACACGTTCGGGATCTCCCCGGCCGTGGTAGGAACGATGTTCCTCATCTCGCGATTCTGGGATGCGGCGATCGACCCCGTCATGGGGATGATCGCAGACCGAACCGAAACCAGGTACGGGAAATTCCGTCCATGGATTTTATGGGGAATCATCCCGTTCATGGTTGCCGGCATTGTCCTCTTCATCACGCCCGATTTCAGCGAGACGGGGAAGATCATCTATGCCTATGTGACATACACCGTGGTGATGATGGTCTACACCATGGTGAACGTTCCGTACGGGGCATTGTTGGGGGTCATCTCCCCGCATTCCGATGAGCGCACGACATTGGCTTCGTATCGATTCATCGGCGCGTTTACGGGGAACATCATCATCCAGGGAACCCTGTTGTATCTCGTCAAGTATTTTGGAAATGGCAACGACCGGCTTGGATACCCGCTGGCGATGACCTTGTTCGCGGTCGTGGCGGGAGCGTTGTTCTTCTTTACGTTCGCCTCGACAAAAGAGCGTGTGAAGCCGCCGAAAGTGCAGAGCTCGATACGAAGAGACATCAAAGACCTTCTGAAGAACCGGCCGTGGCTGATTTTGTGTTCCATGGGACTTATGACGCTTATCTATGTGTCGATCAAGAATGCTGCAATGCTCTACTATTTCAAATATTACGTGGGCGACCAGGAAGCCGCCGCCCCGTTCATGGTCGCGGGTACGGTGTTTTCGATCCTCGGCGCACTGTCCACTCCCTACATCGTGCGATTCATCGGGGACAAGAAATTGACGTTCATCGTCCTTACCTTCGTCAATGCAGTCACTATGGCCGTGTTCTATTTTGCCGGACCTCACGACTTCGTCCTGATGTATGCGATGCAGATTCTTGGATCCATACCGGGCGCAGCGATGTTTCCCCTGATCTGGTCCATGTATGCCGACACCGCTGACTATGGGGAATGGAAATTCGGGCGACGCGCGACGGGGCTGGTTTTCTCTGCTGCCACGTTCTCACAGAAAATGGGGTGGGCGGTCGGCGGGGCCCTTGCGGGATTTCTTCTCACGTTTATAGGCTTCGTCGCCAATGTTGCGGAGAATGAAGCGACGCTCTCAGGCATCAGGCATATGATGAGCACGATTCCGGCGGCAATCGCACTTCTGGTCATCGTGATCGCCTTGTTCTATGACCTGAGTGACAAGTTGGAGAAGCAGATCGGGAGTGAATTGCAGGCGAGGAAATCTTCAGCGCCGTAGCGTTTCCCGGGAGAGCTGCAGTCGTCTAACAACTTCAACGCCAAGGAAGGAACTGAGAAATGAGTAATACGATTCTCGGCGATGCATTGCCGAACATTCCCTGGGAAAAGAAACCCAAAGGATGTCCCGACGTTGTCTGGCGTTATAGCGGAAACCCCATCATCGGCTGGAATCCCATCCCGAAAGCAGCGCGCATCTTTAACAGCGCCGTCCTCCCGTATAAGGGGGAGTTCGTAGGTACATTCCGGGCGGATCAGAAGAACGGACGGGCGACATTGTTCTTCGGGACAAGCCGCGATGCCCTGCGCTGGAAGATAGGGCCGGACCCGATTGCGTGGGTCGACGAAGAGGGCAAACCGCTTCCGACAAGCTATGCCTACGATCCGCGATTCGTGAAGATCGACGACACGTTTTATATCGTCTGGTGTGACGACATGCACGGCGCATCCATCGGCCTGGGAAAGACGAAGGATTTCAAGACGTTTACACGAATGCCGAACCCGTTGATGCCCTACAATCGGAACGGTGTTCTTTTCCCCAGAAAGATCAACGGCAAGTATCACCTGCTCAGCCGCCCGAGCGACAGCGGCCATACTCCGTTCGGGAATATCTATCTCAGTGAAAGCCCGGATCTCGTTCATTGGGGACATCACCGATTCGTGATGGGGAACGGCGGGCAGGGGTGGTGGCAGGGAACCAAAGTGGGCGCGGGGCCGATCCCGATTGAAACGAAAGAAGGCTGGCTGCTCTTCTATCACGGTGTATCGTTTACGTGCAACGGTTTCGTGTACAGTTATGGTGCGGCAATCCTGGATAGTAACGATCCGGGGAAGGTGCTGTACAGGACGCGGGACTATCTCCTCACGCCGGAAAAATCGTACGAGACCACGGGGTTTGTTCCGAACGTCGCTTTCCCCTGCGCGAATCTGTTTGATGCCCCGACCGGAAGGATCGCCATTTACTATGGCGCCGCCGACACCTATACTGCGATCGCTTTTGCCCAGGTTGATGAACTACTGGCCTATATCAAGAACAATTCTGAAGTCTTCTGATAACAGAACCCCCCTGCCGGCCCGGTAAGGGAGCACGGGTTCCTGAAGGGCCGGCATGGAAGGGCTCCCTGAACGCGGAGGAGCGTATGAAAGTATTTCTCACGGGTGGAACGGGATTCATCGGCTCGTATGTGGCGATGGAACTTGTCCGTCACCATCACCAGGTCACCATCCTGGCCCGGAACAAGAACAAAGTCCCGGCACTTGGAAAGATCGGCGGGATTGAAATCGTGGAAGGGGATTTGGGGGAGAAGGCACTGCTTGAGAAACTGGTTTCTGGCAAAGACGCATGCATTCACGTTGCGCTCAAGTACACGCGGCAGACCGGATGGGAAGTCCTTGAGGACGACACCCTTCCCACGGTGTTCCTTTCGGATGTTGCAGTGAAGGCGAAGGTGAAGATCTTTTATCTACACCTCGTCGACAGCGGCCAATGACAGTCTCTATGCCGTCGCTGAAGAATTCCGGGACAAAACAATCACCTCGGTCACCGCGCTGACCAAGCATCATCCCGCCACGTTCTATGGAGCGACCAAGGCGGCGAGCGAGGATTTTCTCATGGCGCAGTCTTACCAGTCTGCGATGCGCATCAATATCATCAGGCCCGGTTATACGTTCGGCAATCCTGTTGTGGAAGGGGGGAGCACGCAGGGGGACCAGAGGTTCTTCGACATCGTCAGGGACGCCCTGAGGGGCGATCCCATCTCGGTTGTGAAAAATGACGGAACGCAGTTCATCTGGGGCGGGGACCTGGCCCAATTGTACGTGAAAGTGCTGGAGAGCGGCGTAACCCGGAGAATGTATTTCGGGCTGTCGAAGAATTTTGTCTCCTGGGAGAGCATTGCCCGGGAGGCCGCCAGGAAGTGTGGCGCGAGGAGCGAGGTTCGCGTGCTCGACAAGGGACTGAGCGATGAAGGGGTCACCTGGGATGTTTCCGCGATGAAATCCGATTTCGGGTTGGAATTTGATCCACGCGAGAAGATCTCAGAACATTTGGATTACTACGTGAGGCTGGCTGGTCACGCATAGGCTGTTCCACGGCACATTGCATTGCCAACCGGTGTATGAAATCCGACCACACTTGAAGGAGAACATCATGAGTCGCTTGCTTTGGAAAGCATTCGCGTACATGTCAGCTGTTTCACTTATTTTTACAGGCATGGCCATGTCTCAGAATTCGGGGTTCGGACTATTTGACAACCACGGTGATATTGGAAAGACGCGCACAAAAGGTACCGTGGCTTACGATTCTTCAAAGCAGGAGTATCTGGTTGGCGGGGCGGGCGAGAATATGTGGTTTGGGAGCGACGAGTTTCAATTCGTGTGGAAACAATGGAGCGGAAACGTGTCCCTGGCGGCGGACGTCCGGTGGATCGGTACCGGCGGCAACGCGCACCGAAAGGCCTGCCTCATCGTTCGCCAGAACCTGGATCCTGACGCGCCCTATGTGGATGCTGCGCTCCACGGGGAAGGGCTTACGTCGCTGCAATACCGCGAGGTGCGCGGGGGGCCGACCCGCGAGATTCAATGCAACGTTTCTGCGCCACGACGGATCTGCATCGAGAAGGAAGGTGACGAGCTTTTCATGTCGATTGCTCCCGATGGTGGGCAACTCCACCCTGCCGGCGGTTCGTTCAAGATCGCTCTGCACGATCCGTATTTCGTCGGGCTGGGCGTGTGTGCACACGATAGCAATGCTTTTGAGCAGGCTGTTTTTTCCAACGTCGCCCTGGCAAGGCCGCCATTGCAGGCAGGGGAGCAGGTCCTGGAGTCTACGCTGGAAACAATTGCCATCGAGTCGACCGACCGGAGGGCGATCTACACGACCCGCGATCACATCGAAGCGCCCAACTGGTCCAGGGACGGGGAGTATTTTCTCTTCAATGGGAACGGCCGAATCTTCAAACTTCCGGTGAAAGGAGGCACGCCACAGCAGCTCGACCTGGGCTTCGCCACCAGGTGCAATAACGATCATGGCCTCTCCCCTGACGGGTCGAAGCTTGCCATCAGCGACCAATCGGCCGATGGGAAGTCCCTTATCTACGTCGTCCCGTCGAGCGGGGGAACACCCGTCCGCATCACCGGGTCAGGTCCCTCATACTGGCATGGATGGTCTCCTGACGGCACGACACTCGCCTATTGCGCAGAACGGAACGGAGAATTCGATATCTACACAGTTCCTGCAGCAGGCGGAGTCGAACGCCGGTTGACCAACGCCCCCGGGCTCGACGACGGTCCCGATTACTCTCCCGACGGTCAGTACATCTATTTCAATTCAGAGCGGACGGGGACCATGCAGGTCTGGCGGATGAAGACGGACGGGACGGATCAGCAGCAAATGACCGCCGATGAGTATAACAACTGGTTTCCGCATCCTTCACCGGACGGGAAGTGGTTGGTTTTTCTCTCGTACGCTAAAGACGTCAAGGGGCACCCCGAGAACAAGGACGTGATGCTCAGGCTCATGCCTGCCGGCGGGGGAGAGATCCGCGTGCTGGCAAAGTTGTTCGGCGGGCAGGGAACGATCAACGTTCCCTCCTGGTCTCCCAACAGCGCGATGGTCGCCTTTGTGTCCTATAGGCTCGCCAGGCCATAAGTTTCCAGAGAGACTGTCAGACTTTCTCGCAGTGCAACAACAATGAAGCCCGGCCTTTTGGGGCCGGGCTTCGTACGCAGCGGGCGTTGTCGGGTCTTATTTGACCAGGAGCATTTTTCTTGACTGCATCACATTGTCTGTGCGCAGACGATAGAAGTAGACGCCGCTGCTCACTGCTATCCCCCGGTTGTCTGATCCATTCCACCGGACCGAATGGTTTCCCGCCGGCAAGACGCCATTGACAAGGACCCGGACCTCCTTGCCGTTCACATCGTATACCGCCAGTTCCGCTTTGCTCGATTTCAGCATGGAGAAAGCGATGGTAGTGGAAGGATTGAAAGGATTGGGATAGTTCTGGTGCAATGTGAATATCGTCGGGCTTGATCCTTCGGGCGTGGATGTCACCGAGTTGGAGAGAGCGAGGAGCTCTATCCCGTTGCCCGTTCCCAGATTCCTGGAGTAACCTTTGTCGACTGCATTGTTCCAGTGTTCGTGGACTCCCAGACTTTGCAGCCGCACTCCGTCGCCCGAAGGAGCGTAGAAAGTTCCAGAAGGGGGATCATTCGCTTGTGCGGCTTCATGCAGATAATTGTCGACGGAGCCATACACGTAGAGAATATTTTTGTTCATGCCCTGTTCGGTCCTGAAGAAATCCAGACCAACAGATTCGAGTGCGACATCATCCTGCGAGAGAAACAGACTCGATGTCCAATCGTTGTTGAATGGCGCCGAGAGCCATTTGCTCTTCGTCGATACCTGGTCCTGTTCGGACTGTACTCCGTAGAGTGCATCGACCATGAAGAGAAGAGTCTTCTCGCCGAGATCCCTGTGTCCCATCAGATCGACAAGCGTGTTGTATGAACCCATGCTTCTTCCGATATAGCTATACTCGGGGCTGCCTTGAAGAATGAAGTCATGGACGGCCATGTACGAATGGACACCGGCGGCGTGGGGCGCGTAGACATACGGATTTCCGAGGTCGTCATCGCAGCTGAGCGTACCAAAATGATTCTTCGCACCGAACGTTACTCCCCCGTAGCGATGCGCCTTGAAACTCGCAAGATTGATCAGGTATGCGGCATGTGTGACAGTGGTCGGCAGATAAACCGGATTTCCACCTTTTGCAGAAACTGAGGCGTCCTTTTCCAATGTCAGGTGTTCTGACCAGTGGACACGTGTCGTATCACGCACGTATTTCTCCCGGCCGCCCGACGCAGTCCAGCCCATGAAATGCACGTTCGGGAATTCGTTCTTGCACTTCGTATAGATGGGATCCGGAACAAATCGGATGAGATCGTAGACCGTGATGTTGCTGTCCTGAACGCCGGCCTTATTGACAAGTTGCCGGAGCAGTGCCAGCACACTCTGCGGAGATGTGAATGAAGCATTTCCGGGGTTGCCGGCGTTAGAAGTCTGGTTCAGGTTGATCTTTATGGCAATCTTCTCCCCGACCAGATATCCCATGTTCCCCTTTCCATGCTTCAGATTGAAATATTTGAAGAGCGTATCCCAGGCGGCGGCATCCGAAGATTTGCCGGTCAGCGAGCGGAGAGATTTCGAAAGCATGGAGTCCACGACATCCTGATGCGTTGCAGCGTCACTCCACCAGTACCCACTGCCGTTCCACGTGGCGGCCGTGGAATCCCACATCCATATGACCCGGCCCGGGAAGATACCTCGCGCGACTCCCACCGGCGTGTTCGGAGCATCGGTCGGCACGAATAGGGAATCGACTGCCAGGGTCGCCGAATACGATTGAGTGTCTGTCTTGAGAACGGTAAACGTCCCCACGGCAACCCCGCACAGTACGAGGGTCGTGGCAAGAATGGATCTGTTTTTCTTGAAAAGATGTGCGCTCTTCTTGAGGGAGAAGAGGGCAATGGCCATTCCTGCAATGTAGGCGACAAACCCGCCGGCGAGCGGCGCCGCCACTTTCATACAGGGATATTCGGCCCGGCTCGGCTTGGGAATGACCCGGATAAGCATCCAGATCAGGCATCCCAGCCCTGCGAGAGGAAGTAGCAGCCCGGCAATCCTCTTGCTTCCGAAACTCCTGTGCGCGACTCTTGAGATCCGTCCATGGCGGCAATGGGTTGAATGGGACGATTCCATCCGTTGACCTTTTCTGGCAGTGTGATTCCGGTGGTCTTCTTTTCCCGAACCTGCAATTCATCTCCCCGAAAAAGCAAAAAAGGTCCCCTCCTTCAAACCGATGAAAGGGACCAGCGAAAGAACATACCCGAAAATAGAAAAGAATATCCAGTAAAGCGACCCTTTTCTGAGTCCGGAGTCCCTGGATTTCGCGGGGGAACCCGAGATTGCTCGATCAAGCCATGCCTCGCGGGCGGTAGCACTTTGCCTCCCGCCCTTGCATACGGAATTTCTCCGCGGTACATTTCTGATTAGCGATTTTCTCGGTGAGGTTCCGGAGTGCCCATGTCGCAGACGCGCAGAGATAGGACCCTTACCATCAGCTGGTGTACCGCTTTGCTGGCCGTGTCCCTTCGGTCTCCTCTTGTGGGCCAGCTCGAAAAAGTCGTTGACGGCTTTCAATATGTGGAAGGCCCGTTCTGTAAAGTTGGAGTAGGACTCTGCTTCAGCGACATCAACGGGAGCATCACCTATTAAGCGACGGAACCCCGGCAAGCCAACATGCCCGGAACACTGAAGACAAGCTATGATTGTCGCATACCATTCGAAATCCGTGGATGACCTTGCACGAGGCGAAGAGGGACAATTCACGACTCAATCACCCTTTTGGAGCCGCTGGAACGAGCGGTTGGAAAAGGCATGAAAATTCTCATCGTAGAAGACGACTACGTAAGCCGGACTATACTCCGCCGACTCCTCTTACCCTATGGAGAAACACATATTGCGGTTGACGGGGAAGAGGGCATCACGGCGTTCGCCTCGGCGCAGAATACGGGGCAGCCCTTCGATCTTGTTTGCCTGGACATCATGCTTCCCAGAAAGGACGGGCAGTCTGTACTGCGCGAGATTCGGGCTCTGGAGTCCGCAAGGCCAACAGACACACTCAAGCCGGCGCGGATCATTATGACCACGGCACTCAGCGACAGGTCGAATGTCGTTGAGGCGATCAAGCATTGCGACGGGTACCTGGTAAAACCGTACAAGAAAGAGAAACTCATCGAGTGTCTGATAGGGTTGGGGCTCGCGACAGGGTAGGGGTCTCGATCAGGACAGAACATGTTCTCAACTTGAAATCCTCGATTCTCAGAAGTAATCTGGTGCCACCCACCGAAATCCTGGAGGTTTCCATGAAAACGCCTACCACTCTGCTTCTTGTCGTTCTTGCTGCGGGGACTGTTGGATTTTCATCCGATGACGGGGGATCAATGTTCTCTAGCCGACAAAGGGTCGTCCTGCCGGCCGGAGAGGTTCATGAGGGCTGGTACTTCGCGGGCGGAAACCAGGTGTCTATCCAGGGGACGGTCAATGGAGATGCCTATGTTGCGGGGGGTGTTGTAGAAGTTGACGGCACGATCAACGGCCAGTTGATTGTGGCCGGTGGACAGGTAAACGTCAGTGGAAATGTCACCGATAGGATCATCGCGGGAGGAGGGTCCATTCGGATAACGGGGAAGACCGGCAAGAGCATCATCGCTGCCGGTGGCACGGTGATCATCGGAAAAGACGCGACGGTCGGCGATAACCTTCTCGCGGCCGGGGGCAACATTCAGGTGAACGGAACCGTAGAGCGCGAAGCAAGGGTCGCCGGCGGTGAGATCGAATTGACTGGCGCCGTGAAGGGAAATCTCGATGTCGAGGCAGACCGTTTCAGTACCTACAAGGGTGCACTTGTGGGGGGCAACCTCTCCGTCGCCACTCGTGACACTTCAAAAATCTCTCTTGAACCGGGAACCGTCATGGGGAGTGTGCACTTAGACTTCAAGAAGGGGAGGAGCGCACGTACATCCTTGGAATGGAAAAGGGAGCGTTCTGGTTTCAGGTGATCTTCGCGCTGACGCTGTTTGCCACTGCTCTCGCACTTTCGTTCCTCCTCCCGGGACATCTAACCTCTCCCGGCTCCGTACTCATGAAGAATCCGGGCCTGAGCGTCATCTGGGGATTCATTATGCTGATCATCACGCCGGTGATTGCTCTCATCCTCTGCCTCACGGTGATTGGCATTCCACTGGGGCTCTTTCTCTTCCTCCTTTATCTCTGGCTCCTCTACACTTCCCAACTCGTAATCGGGATTGCTGTCGGCTCGCGGATCGTTGGATTGGAGGGGAAGCGGGGCTGGTCATTGTTTGGCGTCGTAGCGCTCGGACTTCTCATTGTTCAGATCCTCATGTTCATTCCGGTAGTGAAGATTCTCCTTGTGGTGGCAGGTCTCATTGTCGGGGTCGGGGCTCTGGTGATTGCGGCGAAATCAGGGATGACCGCACTGCGCGCGCAGTGAGAAGAAAACGCGGACTGCATATATATGCTCTTGAGAAGTCAAGGAAGTAGGGCGTAAGTGCCAGATAGGTAAAGGATTGATGGCGACAGCTTGATAGAAAGCTGTGCTTCCTTTTCTGCGAGGGGTTCAAGGGCAAGGAGTAGCAACATCTTTGGGGATGAAGGCAATGCGTGTGAATGTCAGGTATGTTGCACTGTCACATTTTGGGTTGCCATTGCGATGCGGATTGCGTATATTAATGACAAGTGGGGGCTCAAGAAGCTGTCATTTGGCGAAATATCGTCAGATGGGTCAGCGGGATGCCTCTGACAGACATGCTGACCCGGAAACGAGCGGCGTGTGTGCTTTTAGGGATATTTTCGACGTGTCGCGGATATAGCCGCGGGACATATACAGCGGGGTATGAAGGCGCCAGCAGGGACTACCCAGAACGAGTAGTCCCTTTCTATTTATTGTGGATTGACTGTAGTGACCACCTTGTTTGAATAGCATTGGAGTGCAGCACTTGCAGAAACAGAATGTTCATTCGTTTCACATCCCCGTTCTTGGTTTGGCGTTTTCCATCGACACCCCCCTGCGGGTCGCGCGTTATGGTATTGACTCGGTGATATCGATCGTTGACGATATTCTCATCGAGCGGATGCGGGAGCACTACTCCACCTTCTATGGCAAGCCTTATACCGCCATCAACCAGAAGGAAGAAGATCACCGTGCAAAAAGGATTACCGCGTACCTCAATCTGGTGAACCAGATCGTCCATGAGCAGTGGGCGAAGCTGAAGGCGTCTCCCTTTGAACAGGGGAGCGAAATTGTCAAGTACTTTGAGATGCTTGCAGAGCACTCGCCATTGAAGGCGCTCTACCGGCGATTGGCAACTGCATACGATGCGAATCAACGGACGAACCTTGAACACGAACTCCGGTCCCGGATGGTCGCAGGCGCGATCGATGTGAACATCATGACGAAACTAGACAAGGTCAACCGGCCGTCGCTCGATTCAGAACCGGCGCCGGACTCGTCCGATGCCGTTGCGGCGCTTCGGGGGTTCGTGCAGAGTGATCTTGATTCGTCCGTGGTCCTCTCTGCAGGCATCAATCCGCGTCTGTTCAATTACATGGAACGTTGCCCCGAGTTTCTTCCGCGTCCGGACGGAACGTCGCCGAAAAGAGTAATCCTGAAAGTCAGCGACTACAGGTCCGCCTCGATTCAGGGAAAGATGCTGGCGAAGAAGGGGATCTGGATTTCGGAGTACCGTATAGAGTCAGGACTGAACTGCGGGGGGCATGCTTTTGCGACGGACGGCCTCTTGCTCGGACCCATCCTGCAGGAATTTAAGGAGAAGAAGGAGGCCCTGACTGCCGAGATGCATGCGCACTATTGTGCCGCGTTGCGGGAGAAAGGCCGGGACGTGCCGGCAGAGCCCAGGTCGATTCGCATCACGGTCCAGGGAGGAATCGGGACATCTGAGGAAGACGAATTTCTGCGCGAGTTTTTCGAAGTGGACGGGACGGGGTGGGGATCGCCGTTTCTTCTGGTGCCTGAAGCGACGAACGTTGATGAATGGACAAGAGCGAAACTCGCCTCCGCCGGCAGGGAGGATTTTTATATCAGCGATGCCTCGCCGCTCGGCATTGCATTCAATAATATCCGGGGAAGCTCGAGTGAAGAGCAAATCCGCCGGCGCGTTGGGGAAGGCAGGCCCGGAAGTCCTTGCACCAAAAAGTATCTCGTCACCAACACCGAATTCACCAAGGAACCAATTTGCACTGCCTCAAGGCAGTATCAATCGCTGAAGATCAATCAGCTTCGCGGAATGGAACTGCGGTCGGAGGATCTCGACTATCGGATAGCGAAAGTTGTGGAGAAGTCGTGCCTCTGTGAGGATCTCGCGGCATCATCGTGTGCTGTGAGCGATGGGGAGGACAAATGCGCTTCACATGCCGTCGCGGTCTGTCCGGGACCGAATCTTGCCTACTTCTCCCGTATTGCCACGCTGGAGGAGATGGTGGGGCACATTTACGGGCGTCTTCAAATGATTACTGTGTCTGATCGGCCGAACCTGTTTATCAATGAACTCCGCCTTTACATCGACTATCTGAAGAACGAGATTGCGAAAAAAGTGGGATCACTCACCGCGGTCGAGCACAAGCATCTGACCACGTTCCGTAGGAATCTGCAAGAGGGGATCGAGTACTACCGGTCCCTTGTTTTCAAGATGGCAAAAGAGACCGAGCGATACCGCGAGATTGTGCGGACGCAGTTGCGGGAGCTGGAGCGGGAGCTGGAGATGCAGGTCATCCCCGCGCCGGCCAGTCTGGAGGAAAAATTTCAGGTTGCCTAGGCTGCCATGTTTTTTTGGGGGGGGTCTAGGGGGGTCATTTGAGGTTGCCTAGGCTGCCATGTTTTTTTTGGAGGGTCTAGGGGGAACATTTGAGGTTGCCTAGGCTGCCATGTTTTTGGGGTCCGGGGAAGAAAATTTGTGGCTGCCTAGGCAGCCACTTTTTTTTGTCGCCAAGCGGTTATTGGCCAAAAATAGCGAAATGCTTTCACGTTCGATGCAACCTTGCAGTCGGGCGGTGGGGAGGAGGGAGCAGCACCCCCCCCTCGGACTGCATCCTCCTCGTTCACACCGGAACTCGTCCATATTTACTGCGTGGCTCGTGTAAGAAGGAATCTTCTGGTCAATTGTTCCGAAGCTCGCTGGAATGCATATTCGTGATTATCAGAATTAAAGACCGCGCCATTGTCAAGAGAGGTCCCGTAGCGGAGGTACATGATCGCGAGCTGCGCTTTGTAACTTATCGAGGAATCCGTGCTCGCCTGCGACAGCGCATCGAGGGCGTTGATCAGACCGGAAAAATCGAGATTGGGATAGTAGCTCTTATATTCGATCATGTTGTAGATGGTCGATTCCACCACCCCGGGGATTGCACTTTTGAGTGAAGTCTCCAAAATGAACATGAGCTTCTGATGATCGTGAATTTTCGGAACCGTCCGGGACTGTCCGAAGGCGCTTGCCGCAACGAGGACAGCAAGAGCCAGTACGGGCAGCAGCTTCATTTTGAATGGTCGCATAAGATCTCCACATTTTGTTGTGATTGATTACGTTGCAGAGATCTTCACCAAAAGGGTGCCAGCGCAGGAATCGCGTGCAACCGATTGATTGGTAAGGAGTTTAAGTGAGGTTCACGTTCTGAGGCTCCGCGGAAAGGGTGCCACATTGAGCGCGCCCCGGATCTCTTGATCGCCGTAAGCAACAGCGACAAAGAGAGTTGCAGGAAAAGCGACTGAGTGGCAGCTTGCAGGAATGTGGCACTGCGGCGTCGCCCTGTAATCAGGCCTTAGTCGGCGGGGTCTTTTCTCCGCAGCCGGTTGTTCAGGGCGCGCCGGGAAATGCCGAGAAGTTCGGCCGCGATGGTCTGGTTGCTTTCCGCTCTTTTCAGAGCTTCTTTGATTGTCGCCTCTTCCACCTCTTTGAGTGTGGGAAATCGCCCGTGGAAGTCAACAATTTCATCCGTCGACGATTGTCCGGTACCGGACCCGACGCCCGGCGATATCTGCTCCGGGCGATCGGCGGCGATTTTCTTCCTCATCGATTCCAGCGAAAGGATGCCGGAAGAGTGCATGCTCAGTGCATCAAAGATCAAGCCCTGCAATTCGCGGACATTGCCGGGGAAGGGGTAGTTGCTCAGCAACGGGTAGATCTCCCTTGGCACTGCAGGTCTCTTCTTGCCGAGCTCGTTTGCAGCCTGATTGATAAAGTGATCGACCAGATACGGCACATCGGACTTCCGTTCGCGCAAGGGAGGAATGTTGATATGGTGAGATTTGAGACGGTAATACAAATCCTGCCGGAAGCGGCCGTCTCTCTGTGACGAATGAATGTCCCGGTGAGTCGCTACGACGATCCTTGCATTGGAAAGCCTGGCGATGTCCGAACCGAGAGGGTAGTATTGACCATCCTGTAGCAACCGCAACAACTTTACCTGCGACTCAATGCTCAAATCGCCGATCTCATCGAGGAAGAGCGTCCCGTTGTCGGCTTTCTCGATGAGCCCTTTCCGTTCTGCATCGGCTCCGGTAAACGCACCTTTCCGGTGACCGAAGAGTGTATCTGAAAACAGGTTATCGTCCACTCCGGCGACATTGACGGTGACCATCTCTCCCGGCCTTCCGCTCGCGGTGTGAATCGCGCCCGCGAACAGTTCTTTCCCGGTTCCCGTTTCGCCGGTGATAAGCACCGGCAGGTCTGTCTTCGCAATGGCCTCGATATACTTGAAGAGCGATTGCATGGAACGCGAGTGCGTGATTATTCCTGCAAATGCTTCCGGGTGCTCGACGGTTTCCCGGAGAAACGATTGCTTGAGCATCGCGTTCTCGTTCCGGATCTCGCTGAGCTCCAGTCCGTGTTTTACCGCGGCGACCAGTCTCGTCTCATCGGCGGGCTTGAGGACGTAGTCAAACGCTCCCTGTTTGAGACACTCCACTGCGCTTTCGACGTCGTTCACTGCAGTCACGACGATGATATTGATGTCCGGATGGAGCGCGACGATGTGCGGCAGCAACTCCCTCCCCGAGATGTGAGGCATATTGATGTCCAGCACCACAAGGGAATAGGGCTTCCGGGACAACAGGTCCATCACGACCCGGCTATCGCTGCAGGTCTCAATGTTGGTAATGCCGTTGGCGGACATGGTCAGCTCGACGCTGAGAAGATAGTGCTCCTCATCGTCGACGAACAAGACCGGATGGAAGGGGTTGGTTTTCGGCTTCATGGAACGACCGGGAGATAGACTTTTGCGATAGTCCCTCGTTCCGGCTCGCTGGTGAGCACGAGCCGTCCGCCATGCCGTTTGACAATATTGAACGAAACAGAGAGCCCGAGGCCTGTCCCCCCGTCGTCTCTCTTTGTGGTGAAGAATGGGTCCATGATATGTTTCATATCGGCTTTCTTGATGCCGCTCCCGCGATCCACCACCGCGATGCGTACTTCGTTCTGCTCTTTATTGAAATAGGTTTTCACCCGCACTTCGTTCGTCCTGCTTCTGAGCGACTGGCAGGCATTGGTGATAAGATTAATGATCACCTGCTCGAGCTGCTGAGCATTTCCTTTCAGGACGGGTAGGTCGCCGCCGTAGTCGACGTGAAAATCATCAGTGGATTGTTTGATGAGATTGTCCGTAATCACGATGGCCATGGCGACGACACGATTGACGTCGACCGGCTCGTCCAGGCCTGCACCGTCATGCTTTGCGTAATCTGTGAGGCTGCGGGTAATGTTCTGTATCCGCTCTGACCCCTTCAGGATCCCTTCCAGCGATTGCGTCAGCTTCTCCCTTGATGAGCGGTAGGACATGCCAGCAATGCTGAAATCCCCGTTTGTGTTTTGATATTCGTCCAGAATCGGGACAATATCCGACCAGATTCTTGAGAACAGACGGCTGTTCAAGAGGATGAAGTTGTTGGGGTTGTTGATTTCGTGGGCGATCCCCGACACGAGAATACCCAGCGACGCCATCTTATCTGCGTGGATCAGCTGCCGTGTCCTCACGGTTTCCTCGGCTTCGATCCTTTTTCTTTCCGTAATATCGTTGATCAGACCGTCGTACGCGACCGGGATGCCCTGTTCGTCCTTGGTCACAACGATGGTGTTCCGAATCCACCGTGTGAACCCGTCGCGGTGGATAATCCGGTGTTCGAGGGATGGCACCTCGTTGCCCGCAAGTGCGAGACGTGCCTGCTCGAGGACCTTCTCCCGATCGCCCCGCGGCACCATTTCGTACCACAAGTCGGGATCAGCCTGGTAGTCATCCGAAGTGTATCCGGTGACGGAAACGCAGCCCGGGCCGTGGTAGGTATCCACCGCCACTCCGTCTTGGATCCTTACCGTATAAATGTAGTCCGTGAGATATTGAATGAGCTTTTCATATCGGTCTTCTAACCCCATGGCACCTCAGAGCCTTCGTCGCTTTGGAATGAATCGCGAAACACCTCCTTGCTGAAGGAGGGGTCTATGATCTATTCAAACGGCCATTTGGTGCGACGGAGTTCCGTTGCGCGCCACTGTTTATCGGGTGCGCACCGCTGCTTGCCCGGGAGATTCGTGCACAATGCGAACGCAGGATCGATGAATCCCCCGACTTCACTCGACTCAGACATAACACGAGAGCCGGAGACAGAATGAGCTGATCCGGTTGATTATCCTCATCGTTACCAATACATTGCAGGACACATCCACCTGCAGTAGTACGCTTACAGGAGAGCTCATCCAATGAAGAACTTCGTTCTGCTCTTCGCACTTTCACATCTTCTTGCGGCAAGTTCAACAGCACAGAATGTCCAGGTGTCGCCAGGTGACACATTGCAGTCAGTGTCCATGACCCCCAGCGGCATCACCACATTCCGGATCTACGCGCCGCAGGCAAGCAATGTCAAGATCGGCGGATCCGATATTCCGGAGACCTTTCGAAATCATCCATTGACAAAAGAGAGCAACGGTGTATGGGAAGTGACTGTCGGTCCCGTCCCACCGGGAGCGTACAGGTATACATTCCTTGTTGACGGCATGTCGGTTATGGACCCCCGTAACCCGTCCGTCAGTGAATCCAATGAAAATGCATGGAGCATGATCTACGTCCCCGGGGCCGATTTCATGGAGACAAGAAATGTTCCGCACGGCGCCGTCGCAAAAGTGACGTACTATTCGGAGTCGCTCCATCGTTTTCGCAGTATGCATGTGTACACGCCCCCGGGCTATGAGGCAGGGGACGAGAAGTACCCCGTGTTCTATCTGCTTCACGGGGCTTTTGACTGCGATGGTTCGTGGTCCACTGTGGGAAGAGCGGGTTTCATTCTCGACAATCTTCTGGCAGAGAAGAAAGCAGTGCCGATGGTGGTCGTCATGCCTGCCGGCCATACGGGTCCATTTTCGTTCGCCCGGATGAACCGCGGATCCGTACAACCGGCCAGAGACGAATTCATCGAAGATTTCGTGCATGATATCAGGCCGTACGTGGAAAAGAATTACCGCGTCTTCACCGACCGGCAGCACCGGGCGATCGCCGGGCTTTCGATGGGCGGGGCCCAGACACTGGATATCGCTATTCCCAATCTATCGGAATATTCCTGCATCGGAGTTTTTAGTTCGGGGATTTTTGAGCTTGGCGGGATGAACTTCAGAGGGGGGAACGAAAACGGTGTGTCCTGGGAAGAACGGAACATGAAAGCTCTTGATGATGCAAGTCTGAAAAAGGGCCTATCGGTGTTCTGGTTTGCAACAGGGAAAGAGGACTTTCTTCTCAAAGTGTCCCAAAATACTGTCGGCCTATTCAAGAAACACGGATTCGATGTGGTATTTCATGAAACCAGTGGCGCGCACACGTGGAATAACTGGCGTGAATACCTGAATGAATTCGCTCAGCTGCTGTTCAAATGACTGGCTGGCTTTTCATCATGGCGTTCGAACATCCGACTATCGATTTCTGAACAGGATCGCAAGCCGGCTCGGGTGTTGAAGCCCGCATCATCGTATGGAAAGAGAGTTGTAGCTCTTCAGGTTTTCCCTCTCATGCCCGGAATGAAAGGTTCATGCATCGAGGATCAAGGTTGTGATGTCGACGAACCGTGCATTTTCCGCTTTAGTACTCGATCTGGACGACTTCCCGCGGCTCACACTGACGGTGATTCGTGCGCTCGGACGGATCCGGGGCATCAGGGTCACTCTCGCAAGTCGCGATAGCCGTAATCCTGCGAAGTCTTCCCGGTGGTGCAAGTCCTTTGAATATATTCCCCCGCACGTGGATGAACGGGAGACGTTAGGACAGATCGACAGAGTAATTGCCCGTCAGTCCATTGACGTCATTCTGCCCATCGGCGATCGTTCGGTATCATTTATCTCCCGCCATGTTTCCGCGCTCTCCACGATGTGTGCCGTGACACCCGTCCCGCGCGTCGAGGATTTCGAACTTGCAGTCGACAAGTGGCGCTTTACTCAGTATCTGGTCGCGAACAAAATTTCCTGCCCGAAGAGTTTGCACTGCAGTTCGGTGGATGATCTGGAGCGCGCCAGCTCAGAGCTCGAATATCCGGTGTTGCTGAAGCCCCGACGTGGCCACAGTGGACACGGAATAGAACGCTTCGCGTCTTTCATTGACCTGAAGAAACACTTTCAGAGCGCCAGGGCAAACCCGGGTGATTACATCCTCCAGGAAGTGGTGGAAGGTCACGATTTTGGATGCAACGTTCTCTCATGGGAGGGAGAAATCCTGGCCTACACCCTTCAGCGCGGCGAGCTTCAGGGGTCGACCCCCTACGGTGCCCCGGCAGGAGTACGGTTCATCGACGATGAAGACGTGTACAATGCCGCCACCGCCTTTCCGGCCCGCATCCGATGGAACGGGGTCATGAATCTCGACCTGAGACATGACAGGGCGGAGGGTGTGATAAAGGTCCTCGAGGCTAACCCGCGTTACTGGAGAAGCCTGATGGGATCGGTTGTTGCCGGTGTTAATTTTCCGTACCTCGCATGCCTGAAGGCGCTCCAACTTCCCGTTCCCCCCGGAACGTACAACGCCGTCCCCTTCATCCACGAGAATGGCGTTGCAGCTCACCAGATCATTCAACAGCTCTTGCGCAGGCGGAAGAAGGAGTATCGCTTCCGGGATACATCGCTGCGCTTCGCTGCACAGGATCCCATCCCGGACGTCCTTCTCTTGACCAACTGGTTCCTTTGAACCGTCCGACATTCATGGCAGTGTGTCCTTTCTCTACCATTTTCCAAAGACAACAATAGCACGAGTTTCTCCTGCTGTAAAAACTGTTAAGTATCCACATCAGAAGTCACGCCATCGATGTTGTTGACTTTTTCCATATTGACATTGACTTGGTGGATAGGTAGACTTCTGTGACATATGGTGTGCTCTGGCTCGAAGTTGGAGTCAGTGAGTCCGTCATCCCTTCCGAGAACCCACAGACATCCGCTTCGGCCTGTAGTCACGCGTTTCCCTCTTGTACAGAATAGGATTGCCGAGACACGAAAAGGCATCATGGCTCACAAGTGGGCCCATGAGTCGGAGGAATGAATGGCACTACCTACCATCAATGAATTGGAGAATAATCTCGATTGGTCTGACGGGCGGATGAACGAGTTGGAAGCGCAATGTGAATCGTGGCGAAACAAAGCGCTGCTTGCGGAGGCGAGGTTGAAGGTGCTAGAGGCTGAAAACTCTGAATTGCGCCAGAAGTTGTCCTGGAGTCTTCCGCTCTACGATCCGGACGTGTTTATTACTCCGAAGGCATGACGGCAACTTTTAGGGGTCAAGGGCCTTCCTGACCTGCTCGATCTGAAATTGTCGTCAGAACGAAGTGAAGTCCAGTCCAGCGCGTTTCGAAAACCCCCCGTCGGTGCCTCCGGTCGTGACGGAGGTGGGGAGGCGCCAATAGCGCCTTGGAGGCATGGCGTGCCTCAACCTGCACGGCTTCGATTCGACGCAGGAGAAATGTATTGGGAGGAGCACGGTAGTCTCCCGGGTGTCTTCATACCTGGCCCTCGCAGAGCCAGGTGTTTTTTTCATAGCCTGCCGCTCCACCTCTGTTCGAAACGTCACTCGTATTCACCACGATTCCTGCCGTCCTTGACTCACCGCACTCTTCTTTCTTAGCTGCCATCGTTAAAGCGCTTGTCGCGTGCGAGATCGATCACGCTCGTCCAAAATCCGCCGGTCAGGAACGAGACGGTTTCCCCAGAGAACTCCAACAGCACCGAAGAAGAAACAGCAGAGAGCCGAAGAACGAAACCCATGGTGTGCAAGGAGCCGTGGAGTTGGAAACCTTCCTCAGCCCCCGGGTGTTGCAGAAGAATACAAAATTCCGTCGAGAAAGATAAGAGGGCCATGTGAGAGAGGGACCAGAATCACGAGGACCAGCACCTGCGCAGGTCGCTCCGGCGACGGAGCAACGGCTCCGGCGGACTATCACGATGCGACATGCAGTCGCCCTTTATATTAGCTCCGTCCTAGGTTCAGGCGTTCTCGTATTACCCGGTCTTGCAGCGAAGATCGCCGGACCCGCCTCGTTGATTGCCTGGCTGGTCCTTTCGGCGGCAAGCTATCCGTTCGCCTACACATTCGCCTCCCTCTCGGCCCGACGTCCTGAATCCGGCGGAGTCTACGCCTTCGCAAAAGAAAGCTTCGGCCCACAGGTGGCTACTGTAACAGGATGGCTCTTCGCGCTCTGGTTTATTTCGGGAGGGCCGGCGGTTACCCTGATTGCGGCCTCCTACATCTCGTACGCGTTCCCGATGTCGAGGGGAGTGAGCTACATCATCGCGGCGGGGGTCATTCTGGTCGCATTCCTGATCAACTACCGGGGGATCACGTTCAGCAATAAGGTGCAGGTCGGGGTGGTTGCATCGATCATCACACTGCTCGTCACTGCGGTGGCATTCTCTGTGGGTTCAGTAGAGCGGCGGAATTTTCTCCCCTTTGCGCCGAATGGGATCCTCCCGATCGGAACGGCCGCTGCGCTGATTTTCTGGTCTTTCCTCGGGTACGAAAACGTCTCAAACGTCGCAGAAGAATTTCGCGACCCGAAACGCGATTTCAAACGGAGCATCGGCTTGAGCGTGGTGCTGATCGGCTGTCTCTATATCGCCGTGGCGGTAGTCACGATTGGCACGGGGGCATATGTCGCCGGGGGCAGCGTGGCGCCTTTCGCCGCCATTTTCTCAAACACGCTTGGACGCTACGGGGCAACGGGGACTGCGGTTCTTGCCCTCTTCATTATTTTTGGGGCTGTGAATGCCTACACCGCGGGTATGTCCAGAGTAATCTACGCCGTGGCCCGTGATGGGGGATTCCCGCGCATGCTCTACCATGTGAACAGCAAGACAGGAGTTCCCGACCGGAGCCTGACAATGCTCTTCGGGCTTGCCATGGTGATGCTCGCCGTCTATTTCTATTCGGAGGTAAACTTGGAAACCGCACTCCTTATTCCCAGCGGTGCCGCCATTCTTGTATATGTGATCGGATCTGCGGCCGGGATTAAGCTTCTCAAGGGAAAAGAAGGGCGGAACATCTTCGCATGGATCTCGCTTGGCATGTCTCTGGCTATCCTGCCGTTTGTCGGCGTACTGGCACTCATTGCAGTCGTCACCGCTCTTGCCGGGCTTGGATTCATGTGGTACACCGGCCAGGCCCGAAAGAACTGAGCGGTTGAATCTCGCCGGATGGATGGTTATCTTCTCTTCACTCCACGGCGCACATGGTTCATGAATGGCTTCTGTCCTCGTTATCAATCCAGGCTCCACTTCCACCAAGACTGCTCTCTTCGAGGACGAGGTGCAAGCGCTTTCGGAAGTTCTTCGTTACGAACCCGCCACGCTGTCGCAATTTCATCGGATTTGGGAGCAGTTCGAGTTTAGACTCGGTCCTCTCCGTTCATGGGTCCGGGCCAACGCCTCCGGACTCTCGGCTGTCGCCGCCATGGGGGGATTGCTGCGTCCGGTTTCGTGCGGGACGTACCGGGTGAACGAGAAAATGATCCGCGACGCCCGGGCCAATCTGCAGGGAGAGCACGCTTCGAACCTCGGATGTGCGATGGCTGCCGCTATCGCAGAAGAGTACCACTGTGAAGCGTACATCGTCGATCCGATCTCGGTCGACGAGTTCGAGCCGTTAGCCCGCTATTCCGGCCATCCGTCGATATCCCGCAGCGCTCTTTCGCACGCCCTCAATCTCCATGCCGCGGCACAGCATGCGGCGGACGACAGGGGAAAGCCACTTGCACAATGCAACTTCGTGATCGCTCATCTGGGAGGAGGAGTCTCTATCGCCCCGGTGCGCGGCGGAAGAATTGTCGATGTCAATGATGCTTCCAGCGATGGTCCATTCTCGCCGGAACGAACGGGCGGGCTGCCTCTTCAGCAGTTTATCACACTGTGCTTTTCAAATTCGCTCGAAGAAGCGCAAGTGCGAAACCTGGTGCGAGGCAAAGGCGGCTTGATCGCGTATTTGGGCACGAACTCCGCGACGGAGGTGGAGGGGATGATTCAACGCGGCGATGCAAAGGCGCGAGAGGTTTACGAGGCGATGGCCTACCAGATCGCAAAAGAAATCGGCGCGATGGCCACGGTACTCTCGGGACACCTGGATGCGGTTGTGCTCACGGGTGGACTCGCGTCATCGCCGATGCTCGTTGCATGGATCCGTGATCGCGTGAAATACCTCGGCCCGGTGATCGTCTACCCCGGTGAACGTGAAATGGAAGCCCTCGCGCTTGGGGCCCTGAGAGTCCTCCGTGGCGAAGCGGAGGCGGCAGAATACTAACAGTGACTCCTGCAGATCATATCGCAAGAACCCCATGATCCAGACCTTTGAACAGCTTCTCAAATTTGCAGCCGGCCTTCCCCCGAAGCGGGTTGCCGTCATTAATCCCTCGAATGAAGAGACCTTTGACTCAATCGTCGAGGCCCAGAAGGCGCTGCGGGCGACATTCCTCCTGACCGGCGACACCGAGGCCATTGAAGCGGGCCTTGCGAAGGCTCATGGAGATGCGTCGACGGTATCGATACGACAATGCCGGGATATGCAAACCGCACTCAAAACGGCGATCAATGCGGTAAGAGAGCGGGAAGCAGATATTCTGATGAAGGGTGGAGTTGATACTTCAACGATGATGCGTGCCGTACTTGACGAGCGCGATGGGCTACGGACAGGGCGGCTTCTGAGTGATATTTTTCTCCTTGAGTTTCCCCATCGTCAGGAGAATAGATTTGTGATGATTACTGACGGCGGGATGACACTGGCGCCTGATCTGAAGAACAAGGTGGAACTGATCAATAACGCCGTGGAGGTGGCGCACGCACTCGGGAATGCACTGCCGAAAGTCGCCATTCTCTCTGCCACGGAATTCGTCCTCCCGAATTTGCAGTCTACGCTGGATGCCGCCGCGCTTGCCAAGATGAACGACCGCGGACAAATTACCGGCTGCATTGTCGACGGTCCGTTCGCGCTTGACAATGCCATCTCCGATGATGCGGCGGCCGAGAAGCGGATCAAATCCGAGGTGGCAGGGAGGGCCGAAATCCTCATTGCGGCCAATATTGAATCAGCGAACAGCCTGGCGAAAAGCACCACCTACTTCGCGGGCCTCCGGCTGGCCCATGTCGTTGTGGGGGGACGAGCTCCTATCCTGATTCCCTCACGGGCGGATAAAAGCGACGCAAAGTTGCTCTCGATTGCGCTGGGGATGATCATGAGCGAAAAGACCGAACGATAGGCGGAACCACTCCCTGCTTTTCGCTCAAGGCCGGCAGGAAGAAGCAGCGACCCTGCTCGGCCTTGAGCGAACGGAAGGAGCCACCCGGAGCAATCGATGCGGGGTGGCCCGAGAGAGCTGCAATCGCGGTCAGAACAGCGGTTTCAGCGGCCCGAAAATATGGCTGACGTTCGTCGTATTCGTCGGATGACAGGAGAAACAGTTGGAACCCGTGCTGAGGAGTGTGTTGCTCCCTTGCTGGTAGGTTTCCATTGTAGTGTTTGCGAGTTTGCTGGTGCCCACCTCATTACCATTCGGGAAACTGCCGCCCGGCGAAGCTCCGCCGATTGTCCAGGTGGCTCCCACAAAAATGTAGTTACTGCGGATGTCGCCGCTGGCAAGCATGCCGCGGACACTGTTGTTCATCGAAATGATCTCCGTATTGGAGGCGGCAGTGCTCGCATCAAGAGGATTCGGACTTGCGTCTGAAGCTCCTCCCCAGACTTTCCACCGGATTGTGTTGCTCGGGCTTATCGTGAATGGCGCGACAGACATGATATCGGTTGTGCCAAAGGGATTCTGCATGTGAACCTCATTGAACGGGCCGGCGGAACCGTTCGCGCAAAACAGCCAGGTCCCGGCGGTGTTTTGATTCACGGTGACTGTCTGGTTGCTCGTGTTGATGTATGCGAATGTCGCGTTCGGCGTGTTGTCCACATGTTCGAAGGTCGACCAGATCATCTCCGGATGTCCCGCCGTGCTGCCTACCACATGAATGCCGACAAGCGCCAGCTTGACTGTCTGCTGGCCGTTCTGGACCCAGTGGTTGGGATCCGTCTTGTCGTAGGTCGGAATTGTCCCCTGCATGGTAATGTAACTGCCGGGATCGGATACCGCGGAGGCTTCGACCCAGGAGGTTTTCAATTCAATCACCAGAGCAGTATCGTCGGTGAACGTCTTCCCATGGCCGGATGCAAATGCAGTGATCTTGTTCAGATCTGCCTGCGTGGTGGGGAACTGAGTCGCCGCCGGCACAATCCCGCCGTTCTTGACTCCGGTGAGAAAGTATGCGAACACATCGTTGACCATCGTTGCATAATAGATGAGTGAGCCGTTCTGTGCCGCAAGCACGCCGCCGTCCGCCTGCCCCTCTTCTACGTCGACAACATTTCCGAACAGGTCGAGGAAGATCGGGATTTTGTCGATCATGAATTTCTGGACGATGACAACTCTCTTCGACTCAACCTGACCGATCGGTCTCGCGCCTCTGATCTCCTTGTTGTTCTTGTCGAAGAACATCGGCTTCTTGTTGTCACCCATAGTGATCCGTTCCACTTCGACCGTATCGTTCGTCGAGCTCAGCATGAGGAGCTTTCCGTCCTTTGACAGCCGTGGCGGTTGGACCTCCAGAAATCGTCCGGACCTGTCAAACAACACCGGGAGTCTGTCGGGCCCGACCTGCGCTGCGCGAAGACCGAACCCTCTCAGCCCGCCGGCAGTGTGCGGGATAAGAGTCCGGTCGCCGTTGGCATCGAGAGGCGAAACGTCATAGAAGACCGGGGAGTCAAACACGTGTGTTCCGCCGCCGTACGAGGGCGGTGCAGGCGAAGTGACCCACAGGAACATCCTCTCAGACCATTCATAGAAGCTGCAGTTCGGTTGATTGGGAAAGGTCACGCTGTTTGCCGGAGTCACTGCGCCGTTTAATGTCACGGAGCCGGATTCAAACCATGAAGCAAAGTCCGAGGCAGCGACCGTGCATGTCGCTTTCGCGTCGGATGGCACGACCTGCGATGATTGTGGCCCCGGACAACCTGACAGCATGAGCGCACATATCACAATGGAAGCTGCCACAGCGGGCTTGAACCGTGCAACGTTGACTCCCCCTGAAGTCGGCTTGTCGCACAGAGCGAAATCGTTGGGTTTGGTTGTCATGAAATTTCCCTCCCATACGTAATTGAATGGTTGATGAGTTCATGAGAGGAGAGGCGACCGTGAACCAATCGACATCCTCCTCCAACGAACCTGGAGCGAGAAAAATCAATCTGCAGATTCGGAGATCACCGAATCATGTCCTACGATTCCGCTGTGGAACTACGCGCAATCTCAGTGAGGCGTCCGCCGAACATCGGCGGGTCAAGTCGAGGAGAGAGAAGTTGATGAGAGGGAGTGGGAAGACAACCTGTGGTCGCAAATATACACGAAATAAGACGATTGTCAAGAACTTTCTTTTTTAATTATCTATTAATTGCACGATACAGAAGTTTGCGACGCCCTGAATGGAGGAGGTGGCGAGGAAGATTCCATCTGTTTCGCCATGTCGTCTCCGGCCTTTCGCTGCAGCTTTCGTAATTCCTGTGCGTTAAGGAGGGGAATAGGGAGGAAATGGCGTCGAACTGCCCCGATGAGCGGATAAGCTGATGGATGGAACAACGTGGCCCCGGAGTACCGGGGCCATCAGTGTATTAAGGGAAAGGCAGAATCTGCCCTACCGAAGGGGAAGAGTTATTTGCCCCTTTTTTCTTTCTTGCTCCTTCTCTTGATATCCATCCCGTGTGCGCGTTTGTATGTCTGAATATCGACAAAGCGTCCCTTCCGATCGCGCACGGCATAGAGCTTGGTGCCGGAGACACTGCGGTGCGTTGTTCTCCTCCGTTTTCCTGCCATGATGATGCCCTCCTGGATGAGGTTGCGGAATGATTGAGAACCGAGAACGTCCGGGCCGGTCCTGACCGTTTGCGGATAGGCGTAGTCAGGGGATCCAAACGAGTATGGGATATTTCACGATCAGAATCAACCGGCTGACAAGGGCCAGAGGGCGCGCCCGAGTCATCATCGACGACCGCCGAAAAGTGTTCCGAGAACTCCACGCATCACTGAACGGCCGAGCTGGCTGCCGGCGGCGCGGAGCACAGTTTTCGCTGTCGCTTCAAGTAATGTATCCGGCTCCCTGCCGCGGGATTTCGGGAGGGGAGTGTCCGCCGCCTTCTGTTCCGCCCTGGCCTTGAGAATTTCGAATGCCGACTCACGATCGATTACCCGTTCGTACTGTCCGGCGACGACCGACTTTTGAATAATCGCCGTGCGCTGTTCGGATGTTATCGGTCCGATCTGACTATGTGGAGGAGAGATGAGCGCCCGCTCTACTATCCCGGGCGTACCCTTCAGATCGAGGAAAGACACCAATCCCTCGCCGACCGCCAGCTGGGTGATCACTTTTTCGACATCCAGCGCAGGATTCGCGCGGAACGTTTGCGCGGCTGCAGAGACAGCCTTCTGGTCGCGTGGCGTGAAGGCGCGCAGTGCGTGCTGAACACGATTCCCGAGCTGGCCGAGTATCACATCCGGAACATCCAGTGGATTTTGTGTGACAAAGTACACGCCGACGCCCTTGGACCTGACAAGCCGTACGACCTGTTCGATCTTCTGCATGAGTGGCTTTTCTGCATCGTCGAAAAGAAGGTGCGCCTCGTCGAAAAAGAACACCAATTTCGGCTTTTCGCGATCACCCACCTCGGGGAGTTGCTCGTAGAGGTCGGAGAGCAGCCAGAGGAGAAACGTTGCATAGATCTTTGGCGAAAGGAGAAGCTTGTCGGCCGCCAGAATGTTCACGATCCCACGTCCATTGGAATCAGTCTGAAGAAGGTCATCAAGATTAAGCGCCGGCTCGGCAAAAAACTTGTCGCCTCCCTGCTCCTCCAATGAAAGCAATCCCCGTTGTACCGCGCCAATCGATGCAGCAGAAACGTTCCCGTAGTCAGTCCGGAACGTCGATGCATTTTGTCCGACAAAGTCGAGCATGGCACGAAGATCCTTCAAGTCCAGCAACAGCCAGCCTTTGTCATCGGCAATCTTGAAAACCATTGTGAGGACTCCGGCCTGGGTCTCATTGAGATTCAAGAGCTTGCCGAGCAGGAGCGGACCCATCTCGCTCACGGTGGTCCGAACCGGGTGCCCCTGATCGCCGAAGACATCCCAGAAGGTCAACAGGAACAGCACGGAATTGGAAATCCGTGAGTCCCAGGAGCTTCGTCCGCTCGGAGATCCTGGGGTTGGCGACGCCCGGTTGGCTTATCCCGGACAGGTCACCTTTGACATCGGCCATGAAAACGGGGATTCCTATCTGGCTGAACTGCTCGGCCAGGACCTGGAGGGTCACCGTCTTTCCTGTCCCCGTCGCTCCGGCGATGAGACCGTGCCGGTTGGCCATGGAAGGAAGGAGATACAACAACTTGTCGGATTTTCCCACTAGAATGGATTCGTTGAGGTCTGACATGTGCCTGTCTCCCTTTGCAGTGATGTCTCACAATATGCAACGCCGGACGAGAGAAAGCAACGATTCCGTGGCGTGAGTGGGCCTTTTAGGAGGAAGAACAGGGAATCACTGCCGAAGGTCTGCCAGAAGGGCACCAGAGACGAATTTGGGGGCGGACATGCACGGCGCCCGGAATGGACCATTTCACACTCCCGCAATTTCCGATTTTGCTTTTCATTGCGGAACTGGTACATTGAGAATATCTGCTTGGGCAGCCATATGACCGGTATAAGTAACCCGATCGCAGCGATTGACCTAAGTTTGGCAGGTCGAAGGAAGGATCGCCCTTTGTTTTGAGAGAGAGAGGGAGAAAGTAGGCAGTAGGCAGTAAGGAGTAGGCAGAAAGCAGGAAGAAGTAAGAAGAAAGCTGTGAGCAAAACGGTGGGCAGAATGCCGCGGCCCGGGCTTCGTGTTCGACCTCGTGCATATTGCTCATTCCATCCGCGTACTGTTTGCTGCGTACTGCCTACTGCCTACTGCTTACTGCCTACTCATTTGCCCTTACATGTTGTCAGAATCACTTCGTTAGGTGTGCCGATATGGACAGTCATTATCAAGACGATTTTCCCCTGTACGATCCACGCAATGAGCACGATGCATGCGGACTCGGCTTCGTCGTCAACATGCGCGGCGAGAAATCACACGATATTGTGACCCAGGGGATTGACATCCTGATTAACCTGACGCATCGGGGGGCCAGCGGGAGCGATCCGGAGACCGGGGACGGGGCAGGAGTGACTATTCAAATTCCCCATGAGTTCTTTCTGAAGGAATGCAAACAATTCGGTTTTTCCCTCCCGTCGCCGGGTGAATACGGCGTTGGCATGATCTTTCTGCCAGTGGAACCTCAACCCCGGCTGCAATGTGAAGGGATTTTTGACCGGATCGTGCAGGAGGAAAACCTTACGGTGATCGGCTGGCGCGACACACCGATTGACGCCAACGCGATCGGACGCATTGCACGCGCATCACAACCGTATATCGAACAGATTTTCATCCGTCGGAGTTCGGAGTTGTCGGCCGATCAGTTCGAGCGCAAACTCTATGTGGTTCGTAAGCGTATCGAAACCGAAATCGCCGTATCCGATATCAAGGACAAAGAGTTTTTCTATATCCCCTCGTTGTCGTCACGGACCATAGTGTACAAGGGACTTTTGCTCGCTCCGCAGATCGATCGGTTTTACTCGGATCTGTCGGACCCCGACACGACAAGTGCTCTCTGTCTTGTGCATCAACGGTTTTCCACGAATACGCTCCCGAACTGGCAGCTTGCACACCCGTTCCGCTACCTCTGTCACAACGGAGAGATCAACACGCTGCGCGGGAATATCAACTGGATGCATGCCCGGCAGTCTGTGTTAAAGTCGGATCTCTTCGGCGACGACATGAAAAAGGTGCTCCCCATCATCCAACCGAAGGGGAGCGACTCGTCATCCCTGGATAATGCGGTGGAACTGTTGTATCAGGCCGGGCGCAGCCTTCCGCATTCACTCGCCATGCTGATCCCCGAAGCGTGGGATAAAGACGCGAGCATGAGCCCTGGCAAGAAGGCGTTCTATGAATATCACGCTTCCCTGATGGAACCGTGGGACGGACCGGCCGCCCTGGCGTTTACGGACGGACTCGTCATCGGAGCATCGCTTGACCGGAACGGCCTCCGTCCGGCCCGGTACATGGTCACGCATGATGATCTCGTGATCATGGCCTCTGAAACCGGCGTCCTGCCCATCGAGCCTGAACGCGTGAAGCTCAAGGCCTGTCTCCAACCGGGGGAAATGATCCTGGTGGACCTCGCCGAACAACGATTGATACCCGATGAAGAAATCAAATCGCGGTTGAGCAAGCGACAGGAGTATGGAAAGTGGCTCGAGGAAAACCAGATCAGTCTTGAAACGCTGCCGGATCCTCCGCGCGAGCATCCATTCAACCCGTCTGATATTTTGCAGCGGCAGCGTGTGTTCGGGTACACGGAGGAAGACATCCGGATCATCATCACGCCGATGGCATTGAACGGAGAGGAGCCCGTCGGGTCGATGGGAGCCGATACTCCGCTGGCGTGTCTTTCCGACAAGCCGCAGCCGCTCTTCAACTATTTCAAGCAACTGTTCGCCCAGGTGACGAATCCCCCGATCGACCCCATTCGGGAGGACCTGGTGATGTCGTTGACCAGTTATATCGGGACCGAGCGGAATATTCTGGAGGAAACGCCGAAGAACTGTCATACCTTGAAGCTCGGCAATCCATTGGTGACGAATCGCGATCTCGAAAAACTCCGCCGGGTGTCACACGGGGGATTTTCTTGCCACTACGCTGCCGATGCTGTTCAGTGCAAACGGCGGGGAAGTGGAACTCGAGCGCGCGCTTTCGGGCTTGTGCCGCCGGGCAAGCCTGGCCATCGAGTCGGGGTACACGATCATCATTCTGTCCGACAGGGGAATGGACGAGGAATACGCCCCGATCCCGAGTTTGCTGGGCCTGACCGCCGTCCACAATCATCTGGTCCGGGAAAAGACCCGAACCCAGGTGGCACTCGTGGTAGAGTCGGGTGAGCCGCGGGAGATCATGCACTACGCACTGCTCATCGGATATGGTGCCAGCGCGATCAATCCGTACCTCGCCGTTGAAACTCTGGAAGATCTTGCGCTGAAGGGGCGACTTCCGGAAGGACTGACCTTCGACAAGGCGCTGCACAACTACATCAAGGCGGTGGGGAAAGGCTTGCTCAAAGTCTTTTCGAAAATGGGGATCTCCACACTTCAGAGTTATCGCGGTGCGCAGATTTTTGAAGCCATCGGCCTGAATAAGAGCCTCGTCGACAAGTACTTCACCGGGACCGTCTCCCGGATCGAAGGCGTCGGACTGGATGTCCTGGTGCGCGAAGCGCAAATGAAGCATCATCACGCGTTGCAGAATGTGACGGAGGCCGAATCGGAGCTCGAGCTCGGAGGTACGTATCAGTTTCGGATCAATGGAGAGCGGCATCAGGTGAATCCCTCCACTGTTGCGAAGCTCCAGCAAGCAGTGCGCACTGGCGACTACGCGACCTACCGTGAATACGCAGAGATCGTGAACACCCAGAACAGGGATTTATGCACGCTGCGGGGATTGATGGAGTTCCGGGAAGGTTTGCCGGGAGTGCCGCTGGAGGAAGTCGAGCCGGCAAAGGAGATTGTCAAACGGTTTGTGACAGGCGCCATGTCGTTCGGATCGATCAGCAAGGAAGCGCATGAAACTCTGGCGATCGCCATGAATCGCATCGGCGGACGATCGAACACCGGCGAGGGCGGGGAAGAGGAAAGCCGGTTTACGCCGGACGCGAACGGGGATTCACGGCGCAGCGCAATCAAACAGGTTGCTTCCGCCCGCTTCGGCGTGACCGCTCACTATCTGATCAATGCCGATGAGTTGCAGATCAAGATTGCGCAGGGCGCCAAGCCTGGTGAAGGGGGACAACTCCCCGGCCATAAGGTGGATGCCGTCATCGCAAAAGTCAGGCATTCCATTCCGGGTGTGGGACTCATCTCTCCGCCTCCCCATCACGACATCTATTCCATTGAAGATCTCGCCCAGCTGATCTTCGATCTGAAGAATGTGAACCCGCGCGCCGCCATCTCTGTCAAACTCGTTTCCGAGGTTGGTGTGGGCACGGTTGCGGCCGGCGTGGCAAAGGCACACGCCGACCGGATCCTGATCAGCGGGGATAGCGGGGGAACCGGTGCATCTCCTCTTACGTCGATCAGGCACGCAGGCATCCCCTGGGAGCTCGGTCTGGCCGAGGCACAGCAGGTGCTTCTCTTGAATGATCTGAGGAGCCGGACCAGACTGCAAACCGATGGAAAAATTCAGACCGGACGTGATGTCGCTATCGCGTGTCTCCTGGGCGCGGAGGAGTTCGGGTTCGCGACCACCCCGCTCATTACGATGGGCTGCGTCATGATGCGCAAATGCCATCTCAATACCTGTCCCGTGGGTATTGCGACACAGGATCCGGCGTTGCGAAAGAAGTTCCAGGGGACCCCGGAGAATGTCATCAACTTCTTCTTCTTCGTGGCGGAAGAAGTGCGGGAGATCATGGCGAAGCTTGGGTTTAAGAAGATGGACGATATGGTGGGCCGGGTTGATTTGCTTCAGGCCCGGAAGGCGATCGATCACTGGAAGGCAAAAGGGATCGATCTCTCGTCGGTATTGCATCGTCCGACGATCCCGCTGCGCGTCGCCCGCAGATCGACGATTGCGCAGAATCACGGTCTGGAGCGATCGATGGACTACCAGCTCATCGACAAGACGAAGAATGCGCTGGAGAAGGGGGAACCGCTGACCATTTCGCTTCCGATCCGGAATATCCACCGGACTGTCGGGGCAATGTTGAGCGGCGAAATCGCCCGCAGGCACGGTTCAAAGGGTTTGCCGGACGACACCATTACGATTCGATTCTCGGGATCGGCGGGACAGAGCTTCGGAGCCTTCCTTGCAGGGGGGGTGACGCTGGTCCTGGAAGGGGATGCGAACGACTATCTGGGGAAGGGGCTCTCCGGCGGGAAGATCATCGTCTATCCGTCCCGGAATTCCGGCTTCGTAGCGAAGGATAATGTCATCGTCGGAAACGTTGTGCTCTACGGTGCCACGGCAGGCGAGGTATTCCTGTGCGGCAAGGCAGGAGAACGGTTTGCAGTGCGGAATTCCGGCGCGACGGCGGTAGTGGAAGCCGTCGGGGCGCACGGGTGTGAGTACATGACAAACGGAACGGTGGTGGTGCTCGGTCCGACAGGGAACAATTTTGCCGCCGGGATGTCGGGCGGCCTCGCTTTTGTCCTGGACGAGACGGGGGAATTCGCCGAACAGCACTGCAACCGGGCGATTGTCGACCTTGACCCGCTCACCGCGGGGGACGAGAAATTGGTGCAGGGGTTGATCACAAAACACGTTCGAGCGACCGGAAGCGCCCTGGGGCAGAGGATACTCGATCAATGGGCAACCGTGGGACCGCAGTTTGTGAAGGTCTTCCCGCACGACTATAAGCGTGTGCTGGGTCTTGCCCGCGCAAAGCGCGATAATGTCGTTCCGCTGGTGTCGCCGGCGAAGGAGGTTGTGCATGGGTAAGCCGACGGGGTTCATGGAGTATGCACGCGAGGTACCTGAGCGGCGGCAAATTGCGGATCGCACGAGGGATTGGAACGAGATTTATCTGGAGTTCCCGGCGCAGAAGGTGCAAACGCAGGGTGCGCGCTGTATGGATTGCGGGATTCCCTTCTGCCACACGGGATGCCCCGTCAATAACGTGATTCCCCAGTGGAACGACCTCGTCTACCGTGACCGATGGAAGGAAGCCATCTCCATTCTTCACGCGACGAACAACTTCCCGGAGTTCACGGGGCGGATCTGTCCGGCGCCGTGCGAGGCGGCCTGCGTTCTGGGAATCAACGAACCTCCTGTCACGATCAAGGTTATTGAACGCTCCATTATCGACCATGCCTTCGAAAAAGGATGGATTCACCCCGAACCCCCGTTGCGGAGGACGGGAAAACGGATCGCGGTGATCGGCTCGGGGCCTTCGGGGCTTGCTGCCGCACAACAGTTGAATCGCGCCGGTCACCACGTCACGGTCTACGAAAAGAACGACCGGCTTGGTGGATTGCTCCGGTACGGGATACCCGACTTCAAGCTGGAAAAACGCCTTCTCGACAGGCGGATTGAACAGCTGCAGGCGGAAGGAATCGTTTTTTCGACCCGGACCCACGTCGGGGTAAATATCGGAGCGGAGGAGATGCGGCGGACGTACGACGCGATCCTCCTTTGCGGCGGGGCGGAAGCGCCCCGCGACCTGATTGTTCCCGGGCGCGAGCTCAAGGGGATACATTTCGCCATGGACTTCCTTCCCCAACAGAATCGCAGGGTTGCGGGCGAGCGTATCGACCCGTTCGTCGAGATTCTCGCCACAGGGAAACGCGTCTTGATCATTGGCGGCGGGGATACGGGCGCAGACTGTCTCGGCACCTGCATCCGGCAAAGGGCAAAATCGATTCACCAATTTGAAATCATGCCCGAACCGCCCGCCGAACGATCTCCGCTTACACCATGGCCGATGTGGCCGTTGCAGCTGCGGACGGAGAGCTCTCATGAAGAGGGCGGGGTGCGAGAATGGGCTGTGGCGACGACCGCATTCGAAGGCGACGGCGACGAGAATGTGGTGGCCCTCAAGGCCGCTCGTGTCGGCCCGCCGCCCCGGTTTGAACCGGTGCCCGGGACGGAATTCTCGCTGCACGTGGATCTGGTGCTCCTGGCGATGGGCTTTGCGGGACCGACGAAAGACGGGATGCTCCAGAAACTTGGCGTGACGCTTGACGCGCGAGGAAATGTGAAGACGGACGACAATTATATGAGCGCCGTCCCGGGGGTGTTTGCCGCAGGCGACATGCGGAGGGGACAATCGCTCGTTGTCTGGGCAATCGCCGAAGGAAGGAAGGCTGCGAAAGGAGTCGACAAGTTTCTCATGGGGACGTCGGATCTTCCATGACGGTCCGCGGCACCTTCTGAATTCCCACATCAGGGTTCAGAGATCCGAGTTTATTTCTCGGGTAAACCTTTGTTTCTTCCCCGAGGAGGGTTTCCAACTCCTCCTCGTTCACAGTATTCGGGTACAACCTTCCCCACCACCGCGCGCAGCGGTTCGCATCCAGCGGGATCCCGACAGCAGGAACACCCGCCCGCATGCAAGAGCGCAGACCATGGACAAGCTCGGGCACGCATGCGATTCCCACCACACCCACGGTGCGGCCCTCCCCCTGCAACCTTCGAAGAAGCGACGAGAGATTTGCCGACATCCAAATATAGGGGGTGACGCCGTGCCTGCGCAGAAGCTTGCTCACTCTGTTGATCGTGCAACCCGTTGTACAGCCTTTGCAGATATAGTCGTCACCACGGTGCACCGAGCGGCACTCTGCTGACACTTCCCTCAAGCAGTGCGGTAAAAACGCCAGTCGCGTATCGGCCTTGCGGAATCGATCGAGATTCAAGCGTCTGGTGAGCTCGATCTCAAGCATGAAGAGGTGATATTGCTCCTCACCCATGCCCAGGGTTCGGTCCCACCTCTGCACCGGCGAGAGATCGTTCAGATGCGATTCGACAGCTGTCGTGAATCGGCCGAGCCGGGTTTTCAGCGCTCTGACCAGCGCCGATTCTCTTGAACCATTGGAGGATGCAGAGGCGAGACGCTTGAGTTTTCGTCTGTTCCGACCCAGAGAACGAACCATGTCGAGCGACTGAGCGAGAGACGTGCCCGGTAACTGCAGTCGGTCCGCCTCTTCTCGAAGAGCCGTGTAGTACTCGTCGCTGGTCAGGTCTTCCCCGACCAGCGAGTATGTTTTTCCTTCAAAAAGTCTGACTGCCCGCGACCGCGAAGGCTTCATAAGGACAACTCACTGACTCGATTGCGCAGCTTCACCCGGTGCCTGTGCCTTCCTACCACGTCTTCATAATTTCTGCAAAGCATTCCAGGCCGCTCGGGATGACAGCCCCGTACCCATGGCCAGGCCTCGACCAGGCCCCTGCGAGGTAAAGGTTCTTCACGGGGGTCTTATGGGGGACACGGGTTGATCCTGAGTTGTTTACCGTTTGATCCCAACCATAGATCGCTCCACGCGGGTGCCTTGTGTAGCGCATATGCGTCAAAGGCGTTCCGATCTCCCGTACTTCGATTGCCCTCGAAAGGCCGGGAAGCAGGACTTCTTCCGCTTGTGCAATCAACTGGTCGGCCCTCCGTTCTTTTTCCTTCACATATTCAGATTTCTTTCCGGCAAAGTAATCCGCTTCGAATTGTTCCCACGGCGTATAACCCTGGAGAGTCATGATATTGATGGTGTTCTTCCCTGCGGGTGAATAGCCGCGATAGATGTTGTCGTAGAGCGATATGCCAAACCCGCTGCGATCGACCTCTCCCCGGAGGGCGCCTGCGTATTCCGCGTCGGGATCGTATGACGGCGCAACGAAGATTTCCGAATCGGTAATCCCCAGCTTTGACACCAGATCGCTTTTCAACCCAAGAAAGACCTGGAAACACGAAAGACTGACACTATAGTTCTGCCATGAGGCTTCACATTCCGTCAAGGCGGCGCGATCGCTGATCATTTTCCGGAAGGTATCAAAAGGATTGGCATTCGACACCACGACTCTCGCCGCATACTGCTTTCCGTCCGCCGTTGCCACGCCGGATGCCGCACCGTCTTTCATGAGGATTTTTTCGACGGTGGTATTGAGCATGACGGTTCCCCCTTGCTTCCGTATGATTCGAACAAGCGCGTCGCTTATGTCCTGGGAACGTCCTTTCGGATAGAAACCTCCGTGCGTAAGGTATCCCAAAAACGGGAGAGCATAGTAGAAGGAAGAAAGTTTGGATGGCGGGAGGCCATAGTAACCCCACTGTGCCGAAACGATTGCTTTGAGCTTCGGACTATGAATCCGGGCATCCATCATCGTCTCCCACGTTGCGGTATGGTAGCGGAAGAGGTGGGGAAACTCTGAAGGGAATTGGCTCATGTCGACCTGTCCTTTTGCCTCGGAGAGTCGTCCGATATCGCGCGCGAGCCCGGTCATGTCGTCGAACAGTCCGGCGATCCCTTCTTTCTCTTCCGGAAAGAGACGGATCAGCGTCTCAATGAAGGCTTTGGGGTTTTGTTGCGCCGCCCGGATGTCGTAGTCAGGGTACTTTGCCCGGAACAGCGTGGGGTGAGGGATGTATTCGATGTCTGTGATCTCGGGGAAACCCTGGAGGAGGTTGTAAAGTCCGTCGCGCTGACCAATCGTTGTGGAATGGAGAGACACATCAAACAGAAACCCTCCGGGTCGCGAGAACGCAGTGGCAAAACCACCCGGCTTGTCGTGCTGCTCGACGACAAGCGGCTTGAAACCTTGTCGGGCAAAAGCCGCAGCGCACGAAAGTCCGCCAAGACCTGCCCCGATAATGATTGCATCGTAAGCAGCGGCGTCATCGGAAGCAGAATGTCCGACGGGGAATACGTTCCAGTCTATAGCAGTCGCCGAAAAGGCGCCTGCGAGCATTCTGAGGAAGTCTCGTCGAGGTAACTGATTCATGTTAGTCCTCCTGGTGCACGGGGGTGGGGGAGAAATGTTCCGGGTGGCGGGGCGTCGGCAGGCGGTCCAATCGCAACTTCGTCGACGTGAGTGCGATCCCTCAAGCCCCGCTCAACGAAGGGACATCGTGATAAGATACCCTGAGACCGAAGCAATGTCAACGCGCGCGTGTATGTATGGAACGTGAAGCTGAACAGGCGCGTACGAAGGCGAAGAATGTGGAATCTCATTCATCGGTGAAGCCCGGTGCCGATAAGCGATAGGTCGATCTCTGGTCCGATAATTCTAATAATTATCGGACTTCCACGCCTTTGGTTAGGTATGCGCCCGATTCTCCATACGGCTTGAACGTCTCAAACAGGAAATGGTGCCAGACGTCTCCCACCACTTTTGACATCTCTTCAGTGTACTCCCCTGACCCATGGACGGAGAGATGAAGAACCGCGGAGTCCGTCCCGGCAGGTTGGAAAGTATCCGAACATAGGAAGACAAGAGCCTTTCCGGACAAGCCAAACGGTTTGACCAGTCCAGGGAAGCGGCCTATCCCCCCGCCAGTTGCGGCAAAAAAAGCGGGGGATATTTCGCCAGGGTCGGAACCGTAAGAGCCCCGATGGGGGTTATTAAAACCGGGGATTGTTCCTCACTTTGTCCATTCTTTTCACTCTTAATGGAGCCTCCATGGAGAAACATCCGTTGCGACCCGTCGCACCACTTGTCATAATGTGTTGTATAGCCCTGTTTTTTGTCACACGCACCGTCGGTTTTGAAAACATCCGGGCAGTTCAATTCCTGCTGATTTTTGTGAGCGGTGCGCTGGCCGGTCTCGCCCTCGGGATCGTGCGCTCTGCGCGCGTTGCACGATCGTCCTCATGACATGGCGGGATCATCAACGGTCAATGCGCTTCACTCGCCCCCCAGGCCAGAATTGAAGTCGTCGGAAGGCTCCCTGGCCGTATGATGCAGGTCATAAGCATCTTCCGGCAGATCGGCGTACCATGAGTCAGGACAAAGAACACGCGCATATCCCGGAAGCGCTCCTCCGGAAGTTCAACGCGAAGATCGCCAAGTTGTCGAAGGGGGAGATTATTTTCCGCCAGGGGGAATCGGCTTCGGCATTCATGATGGTGAAGATCGGACGGGTAAGGATGTCGACAGTCAATGAACAAGGAAAGGAATTCGTGCAGGGATATTTCGAAGTAGGCCAGAGTTTTGGGGAGCCGCCGTTCTTTACGCGCACATCCTATCCCGCTTCGGCAGTGGCAATGACTGACTGTGAAATCTGGAAAATTGGCCGGAGAGATTTTCTTCGTCTGCTCAAGGAAGACTTTAACGTCCATCTTGCAATAACTGAATCCCTCTCCGGCAGGCTGGAATATAAGTCGATGATGCTTTCGGAACTGGCAGTGGAAGAGGCAGAACACCGCATTCTGACCCTCCTCTCTTATTTCCGCGAACAGGAGGGAAGGAAAGATGAACCTTTTCACGTGCCGTTCAGCCGCCAACAACTCGCAGATCTTTCCGGACTGCGTGTTGAAACAGTGATTCGAACGGTAAAAGCCATGGAGCAGAAAGACCTTGTCAGCATTGATGCGGCGGGGAAAATTGTGATGCGATGAGAAAGGTTTTTTTTGACCATATATCAGACTATAATATCTGAAATACAGAGGAGGTTGTCATGACAGACACAAATACACGCACAGTGAAATCATTCGTCACCGAGGATTTCAGGACCGCAGCGGTTTTCGAGAAATATTCAATCGATTTCTGCTGTCACGGGAATGTCGCTCTTTCGCAGGCCTGTGAGACTCGCGGGGTCGCAGTAGAGACCGTTGCGGACGAAATCGCTTCAGTCGTTTCGACAGAAGGTTTGGCGGGAGTACCTTACGAATCGTGGGGACTGGATCAACTGATCGATCACATCGTCAGCCGACACCATGCGTTTGTCCGCCGGATGATCCCCATTATCACCAAACACACGCAAAAGGTTGCAGAAGTGCACGGTGCGAGACACCCCGAAGTCGTTGGCATCGCAGGACGCTTCCAACTGATTGCAGGGGAACTGACAAATCACATGATGAAAGAGGAGAGAATCCTGTTTCCGACCATTAAGCAGGCCGAGCTGGCCCGGCAGGGAAAATCGCATTATGTCGCGCCCGCCTTCGGAACGCTCGCGAACCCGATCCGCATGATGGAATCCGAGCATGATGCGGCCGGAGACGGGCTCTATGAAATTCGAAGCGCCAGCGGCAACTACGTGCCGCCGGAAGATGCTTGCACAACGTATCGAGTCTCCTATCAGGAACTTGAAGCCTTTGAACGAGATCTGCATCAGCATGTGCACCTGGAGAACAACATTCTCTTTCCCAAGGCGTTGGAACTTGAAGCTCGCCTCCTGCAGTCGGCCTGAGGCTGCCCCCGGAAATCTCCGGAAGTTTCCTCTCTGTCACGGGTCTCGGCTGGACGTCTGAACTGCTTCTTCGGAAGCGGTTCAGACGAAGGTTTTGGCCCTGAAACTCCTTGATGCATCACAGATCCAAAGGCCTTCTCCAGGAGTGGGATCCTCTCGCTCTTTACGCATACCCGGGCCACACTCTCCCCCCATTTATCCTCTCAAAAAGAGGCTCCTTCGAAATGTGAGCATGCCCCATTCTAAGCGGCGGAGCATGCCTACTGAGATTCCTTCCCGTGTCGACCCGCCAACAGGTTGAAGACATTTTTTTCACTTATATTGTCCGTTGAAATGAACATCTCCGGCTTTTCACGGATCGATCCCAGGTGAATCCATGACTGAATCTCCATTCGCGAAAATCTTTTTCAAGAGAGAAGGAGGCGGGAACAAGGCCTTCTTTGTAACGACGGACAGTGCGGCTGATACTGTCTTGTTCAAAGTGGTCAAGTACGATTTCAAGGAAACGGAATACACTTTTACACGGCCTCTTCAGGAGGAGAAACATGTCAAGCGTCTCCTGACCAACGTCCTCTCCGGGAACGCTCCTCGCGATGCGGAGTCCGGGGCCCGTCAGCTCCCGACGGGTACGTGGGTCCATATCTACGGAGTCACGCCATCGGAGACATTCGTCGAGATCACCGACCGAAAGCTCATCGATGGGCTCATGGTTCTCGAAGAAATGGTGGAAAAACAACATCGCGAGGGTTAGTCGGCAGAAATCAACTCTTTCCCAGCACATTACCCGTGAAGATCCTATGAATCGGCAGATAAGAGTCCTCGTTATCGAAATGTGTGCGATATGCATTCTCGGCATGGTTGTGCATGCTCAGACCGGATATGATCCCCACAAAGCATTCGATCCAATGTTCGATGCCGGATCGAAGAGCGGGTGCAGGGGCAGCGACGGAACGCCTGGTCCGGACTACTGGCAGAACCGAGCAGACTATTCTCTGGAAGCCATCCTTGACGATTCCCTCAACGTTATCTCGGCCACTGTGCGCATCACGTATACGAACAACAGTCCGGATGCCCTTCCTTACCTCTGGCTTGCGTTGGATCAAAATCAATTCAGCGCGAATTCGCGGAGCTCGAAACTCTCCCTTTCACCCCCGCAGTTCGCAGGTGGATTCACCATTGGCAGTGTCGAGATCGAACAGAAGGGCGGCAGGTCCAAGGGTGACTACATTGTCAACGACACGCGGATGCAGATTCGATTGCCCGTTCCCTTGAGACCGGGAGGCGACAAATTGATTCTCATCATCAAATATTCTTTCCCCGTTGCTCCGCAGGGTTTGGGACGGTCGGGTATGTTGACCACGAAAAACGGGACAATCTATGACATAGCGCAGTGGTACCCCCGTATGGAAGTGTACGACGACATCGCAGGCTGGAATGTCCTCCCGTTTCTGGGACCCGGGGAGTTCTACCTGGAATACGGAGATTTCGACTATCGCGTCACCGTTCCTGCCGACCAGATCGTCGTTGGGTCCGGCAGTCTGGTGAACCCCGCCAGCGTTCTTACAAAGAAAGAAATCGAAAGGCTGGCGAAGGCACGTTCAAGCGATTCGACTGTGTCCATCCGCGACCTGGGCAATGTGCTCCATGCTCAGGCGGAGAATGTCAACAAGACGATGCGGACGTGGCATTTCCGGATGAAGAACTCTCGCGACGTCGTCTGGGCTTCTTCGAAGGCGTTCCTCTGGGATGCGGCGCGAATCAATCTGCCGGAAGGAAAACGTGCGCTCGCCATGGCCGTGTACCCCGAAGAGAGCGCAAAAGATTCGACCTGGAAGAGGTGTGCGCAATACGTGAGGCAAAGCGTCGAGATTTTCTCCCGGGATTGGTATCCCTATCCCTATCCCGAAGCGACGGCAGTGGGGGGACCGGTAGGGGGTATGGAGTACCCCGGGGTGATCTTCGGGAGCTGGAAAGCGTCCCGAAAGGGGATGTGGATTGTTGCGAACCATGAGTTCGGCCATGAATGGTTCCCGATGATTGTGGGATCGGACGAGCGGGTTCATGCGTGGATGGATGAAGGGTTCAATACATTTATCGACATTTATGCCGCGGAGGAATTCAACAGGGGGGAGTTTGCCCCAAAACGCGACAATGAGTACGCCCCGAAAGGGGGAAACCCCGCACGCGAAATTGTCCCTTATCTCACGAGCCGGGAATCCCAGCCGGTCATCTCCTATGCCGATGCGATCCCCGGCAAGTATGTCCATCCCCTGGAGTACTACAAGGCGGCCCTTGGTCTCGTCCTGCTCCGGGAAGACATAGTAGGCAAAGACCGGTTCGACTATGCATGGAGAAACTACATTCGTCAATGGGCATACAAACATCCCACCCCCTTTGATTTCTTCCGTGCCATGAACAATGGAGCAGGAGAGAATCTTAACTGGTTTTGGAAGGGGTGGTTCGTCGAAAACTGGAAGTTGGATCAGAGCGTGAAAGAAGTTCGGTACCCCGATGACGATACGTTGAAGGGGTCGTTGATAACCATTGCGAACAACGACCAAATGGTCATGCCGGTAACAATGCGAGTGAAAGAGTCGAATGGACACGTGGGGACGGTTCATCTCCCTGTTGAAATCTGGGAGACGTCGGGCGAGCACACTTTACTTTTTCCTTCGACACGTCGGATCATTTCTGTGGTCCTCGATCCGGATGAGCGGCTCCCCGACATCGACCAGTCCAACAACACCTGGCCCGCGTCGCGATAACAGGGCTTCGATTCGATGCTTTGCTGGAACTTTCTGCCGTGAATTTTCCTTTTACCTGTTGAAGCAATGAATCGTTCCGGCTGGAGAATCGTCGCGGGATTCGTTCTCGCGCTTTATGTTGCGGTTGCCCCTTCCATCGAATTCTTCCATACTGATGAATTCGTGGGGTCGGGTGCTGGCCCCCAGGAAGTACACCTCCCCGGAAACGCTACTCCAGGTCTGACGCAGCATGACGGCGTCTGCCTCGCCTGTCTGCTGGCATCAGGTCATTTCCAGCAGGAAACGCCCTGGGTCATCTCGGCGGCGTTCGAATACCACGGCGTTTCTTTCCAGATTACCTTTCCCCCTCGCATTACCAGCCGGGTCTCTTCCGCCCGTGCCCCTCCGTCGGGCCTCCACGTCTCGTAACCTTTTCCATCGAATTCCCCGGTACGCTGAGGAATAGAACTCGCCTGGAGGTCTAGGGTGGGCCGTATCCTCTGCACGGGGGAGCCATATTTGTGAGACACCCTTGACTGAAGGATTGCACGATGCAAATACTGAAGATGCTCGGCTGCGCTATTCTTATAACATTAGGAGTGAACGACGCTTCCGCTGCCGGTGCGCTGAAAGCCGGTGAGAAGGCTCCCGGCCTCCAGGTCAAAGTCAGCGTTATCGACCCGAAGGGCGATGTTCCGATCGAACTGGCCAACGTGATGTTGCGGCGTTCGGGGAAGATCGTGGCGGAAGACGCGACGAATCCGCTGGGGGTCGTGCGCTTTCGTGAAATAGAGGCGGGCTCATATGAAATCACCGCCTGGTTTGTGGGGTACAAAACCACATCACGACAGATCCTGATCGATGACCACCACTCCGCTTTCACCCTGAACCTCAATGCGCAGGGGCCGGTCGAGGGCGAGGTCGAAGTGGTGGGGGAACGACTCGCCGCCGCCTCGCACATCGACCGGATGACAGGGAATCAGGTCTTCGAGTTACAATCGTATCATGCGCCGCCGACGGCACGCATGACGAATCTCATTCAAGAGAACATGCTCGGCGCTGTACGAGCGCCGACCGGGGAGGTCCATATCCGCGGTATGCATGGAGAATACACGTACTACATCGATGGGGTCCCCGTCCCGCTCGGCGTGTTCGGCGGGCTCAATGAAGTCGTGGATCCGAAGGTCATCAACCGCGCCACATTCATGACCGGGGGTTTCCCGGCAGAATACGGCGGCCAGATGGCTGCGATCATAGATCTGAACAATCGCGTTCCGACAGGGTCATTCCATCTTGATGCTTCGACCTACGGCGGGAGCTACCTCACGTTCAACGGGACACAGCCATTCTCCCCGGGAACAAATACTGCGATTCCCGGTGATACGCTGGGACCGCGCGTCGGTCCGCTCCGCGCACTGAATTCGAACGGCCAGGCCCTCTCGTTCAGCGATCACCTCGGGAGTCTCGGATATTTCTTCTCCGGGTCCCGGCAGGAGACGGACCGCCGGATTGATCCCCCGGTATCCCGGATCTTTCATGACCACGGCTTCGATTATTTCCTGTACGGAAAGTTCGATTATATTCTCGGGGACAAGGACTATCTCACGGCAAATCTCAACTACGGAAGGACGCAGACGCAGGTGCCTTTCGATTCGGCGGAGGGAATCGCCTCGGACAGGCAGCAAACGACGAACTCCTTCCAGAACCTCTCGTATTTTCATACGTTCAATGCGGATGTCAACAAGGAATCGAATCTCTTTGTCGGTGGGTACGTCAGGGAAGGCGAACTCGGGTATACGCCGGGTGCGACGGATCCTCCCAATTTCCAATTCGCCGGGGACACCGCACACAGCTATGTTCTGAATGAAGACCGGACGTTCACAACTGTCGGGATGCGGGCTACATTCGAAAAACGGATCAGCCATCAGTTCCTGCTGAAGGTGGGGGTGAACGCCAGCACTACGTCAGGCAAGGAGGCCTTTGGCTCGCGCGACGCGGCGCAATTGGCCGGTCCTTCGTTGACCACCATATTCACAGGGTCGGATTTCGGCGTGTTCGGACAAACGGAGTGGCACCCGGCTGAGTGGACATCCTTTGACCTGGGGGTCCGCTACGACCAGCACATCGCTCCCAATACTCCATTGGAGAGCCAGGTGAGTCCGAGGATACGGTGGAACTTCCTGATCGACGAAGACAACACCGCCTACCTCTACTACGGCAGGCTCTTCATGCCGACAAACATCGAAGGGCTCCGGTCGATCTCCCTCAACGTTTCAAATTCTTTGACGCCCACGCTGGCAGATCGAGAGGATCTGTATGAAGGGGTTTACACGCACACGTTTCCTTTGGGGGTGCGCATGAAGCTCGCAGGGTATTATCGGAGGGCGAGCCCGGGGCTCGACGACGAAACGGTGGGGAACACAGCGATCAAAACGCCGATCAACATTGCCGCCGTGCGAACGTCAGGTGTAGAGGCCGGCTTGACATACGACGAACCGGACATTCCACTCACCGGGTATGTGAATGCGTCGGTCATCCATGCATACGGATCCGGCCCGATCACCGGAGGATTCCTGAATATCGCCGATGATGGCACCGCGACCGACCTCGATCACGACCAGCGGCTCTCCGTTGTTGTCGGTTTGAATTATCAGCCTCGAAGCTGGTATGCTTCACTCACCGCCATCTATGGTTCGGGCCTGTCCGATGGGAATCCGAACGGGCTGTCCTACGCGACCGGCCTCTTCGACTTCAACACGGCACAGCATACCGCCCCTTCGACCATCCTCAATGCGTCGATTGGATACTCGTTCGATTTTGCGGGAGGTGCAAGCTTTGAACCGTCGCTGTACATCACGAACCTCTTTGATCATCACCATCTGATCAAAGGAGCCTATTTCAGCGGTGCGAGCTGGGAAGAGCCACGGAACGTCATCTTAAACCTGAAGGTCCATGTGTAGCCCTCGCACACTCCCGGTCAGGAGAAGCAGTCAGATGCTACTCTCGTTTGTAGATCTCCCTGGTGCCCCCGATGACGTGTTCGTGGTAGCCGGCAAAAATTCCGGACACGCGGGGGTCCGCCATGGTCGTTCTCGAAAGTTCTGCAAACTCATCGAGGCTTTTCACTTCCTGCTCGACGACCACCGTCCAATAGGGTTGTCCACTGATATCGGTGAAGATGCGCATGTCACTGACTCCCATTTCCTTCATCATGGGGCTGAGCTTTTTGAAAACGGCTACCAGATCCTTCGCGTGACCCGGCTTGCAGTGGAAAACTTCACGGGAAACAAACATGGGACCATCCCTTCGTTTTGTGATGGAGAGAGTTTACAGCAGCAGGTGTTGGGAATCGCGAGACTTCTCGACGAATCTTTGGGGCAGCGTTGCATGGCCCGCCGGCAAAGTCAGGACGAAATCGAGCAGGAAGCTCGCCCGTGAGGATACAGACCCGGAGAGGGGGGATAACCATGTTTTTCACTTCGAAATGGGCTCTATTCTTCCACTCTAAGCGAAACAGGCTCGACATCAAGTGAGTTCCCGAGGCCGGGAGAAGAGTTGATTGAGGTGATGGGGTTTTCCCGGGCAGGTGATCGAGTGCCAGAGACTCTTCAACGTGAGCACCGTTCCGCAGGAGGCTTCCGTGAAGTGGTCAGGCGTGGCCAAACGTCGAATCTATGCCAGTGATTTGCAGGTGAGACAGGGGAGGCCGGTCGGGGAGCATTTTACGATCCAGCCATTGCGAGTGATGACGCACCTGGAGGAGCAGGAATGACGGAGAGTCGCAGGACCTCCCCTCAACGCATCAACGAACCTGGATCAAGCGCCAGGCGGGATTGCGTGTCTTCCGTTGTTCCTCTCAGGGCTTCCGCGAAGGCCCCTGAACGGGGAGAGAAATATTTTTTTTCTTTCCTCTTGACACTTACGTTTTCTAACCTTATTTTGTTAAGTATAATGTGTGGGTTTCCTTACTTACTAAGGCGCCGGATGGCGCCCTATCCATTTTGATGATGATCGACGACATTGATACGAAAATTCTGGAAACGCTCCAGCGCAAGGGGCGGACGCGGCGGAACGACCTCGCGGAGGCGGTAGGGCTCTCTCTGCCGTCGGTGAGCGAGCGATTGCGCAAACTGGAGGAGGGGGGCATCATCACCGGCTACTACGCCACTGTCGATCCCGCGAAAGTCGGCAGGGATGTCACGGCCTTCATCTTCGTCACGATAGATTCGTCGCGGCACTATCACCAGTTTATTGAGCATACCGCGGCCCTTGATGAAATACTCGAGTGCCATGCAATCACCGGCGAAGGCGGTCACCTTCTGAAGGTGCGAACGAGCAACACGACCTCCCTGGAAAAGCTTCTGGCAAAAATCCAGTCGTGGGCGGGGGTGCAGAGCACAAGAACAAATGTGGTCCTTTCCACGTCGAAAGAAACGCTTCGACTCAAAATCGAATCGACAAAATAAGAGAATTCGTTCCTTTCCAACTCTCACAACAGCGAGGATTTACAATGGCGAAAAAGCCGGGCACCAGTGCCGTCAATACGGTCTTCAAAATGATCAAAGACCAGGGTGTAAGAATGATCGATTTCAAGTTCGTCGACCTTCCGGGACTGTGGCAGCATTTCACCGTACCCGTCACCCAGCTCGAGGAAAGCTCGTTCGAACATGGATTCGGATTCGATGGATCAAGCATACGCGGGTGGAGGGCCATCAACGAAAGCGACATGTTGATCATCCCCGATCCGCACAGTGCTTTCATCGATGAATTCATTGATGTGAAGACACTCAGCATGATCTGCGACATTCGTGACCCCATGACGGGAGAGGGATACGACCGCGATCCCCGGTCAATCGCCCATAAGGCCGAAGCCTACCTGAAATCCACGGGAATCGCCGACACGGCGTTTTTCGGGCCCGAGGCGGAGTTCTTCATCTTCGACGACGTCCGCTACGATACCAACGGTCACAACAGCTACTACTACCTCGATTCTATCGAAGGGCGTTGGAACTCCGGGCGCGATGAGATGCCGAACCTCGGTTACAAGATCCGGAACAAGGAGGGGTATTTCCCGGTGCCTCCGTCCGATCACCTGCAGGACCTCCGGAACGAAATGACACTGAACCTGATCGCTGCAGGAATCGATATTGAAGCGCAACATCATGAGGTGGCCACCGCGGGTCAGTCTGAGATCGACATGCGGTTCACCCCGTTGTTGAAGTGCGCCGACAACCTTCTCCTTTTCAAACACGTCATCAAGAATACCGCCTACCGTCGCGGAAAGACGGTGACCTTCATGCCCAAGCCAATCTATGGTGACAACGGCTCAGGCATGCATGTGCACCAGAGCCTCTGGAAAAACGGCAAGCCGTTGTTTTACGGCAACGGATACGCGAACCTGAGTGACAACGCCCTCTACTATGTGGGCGGCTTGCTCAAGCACGCGCCCGCTCTTTGCGCTCTCACCAATCCGACAACGAACTCGTACAAGCGTCTGGTTCCGGGTTTTGAAGCGCCGGTCAACCTTGCCTACTCACAGCGAAACCGGAGCGCATCGGTGCGCATCCCGATGTACTCCAACAGTCCGAAGGCGAAGCGGATCGAGTTCCGCTGTCCCGATGCCTCATGCAATCCGTACCTTGCGTTCTCCGCTCTGCTGCTCGCGGGCCTCGATGGGATCATGAACAAGATCGACCCGGGTGAACCTCTGGATAAGGATATTTATGAACTCGGGCCTGAAGAATTGAGTAAGGTCCCTTCAACTCCCGGCTCACTCGAGGAAGCACTCCACGCTCTGGAACAGGATCACGATTTCCTGTTGCGTGGCGGCGTCTTCAGTGAAGAGGTCGTGGAAACATGGATCTCGTACAAGATGGAGAAGGAAGTGAAAGCGATGGCGCTTCGGCCCCATCCGTACGAGTTCGGCCTGTATTATGACGTCTAATAGGCCCGACGGTGATCCGAAAACTGTGGAGATGTGGTGTTCTTTCAAAATGAGTAATCCACACCACATCTTTGACGGATAGGGGAGTCGCCGAGGGGATTACGTTTCTGGACAAACAACGCTTCTGCCTTCAGACTTTGACGGCAGGAGCGTTTTTTTTGTAATCAGGCTTCAACGGTCTTGCCGAATTATCTTTCAGAATCGTCCCCGGATCGCGAAAAATCGTTGATTCTGCTTTGTATTATCCCTATTTTTCAGCATGAATTTTAGTCAGATCACATACCGACAAAATGGGCGGAAAGCGGCGATCACTTTGAATCGCCCCGAAAAGCGAAATGCCCTCGACGACGTCATGGTCTCCGAGCTGACAAATGCTTTTCTTGCCGCTGCCCGCGAACCATCCGTCAAGGTTATTGTCCTGGACGCGAAAGGACCAGCCTTCTGTGCAGGAGCGGACCTCGAATATCTTCAACGGATCTCCACACACGACCTGGAGGAGAACCGGGTGGATTCGAACAAGCTCGCCTACCTGTTCCGCACGGTGTACGAATTGCGAAAGCCGGTCATCGCGGCTGTCCATGGCCCCGCGCTTGCCGGGGGATGCGGTCTGGCGACAGTGTGCGATTTCGTCATTGCGGGAGAGAAGCAATCCCAATTCGGGTATACCGAGGCTCGCATCGGATTCGTTCCCGCCATTGTGATGACATTCCTCATCCGGCGGGTCGGCGAAGGACGGGCGCGGGAACTTGCTCTGGGTGCGGATCTCCTCACCGCACGCGAAGCGCTGAATATGGGCTTGGTGAGCGCCATCGTACCCGACGACGATCTGCATTCTGCGGTGGACCGGCTTGCTCTTCAGCTGATTGAAAAAAACAGTGCGACCTCGATGGCCTTCACGAAAGAGCTGATCGCCAAACTCGGGGGGTTGAACCTCGTGGATGCTCTCGATTTTTCCTCGAATGTGAACGCAGCCGCAAGAATGACGCCGGACTGCAAGCAAGGAATCGAAGCGTTTCTCAGTCATAAGCCCAACAAATGGTAACGTATGACTTCTGATCTGCGATCGGCTGTCCGAACTGTTCCAGATTTCCCGAAACCGGGGATCATGTTCCGGGATATCACCACTCTGCTCAAGGATCCGGCGATGTTCCACGAGGCGGTGGACGCATTGGTGGCGCACTACCAGGGGCAGAAGTATGACATTGTGGCCGGGATCGAATCGCGCGGATTCATTCTCGGTGCTCCCCTTGCGTACAGGCTCGGCATCGGCTTCGTGCCGATTCGGAAACCCGGGAAACTGCCGGCGCCAGTCACTCGCCAGGAATACTCGCTTGAATATGGTACGGATGCCATCGAAGTCCATAATGACGCAATCCACCCCGGGATGAAAGTCCTTCTGCATGACGACCTGCTCGCGACGGGTGGAACCATTCTTGCGGCTTGCACTCTCATTGAAAGGCTTGGCGGAAGCGTCGCAGGAATCTCGTTCCTCATCGAGCTCGACTTTTTGAAGGGGAGGAACCGGCTGGCGGGGAGGGAAATCTTCTCGCTGATACGATATGCAACCGAATGACATGCTCTCGTCCTCTCCCATGAAAACGATTATCGAGCCGTTCAAAATCAAGACAGTTGAGCCGATCCACTTCACCACCGTGGAGGAGCGGGAAGAAGTGTTGCAGGGGGGGTGGTACAATCTCTTCCTCGTGCCTGCAGAGAAGGTGCTGATCGACTTACTGACGGATAGCGGGACCGCAGCGATGAGTGCGGCCCAGTGGGCGGGAATGATGCAGGGCGATGAGTCGTACGCGGGAGCGCGAAGCTTCTACCGCTTTGAGCGCGTCGTGAAGGATCTCATGGGATTCCAATTCGTAATCCCTACGCACCAGGGGAGGGCCGCCGAGAGAATCCTCTTTTCCATTGTGGGAGGAAAAGGACGGATCGTCCCGAACAACAGCCATTTCGATACGACGCGAGCGAATGTCGAGTACTCTGGCGCAGAGGCCGTGGATTTGCCAACCGCCGAAGGCCAGGATCCGGATCTGGTGGCGGACTTCAAGGGCAATATGAACATCCCGGCATTGAAGGAGCTTATTGCGAGGGTCGGCCCCTCGTCGATTCCGCTCTGCATGATCACGGTGACGAACAACTCCGGTGGGGGACAGCCGGTTTCCATGGCGAATATCAGGGAGACCAGCAGACTCTGTCATGAGCACGGCATCCCGTTTTTTCTCGACGCTTGCCGGTTTGCTGAGAATGCCTACTTCATCAAGCTCCGTGAACCGGGCTACCGGGATGTCTCAGTCCGCTCCATTGTGCAGGAGATGTTTTCATACGCCGACGGTGCGACGATGAGCGCGAAGAAGGACGCAATTGTGAACATGGGAGGCTTCCTTGCCCTTAACGATGATGCACTTGCCCGGAATGCGCGGAACCTCCTGATCGTTACCGAGGGATTCCCGACGTATGGCGGTCTCGCCGGAAGGGACCTTGAAGCGATTGCCCAGGGTCTCGATGAGGTCCTGGATGAGCACTACCTCCAGTACCGGATCCGTTCCATTGAATATCTCGGAGAGAAGTTGACGGCTGCCGGTGTGCCGATTCTCCAGCCCCCCGGGGGCCACGCAATCTACCTGAATGCGAAAAGATTTCTGCCCCACATTCCGCCGGACAAATTTCCCGGACAGTCGCTGGTTGTCGAATTATATCGCCGGGGCGGGATCCGTTCGGTCGAAATCGGTAGCGTGATGTTCGGGCGGACGGACGAGAAAGGAACATTTCATCCGGCACGGATGGAGCTTGTACGTCTTGCCATCCCCCGGAGGGTCTACACACAGAGTCATATTGATTACGTCATTGAGATTGTGACGGAAGCCTTTGCGCACCGGGAGGAATTCCCCGGGTATCGTATTGTGGAGGAACCTCCCATGCTTCGCCATTTCACCGCGAAATTTGCGCCGCTCACAACGTGAGGAAGCGAAGAAATCGAAGGAAATTGCTCGGGAGAGGAAAAACTCGTACCTTTAACTAATTCATTTCTCGGTAGTTGAGGCAATCCATTCGAGTCACAGGAGAAATCATGCTCGTTTGCCCGGTCTGTGGCGTCGAGAACGATGATCTGGCTGTGGTGTGTGTTTCGTGCAAGTCGTACGTGCAGGCCAAAATCGATACGCTTGACCTCTTCCACACATCGTGGTCTCTTCTTGAGGCCCCGCGCGCAACGATGCATAAGATTGCCATCGCAAAACACAAGAACTACACAGTGTTCCTCACAATGTTTTTTGGGATTGCGTTCGCAGTGACAATACTGTGGTACGGAAGCTACGGACGGCTCCTCGGCGGACTCGGCGGAGTCCTGGGTGTCAGCCTTGTTGCCGGCCCGGTTCTGGGGGCTCTTTCGGTCTTCGTCATCAGCATCGTTCTGCGGGTGACGTCGCGGGTGTTTGGCGGTCGTTCGTCGATGCGACAGACGCTTGCCGTGGTGGCGTATGCGACAATTCCGATTGTATGGTCTCTCGTCCTGGTGTTTCCTGTCGAGATTGCGCTCTTCGGCGAATATTTCTTCGAGTCGAATCCACCGCCCATAGTGATCAATCCTGCGGCATACATCGGGCTCCTTGCTATCGATAGTATTGCTGTGCTCTGGTCTTGGATATTGCTTGTGATTGGCGTGCGCGTTGCTCACCGGCTCTCCACCTTCCGCGCTTTGTGCTCTGCACTTTCGATTCCGGTGCTGGCGGCTTTGCTGGCCTATGGAATACGGATCGCAAAGATCGGAGCCTGACCGGAAGAGGAGATCCTTTGATCGATCGAGAAGCTTTTGAACAAATCGTCCAGGAGGTGCTGGCGAAACTGCCGGAACAATTTGCAAGTCGAATTGAAAACCTTCACATTATCGTTGAGGATCGTCCGGGAGAGTTGACGTTACGCAGGGTGGGGGTGAAAAAGGGCGGCCTCCTGCTCGGCCTCTATGAAGGCATTCCGCTGACAAAGCGGGGAGCAGACTACGGAATGGCTCCCGTGCTTCCTGATCGGATCACGCTCTTCAAACTGCACATTGAAGCGATATCGAGGGATGGAGCGGAGTTGCGGGAGAATATCCGGGAGACGCTCATTCACGAACTGGGCCATTACTACGGCATGAGCGAGAAAGAAATCCGCGAAGCTGGGTATTGATGTCTATGTCACATTGAAAGGAAAATCATGCCAAAGGCAATGCTGATCATCTCTTATGGAGTCAAACCGGAAAATCGCGATCAGTACCTAGCTCTGTCGCGCGAAATGAAGATGCATTTTGTCAATACGCGAAAGAAGAACTACGGCGTCTTCGAGTCTGAGAACAAAAAGAACCAGTTCACTGAAGTCCTTATCACGGAGAGTCTCGAAGATCTCGAAATATTCGATGAGGGGGACGAGATCTCCGAAGGCTTCATGAACCGTTTGACGAAGCTGGTGGATTCGAAGGGCATCAAATACAATACCCTGGTGGAATCTGAGTGAGGAAGAGAATAAGCCCGGCGCGTGCACCGAGATTGCGGATCGATCCTATTGCGCAGTTTATGCAGGAACATGACCAAGCTCTTGTGCAACTGTCACATCTACGGAAGGCGAGTAGTACGATTGCCGAGGACGGTTACGCCCCCGATCCGTGGAGACGCCTGGTGAAAGCGATAGAATTCATCCAGGATGAGGTCACGGATCACAACCAGCGTGAGGAAGATGCGCTCTTTCCCGTCCTCGAACGTTACGTCGAGGGGCCGACGGAACTGATGCGGGGCGAACACCGTATTCTCAAGAAGGAGTTTTCCCGGCTGCAGAAGGCGTTCAAAAGCCTGGAAAAGGACCATGAAAATCATAAGGCGGCCGAGAACGTGGCAGAGATCTCCAGGGGAATTGTCCGGATCATGGTCAACCATATTCACAAAGAAAATCACATCCTCTTCCCTCTGGTCCAAAAGTTTCTGACGAAGGATGCTTTGAGAGAGATCGCCCGACGCCTCACCGCGACTGAAGAGATCTCTTCGTGAGGTTGACCGGCCTTGTGTGCAATGTTCCCCCTCCAGATCGAACTGCCTTCCCATTGCCCTCCGCATTTCTCAACCGCTCACCCGGAGATAGGCATTGATGGAGGGGGAAATATGGGAGGTGGCAGGACGAGAGCGAACGTAAATACCTAAAAGATGATAGACTTAACATTATATATTCGTAGTTAACATTATGCAGCTACGTAAGTTACATCGTGCCTCTTCAACTCTTTTAGAACTATTGTGGGACGATGGGCATTTGGAAAGCGTCAGCATGAGGGCACTTCGCGATGCCTGCCCCTGTGCAGGGTGCAAGGGAGAGACGATTCTGGGAAAGCATTATGGCCCTTCACCGGTGGACTACGAAGCCCCCGGGAGGTACGATCTTCTGGCGGCAGAACCCGTGGGCAGCTACGCCATTCGCTTCTCCTGGGGCGACGGGCACTCGGACGGAATCTACAGTTGGAACATCCTCAGAAGTCTTTGCGCGTGCGAAGAATGCACCGGCCAGGCCAAAGGAACGAAAGGGGAGACATGACGAGGGCAGACCTTAAAAAGGCGCTTCAGCAGCTGTCGTACGGTCTGTACGTTGTCGGGTCATCGACAAAGGCGGACCGGAGGGTTTCAATACTTGCCAACTGGGTCTCCCAGGTCTCATTTGTCCCTCCCCTTGTCGCTATTTCCATCGAACACGGATCGACCATGCATGAGGCAATCCTTGAGAGGCGGTCCTTCTCAGTGAATGTTCTCCCCTCAGGCTCTCCACAGATGACGCGAGGCTTTCTGAAAAGCCATAGTACGGACACGAAGAGTTTCAATGGATGGGAATTTCATTTGGCTGGAGGAGGGTCACCGTTCCTGAAGGACGCACTGAGCTGTTTCGAATGCACGGTGCAGTCCGCTACCGAATGCGGGGATCACACCCTCTTTGTCGGGGAGGTGGTGGAACTGGAAGTCCACAGGAATGCCCCCGGCCTCACTCTGCGTGAAACGGGATTGAATTATTGGAAGGATCCCTCGTAGAGGAGAAGGTGTTCCCGCTGGACCGATGCTGTTTTTCTTTATGAATTGGTTTTGACGAAAACGCCACGGAGCACGTATGGCAGCGATTGACACTTTTAACTGTTTCCTGGTTTCTCTCACAGACGCTGAGAGGAAGCTGCTTGAACCTCAAGCGCGGTCTGAGCGGGAAGATCTTTTCGCCGCGAGAAGTGAGGACGCCAGATTGCGGATTGTTCAGAAGTTTATTGCTGACGCACAAAGACTTCCCAGGCCCGTGAAGGGCTGACCGGGTTGAGAACTTCACTATGGGAAAAAAGTTGCCGGAATACCCTGAGTGTTTCTCCTGGTATCCCGGCATCGATGCACTAAGAGATCGTGTGAAGCATACCTAATTGCGCTTGCGCATCGTTGCGTGGAACTTCATCATCTGTCCATTGCGCAACGCCTCGATGTCTACCTCATCGCCATCCTTCAACTCGCCCAGGACACCCATGTAATCGTAGATGTTCATGACTGCCTTCCCTGCCATTTTTACGATCACATCACCGGCCTGCAGTCCTGCCTTCTCGGCCGGACCTTTCGGACGTATTCCGCCGATCTTCATCCCCTGAGTGCCCTCAGCATAATCGGGGATCACGCCGAGCGTGACGGAAAAGGATCGTGAATCTCCGGTTGAGGCCGTCGTCGAGGTCTTCACCTTCGTGAACGCAGGCCTTTCCGGCATGATGTCGACGGCATCGGCCACTTTCGCGACGAATTTCACCACCTTCTCCTCGCCAGGGTAGTTGATCTTCTCCCATGTGTCGCTTGGTTTGTGGTAATCATTGTGCGTGCCGGTGAAAAAGAAGAGCACCGGCATATCCTTGCCGTAGAATTGCGAATGATCGCTCGGACCGTATCCGTCGGGAATGGTCTTTAGGCTGAACGACGAGTCCCTGTCCAGGCGATCGAGGAGCGGAACCCAGGCAGGGGATGTGCCGGTGCCGTAAACCGTCAGGTTTTTTTCCACCAGGCGCCCGACCATGTCCATATTGATCATCGCAACGCTTTGGTCGAGCGGAAGAACCGGGTGGTTCACATAATATGCAGATCCGAGTGTCCCCAGCTCTTCTCCGGAAAAGAAGATGAAGAGCACGCTGCGCTTCAATGCAGTCTTGCGGGCTGACATCCACTCCATGAGTTCCATGAGTCCGACTGTGCCCGAACCATTGTCGTCCGCACCCGGGTGCACAGCGATGGTGTCCGGCATCAGAGAACCGGACCCCGGTCCTCCGTATCCGAGATGATCCATATGAGCGCCGAGGATCACGACCTGGTCACGGAGCATCGGATCTCCGCCCGGCAGATACCCTATCAAGTTGGCGGTTTTTGCTTTCACTTTGATGACATCTGTCTGGACCGTCATTTGCGCATCGAGTGCGAAGCTGTGTGGATTCTTTGTCGAACGGATGGAGTCCTGGACAGCCCCGAGGCTCAAATTCTGGCCTTCGAGAATTCGGTCAAAAAATTCTCTCTTCATCGAAACTGCGGAGATACCGGAGCTCTCAAAGCTTTGGTCCGAAGTGAGCTTTACCAGGTCGTCGGATTGTTCATCCCGGGGCCCATTGAGGATCACGATCGCCAAAGCGCCCTTATCGCGGGCGATCCGAGCCTTATTGCGGAACGAAGTATATTTGTTGAACGGACTGTGGGGGTCGGTGCCGTCAGGGCCATACCGGAGAACCACGACGATTTTTCCCGACACATCGAGTCCTGCGTAGTCGTCATAATTCTGGTCGGGAGCGCTGATTCCATAGCCTGCAAAGACGAGAGGTCCGGTGGCCTTTTCACTGGATGAAAAAGCGAACGGACGGAAATCATTATTCACGCTAAGTTGGTAAGAACCACCGGGAAAGGCCTTTCCTGTCAGTGTAGCGAGGTTCTTCTCGCCGAGTCGGACCGCAGCGACAAACTCGAAAGACTGGTAATACGTGCCGTTGTCCCCTTTGGGGATCAGATCGGCGTGCTTCATCCAGTCTGCGACATACGCCTCTGCCTTCCGATTGCCCTCGGTGCCGCTGGCACGGCCTTCCAACGCCGGGGAAGCGATGTATTTCAGGTGCAGTTGAAGGTCGGCAGCGCGAATCTCCGGAGAAGTCTGTGCCAACCCTTTGGAGGAAAAGACGATTGCAAGAAATAAAATGATGTATTTGTGCATAAGTTTCTCTGGGAGAAGGGGTTCGATAGATCGAGATGGAGAATTAGACAGGTAATCTATTTCAATGATGCGAGAGCCGTCTTGAGTTTGTTGAACGACTCCTCACTCATGGAATTGTATGCCGGATCCATGTAGTCAATACGCCCATCCTTGCCTACAACCCAGACGCTTCGAACGTTGAACCCGCTCTTTGGGTTGTATGTGTGGTAGGCCTTGGCCACAGCGTGGTCATGATCACTCAGAAGCGTGAACTGAAGTCCAAGGTGTTTCGCCCACTGTTCGTGGGAAAAGACATAGTCGCCGCTGATCCCCAGAACTGTAACACCCAGGCTGGACAAAGACGAGAAATTGTCGCGCATTGTGCACATCTCCTTTGTGCATCCGCCGCTCCAGTCAGCGGGATAGAAGGCCAGAATAACTGGGGATTTTTTGATTTCCTCCGACAAACTGACCCCGGAAAAGAGAATCGTATCTTTTGTGGCTGCTGGTAGGGTGAATTCTGGAGCGCGTTCTCCTACGGTGAGGGTTTCCTGGGCATGCAGGGAGAAGGATACAGAGAGAAAGACAATCGAGAGACCGACGAGTCGGACAACTCGAGAATAAGTGGTTTTCATAGCTTGCATCTCCAATTGTGCGTGCAATCAATCTACCGTAATCAGCCTTGACTTTCAAGATAAGAGGTTAATATGGCCCTTGCAGGCAGAAATGTCGTTATCACCGGGGGAACTGGGTCCCTGGGTCAAATCGTTGTCCAGGCTTTCCTGAAGGAGGGCGCCAATGTTGCCGTTCCCTCAGGCGGCACGGCCGGGGATATCCCAGGAGCTGCATTCGTTGGGAAATGTAACCTTTCCGATGAGAAGGAGACAAGAATCTTTTTCGATGCAGCGGCAAAGAAAACCGGGCCTGCGGACGTCCTCGTCTGCCTTGCGGGCGGATATACCGGAGGCAAACTCGTTGAAGAGACGAGCGACGAGGATCTGGAAGGTCAGTTTCGCCTGAATCTTCTCACAGTGCACAACGCAGCACGAATGGTGCTGGGGGGAATGAAAGATCGACGACAGGGGAGAATTATCACCGTTGCTTCAATGCCCGCCCTTCAACCTTCAGCGAAAAAGGCTGCTTACGCCATCTCAAAACGTGCAGTCGTGACGCTGACGGAAGTAATCGCGCAGGAGGTGTGGGGAACCGGTGTCACATGCAATGCAATCGCACCGTCGATCATAAGAACAAAGGCAAATCTTGAGAGCATGCCGGGGGCAGAGAGTTCAAGGTGGGTTTCGCCGGAAGAGATCGCGGCCCTCATTCTGTTTCTCTCGTCGCGCGAAGCGGGTTCGATTAACGGAAACGTGATAAAGATCTATGGGGGAGTGTCTTAACAGTCCGTTGACTTTTTGTCGAAATTCGTCTATTTTCTTATGATATGGCGTAACTTTGCCCTTTGTAGATCTCGGGCCCCCTGCCTGTTGACATCGTTCCAGTGTTCAGCCTGGCATATGAGGAGGATTTGGCGCTTTCACGAGGGACCACATTGACCTCCATTGGCCCACGAAAATAGTCGCTCAGGCGGGGATCCGGGGATGTGGTTCCTGCCTTTTTCATTTAAGGAAGGAGAATCGATTATCGATGAGTTTGTCAGAGACGATTAGCCGTGATCTGCAGGCAGCGATGAAGAAAGGGGATACCCTGCGTCTTGAGACACTGCGGACCATTCGGGCGGCCCTGCTGGAAAAGGAAATCGAGAAACGCGGGAGTGCAGGCGGGATTACTCCCGAGGATGAACTCGGTGTCCTCTCGGCGTCGGCGAAGAAGCGGCGCGAGTCGATTGAACTTTTTCGGGCCGGGAACCGCAATGAGCTGGCCGACCAGGAAGAACGGGAGCTTGCGATCATACAGGAGTATCTGCCGAAACAACTCTCGGCTGAAGAGGTGGAAGCAATTGTGAAGCAGGTCATTCAGGAGACGGGTGCTTCAGGGGCGAAGGACTTTGGCAAAGCAATGCCGGTCGCGATGAAATCATTGAAGGGGAAGGCCGACGGAAAGATGGTCCAGGAGATGGTAAAAAGGATTCTCGGGGCATAGATGGGAACCTCCTCACCCATGAGTTCGTGGCAGGGCGCAGCGGCCAAGCTCGAGTTCGAACGTGTGCGCGAACGCATTCTCCGACACGTGAGTTCGGAGCCGGGCGCGGAACTTGTCCGCAACATCTCCGTTGCCACCGACATTGCCACGGTGAGGGGAGCGTTGCAGCAGGTGAGCGAGATGAAACATCTCCTGGAAGAGGAGGAGGGTCTCGTTCTGGGAGAGGTTCAGCCAATCGGTCCCGCCCTTGCACGTTCGGCCATTGAGGGCGCCGTCCTCCAGCCGAAGGAATTGCTGCAGATCGTCATGACTCTTCGCGCTGCGAGGCACGCGCGAGGAGTCATGGCCAAACACCGCGAGACCGCGATACTCCTCTGGCAGATCAGCGAGGGATTGACACCGGACAAGGTCCTGGAATTCAACATCGATCAGGCGATCGACGAGTCGGGGGCTGTGAAGACTTCCGCCTCGAGAGAACTTCAGACGGTCCGCCGTGCGATCGCGGAACGATCCGACCAGCTGCGGAAAAAATTAGAGACCATCCTCCGGAGTGTTTCCGATCTCGGGTTCAGCCAGGAAGAGATCATCACCACACGCGAAGGTCGAATGGTCATCCCGGTGAAGACCGAACATAAGAGAAACGTTCCCGGATTCATTCACAGTGCGTCGGCAAGCGGGGCCACAGTGTTCGTCGAGCCGACAGAGACTCTTGAACTGAACAATGATATCCGGAGTCTGCAGTTTCAGGAGCAGCGGGAAGTCGAGCGGATCCTTGCGGTCCTCTCGGGACAGATCCGTGACAGGCGAACAATGCTGGAAGAGAACCTGCGGATCCTCGCCTTGCTGGATTTCCACCAGGCCAAGGCCCGATACTCGATCGAGGTTCTCGGTATCGAGCCGGTGGTGAATACTTCGGGGCCGCTCCGGCTGGTGAAGGCGCGGCATCCTGTCCTTTTGCTGAACCATGGGCAATCGGGAACGGTGCCGCTCGATGTCGAACTCGGCAGAGGTTTCCGGACCCTGGTGATCAGTGGTCCGAATGCAGGGGGGAAGAGCGTTGCCATGAAATGCGTGGGCCTTCTGGCGCTGATGGGACAGTCGGGACTGCACATTCCCGCCGCTGACGGGACGCAACTGAAGGTTTTTTCCGATCTTCATGTGGACATCGGTGATGATCAGTCGATTGAGAACGATTTGAGCACGTTCAGCTCTCACCTGAGGAATCTGAAGACGATCGTCGATTCTGCCAACGGTGAATCGCTCGTGCTCATCGATGAAATCGGTTCCGGTACGGATCCCGCCGAAGGCGGGGCGATAGCGGCATCCATTCTCGAGCAACTCACGAAATCCGGGGCGTACACCATCGCAACCACGCATCACAGTGCGCTCAAAGTGTTCGCCCACGAGACAGACGGAGTGGAGAACGGCGCGATGGAATTCGATCAGGCGAATTTGACCCCGACGTACAGATTTCATGCCGGGGTGCCGGGAAGCAGCTATGCTCTGGAGATGGCGCAGCGACTCGGGTTCCCTCCACAAATTCTTTCGCTGGCGCGGTCGCATCTGGGTGAACAGCAGGCCCGGCTGGATTCGCTGATTACCACTCTCGAATCCTCGCTCCAGCAGTCGCAGGCAGAGCTCGGAGAGATTTCTAAAGAAAAGTCCGAGCTCGAACGCATCACGAAGGAGTATGAAGCGAAAATGGAGTCCGCAGCCCGGGAAATCAAGACGATGAAGCAACGGGCACTCGAGGATGCCCGCGGGATCGTCGACCAGGCAAATGCCGTCATCGAACGGAGCGTGCGCCAGATCAAGGAAACGAAGGCGGACCAGGCGACGGTCAAGGCTGTGCGACAGGACGTGGAAGAGTTGCGACAGGTCATTCAAATGGACCAGCGGGAAATTGCTCCTGTGGACACAAAGGCGGCGGACACGACGATCGCCGTCGGGTCATTCGTCACGCTGGGAACGGGCTCCGATGTCGGCGAGGTGGTGGCGATAGCCGCCGACGGCAGGTCCGCGACGGTTGTCTACGGTACGGTGAAAATGCGGGTCAATCTGGGCGAACTCCATGCTGCAACGAAACGCCGGACGCATCACCCGAATATCGTTTCGGCACCGGAGAAGCCCGAGTCAGTCGAGACGACTCTTGATTTGCGGGGAATGACCGGAGAGGAGGCCGTCCCTCAGGTCGATAAATTTCTCGACACGGCGATTCTCGCCGGATTGCACCGGGTCGATATCATTCATGGAAAAGGGACCGGCGCTCTTCGGAAACGCGTGACGGAATTTCTCTCACAACATCCGCGTGTTGCGAGCTATCGGCTCGGTGAGTGGAATGAAGGCGGCACGGGTGCAACGGTCGTTGAATTGCGGGAGCAGGAATGACCAGACCGATCCGCACAATCCTTATTGCCAACCGGGGAGAGATCGCGCTCCGGATCATCCGCACGTGCCGTGAGCTCGGCATCAGGACGATCGCGGTGTATTCGGACGCCGACCGGTTGGCACCGCACGTCCGGGCGGCAGACTCCGCGATCCCTGTCGGTCCCGCACCGTCGTCCCTCAGCTACCTCAACGTCCCGGCGATCCTTGAAGCGGCGCGTTCGGGCGGGGCAGACGCGATCCATCCGGGCTACGGGTTTCTGTCGGAGAACAGTGCTTTCGCAAAGGCAGTGGGCGAGGCGGGGTTTGTTTTCGTGGGGCCATCCCCAGCAGCGATTGCGATGATGGGCGACAAGACCCGTGCGCGCGAGGTGATGCGCAAGGCGGGCGTGCCCGTTGTACCCGGCAGTGATGCGCCCCTTCAATCGGAACAGGAAGCGGTGCGCTTTGTGCAGCGTCATGGAACTCCCGTGCTGATCAAGGCGGCCGCCGGAGGCGGAGGCAAGGGCATGAGACGGGTCGACGACCCCCGGGACATTGCCGGGGCATATCATGCAGCTTCCTCCGAGGCGAAAGCTTCATTCGGTGACGCGCGGGTGTACATCGAACAGTATCTCGACCAGCCCCGTCATATCGAAGTTCAGATTCTTGCCGACAGTCACGGGTCCGTCGTTCATCTCGGCGAACGCGAATGTTCCATTCAAAGGCGCCATCAGAAGATTGTCGAGGAATCGCCTTCGCCCATTCTCGACGACGAATCGCGACGCCGGATGACGGAGACTGCCGTTCGTGCTGCCCAGGCGTGCGGGTACGTCAATGCCGGGACCGTTGAGTTTCTGCGCGATGCATCCGGGAAGTTCTATTTTCTTGAAATGAACACGCGCCTCCAGGTGGAACACCCCGTCACCGAACTCCGCACGGGACTCGACCTCGTTGCATTGCAGATTCGCATTGCGGAGGGGGCGCGACTGCCGTTCCGCCAGGAAGACGTCCGATGGAACGGCCACGCCATCGAGTGCCGTATCTGTGCTGAAGACGTCGAACATTCGTATATTCCGTCGACCGGCCGGCTCCTCCATGTGCATCCCGCGGCGGGACCGGGGATTCGTGAAGATCGCGGGGTTGATGAGGGAGGCGAAGTATCGATCTACTACGATCCAATGATTGCAAAGCTCTGTGCCTGGGGTGCGAACAGGGAACAAGCGATGCAACGGATGATCCGCGCGCTCGAAGAATATGAAATCCTCGGCGTGCAGACCAACATCTCTCTTCTCCGGTTTGTTCTCCGTCATCCGGCGTTTCAGCGTGGCGAGATCTCAACGCATTTTCTGCAGGAGCATTACACCCCCGAACAGTTGGACAGGGGCAGCGAGGAGTTCCAGCGGGCGGCCGCCGTTCTCTGTGCCATGCTGGAAGACCGGAAAGAAAAGGATAAGGCTCCCCAAACAGGCACAGGAGAACAACAGGGAAGCCCGTGGCGCCGCCTGCGGTTTGAGGGATATCGTTCGTGAGACCTGATAGTCCGGGAACCCCCGTAACAGCATGACCACGTACCGCGTCAACGTCGCAGGAAAGGATTACCTGATCGCGGTGGAAGAAAATGCCGCGAAGACGATCAACGGGGAAGATGCCTCCTTCGTGAAAACGGTGGACGCCGGATCGAACCGTTTCTCTGTCCATGCCAACGGTCAGGCCTTTCATCTGGCAGTCATTGGCAATGGAACCGGCTACGAAATCATGGCGGGAGGAATTTCTCTCCACGTCTCCGTGCAGAATGACCGCCCGCGTGGCGCGCGGAAGCCCCGGGATTCCACAAAACACCATCACGGGGCTGAAGTGCTCGCTCCGATGCCGGCGCTTGTGAAGAGCGTGCTCGTTGAAACGGGCGAAAAGATTTCCACGGGGCAGACACTTGTCGTCCTTGAAGCGATGAAGATGGAAAACGACGTACGTTCCGGCCGCGAAGGCGTTGTCACGAGCATTGCGGTGAAACCGGGTATGACTGTTGAAAAAGACCAGCTGCTGTTAACGATCGAATGAAATGAAATTCAAGGTTCCATTCCTTTTGCTTTTCGCAACATTGCTTTCGGTTGTTTCCGCCATCGCCGGCGGATTCACGGTTGGGCAGCAATCTGCCCGCAACATCGGTCTGGGGAATAGCGGGCTGGTGTCACTTGGCGAACCTGTTCTGCTGCATCAGAATCCCGCGCTCATCGCCTTCCTCCCCGGGACGGTCTTCTCCTTCGGAACAACCGTGTCGATGCCTGACACCCGCTTCACCCCTGACGGGGGGAACGAAATCAAGATGGTGAGCCAGGCCCAGTTTCCACCGAATGTCACGTTGACCCACAATTTCGATGGATTTTCGGTCGGCATTTCGGGCGCAATACCTTTTGCCATGAACTCGGAGTGGGGAGAAACCTGGGCAGGGGCTTCGCAAACCGTCCGTTCGGATTTCCGTGTCGTCTACGCTTCGCCGGGCGTCGCCTTCCGCCTGGGATCACGGTTCGCCGTCGGTGTTGCAGTGAACATCGGATTCCCCAAGCTGCAGATGAGCCACCGGTTCACGGTTTCAGGAACGCCTTCGGCAACCGGTCTCGAATCCTTCGACGCGGCGGGTTCAGCCGCTTTCGGCGGAAGCGTGGGACTTCTCTTTCGTCCGAACAAGAATGTCACATTCGGCCTGACCTATATGAGCCGGATGAAACTCGACATCGACAAAGGAACGGTGTCTTACAGTGAACTGCCCGACAGCCTCGCCACGAAATTTCAGCAGACGACGGCGTCGCTGGGCTTGAAGACACCCGACATAGCAGGCGCCGGGCTTGCACTGCATCCACTCGGGGGGGTTTCTCTTGAGGCCAATGTCGAATACACGTTCTGGTCTGCGCTGAAGTCCGTCTCGATCCGGTACCCGCAGGAGGCGTTGATTGCGGATCCCTCCCTGAGGAGTTCCATTCCTTTGAACTGGAAAAACAGCTGGACGTTTCATTGCGGCCTAGAAATCGCTCTTGAAGACGTGGTACTCCGGGCCGGGTATGTCTACGACCAGACACCGATTCCGGACAACACCTTCGTCCCGTTTCTTCCGGACGCGGACAAGAGAAGTATTTCTGTTGGCCTCGGGTATTTCGTCAGCGAGGGACTCCGTCTGGATTTTGCATATCAGTATTTGAGATTCCTCGACCGTGCAGTGGGTGCTGGCGATCCTTCGATGCCAGCCGGAGTCTATTCGACCACCTGGAGCATTCTGGGAATCAACGTCAGCTACTTCTGGAACTAATCATGCATCCGACGACATCTGCGGCAGAGCCCACAGTAACTCTGGAACTCGCGCTTCAACATGGCATGACAGAGGAAGAGTACCGCCGTGTGCTGGAATATCTCGGGCGCACGCCCAGCTATACGGAACTCGGTATCTACAGCGTCATGTGGAGTGAACACTGCAGCTACAAGAACTCCATCGCGTTGTTGAAGACTCTTCCGCGGAGCGGGGGAAAGCTTCTTGTCGGTGCCGGCGAAGAGAATGCCGGACTCGTGGACATTGGAGACGGGCTCGCGGTCTGCTTCAAGATAGAAAGTCACAATCATCCCTCTGCGGTAGAACCCTATCAGGGTGCGGCGACCGGCGTCGGAGGAATCCTGCGCGACATATTTACGATGGGAGCGCGGCCGATCGCAGCACTGAATTCCCTTCGGTTCGGGGATCTTTCCTCCGCAAGGACCAGGGGATTGGTCAGGGGCGTGGTGAAAGGTATAGGCGATTACGGGAACAGTTTCGGTGTTCCCACCGTGGCCGGCGAAGTGTATTTTGATCCCTGCTACCAGGATAATCCGCTGGTGAATGCGATGGCTGTGGGCGTCGTGAAAGTCGGACGATGGGCGAGCGCCATCGCAAAGGGTGTGGGGAACCCGGTCCTCATCGTGGGATCATCGACAGGCCGCGACGGCATTCATGGTGCAACGTTTGCTTCGGAAGAGATCTCCGAAGCATCGGAGTCGAAACGTCCCTCCGTGCAGGTAGGCGACCCTTTCACGGAGAAACTCCTCCTGGAGGCGTCGCTGGAGGCCATCCGGACCGGGTTTGTGGTAGGGATCCAGGATATGGGAGCGGCAGGAATTACCTGCTCCACATCTGAAATGAGCGCACGAGGCGGGAGCGGGATGAAAATAGATCTGGACAAGGTCCCGGCACGGGAAGAAGGGATGAGTGCCTACGAACTCATGCTGTCGGAGTCGCAGGAGCGGATGCTCGTCGTGGTGGAGCAGGGGAGGGTGGAGGCCATTCAAGAGATATTTTCGAAGTGGGATCTTCATGCGGAGGTGATCGGGGAGGTGATTGAAGGGGACAGATTGTTGATTACCTATCGGGGTGTGAAAGTTGCCGATGTTTCCCCCGATTCGCTTGTCCTCGGCGGGGGTGCGCCTGTCTACATCCGGGAGAGGCGGAAACCAGCCTACATCGATCAAGTGCACGCATTCGATGAGTCGTCGGTCCCTGAGCCCGATCGCCTGGATGAGGTGCTTATGAAGCTCATTGCGAGCCCGGATATCGCGAGCAAGCGGTGGGTGTATGAGCAGTATGACAGTATGGTGCGCACGAATAATATGGCGCTGGCGGGTGCGGACGCAGCCGTGGTGTTGCTCAAGGAATCACACAAAGCGCTTGCCGTAAAGACTGACTGTAACGGGAGATATGTGTATTTGAATCCACGGCGCGGAGCCATGATCGCGGTAGCCGAGTCGGCACGCAACGTTGCATGCACAGGTGGTGAACCGCTGGCTGTGACAAACTGCCTGAATTTCGGGAATCCCTATAAGCCGGAGGTCTACTGGCAGTTTACAGAAGCGGTCGAAGGGATGGGGGAAGCGTGCCGGGTCTTTAACACACCCGTTACAGGCGGAAATGTGAGTTTCTACAACGAGAGTCCATCGGCCGCGGTATTTCCCACGCCCGTGATAGGCATGTTGGGCTTGATTGAGGACCTGGGGAATGTCACGACTGCATCGTTTAAAGCTGAGGGAGATACCATTCTCCTCCTTGGTCGCAATAACGGACATATAGGAGGGAGCGAGTATCTCGCCCTTTTCCACGGTCAAACCACCGGCGATGCCCCTCCGATCGACCTCACTGAGGAACTTCGACTTCAAAAGTGCATTCATGAGCTCATCGTCAAAGGCCTGGTACATTCCGCACATGATTGCTCCGAGGGCGGGCTCGCTATTGCTCTCGCTGAATGCTGCATGATGGACGATGATACCAGGCTCACGGGTGCCCGGATCCATCTCGACTTCCAGGGAATACGTAAGGATCGGATTCTCTTCGGTGAAGACCAGGGACGGATCGTGATTTCCACCGCTCCGAATCATCTCGCCGAGGTCCAACGCGTGGCCTCTGCCTTTGCCGTGCCTTGCGGCATTATAGGGATTGTAGGAGGAGATTCGTTGAGTATCGAGTCATGCCTCACAATTCCGGTGGGGGATCTGCACGAAGCGTATGTGCATTCCCTCGGCAGAACAATGGCTTCTTGAGCATCGCGATGGAATTCATTTAGTTTACATAATATACATTATATGACATTCAGACGCCGGTCACTTACTCAGTTCCCCTAATCCCCTGGCTCCTATCGACCTCCCCGAAGGATCTGCCAGTTCACCTCTCCCAATCCCTGTTCGAAGATTTCTCACATCGGCACTTCTGATTAGTTGCTGCCTGCACAGAACTTACAGAGAGCTTAATGATAATTCTGCGGCCTCTTCTTCGCCTGCCCTTGGCAAATCATTATGGACCGCAAGAGACCCGTTCTATCGCCTTGAACCTCTGCGGCCGGGAGTTCAGATCTCTCCTGACTATGAAAGTGTCCGACGAGGGTCAGTCACTTCGATTCTCGAAACCCGCTGAGGCAATGACCCAAGTGCATTAGCTCCCGGGTGCCATTGACTTTCGAATGGAAGGATTGACGATGGATCAGGACGGCTTGAATAACTTCCACTAATTCCACTGCTTATCTGGGGAGCAATTATGTAAAGTCAACCACATACTACGGGGAGCTTCTCAGAGGTCAATTGAATTTCAACGTTCCGCACGGACCGCCCCACAATCTCCCCATCAGCATGAACGTTAAATGGGGTTGTGCTTTGCAGGGTCATATGCGTGGTCCGCAAGGAAGACACGGCGGAGTTCCCCAGGTGCTTCCCTCGCATCACCAAAGGCATCAACCGAAGGATCTTCCATACTGAAACGTCGTCCACCAGCGTGACGTCGAATGCTCCGTCTCCCGGATCGGCATTTGGTGTCAGATAAAACCCGCCGCCGGCACAACGGCCATTCCCAATGGCAGCCAGAAGAAGCTTCTTGTCCCTGGGCGGAACACCGTTCGTAGAGAACGAGAAAACTGGCGCGCGATACCGGAGAAGCGTCTGCAGCACAGCAACGATGTATACCGGAGTCCCGCGGAGAAATGGAATTTCTCCTTTTCGTATTGCCACAGAAGCATCAAACCCCACGCCCACTCCGTTGGTAAACATCCTTTTCGTCGGCTCACTACCGACGCCCGATGTCTCGCTACCGGAGCATCGGACGGTGCCAAGGTCTATTTCTGTCGTCTTCTGCTTCAAAAGGGAAAAAAAGGCGTCCTTCGGCCTCTTCGGGATCGCCAAGGACTTAATGAGGTCATTCCCCGACCCCGTCGGGATGATGCCGAGTGTCTTTCCATGAGGCAGGCCGTTGACAACTTCGTTGACGGTCCCGTCTCCCCCTACGGCCACGACGGTATCGGCGTTCGCACTCCTGGCCAGATCCACAGCTTCGCCGGCCCTTGTCGTTACCAGGACCTCAAAGGGGATCTCTCGCCGCTGCAACTCCGCCTCTATGAATCGGACGATCCCTGCGCTCCGACCATTCCCGGCTATGGGATTGACGATGAAGGAGAAGCGTTTCACGTTAGCGATGCAATGTGGATTTGATGTGAAGAGTCATCATATAAAGCATTGCCCTTAAAGAGGATATGCGCACTTCCTTTGAGGGAAACAGCGGTAATCTCCTCACCCCTTCCATTGAAATCCACCACCACTGTTTCCCCGCTTTGGACATGGACGGAAACCGGTGGACGTCCCTCCCCTTCCAGCGTACTGACGATGGCAGATGCGACCGAACCCGTACCGCACGCAAGCGTCTCTCTCTCGACCCCTCGCTCATACGTGCGCAAAATGATCGACGATTGGTTATCGACCTGCATGAAGTCCACATTAGTGCCTGCCGGTGAAAAGGCCGGGTGATTGCGCATTGCTTTGCCGAATCTCTCGACATCCAGAGTGCGTACGTCTGATACCTGAAAAACAATGTGGGGGGCTCCGGTGTCCAGGAACACTGGAGGTCTTAGCGTTCCCGGGACCAGGTCCTGGAGCTCTTTATGTAAGTGAAATTGTCTGGGATCCTTCATAAAAAGCCGTACTTCGCCATCCACAACCTCTGCCTGATAGAGATAATCCAAGGCCTCGAAGGTCATCGAAACCTGTGCATACCCCGCCCGATGCGCATACATAGCCGCACACCGTCCACCATTTCCGCACATACCCCCGTAACTCCCGTCGGCGTTGTAATAGCGCATGAGGAATGCACCCCGCGAAGAAGGCTCGATGAGGAGCAAGCCGTCAGCACCCACGCCGAACGGACGCGAACAAAGAGCTTGGGCGAGATCTCCCATGGACAGGTTCGACGTGCCCTCCATGCGGTCGATCAGCACAAAGTCATTCCCTGCGCCAGAACACTTCACAAAGGTTAATGGATGTCTCATGAAATCAAAAGGTTAGACGGGATGTCCTCAACAAGATCCTGGTAAAACATGTGCGCCCCCGCGAGTACGGGGGCGCAACTTGTGGAGATGGCGGGAGTCGAACCCGCGTCCGAAGAAAGGACCATCGCGATATCCTACGCACATATTCCCTCTTTTGAACTTCATCTTCGCGCAACCGAAGGACAGGTCGATGCGAAAACTACCCTGCTATCGCCGCTTTCGCGGTGTTCGCCAAGCGCCCACAGGGGCTGTGCCCGGCTATCCTGTCTGCAGTCGACGCCTTTTTGGAACCCAACAGGAGAGGTTCCTCAAGACGGGTCGCTTAATTACTTAAGCAGCCAGTGCGTAGTTGTAGTTGGCACTTCTGGTTTTCCGCTTTATTTACGTGCAACGCGGAGAGCACGGTGCGCAATCACGACCATCCCATTCCCCGTCGAGACCACGGCATCCCCAACGAGCGTAATCTACCTCTCCCCCCACTCAAAATCAAGGCTTCGAAGGAGGACCCCGCAATCACTGGATATTGGCCTGTTTTCCGCGCATCGTGGATAGAAGTGCAGTCTTCAGGTATTCAAAAGCCTCTCCAGGGGTGTCGAGAAAATGGAAGTACTCGAGGTCTTTGCGGTTAATGAGTCCATAGTCGATCATGGTGTCAAAATCGAATACCTTCCGCCAGTACTCACTTCCATAAATGACAATCGCCATCTTTTTCGTGACCTTCTTCGTCTGAAGGAGCGTGAGCACCTCCATCAGCTCGTCCAGCGTACCGAAGCCCCCCGGGAAAATAACCAGGCCTTTTGAGAGAGAGACAAACCAGAGCTTGCGCATGAAGAAATAGTGAAACTCAAAATCGAGGCCGGGAGAAATGTACGGATTCGCGTGCTGCTCAAACGGGAGGCTGATATTGAGTCCGATGCTTTTTCCGCCGGCGAGGAATGCGCCTTTATTCGCAGCCTCCATGATCCCCGGTCCCCCACCCGAACAGATAACAAAACGATTTTCCTCCGACAACCCGCGGGACCATTCCGTGAGAAGCCGCGCGAGCTCCACGGCGTCTTCGTAATACTTCGACATTTCGAGACGCATCTGTGCGGTGCGGAATTCGCGCAGTTGTTCGGTGTTCGGCCTCCGCACGTGTTTCAAATGGTCCCGCACTCGTTTCACGATGACCGATGCCTCTGATCTCGGGAGAATCCGCGCGGAGCCAAAGAAAACGACGGTGTCCCTTACCTTGTGGTCCTTGAAGCGACGCTGCGGCTCCAGGAATTCCGCCAGCATGCGGATGACTCGTGCGTCCGGGCTGTTGAGAAATTTCAAATTGTTATAGGCCTTCGGTGGAGGAGTTGGTGGCCGTTTTCCCATGAGATCCTCGCTTCTGCAGCTATTGTTGAATTGCTCCCCCTTCGGGGAGCGCAATTGGAAACGACGATGCAATGAATTTCGCCCCGTCTTTTGTGTTCAGATCCGTTCCTCCCGATGCCGCTTCTTTTCTCACCACTGCAAGTCCATACGCATGTCCGTTGACCCCCGTTGCGGCGATACTTGTCACCACGCCGACTTCATTCTCATTCTGATAGACCACATCTCCTGCTCCCGGTGGATTGTCCGCTGCACAGTCGATGCCGATCATCGTCCGTCGTGTCTTATGATAGGTGTCAAGTCGGGCAAGCACTTCCTGTCCGATATAACATCCTTTGGTGGTGCTGATGGTATGCTCCAGGCCGACATCGTACGGAGTAAAGCGGAGAGATACTTCGCCGGGCATCGACGGTATTCCGAAGAGGGTTCGCAGAATATTCCATTCTTCATGCCCGAGAGCACAAACCCCCAGGCGGGCGATTATCTCCTGGAACGCCGGACCCTGGCTCACCGGCACAAGGAAATACACCCGGTGCAAGAGAGAGGTGACATCAGGAAAGACAAAGCATGTGACCCCGCTCACGGACGTTGACCAGCTCCCATTTCCTATTTCTGATGCACTGGGGAGGCTCTTTGCAGCCTCGAGGCTGCGGGGACCGATCAACGCAAACATTGCCGTCTCGGCGGTGATGCTTCTCACAGCAACGTCATCCGCGATAGTGTATTTTTCAATCCACCGTAACACCTCCTCTTCGGCGTCTGCCGATCCCAGAAGAAGGTGGCCCGATCCGTAGCGTACCACACGGAGGGCATCGATGATTCGCCCCTTTTCGTTTGTCAACGTTGTTGCTGTCAGCGCGGTGAGTGGTTTGCTGAGAAGGTCGTTTGTGGAGAGTCTGTGAAGGAGATCCAATCCGTCCCGTCCACCGAGAATCAGACGGCTTTCGGACGAGTTGTGCAAAAGAGCGACGCCTTCGAGTGCGCTCCTGAGGCAATCCATCTTTCGAATCTGTGTCATTGTCACTGAGTTGGTGCTGTACCTTGTACTGCCATGGTGACCGTCAGGTGTCTCGGGAAACGTGTTCCTGTCCATCCCGCCACGATTGGTGCAGGGACGACGACCCCATGTTCGCCCGGGTGAGATTGGGGGAAGCATCACCTGGGTTGTGCGATTGATTTTCTTTTCTTCATGTCAAGGGGGATACTTATGCAAAAGGCCACATACGAGGATGCCGTTCTTGTGGCGCGGATTCTGGACATGCCCACCGAAGAGGTCTGGTCGATCATAAGGGGGATGTGTTATTCATACTATTCCGAATTGAAGATCGCCGTGCTGAATTCACCCCTTAAGCAACGGGGTACTCCGCTCATCAGGGCAGATGCGTAGCCGAAAGTCGGCGTGATCTCCCCCGACTGTCTTATGGGGACTGAAGGTGGGAAATCACGATCTGGACTCCCATTCCAAGGAGAACAACACCTCCGATGCGTTCAACCCACCGCCCGAAGCGGGAACTCAAGGAACTGCCGATGCGCACCCCGCCAAGCGAAAACGAGGCTGTTGTCAGACCGATAAGCCCGCTTGGCCAGATGATCTCTTCGCCAAGGCAGGCGAGCGTAAACCCCACTGCAAGGGCATCAATGCTTGTCGCCACTGAAAGGGCGATAAGCGAAACACCGCGGGAGGGGTCTTTGGCCCAACCCTCCTGTCCCCCACCATTGAAATGCCCGAAAATCATCCTGAGTCCCACGACCCAGAGAAGGCCGCACGCGATCCAGTGATCCACGGCATGAACAGTCCCCTGGACGGAGTATGCGAGGAGCCAGCCGAGAATCGGCATGGCGAACTGGAAGAGGCCAAAGTGGAAGGAAATCCTGAATTCGGCTCTCCGCCCTTGTGCACGGCCGGAAGCACCAGCGGCAAGAGCAACGGCGAATGCATCCATCGACAGACACACGGCGAGAAGAAATATCTGAGCCCGAGCCATCAGAAGGGGCCCTGTCTCACGCGAACGGAGGGTTTCATCCTAGGCATCTGCTATACTCCTCCGGAGCGAACGAACTGCGGAAGGGATGTCCTGTGCCCCGAAGATAAAACTTCCGGCCACGAGCACGTCCGCCCCGACATCCACGACCGCTTTCGCTGTCTGCAGGTCGATTCCGCCGTCAACCTGCAAATGAATTTGAGAATTCGTTCTTTGAATGAGCGCCGCCGTCTCCTCCAGCTTCCGGATCGTGTGCGGTATAAACGTCTGACCGCCGAACCCGGGATTCACGGACATGATGAGGACGAGTTCGGTGGAGGAAATGACGTCTGCAAGAAGCGATACCGGCGTGGAAGGGTTCAGGCTGACACCCGCTTTTGCACCCGCGTTGTGGATTTGCTGAATGGTACGGTGTAAGTGCGGACAGGTCTCGAAGTGCACAGTGATCTGATCAGCGCCTGACTCGATGAAAGCATCGATAAATCGCTCGGGCTTTTCCATCATCAAGTGCACATCAAGAGGAAGTTTTGTGCATTTGCGGACGGCGCGGACAAGCGGAGGACCAAAGGTGATGTTCGGAACAAAATGACCGTCCATGACATCAACGTGAATCCAGTCTGCCCCGCCTTCCTCTGCCAGGGCAATCTGCCGGCCCAGGGACGTGAAATCAGCCGCGAGAATTGATGGTGCGATGAGGACCATAAGCGTTCGTCAGTGTGGATGCGGAATCTCTTCCGTCGGTCGCTTCCCTGCCTGGACAACAAATATATCGATGGGATGCCCGCGCGACACCCGCTCCCCTGCTCTGGGGTATTGATCCACGACGGAATTCGGCAACAAGTCAAAACTGGGCTGGAGGGTGATATTGCCGATGCGCAGTCCCGCGGCCATCAGGATCCGTTCCGCTTCCGTCGTCGATTTGCCGGTGATCATGGGCACGACAATCTGCAGAGAGTCCTTGCCGGTACTGACAATGACCCCGACTTGTGTCCCGCGCACTACACGAGTATTGGCGACGATGCTCTGGTCAATGATCGTGTTTTCCGGAAACGTCGGAGATATGGAATAGGAAACGAGGCCGAGTTTGAGTCCATACCGCTCAAGGGCAAAGCGCGCATCGCGGAGAGTCCTCCCCCGCAACGTCGGCACGAATACCTGAACCTCTCCGCCGCTGATGGTGAGATAGACGTGCCTGCCCAGCTTCACGACTGCGCCGGAGTTGGGATTCTGGCTGGTGACCGTCCCTGCAGGATACCCGGGATCGGGACGCGTCTCCGCCTCAACCGGCACCAGACCCTGATCCGTCAAAGCTCCTTTTGCGGAGTCCAGCGCCATCCCCACGACGGAGGGGACACTCAGGGTCTTGCCGTGTTTAACATAATACGGGAGGATCAGGTAGTTTAAGAGGAGGATGGCAACAAAAAAACCCAGCAGGTAAAGAAGAACCTTCCTCCAGGGGGAGAAACGCGGGTTGTTCCACCACGGGTGCGTAAATTTTTCGTCCATTCCAGGAAGGATGTTGTGATTTGCCCGTCGTAATATACTTATTTCGCCTCTGAGGAACAATAGAAACACGCCCGGGCGGGCATGAACTCTTTCGCCCGCGAAAGCGTTAATTCAATGACGTAGTCCTATGCCCCAACCAATTCATTCGCTATTTGTGACTGTGGCCTTCCGCCTTATCCTGTTCGGAGTGGTGCTTCTCTTCCAGGGCCTTGTGTACCGCGAATTCCGGCGCTGGGCACGAACGTATCATCCGGGTTCCCGCCCATTGCTGATTACGGGAACCTCGCTCTTTCTTTTGTTCAACGGGGCGTTTCTGACTATTCTGATTCTGCGCCCTCACGCCCTGCACTTCCCTCAATGGTTTCAACTGTTCGGCGTATACCCGTTCATGATCTGGTACACGTCCACGTTTTTCCTCGGACTCATCTTTCTGCTGTTCGCCATTGTGAAACTTCCCTTCTGGTGCTCCCTGGCGATTGCGAAACGATTCCACGCATTCCGGGATGCATGGTCGCGGCTCACAACGCGACGAGGGTTCCAAACCTTCGATGAACGCCGCAGGCTGTTCCTTCGCAGAGGGATGGAGGGGACATCGGCGCTGGCGTTCGGCAGCAGCGCGTATGGCGTGCTTGTAGGACGTTTCGAGTACGAGACCGACCAACGGGAAATAGTCCTCCAGAATCTCGACCCTGCATTTGACGGGCTGACGATAAGCTTTCTCTCCGACATCCATTCCAGCGTGTTCATGACGCGCAAAGAGATGGACCTCTACGTGCGTCTTGTCAACGACCTGCACTCGGACATCATCATCGTCGGAGGCGATTTTGTCAACGGCCTCACCGAAGAGGTGTACCCGTTTGCGGAGAGTTTCAGCAATCTCAAGGCAAGGCTCGGCGTGTTCGGAGTGACCGGCAATCATGATTACTACACCTCTGACCCCGATCGGGTCATCCGTGTCGTCGAGGAGTGCGGGATAAGACTTCTGCACGATGAAAAGTCCATTCTCTCCAATGGCAGTGCGCGATTGACTCTCCTGGGATTGGATGATGTCTCGACAGGCAAGAAGGCCGCTGAAAGGATCGAAGCGGCACGGAAAGGCGGAACTGAAGGGGCCACCATTCTCCTGTGCCATCGCCCCTATTATCTTCCACAGGCCGCGGCGCAAGGCGTCGACCTGATGCTGAGCGGTCACACGCACGGCGGACAGATTGTCCTCGCTTCCTTCGGGCATCTCACCCTTACACCGGCCGCCCTGGCATCACCGTATGTATCGGGAGAATACCGTCACGGCAACACCTTGATGTACGTGTCACGCGGCATCGGCACCGTCGGCATTCCGGTACGACTCAACTGTCCTCCCGAAATCACCCGCTTCACTCTCCGCAGCCTCAAACCCCGGAATCCGTAATCACGGACCGGGATACCTCCATTCCGTTGCATTTCCGCGGCTTCTTGGGTATATTTGTTTTATATCGTCGTCTCCGGACACCTTCTCCTTCAGCGATCCCCTAACGTATGTCGATCCCAACGATACATGACTCCCCCCGGGAAACGGGGTGGATAGAAGTGATAGCAGGCTGCATGTTCAGCGGAAAGACCGAAGAACTCATCCGCCGCATCCGCCGTGCTGAAATTGCCCGATTGCGCGTTGCAATTTTCAAACCCCGTATCGATACCCGCTATAGTTCTGACCATATCGTTTCCCACAGCGAGGCAAAGCTCCTCTCGACCGTGGTCGACAATTCGGCTCAAATCCTCGTTCAGGCCAGGGATGCACAGGTCGTCGGAATTGATGAGGGCCAATTCTTCGATATCGGGCTTGTCGCTGTGGCGGAACAGCTGGCCGATCAAGGGAAGCGGATCATCATCGCGGGCCTCGATCAGGACTACCGCGGCAAACCTTTCGAGCCGATGCCGCAGCTCCTGGCGGTAGCAGAGTACATCACCAAGACCCTCGCAATCTGCGTCGTCTGTGGGAACCCGGCGGACCGTACGCAACGGACGACTGCAGCCCACGAACGCTTTCTTGTGGGGGCGAAAGACGCGTACGAGGCGCGATGCCGGCGCTGCTTTGTGCCACCGACCGATGACAAAGACTAAATGCACCGTAAGGTTGCTGACACCATGGAAGCCATGCAGGAGCGGGTCAGGTCAGCGGCCGACTCCATCCTTTCCCGCATCGGCACTTTGCCCGAGATCGGGCTCATCCTGGGATCCGGTCTCGGAGAGTTTGCTGAACGCCTTCAACAACGGCTGATCCTTCCGACTTCATCCATCCCCCACTACCCGATAGGCACTGTGGCAGGTCACAAAGGCCGCCTGGTGTTTGCCCGAACGGAAACCGGAAGACCGGTGATCGCCTTCCAGGGGAGGATCCACTTCTACGAATGCAACGACCTATCAGCGGTCCTCTTCCCCATTTTCATCGCGCACGAACTGGGGGTCAAGACGCTCGTCATTACGAACGCCGCCGGCGGGGTCAACCGGCATTTTCGGCCAGGCGACTTGATGGTCATACGGGACCAGATCAACCTGACCTCCGAGTCGGGCCTGACACCTGCAACACGGTGGGGAAATGTTCGCCGGTCGCTGTATGATCCGGATCTCGTCAGTCTCACTCTTCAAACGGCGCAACGGCTGGGAATGCCGGTTCAGTGCGGAGTATACGCCGGCGTAAAAGGGCCTTCCTACGAAACCGCGGCAGAAGTCGAAATGGTCCATCGTGCAGGTGGGGACGCGGTCGGAATGTCAACCGTTCTTGAAGTCCGTCAGGCGGCTGCTCTCGGGATCAGGATCCTCGGCGTGTCGTGCATTACCAATAAAGCTACCGGTATCGGAACACAACCGCTCGATCATTCCGAGGTCACCGACGTTGCGGAACAGGTGAAAGAACGGTTTGCCCTCCTGCTCTCCAATGTCCTTCTCTCCCTCTGACCGCTTCCGCACTTCCTTCCCGGCGTACCCCCCCGATTACCGGGGATAGAGCCGATAGAGCATTACATAGATGACAACACCCGTGAAGGACACATACAGCCAGATCGGCAGGGTCCACCGCGCGATCGCCTTGTGTCTGACGAACTTTTTTCGTAGGGCGCGGCTCAGCGTGATGATGGCAAGAGGCACAATCACGACGGCGAGGATAGTATGGGTGGTCAGGATGGTGAAGTAGATGGGCCGAACCACGCCCGTCCCGGTAAAGTGGACACTCCCGACATGTGCGTGATAGATGAGGTATGAGGTAAGGAAAAGAACCGAAACGCAGAGCGCGGAAATCATCACAGCCCGGTGCGCGGCGATATGCCGCCGCTTTATTAACAGGAACCCTGTAACGAGCAGGATCGTGCTGCAGGAATTCAGCAGCGCATTGAGGAACGGGAGGTCCTGAATGGTCATGTGCGCTTACCGGGGGAGAAGAAGACGGTCCACGACCATCAGGCCCATCAATGTTGGAAGATAGATCAGGGATGCGACAAACATTATCCTGGCCGATCGATTCGTCCTTTCCACAGCATGCCTCCACCCCGTTGTCAGGAAGCCCGCGCTGATGCCCACCGAACCGATCACGTAGATGACACCCAGGAAGCCAGTAATCCACGGAAGGAAAACCACGGCCGACAGGAGCAGCATGAAGGCGAGGCTTTGACGGGCAGTCCGGCTTCCCAAGGGATCGACAGAGGTCAGGAGCCGAAAACCGGCCCCTGCATAGTCGTGCCGGTAAATCCATGCAAGCGACAGAAAGTGCGGTATCTGCCAGAAGAAAAGCACAGCGAACAGAAAGAGTGCCGTCAGATCCAGGTGTTGGCCGGCAGCGGTCCAGCCCATCACAGGGGGGATTGCACCGGGGAGTGCTCCTACCAGGGTTGCGAGCGGCGTAATACGCTTGAGCGGTGTGTAAAGGAAGAGATAAGAGCAAAGCGTCAGCAACGCGAGCCCCGCAGTAAGAAGTCCGACGAACAGCCCGAGGATCGCCAACCCGCTCATGGAAGACACCACACCGAAGAGCAGCACCTGACCCGGGGAAAGACGACCTGCCGGCAGGGGGCGATGTTCCGTTCGCTTCATCATTCCATCCCAACGTCTCTCAATGAGTTGGTTGAGAGACCCTGCCCCGCCGCCCACCAGCGCAGTCCCGGCGAGAGCCGCGGCAAGGAGCAATGGCTGAATTGCTCCATCAGTCCCGATGAGGAATCCCGCGAGTGCCGTGAGCACTGACAGGAAGGTGAGTTCCGGCTTGGTTAAGCTGATGTAGTCCATAATGTGGGACCGTTCCAGGGCGAAGACGCCGGGTGTATGTGTGGGTGGCTTCATGGCCTTGACGGTTGTGGAACCGTTGAGAATGCCGCAGGTGCGGGTTGTACAGAATAGATTCGAAATACTCTCATCGTCAGAAACGTGCCGGTGGCGAGGAGAAGGGCCCCCGTGGCCACGTGAATTGTGGCAATCTCCACGCCCTTCCCTGTCCAAACGGTGAGAGCACCGAACACAATCTGCATGATGATGAGGAGACCGAGAATGATCGCGGGCTCACGCAGGCGTTTTTCGTCCTTGTAGGTGACAAGAACATGACCGACAAAGGTGAAGACCAATGCGGCCGCCAGCAAAGCTCCGCAACGGTGTGCGAAATGAATCCATATTTGGCTCGCCTCCACGGTAGGAAACCCGCGTTCGAGACGGAGGGTGTTCACCGCCTGGAGCTGTTCCTGGGAGAGTGGAGGAAGAATGTGGCCATAGGACAGAGGGAAGTCAAGAATTGCCAATCCGGCGTCGCTATGGCGCATCCACGCGCCGAGGACCAGTTGCAGGAGAATCGCGCCGGTGGCAAGAAGCGCGTAGCGTCGTGTCTTCCTGGAGCCCTCGAAGCGTTTTGGTTGAATTGCGCGCCAGCCCGGAGAAGTGACGAGTGCGAGGACGACAACAGCGCTGAAGAAGGATTGAGCCAGCGTCGCGTGCATCACGGAGATGGGCGTCGGGAGCAGAAACAGAACGGTCAGCCCCCCGAGGATCCCCTGGAGGATTACTGCGAACAGGCTCGCCACGCCGAGCGCCTTCACCCATTTTCTCTTTTCCACGCGGAGCAGCCAGACCGTGAAGACTACAGTCAGCATGCCGACGAACGTAGCAACCATCCGGTGGCCGTGTTCGTAGAATATCCCCCCGACCATCGGGGGCATCACCTGTCCGTAGGAAAGAGGCCAATCCGGAACCGCCAATCCGGATCCCGTGCTTGTGACCAGCCCTCCGGCAATCACAAGGAGAAACGTGCAGCTTGCCAGGATCACCGCGAACCGGTACAGCCACATTTCTGATTTTGTCATGGTAGGTCGTCTGTGAGAAGTTTGCTTCGGTAGTTACTGCGACTCGGCTTCCTGGACCTTGTCCCCGAGCCACTGCTGGTACGCACTCTCGGATTCCACCGTGAGGAATCCGCGCATCCGGTAATGACCGAGTCCGCAAAGCTGGGCGCAGGCAATCTCTGTGGGCGTAAACGGCGCGGCTTGGACGGACCGGAACCCGGCATCCGAAAGGCTTACCCGTACATCCATCGTCAACGGAGTTCCCGCAGGAACGATGACGCTGTCCGCGCCATTCTTAATGTCGACAACCGGGCTCAACGAGCTGAGATCACGTATGGAGTCGGCCGGATCCACGGAGTACGTCGCGACCTCTTCATCCCGGATCTGGTCGGAAGTCTTGTACGGAGTGAACCATATTGGCACTCGCTGGCCGGGGATCGCGTCCTGCTTGATGCGGTAGACCGGAAGCGAAAAACTGTGGATCACATCTTTTGAGGTCAGATAGATGATCACCGGTTTATCAACGGGCAAATGCATGACATTCATCGTCACAACATCGTCTTTCCCCCGCGGATCGCTTCTGTCCAGGCCGACGGGATTCTCAGAAGAAACCAGCGACGGGTCGGTCCGTCCGAAGATGCCATCGGGACCGGGATAATGCACATTCCACGCATACTGTTCGGCGACCACACGCACGACTGTGGAATCGTGTTCGTTCGGGAGTGCCGAAACGCGGGAAGCCCAAAAAGGGACGGCGAGACCGACGAGTATCGCGACTTCTGCTGCAGCGATCGCTACTTCGCTGAAAACCCCCCAGCGCGCCCCCCTCGTTCCTGCCTCAACGGGCCGCTTTCTCCTCCGCCCCCGAAAGACCGCGACCGTGAAATATGCGAGCCACCCGACGAATACGGTAATCATGATGATATGAATAATCAACATGATCTGATCGATCTGATGGCCGTGTAGGGCGCCATCGGGAGGTAAGCCGGGCATCAGCGATTAAAAAAGTAGTTGCGAGGAATGGTTGTTATCACTTCGTCTGACGGTGTTTCTTCAAGCGAAAAAAGATACGCGTCGCAAAGCCTCCGATGCCCGCAGCGACCACTCCGGTGCAGCCGAGCAATATTTCGATAGCCTGGACAGAAGCTTGATTCACCGGGGCGTCTTTTGCGCCGAAGCACACCGGGCACGAGGATGCAGCGGAGGTGCACAGGAGGACAAACAGAACCATGAGAAATGCTTTGCGCGATCCGACCGGAGAAAACATCACGCTGCTCCTTCAGAGAGGCCTGCAATAACGGTGATCCCAACAAACGCTCCACATTCTAACACTGGAAGGCGCCGTGGAATTCCGTTTTTCTTCTCTTTTCCGTCCGATTTTGCCTCAACCCAGGTAAAAGAGAGCCAGGATAGCCATCCAGACTACGTCCAGGAAGGCCCAATAGGCGAGGAGAAGTTTGCCCCTCCGTATTTGGGAGCCCGGGGTCGTCGTGGATGAACGTCCCGTCCCAAGCAAAAAGAGGATCCAGGCAGCACCTCCGAGGACGTGGAGGGCGTGAAGAACAGAAAAGAGATAAAACAACCCGTTTGCCGTGCTGGCCGCCGGCAAAATTCCGCTTTTCAGGAGGCCGTAGAGATTCACGGTCTTGAGGAGCAAGAACCCGATTGCGAACCCGCCCGCTGCCAGGAGGTGGGAAAAAAATGAACGTTCCGAAGATCCTCGTCTGACCGCCCGTGAAACCAGAAAACTCGCACTCAAAAGGAGGAACGTCGCCAACCATGCTTCGAACGTTTGATTGGGAAGCTGCAAGGTCCATTCAGGAGCACTCGAGCGGAGAAGAACGTAGGCCGCAACGAGCGAACCAAAAAACATGAATTCGGAAGCGAGAAAGAGTCCAATCCCAACGACCCCATTGGTCGTCCCGGTATCAAAGCGCGCTTCCTCGCTATAGGGCAATGGCGGGTTCATGCAGACTCATTCTGAGGATAGAATTCAGGTTCCTTGTCGGCAGTACGGTAGTCGTAGGCAGGACGAAATACCCTGACAGGGTTTTCCGATTCGGCCGACCAGTCCAGTGTCGTGGCCCCCCAGGGATTCTGCGGGGCCTTCCTCCCCTTCCAGATACTCCAGAACAGATTACCGATAAAGAGAAGTTGAACGACACCAAGAGCCCACGCGGATATGGACATGAAGACATTCCAGTGGACCACGCTTTGGGCGTGGGCATACTGGACGCCGCCATCGTAAAGGCGACGCGATACCCCGGCCAGCCCGAGGATGAACATCGGGAAGAAAACTCCGTTCATGAAGGCGAGTGTCAGCCAGAAATGGAGACGGCCAAGGACCTCGTTCATGTATCGCCCCGTGATCTTCGGAAACCAATGATAAATCCCCGCGAACAGGGCGAAGATCGTTCCCGGAGCAACGATGTAATGGAAATGACCGATGACGTAGTACGTATCGTGGAGCGGAATATCCGTCGGCGCGAGACCAAGGGGCAAGCCGGTTAATCCCCCGAGTCCGAACATCGGGAGAAACGCAAGGGCGAAATGCATGGGCGTGGAGAACCGGATTGCGCCCCCCCGGAGCGTCAACAGGAGCGACGAAACGATGATCACCGAGGGAATGGAGACGATCATCGTGGTCGCCTGAAAGAATGTGCTCATGACGGGCCCCATACCCGTAAGGAACATATGATGTGCCCAGACGACCATCGAAGCAATGCCAAGGCCGACGGTTGCGAAGACGATTGTCCGGTATCCAAACAGAGGTCGCCGGGCATTCGTCGTAATGATCTCTGCAACGATTCCCATTGCGGGGAGGATGAGCACATAAACCTCCGGGTGGGCGAGGAACCAGAACAGGTGCTGCCAGAGGACGGGCGATCCGCCGCCCGTGTTGCTGAGAGGTTGTCCGGACACGATCAAGCCCGAGGGGAGAAAGAAGCTCGTCCCGACAAGTCGGTCCATTAGCTGGAGCACACTTGCTGCCTGCAACGGCGGGAATGCGAGGAGCAGCAGAAACGACGAGACGAATTGCGCCCATACAAAAAATGGCAATCTGAGGAAATCCATTCCCTCGGCCCGAAGTTGGACCACTGTAGTAATCACATTGACGGACCCGAACAGCGACGATGTCCCGATAAGAAACAGCCCGATCAGCCAATAACTTTGACCGTCAAGGGCGATCACCGAGAGTGGAGGGTACGATGTCCATCCCGAACCTGGTCCCCCGCCGGGTTGAACGAACCCCACGAGCATCGCCATCCCGCCGGCTACATATGTCCAATAGCTCAACGCGTTCAATCGGGGAAATGCCATCTCGTGCGAGCCGATGAGCAAGGGGACGAGGTAATTGCCAAAGGCTCCGACCCCGAGGGGAACGATGCCGAGAAATACCATGATCGTCCCATGCATCGAACCGAGCTGGTTGTAGAATTCGGGAAGCATGATTCCTTCCGGCATGCGATTAGGGCCAAAAAGGCGACCTAGCCATGGCACTGCCTCACCCGGGTAGGCAAGCTGCCATCGCATGATGAGCATAAACAACAGCCCGAGAAGGAGAAACGCGAGGGAGGTAAATCCATACTGCAGGCCGATGACACGGTGATCTGTGGAAAACACACGGTGCCATGGGGACGGCTTCCGAAATTCACGCAATCGGGCAGAAACGGGAGTATTTACGTGAGGCATCAAGCGCCGATTCAGTACTTGGGATGGTGGAAAGGTTATTTCATTTCGTAGGTGACGTTTGCTGTCGTTGATCCTTTTGGTCCGATCTTCACATTGAAGGTCTTTGTCCCGTATCGTTCATGCCACGCTTCCAGGACATATTCACCGGCGGGAAGACCTTTGATGGTGAACTCCCCATCCTTCCCGGTCACTGAGAAATATGGATTGTCCAGCACCGCAATGTACGCCGCCATCCAGGGGTGAACTTCACACTTCACTTTAAACGTCTCCACGCGGTCAAACGATCGGTCCAATCGCATCCCCTTCTTTGGCTGGGCGATATTGAACGGTGAGTTGAGCTTCGAAAGTGTGTGGACGTTATGCAGCGTCGGATCATCATTCACGATTTCCAGCGTCTGTCCAACCATCATGGCCACCACATGAGGAATGTACCGGCAACCGTCTTGATTGAAAATGACCTTCTCGGAGGGAGTCGGATACTTCTTCCCCGGGAGCCCCGATTTCACCGTGATCACGACGTTCTCCAGCGTCCCATTCTGGTTGACGATCACATCCTCGGCATAGACGGGTTCTTTGTGAAGAGCCATGCAGCGGGGATCGCCGGCCATATTAATCCGGGCTTGCCTCGGTGCATTGCCTTTGAAGAAGACCTTTCCGTTCACATCGCCAGCCTGGACGAGCAGAGGGAGAAGCATTGCGGTAGTGAGAACGAAAATTCTCATGGGAATTCCTTGGTTCGTGCCTGAAGAGGATACCATTTACTAACACCATCGGCGGGCAGATCGTTTCACGGATGCGGGCGGAAAAGGGAAAATGTTGCTTCTCCACTCCATTCCCACTATATTTTTCCAACACGAGGATGTCTTTTCGCCATGGCTTCTAACACCCGCTGGATCGATTATTCTCATCTCCCGCAATCTGCGGGCGGATATTCCACGCTGTTTCAGGATTACCTGCACGGCGCTCCGGACGCCATGAAATACTTCGCCGGTCCGTTTCGCGACGGAGCCGGAAGCGCGTCGGTCATGCAGGCGATCGACGCCCACCCGGTCGAGAGAAACGTTCTCGCCCAGGTTCTTCGAGAACAGAATACAGGATACGGGGCCGGGCAGCGCACGATGGAGAACATCGAACGCCTGGGCCGTCCGAATTCGTATGCAGTCGTGACAGGACAACAGGTTGGAATATTCGGCGGGCCCCTGTACACCGTGTACAAGGCAGCCACGACTCTCCTGCTCGCTTCAAAATTGAAACAGAAATTTCCACAGAAAGAGTTCGTCCCGGTATTCTGGCTGGAGGGTGAAGATCACGACTTTGAGGAAATGAGTGGCATGGCAATCCCCGACAGGGAGGGCCGTATGACGCCTGTGACCTATCTGCCGGGGGGCATCCTCCCCGAGCGGAATACCGGCCCGGTCGGGGAGATGGTGTTCGATGAATGGATCGAGAAAGCGATCAGCCGTGTGCAGGAACTTCTTCCGCTCACCGAGTTTTCCGAACCGTTATTTGCGACCCTCAAGTCCTGTTATGCGCCGGGGAAGACGTTTAATGAAGCCTTCGCGCGATGGCTGGGGTATCTCTTTCGCGATCACGGACTCGTGTTCGTCTCGGTCAACAATCCCCGGTTCAAGCAACTCCTCTCGCCGCTGTTTGTGCGAGAGGTCACGGAATTCCCGGCCGTGTCGCAGCTGGTGATCACACAGAGTGCAGAGCTCGAGCAGCAGTATCACGCCCAGATCAAGACGAAGTCGATCAACCTCTTTCTCTTTCACAAAGGAGGCCGGTACCTCATTGAGCCGAGAGAGACAGACTACAGCCTTAAGGGGACACGCCATTTCCTCTCGAAAGACGAACTGCTGCAGATTGCACGGGAGACTCCTGAACTCCTGAGCCCGAATGTCGTTCTCCGCCCTATCGCACAGGACACGATCCTGCCCACGGTGGCCTACGTCGCAGGCCCATCCGAAATCGCCTATCATGCCCAGCTCAAACCTGTGTATGAGCACCTGGGAACTGTGCGCCCGATTATTTACCCCCGTGCGAGTCTTTCGATCGTCGAAGACAAGGTTTCGCGCACGGCTGAAAAGTTTGCCCTCGACCTCGAGGATTTTTTCGGAGACAAGGAGCGCCTCATTGCAAAGGTTGTTGAGCAGGTGGCTTCGGTGAAGATCGAGGGGATCTTTACCAATGCAGATCAGGAGCTTCAGCGAGCGCTGAACGAGCTCCGCTTTGGCTTGAGTGAAATAGACCCGACATTGCTCCCCGTCCTGGACAACACCCTTTCGAAAATCCGTCAGCAACTGAACATTCTGAAAGAGAAAGGTGCCGCAGCGCAGCAACGGCAACACGAGACCGCGGTCCGTCAGATCGAACGGTCCATCGGCGCTCTTCTTCCCGGCGGAACAATGCAGGAACGCGAAGTCAATGTCATTTTCTTCCTGAATAAATACGGTCCGTCGATCATGTCGTGGCTGATGAATGAAATGGAGATCGACGGCTTCAAGCACCAGCTGGTCTTCCGCTGAAACTCAGAAGCCCGCTTGCGCGGGCTTCGTACAACGACTCCTTCTGTAACAAAACACACATCTATCGGTCGTGATGCCTCGGCCTGTCCCCTTCGGAATGCGGCCTTTCCTGCTGGCCCTGGTCGTGGTGTTCCCCATCTTCCGGCTTCATCAGCACTTTGCGGCTGAGTTTCCACCGTCCCTGCTCGTCCTTGTCGATGATCTTCACGTCGAACTCGTCGCCGACTTTCACGACGTCTGACGGCTTGTTAACGCGCTTGACATCAAGCTGGGAAACGTGAACGAGACCTTCTTTCCCGGGGAGGAATTCCACAAACGCGCCGAATTCCATGACTTTCTTCACCGTTGCCCTGTAGACCTTTCCGACTTCAGGAATCTCCGTGATCCGGGCAATCTCCCGGAGTGCTTTGTCCGCGGATTCCTGACTCGTCGCAGCCACGACCACGGAACCATCATCCTCGATGTTGATCTCCGCGCCGCTATCCTTGACGATCTGACGGATCACCTTTCCACCGGGTCCGATCACGGCACCGATCATATCGATGGGTATTTTGATCGTTGTCAGGCGCGGTGCAAACGGAGACATTTCACCCCGAGGTGCGTTCAAGGCCTTGTCCATTTCACCCAGGATGTGGAGCCGGCCTTCCCGTGCTTGCGCAAGGGCCGACCGCATGATTTCGAGCGAAATCCCCCGGATCTTGATGTCCATCTGGCATGCGGTAATTCCATCCCGGGATCCGGCCACTTTGAAATCCATATCGCCGAGATGGTCTTCATTCCCGAGAATGTCGCTCAGAATGGCAATGCGGTCTTTCTCCTTCACGAGGCCCATCGCGATGCCGGCGATGGACTTTTTCAGCGGGGCACCGCCGTCAAAAAGGGCCAGCGATGCGGCGCAGACTGTCGCCATCGACGATGAACCGTTCGACTCGAGAATGTCGGAGACTATCCGGACGGTATACGGAAACTCCGACTCTATCGGCATCATATTCTTGAGTGACCGTTCCGCCAGGTTTCCATGGCCGATTTCACGGCGTCCAACGCCTCCCATCCGCCCCGTCTCGCCGACGGAGAATGGTGGAAAGTTGTAATGCAGCATGAACCGTTTCGTGGAATCGGGCAGCAGCCCGTCGATCACCTGTTCGTCCAGCTTCGTGCCGAGCGTCACGGTGGTCAGGCTCTGGGTTTCTCCGCGCGTGAAGAGGGCAGATCCGTGGGTACGCGGGAGGAGTCCGATTTCGATGGTGATGGGACGAATATCCCTCAATCCCCTGCCATCGAGCCGGCGTCCCTGCGAAAGAATCATCTCCCGCATTTCCGTGTACTCGATTTCATGCAGGATGTTGTCGATCTCTTTCTTCTTGTCAGGGAAGGATTCGGCAAGCGCAGCTTCCACTTCGTTGTAGAGCGCCGCAGTTTTCTCTGCGCGCGCTTCCTTGAGCATTGGCGTGTTGGCAAGCGTCCGTAATTTGTCGCCGATCTTCGCCTTCACCGCCGCAGCCAGCTCCTCGAATCCCTCCTTCGCGGGGGGAACGCGCTTCTGCCGTCCTGCCTCTGCAACAAGCTCCCGCTGCAGCCTGCAAAGCTGCTTGATGGATTCATGGGCAAAGGTCATTGCGTCGAGCATGTCCTGTTCAGAGATTTCCCGCGATTCGCCCTCGACCATCACAATGGAATCTTCCGTGCCGGCGACCGTGACATCGAGATCGCTCGACTGGAGCTCCGTGAATGTCGGATTGACTACAAGCCGGCCATTCACCCTGCCCACACGCACCTCGGCAATCGGCCCCTCAAAGGGGATATCGGAGACCATGAGTGCGGCGGATGCCGCAACAGCCCCGAGCACATCACCGTCATGTTCCTGATCAGACGAGTAGACCGTAACGATGATCTGCGTCTCATACTGGAACCAATCGGGGAACATGGGGCGGATCGGCCGGTCGATCAACCGTGCCGAAAGAATCTCCTTTTCCGAAGGTCTCGCTTCACGCTTGAAGAATCCGCCGGGGATTTTTCCTGCGGAGGCTGCCTTTTCGCGATAGTCCACAGAGAGCGGGAAGTAGTCAAGGCCCTCCTTCAGCTCCTTCGTGGCAACGACGGTTGCAAGAACCATCGTATCGCCGAAGCGGGCCATCACGGCACCGTCCGCCTGTTTGGCGAACCGGCCGGTCTCGATCGAGAAAGTTTTCCCGCCGAGCTCAAATTCTTTTGTGACTTTCATACTGTTTTGTTGGTGTCCTTTACACTAGTGTTATTTTCTGATCTGAAGATCAGCTATGATTTTCCTGTACCGGTCGATATTCATCTCCTGGAGATAGTCCAGAAGCCGCCGGCGTTTCCCGACCATCTTGAGTAATCCTACCCGTGAATGGTGGTCCTTCTTGAATTTCTCGAAATGCGGCGCAAGGTCGTTAATGCGGGCGGTGAGAAGAGCAATCTGGACTTCCGGTGCCCCTGTGTCGGTTTCGGATTTCCCGTACTTCTTGACGACCTCTGCCTTTTGTTCCTTCGTGATTGCCATGGAAAAAGACTCCTCTGTAACCTATTGATTCATGATGAGATTTCAGCCAAACGCTTGATAATCCTGTGCGATTCCTGCCGATCGTCGTTCAGTTGTCGGACGAGGGCATCCAGCGACGGGAACTTGCGTTCCTCTCTCAGCCGTGCAAGAAGCTCCACCCGAACCTCTTTCGAATACATCTCCCCCTGGTAGTCGAAGAAATGCACTTCGGTGGTTTCCTGCAGGCCCGACCCCACCGTGGGCCGGACGCCGATGTTCATCATCCCATACCGCCTTCCGCCGTCCCAGCGCCCCTCCACCACGTACACGCCATGCCCGGGGATCATTTTTTCCGGAGGCAGAAGTCTGAGGTTTGCCGTCGGATATCCCAACGTTTCCCCTCTCCGGTCGCCCCGGACCACAACCCCGTTGAAGTTATACCGGTAACCGAGAAATGCGGCCGCCCGGTCAATTTCACCTTCACGGAGGGCGGACCTGATCAGCGAACTGCTGACGATGCTTCCATCGATGACCAGGGGGGGCACCTGCTCTACGCTGAAGCCCCACTCTTTCCCGAGGCGTGCGAGCTCTTCAACGCCACCCTGCCTCCCCTTGCCGAAATGATGATCATGTCCGACCACCATATGGTGCACATGCATCGAATCAACCAACCAGCGGCGCACGAACTCCTCGGCCGACTGGCGCGAAAATTCCAGCGTGAACGGGATGACGACCATGACGTCGATGCCGGCCGCCGCAAAGAGTCCCGCGCGTTCTTCAACCGACGTCAATACCTCCACCTTTTCTCCCCGCGCGCCGAGCACCACACGGGGGTGCGGCTCAAACGTCAGAACCATGCTCTGTGCGCGTTTCTGTTTCGCCGCTTCCAGGACGCGGGTGAGAATGGCACGATGGCCCCGGTGGACCCCATCAAACGTCCCCACGGTGACTATCGATGCCGATTCCAGCGGAACTTCCTTTACTGAGCGTGCGACGATCATACCGTACGAAACATGCCTTCCTCTACGCCGTGTTCCAGCTCTGCGATCGTCTGTGCCCTGGAAACCGAAAACTCACCGATCCGTGTTCTCCGGAGACTGGTCACGTACGCGCCACAGCCCAACATTCGACCGATGTCGTCCACCAGTGTCCGTATGTAGGTTCCTTTGGAACAGACGATGGTCATCTCCACCGACGGAAGGTCGATGCTCCCGATTTCGATGGAATGGATGACGACGTCGCGCGGAGCCCGTTCCACGGTCTCCCCGCGCTGTGCATAACGATACAGCCGTTTCCCCCTTACCTTCACCGCAGACCACATCGGGGGGATCTGCTGTTGCGGACCGATGAATGACTGTACCGCGGCTGCAACCCGCTCCGGGGTAACTCCGTCAAGTGATCTGGTTTCGGCCACCGGCGTCTCCGCGTCACCGCTCGGCGTCCGCGCTCCCAGAAGCATGGTGACCAGGTATTCCTTCTCGTCCGCCGTGTACCGTGCAAGGTCCTTCGTCAAACGCCCTGTGCATACAATCAGAAGACCGGTCGCAAGCGGGTCAAGAGTACCCGCATGTCCTGCCTTCTTCACATGGAGGAGGTGCCGGATTCTGTTGACGACGTCGAACGACGTCCACCCTGCCGGTTTATCCACCAGCAACAGCCGTTCTTCCTGGTTATGTGCTGGAATCTTCTCCGCTTTTGGCTCCGTCCCGTTCATCGTTAATCTTCTTGAGAATCGTGTTGATTCTTTCGACGCGGTCAAGGGTATCATCCCTGATCAACTCCAGCACGGGCATGAACCTGATGCGCACGCGTTTTGCAAGGAGACTGCGGAGTTGCGGCTTGTCCCGTTCCAGGATCGCCATGGTTTCCTGCCGGACCTCTTCCGAGCCATAAATGCTCAAATAGACTTTCGCGGTCCGCAAATCCGGCGTCACCCGTACGTCGGTAACGGTCGTGAACCCCATTGCAGGATTACTCAGTTCCTTCTGGAGGATCGAGCCGATTTCTTCTTTCAACAGCGATGCGACCCTCTCATGACGTATCGACATCAAACTCCTCGCGTTCTGGTGCCGGCATTCGTTCGCGTCAACAAGGAAAGGCGGATCCTGTTGACTGCTCTTCCCGATCACTGCCTCAGCTGGACAGTTTCCGCTTTGATTCGACGATGCGGTATGCCTCGATCATATCGCCCGGCTTGATATCGTTGAAATTCTCGATGCCGATGCCGCACTCAAATCCCGATTCCACTTCACGCACGTCGTCTTTGAAGCGCTTGAGGGAACTCATCGTCCCATCGAAGACCTGGATCCCATCCCGGATGAGACGGATCTTGTTGCTCCGCACGATCTTTCCTTCGATCACATGGCACCCGGCGATGTTCCCGATACGCGGGACTTTGAAAATCTCCCGCACCTCCGCGGTTCCCAGCACTTCTTCCTTCTTCTCCGGCGAAAGGAGGCCTTCCAGGGCCTGGTGCACATCGTCGATGGCATCATAGATGATATTATACATCCGGATGTCCACCTTCTCTTTTTCCGCCAGCCGGCGCGCGTTGAGGTTTGGACGGACCCTGAACCCGATGATCACCGCATTCGAAGCCGCGGCAAGGATGACGTCCGATTCCGAGATCATGCCAACGCCGCTGTGAATGACCCTCAGCTTCACTTCCTTGTGCTCGGTCTTCATCAACGAATCGGAGAGCGCTTCGACGGAACCGTCCACGTCGCCTTTCACGATCACGGCAAGTTCCTTGACGCCACCCTGTTTGATCTGTTCCGAAATGTCGTCGAGGGTGGTGAGGTGAATCTGCCGGAAATCCTGCTCCCGCTTCAACTGCTGGCGGCGCAGACTGATTTCCCTCGCTTCTCTGTCCGTAGCCATCACAATGAACGGATCGCCGGCCTGGGGCACGCCATCCAAACCCGTCAACTGCACGGGGACGGACGGACCGGCCGCTTCAACGCGCTTCCCCCGCTCGTCATACATTGCGCGCACCTTCCCGCTGTACACGCCTGCAAGGAACGGATCACCAATCCTCAGGGTCCCCTTTTGAACGAGGATCGTGGAGGTGACACCCTTTCCCTTGTCGAGCTGTGCTTCTACGATGGTCCCGAATGCCAGTCGATTCGGATTGGCCTTGAGATCAAGAACGTCGGCTTCAAGGCTGATCTTCTCGAGCAGGAGATCGACATTCTTTCCGGTTCGTGCAGACAGCTCAACGCATTGATATTTCCCACCCCACTCTTCGACCAGGATGTTTCGCTCGGCAAGTTGCTGCCGGATCCGGTCGGAATTCGCTTCGGCCTTGTCGATCTTGTTGATGGCAATAATGATGGGGACATTCGCCGCCTGGGCGTGACTGATCGCCTCCAGTGTCTGCGGCATGACGCTGTCGTCCGCCGCGACGACCAGGACGACGATATCCGTGATCTGCGCACCGCGCGCACGCATGGCGGTGAATGCCTCGTGGCCAGGCGTATCGAGAAACGTTACTGTGCTCCCCGAGGCGCTGGTCACTTCATATGCGCCGATGTGCTGGGTTATCCCGCCGGACTCGCCGGCGACCACATTTGACCGACGGATGTAGTCGAGCAACGAAGTCTTTCCGTGATCGACATGGCCCATGATGGTGACAACAGGGGGGCGACGCACGAGATCTTCCGGCTTATCTTCAGTCGAGTCGACCAGTTCTTCGTCGACGACGTCGGAATAGAACTGGACCTCGAACCCGAATTCATCGGCCACCAGTTGAATCGTATCCTTTTCCAGCCGCTGGTTGATCGACACCATGATCCCCAGTTCCATGCACTTCTTGATGACATCCGCAACGTTCACGTGCATGAGATTGGCGAGATCGTTCACGGAGACGAATTCCGTGACTTTCAGCTTCCCTTCTTCGCGCAGAGCCTCTTCCTGGAGACGCTGCTCCTCTTCCTCCCGCTCGCGTCGTTTTCTTCTCCTGAAGGTCGCGCGGCCGCTGACCGGCGTGTCGTCCATGGCGGCGAAGGTTCGGCGTATGGCATCGTCCACTTCGCTCTGGTCGATCGGCTTGTGGCGGAGTTTCTTTTTCTTCTTCTTTTTCTTGTCGCCGACGGCCTCTTCGGTATGCGCTACCGCCGGGACATCCGGCGTCTCTTCTCGCACCTTCTTCTTTTTCTTCTTCCGCTTATGCTCATCAAGCTCGCCGGCAGTCTCCGCTCCAGCAGGGGCAGGACGGCCTTCCGTCGACTCCCCTTTTCCCGGGCGAGCCGGTTTTCCCGGCTTCGCGGGTTTGGCAGGCTGCCCTTTCGGACGCAAATCCATTCTGCCCTTGATCGTCAGGCCGACTTTCGAACGGCGCTCTTTTTCGAGCGGCGAGAGGTATTCCTGGCCGGGACGGGCAGGAACAACATCCGGTGCAGGAGGTTGACCCTCTTCGATCGCCTCTTCTTCCTCGGCCGGAGTTTCAGCAACAGGTGGTTCGACTGTCGTTGAACCCTCGGTCGCCGCGGGCACGGCTTCGACAACGGCCGCGCCGGTCTCTTCCAGGTCGACAACTTCCAGCCCCGCCGCGGCGTGTTCTTGCTCTGCCGCCACGTCCGGGAGAGTCTCCTGCTCCGTCGGCTCTTCAGCCCCGGGGAGCACCTTCGTCGGCGTGACATTGAGCTGCGAGTGAACGATCACGGGTGCGGCCTCGGCCGACGGCTCCGGCTTTTTCTCTACCTTCTTCTTGTGATCCCGGATTTCCTGAATCTTCCGCTGGTGCTTTTCTGCGACATCCTTCTCCTTCTTGAAATGCGCCAGGATGTCGTGCATCATCGCGTCGTCGACCGCGGACATGTGGTTCTTCACCTCATGTCCCTTCTTGCGAAGAAACTCGAGCACCGTCTCATGCGAAAGGTTCAGCTCGGTTGCAACCTTGTACAGCTTCTTTTTTCGTTCTGCTGTTTCAGCCATTCGTATCCTTCTCCGTTTGCCATGGCGGGGCTGCCGCCGGCGGGGCTATTCCCCGTCTTTTGTCTCTTCTGCCTTTGACTCTTCTGCCTTCGGTTGATCCGGCTGATCGGTCTCGGGCTCAATTGCCGGTGGTGCCGGTGGTGCTGGTTCTGCCAGTGCCGCTGGTGTTTCCGCCTCCGCCGATTCCTCTTCGTCTTCATCCACCTCCGCTTCGTCGAGCTCCTTCTGAAGCATTGCGCGGATCTCCGCCACCTTCTCTTCCGTCATTCCTTCAATGGCAAGCATCGCATCCATCGTAGCGTCGAGGACGTCGCGTGCCGTCTGGAAACCGGCGCCGGCAAGCTTCCCGATCATTTCACTGCCGAGTTCTTCCTCAAATTCAGTAAGATCGATATCATATTCTTCCTCCCCGCCTTCCTTCACCAGGTTCAGTTCGTAGCCGGTGAGTTTTGATGCCAGCCGGATATTCTGGCCGTTACGGCCGATGGCCAGGGAAACCTGTTCTGCGGCGACCAGAACATTCGCGGTCTTCGATTCTTCATTCAGCTCAATCGACTTCAATTTCGCGGGAGCGAGTGAACGCGCGATGAACGTGATCGGATCATCGCTGTAGCTGATCACATCAATGTTTTCGTTGTTGAGCTCACGCACGATCGTGTGGATCCGGACCCCTTTCATCCCCACGCACGCGCCCACGGCGTCGATGCGGTCGTCGTGAGATTCCACGGCGACCTTTGCCCGTTCACCGGGTTCGCGTGCAATCCGTTTGATCTCGATGATGCCGTCGTAGATTTCAGGAATTTCCATCTCAAAAAGTTTCGAGAGAAACTTCGGGTCGGATCGTGAAACCACCACCACCGGGGTCCCGGAGTTCTTCCGTACCTCTTTCACCACAGCCCGGACAGTGTCCCCCTTTTTGTAGTGTTCCTTGGCGATCTGCTCGCTGCGCGGGAGGAGAAGCTCGTTCCTGTTATGACTGATGAGCACCTCATTGCGCCTCGTCTGATAGATCTCCCCGACAATGATATCGCCGACGGCATTGCTGTATTCGTTGAAGACCTGTTCCCGTTCAATTTCCTTGATGCGCTGGTTGAGATTCTGTTTGGCACTCACCACGAGTCGGCGACCGAATGCGGTCAGCGGGATGACTTCAACGTAATCCTCTCCCACTCCCAGGTCGTCGCCCGACAGTCTTTTGGCGTCCTCCACCGACACTTGCGTTATCGGGTTCTCGACTGTTTCGACCACTTCCCGCTCGAGGAAGATTTCGATATCACCTTTCTCCATGTTCACGACGACGTCGAACTTCGCGTCCTGACCATAGCGCTTTCTGACCATCATGGAAAAAACGTCTTCCACAATGCCCACGAGCATGTCCTTGTCGATGCCCTTTTCACGAACCATTTGGGAAAATGATTCGACAATCTCGGCGTTCATTTCAACCTCCACTTAGAGAGCGAGTGCATCCCCCTGTATGACTGACGTTACCAGGGAGATTTTACTTTCGATTCTGTGATGACGGGAAATTCGAGTCGCAGCACGGTCGACTCCTTTCCCGTTTGAACCATAATTCCTTTGTCATCCACACTCAACAACTTGCCCGCGACGTTTCGTTTCCCGTCGTCGCCCTGATAGGTGATCTCGAGGTTCCGGCCGATGTGCTTTTTGTATTGCCAGGAGAATTTGAGCGGCCGGTCAATCCCGGGTGATGAGACATCCAACCTGTACGACCCTGCAATCAACGACTTTTCTTCGATTTCTTGTTTCAGCGATCTGCTGATTTGCCGGCAGAGATCCAGGGAGACTCCGTCGGCGTTATCGACAAAGAGCTCTATGACCCTGCGGGACCGATCGCCCCTGATCACCACGTCAATCACCTCCGCCCCAAGGCGGACTGTATGCTCCTTCGCCGCGTCAAGAAACGGCAAGAACTCGGTAGAAATCATGCAGATTGGCAGTGCGGATGTAGCAAATAAAAAAAGCCCAAACCGGGCTGTTCACAACGTGACAATGTACAAATCAGACCACTAAAAGGCAAGTGGGCGGTGATATTCAAGTGATTGTTGAAGCATCCGGGGTAATGTGTTAATGGATAATAGCCGATTTAGGGCTATTTTGGACGGATCGTGCAATTTGAGCCCTCAAAGCCCATAACGCTGTTGACAAAAAAAACCGGAAGATCCATCGGCCGATGTTCGACCGGGTCGAGCCAGACGTGCACCGATCGATTCTCCGCGATCACACGTCGGGTGCGCTCCTCCTCAATCAACCCTTCGAACGTAAAGCTGGTCTTACCGAGTTCCACAATTCGTGTGAATACGGTAAGGGCATTCCCGAACCGTGCAGGCGATCGATAGTCGATTTCATTCCTGGCCACCACCACTCGCGTGTCATGCTGGATGGCGTTGATGTCGACATTGATCCCCAGTGACTGCAGATAGCTGATCCGTCCTGTCTCAAAATAATGAAGGTAGATTGCATTGTGGACGATCCCCTGCCAATCAATTTCATAATTCCGCACCTGGACCGTCGCGGCGTGTCTGAACAGTTCCCGTCCGCTCACAGTGCTCTCATGGTCTTCATGATGATCGCTGCGGCCTGTTCAACGTCCTTCCTGCTCACGTCAAGATGCGTCACGGCACGCAACCCCATATAATTGCCGGCGCTCAAGAGCACTCCCTGCGCCTTGAAAGCGGCAAGGATTTCTTCCGGTGGACGGCCCGTTCCCTCGACATCCATGATGATGATGTTCGATTGCACCGTCGAAAGGTCGATGGAGAATCCCGGTACCCCGGCGAGTTCCTTTGCCAGCCAGGCGGCATGTTCGTGATCTTCCGTAAGACGTTCCCGGTTGTTTTTCAGCGCGTAGAGCCCCGCAGCCGCAAGCACGCCGGCCTGTCGCATCCCCCCGCCGAAGATCTTTCTGAAGTGCCGGGCGTCGTCAATGAACGCCTGGCTCCCGGCGATGACCGATCCCACGGGAGCACCGAGTCCCTTGGAGAGGCACACCGATACCGAGTCGAACGATGAGGCGTAATCGGCCGGGGAGATTCCGGTGGCCGCGCAGGCGTTCCACAGGCGCGCTCCGTCGAGATGCATCCGAAGTCCGGTTTCCGTTGCCATTGTTCTGATCTCGCGGATCACCTCGATCGGGTAAATCGTTCCTCCCGCCCTGTTGTGCGTATTCTCCAGACACACGAGTCGTGTCCGGGGCATGTAGTATAGCCGGGGCCTGATCACTCGGCGGATCTGATCGGCCTGCAGGATGCCATGTTCCCCGTCGACAATGTGAATCTGGACGGATGAAAGGAATGCTGCACCGCCGGTCTCATAATTGAAGACGTGCGCCCCCCGTTCTGCGATGATTTCATCCCCGGCGCTCGTGTGGCACTTGATGCAGAGTTGATTCGCCATCGTCCCGCTCGGGACGAAGAGTGCCGACTCTTTTCCGAGAATCGAGGCGACCTCAGCCTGCAATTTGTTTACCGTCGGGTCTTCCCCAAAAACATCGTCGCCGACATCGGCACGGGCCATTGCCTCCCGCATCGGAGGAGTCGGCCGTGTCACAGTGTCACTCCGGAGATCGATCATGATGCACTCCATTGGTTTTTTCTCAAGCGATCATAAAACGCCCGGCCGGTCGCCGAGGCGATACATGCTCCTGCGAGCCAGAGGCAGGTAATCCCGAGAACGTCGCCATGCGATGTATACGGCGTTTCCTCTGCACTTCGCCCGATAGTGCGCGAAAGGGCGGCCTCAGTCATCAGCGGGGTCGCATCGTATACTCTTCCAAACGGATCGATGTAGCAGGAGATTCCGCCGAGGGCGCATCGCGCAATCCAGCGCCGGTTCTCCACCGCACGCAGCACCGCAAACCGTTCATGCTGATAGGCCCCCGACATGTGATCCCACCAGCTGTCGACGGTGATGATCGTGAGGAACTCCGCCCCCTTCTGAACGGACTCCGCCACAAAGTCCGGATACACCGACTCATAGCAGATGACCGTGCTGAATCGCGCGCCTGTCTGCCTATCCTTGAAGACGACGTGACCCGGCCCGATTTGCCACCCGCCGATTCCCACACCCCACCGGAGAAAATCGAACGAGGAGAAGAATTCAGCGTACGGGACACGTTCGGCGAATGGGACCATTTTCATCTTTCCGTACCACGGTATGGAATCCACGCCTGGCTGGATGAATGCAGCGGCGTTGAATGTATCATACCGTTCACCGGTAGACGGATTCGATTTTGAACTCCGCGGCGCCCGGGCCGAGTCAGGATAGATCACCATCTGTGGCAATCCCGTGAGGATTGAAACGCTGTCCGACGCGGACCGGCTGCGCATCTCCTCCAGCAGCCAACGGTTCGACGGAAGGAGCAGAAAATACGGCATCACCGTTTCCGGCCAGAGAACTATTTCCGGGCGGGGTGAGCGATGTGTCAGCTGCTCCGTCAACTGCCAGCATTGATCGATGATGGACATCCCGCGCGCCGACCATCTCTCCCAGGGATTGAGATTCGGCTGGATCATGCCCACCGTCACCGAACCCTTATCCATTGCCGGATGTTCCCCATCGACATCTGCGTGGGAGAGAACGACAAGGCCGTACGCGAGAGGAGCGAGGAACACGACGAGAAGAAGAAGCAAGATTCGTCGTTCCTGTAGAAACGGCGGGAAACTTCCTCTCTGCGCGCGGGCGGAGTACAGCAGAAAAGCGAGCACATTGACAACAAGGATCCAGAACGAAAGACCATAGACACCGGTGAAGCTGATGAATTGAATGCGTGCCAGGTCGAACGTTTGCGTATTCCCCAGGGTCAACCACGGAAACGACCATTCGGTTAAGGAATGCGAATATTCATAACCGACCCAGAGGAACGGAAAGGCGGCGAGAGCAGTGAACGCCCCCAGTCGATTACGGATGAAAATATACGACCCTACCGGGAGCCAATAGAACAGAGGATGCACGATCATGGTGACCGCCCCCGCGATCATCATATATGGATCCTTCATCTCCACATATCCGCCGGTCCAGTTCAGCGTGATGATATGAAAGACGAGCATCGCCAGGTAGGTGTAGCGGAGCGCAGTGCCGAGCGACTCAATGTCGGCCAGGACGATCAAAAGGGGAACCAGACCGAAGCACGCGAGGACTCCAAGAGTGCTGGGGGGGAACGCAGCCCCGAGCATGATTCCGGAGAGCAACGACAACGCCAGTCTCACCAGGAACACTCTGCGACGAGAGATCTGCTCGCTGCTACGATACCGGCTCGGAGGGGTCCCTAGTTTCTCTTTCACGAATGCTCCTCGGAGGCCCGGTCGACGAATGACTTTTGGTAAAGCCGAAGGACCTGCATCCACAGGGTGATGACGGCGAATGAGACGAGAGTTCCGATAAGAGCGCCGCCGAGAATATCTGACGGGTAATGGACTCCAACGGCGACCCGGGAGAGTGCGATCACTGCCGCCCAGCCGTATACATACGGCCCGATCTTGCGGTAGTAATACGTGAAGAGTGTGGCAACGGCAAAATTGTTAACCGAATGGGATGAGGGAAACGATTTTCCGGGACCGCAGGAGACGAGAAGGTGAACATGCTGGACCATCGGCACTCCATCGACGGTGTGACAGGGGCGCAGACGGTCTACCCACGGCTTGATCAGGGAGCTGCTTAACTGGTCTGCCGCGAAGAGGACCGGGATGAGGAGGAACGCCACCGTCCTTCCCCGTGTGCCGCCGCGGATGACAAGCCATAACCACACAACGACAAGAACGATACGGACGATGAGCAGCTTGTCGTAGTCCGTGATGAGCGGCCAGATCCTGTCGCCCACGGGATTCGCCAGTGTCGAATTAATAAGTGTAAAAATCCAGCAGTCGATCTGATAAAGCCATGCACTCATGATGTCTTCTTCCGCCTTCGCTGAATGAACAGATAATGTCCGATGATGGCCAGGACGACAACCGTGACGAAGACGGTAACGATCTGACTGTAGGTATGCAAATAGAATCCAATTTGTTTCCAGTTGTGGCCAAGGAGATACCCGGTGTAGAGGAGAATGCTGTTCCAGACGAGCGCGCTCACCAGTGACAGCAGGGTCGTGTCAAGGAGTCTGAGCCTCGACATTCCCGCGAACAACGAAACGACCGCACGCGTCCCGGCCAGGAATCTGTTCGCGACAATGATCCACATCCCGTGTTTCTGGAACCATTGCTCCACCTTCTGGATGGATTTTTCAGGAAGATACTTCGGCCGCCGGCGATGCACGACTTCCCGGTCGAACCAGACGCCGACCTGGTACATCGTCATGAATCCCAAGGTGCTTCCGGCCGTGCTCGATAGGACCGCCGCGACCGGATGGATGACCCCTACCCCCACCAGGGACCCGCCGAACACGATGATCATGTCGCTCGGCGCCGGTGGAAACAGGTTCTCGATAAATGCCATGAGAAAAAGAATTGCGTATATCAGTGAAGGGTCCAGTGACTGCATGAATTGCAGCAGTGTCTCCAAGAAGGCAGTCCTTCCCTTTATGCGTGTTTGTGGATAAGTGCGATGGCATGCGCCGCGGCCCCCTCACCCCTCCCGACGAATCCTATCCCCTCTCCTGTTGTGGCCTTTATCGAGACGGCTGACACCGGAATGCCGAGGGTGTCCGCAATCTTCTCTTGCATAGCTTCGACGTAAGGGCCGATCTTTGGCTGTTCAAGAATGACCGTCGCGTCGATGTTGATCACGGCGTACTGGCGGTTCCGTAGCAACGCTCCTACTTCCCCCAATAACACGAGGCTGGAGATTCCGCGAAACCGTTCATCAGTATTCGGAAAGTGTTTCCCGATGTCGCCCAGGGCGGCGGCACCCAGAAGGGCGTCCGCGAGAGCATGGAGCAGCACGTCGGCATCGGAATGCCCGTCGAGCCCCTTGTCGGCGGGAATTTCCACTCCTCCCAGGATCAGCTTTCTTCCGGGGACCAGGCGATGGATGTCATACCCGTACCCGATCCTCATGCCGGCGACAGTTTCAATGCTTGATTTCAAAGGTGGCATATGCTCCGGTTGGTGTTGACCAATCCGTCTGGACGTCTCCCACAACGGCTGATCGTGGTCCAATTCGGACATGGGTAATCAGCACTTCGAGCGACATGCGAGATCCTTCCGCATGAACTTCCACTCCTCCATCCGCAGTGTTGCGCACAAAGCCCCGCAAACCAAGTTCGGTCGCCCGATGCGCGACAAACCATCGAAACCCTACCCCCTGCACTTCTCCGTACACGCGAATATCGACCGCAGCTCCCGATTCCACGGCATGATCCTCGTTGAAACCTCTCCCGGTTTTGCATCACCCCCGGACTATGACCCAATGACCGGTCTGTTCAGCATGGGAATCCCTTCAGAAAGCTCCGAGACCAGCACCCCCGAGACAATCAGCGCCCCGCCGATCACTCCCGAGAGACCCAACTGATCACGAAGAAGGGCAAAGGCGAGAAGAGCTGCAACGACCGGTTCGATCGTAAAGATAACTGCCGCTCTCGTCGGGGTGGTTTCTTTCTGATAGCGCGTCTGGATGAGCGTCGTCAATACGGTCGAAAACAACGTGAGGTACGCAAGGATTGCCACGCCTCCAGTGTCCACCGATAGAACGAACGAGTCGAACATCGCGAGCGCGATGAGTGAAAGGACCCCCACAACCGCCAGATGGATGAAGGTCAATTGGAGGGCTGTCATTTCCGAAGAAATCATGTCGAGATAAATCACGTAGCCCGCGAAAAGCACTGCACAAATCAGGGTCAACCCGTCGCCGAGGGAGAACGTGCCTCCCTGCGGAGACGTGAGCAGCCAGAGCCCGGCAGCCACCACTGCGACCCCGAATATATTCCCCAGTTTCGGTGCCTTCCGTTCAACAAGAATCTGGAGGATCGGAACAAAAATCACCAGCATGCCGGTGATGAACGCGGACTTTGATGCAGTGGTCGACTGCAAACCTATCGTTTGGGCGGTAAAACCGAGGAAGAGAAGGACGCCAAGGAAGGCCGCTTTTCGCACAGCCCTGAGAGAGACGGGGAAAATCCGATGCCAGCCGAAAAGCAGAAAGAGTGCACTCGACACGACGAAACGGAGTGTCATCATTTGAAGGGGGCTCACCTGTTCCAGCACGAGCTTCCCCATCGCGAAAGTACTTCCCCAGATGAACGTGATGAAGAACAACATCAATTCAGCGCGGGCCTTCGTGCTCATTCCTTCTCCGGAAGGGTGTTATTCAGGTACTGCAAATTCCGCCGGGTGAGTTGATTGACCGGCATACTGCTGAAACATTTGTCCCCAACTCGTGTTGTCCCTCCAATGCGCAAAGACTCGCTTGTCTTTCAGCGGCCAACGATAGTAGTCATGATAAATCTCCGAACCCATCACAAAAGCGTGGACCATCGGCGTGTGGAAGAACAATTTCTGCAGCCCGCGCAGCGGTCCGAACCACGCCAGGTTTCCGAAGAGGCTCACGCCGTTATTGCCGACCGTGAAGCCCCACGATTCATTACTGATGTCCTCCCCGACGACGGAAATGTCCTTTGTGTCACCGCAGCCAAGTCCGTCATCGTGGGCAATTTTGATATAGCGCAGGCTCAGGGGATCAAACCCCATCATTTTTGCCGCCACCGCGTCGATGGCGACCTGGTCTGCGCTCGCAAGGATGAAATTCTTTACGACAGGTCTCATCGTCCGGGGTCCCGGACCGTCTCCGACTGTCGTCCCATCCATCATCGCAAACACGCCAGGATGGATCTCCTTTTGGATCGCCAGAAGATCCACAAGCGTTTCGTGGATCCAGCTGTGGGTGTAGTGGCGCTTCGTGTTCAGGAGACCGCCAAAGGCGTTTTTCATGGCTCCCGTTGTTCCGGTGTAGATATGACACTTCACCGTGGGAAGGTGGACGATGTTCTTGCCGATGAAGTAATCGGGGATATGTATTCCATCGGGGAACACTCTGTCAAGAACATGCATCCTGGCTTTTGGACGAAAGGGAACCCACTGCATGTCCTGGTTTCTGAAATTATACAACACGGGGATGTGATACTTCCGGAACACCGGGAGAAAGTGATTGAGATCTTCTCCTTTGAACGCATCGGTTACAACGGTTTTATTCTGCACACAGGAGAGGTCGTGGAATCCGGCGCCGTTCAAGGCCAATATGCTTCCTTCCAGCTGCCACGGTGTCGTGTTCGCCGCCGGGAACGGAAAGTGCCACGAGATGTTGTCCTTGAGAATCGTGGGAGCTCCCGGAGAGAGACACCCGGCCATGCCTGCCATCTCAGCAAGGCGCTGATAGTCCTCAAGGACCGTCTGGGGTGAAGTTTTCAGGACCGCTACGACGGATTTTTGCATTTCCGGCTTCCCTTCAGTTGCTGAATAGCGATTTTCCAGGGGCACTTCGGGCGACCGTGTCCACGCTCTCCCATCAGAATGCGGCGATCTCTTCGTGAACCCCGAAGACCGATGCAAGGGTTGAGCACATTTCGCCGAGCGTGACATAGGCGTGGGCGCAGGTCAGGAGAGGGGGCATCAGATTTCTGCCATCCGCCGCCGCCGAACGGAGTTCCTGAATCGCGCGATCAACATCGCGGCTGTTCCGGGAAGCACGCACCTCGGCCATTCTTGCCCGTTGTTTTGATTCCGCCTCGGGCGAAATTTCAAGTATGGGGATTGAAATTTCCCTGTCCTCTTCAACGAAGTCATTGACTCCGACAATGATTTTCTCTTTCCGGTCCAGTTCCATCTGGTACCGGTATGCAGCGTCGGCTATTTCCCGCTGGAAGAACCCCGCCTCGATCGCAGGGATAACCCCGCCGAGTGCATCGATCCTTTCAAAGTACGCCTCTGCTTCCTGTTCCATCCGGGTGGTGAGCGACTCCACGAAATAGCTTCCTCCGAGGGGGTCGATGGTGTTGGCCACCCCGGTTTCAAACGCGACAATCTGTTGAGTGCGGAGTGCGATCTTGACGGACTTTTCCGTCGGCAGCGCGAGCGTTTCGTCCATGGAGTTCGTGTGCAGGGATTGCGTTCCGCCGAGGACACCCGCCAGCGCCTGGAACGCCGTCCGGACAATATTATTCTCCGGCTGTTGCGCAGTGAGTGTACAGCCCGCTGTTTGCGTATGGAAGCGGAGCATCATGGAACGCGGGTTCTTTGCATGGTACTTCAATTTCATCCGCTTCGACCATATCCGCCGGGCCGCACGGAATTTTGCGATCTCTTCGAAAAAATCAAGATGAGAATTGAAGAAGAACGAGAGACGCGGCGCGAAGCTGTCCACATCCATTCCGCGGGCAAGGGCCTCTTCAACATAGGCGAACCCGTCGGCAAGAGTAAAGGCAAGTTCCTGCACCGCCGTGGATCCGGCTTCCCGAATATGGTAGCCGCTGATCGAGATGGGGTTCCACTGGGGCATCTCACGCGTGCAATACTCGATCATGTCGGTCACAATCCGCATGCTCGGACGGGGCGGATAGATCCATTCCTTTTGCGCAATGTACTCTTTCAGGATATCGGCCTGGATCGTTCCTCGCAGTTCCGCGGGCCTGGCACCCTGCCGTGCGGCAACGGCAACGTAGAGGGCAAGGAGCATGGCGGCCGGTGCGTTGATCGTCATGGACGTGGAAATGTCCTTCAGGGATATCCCGCCAAAAAGGACCTCCATGTCAGCGAGAGAGCTCACCGAAACACCGCAGATCCCGACTTCACCTTCCGAAATGCCCTCGTCACAATCCTTCCCCATCAGCGTCGGCAGGTCGAATGCCACCGAGAGCCCCGTTTGTCCCTGCGAGAGCAGGTAATGATAGCGCGCGTTGGTGTCCTCTGGAGTGCCAAATCCGGCAAACTGCCGCATGGTCCAGAGTTTTCCCCGGTACATGGTCCCGTGAATACCGCGTGTATAGGGATACTCTCCGGGATATCCCAGGTCTTCCATGTATTGAATGTCGCGGACATCGTCAGGTGTGTAGAGTGGGTTCACTGCTGCCCCGCTCACCGTCGTAAAGCTCACACCCTGCCGGGTTCGCTCGCCCCCTGTCTTTTCGATCCAACGCCTCCGGCCCGCGGCCAGCTCTCCGTCGTTTTTCATGCTTTAAATCCTCCCAAATCTTCTGTCCAACTCGTCGATGGAAATCCTCAGGACGATCGGCCTTCCATGCGGGCACACATAGGGCATGGATGTCGCGAAGAGTTGATCGATGAGCGATCGCATTTCGGGTTCCGTCATCGGATCGCCGGCCTTAATCGCGGAGCGGCAAGAGTACGATTTCGCAAGACTGTCCCGTGCATCGCTGATGCCCCGCTGCTGGTATTCCTTGTACAGGCCCAGCACATCCTGGACGATCCGCTCCTCATTGCCGGTTTTGAGGTCGGGCGGAACTCCTTCAACCACCGCGGTGTGCTTCCCGAAAAGATGGATATCGAAACCCAGCGACTGGAAATGCGGCAACAACTCCGTCAGCGTGGCGTAGTCGCCTGCCGTGAATTCCAGGGTGATGGGGAACAGCAACTGCTGCACGGTCTGGATGCCCGACGTGAACCGTTCGACGACTTTCTCATAGAGGACCCTCTCATGGGCCACATGCTGGTCGACGATCATCACACCGCTGCGGATCTGACAGAGAATGTATTTGTTGTGCAGCTGCCAGATAAGTCCTGATGAAGACGAGTCTGGTCGTTCACTTTCATGATGGAGGATCTGCCCCTCCGGCATCCGTGGTTCTGCACTCCCCGGACCTCCTAAAAGTCTGGCTGCCACACCCGATCCGCCTGCGCCGCCCGAAAAAATCTCTCCGGTCGCAGTATCGACGCTTTCCCCGCGCGGCCAGGCTCTTCCCCCGGGTTCCCATTCATGCTGTCTTGGAGTGAACGCCAGCCCCACGTCGATGTCATTTCCCCCACCCTCCGCGCCCAGGGAAGGCACCGCCTGCGCCGTGGAGAGTGCTCGCCTGACCAGCGCCCCGGCCATGTGATAGAGCGCGTGCTCATCAGAGAACTTCGCTTCCATTTTCGATGGATGGACGTTCACATCCACTTGATGGGGATCAATCTCAATAAAGAGAAGGAAGAATGGAAAAGTGCCTTTGAGGAGTAGATGTTCATACCCGCTGAATATCGCGTGACTGATATTCCTGTGGATGATATACCGGCGATTGAGAAAGAGATATTGATGAGAACGGGTCTTCTGGCCGAAGGCGGGTTTGCCGATAAATCCCGTGATCGTGAGCGCGTCCGTCTTTTCTTCCACAGGTATCAGGGACTCCACGACCCTTTGACCGAAGATATCCATCAAGCGCTGCTGGAGGCTCGACGGCTTCAGGGAGAAAACGATTCCGTCATCAGCCACAAACTGAAGCTCAATTTCCGGATAGCTGATGGCCACCCTGTGGACCGCCTCGTACACGTGGCGGAATTCCGTAGCATGGGATTTGAGGAATTTCTTTCTCGCAGGAACGTTGAAAAAAAGATTCTGGACGGTAATCGTTGAGCCGCGCTCGCGCGCTTCGCGCGACACCCTCGGCTTTCCCCCACCGTCGATACGCACCATCGTCGCCGTGTCATCCGACGACCGCCTGGTTTTCAGGGAAACCTGTGCCACCGCCGCAATCGATGCGAGCGCTTCGCCGCGGAAGCCAAACGTGGAAATCGCTTCCAGGTCCTCGTAAGTGGAGATTTTGCTCGTGGCGTGTCTGAGGAAGGCGCTGACCGCATCTTCGGAGTCCATCCCTGTCCCGTTGTCGGACACCTGGATGAACGACGTCCCCCCTTCCTTTACCGTGACGGTGATCTTGGATGCCTGAGCGTCAACCGCATTCTCCAGCAATTCTTTGACGACGGATTCCGGCCGTTGAATGACCTCTCCCGCCGCAATCTTGTTGGCCAGGTGTTCCGGGAGGACCTGAATTCTTTTCGGGTTCCCCAGTTCCACGTCAGTTCTCTCCTTTTTCCGTCGCGAACATCGCGTCCACAAAAGCATCACGATCAAACGGTTGCAGGTCTTCGACTCCTTCTCCGACGCCGATATAGCGCACGGGCAGTTTCAGGCTTCGTGCGATCGCCAGGACGACTCCACCTTTCGACGTCCCGTCCAGCTTTGTCAGAACGAGCCCGGTGACTCCGACGGCCTGGCTGAAAAGCTTTGCCTGTTGCAAACCGTTTTGGCCCGTGGAAGCGTCGATCACCAGCAGGACTTCGTGCGGTGCTCCGGGGAGAATCTTCTCCACCACCCGCCGGATCTTCCGCAATTCTTCCATCAGGTTCACCTTTGTATGCAGGCGCCCGGCAGTGTCGATAATCACGACATCTGCCTCATTGGCGATGGCCGAGCGGACGGTATCGAAGGCAACCGCCGCGGGGTCCGATCCCTGCTGTTGCTGGATCAGCTTTGCTCCTGCTCTGGAAGCCCAAATTTCCAGTTGCTCATTCGCTGCGGCACGGAAGGTGTCCGAAGCCGCGATGAACACACGTTTCCCTTTCTGAACGTAGACCCGGGCAAGCTTGCCGATCGTCGTGGTTTTTCCCACGCCATTGATCCCGACGACCATGATAATATAGGGGCGGAGATCCGGCACGGAGTAGGGGTCTCCGCCGGATGCGGCTTCGCTGTCAAAATGTTTCCGCACCTCATCCTTGAGCAGGGCAAGCAGCTCCTCCGTTGAAGCGTACCGGTCTTTTCGCGCCCGCTCGCGCAGCAACGTCACGATATCGGCCGTGGTCTCCGTGCCGACATCGGCGCCAATGAGGATTTCTTCGAGTTCCTCGAGAAAGTCGTCGTCGACCGTTCGCCGCGTTGCGACAAGACGCGTGACCTTCGAAACAACCGACTCACGCGTTTTGTTGAGTGATTCTTTGAGCTTCGTCAGCCCTATCGCATCAAGAATTCCCATGGGCTACCCCGCGAACGCGAAGAACGCTGATGAAACGGGCAGCGTAGAGGATGAGCGAGACGGCGAGCATCGCCACGCTCGCAACAATCCCCACATCCACGAGCCATCCGGTTACGCCGACCAGCATCAACGCCAGCGTGGCCCCCACGATCCCCACCGTCCACTTCCCGACGGTATTGGATGGAAGAACGGCGCCGGTAACTGATCGGAGGTACATCCCGCCCGCAAAGATGAGGAGATCCCGGCCCAAAAGCAGTCCCAGGAACCAGCCGGGGACCAGGCTCTTCAGGTACAGCACGATCGCTATCGCAGCGACGCCGATCTTGTCCCCGAGGGGATCCAGGATCTTTCCCCATTCACTCACTTCATTTCGCCGGCGAGCAAGTACTCCGTCCAATTTATCCGTCAAGGCGCCGACACAGACAAGCCCGAACCCCCACCAACGTCCCTCCTCCCCCCCTCCAAGCATGACGATCACAAAGGGGATCGCGAGGACGACCCGCGAGAGGCTCAGCATATTGGAGAGCGTCCAGAATCTCGGCGATGCCCGCTCGACGGAAAGTTGGCCCGTCATGTCTCATGCTCTTCTTTGGTTTGTTTCGCATCGATCGGAATCGGGTACCGTCCGCTGAAGCATGCGGTACAGTAATGCTCCCCCGACTCGTGTGGTGCGGATGCCAGCATATCTTCGATGGAGAGGTAGCCGAGACTATCAACGCCGAGCTCCTTCGCGATCGCATCGATATCCCCGCCGCACTGGTTCGCGATGAGCTCCTGTTCTGTTGGGAAGTCCATTCCGTAATGACAGGGAAACTTGATGGGCGGCGCAGTGACCCGGAAGTGCACCTCTTTCGGACCCGCCTGTCGAATGAGCTGGACGAGTTGCTTTGACGTGGTTCCACGCACAATGGAATCGTCCACGATCGTGACAACACGGTCTTTGAGCACGCCCTTCACAATATTGAATTTCGTCTTGACCTTGTTCTGTCGCACATCCTGGTTGGGCTGGATGAACGTCCTTCCGATGTAGTGGCTTCGAATCAGGCCGATCTCCAGCCTCGCCTTGCCGCCGTTCTTGTTCGTTTGCTGCACATATCCCATCGTCGCAGTGTTGCTCGAATCCGGGACGTTGATCACGATGACCTTGTCATCGGGGTTTTTCGCGACCACCGGGTGGGCGTTGGCAAGGTTCTTTCCCAGCTTTCGCCGGACCTTATCAACACTGTGTCCGTAGATTTGACTGTCGGGCCGCGAAAAGTAGATAAACTCGAAAATGCAGTAGTGGGGCTGGGCCGGGCGGTCATCGATCCGCAGCGACCGGATCTTGCCGGTCTTCTGAGTTTCTTCATCGATGACCACGATCTCTCCGGGTTCAACATCGCGAACATATTCCGCGTCGATGATGTCGAAGCCCACCGTCTCGGAGGCGACGACATAGGTATTTCCCTTTTTCCCGATGGCCAGGGGACGCACTCCGGCATGATCGCGCGCCGCGATCAGCGCATGTTCCGTCAGGAGGACGAGCGAGTAGGCGCCCGCAATCTGCGCAAGGGCCTCCCTGATCTGTTCGATCTGATCATTCGTTCTGCTCCGGGCAATGAGGTGGAGAATCACTTCCGTGTCGGAGGTGGTTTGAAAAATCGTTCCCTCGTCCTGAAGTCTCTGTCTGATCGAACGGAAATTTGTGAGGTTGCCGTTGTGCGCGACGGCGATGTTCCCCGACCGGTAGAACACGGTGAAGGGCTGAATATTGGCCTTGTTGTTGGCCGCACCGGCGGTCGAGTATCTGTTGTGGCCGATTGCACTCTGCCCTTTGAGCGTACGGCTCAGTAGCCTGTCGTCGCCGTACACATCTGAGACGAGTCCGAAGTCTTTATGGACGTGAAACCGGTGTTTGCCGGCGGCTTCATCGTACTCGGATGTGACAATCCCGGATCCTTCCTGCCCGCGGTGTTGCTGGGCGAGAAGGCCGTAATAGGTGAGCTGGGAGGCCTGGTGGTGACCGAAGACGCCGAAAACGGCGCAATGGTCTCGGGGTTTATCTCGATCAGGGGGCAAGTCCATTCCTTCTCTGTCTTCCGCAAACAGATAATATACGAGAACGCCGGAGACGAAACAAGGATGGTTGGCACAGATCAGGTGAGAATCGTGTCCTTCAGAAAATTTGCATCATCGCGGTTCTTAAAGTCGGTTGTCACATGCAGACCGCGGGACTCTTTCCGGCTCATCGCGCAACGAATGATGAGCGAGGCGCATAACGCGAGATTTCTCAACTCGATCAGCGGCTCCGTCACCTTGGTTCGCTTATAGAAATCCTCCACTTCGCGACTCAGGAGGTCCATCCGGCGTTGGGCCCTTTCCAGTCGGAGCGTGGATCGGACGATCCCGACGTAGTCCCACATGATCTGCTGGATTTCGCGCCGGTTAAAGGCGACCAGCACCCATTCTTCCGCGTTGAAAGTGCCCGAGTCGTCCCACGGTCCGATAGAGGGAATGGGACCCGACTCGTCCCTGAGAAAATGTTCCGATGCCACGACGGCACGATCGGAAAACACCAGGGCTTCGAGGAGCGAATTGGACGCCAGACGGTTCGCACCATGGACGCCAGTCAGGGTGACCTCCCCCGCGGCGAACAAACCACGAATCGAAGTCTTTCCGTTCACATCCGTGACAATGCCGCCGCAACTGTAGTGCGCGGCGGGCACCACCGGGATTGGCTCCTTCGTGATGTCGAGTTTAAATCGCGTGAGGCAGGTGTTGTAGATATGCGGGAAATGACCCTTCACCTCATCGGCCGGCAGGTGGCGCAGATCGAGCCATACATACTGATCACCCCGTTTCTTCAGTTCATTGTCGATTGCATAGGCGACGATATCGCGAGGCGCAAGTGACTTTCTCGCGTCATAATTCTGCATGAACTCCTGTCCATTTTGGAGCTTCAGCACGCCCCCGAACCCCCGGACAGCTTCGGAGATAAGAAATGATGGCGATCCGGAATCGTAAAGCGTGGTCGGATGAAACTGGATAAATTCCATATTCCCGACTGTTGCACCCGCACGGTATGCCATTGCCACGCCGTCTCCGGTCGCAATCAACGGGTTCGTTGTATGCAGGTACACATGGCCGAGACCGCCCGTCGCGAGCAACACCACTTTGGCCAGGAACGTGTCGACCTCTTCGGTCCGTGAGTTGAACGCATAGGCTCCCCAGCACTGGATCTGCTCGCGCGAGATGGGACGCGACGGATCAACGTGATGCTGGGTAATCAATTCCACCGCGATGTGGTTTTCAAAGATGCCGATATTGTCCTTTTCCGAAATCGACTGGAGGAGACCGCGCTCTATTTCGCGACCGGTCAGATCATCGGAGTGAACGATCCGGTTGGTGGAGTGTCCGCCCTCGCGTCCGAGGTCCAGCCTTCCATCCCTTTGTGTGAAGCGTACACCGAATTCAATGAGTTCACGGAGCCGGGCTGGACCCTCGCGCACCATGATCTCAACGGCATCCCGGTGACAGATGCCCTGTCCCACGGAAAGCGTGTCGGACACATGCAGCTCGAACGAGTCGACGGTCGACATGACTGCCGCCACCCCGCCCTGCGCGTAGTTCGTATTGGATTCCGCTTTTTCCTTCTTGGTAATGATCGCGACGGTTCCGAACTGCGAGACTTTGAGAGCGTAGGAAAGGCCCGCGATGCCGCTCCCGATGACCAGAAAGTCGACTGTGTGCGTCATAGATCGAGAAATTCCCCGTGTGATGAACACAAACGGGCGGTCCCCATGGGAGCCGCCCGTTTCATCTCTGCAAAGAGTTGCCGCGACTTATTCAAAATTGTAATCGAGGGTGATGTATCCAAAGGTGTTGATATTGTCGCCCGAGCCGAGAAGACCGAGGCCGCGGCGAAGCGCTTCATCACTGATGGTCCCGTCAAGCGAGAACGCCCCGAATCTGATGCCCAGACCGAGTGTGGCAACTCCGTCCCAGGAAGCCCCATTGATTCCTCCCGCAAAAGCAACGCTCAGGGGAACCGTGAGGTTGGTTTCATCCGTGGAGGAGGTTGCACCCGCACTGGATTCCAGTTTCGTCTTCACACTTCCCAGCATGCGGAAATACCCTGCACGGGCTGCAAGCCAATCCGTCAACCACCATTCCGCCCCGAGATTCACGGTGGGGACGGAGGTATACGACGTGGTCACCGTGCTCGAGGTCTGCGCGGTGGCATTGGAATTCTCAAGTTTCCCGCTCAGCATCTGGTAACTCACGCCGCCGGCCAGTAGGAAATTCGTGATTTTGTACTCTCCCCCGACGCCGATGGTGATCCCCGTTGCAGTAAGCTTTTCGCTGTACGGGACTTTCGCAACGCCGTTCCGCGGGTTGTCCTCTGTCGGCTCACCTGTGATGAGCAGGAAGCCCCCATACGGAACGAAACTGAACTTGTTGTTGAGGCGGTACTTGAGTCGTGCACCAAGCTCGATCTCCGTCCCGGTGGCGGAATATTCTCCGCCCTCGCCCGCGACGACCGGACTGAACGTGACATTATCGGTGGCATTATCCAGGCGGAGTGCGCCATGGGCGGAGAAATTCGATCCGCCGCCGAGATCAAGAATGAGACCGGCGCGAAAGCCGAAGAGTCGCGAAGAAGCCTCCCGGGAGGCGCTGGCCGCTCCGGAAGAGGCCGTCTCATCGGAGTTTGAATTCCCGTACATGAATCCGAAGCCAAGGTCAAGAGAGCCGGCATGGTAGGCCGCGAGAATTTCCCATACGTTTGCGACCGCCGGAATGGTCTGTGCGCCGGAGATGGTGCCTCCGACGTTGCCCCGCACACCCGGGGGAACGAACGACGGGAGGGTGAAGGGAAGCGGAGCCAATGCCGTTCCCCCTGACAGCAGTTTATTCACGACATTCACTGCAGAGGGATCGTAGCTGAAAATCGCCCCAAGGCTCAACTGTTTCCCCAGGCCGAAGGATACCCCGGCGCTTTGCTTCCCATAGCCATTATCGCCGGAGGACAGATTGCTCAGTGTTCCACCCCCGACATTCCACCAGGAGTAGTTCATGTAGTGCGATTGATAGGCCGGGTTCACATAGATCCACACAGGATCTTCAGTGATATACGGATTCAAGACGATACCTGTTCCGAGAGTAGAACCACCCATGGCAAGCTGCCGTGCTTCGCCACCGACTTTGGCCCCTTGCGCGAATCCTATTCCCGACGCAACGAACAGGACGCACAGAATCGCTGTAGCACGTTGAAGCATACGACCTCCTGATATAATGGAAGGATAGTGACAAAGAGGATACAGATACGCGAGGATCTCGTCTGACCGCATAGTAAAGTGAGCAAATATACAGCACGTACGCCGGAATGTCAAACGCCTCCGGGCATCGTCATTCCACAGCAAAGAACTCGCTCAAGAGCAATGATGGACGATCCGGTGATATATCCCGGGGGAAAACGCGCCTGTACCCGGCGGCCCATATTCTGACTGCCAATTCGGTCGCCGCCATATCAGAACATGCGATCCTGCAAATGAATTCCCGGCCAGCCCCGAATCCGAGCTTTCTCTGCCACAATCCGAGAACCGCGACGCCGGCCACCCCCTTCAGATCATTGAGAACCTCTTCGATCGCAAGACGAAAATTGTCGTAGTGCATCGCCGGAGGCTTATTCAACCAGAATCGCGCGTCGAACGACTGCGCAGAGGCGGAGAGCGTTTCTGCAAAGACGACATTATACGCGGCAAACATCCATCCGGACGTTTGCGCGAGATGCTTCCCATGCGCTCCCGCATAAATCCCGAGTCGGTCGCGAACGATGTGTTCGAGAACATCGAGTCCCGCGGAGCCATCCACGAGAAATGCCGATTCGTAGACGTCGCCGGCGTTCTCCGAAAATTTCAAGTGTGAAAGATATTCACTCCCGGCGTTGCGCAACTCTATCAACTCCGGATCCGATGCATGCAGGGGAACAATCCGGGAGAGAATCATTCCCAGCAGGCCGGGAAAAGAATCGCCGGATCCAGCATGAGCGACCCTGGTGAGTGTCTCGGCGATGAGTGCCCGGACTTCTGCCTGGTCCGATTTCAGCGGAGTGACAAGGAAGGCACTCAACGCACCATAGAGAACCTGGGCCTCCCGGGGGATGGTCTCCGTATGGAGCTTTTCGAACGCCTCCCGCAAATGCGACTCTTCGCCCGCCACCTTACGGTGGAGGTCACGGATCGAATGAAGGTAGTCATCCTGCGGTTGTCCCCCTGGAGCCTGGTGCATGATGACATAGGCAACGGGGTTCGTAGGAACTATTTGCTTTGCCGGGACAGTCATAATTACGGATTCGGGCTGTCGTGCAAGTCAAGCCCGGGAAACTGCAATGCGTCAGGGGCGTAGCGCGCATCATTGATCAAAAGCCGCTGGATCACCTCCCCGCGGATGATCGTCCGATCAACGATTTCGGGAATGTCCTCCTTCTTGACGCCTCCGTACCAGATCCCCTCAGGGTAGATCACCATGCTCGGTCCGTACTGGCAGGCGTCCAGGCATCCCGATGTATTTGCGCGGACGATCTTTCCCAGACCACGTCGTTTCACTTCCGCTTTAAGAACCTCACGAATCTCCTCGGACCCCTTGTTATGACAACAGTCTTTCGGATGCTGCGGAGGACGTTCGTTGATGCACACAAAGACGTGTCGCTGATATCGACTCATAGTCACCAGTACGTTGTCGTGATAGTAATATCGCCCTTCACTTTGGCCAGACAGGCCGCCCGTTCATCATCTGCAAACTCTTTCTCTTCCATGAGTCGTCGTTCAAGCTCTGAGGGGGGAATGAGTGCCTCTTGACCGCTCAGGATCGTCACCCTGCACCACCCGCAGATCCCCTCCCCGCTGCACGACTGGCCGATCGGAATGCCGCATTGATTCGCTGCTGCGAGGATCGTTGCGCCTGCTTTTACCTCCCGCGTTTGGTTGAGCGGAGAGAATGAAACTTTCGCTTTCCCCATATCTAAGCGTGCACCATGATATCCCCGAATACCCCGGAGAGTTCGAGACGGACCTTTTTCTGGGCTGCATCATATCCGGGATTTCGATAGCGAACAGTGGAGGCGAACCCGTCACGGTGCTCCTGTCCGGCATCGATGGCCCCGAACAAGGTGTGCGCCCCGAGCGTATAAGCGATTCCCGGGGGGAGGAGGACCGACAGATCGCCAAAGACTCCCGACACTCTGATGGTCTGCTCGCCGTCCGAAAAACCGGTGCGGGAACAGTCAAGAATGCAGTCTCCGAAGACTGTCGAGATCGTCCCTCCCTTGAATGTCTTCGATTCTACAAAAATCTTTGAATCGCCGAACACTGTGGAATACGATGCGAAATCGGATGTGTGCGTTGCGCGGATATCGCCGAGAAGCTGGCCTCCCTCGGTTGATCCCCCGCTCTCCGACGACGCCCGCGGTCGCTCCTCTTTTCCTCGAAGCAGGAACCAGACCCCGGCGAGAACGAGCAAGGCAGGCCAGTAATCACGCAGGACGTCTCCCACGCGCAAGAAGTCGAGATTCTCCAGCAGGAGCAACCCGCCTAGGACGATCAGGATGCCTCCCCACCAGAATCCATCAGACCGTTTCATCGTTTCCTTCCTTTTTCATGAGAGAGCCCGGCGCTCGCATGCAATGCCCGTTCCAGTTCCTGCAATGGCTTCGTGTTCACTATGTCGTCTGCTTCAAGCCACCCCTTGCGGGCCACGTTCACGCCGAACCGTGTGTGCTTGAGGTCCTCGATGCTGTGTGCATCGGGGTTGATGCTGATGGGAACACCTGCCTCTTTTGCCAGGCGGCAGAGTCGCCAGTCCAGATCCAGCCGATTGGGGAAGGAGTTGATTTCAATCATTTTCCCTGCGGAACCCGCCGCACGAATGACTTCCGTCATGGCTACGGGGTACGGATCCCGGGAGAGCAGAAGTCGGCCCGTGGGATGTCCGAGCATCGTCACATATTTCTGAGTCAGTCCCTTGATGATCCGTGCTGTCATTTCCCGTTCGGCCATCTTGAAATTGCTATGGATAGACACGACGACGTAATCGAATTCCGCGAGAAGCGAGGATGGCCAATCGAGATCCCCGTTCGGCAGGATGTCACATTCCGTGCCTTTGAGAAGATGAATGCCGGTTTTCTTGTTAAGCGCATCGATCTCCTTGAATTGCCGCAGGACATCCGCTTTGCTCAGGCCCCCTGCATACGCAGCCGCTTTGCTATGGTCGGCGATCCCGAGATACTCCCACCCGAGCGCTTTGGCGGCCAGCGCCATTTGCTCAAGCGTATGCAATCCGTCGCTGTAGGTTGAGTGGCAATGGAGTGTGCCCCGCAAATCCTTCCACTCGATCAGCCGGGGGAGCTCTCCTTTTTCCGCCGACTCAATTTCCCCCGAGCCTTCGCGCAACTCCGGCTCAATGTACGCCAGGCCCAGCGCCCGATAGAGAGCCTTCTCGTCGGCACATTTCGGCGGCCGATGCGGACTCTCCTTCGATTTCTTCCCTTCTTCGACGGAGGAAAAGCCGTATTCGTTCAGGCTCCACCCCATCTTCCGCGCGCGCGAACGGAGCTCGACGTTATGTTCCTTGCTTCCGGTAAAATACTGGAGCGCAAAGGGGAACTCTTCGGCTTCGACGAGACGAAGATCGCATTGTATCCCTTCGCGCAAGAGAACGCTCGATTTCGTATCACCCTGTGCCAAAATTCTCGACACCGACGGATGACCGACAAACGCACCCATCACGGCAGCGCGGTTCTTCGATTCCACCACGGCGAGAATATCGATATCCCCGACGACTTCCTTCCGACGGCGCAAACTGCCGGCGACTTCCACATCGCGAACGCCGCGTTGTGACCGGAGATGCCGGACCATTTCCTCGGCCAGGGGTGCAGCACTTGAGTAGAGGAGTTTTCCCGACCGCTCCTGCAGTGCCGCGATCCCTCCCAGAATCTTCTCCTGCATTTTTTCCCCGAGGCCTTTCAAGACTGCGAGACGATTTTCCTCGGCTGCTTTCCTGAGAGATTCAATCGAGTCGATTTTGAGATCGTCGTAGAGCTGTTTGATCCGTTTCGGCCCCAATCCTTCGATCTTCAGCATCTCCAGCAGGCCCTTCGGAAGGGATGAGCGTAAGTCATCATATTCCTTGGATTCGCCGGTGGTGACGAGGTCCTTGATAATGGCACCGATCGAACTCCCCACTCCTTTCACTTCCTGCAAACGGTTCTCTTTTACGAGAGCGTTGAGATCCTCAGTGAGGGCCTCGAGAGACCGCGCGGCAGTGTGAAAAGCCCGGGATTTGAAGGGGTTCGCTCCCTGAAGTTCAAGAAGTGTCCCCATTTCGTCAAGGATGGAAGAGACGGTGGCCTTGTCCATAAGTGGGGAAAATTAACAAGATCGTCCCAGACATACAACAATGCGGAAAGGGGGAGGAGGATGGGCAGGCGATTTGAAAGTCAGGATCGGGCAGGAAAGAGTTGCTCAATGTTGTCCTGGAAGAGCAGCCATATGCCATAGGAGCCCACGATCGTTCCGAAGGGAATCATGATCACCAGAAAGAACGCGGCGAAGAGACCGATGACGCGTCCCTTTGCCGTTCGTGTGATGATCATCCGCCAGCCGATGAGCGCAAGGATGCCTGAAGAGAGGAGAAGGAGGGCGGCGAGAGAGAGCATGACCCCTGAAAACGTTTCCCGTGCCGTGTCGCCGAAGGCAAAAGGCGCGCCGCCGACAAAGAGCATCAGACTGATGCCGCCCGCAAGGTGCAGGACCCCGATGAGAAGATCGGCGATTGCAAGGCGTTTGACCTTTTTTTCCATTTACCCTTCCAGCGACCAATCGACAGGGACGGGATGACCGGCGGGCGCATACAGCTCAAGCCATCGGGAGAGATGGTCGAAAATTGGTGCGGCCTCGGTGAACTGCATGAGTTCCATGCGCACTTTAGAGACATTCGGCATGCCCCGTAGAAATCCCGAATAGTGCTTCCGCAGCTCAATCACGCCCGTTCGTTCGCCCTTGTATTCGACAGCGAGGCGCAAATGTTCCTTGAGCAATTCCACACGTTCCTGGACGGTCGGTTCCGGAAGCAATTCTCCGGTCGCGAGGTAGTGCTTTGCCTGGGAGAATATCCATGGGTTGTTAATCGCTCCCCTGCCGATCATGACCCCATCCGCGCCGGTCTGGGCGAAAGCGTTCTTCACTTCCTGGGGAGTCGTGATATCACCGTTGACGATAATCGGAATGGAGACCGCCGCTTTTATTTTCGGTATCCAGCTGTAATCCACCTCGCCCTTGTGTCCCTGGTCGCGCGTGCGGCAGTGGATGGTCAATGCCCGGATCCCCACCGCCTCGCACATGCGCGCCACGTCCACAATCAGTATTGATTCGGCGTCCCAACCCAGCCGAGTTTTCAGCGTTACCGGTTTTTTCACAGCATTGACCACCGTAGAGGCAAGTCGCTCCATCTTCGGGAGATCGCGGAGAAGTCCGGCCCCTGCCCCTCGCAGCGCAACGTCACGAACCCAGCATCCGGAGTTAATATCGATGAGATCGGGATCCATTTCTTCCGCCATCCGGGCTGCCCCCTCCATGGCCGAAATTTCACCTCCGTAGATCTGGATCCCCACAGGGCGTTCTTCCTGGAGGAAGGTCATTTTACGCTTCGTCTTGTCGGAACCCCGCACGAGGCCGTCCGAATTCACGAATTCCGTATAGACGACATCCGCTCCCAGCCGTTTGCAGATCAACCGGAAGGGAAGATCCGTCACGTCCTCCATCGGCGCCAGGAGAATCGCCTGAGGTATGTCAATTCCGCCGATCTTCATAGTACCAAAATACAGAGAAATGGAAATCGAAACAACCAAAACATGGTTGCCTAGCCTGCCATGTTTTCGCCCCCAGACCGCCGAAAAACCATGGTTGCCTAGCCTGCCATGTTTTTGCCCGCAGGCCGCCGAAAAACGATGGTTGCCTAGCCTGCCATGTTTTTGCCCCGAGGCCGCCGAAAAACCATGGTTGCCTAGCCTGCCATGTTTTTGCCCCCTGCGGCAAAAAAAAAGATGGCAGGGTAGGCAACCATCTTTTTCTGGGGGCGAAAATCACTACCATCCGCTTCCTCCATACCGCCATCGGCTCACCATTTGATCCCAGGCCCATTCGTAGGAGGTATCCCTGTATAAAACAAACGTCCTCATGGAAATCTCCCCCCCGCCGATAATCACCCGGCGAAAAATGAACTGGACTTCTTGTGATGTCCCCGGCAGATCATAGGTCCAGATCTGACGGTCGAGAGAATTCATGATGTACTGCGGCGGTCCGAAAATGATATAGAGCATCCCACGATCCGTCTTCCACCCCTCCTTGAAGTCCGTGTACAACCTGTTCGCCTCTTCCACCCGGGTATAATACCGCTTCAGTAATGCCGATGCCTCCTCCTTGGTCGGCCGGAAGGAGAGCCAGAGCGAGTCAAAGACATCCCGCAATTCCCTTTGCGATCGAACCGCTTCGAAAAGCCTCTTCTCTCTTGGATTGAGAAGATATGTCATTGCATCAGTCAACTCCTTCAGTGTCGAAGGCTTCGGAAAGGTAGGCGACTTAATGGAAAAGACCCGATTTGCCTCGAGGATTGAGTCAGGACCCTCCAATCTCGAGGGGAGGGTGACACTCAATGAAAGCTCATACAGCCCCGGCTGAAGACCATCGAGGGGATACAGGAGAGCAGGATTCTCTGATCGATGAATCGCAACGGCAATTCGTTCGGAACGAACCGTGTCGGGCCTGTCAAACCACACCTGTTTGGCCTCCCCTGGTGTCGGAAGAAAATCGGAAAAAAAGTACGGGGGCTGTGCAACGACGTCGGCTACTTTGAATTGGAGGAGACTGAACCGGGCATTGCCCTCTTCCCCCTTCTGCATTCCGAAGATCCGTGCCGAAGCCCGGAGATCGGGAAGCGATGAGGGGATGTGCAATGGGACAATCGTCGCCCACCCCCCTTCCCCTCGTGCCTGAAGGATAATCCGCCCTATGAATGGGTGCAACTCATTCGGGGAAGGAATGCGCAGACGTTCGGATCGAATTTCGCGCCTCCCGGTGGCATCGTCAAGCACTTCCACAACCACGCGGACATCCCCCGGCACGAATTTGAAGGATCGCGAAAGAACCCATGCATCCTCGCGTGTTGTTTCTCCAAAGGTCCGCACCGCGATGGTGTCGGGCCATGAGTAGTCGCGAATCAACGTGTCCACACGTGTGGCAAATGCGCGCACGTCGATCTCGAGATGCGCCGCAAAGCCGTTCGGTGATTTCAAGAAAGTAAGTGAGGAGGAGGGAAGGGAGAGCGACACCTGAACGCTTCCATTTGCGTCGTCGGGAATCGCCTCGAAATCAAAAGAGGGAGTCCCCGGGATGTAGGTCAGACTCTTTCCGGGTTGCCCGAGATCGAGCGTCGGAGGTCCACCGCATCCCGCAAGGAGGAGCAGGCCAGCGGCGGCAGCGAAGCCAAGGCCTGGACTTTTCATCGTGCAATTGCCATATTGTCTGTATCAATGGTACACAAGGGAATTCTTCAAATCAACCGTTCTCATCCATCCGTGTGCTGCACTCCGCGACTCCATTCATCCGATGGTGTGCCCTCCCCTTCCACCAGTCCCATCCGGAGAGCCGCACGTTGAACACCCAGCTGACAATACCGTTTGATCAGTATACGCTCGCGAATGGACTGCACGTCATCCTGCACCAGGACAAGACTGTACCCGTCGCAGCCGTCATGATGATGTACCATGTGGGTTCGAAAAACGAGCGCCCGGGGAAAACGGGGTTCGCGCATCTCTTTGAGCATATGATGTTCAAGGGATCGGCACATGTTGCCGACGGAGAGCATTTCAAACTCCTCCAGGAAATCGGCGCGAACATCAACGGTTCAACATCCGAGGACCGGACGAATTACTACGAATCGGTCCCCGCGAACTACCTGGAACTCGCCCTCTTTCTTGAGGCAGACCGGATGGGCTACCTCCTCCCTGCCCTGACACAGGAGAAACTCGATAACCAGCGCGACGTCGTGAAGAATGAACGCCGGCAGAATTATGACAATCAACCTTACGGGACCGCTTTTGAAAAACTGGCCAGAGCCCTCTTCCCATCCAACCACCCGTACAGCTGGCCCGTTATCGGGTCCATGGAAGACCTCGACGCCGCCACGCTCGGGGACGTCGGGGATTTCTTCTCTACGTACTACGCGCCGAACAACGCCTGCGTTGTCGTCACCGGAAACTTCGAGTCCGGTCGGCTGCGAGATTGGCTGGAACAATATTTCGGACCGATTCCAAGTGCATCGCTTCCGGAACGTCCCCGGCCACCCGCCTTCCGTCTCGGTGAGGACCGAATTCTTGTGGAAGAAGAACCCGTTCAACTTCCCAAGTTGTACCTGCAATGGCGGAGCGCCCGGGGCCACACACGTGAGGACGCGCTCCTCGACGTGTTCACGGACATCCTAAGTGCCGGTAAAAACTCCCGGTTCTACAAGACCCTCGTATACGACAAACAGATCGCACAGTCCGTCAATGCATATCAGGACGGAGGGGAGATCGATGGGATAGCGGGGATCCAGATCACTCCAAAGGAGGGAAAATCCCTTGGGGAAATGGAAGCGGCAATGCATGCGGTTCTCAACGATGCCCTGGACAACGGGGTCACCGAACGCGAAATTCAAACTGCGGTCAACAACAAGGAGGCTTCACTCGTCGGGAGACTGGCGACGGCCCTCGGGAAGGCCAATGGACTCGCGACCGCGTTTACGATGACGGGTGATGCGGGGACCTACAACACGGAATTGGATCGATTCAAGGACATTTCTCCGGAAGAGGTCCTCGATGCGGCCCGATCGGTTTTTCGTGAACACTATGTGCAACTGAGTATCGTCCCAACGGGTCGAAGGGATCTTTCCGCGGGGGTGGACAAATAACGTGAGCCTCCTCGATCTGACGAAACGTCCTGCACCTCAACCTCCGCCCGAATTGCATCTCCCTGCGATCGAGAAGCATACACTTTCCAACGGCTTATCAGTCTGGCTTGTGGAGAAGCACACGCTTCCGAGCATCGCCTTCAACCTCATCGTGAACGCGGGCACTGACCGTGACCCGTCCGCTCTCCCCGGCCTCGCAAGTATCACGGCGGAAATGATGGAATCCGGGTCCGCGACTATGACGGCTCTCACGATCGCTGACCGACTGGATTTCATCGGAGCCGTGATGTCGATTCGTGCAGGACTCGACGCAACATCGGCTTTTCTCCATACCTTGACGAAACATCTTGACGAAGCGCTCACGGTGTTCGGGGAGGTTGTATCATCACCGACTTTTCCAGAAGAAGAACTGGAACGCACCAGGAGTCAGCGACTCACCTCCTTGCTTCAGCAACGTGACCGCGCATCGTACGTCGCAAACGTCGCCTTCAACCGAATTGTGTACGGCGCGCATCCCTACGGAAACGACCCCTCGGGGACAGAAGAATCCCTCCGGTCGATCCGTCGCGAAGATCTCACCCTTTTCTACAATTCATTCTATCGGCCGGAAGCTTCCACGTTGATTGTGGTGGGCGACGTCAGGGGGGCAGAGCTGTTGCCAAGACTCGAAACTGCTCTGGCGGGGTGGCAACACGGCGTACACAGTGCTGATGATTTGCCGCCGGTGCCCCCGCCGGACAAACGGAAGGTGTTCCTCGTCGACAAACCTGGTGCCTCGCAGTCGGAGATCCGGATCGGACGTCCAGGGCTTCCGCGAAGCACACCCGACTACTTCCCACTGATTGTCATGAATCGGATTCTGGGCGGTCAGTTTTCGAGCCGGATCAATCTGAACCTTCGTGAACGCAACGGCTATACCTATGGGGCGGGATCGTATTTCAGGTTTGCCAGGAAAGAGGGGCCATTCGTTGTCTCCGGTGGTTTCATTTCCGCAAAAACGGATCGCGCCATTGCGGAGTTGATCACTGAAATCTCACAGGTCCATGCGGAGGGGCTCACCGTAGAGGAGATCGAGTTTTCGAAGAAAGGGATCAGCGGGTCGTTTGCCCTGACGTTTGAAACGCCGATGCAAATCGCAACCGCGCTGCAATCGATCGCACTCTACGGCCTTCCGGACAATTATTACAACGAGTACGTGAAGAATGTGGGACAGGTCACGCGCGAAGATGTGAAACGTGTTGCGCGACTGTATCTCGACGTGTCCGCTATGGCGGTTGTGGTGGTAGGTGATGTAAAAGAAATCCGACCGGGGATTGAACAGCTTAACCTTGGCGAGATCGTCTTGTGCAACTCAACAGGAACACCGCTCACCGCATCAATGACGAATACCTAGCCTACTTCTTTCTGCCTACTGCCTACTGCATACTGCTTACTGCTTTCTCCCTACTGCATACTTCCTACTGCCTACTAACCGAGCTTTCGCACGATCTCCTCCCCCATCTCCTTCGTTCCTACGGCGATCTTCGGATTCAAATCCTTTGTGACGGCCTTTCCTTCCCTGAGCACATCAGCCACAGCTTTTTCGATCCTGTCTGCCGCCGCATCTTCCTTAAGGTGCCTCAGGAGCATGACACCGGCGAGGACGACGGCGGTCGGATTTGCGATATTCATGCCCGCGATGTCGGGTGCACTCCCATGGACCGCCTCGAAGATCGCCGCATTGTATCCGATGTTTGCGCCCGGAGCGAGGCCCAGACCGCCGACCAGGCCAGAGGCAAGGTCCGACAGAATATCGCCGAAGAGATTCGTGGTGACGATGACATCGAACTGGTTGGGGTTCATCACCATCTGCATCGCCATATTGTCGATGATCTTGTCGTCGGTAACGATGTCGGGATATTCCGCCCCCACTTTCCTTGAAACCTCCAGGAAGAGACCCCCGGTATACTTCAGGATGTTCGCCTTGTGGACGGTCGTCACCCTTTTGCGTCCGTGTGCCCGCGCATACTCATACGCGTAACGGATGATGCGGTCCGATCCAGACCGTGTCACCACACCGATCGTTTCCGCGGCGCTGCGCTGGGGATCGATGTAGTGTTCGATCCCCGCATAGAATTCCTCGGTATTCTCCCGCACAATGATGATATCGATATCTTTGAAGCGCGACTGCACACCTTCGAACGATCGTGCCGGCCGGAGATTCGAGTACAGGTCGAATTCCTTTCGCAACGCGACGTTTACGCTCCGGAACCCTGAACCCACAGGCGTCGTGAGTGGACCTTTCAGGGCAACCCGTGTGGAAGAAACCGCATCGAGGACGTGTTGCGGCAAGGGGTCTTTGTACTTGTCGATGGCGGACATCCCGGCTTCGACGGGGATCCATTCGATCTTTACGCCGGAGGCTTCGATGACACGGACGGCCACCGCACAGATGCTCGGACCGATACCATCACCAGGGATAAGAACGACTTGATGCATATGCCGATGGAAAGGGTAATTGAAGGATTGAGAATTGGTGAGAAAGGTACCAAAAGATGGGCCGACATTCAACAGAAAGATCGTAGCAAGGAGCTACTACCGTATGCCCGTATCTGTCCTTATCTCACCAAAATCATCTTCTTCGTCTCGACAAACGAGCCGGCGGTGAGTCGGTAGAAATACACGCCGCCCGCCAGGTTCTTTGCTTCGAACGTGAAAGAAAATTGTCCGGCTGGAAATCTACCATCCGCTAGCACCGCCACCTCACGCCCCAAGCACATCATACACCACCAGGTTCACCTTACTGTCTACTGTCCACTGTCCGCTGATAACTGTTGTCGGATTGAACGGGTTTGGATAGTTTTGAAGAAGAGAGAAACTGGAAGGCAACACCTCTCGCGCGGGAACGCTTGTCAAAGTGGAAAGCAGTTCGGCCAATGAACGGCGATAGACTCCGCCCAGCGATGATGCGGCGAAGACTTCAACGCCGTCGCTCAGCAGGGCATTTATCGATGCCTGCGGCATCCCCTCAATTGCGGATTGCCACGAATTTCCCTGGTCCGTCGATACGTAGATTCCTGCACCTGACGTGCCTGCAAGGAGAGTGTTGCCAATCACAGCAAGACTGGTTATCGACAGACCTCCTGTCGAAGTGCCGCTTGCTTCCCAGTTGTCCCCATTGTTGGATGTCCGGTACACTCCCGCCGCGGTGCCGGCAAAAAGAAGCGACCCCGTTCACAACGAGCGACTGTACAGTGAGATTACCGAGTCCGTTATTCTTCTGCAGCCAGTTTTTTGCCTTGTCGACACTCCGAAACAGCCCGTAATTCAATGAGCCGCCGAAGAGATATCCTGCTCCGACTGCAAAGGAAATGAACTGAGTGCCTGAAGGCGATACCACCGATCCCTGTCCGGCAAGCCAATTCCCCCCGTTATCCGTCGAATAGTATACTCCTCGCGGCCCCGGGGCGGAGAAAAGGATTCCCGCTGAGGTTCCCAGTGCGTTGATGTGCAAGTTTGCGAGTCCGCTTCCCCCTCCGGTCCAACTGGTTGCAGCAATGTCTCGCGAGAAGAAAGACCCGCCGCTGGTCCCCACATACACCGTGGTGCCCCCTACGGCCATTGCCGAAATCTCGGTGTTCGAGAGTTGCTCATTGGCGGTATTCCACGTCGTCCCCTCGTCTGTGCTGGTATACACTCCACTTCGACTCGTCCCGGCAAAAAGTGTCGTGTCGACACGTCCGAAAGTTGACACTACACTTGTGGGCAGATACAATCCGATCCCATTCCAGAGCGAGCCTCCGTCGGTCGATACTCTCACGCCTTCACCGAGCGCCGCATAGATAGTGGCACTGTCTGTCGCAAGGACATTCACCTGGTCGCTCGACTGCCCGATTTCCAGCCTGTTCCAATGCGCCCCGCTGTCTGTCGACGCAAAAAGGCCATCTGTGGTCGTTCCCGCAAGAAGAGTCGTTAAGTTCCCTTGAGGGTTGAGGAAGCCGGTGAGACTGGTGACATTGATGTTGGAGAGACCATTGTTTGCGGACGACCATTGCGACCCGTCGTCGGTCGAAACGAACACCCCTTGGTTGCGAACCGATGCGAAGAGGAGCGTCCCCACCGATGCGATTCCATTGACTATGCTCAAAGGGCCGGATCCGACGTCTGCAGAAGTCCAATTCTTTCCACCGTCGGTGGTACGATAGACTCCATGTCTCGCGCCCGCGAGAATAGTCGAACCATGTGCGTAGAAGATATTCACCGTATCTATGCCCAGTCCCTTTCCGGCGGGGAGCCATGTCGACCCGTTGTCGGTGGAATGAAACGCGCCGAAGCCCACCGGGCCGGCAAAGAGCTCTGTTCCAATGGCAGTGATGCAACCGACGTCCTGGCTAATCAAGTAGGTATTGACCGGACTCCAGTTGCTCCCATTGTCCGTGCTCCGGAACACTCCCCCACCGTGTGTGGAGGCGAACAGATTTTCTCCGATACTCGCCAACCCGGACACATTAAGGGTGGTCAGTCCGCCACTTGTGTATTGCCAGGTCGCTCCATTGTCGGCGGAAAAGAACACCCCTCTTCCTGCGGTGCCGATGAAAATGCCTGCAGACGTCTTCAGAATGCTGGTGAAGAATCCCGATGGGCCGACCTGGACCCATTGGCCGTAAGCGCCACCGGCCGACAGCAGGAGGAAGAGCAGAAAGATACATCGCTGTCTGGTGCTCATGGGGAGACGTCAGTGAAGATGGGACGAGATTATCAGTATGCCATTGTTGTTCTGCTGAACCATGATCTCCCTCAATGCCGGGACAACCATGTCTGCTTCGGCCAACGCCTCTCGTTGTTCCGTCCCCATGACCGCGATGACCCTCATGCCCCCTGCTTTTCCAGCCGCGACTCCCACTTTCGTATCTTCGACCACGACACAATCGCCGGGATCAACACCCAGTTGAGAGGCAGCGGCGAGGTATCCCTCAGGGGCGGGTTTGCCATTGCGGATATCGTTTGCAGTGACAAACACCCGCGGAGTCGGGATTCCGCACACGCGCATCCGCGTCAGGGCGACTTTTGCGCTTCCCGACGTAACAATCGCCCATTGGGCGGTTCGAAGTTGACCGAGGAGCGCGGAAGCCCCCGGGACCGGGACGAGGCCCCGGATTTCCTCCGACTCAATACGTTCGAGGTTTGCGACCTCTGTTGCGACGTCGAGGTGTGGGGCAATTTCAGGAAGCGACTCACTCGTTCGCCTGCCGTGGGCAAGTCGAAGGAGCGATTCGTTCTGCACCCCTCGTTCCGCAGCCCAACGCTCCCAGGCAAACTCCACTGCCCTCCGGGAGTCCACGAGCACTCCATCGAGATCGAAAAGGACAGCCCTGCAATTCAGTTCTGTTTGAATATACCCTCCGTGCGATTACGCTCTCCTGTTACGAAACGCATCGTTATAATGTATTGTGCAAATTGAACTTATTCAAGCATTCGCATGTCTCTTTACGGTGAGAGCAAAGTGATCGGCCGTTTCAATTGGATGAGTCCTCAGTGCGAATCAAGCTTTCCACATGGCAAGTCCGAATTCCCCCTTGCCACTCGCCGATTCCGAATTCATCTTTTTGTCAGGCGGAGATCGGATACAGGCTCCTATCGAGCGTCCGGTACTGGATCGCCTCGCTCACATGTTCAGGCCGTATCTGGTCGCACGCCGCGAGATCTGCAATGCTTCGCGACACCTTGAGAATCCGATCGTACGCGCGCGCCGAGAGGCCCAGCTTGGTGATCGCCATCTTCAAAAGTTCTTCTCCTGCACCATCGACCCGACAGAACTCCCGGATCTCGCGCGATTGCATGCCTGCATTTGCGTATATCCCTTTTCGACCGACAAAACGCCCGCGTTGAATGTCCCGCGCGCGAACCACACGCTCTCGAATGGTCTCCGATCGCTCCCCCATTTCTCTGCTTGCAAGTTCACGATAGCGCACGGCGGGCACTTCAATGTGCAAGTCAATCCGGTCAAGAAGCGGCCCGGAGACTTTCGCCAGGTATTTCTGGATCGCAAACTCGTTGCATGTGCACTCCTTCACGGGATCAGTGAAATGGCCGCAGGGACACCCCTGCGTAGCGATTTTGCCATTGACGCTAACTGCACCAAAACCTACCAATCCCCCAAAGACGCTTGCGATCTGGGGCGATCACATCAAGAAGCGGCGGCTTGAGCTCGGACTCTATCAGAAGGAAGTGGCTATGAAGCTGGGAGTCGATGAGTGCACCATTACCAACTGGGAGTTGAACAGGACAAGTCCACAATTGCGGTTCATCCCGAAAATCATCGAGTTCCTAGGGTATGTGCCGCCGTTGGATACCGCAAGGACTCTTGGAGAGATAATTGTGGAATACCGAAGGACGCGTGGGCTTAGTCAGAGAGAATTTGCAGAGCAAATGGGTTTGGATCCGACGACACTTTCCCGATGGGAACGGGGCTTGGGCCGGCCATCGAAAGCCCTTCAAGCAAAATTGGCTCGATAACTCCAAGTAGGATGGCAGGAAGAGGCCAAGCCGAGAGAGGGTCAGACTGAGAAATAAGACAACTGGGTTGGTGCTTTCGCACCTTCCCAGCCGCGACATTCTTAAAACGGTCGTTCACTTCGTCGTGATCTACAGGTGTGCAGTTGGTTGATCAGTCATCGTATTCACAAAGTTCTTGCCTGACCCTGATTCGAGTAATCCTGGAGTGACATTCGAAATAATTGCTGGCCCCAGGTAATTCTAGCGAGACGGAACCTCCTGAATTGATAAGCATTACAGCTTAGAAGGTTCCTTGCTTCTGGATTGGATCTTGAACTCATGCCTCAATCAGGAGCCAATTACAGCCAGCCGCCTCCCCCTACTACACTTACCAGGTCGAACATCGGCAAATACATCGAGATGAGAAGCGCGCTGACGGCAAGATAGCTTCTATCGCCGAAGGGGAAGACGCGAGCGGAGTAGGTACAGTCATACAATGGTGTATCCCCACTTGTGTCGACGTGGGGACTACCTCTACCGAGAAGCGGGCCCCAACAAAAGGCAAGCGGCTTTATGATGCTTCAGCTCGCACAAGCCCTCTTTGGTAAGCTCTTGATAGCAGAATCGCTTCTTCGTTGCCCCTTCAAGGTGGTACGCCATCTGGATCCTGGTCAAGGGGTGTCGTCCTTGCTGCTTCGAGAGTACGGTTGCTAGAGCTCGCGCGGCCAGGCTCGGACGAGCTCAGGATCTGACAATTCACTCATCTTCGATGCAAGAATGCTTGGAAGATAACAAGAGTTTTCGGCTGCATGAAACTCTTTCACAGCCCGGATCGACGCATCCGTATCTAGATTCAGTCGTCAACAAGTTCTCTCAAGAAAACCTCCTTGTTTGTGATAACATCCACCACCTTCATATCCTGAATTTCCTTCAAGCGATCTGGTCCTCCGAGATACGTGAGCCCACCCTCACGGTCGCGTGACTCCCGGTGGAGGCTTTCAACATATCCTTCTTCTGGTGTGAATTTGCAAAGGCCTTGAGAAAGATCCTTACGAACAAAGAATGCGTTTACGCCCGAGCTGGTGGACCCGACAAAGTCATACCCCTTCTTCTCGGCAAGGTAACAAAGAGCGGGAAGCGATGCGCCAAAATAGAGATCAGAGTAGTGGGCTTTGCGACGTTCGAATTTCCGGTCATACGGAACGGTCACAGCGCGTTCAGCTCCAAATACACTGTTGTATTCAATGATGACTATGCGAGGCTGAACTACATCTATCGCCTCCCACACCCAGTAGTCATTCCCGTCAATGTCGATGCTGAGCAGGCCAATGTCCCCAACATACCCGGCATTTTTGAAGATCTCATTAATGCCTTCACGCGTGATGAACTGACACATTGCCGTTAGATAATGCCTACGGTAAATATCTTCGTCATGTTGAATATATTGCACGTAGCGTGGATTCCCTTCAATTACAAATCCGCGCCAGTTGTTGTTCATCAACAAGAATCGTGTGTTCGACTCAAGGTAGTATCCCACACCGAACTCAATGAACCGACGATCGGGGATCGGTACTTTGCTGATAAGATACTGGATAATGCCATCTTCTCCCCACTGCGAGAAAACGCGAAACTCAGCTTCTTGGAGCGAATCTAGCTTGCCAAGGGCATTAATCCTGTCGATGTGCAGCTTTGCAAGCATAAATGAGTTGGCTTCGGCTTGATAGGCACCTGCCAGGATTCGACGGAGTCTCCGCTCAATCTTGTTGAGGAGCAAATTCACTAGCCTCTCCTAATAGTTGAGGTATTAATCACTGGTAGACCTCCCAAAAGACTCCCACGTTGTACGAAAAAGTAGTCCCAATTGAAATAGTTAGGGAGGCAGTATCTCTTATAATGACCCCACAAGGCGCGACCGCAGTTGGGGTGAGATAAACTCTCCCTGGGGTTGTGCGTGCTGAGTATCTGATCCAATTACCTTCTTTAGGATAGCATCTGCTGCGGTGGCCGAAGATAGTAGAACCGTGTCATCACCATCGCCGACAATAGCCATATCGATGGGGATGGCACTTTTTGCGTTATCGACTATGAGTGCAGATCCAATAACATAATTCCCGCGAGGGATATACAATGTTCGAAAACCACTCGATGTAGACGTAGGGAGAGCTTGTCTCCATGTAGCCTGAATATAGTCCCTATCTGTAGTACGTGCGTCGCCTTTGGCCCCAAACCACCTAACGTTCAGAGCACTGCCATCCCCAATGCGTCTCCATTTGCCAGCGGAAAGACCGCCAAGGTTACTGGCGAATATCGTGCCATTATCGGCAGTCGTCCGATCGGGAGAAGTCCACTTGAAGACACCGCCACCGCCATCATTTAACTCGCTGAAGTTCAATACTATTACTGTGAGATCTCCCCCAGGTGGATTCGTGGGATCGAAATTCTTCTTTTCTTCAATTGTTTGCTTTACGGTTGGAATGTTCTAGCTCCTTGGATTGTCGTATCTCGACCTGTTTCCGACGAGGATAGAAGTCCACCTCTTGCAACAGGCGTGATCAGTGAAGCGAAATGTTTCCCCGCATCGCTGCTTACCACGGATGCTTGCATCGAAGCTCAAATAGCCATGCATGGCTGTCACCTCAAATACGGATCAGCTTGGAGTCTGGAACTAACCACGATAGTGGAGATGTGAGTTGCAAGTGGATAAGAGCAAGGGCAGTCAGAGCGTTGGTGGCTTAGCGCTTTGAGTAACCCGTTCTTCGATTCAATCGAAATTGCCAGACAGGTAAGAAAACTCAATCGTTTCGTCAATGCCCAACAGCGGCACCAATTTAGAGTTTCGACTCATCAATGTCAATGATAGTTCGCGACAAATCGCAGGATACAAGAAACATGCCCATACCATAGCGGGATTTTCGAACATAGCGACAAGCTTGGAGAGACGGTCCTGCATGTCCTTTCCTCTGCCCAACTTGTCCTCGTCGTTGAAGTCGACACTGTCAAGAACCCCCCTTAGGCCGTTTGCCTCCGCAAGGGTACTAAGCACTTTGTTGATGCCTTCGCCGATATTGGTCTTGCCCTTGATGAGTGCAATGGGGTCAACAAAACTACAGCCATTGGGGACGACGACCTCTGTACTCTTCTGGCCGGAGTATTTGTCGGAAACGTATCGCACGAAAAGAAGCACGAGAACGTAGTCCTTATACTGCGACGCGTCCATTCCGCCGCGAAGCTCATCGCATCCTTGCCAAATGGAATTGTAAAGTTGAGATTCCTTAATAGCCATTTTCTTCTCTCATTCAATCATGCCTCAAAACAATGCTCACTGCAAAGGATTTCGAAGGATCGATATCATAATTTCGCTCTCATCCGCCGCATCGCCTGGGCGATCACCTGGCCCACCGCCTCACGCCGCTTCGATTTCTCAGCATCCGAGATCGCCTGGTACTGCACCTTCACCCGGTACCGCTTCACACGCTCCTCCTTGGCTCATACAGACGCAGAATCCTGATCCAAAAACAGGAAGAGCTCGTCGGGCTCAAAAAGGCGGACTCTTTCCTCCTTTTCCGTTGGCAGTCCTAGTGTTATCAGTTTCTTCAGCGATGCCAGGTTCTTTGCTTCAGGGGAGCAGGCGACGACCGTCTCGTATCTGGCTTCGAGGCACTTCTCGATGTTGGACATCTCTTGCTCTGCCTCCGTCGTCACCGAGATTTCCACGGCGATTCTCTTCTCCTCGCGCTCAAACCCGACGTCCACTTTCCCCCTGCCGTTGGGTGTCGGTTCTTCGATCACCGCGCGATACCCTCGTTGTTCCCCCATCTTCTTGATCAGCGTCTGAAAATACCGATGCTGCGTGAGCGCTGTTCGTTTCGCCCTTTCGTCAGCGGAATCCGAAGATCTCGCCTGCGGAGATACAGCCGTGGGAATTCCTTGGATCTCGACTCGTGTCTGAGCAGGCTCTGCAGGAACTCGCCGGCTGACAGGCGGAACTTCATCCACAGCCGATCGTTGGATTGCCGGAGTGGCAGGGTCGCCTTGAGGAATTGTCAACGCATACCGTTCCCGAGTGAGCGACGCGATCTTCTTTCGTCGGTCTGAAGCGACATCCGGAGCTGCGGATGCCGGCTCATGCGTCGTGAGATTGAAGTCGAATTCACTCCGATCAACCCGGACGACGGCTTCCCCCACACCCAGATTCACATGATCAGCGGCGCTGAAGTGGGAGAAGCCGGAGGCCAGCTTCTCGGCGTCGCGATCGCCGAGCGCAAAACAGATGCGCGTCGCGGGATTGGTGATCACGGAGTTCGCGAGCGCCGCGTCCGAGATCTGAGCCAGATCCTGATGCGCTAAGACGAGGCCGAACCCGTATTTCCTCGAACCGGAAAGCATCGATGTCATCGACGGCGTTGCGAAGCGCTGGAACTCGTCGACGTAGCAGAAGAAGGGCCGGCGCTTCTCCACCCCGACCGCTTGCCGGCCCATCACCACCTGATGCAGCTTGGAGCAGACGAGCGAACCCAGCAAATGGGTATTTTCTTCGCCCATGATCCCCTCCGGGAGTTTCGCCAGCAGTATCTTCCGTCCGTTCACAATCTCGTCGAACTGCAACCCGTTCCTCCGGCAGACGACTGTCCGCATGAGTTTCGAGCTGAGGAAAGCATCAAGACGGGTGGTGATCGATACCTGGGAGCTTCCCTTGAGGAGTGGGAATCGCTCAGGCCGACATCGGATAGAGGCTCCTATCCAGCGTGCGGTACTGGATGGCTTCGCTGACATGTTCCGGCCGGATCTGCTCCGCGCCTGCGAGATCTGCAATGCTTCGCGACACCTTGAGAATCCGATCGTACGCGCGCGCCGAGAGGCCCAGCTTGGTGATCGCCATCTTCAAAAGTTCTTCTCCTGCACCATCGACCCGACAGAACTCCCGGATCTCGCGCGATTGCATGCCTGCATTTGCGTATATCCCTTTTCGACCGACAAAACGCCCGCGTTGAATGTCGCGCGCGCGAACCACACGCTCTCGAATGGTCTCCGATCGCTCCCCCATTTCTTTGCTTGCGAGTTCACGATAGCGCACGGCGGGCACTTCAATGTGCAGGTCAATCCGGTCAAGCAGCGGCCCGGAGACTTTGGCCAAATATTTCTGGATCGCAAACTCGTTGCATGTGCACTCCTTCACAGGATCAGTGAAATGGCCGCAGGGACATGGATTCATGGCGCAGATCAGCATAAAATTTGCCGGGAAATCCACCGAGAGCTTGGAACGACTGATGGTGACATGCCCGTCTTCAAGAGGCTGACGAAGCACTTCCAACACGTTCCGGGCGAACTCCGGCAGTTCGTCGAGAAATAACACCCCGTGATGCGCGAGGGAAATCTCCCCGGGACGCGGTGTCGACCCCCCACCGACGAGCGCAGCGTCGGAGATGGTGTGATGCGGCGAGCGATAGGGACGCGTGGCAATAAGCGCCGAGTCCGAAGCCAGAGTACCCGCCACTGAATGGATCTTCGTGGTTTCCAAGGCTTCTTCAAACGATAAGGGGGGAAGAATCGTCGGGAGCCGCTTCGCAAGCATCGTCTTCCCCGAGCCGGGCGGCCCAATCATGATGATGTTGTGCCCTCCCGCGGCCGCGACTTCGAGAGCCCGCTTTACGTTCTCCTGCCCTTTCACATCGGCAAAGTCATGCAAGTACTTCTGCTGCTTTGCGAAGAGCTCCGAGATATCGACGACGAGCGGGTGTTTCGAGGTATGCTCGACCGTAAGAAAGGATGCCGCTTCCCGGAGCGAAGCCACGGGATACACATCGACTTCTCTTACCATCGCAGCCTCTCGACCATTCTCCCGGGGGACAATCATCCCCTTGAGCTTCCGCCTCCTCGCCTCCAAGGCCATGGGAAGGACCCCACGAACGGGCCGCAAGGTGCCATCCAGCGCCAGCTCCCCCACCAACATGTACTCCTCGAGGACAGGGGAGACCAGCTGTTCGGTACAGGAGAGGATCCCCACGGCAATCGGCAGGTCAAATGCACACCCTTCCTTCCTGAGGTCTGCCGGGGCAAGGTTCACGGTGATTTTGCGTGGGGGGAATTTCCATTCGCTGTTCCGGATCGCTGCGCATACCCGTTCCCTGCTCTCCCGAATCGCGCTGTCTGGAAGGCCGACGACCGTAAATGATGGGACGTTCGACTCGATATTCGATTCCACTTCAATGAGGTAGGCGTTGACGCCGTAGGTGGTGCCGCTGTAAACGCGTGAGAGCATAAAAAGACCTCCCGCTGCAAATGGGAAAATTGCGAGCGGGAGGAAAGGCGGGAGACGTACGATTGTACGAAGCCGCTACGAGAAAATCAATAGAAACAGATCAATCGACTTCATTCACCGACCAAGGATGAGCTTCTCCGACCGTTTAAATTCTCCTCTCGAATTGGAAAAGAGTGTGGAGCAAGTCTCATCCATCGACGATCGCCAGTTGGTCTCTTCCGGCGGACATCCGGTTCAATGCTCCGAATGGTCACTCACCGACACGGACAAGATCGCACGAGGGTCGCCCGGAGTTGCGCCAGGATCGGGCGGCGGAATCTTGCTCGAGACCGGTTGTAATGCTTTGAGGTAAGTCGCTATGGCATAAAGATCTTCTTGAGAGTAGCGCGAGATAACTGTCCATGGCATTCTGTGATCCATGATGATCCTTCCGTCCCGCATCTGCCCCGTCTGAAGGATGTGCACGATCTCCTCCCGCGAGTAGCTTCCGAGTCCGGTCGCACTGTCAGGGGTGAGGTTATAGGAGTACGCAGCTCCCACTCCACGTTCGGTCAGCCTGGCACCGCCTGCAAGATAGCGATCCCAGTTGGGGGAGCCGTCAGGTTTCGCTACCACGTGGCACCCTGTACATCCTCCGGTCCTTACCATGTATCTCCCCCGTTCCGCCAGAAGCCGGTCAGTCCCCGGAGCAACATGATCGATGCCCGGGGAGGCCTTCTGCTCCGCTCCACTGAAAGTCTCAGCTGGCGCCAGGGTAAACGGAGGTATGAAATAAAGGAAGAGGAGGAAGCCGATAACTATAAGAAAACCAACGATTGCGGCGAGCCATTTCAATAATCGTTTCATGGTTGAACCTCATTCTGTGACACGTCCTTCGGTGAAGCTTCAACGCTCGCTCCTCCTCCGTTGCCAGGGTAAACATACACGACGAATTCCTTTTTCAGAACCAGCATCTGGAATTTCCCCGCCAAGTATGGGAAGAAGCTCAGAGGCTGGGGATTAGGGATTGGGTTCGAAACCGGAGGAATAGACCGGAGATAGGCGATGATCGCATCCAGATCCTTCTCTTCCAGTGCGGAATACGCTGTCCACGGCATCGGGAAGGGAAGCATTCGCGATCCATCCCGTCGCGTTCCTTTCTTCAAGACGAGTTTGATTTGATCGTCCGACCATCCCCCCAATCCGGTTGTACTGTCAGAAGTGAGGTTATAACTCACGATTTTCCCGTATGGTCCGAGAGACCATTCCTGTCCCCCGGCGAACTTCAACTGAGCGTAATACTCTCCCTTTTCATCGAACGGTGTATGGCAGTGCGCGCATCCGAGGCCATCGACCAGATACTTGCCCCAATGGATCGGGTCCGATTTCGCAATCCCGGACTTCTTTACGTAATACGACGACAATTCAGCTTCATTCATCGACCAGACTGGCGTTCTTCCAATTGACGAGACATAATTCGCCAGGTCCCACATTTCCTGGTCGGAGGCCGAACCGACATAGGAAGGCATCGGTGTGCCATCAAGCCCGGTACGGAACCTCATGTAGACGTCGCCCGCCTTCGATCCCCCGTGAAACGTCCACGGCTCGGTCAGATTCGCGGCACTGATCGGATTCCCGAGATCGTCCTGGAAATCATGTGCAACTGCGCCGCTGCCAGCGCCGTCAGTCCCGTGACAATCTGCGCACTGGAGTTTGTCGTACACGAGCTTCCCCGCTGCGATGCTGGCGGGTGTGGATGGCCGGACCTCGCCGATATTCACCACTTTGGGCTGTTCCCGTGCAAACCTTGGCGAAAACGCTTTGATGTATAGGATGATTGCAGACAGCGTGTCGCCGTGAATAAACTTCTCCCAACCGGGCATCGCGGTTCCCGGCAGACCTTTGGAAATTGTCCGTCCCAGGTCTTCGTCAGTGGGAATGGATCCGGGCTCCGTGGATCGGAATTCATACAAACCCGTTGTGAAGTCCCGCGGACGGGGGCTGAGGAAGAAAGCGTTGGGACCGTTCCCTTTGCCTGATTCTCCGTGACACGGGGCGCAACGCTGTTCATAAACGGACTTGCCGAGATCGGCGCTGTTCACTCCCGATGGTTCGCCAACTTGCGGCGGAGAAGCCCAAAGAAGTGCGATCGCGCCAAGAATGCATGCAGATATTCCTGCAGACAACATCCAGCGACGGAGCATCTGACCTCCCGGATTGTGACGTGATGGAATTGATCGTACAGCTATTCAGCGGACAAGGACATGACTCATCGACTGCACGGGACTGAAAACCGGCCAGACCTGTGCGGATTTTCGTTCCTATCGCGAGGCAGGTGAAGACAATCGGAAGATCCCGAAAAATCCTGCAAAGATCTGTTCATGAAGGAAAATTAGAATCCATTGAGACTCAGGACGAGCGGCAGGCGAGATGACACCTATACAGCCAGAACGAAAATCCTGGGCCGGGGGTTCCCCGGGCGGGGGGGGAGGAAGAGAGAATTCTGAATTCAGAATTCTGAATTCAGAACTCAGAATTCACGCGAAGTCTTCGGGACCGTGGGACTTGAGGAGAGGGAGACTGGGGGAAAGCGAGACGCGGGGACTTGGGGATTTGGAGAGTGGAGGCGGGCAGGTTACAGCGTGCGGTAGTGGGATTCGATGTATTCCCGGGCATGCGGCTCATATCGGATAAGCGTGGCAGGCGGAAGTGCAAGGAATACTCGGAACGACTCAACAGCGTCCCCGACGAAGCCCAGCCGTTCTTCAGCCAGCGCTTTGTTTAACCATCCTGATTCGTTCATCGGGTGGAACTTCGTGTATTTCCCCAGCCAGTTGAGGGCATCCTGGTATTGCCCCATGATGCGGAGGGTAATCCCCAGGTTCAGATGTGCGGCGCCGTGGTCCGCCACGAGCTCTACTGCCCTTTCAAAACACGCGACTGCATCCGGAATCTTCCCCATCTTGCGCAAACAGACGCCTTTGTTGTTCCATGCATCCGGGTTGGAAGGATCCTGCTCCAGGGAACGGTCGTACTGCCTCACCGCTGCTTCATATTCACCGAGATTCGCGAGGCTGAACGCCCGGTTGTAAATCTCCCATGCCTCCGCATTCTTCACAGTGGCGGGAGCTTCCACCTTTCCGGTCTGTTGCTTCAAGAGCGTGTCAAGATCGGCCCGAAGGTCACGAAATACCTGGTAACGACTCCTTGGTTCCTTTTCAAGACACCGTTTTATGATGGGAAACATCGGAGAAGCGAGGTGCGGTACCTGCGCAAGCGCGTGGAGATGATGCATGGCCGTCCAGTACTGCTCACGGTCGATATCGGCAGCATAGCCGATCGGAAAAAACGGGAGCCGGCCCCGGGCCGCCATTTGAAACATGATGACACCCAGGCTATAGATATCGCTCCGCTCGTCGCATCGAGGTGCGTTGAGGAACTGTTCCGGCGGCATGTAGAACGGCGTGCCGAAGCCGACCTGCGGGGTGGATTTGCGCCTGCCCTTGGTCGTGGCCGTCCGTTCAGCGTCGATCACCTCCGCGAAGCCGAAGTCGGTCACCTTCGCCAGGCGGTTGGCATCGATCAGGATATTCGCCGGCTTCACGTCGCGGTGACAGCGAATGCCGTGCGCTCTCGCGAATTCCATCCCGTGACAAAACTGAATCATCCAGCGAAGCGACTGCTCCAGATCGGGCGGGGCCGAACTCAGATACCCATCGAGCGAGGTATAGCCATCGGCGTTCTTAGGGAGGAATTCCATCCCGATGCACAATTTGCCCTCAAGCTCCGAGATGAAGTCCGCACGAACGATATTCGGGTGTGGTTCAAGTGAAATCCACACCAGAGCCTCCTTTCGGAATTGGGCGAGTGTCTCGGGGTCAGCGGCCACGTCGGTCCGCAACGTCTTGAGCGCATATGTGCTATCGTCGTACTGATCGACGATCTCATACACGTACGCATACCCGCCCCTGCCGATGACCTCCCGGACATAATAGCGATCGGCCACCAATGATCCGGGGGCGAATGGAAGCTTCTCCACAGGTTTCGCAGGCATTCCGGCAAGCGGGATGCCCCGTTTCTGGCGGCGGAAGAAGCTTGTAAGGGGGCGGAGCAAGGAAGGCAGACTTCGCATGAATGGATTGCGTTAGTGCGAAGCCGGGGTGAAACGTAGATCAATCGTCGACATGCCTGGATTTTCGGTTTTTCAGTCTGCTGATGGAGACAAGCTAATAGCGGACTTCTTCGAGGAACAGTCCATGAGCCGGCGCGGCCATGCCGGCACGTCTCCGGTCACACGATTTCAGAATCCCGGTAAAGTCGTCCACGGCTGTGTATCCCCTTCCCACATCAACCATCGTCCCCACGAGACCGCGGACCATGCCGTAGAGGAATCTGTTTGCGCGGACCTGATAGACCAACATCTGGGGAGTTTCAGTCCAGAACGATTCCAGAACGGTGCACCGATAGTCTTTTGTCCCCTCATCGAACTTGCAGAACGATGTGAAATCGTGTTCACCCAGGATATGCGTTGCCACCTGGTTCATCGCGCCAACACGGAGAGGATACTTCACATCCCAATGGTAGAATCTCCCTATCGCCGATGGGCGTAAGGCTATGAAATACCGGTACATCCGGTCCTTTGCATCATAACGGGCATGGAACTTCTCCCCCACTTCCTCGACCGAACACACGTACACATCGTCAGGGAGGAGACCGTTGAGGCTGCTCATAATCGATCCCGAACCCATCGATGATCCCGTCTGAAAGCCTGCCACCATCCCCCGTGCGTGCACTCCCGAATCTGTCCTGCCGGCCCCTGTAAGGGTGATGGGCTCCTGCAATACCTGTTCAAGAACCTTTGTAATCTCGTCCTGAACGCTCCTGCCGTTTTGCTGGCTTTGCCAGCCGACGAAGTTTGTGCCGTCGAATTCGATGACAAGTTTAAAGCAATGCATGGAAAGTCACCTAAAAGGGTCGAATAATGGTCAACATGATGCCATGGGGGTTCGACCATCCCCCCTGCACTGACGCTTCGAGCCGGAGGTCGCCCAGGGCACCGGAAATCTCTTTGTTGTGGGAAATCGCAATCCGCGCAGCGTTGATGGCACTCGCGATATGATTCAACAGGACAGCGCCGATAACAAACTTCCGATTGTTGAAGACATTGTCCGCCCGAATCCGTTGATCACGGAAGATCATACGATTCGCTTCAGCATCCCATGACCAGTTGTACCCTGCGGCCGGGTCGTAGAGGAGTTCCGGAGTCCGGTCGCGCATCTTCTTGTCGTTGTAGTCGGCGAGGGTCAGGAAATTGCTGACGTCGACGTAGAACTGGTCACTCTTCCCGGATCCGACCACGCCCGCATGGACCGCGGCGAACGATCGGCCATCGTCCTGAAGGGCATTCGCACGAATGTCAAACGCTGCGTACGTCAGCCAGAGCGCTCCCTCGATACCGAGAAAATATTTCCCACTGCTGAAGCCCCCCGCATACAGTTCTCCCATCCCCGGAACAGCCAGGGAGTACAGGACTGCGAGGCCGACAGACTTCCTGGACGGCGTCGCCGATTGGTCGTCGGCGATATCCTGATCGAGTTTCGCCCCCGAGACCAGATCCAGTGCATTGCGATGCTGGGGAGAGTATGATGACTGATCCACCGAAGTAACCGCAGAGGGATTATTGCCTCCCCCGGTTTCAAGATTTTGCGAGCGGGCGGAATTCAGGAAAAAGAATGCAGCAACAGCGAGAAGCGGGAGCCGGGACCACATCGGAACGCCTTTGAGCTAATTGGATCGATGTCTTTCACTTGAGCAAAGCAGGACCAAGTTCCGGGTCACGCACTCCTTTTCATTTGGTTCAACGAGGAGAACACATGCGACCAGTGTCCGTCAAAGACTTTGACCTTCGTCGTGCCCAAACGCGATTGCAGTGCAGGCACAGTCATGTCATCGAGAAACACCCCGTCCGCATTGAGGATGTCGGGAGGAAGAAGGACGAGGTCGCCCACTTCACGTCCCTCCAATGCCGAATATACACATTTGCCGGACAGAAGTCCAGCAACGGTAACGGCCGGTCCGAAAAGCGTATTCTGCGCAGTGACAAGATCGATGCTGAGGCGTTTGACATGCGAAAAGAGAGGGAGCACATCCGTCGTCATGAACCCGGATGCAAGCTCACCGGTGACAACCGTCAGTTTCCTCGGCGATGACAAGGCAGGGGGAATCCTCCGTGCCTGACTCCGCGCAGCAGTCAGGAACGATCGCACCATGCCTACGCCGTTCTCAAGCTGCGGAAAACCGTCGTACACGCGCGTTGCCGGGATCGGCTCCCCTGCCACGAGATAGAATTCATCCGACGCGTACACGAATGACCTGCCGAGTTCCATCCTGAAGGCTTTCTGCCACGCCCGCACCTTTGAGAGCAGCGCTCGGGCATACGATGCGTCCACCCGCTGCAGGCGCGCAAGGCCGAAACGATGATCGGTGAGTCCCACCGGCACGATCGCAAGCGAACGAATCTGCCGGGTAAACCGGGAAAGATCGCGAACCGTCTTCTCCAGAACATCCCCGTCATTGAAACCCGGGCAGAGGACGATCTGCGTGTGCATATCGATCTCATGATCATGCAAAAATTCTATCTTTTCAAGGATGTGGTCGTCCTTTTTCAACCCCATGAGTACGCGACGGACTTCCGGGTCTGTTGCATGGACCGAGATGTACTGGGGTGCGAGACGCTGGTCGACTATCCGCTGGAGGATTGCCGGACCGGCATTCGTCATGGTGGTGTAATTCCCATACATGAACGAGAGCCTGTAATCGCCGTCCCGAAAGTAGAGTTGATTGCGAAGGCCCTTGGGGTTCTGGTCCACAAAGCAAAAGATGCAGTCGTTCCCGCAAGAAAGAATTCGCATCTCCTCGAAGGTCAGGCCGAGCCGGTCGCTCTCGTCTTTCTCGATGTCGTACAGCACGATCTCGCCATTGCGGGCGATCTTCAATGTCAGGGCTTCATCCCCCTCGCTAAAGCGAACGTCCAGGTGGTCGCGAACCCGATTGCCATTGATCTCCAGGACTTCGTCGCCGGACTGGAGCCCCAGCTCCTCGGCAATACTTCCCGGCTCGACACCGATGATCTTCATGCTGCTTCCGTGACTATGGATGCTGTGCAATATCCGCCACGCGCTTCCTCGACGATGGCGGAAACAATCACATTCTCAGAGGTTCCGGCGCCGGGCACCCCAATCCGACAGTACGTGTCGGTCAGGCCAAACCTCAGGCCCTCGTCTTGCTCGGATTCCAAAAGAACTTCCACTTTTTGTCCGATTAACGTCCGGAGGTGCGCCGCCCGTTTCCGTTCGCTCAACGCACGAAGCAGGGTCGTCCGGCGGGAGCGAACCTCCACCGGCACAGCGTCGTCCATGGAGGACGCCGGTGTTCCGGGCCGCTCAGAATAGGTGAAAACGTGCAAATAAGAGACGGGCAGATCTGCCAGGAAACCATGCGTCTCTTCGAACCGCGCATCCGTTTCCCCCGGGAAGCCGACGATCACGTCGGCGCCGATCGTGCATGCAGGAATGCGACTCCTAATTTTCCCGATGAGCCGCGCATAATCCGAGGGCCTGTAGCGTCGCCTCATCCTGGCAAGGATGTCCTCCGAACCGCTTTGAAGAGGAATATGGAAGTGCCTGCAAATTCGACGGTTAGCTGCAGCCAGATCGAGTATTTCATCGGTCAAAAGATTTGGTTCAATCGAGCTGATTCGAATCCGCTCTAATTCCCCGATCCCCAGTAAGGCAACAAGGAGCTGGTACAGAGAAGTCCCGGATTTCCGCCCGAAGTCCCCGACGTTCACCCCCGTCAGCACGATTTCCTTATACCCTTCATTGACCAGGTCCCGGGCCTCCTGGACGCACGCTTCGACGGATTGGCTCCTGCTCGCTCCCCGTGCCTTCGGAATGGTGCAAAAGCTGCAGGTGTAGTCGCATCCGTCTTGCACCTTGAGATAGGCCCTTGTTCTCCCCCCTGCTTCTGTCGTAGCCGCAGGTAAGAATCCAAGCGGAGCCTCAATGGACGACACGTGCACGGCAGCGCAGGACAACTTTTGCATGTCTCCGGCGAGGCTGAATAACTGGAACTTCTCGTTCGTCCCGGCGACAAGATCCACTCCTGAAATCCGGCTCACTTCCTCGGGCGCGAGCTGCGCATAACAGCCCGTCACAATGACATACGACTCCGGTGCCACCCTGAGTGCGCGACGAATCATCTGCCGGCATTCCTGATTGGCTTTCGCGGTGACGCTGCAGGTATTGATCACCGTGACTTCCGCCGGACTGCCGAAGGGAACGATTTCGAATCCCCGGCCGAGGAATTGCTTCCCGATCGTCGAAGTTTCGGCAAAGTTCAATTTGCAGCCGAGCGTATGAAGTGCTACACGAGGCATGAGAACATCCCGGAAATACAAGAGAGCTGCCCACGATCCACACACGGGCAGCTCTCTGAATGTATCACGATATGGCCCACGAGGCAAGTCAAGTCGAACTCTTCCCTCACCCGTGCGGACGTCAGAGCACCGGGAAGAGGGGTGCCATGAAACCCCATCCCGGAAGCTCCGGGACGGGGTTTCGCACCACTTCTAGTTCTCCGTCGGGATCGAAGTATCCCCGCCGTCAGGAGTCTGCTCGTGAATCGTTGCCGTCTCCGCCAGCGTCTGCGCCTGCAACTTGTGCGCCGCCATGTAATCCTGAACGACTTTCGATTCCTTGCCCTTCAGGAATTCGGCCGCGGAGAGGACAATTCGCTTCGAGTCCTTGTCGAACTCCACAACCTTCAACGGCAGGTCGTCGCCCGTTTTGAATTTATCTGCGATGTTCTTGACGGGCAGCGTGGACAGTTGCGATACCGGCACAAACCCTTCCACACCGAGCGGAAGTTCGACGATAACGCCCTTCTCGATGATTCGAACGATCTTTCCGTCCACTTCGGTGCCGACCTTGAAACGATCGCCGAACGTGTCCCACGGGTTCTCTTCAACCTGTTTGTGTCCGAGGGAAATCCGGCGCTGGTCCACGTCGACGCTCAGAATGACGACATCCAGCTCATCGCCCTTTTTCACGATTTCACCCGGGTGTCTCACCTTCTTCGTCCAGGACAGGTCGGAGATGTGTACCAGCCCATCGACCCCCTGTTCGAGTTCCACGAAGACCCCGAAGTTCGTGAGGTTCCGGACCACACCTTTGTGGCGGGATCCCACCGGGTATTTCTGCATCAGCGTCAACCACGGATCCGGCTCGAGCTGCTTAATGCCGAGTGACAGCTTCTTTGCATCCTTGTCGAGACTAAGGATGACTGCATCAACCATTTGACCCATCGACACCACCTGCGACGGGTGTTTGATATGCTGAGTCCAGCTCATCTCGGAAATGTGGATGAGTCCTTCGATGCCCTTCTCGATTTCGACAAATGCACCGTAGTCGGCCAACGAAACCACCTTGCCGGTGACCTTCGTCCCCACAGGGTACTTCGTCTCGATATTCTCCCACGGATGCGGCTGAAGCTGTTTGTACCCGAGCGAGATTCTTCTCTTTTCCTGATCGAAATCGAGCACGACCACGTTGATGGTCTGGTCCAACTTCACGATTTCTGACGGGTGATTGATGCGGCCCCACGAGAGGTCCGTGATGTGGACAAGACCGTCCACGCCGCCCAGATCGACGAAGACACCGAAATCGGTGATCGCCTTGACTGTCCCTTCCAGGATCTGCCCTTTCTCGAGACTCTTGAGAATTGTCTCGCGCTGGCCCTTCATTTCTTCTTCAACGAGGACCTTGTGGCTGACGACAACGTTTTCGGAAGGGTGATTGATTTTTACGACGCGGAAATCGAGGGACCGTCCGATGAACGCATCGAAATCGCGTACCGGCCGGACATCGATTTGTGAACCCGGCAGGAAGGCATCGATGCCGAGGAGATCCACCACAATGCCGCCCTTGATGCGGCGGACGCAACGTCCCTGCAGGACTTCGCCGGTGTCAAATGCTTTCGTGACCCGCTCCCAGACGCGCATAAAGTCCGCGCGCTTGCGGGAGAGCACCAGTTGACCGTCCTTGTTCTCCACGCTTTCCAGGAAGACTTCGATTTCGTCTCCGACCTTCAGATCATTCCTGTTGGTGAATTCCTGAAGAGAAACGACGCCTTCACTCTTGAATCCGATATCCACGGAGACATCGTTGCCTCCGATCGCGACAACCCTCCCCTTGACAATCTCCCCTTCACTGATCTTGCCGAGGTTCTTTTCGTACAGAGCTCTCAGCTCGTTGTACTCGGATTCGTTGTATTCGTGGTCGGCAATAGCTTCAGCGCGCAGTGCGTTGGACAGTGCCGTTGCCTTTTTCGATGCAAGTGCAGCCGCTGCTGTACTGCTGACGATGGTTTGATCCTCTGCCATCTATCCTCCTCTTGTTTCACATACCGTCCCGCGTGTCGACGGGACCCATCCGAAGGTCGTCTGCCGGTCCGCCGTCATCTTCGGCACGGCTACAACGCCCATGGATGGTGACGATTGGTGATGTTGAATGTGATTTGCGATGACGGAAACTCTTGCTTCTTTTTCACAGCGCGGCGAAGGCACCCTCGAGCGTGCGTTGCACCTCTTCCATCAACCACTGGGGGGTTGAGGTGGCGCCGCTGATCCCGACCGACTCCACACCCGAGAACCACTCGGGGCGGACCTCGTCCGCACGTTCAATAAAATGCGTTTTCGGGTTTTCCGACCTGCAGATCTCGTACAGCACCTTCCCGTTCGATGAATCTCTTCCGGCGACAAAAAGGATGAGGTCATTTGTGCGTGCAAATTCCCTCAACCGCTTGTCCCGCCCCGAGACCTGTCCGCAGATCGTATCCTTTGCATGGAAGTCGATCGCGGATTCCTCAAATGTTCCAACTTCGAATTCCCTGATGCGCGCCCGGAGGATGCCGGCAATCTCATAAAACGTCGGCTTATCCATCGTGGTCTGTGAGAAGAGAACGGTCTTTCTTGAACAATCGACCCTGTCGAGATCCTGGACCGTCTTTACCACGACCGCTTCGTTGTTGGTGTGTCCTACCAGGCCGATCACCTCGGCGTGATCCTTCTTCCCGAAGATCACGATCTGAAAACCTTTGTCGTAGAATCCCCTGATTCGCTCCTGCACCTTGGTCACCACGGGACATGTGGCATCGACCAGAGTGATCCCGAATTCCTGCGCCTTCGCATACGTGGAGGGGGGTTCTCCGTGCGCGCGTATGAGGACCTTCCGGCCTTTGAGACGGTCGAAATCCTCGTGAGTAACGACTTCCATCCCCTTCTTGCGGAGGCGCTCGATCTCCTGCGGGTTATGGATAATCGGGCCAAGGGAGTAGAGAGGCTCGCCATTCTGCAATTCCCCTTCCGCTGCATCAATCGTCCGGACGACGCCCCAGCAGAATCCGGCGTTCCGGTCAACGGTTATCCTCATCTCCCTCGGATCCTCTCCAATCGCTCCTTCACGGTCGTGACAATCACGGCAACTTGTTGTTCAATCGTCAGGTCAGACGTATCGATTTCAATTGCGTCTGCGGCTTTGCGGAGAGGGCTTTCACTGCGTGTCGAATCAGTCAGGTCGCGCTGACGGATGGCGGCGACCAGGCCTTTGAGATCCGTTTCGATTCCCTGTGCGGCGAGTTCTGCCTGCCGGCGCCGCGCGCGCGCTTCGATCCCTGCCACCATAAAGAACTTCAGGTCGGCGTCTGGAAAAACCACGGTGCCGATATCACGTCCTTCCGCCACGATGTCGGAGTATTCGGCCGCCCGTCGCTGTTCACGCACCATCGCCGCCCGGACTCCCCGGAGTCTGCTGACCGCGCTGACCGCTTCTGTCACCGCCTCGCTTCGAATTTCAGCACTGACTTCGGCCCCATCGAGCAGGACGGTCAACTGCCCGCCCGGATTTCGTAGTTCGATATGCGTCCCCTCAACCATCTGCACGATCGCTTTACCATTCTCGACATCGATCCCGCGACGAAGCACTTTGAGCGTCACCGCTCGGTACATCGCTCCTGTATCCAGATGCAGAAAGCCTAGCTCCTCAGCGGATCGACGTGCCGTCGTGCTCTTCCCTGAGGCCGCAGGTCCATCTATTGCAACAATGAAATGTCCGGAATACAATCCCGCCTTTTCAAGAATGGACTATTAATTTACGGTTTTTTCGGTCCGTTTGCAATATCCCGCGATAGTCCGCCGTGACTCCGGGATCTTGACCCTTCTATCGAGGTCCACTCCCCGGGCAAGAATGTGGCAGTCCCCATGCTCGGAACGGGTTGAGACGAATAGGAAAAAACCGCGAAAATCACGACATTTTGAGACAGCACCTCAATGAGAAAACTCCGCACACAGGAAATCGAAATCCACCGTCAAACCCCGGCTACGCTGCCCGACACGCGTCGGCTGCCGGTTATCGGCCTCCTGGACAATATTCGAAGTCTCTACAACGTAGGGTCGATGTTCAGGACTGCTGATGGGGCTTTAGTGGAGAGTCTTTATCTCACAGGGTACACGCCCCAGCCGCCGAGAAAGGAAATCGACAAGACCGCGCTCGGTGCAACCCACAGTGTCCCCTGGAGATTCTTTCGGGATCCGCTTGATGCGGTTCTCGCAGCAAGAGAATCAGGAGCAAAGATTTGCATCCTTGAGCAGACAACCGAAAGCCGTCCCTACACGGCGATCCGAAGGGAAGAATTTCCGATCTGTCTGGTGGTGGGAAACGAATTGACAGGAGTGACCTCTTCCCTCGTTGCAACCGCCGATCTCGCAATTGAAATCCCGATGTTCGGGATCAAACACTCCTTAAATGCCGCCGTCGCGTTCGGGATTGCGGCTTTCGAACTCTCGCGAATCTGGCGTCAGGAAGTTTCGCCCTGAGCGGCTCTACCGGGGGAGATCGAACGCCAGTGTAAAATAGGGGGTGCGTTCGGCCGTATGGATCCTGATAACTCCTGCACGCACCAGCGTCGCAAGAGTGCGCGCGGCCCGCCGCTCCGAGATGTTGACCAGACGACAGAACTCCTTCGTGGTAATCCGCTCGTGTGAGTCCAGATACGAGAGCAACTGTTTCTCGTTCTTCCCGATTTCCAGCTTCAGCGGCGGGGCGTCCGGGCGCTCATCCTTTAAGACTTTGACCACCTCCCTGCTCGCCAGAACCGATTTATCGTTGACCCTGATGTACACGCGGGTGTTTTGTTCTCCGTGCTCGTTCGGCCCGGTGTACTGATGCGGCTTGTTGTCGCTCTCGGCAACATAGGCAACAATAACATCGGTCCCATCGTACGCCACAATGTCTATTTCCGGGGTAATGGGCGGCAGACAGAAGTCCTGTCCCGCTTCCTGGATCAGATAGACTTCGCTTTTCTCGCTTTCCACTCCGACAACCGTTCCGTCGTCGTCGACACCGAAAAGGATGTGCCCGCCGCCCGTATTCGCAAACGCGATCAGTGCCCGGGCGATTTTTTCCGGCGACGAAACCTTTCGCTTGAATTCCACCTCAAACCCTTCTCCCTGCTCGATAAAGCTATCAACGTCGCGATAATCCATGGTCAACCGCCTTCAGTGTCGGTGGTATCCTTCAATTTCGTGGTATCCGGGGGCACCGGAACAATCGTTGTGCTGGTGTCCCTCTCCCGCAGCGTGTCAGGAGGTGTACTCACCGGGAGTTTCCCGGGGGCCAATTCTATGGTATCTTCTGTCGAGTCGTCCTCCTCTGATGTGAGAATAATTCCCTTCCTGCGGGCTTCCAACCGGCGTTCGACCATTGCAGACCGCCTGAGGACGTATCGCGAATCCGTATCGGGTCTGTGTCTGAGCGGACTCGGAATCACGGCCGCCAGTCGAAGGGCCTCATCCGGCGTCAGGTTTGCCGCCGACTTCTGGAAATAGGTGCGCGACGCCGCCTCAATCCCGAAAATGCCCGGACCCCACTCAATTTCATTCAGGTACAGTTCCAGGATCCGGTTCTTCGTCAGATAATGTTCAAGCAAGAGTGTAATGATCGCTTCCTTGACCTTCCTGATCGGGTCTTTCGATGTAGAGAGATAGAGATTCTTCGCGAGCTGCTGGGTGATCGTTGACCCTCCGCGCGCAAAGCGGCGCGTGTGAAGATTCTTCTCCATCGACTGGCCCACTTCATACCAATCGAATCCTCCGTGGGAGTAGAACGTTCCGTCCTCTTCCACGACAACGGCATCCGCCACATACTGAGGGATTTTACTCAGCGGTATCCACGAGTGGACCAGGCGCCATCGTTTGCCGTTCTCCCGGCTCTCCTCCTCCCTCTGCTTCATCAACGCTGTCTGTTCCGGGTTCACCTGCCGGAGACGCGGAACGTCGAACCAGGGGATCGTGAGCAGTTCCGCGAACACGATTAGGAAGATGGTGGCGAGAAGAGTTTTCCAGGGGTGCGCCTTCACCCATCGTAGGATGATCACGGATGTCCGGAGTGCGAGGATGGTGATTTGGATTTTGCCTCCTCAAGGAATTCCTGGAGGAGAATTCTTGCCGCCATCGTATCGACGCGGCCCTTTTCCTGTCTTCGCCGCCTCTTCATCCCCGAAGACTTCAAATAATCGTGCGCCTGCACACTCGACCGGCTTTCATCCCAGGTTTCCACCGGGATGCCCACCTGCGCTTTGAACAGCGCGATGAATTCCTCCACCGCGGCCGCCATCACGCCCTTCCCTCCGTCGGGCGCATACGGCATGCCGACCACCGCCAGAACGGCCTCCTGTTCCCGCACGATTGCAGCCAGCCGTTCGAAAAGGCGACCATCATTCGGAACAGTCCCCACCCCGCCGGCGATGACGCGTGTGGGGTCACTCACCGCAATACCCACGCGGCGTGTTCCATAGTCAATGCCGAGGACGCGTCCGGGAACGTCGTTCATTCCTCGAACCGCTCCGCCCTCTTGACGCCGGGCACTCTTCGAATCTTCTCAAGGATGCGCGCGAGGTGTCCGGTATCCTTGACATCGACGATAAACGTCCCGTCGAAGACGGAATCCTGCGCGTCAATATTCACACTCCGGATGTTCGTGTTCAGGTAGGAGGAGATTGCATGCGTGACATCGCTCAGCATTCCCTGCCGGTCGTCCCCGGCGATCTTGATCCCTGCGACGAACGTCGCAACGGACTCCTCCGGCCAGTGCACATCCATGATGCGATTCGGCTCCAGGCGCATCATCCCCTGAATGTTCTTGCACGATCTCCGGTGGATCTTGATTCCCTCTCCCGTCGTCACATACCCGACCACCTCATCTCCCGGAATGGGGTGGCAGCACTTCGCATACTGGTGCATGAAATTGTCATGCGTGCCGTTGAGCACGATTCCGGGCGAGGTGTTCCGGGCGCTGGTAATAAACCGGTTAAAGAGTCCGTCGATGCGCTCCTCTCCGGCGGCCACGGGCTGCGGATGTTTCTGCTCTTCATGAAGAATCCCGATCAACTCGTCCGGGTTCACCTTCTCCTGGCGCAGCGCGAGGAAGAAGGCGGACAAATTCTCGAACTTCTTCCTGTGGAGGAACTCCAGCAGTGTGTCGTCGCTCACGGACAGCTTCGCTTTCTTCAGCCGTTTCTCCCAGATCTCTTTCCCTTCTTCAATCGCCTTCCGCTGCTCTTCACGAATCCACCGCCGGACGTGAGCCTTCGCTTTGTGGGTCACCACGAATTTTTCCCAGTCGGGATTGGGCGTCTGGTTCTTCGAGGTGATGATCTCGACCTGATCCCCGCTCTTGAGCGGGCTGTCCAGCGTGACGATTCGCCCGTTCACTTTTGCGGCCAGGGTGTGACTGCCAACGTTCGAGTGGATTTCATACGCGAAATCAATCGGCGTTGCCCCGGTGGGAAGGATCTTCAGGTCGCCCTTCGGCGTAAACAGGTAGATCTCGTCCTGGTACAGGTTCAGCTTGAAGCTCTCCATGAGTTGCTGCGTCGGGACCTGGCCTTCGAGAGCGTTTTCGAAAATATCCCTCACCCAGTTGGCCCAATTGGCAAGTTCCTCATCGATCGCAACGATGCTCTCCTTGTACATCCAGTGCGCGGCAATCCCTTTCTCCGCCACCTCGTGCATTGCGCGAGTGCGGATCTGCACCTCCACCATCTTCCCCTCCGGTCCAACGACCGTGGTATGGATGGATTGATAGCCGTTCTTCTTGGGGACAGAGATGTAATTCTTGAAGCGTTCGGGATTCGGAAGGTAGATGTCGGAGACGATGCCATAGACGGCAAAACACTGGTTGCTGTCCTCCGTGTCGAGGATGACGCGGATGGCGAAAAGATCGTAGATCTCTTCAAGCGGCTTGTTCCGCTTGAGCATCTTGTTGTAAATACTGTAGAGATGTTTCGGCCGGCCGGTGATCTCAAACTTGAAGCCCGCCGTGCGCAGCCGCTGTTCGATGGGCTGCGCGAATTTCCTGATGTAGTGCTCGCGTTCCCGCCTGCGGGACCTCAGCTCCCGGGCGATCGCGTCGTACGCATCACGCTCGAGGTACTTGAAGGACAGGTCTTCCAGCTCCCATTTGATGCCGGCCAGGCCGAACCGGTGGGCAAAGGGGGCGTAGATATCGAGCGTCTCCCGCGCAATCCGTTTCTGTCGTTCCGGGGAAAGGTACTCCAGCGTCCGCATGTTGTGCAACCGGTCGGCGAACTTCACCAGCATCACGCGGATGTCGTTCACCATCGACAGGAGCATCTTCCGGTAGCTCTCGGCCTGTGTGACGTCGTGGCTCTTCACCAGATCAGAGATTTTGGTCGCGCCATCGACGATATCCGCAATCACATCCCCGAATTCCTCGCGGATATCGCTGATCTGATAATCCGTGTCTTCAACGACATCGTGCAGCAGCGCGCTGGCGACCGAGATGTCGTCGAGCGGGATCTCCTTGGCGACAATGCGCGCAACCTCATAGGGGTGATCGAAAAAAGGCTCGCCGGAGGCACGCATGTCGTGGCGGTGGGCATTGAAGCCGAAATCGAAGGCTCGCCGGATCAGCCCCTCGTCGACTTTGGGCAGGTTCTTCTCGCAAATGACCAGCAGGTCTTCCAGCTTCTTTTTGTATTTGACATTGGTCATGGCTGGTCACATGTCTGCAGCGGAAATGCGGTGTGGCGGCGACAGATGCCGCCAAAAAAAATATAGGAGGAAGGGGGAGAAGAGTCAAGAAACGGTGAAACCGCCGTCATCGTCGGGGAGATCACCGGCGGGAAGTGCGGAGAGAAGAGTGTCGACAAACCGCACTTTTGTCTCGAGTGCAAGCGTATTTCGATCGTTGACGATAACCACATCTGCCAGCCTGACCTTTTCCCGGGCGGGCCACTGGGCCTTCATTCGTTGCCGCACCTCTTCCGCCGTCGACCCATCCCGCGTCACCACGCGTGAAATCCGTATACTTTCGGGCGCATCCACGACGACAACTCTGTCGAGCCACTCGTCCATCCCGCTCTCATAGATCAGTGCGGCCTCGATGACGACATACGGCTCTTTCCGCGCCGGGGTTTCCTGCGCCAGGCGGCGGTCGATTTCTTCGAAGACGCGCGGATGAACGATCGCATTCAGCCGGGACGTCGCCGCTGCGCTTGCGAAAGCCTCCTTTGCGAGCCCGGCCCGGTCCAGTGTGCCGTCTTTCCGAAAGACAGCAGCGCCGAATTCCTTCCTGACGGCAGCCCGGACCCCATCGTCTCCTTCTGTCAGACTCCGTGCGATATCATCGGCACTCAGGACCAGACGTCCGAGGTCGGCAAAGCATTTGCACACGGTGCTCTTTCCGCTCCCGATTCCTCCTGTCACGCCCACGAGCCTGAATGGACGGTCATTTTGCATAGGCGACAGACCGATACTCACGGATGACGGTCACCTTGATCTGGCCGGGATACTCCATCTCCTTCTCCACTTTTGCCGCGATGTCGTGCGCCAGCTGGTCGGCCATGGTATCGTCCACATGGTCCTGTTCCACCACAACCCGGACCTCCCTGCCCGCCTGGATCGCATAGGTCTTGGCAACCCCATGGAATCCCTGGGCGAACGATTCGAGTTTTTCCAGCCGCTTCACATATCCCTCCACCGACTCGCGACGGGCTCCGGGGCGGGCACCGCTGATGGCGTCGGCCGCCTGGACGAGGGGAGCGATCGGCGATTCCATCGGGATATCATCGTGATGCGAACCCACGGCATTCGCCACAATCTGGTGTTCGCCGTACTTTTTCAGCAGCTCAAAACCAATCAGCGCGTGCGGTCCCTCGATGGACCGGTCCACGCACTTCCCGATGTCGTGGAAGAGCCCTGCCCGCTTTGCCAGTTGCGCATCCAGACCCAATTCCGCGGCCATCATTCCCGAAAGATAGGCCACCTCGATACTATGTTGCAGCATGTTCTGTCCGTAGCTCGACCGGTATTTCATCCTTCCCACAAGGCTCAGGATCTCCTTGTGCGTCGGATGGAGGCCGACCTCGATCAGGGTGTTTTCGCCGACGCGAAGGATTTCCTCCTCGAGTTCGCCGCGGACTTTGTCCACGACTTCCTCGATGCGCGCAGGATGGATCCGGCCATCGGCGATCAGCCGTTCGAGCGCAATGCGTGCCACTTCCCGGCGGAAGGGATCGAATGCGGAGAGGATGACCGCCTCCGGCGTATCGTCGACGATCACATCGACTCCCGTGGCAGCTTCAAAAGCACGGATATTCCTCCCTTCACGCCCGATGATGCGTCCCTTCATCTCATCACTCTGGATATTCAGCACGCTGACCGTCGTTTCCACGGAATGATCGGCGGCCGTCCGCTGGATCGCCTGGATAATGATCTTTTGCGATTCCTTTCGCGCTTCGTCGCGGGCCTTGTCACGAATTTCCTTCATCGTTTGGGCCGCTTCGCTGCGTGCTTCATTCGTCAGATTCTCGATCAGCATCTTCTTCGCGTCGTCGCGCGAGAGGCCCGAAATTCGCTCCAGCTTGATATTCTCCTCTACGACCAGTTTTTCAAACTCCGTCTGCCGCTGATCGACGGCGCGGGCCCGTTCTTCAATCTGACGCTTGAAATTCACCTGTTCCCGTTCTTTTTTCCCGAGGAGCTCGACCTTCCGGTCGATGTTTTCCTCACGGATTTCCAGAGCCTTTTCCTGCGCCTGAAGTTTGCTCCGCTTGCTTTGAACGTCTGCGTCGAACTCCTTTTTCTTCTGGTACCATTCATCCTTCACTTCAAGGAGCTTCTCGCGTTTCAGTGTCTCCGATTCTTTTCCGGCCGCCTCGATGATTTTCCGGGCGGCGTCTTTTGCCGACGTGATCTTATTCTGCCCACTGCGTGCATTGAGCATCCATCCAACCGCCCCGCCGCCGAACAGCGCGGCAATGGCAATAAGGATCTGAAGTTCCATACATCCTCCTTCGTTGCAGGGAAACAGCTTGACGGAAAAAAAATCCGCACTGCACAACCGCATCAGGAAGGCACATGTAAAGAACCCCTTCCAAGCACAGTGGGTGCACGCCGGTGCGTTTTTTGCTTCCCCATTCTCGCTCTCCCCAAACAGCAGGGGTCATGGCAAGACTGCCAAACGGCGTGGGGCATGCAATCAACGCGCGCGAGCCGGGCTCCCAGCAAACAAAGTGTTGGTTCTTTATTTTGTGTTGAGACGGCTGACGGTGCGGATTTCATTCCGTACACGACAGGACAACGTTATGCAAAGAACGGCTGAAGGCGGCCTGCCCTGCTACTCGTGCAGGCAGGTGTCGAAATACTCTGTCAGCTTGTCGATTTCCCCCCGGACCATCGCAGTCATTTCGCGCGAGCGCTCCCGTTCCTTGAAAAAATCCTCTGTAATGTTCAGGGCGGAGAGAACGGCGACTGTCAACGTCGGCTGTTCCGGGATTTTCGCGTGGATCGAACTGATCATCTCATCAACGTACGTCGCTACCCGCCGCGTAAACTCCTCGCTTTCCCCGCGAAGAGGATACTCGGACCCAAAGATTTTGACTCTGATGCTTTTTCGTTCCATGGGCATATGGGTACGATCAATGATCAACGTAGGGAACAATCAAAGATACGCATCAAGTTTCGCCAGGATCTCTTTGAGGCGACCCTTCAGTGCCTCACGGTCGCCATTGGAGAAGATCGGCGGGATTGATTCCTGATCGACTTGCTGAAGCGGTTTCGCCTTGAGCTGTTCTTGGACGTCTCGAAATTCCTGCTGGACCGTCTGCATCCGGTGCTCGAGCTCGCGCACCCTCTGCTCGAGGGCATGCTTCTCTTCGCGCAGTCTCGCTATCAGATCGACGGCACTTCGAGCTCTCTCCCATAAACCGTTGAGAGAGGCGTCCAGAGTGTTCTTTTCTGTGAGTTGGGTTTCCACTCTGTCTGCTTGTCCGCTATCCTGTTCTACCATCCTTCCTTCCTGACTTCAGAAATCAGGCGCTCCGTAGAACGGCACCGAACTTCTGCCCGATGTGCTTGATGATGTCAGCAACAGCAGCGTCTATCTCCCTCTCTTCCAGAGTCTTCACTGCAGACATCAGGGAGAGAGCAAACGCAAGACTTTTCTTTCCTTCGGGCAACCCCTTCCCTTCATACACATCGAACACTCTCACGGAAACCAGGAGTTCTCCTCCCGCTCGACGAATTTCATTTTCCACCGAGGCAGCTTCCGTCCCGGCATCGACCACAAACGCAACGTCCCTCCTGACTTTGGGGAATCGCGGCAGAGGCCGGTAAGGTTCCTGAACTTGCCTCTTGAGTAATGCGAGCCGGAGTTCACCAGAAAACACATCGCCCTCAATTCCAAACCGCTTGAGCATGCCGGCTGCTACCTTGCCTAGGGTCCCGGCGTGAAGTCCTTGTATTTCAACGGCCAGCGTGTGTTCTGTTAAACCATTGCTGGTAGGATAGGAAATAAAGCGAATTTTGTCAAGCCCCAATGCTTCAAGGGCTGTCTCCAGAGCACCTTTCAAATCGAAGAGGTCCACCGGGGCAGCCGGCTCCGACCAATGTTCCGGTCGCCGGCTCCCACAAATAAGGACGCCAACCCGCTCTTCCTCGGCGTAATTCCCCACCAGCCGGCCCTCAGCCTGTGGATCTTCGGCGAAAACATGCCCTATTTCGAACAATCGGAGGTCGTCCGCTCCCCTGTTCATGTTCACCGCCACTACCTGAAGCATCCCCGGGATGAGACTCGACCGCATCACACCCATCTCCTTACTGAGGGGATTGAGAATACGCACGGGGGTAATTCCCTCCACCCGGGTGCGCTCTTCATCCTGCATCGGATTGGTAATTATTTCGCGAAACCCCTGTCCGATGAACTGGGCCCGAACCGCGTCTGCAACATGGTGGCGCTCCAGGGGACGGGAAAAGTCTATCGCTGTGTGCATCTTCGGCTCGATCTCATCGTAGCCGTGCACCCGCGCCACCTCTTCGATGAGATCGATTTCCTGGTCGATATCCACCCGATACGTGGGGATTCTGAATTCGATGCTTCCCTTCCCCTTGCGTACGGGAAGGATATCCAGCGGTTTGAGGGCCGCCACGATCTCCGCCGGACGAAGCGACGTCCCGAGAACATCGTTCACGCGACCGGGCCGAAGTCCCACGACGCGGGGACGCAATTTCTTGGGATAGATGTCCACAACACCGCGCAGCACTTCCCCACCCGCAAGCTCGGCGACCATCGCCGTGGCACGGTCGAGTGCATAACGCACCGCTCCGGGATCCGCGCCGCGCTCAAAACGCTGCGAGGCATCAGTCATGATACCGAGCGTTTTCGAAGTCCTGCGGATCGATGCGGGATTCCAGTACGCACTCTCGAGGACGACATCGACCGTGGCTTCGTTGATTTCAGAGTTCTGACCGCCCATGATCCCTGCGATCGACACTTCCCGGGTGCTGTCGCAGACCATGACGGCATCATCCGGCAAGCGGTGGACGTTTCCATCCAGGGTCGTGAACTCCACACCGGGCGCAGCCTGTCGAACGACAATTGTTCCACCCTGCAGCAGCGCATAATCGAATGCGTGGAGGGGATGGCCGCACTCGAGCATGACATAGTTCGTAATGTCCACAATAGTATTGCGCGGCCGAAGACCGACGTTGCGCAGACGGTCCTGCAACCACTTCGGGGACGGGCCGATTTTCACCCCGCGGATCACGCGGGCGGCGAAACGGAGGCAGTTCTTCTTGTCTTCGACACGGACACGCAGGAAACGCTGGACCGGGTTTTTCCCCTCCTTCACTCTGACCTTCGGGAGCACCGGACGTTTCCCGGTCAGTATACCGATTTCCCGCGCCACGCCGATATGGCTCAGCCAATCGGGACGGTTCGGAGTAATCTCGACATCGAAGGCTATGTCGTCCATTCCAAAATGCTTTGCGAGGGGCGTGCCCGCTTTTGCGGATCCGTCCAGGACCAGTATCCCGTCGGCATCGGTCCCAAGGTCCAGCTCGGCTGCGGAACAGATCATGCCGAACGATTCGATGCCCCGGATCTTCGCCTGCGTCAGGACAAACGGAATTCCTGAAGGGTCGTGCATATTCCTTGGGACAGTCGCACCCACGCGTCCGAGGGCGACCTTCTGACCTTCAGCCACATTTGGTGCCCCGCACACGACCTGGAGAGTTTCCTTGCCGACATTGACCCGGCAGACCGTCAGCCGGTCGGCGTTCGGATGTTTCACACACTCTTCGACCAGTCCGACCACAAACCCATCGAACTTCTTCCCCAGGTTCTCCCATTGCTCAAATTCCAGACCAAGCATGGTCAACTTCTCCACCAGTGTTTCCGGCGGAATGGAGAACTTCAGGTAGTCTTGCAGCCAACGTTGAAGGACGCGCATGGGAAGTGGAAAATCAAAGTGTCGTGAAAAGTGATCAGAAATCAGAACTGCGAAAGGAAACGCACATCGTTCTCAAAGAACAGCCGGATATCATCGATGCCGTACCGCAAAATGGCGATGCGTTCGATCCCCATCCCGAACGCATACCCGGTGTAGACCTCCGGGTCGTAACCGACCGAACGAAACACGTTCGGGTGCACCATTCCGCATCCGAGGATCTCGAGCCATCCAAGCTGCTTGCACATCCGGCACCCTTTCCCCCCGCAAATGAAACAGGTGATGTAGATATCCGCGCTCGGCTCGGTGAAGGGAAAGAACGTCGGACGGAAACGGTATTTGAGGCTGCTCCCGTAATACTGCTTGATGAACGAAATCAACGTGCCTTTCAGATCGCTGAACGTGACGCCCTTGTCAACGCACAACCCCTCGACCTGGTGGAACATGCAATAACTTCGCGCGTTGATCGCCTCGTTCCGGTACACTTTCCCGGGCATGATCGCGCGAATCGGCGGTTGTTCCTGTTCCATGATCCGGATCTGCACCGGCGAGGTATGGGTACGCAACAGGGCGTCCTTGCTGACAAAGAAGGTGTCCTGCATGTCGCGGGCAGGATGGTCGGGCGGAAAATTCAGGGCGCCGAAGTTATGGTAGTCGTCCTCCAGTTCCGGTCCGTCCGCCATGCTGAAGCCCATCCCGGTGAAAATGGATTTGATTTCGTCCAGCGTCTGCGTCAGGGGATGCCGCGAACCGACGAACGACATCCTGCCGGGCAGCGTACTATCGGCGGCGGGTTCCGTTGCGGGCGAAGACTTCAGCTCGCCGAGCCGCCTGTCGTAGAGCGATTGGACATACGACCGGAGCTCATTGAGGCTTTTGCCGAGCGCGGGGCGTTCGTCCGGCGGCACATCCTTCATCCGGTCGAAGAGTGCGGCCACCTGCCCTTTGCGCACGAGATAGCGCACGCGAAAGGCCTCGAGTCCGTCCTGGTCACGAACCAGTTCAATATCTGATCCCGCCTGGGCGCGGAGTTGATCGACAAGAGATTGCATAACGGAAGGGTTGGGATGAAAAAGAGATCTTCCCACCCGACGACGCCCATCCCTGAAACGGCATGAGCCCCGGCGAATGGGAAGACGAAGAACGCTTACGCCAGTGCGAATTTCACGACTTCACTGAATGCCGTGGGACTGGACACGGCGAGGTCCGCAAGGACCTTCCGGTTGATCCCGACTTCCTTAGTCGCGAGCGCGGCGATGAGACGAGAATAGGTGGTCCCGTTCAGCCGGGCTGCCGCGTTGATTCGGGCGATCCACAACTGACGGAAGATACGTTTCTTGGTCCTGCGGTCACGGTAGGCGTACTGCAGCCCTTTGTCGACGTGATGCTTCGCCACCGTATAGACTTTGCTTCTCGCACCCCATGAGCCTTTCGCGCGCGCCATAACGCGCTTGCGACGGCGATGGGAGGCAACTTTGTTCTGCGAACGAGGCATTGTTGCTCTTGTGTGTGGTGGATAAAAACCCCTCCCGGTTCCGGAAGGGATGAACGATACAGCTTCCTACTGAAAAAGGTCAGCTCTGCAGCATGATTTTCACATTGCGCTCATCCGCCTTTGAAACGAGATGGGGACCGCGCAGTTTGCGCTTTCTCTTCGTCGTCTTGGAGGTCAGGATGTGACTCCGGTACGCGGTCCCGCGCTTGACTTTTCCTGAGCCGGTGAGCCTGAAGCGCTTCTTTGCGCTGCTGCGCGATTTCATTTTCGGCATTTGATTCTCTTCCTTCGTGTTATGCTTCCAGCGGTTTCGTCTCGGGCTTGGCCTCGGGGTTGGCCTCGGGCTTGGTCTCGATCTTTGGCTCCTCTTTCGTCTCGACTTTTTTCTTCCGCTCGGGGGAAAGGATCATGATCATGCTCCTCCCCTCCATGTGCGCAGCCTGGTCGATCTTCGAGTAGTCCTTCAGCCTGTCCGCCAACCGGACGAGCAACTGGTCGCCCTTGTCCTTGTACGTGATTTCCCGTCCTTTGAACACCACCGTCGCTTTGACCTTGTGGCCGTCGAGCAGAAACTGCCGGGCGTGCTTGGCCTTGAAGTCGAAGTCGTGCGTGTCCGTGTTGACGTGAAATCGAAGCTCTTTCAGCAACGAGACGTGCTGATGCTTCTTTTGAATCTTGTCCTTTTTGGCAAGCTCGTACTTGAACTTGCCGAAATTTATAATCTTGCACACGGGTGGGTTCGCGTTCGGCACGATTTCGACGAGGTCGGCTTCACGTTCCGCCGCCATTCGGACAGCCTCCGCCGGTGTCATAACGCCGAGTTGACCGCCGTGCTGGTCAATCACCCGAACTTCCGGAACGCGGATCTCTTCATTGATCCGCGGACGTTTTTCTTTGCTGATGGGGGCTCCTGTGCGCTGTTTCGAGTACGTTGAGCTTGGCCGTGTGAGTACGATAGTCGGAGACTCCTTTTTTAATTCGCTGCTTTAGAGCTGATCTTTTCCAGGATCTGGCGCACTGCTTCTGCGACGGAGACGGACCCCTGGTCTCCTTTTTTGTGGAGACGCAACGACACGCTATCGGAAGCGCGCTCTTTCTCGCCAACGACAAGCATGTAGGGAACCTTCTTCGTTTCCCATTCCCGGATCTTGTACCCAATCTTTTCGTTCCGGTCGTCGATTTCCGCCCGGATTCCCAAATTCTTTATATCATCGTGAATTTTCTGCGCATAATCAAGCTGGTTGCCGGTAATGGGAAGAACTACCGCCTGCACAGGAGCCAGCCAAACGGGGAATTCACCCGCATAATGCTCGATCAGAAGGCCGACGAAGCGTTCCATGGACCCGAAAGGGGCCCTGTGAATGATTACGGGACGGTGCTTCTGCCCGTCGCTCCCTGTGTATTCGAGATTGAAACGCTCCGGCATGACATAGTCCACCTGCACAGTCCCGAGCTGCCACGTACGTCCAATGGCGTCCTTTACCATGAAATCGATCTTCGGCCCGTAAAACGACGCTTCTCCTATGCCGATGAAGTACTTGAGCCCCATCTCGTCTGCAACTTCCTTGATTTCCCGTTGCGCCTGCTCCCAGTATTTCGTGTCGCCGCCATATTTCTCGACATTCTTGTCGTCGCGATACGAGAGCCTCGTGGTGACTTCCATGCCGAACGTTGAAAACACAAGTTGCGTCAGTTCCACAGTCCGTTTGATCTCATCTTTCAACTGGTCCTGCGCGCAATAAATATGTGCGTCGTCCTGGGTAAATCCGCGGACGCGCGTGAGCCCGTTCATTTCCCCCGACTGCTCATAGCGATACACCGTTCCGAATTCCGCCAGCCGCACCGGCAAATCACGGTAGGAGCGTGGCTTCGCCATGTAGATCTGGTGGTGGTGCGGACAGTTCATCGGCTTCAGGAGGAACTGTTCCCCGCTCTCCATTGTGATGGGGGCGAATTGCGAGTCCTTGTAATACGGGTAATGCCCGGATGTCTTGTACAGTTCCAGATTTCCGATATGCGGGGTGATCACCGGCTGATAGCCGCGCTTCCGTTGTTCTTCGCGCAGGAACTGCTCCAGCGTTTCACGCAGGATTGTGCCTTTCGGCAACCAGATCGGGAGACCGCTCCCCACGTTCGGCGTCAACAGGAAGATCTCGAGCTCGTGGCCGAGCTTGCGATGATCCCGTCGTTTCGCCTCTTCGAGCCGATGGAGATGTTCGTCCAGCTCCTTCTGCGTCGGGAACGTGATGCCATAGATCCGGGTCAGCATCTTGTTCTTTTCGCTCCCGCGCCAGTACGCTCCCGCGATGCTGAGGAGTTTGATTGCTTTGATGCGTCCGGCGTCCGGGATGTGTGGTCCGGAACAGAGGTCGGTGAAGTGACCGCTATGGTAGAAGCTGATCTGTTCCCCCTTCAGTCCCTCCAGCAGCTCCAGCTTATACTGATCCCCCTTTTTCCGGAAGTATTCGACGGCGTCGTCCCAGGCACGTTCTTCACGGACGTACGGACTGTCCAGTAGGGAGAGCTCATGCATCTTCCCTTCAATCATTTTGAGATCGGCTTCGGTGACGGTCCTGTCGCCAGGGTCAATGTCATAATAGAACCCGTTTTCAATAGCCGGACCGATCCCGAACTTCGTGCCCGGGAAAAGCGATTCGATCGCTTCCGCCATCAGGTGAGCCGAAGAGTGCCAGTACGTCCGTTTCCCTTCGTCATCCTTCCAGGTATAGAGCTGGATGGAGGCATCGGAGTTGATCGGCCGCGCAAGATCCCACGTCTCACCGTTGACACCGATGGAGAGGGCCGCCTCGGCGAGTCTGGGGCCGATGCTTTCGGCAATCTGTCGTCCGGTTGTGCCGCTGCCGTACTTGCGCTGCGAGCCATCCGGAAGTGTAATGGTAACCTGGTCCATGGTTGGAGGAATTGAAAAGCTGTCACTGGTAAAAAAAATCCGTCCCGCGAAACACGGCGGGACGAGTGTGGGCGATACAGGAGTCGAACCTGTGACCTCTACCATGTCAAGGTAGCGCTCTAACCAACTGAGCTAACCGCCCTCAAGCCACATGGTTACGCAATATATGCAGAAAAGCGGGGAAAAGCAATCGGAAGTGAGGGAAAATCGGATTTCAAGGCAGAGGTGATGAGAAAGGCTGGGTACGATTGACTCTAGTCAATTGGGCTGGTTTGGATCGGCTATCCCAATTGACAATTGTCAGTTGACAATTGTCAATTGAAAATTTCTGTGGGGATAGAGGGAGTTGAACCCTCACGGCCCTTGCGAGCCAACGGATTTTAAGTCCGTTGCGTCTGCCATTCCGCCATATCCCCGCGTCTCGAGCCCGTTCATCACGTGCTAATGTACGGCGGGACATGATTGAATGCAATGGAGAGCGTATCGGGATACCGGAGACCGTGGGACTCCGGGACACGGGGACTGTGTGACTTTGGGACTTCGAAAAGCGAGGGCGAGCACTCACCGAAGCAGCAGCATCTTTCTTACAAGTTCACGATGCCCGACAGTCAGGCGATAGAAATAGATCCCGCTCGCAAGCCTGTTCCCGTCAAACCGGAAGGAAAACCTGCCTGCAGGATACCTCCCCTCGGTGACCGTTGCCACCTTCCGCCCCAGAATATCATACACGACGAGATGCACGTCACTCGACACCGGCCATTCACCAGTGATCACAGTTGTCGGATTGAAGGGGTTGGGGTAGTTCTGATCCAATGCATATCCTGAGACGCTCTCTCCATCCCGGCCGACGGAGAGGGTTACACCCTCGATCGTCAACGTGTCGTACAAGGAGAGCCCCTTCTTCGTCACAAGGTAGAGTGTGTCGCCCTTACCCGGAAACGTTGGCTGCGCGTAGAAGGACACATCCCACGTCGGACGTTCCGCGCCGCATACGATTTCCAGGAACACCATCTCCCCGAAGACGTCGCTGCCCACGGCCGCCAACTTCACCTTTTCATTCGTTCTCATGTTATACACACGGTAATTCACGGGGAGCGCCGGCAGGCCCAGAAGAAGCCACGGCGCTGTGGTGTCGACGATTCCATCCTCAAACACAATCCGGTAGTCTGAGGGCTGACGATAGCCTTCGATATAATCCCCCGGTGTCACATAGGTATAGAGCACATTTGCAGAGACGTTCCGCAACGAGCCGGGGACGACGCGGTTCCAACGCGTCCGTGCCGTGTCTGGTGCCGTCTGGAAATCGGGAACGTCGAAGGTCATCCCGTCGAATGGCGCTGATTCGATGCCGGGAGCAAAGGGGACGTTCGACTGCACCCACTGATGGCGTGTGCTGTCGCGGACGCTGAACGTCTTCGGCCCAACGAATGCCGTATCGCAAAACGTTACAACATACAGATCATTGCGAACGGCAGTGCTATCTTGAATGAAGATGTGAACAGGCACCTGGGCGTTTCCCCGGAACTGCTGGAATGCTTCCGGCAGAACAGGTCGCGGCGTCTCTTTGTCGAATGGAGGAGTGGAATCCGCACACGTGCCGGCATCGTTGGACGCCCGCACCATAATTTGAAAGGATGGGGAATTCGGAAAGTTATCGAAGGCGATCTCCTGCATCTGGAGCGACGTGTCGCTGGCCGCCGTATACGCCTTAAAGGCGGTGAAGCGCCCATCCTTAGATGTGCGATACAGCAGGGTGATCTGCACTGAGTCCCACGATGGTGTCCCGATCAACAGCGGAAGGTCCCTGATCCGGTCAGTGATGTGAGCGCCATACATGAACGAAGAGTCCACGATGCGAATGAACGGCTTGCGGTCTCCGTGGTTGTTGACGGTGAAGAAGGATGCAGTCTCGTGAAAACCATACAGCCGGCCGGACGAATCCGACGCAACGACTCGCAGGAGACCAAATGCTCCATCGGGGAAATTGCCGGTGTCCCACAGGAAACCCCCGGTATTCGCGATATTGCCGGCCACGGGGTACCAACTTCCTCCCGCGTCCGGACTGTACCAGATCGACACGCTCCCCCCTTCGCTGGCGGTCGTCCATTCAATGGTCTGCGGACCGGAGAGAAAGCGATGGCTCGGGAAATTCGTCACGGTAACCGAGCGAAATACCGCGGCCGTGTCGAAGCGTGAATTCCAGAGCGCCTTCGCAAGAAGGATCTTTCGTTTGATTTCCTCTTTCTGATACCCGTACACGAGCACCGAGACTACTCGTTTCGTCTCGCCGGCGCCCAGCGTGAAGTAGTTCGACCCGTACAAATAGTCCACGTCTTCGCCGGAGAGCGCGACGGTATCATCAACGATGGTGATCGGATGGACGTACCTCCCGGGTTTCAACCGGCCCCAAAGGGATTCATCATCGCCCAACGAAATGAAATTGTTCGGCGCAAAGCCGTCATAGCTCGCAATATGATCCCCGGCAGGAGTTTCCACGAAGGCCTCACCGAACTTGCCGACCTCTCCCTGCCAGAGGGGATCCGCCACCTTATTTTCCGGAACATTCCACGACAGGATCATATCAGACGACGCGAAAAAGGCGCTCGCATCATTCGCATACTCGCCGTAATTCTCTGTGGTCGTGATCCCGATGTAAGTTCCAGTCAAGGTTCCGAATACGACTTTCGCATAGTCGGTCGTTCCTTCGTTCGTGATCTCATACACCCGATATAGGACGTCCTGGAAGCGATGATCTGCCGACTCAACATACCTGACGCCCACGCTAATCCCTTGACCCATGCGGGTGAAATCGTTCGAATCGGGGTGGAACACTATTCCCCTCGGGTTGTTCGCCGCAACGTTGAAACGCTCATCGGTGCGGTCGTCCATTCTGAAGTACGCTTCGTCGTCCCCTAGAACGGAATCGGGCCCGGAAAATCCGTCCCACGTCCCTATCCCCCAGGATGGATGTTCTGACCACGAGGCGGGCCATGTCGACGGTTGACTGCGGAGAGCAGGCGATTGCTGCGTAGGGTTGCAGTACCCGGAATCCGGCTCGAAGGTCCAAGATTGGCCCGTCCGGGGATCCCTGTCGTAGCTCCCCGAAAATCTCGTAACGTCACACGTGATGACCGAATGAACGATATCGTCTCCCCCATCCCCGTTGTAATCCCGAATCGGCAGTTCGAGGCCGATGAGGATCGACTGGTCGTCGAGGTACCCGTTCGATGGGATAATCCAGGCGCCCCGCGACCCCGTGGTCGCGGGCTGTCCGATCACGCCTCCATTCCCAAACACCGTGATGACCCGGTTTCTGTTAATGATCCCATGCCGCAGAAACCCGGGCCCGCTCGGCTGAGCGGCCGTTATGCTCGGCGCGAACATCAGGCAGTGGAGTGCAACGACAGTGTGCGCGATGACCCGGTGTTGATGACCCATGAGACGATCTATGAATGTCAGTGTGAAGAGGGTCAGCGGACGAGGACCATCTTGGTCACACCGCTGAAGGCACCAGCCATCAACCGGCAGAAATACACGCCGCTGGCGCGTCCCGTGCCGTCAAAGCGAAACGTGTATCGTCCGGCGGGGTAACGTCCGTCCGCGAGCACCGCCACCTCACGCCCTAGGACATCATAGACGACAAGTTTCACCCAGTTATCCGATGTCCACTGCCCGCTGATCACCGTCGAAGGATTGAACGGATTTGGATAATTTTGGAAAAGGACAACGTTCCATGGAAGGGACGGTGCCGGCGGGACAGCCGTCGGCGTCTGTGCAACATCCTGCACCAGATGAAGCAGGGTTCCGTTTTCTCCCACCGCAAAGACACCGATCCCGGCGAAGCATGCAACGCGCAGGAGTGCCCCGCGCGTGCCACTGGAGGGCGCGCTCCACGCGAACCCGCCGTTGGTGGTCATCACCAGACCACCACCATCGCCGACGGCGAAACCGGTATCACGTCCCGTGAAGGCAATGGAGCGGAACGTGGGCATCTGCATGTTCAGAATGTACCATGACGTCCCACCGTTGGTCGTCCGCAAGAGATGTCCATCGGATCCCGCCGCGAACCCCTTCGCAGAATCAATCTGCCAGACCCCGTTGTAGTCAAACGTGACAGTGATACCCCGCTCTTCCCAGTTCTTCCCTCCGTCGTTGGTCCGGAGGAGTACGTTGCCCGTTCCCACCGCGAACCCGTGCATCAGATCGCTCATGAAGATATCCGTGAGGGCCCCGACAGGTGCATTGATTGACGCCTCCTGCCAATTGGCCCCCGCGTCATCTGTCCGCAGGATCTTGCCGTCACCGCTGACCATCCAACCGTTTAGCGAATCAAGGAACCGGATTTGATTGATTGTTCCGTACACGTTGGCGGTCACGGGAAGCCATTGACTTCCACCGTCCGTCGTCTTCAAGAGCTCCCCATAATCTCCTCCCAGCCACCCCGTCGCGTGGTCGGAGAAGGCGACGCAGGAAATAATCGATCCCGTCGGGCTCGGCCTACTTTCCCAGTGCTCCCCGCGGTCGGTCGATTTCAGAATGCTGGAGGTGAGGAGTTTCCCCTGCCAGTAGCCGCCTCCCCCCACAGCCCAGCCTGTAGAGTCAATGAATGTAATGGCCCTGAGGGTGGCCCTGGATCCCGCAGTCGGCTGGCTCCAGCTCTGACCGGCATTGGTACTCCGCCACAGGCACCCGTAATTCCCCACCGCGATGATCGTCGTGCCGTCCACGGTGAGGTCGTAGATCCTGCTGTCCGGACTTGTGAGTACGGTGGCCCAGCTCTTCCCAGCGTTCGTCGTGTGGATCAAGGCGTAGCCCGAAGACGCCCAGAATTCGCTGTCGGTTTGAAACGAGACAAAATCCGAATAGAGGTTGGTATCAGCGATTTGTATCCACGTGGAACCGGAATCTGATGTGATGGAAATCCGCGTCCTGTTTTCCGCGCCACTCCAACTGATACCGTGACCGCGGTCGAAGAATTTCAAACCGGTGATTCCAGCCTCAGGGCGCGATGCCGTCTTTGCCCACGTCGCACCCCCATCGGTCGTGCGATAGAGTGCATCCCCGACGAGCCACCCGTATGCAGCATCAACAAAGGAGAGCAGAGAGAGAGAGCCCATCCGGCTGTCTTCCGTGGACCAGGTCAGTCCCCCGTCAACCGTGCGCATGATCATCGGCCGAAGAGAGTACGTGATGCCGCTGACGACGGTCCTTTCTCCGATCACAATTCCATGTTGAGGGTCCGGGAAATACGCGTCCGTAAGGCTGGGGACCATTTCGTCCTGGAGAAGGACCTTCCACGACCTTCCCTGATCGGCCGAACCCGCCACGAATTTCCCTCCGAGCGCCCAGCAGGATAAATCGTCGCCGGACACGAGAACTCCGGGCGTCTCGCGCGTGTTCATCGTGCCGCTTCGCCACGTCGCCCCACCGTCCGACGAGGTAAGGACGATTCCGCAGTCGCCGACGGCGACTTCCACCCCGGGGGCGAGAGTGGTGACGCGCGTGAGTGGAGTGGACGTCGGGAGCGGATTCTTGAATTCCCACTGCTGGGCCGATGCAATGAACACGGTCAGGACCTGGACCGCGCTCACGAAGAATGCGGACCGTATCCCGGAAAATCCTGAGACGCAACTGGAGAAAATCATGCGTGCCAATCCATACTTTGAGCAGTGTATTGTGTGTCCACCTCCCGCAATACGACAAAAGCCCATTCATCAAACGATGAACGGGCTTCTTTTCAATGAACACGGGGGATCCCGAGGCCGCACAAGTCTGCTCCCCCTCAAACGCATGCGATGGCTTTGTTCGTCCTCACTGATAGTGTAGCGCTTTCGACAGCGGAAGTCAACCCCTCGATTTGGGAATTGTGCGTCTACTTCATGCCCGGTCTGTCCAGCGTTCGTTGTTGAACCTTCTGTCGCTGAACGACCTTCCTTGCATGCGCAAGCGAGGATTTCTCTTTCTGAGGGAAGCCGCGGGGAAATGCATTAAAACAGATGTACTCTAACGAGCCCTTGCTTGTGCACTTTACCTGGTGCCAGGTATCAACCGGAACGAACAGCACGTCTCCCCGGCGAATTCGACAATCCCGTGCGAGTCGATCCTTTGCATCGCTCACCGTCCAAACCTCCCCCTTCCCTTTCGTGACATAAAATGTCTGTTCCATCTCTTCGTGTTTGTGGAGATGCGTACTCTTGTCAGGTTCTATGACAACAAGAAACGTCTCCGACGATGAGGTTTTTTCCCTGGGGATCAGGAATTCGTTGACATGCGTGGCAAAACGAAAGACCTTGCCCTTGTTCTTGTTGATCTTCAACATGCGTCGGCCCGTCCGTCTGGTCATAGAATGATACCCGGATCTTGTGAGGTCAGGTGATAGTCTGTCAACACTGAAATACTCTTCCCGGGCAGCGTTATCGATCGGTGCCCTCCTGCCTCCTGGTGAGTCTCGATCGGTTCAAGATGAAAGTCCGCATCCGAAACGAGCTCCTTCGTCACCTGGTATAAATAGAGGTCGCCTCCCGTGTCGCGTCCCTCGATTGTCACCGATACTGTTTTAGTCGATCCGCCGTTATTGAGAAGAAACACAGTCAACTCTCCAGTCCTATTCACTAGGGCCGCAGTCCGCAATTCCGGTGAAGCAGGCTCGGCAGAAGTCTGAATAATTGTGCCGTACTTTCCACGAAACCTGCTCATGATCGCGAAGCCGTAGTAGGCCGGACCCTCAGGTTCAATGTGCTTCAAATACGAATTCTTCTTCCGATCCCAGGTGTGAATCAGCTGCCATTGACCGTCCATGTCTCCCCGGTTGACAAAGCTCCAACGGTTCATGCCGTCGGTCCCCTGGTTGAGACAGCAAATCAGGTCGGATGCATTCGAGAGAGCTGCCTCAAAACTCTTCGGCCCGGGATTCTCCCCTCCCCAGCCAAGATTCATGTTGCCAAACTCCGTCAAAAAGAATGGCTTCTTGCGCACGTGCGCCCACTGAACCCAATCTCGGATGATCTTTTCGCCGTCCGCATCAACGCCGAAGTACGAATGGATATCGTAGGCTCCGATCGACTCATCAAAATCGATCTGTTCCGGATTGAGGGGCGGAAGGCTTGTCCAATCCGGCCCCGATAACGGAACATTAATTCCCGCCGCGTCCAGGTGCTCTCTCACCTTCTTCAAGGCCGGCGCAAGAGTTCCGGAACCTTGACCGAACGACCACCAGTACCCCCACGTGCCGCCCGGAGGCTCATTGGTGATGCAGAAATACTTGATGCAGGTATACTTCCTCTCTCGCAACAGGTAGTCGAGGAGAGCTGTAATGCCCGCTGCAAAATCGTCGAGCGAGCGTGGAGCACTCAGAAGAGGATGCACCCCCGGGAAAGCATTCCATTCCACGTGACCCCACATCTGCTGAAGGAATACGTCAGCGTGGTTCGATTCGCACCAATCAAGAATCCTGTACAGGGCCAGCATCTCCTCGTTCTTCCAATCGAAGACCCCGCGTTCGGGCTCGTACATCCGCTGGCTCAGCTCGACGCGGATGAAGTCCAGCCCCAGCCAGGATGCGTGCCTGCAGATCTGTTCCCACGTGCTCTCCTCGGAAACGGGAGGATTCCCGCCGAATGCACTGCCGCGCGGGTTTTGAAACCTGACCGGATAATCATAACGTTCGTTCTCGAGCGGAATTTCATTCGCCATTGCGTGCCACGACGCTCCGATACCTCCCCGCATGGTGTGGACGACTGCAGCGGCATTCACTCTGATGCTGAACTCTGCTGTTGAGGCCTCTTCTCTCATCGCGTGTCAATCGATTTGAGGCAGATTCTCATTTCAGGGACGCCGGAAAATTCAAATGATTTTGGCCCGCGTTAAGCGGATATGATTGATGGTCCCAAACCAGAGAGCCCGAAGCGTTCTCCGGTAGCCGTATTTCGATCTCCCATCCCGAATTCTGCCGGACGTATTGGACGAATATGTTTCCGCCAGGATGCGGTACTTCTCCGTTCGCACGGGTCAAGACCCCGAGATGAGGTTCGATTTTTATCCGGGTGAATCCCGGTGCGTCGCTGTCGATGCCGAGCACCGTTCTAAAGAATTCCACGTTCGGGCTTGCCCCCCACGCATGACAATCAGAGCGGGTCTTCTTCAGGTCGGAAATTTCTCCCCATGTCGTCATTCCATACTTCAGGTTCTCCTTCCACACTCCGAGCCAGTCGAGGTAGCCGTCTCCCAGTCCCGCCTGCACAAGCGCGCGGTTTACGTAGTACTTGAAATAGATCGTCGCTTGTGTCAAAGTGGTGTCGGCCAGTATCTTTCTGCCCAGCGCCTCCGCCGCTTCTCCGGACACTACCCCCGAAAGGATAGCGAGAGCATTGGCATGTTGGGAGTAGTGATCTTTTTCCTGTGTATCTGCGAATTCCCGCCTGACGTGATCCCAGTACTTCCGCATAATTGTCGTTTTCAATTGTGCCGCACGCACGAGATACATATCGGCGTACGCCTTCATCCCCAGCCCGCTTTCCATTTCGCTTGCGAGTTCATAGGCCCACAAGAGTTGCAGATCAACAATCGAAGAACAACCGTCTTTCCCCAAGGGAGCCATGCCGTCTTTCCAACCGGCGCTGTCCACCCAATCTGTAAAGGCCCAGTATGGCGTATTCTCCAGGGACCCGTCCTGCCCTTGAGTGCGATGGAAGAATGCCAGCACTTCTCTTTCCCCCGGCAGCTTGCTTCTCACAAATTCACTGTCCGGAGTGTACATCCAGTAGTCGTGCAGCATTCCAATCCACCAGAGTGAGAAGGGAGGGATAAGTTGTGTGGTTACCGTCGGGTAACGGCTCTGCGTAATCCCATCCGCAATTCGCGAATCGTCAAGAAGCTCGATGGCGTTCCGTGCAAGGCGCCGGTCACCGCTGTTGTAATACGACACCAACGCTTGAATTCTTGTGTCCCCCACATATTGCAGTTGCTCATAATACGGGCAATCCATATAGGTCTCAAAGGCGCAAAGACGGGCCGTCCTCCACCCTACGTTGAGAATGCCCTGCAGGCTCGTGTCTGAACTTGTGAAGCTGGCCTCGAACCGGAAAGGATATCCGGTGGAGGTCCCGTAGAAGTCCTCAAGCGTAAGCGGATCGCCCGACGTCTTGATCTCGAGCTGAATGTATCGGTATGCCCTCCACCAGAGCGAAGTAAAAGACTGGTGGAGGCTTCCATCGGAGATGACCCTATCCTCCAGACCCATCAGCACTTTGCCGGAGATATCGTTCCGATTCCCCTTGTAGTAACTGACCGGCGACACCGAATCTTCCCGTACCTGCGAGTACAGTGCTTCAGCGTACTTCAAGGACAGTTCCGCTCCCTTCCCGCCGCTGAAGACCACTGTCGAATATGCGTCGGTAAGATACGTCTGGTCAAGCAGAATTTTCGCAACGATATTGGGGGGAATAACGATCTGTGAGGTGCCGGATGGAAACGAGGGGGGAACCCTCACATTGACAGACTCTCGAACTTGACGTAATCGCTCCTCTTTCATCTCCATTTGCGGCAACTTTGATGGGACGAGCATCCAGCCCGGATCGTACGTGAAAACGCCCTTCGGCATCCCTTGCGATATTCTGGCAGCAGGTTTCCACCCGGAGTCATCGTACCCCACAGCTCTCCATCCGCGTTCATGCTTGTTCATATCCAGAAGTTCGCCTGGGCTCGCCGCATAGTAACCCATGCCCACCGACGGCAACTGCCGGAATCCATCGTCCCGAATGCACCTCCAGGAGCTGTCGGTATCCACGATTTCTTCGGCTGCAGAATTACCCTGGAGAATGAATCCCGTGCGGTACGAAATTTGCGCTTCAGGCCGTAGGTTCCCGTCATTCCAGACGATCGCGGAGACCATGTTCTTCCCGCCTGTCAGGTACCTCGCTATATCGACAGTCTCGTATCGCCAGTGGAGCAGGTCTCCTCGCGCCAGGACCGAGCGAAACGAGAACGCCATTCACGAACAATTTGTACCGGTTATCGGCCGACACGTGAATGAGAAACGAGGATGGAATGCCATTCACATGCAGCTCTTTCCTGAAGAGATACACCCCGTAACGGTCGCTGGATTCTCCCGGTACGTTTATCCAGAAGGCTTTCCAGGGTTTGTGAAGAATCGAATCCGGGATCGCCGGTCCCGCCTTCATGGTCTTGTTTGACATCACGAGCAAAAGGACGATCACAACTGCGAAGCAAGGTATCCGGGGGTTCATAAGCTCTCACTTTCTATTTCACCCAGCCGTTATCCCTCATCCAGCTCAGAAGCGGTTCCATCCACTTCTCAGGAGGAATTCGTGCGGCAAATCCGTGCCCCCCCTTCGGAATTATCACGAGCTCAGCCGGGACTCCATGGTGTCGAAGCGCTTCAAACAGCTCGATACTGTTATCCGGATCCACGCCGGTGTCGTCCTCGGCGTGGATAAGAAACGTTGGCGGCGTATTGTCGCTGACATTCTTCTCGCCGGAAAAGAAACGTATGAGCGAATCGGGGGGATCTTTCCCCAGGAGCGCGTTCCTGGACCCCAAATGAGTCAGGGTGTTTGTCATGCTTACCACGGGATAGACAAGGATCATGAAGTCGGGTCGCAGGCTGATTCCATCCCTGTCCGGTATGAATGCTCTCTCAAAGTGAGTCCCGGCAGTGGACGCTAAGTGACCACCGGCAGAGAATCCCATGATTCCGATCTTCTTGGAGTCGATCCCCCAGGATTGTGCGCGCTCCCTCACGACTTTTATTGCCTGCTGTGCATCCTGCAGCGGACCAATGGTTTTGTCGAGCATTGTCGAATCGTTGGGGAGCCGGTACCTCACGACAAAGGCAGCGACCCCCTCTTTCACCAGTGCCATTGCGATCCGGGTTCCTTCTATTTCAAAGGCTTCGAGGTAATAGCCCCCGCCGGGGAATATGATGACCGCCGATCCGACGGAGTGATTGGAATCCGGGATGTAAGCTGCCATCGAGGGGATGCGGACGTTTCGTACAAACCTGATTCCGTTTTCTCCTCCCATGATCTCGTCACCCGTGCCACCTGTCGAGTTCGGCACCTTGCCGGAATAGAGCGGGATAACTTCCTGGCAGGGGGATTGATTACTGGAAATCAGGGAGCAAAAGACGAGGGCGAATACTGCTGAAGTGATATGTTTCAATTCGGGCACCTTCTCTGGTTGAATTGTTGACGCATGATGTGCCGATGCAAAGTTAGCGATCCGATCAGGCATTGGCAAGCCGGCGCGGCAAAAAGATCTGAGATAATTCGGGTATTGCAGAATCAAGCCGAACAAGACAGGGAGAGCTGCGAAGAACAATCGATTGCAAGTTTCTCTGTCATCTCTTAGCTTTCCTCCACAGGATGTCAGAGCGGCTCTGACACTTTACCCGTCACCAGGATCCCCACACACATTGTCGCCGATCGGCTTGCGGGGAATGCCAACGTTGCCTCTGCCATTACTCCGACGATTTGTGCATGTGGAAGAGTGAATGGCTGAGAGCGCTCACTAAAGGACCGTCAATCAATGAACTCACACACCACCTCCCCGGAGAGAAGACCGCTCATTTCAGAACGGGGTCTCTTACGACGCGGCACGATGCAGCGAGCGATACTCGCAGTGATCATTTTCATGACCCTTCAGTTTGAGTCGGCTGCCCAGGACCGGCCCGCGTCCACTCCAGCCGCCCAAACCGATCCCGTGCTGCAAAAAGCGATACAGGAAAAAGAGCAGCGGCTGGAATGGTGGCGACAAGCGCGCTTCGGCATGTTCATCCATTGGGGACCGGTCAGCCTCAAGGGAACGGAGATTAGCTGGTCGCGCGGCGGACTCCGCCGGGGAATAGAGAAGACGGGAATAGGCGAAATACCGGTCGATGTATATGACAATCTCTACAAGCAATTCAACCCGGTCGCCTTTGATGCAAAACGCTGGGTCGCCATTGCGCAGTCTGCCGGCATGAAATATATCGTGCTCACCGCAAAGCACTGCGATGGGTTTTGTCTCTGGCATACGAAAGTCGACGATTATAACATCGCCAGTACGCCTTTCAAACGGGACGTCTGCGCCGAGCTCGCCGATGCCGCCCATGAAGCGGGCATGAAAATCGGATGGTACTATTCTCCCATGGATTGGCGCGATCCCGATTGCCGGACGGACCGCAACGCCGAATACGTCGCTCGTATGCAAACGCATCTTTCCGAGCTGCTCGGAAACTACGGTAAGATCGATGTGTTGTGGTTCGACGCCGACGGCGGTCCGGCGCCCTGGGATCAGGAACGTACCTACCATCTCGTTCGCTCTCTCCAACCCGGGATACTTATCAACAACCGGCTGGATATTGAGACTCCGGGATACCACGACGCCAAAACGCAGATCAGTCCGAACGCAGATTTCGCGACGCCGGAACAGCAAATAGGCATGTACGATACTCAACGGCCGTGGGAAACATGCATGACCCTCGGCACACAGTGGTCGTGGAAGCCTAACGATACTCTCAAGTCATCAGGCGACTGCATCAAGATTCTCGTTCAATGCGTCACCGGCGACGGCAACCTGCTTTTGGATGTCGGTCCCATGCCCAACGGCGAGATTGAACCGCGCCAGGTGGTAATACTGGAAGAAATTGGCGCGTGGATGGAGAAATACGGTGAAAGCATCTACGGAACCCGCGGGGGTCCATATCGAAACGCCGCGTGGGGCGGATCGACGCACAAGGGGAATATCGTTTACCTGCATATTGAGAAATGGAATGGAGGCCAAATCAGCTTGCCGCCGCTCAAGGGCAAAATCGTTTCCTGGAAAGCACTCACAGGCGGGGATGTGAAAGTCGATCAGGAATCAAACGCCCTGTTGGTGCGCTTCCCTGTCGAGAAAGAAGACAAGGTCGATACGATCATAAAACTGGAATTAGACGGACCCCCGGAGCTCAGGTAATCCCAGATGATCTGATTGCCGTCGCCGTCATCCAGGGTTGGCAAGAACATTACCGTCCGGCTTCCGCGACGATCACCCGCTGGCGCATTGCGTCGAATTCTCCCTTGAGTCTCGCCAGGAGCTGTGCGCCCTCCGGGACGGTGCGTACAGACTCGAGGAGAGGGTCGACCACTGCCCACCGGTAGTCCCGGAAACCCCGGTCTATCGCGTACTGCAGCCATCGCACCGATTTCTCCGACTCCCCCTTCAATGCATATCCCTCTGCAAGGAGATATGGGATCTGCGAACCTTCCGGATATTCGACACCTGATTGGTCGAAAGTCGCGAGGATCTTCCCGACGTTGCCCTCTGCTTCGTCTTTCCGGCGCATCTTCAGCAGGGCGAACGACAGCTTTATTCCTGGGGGGGACTCAATCCCCGATCGTTCGCACGCCTTCCGGTAGAAACCTGCCGCGTCCGCATACTTCCCGGTGACAAGTTCAACATCGCCCGCCGCTTCCAATGCACCGTATTCATCGGGATGTGTTCGGAGGACGCGTGCGATGCGCCCCCTGGCCCCCTCTTGGCGGCCTCCATAGAGATCGACGTACGTGAGCAAAATACTGGGAAACACCATCTCCGGTTGAAGCGCAATCGCACGCTCGAACCAAACAGCCGCAGAGCTATCCATACCGAGGCTGAAATATTGCAGACCCACAAGCGTGTGATAGTGGGCCGATTCCGGTTGCAGCGCGACAGCCTTTCTCACCCAGAGCAATGCTTCATCAAAATGCCCCAGAGTATACTCCGCTGAACCGATATTTCCGAGAACCGGTGCGTAATTCGGATTGATTTCCACGGCTTTGTAGTATTGCGTCAATGCCGCACGGAGTTGCCCCTTCACATCCAAAGCGAGGCCCAGAGCTTTGTAGCCTTCGGCCGCGGATGGATCCAGCGAAATAGCCATCGAACTCATGGCGACGGCAGAATCCGCCCATTGCATCCCCTGCCGGTACCGTGTTGCACGCATGCCATACGCATCGCCAATCCCTGCATATGCCAAGCCGTAGCGTGGATCAATGGCGAGCGCCTGCCTGAAAAAGCTTATCGCACGTTCATTTTCCTCTTTCGAATACCGGTAGTAGTAATCCCGGCCCCTCAGATAGAGGCCATAGGCCTCGATATTCGTCGTGCTTTTGTTTTCGATCCTTCGCAGTTCGTCCGGTGAAAGCGTTGCCTGCAATGCGTACGCGATGCTTCTCGCAACCTCGCTTTGGATCGCAAAGATGTCCGTCGCTTCGCGATCGTACGTTTCAGCCCATACGTGCCGATCGGTCCCTGCTTCGATGAGTTGACCGACAATCCGGATCCGGTCTCCTGATCGGCGCACGCTTCCTTCCAGGACGTACCCTGCATGAAGCTGATCGGCGATCTCCCTGACGGTCTTTGTCGTCTTCTTGTATTGCATCACCGAAGTGCGGGAGATGACCCTGAGGTTGGCAATTTTCGACAACTGTGTGAGGATATCCTCCGTCACCCCATCGCTGAAATATTCATCCTCCTCGTTGTCACTCATGTTCACGAATGGGAGGACAGCGACTGATTTGTCCCCTTCCGGCACGATTTCCCGCGAGGAGATATCGATAAAATGAAAGGCGGTAACAGTTGCAGCCAGAAGGGATACGCTGTAAAGGGCGATCTCCTTCCACTGGATTTTTTGCATGCCTTCGACGCCATGGATCCAGGCGGAGGCAATCGCACAAGGGAGGCCGAACAGGAGGTACACGAGAGCGGTGGTAAAGACCATGCGGGGAAGCTGGTATTTCCCGGAGAGGAGGTCTACGACGCCAAGAATGGTCGCAGCCGCGCTGAGGTAAATAGTCAATCGCTGGCGAATCTTGCGGGTCTTCAGATCCTTCAGGAGCGTCTGAAGGGAAAAAGAGCGGGCTTGAGGACCGTTCTCCATGGCTGGATCTGACATCAGGTGTGGCGTACGGATGGCTTCTGCACGGCTTCCGTTCGAAGGAAAGTAGACAACAGGACGGGCAATATCAAGGGCACGGAAGAACCGACCGGGGCGACGCATTTTGGCGAAAGCATCCTACTCTTCTCACACTTGCGCCCTCCCTGCCAGTCTAAAATCTAAACTCTAAAATCTAAAATCTCTCTCACATTCCCCTCTAGAGAGGAGAACCGAAGGGGTGTGTCACCTCTCCGGCGGGAGACCCGCCGGAGTCCGTTTCTCAGGACGTAGGCGGGAGGGTACATCGCAGGAGAATCACAAAACAAAAAAACCCGCTCGCAGACTTCAATCTGGCGCGGGTTTTTGGCGCCCGCCTCCGCAGAAAACGCTCCGGCGGGTCACCTTCTGTACGAACAGTTTGCAGACCTCTCCCGCACCACGGCACCCGCCGGAGTCCGTTTCTCAGGACGTAGGCGGGTGGGTACGTCGGCTGCTCATCCGACATGACAACGAAAGTGTTTTTCACGACATCCGCTAACTGTTTTTCCATCCAAGAATTCTTTCCAGTTTTTCACGTCCGGCCCCGCTCTTTAAGTACTTTTCGCGCTTCTCTGCTTCTTCGCGAGTTCCAAACGATTCCTGATGCACCACTTTCCATGGTCCCTTGCCCCGAGTCGAACGCGTTTCGCCGCGATTGTGCTCTCCCAATCGACGCTCAAGGTTTGCGGTTGAACCGGTGTATTTTCTTCCGTTACGTTCACTTTCCAGGACATAGACAAAGAACCCACCATTCTGATTTTCCATATTCGTCTCTTCCCAATTGGCCACCACAATGGACCTCTCCCTGCATAAAAAAAACCCGCTTTCAGACTTGCGTCTGGCGCGGGTTTTCGGCGCCCGCCTTCGCAAAAAACGCTCCGGCGGGTCACCTTCTGTAAGAACAGCTTGCTGACCTCTCCCGCACCACTGCACCCGCCGGAGTCCGTTTCTCTGGACGTAGCGGGAGACCCGCCGGAGCCCGTTTCTCAGGACGTAGGCGGGAGGGTACATCGCAGGAGAATCACAAAACAAAAAACCCGCTCTCAGACTTCACAGCCTGGTGCGGGTTCTTGACGAGGCGACGGGCGGATTCGAACCGCCGCATAAAGGTTTTGCAGACCTCTCCCTTACCACTTGGGTACGTCGCCGTTCATTGCTCCGCGACCATGGTAAGAATATGCCGGAAAAAATGCAAGAGACACCATTCCTGCACAAAGCGCTCACCAATCTCCTACGTGAGCTGCAAATCGGCAGTGCTCGCATAGGTCGGCGGTTTGCGAACCTTCGTTGCCTGCTCATACGCAAAGGCAAGCTTGATCAGTGTCGGCTCGCTCCACGCACGTCCAAAGAACGAGATCCCGACGGGTAATCCGAAAATAAATCCCGCAGGAACAGTGACACTTGGGTATCCCGCAACGGCGGCGAGATTGGAACTCCCACCGAGGAAGTGATCGCCGCACACGAGATCCGTCATCCAGGCGGGTCCATCCGTCGGGGCGACAAGTGCATCAAGCTTGTATTTCTTCATCACCCCGTCGATCCCCTTTTCACGCGACAGACGATGGTTCTTTGCCAGCGCGTTCAGGTATTCCTTGCTGGTCAGCGGGCCCTTCGCCTCGGCTCTGATGAACAGTTCCTGACCGAAGTATGGCATCTCGGTCTTCGCGTGAGTCTCGTTATACTCAATGAGATCTTTCAACGTGTGGGCGGGCGCGCCCGCTCCCAGACGGGAGAGATAGGCTTTCATATCCGCTTTGAGTTCATAGAGGAGGACGGTAGTTTCCGCGTCGTCCATCTTCCCGACGGCTTCGATCTCGACAGGATCGACAAGGATCGCGCCCTCACTTTTTAGCGCCGCCACAGCGCTGTTGATGACCGCATCCACCCTGTCCAGGAACCCGAAGTATTTTCGTACCACCCCGATGCGTGCTCCGCGAAGTCCGTGCGGATCCAGGTACTGAGTATAGTCCTCTGCCTTCCGTGAAGGATTCGCGCTCGTTGCGGCGTCTGCTTTGTCTGTCCCGACCATTGCACCCAACAGGATTGCTGCATCCCTGACCGTGCGCGCCATCGGACCGGCAGAATCCTGGGAGTGGGAAATGGGAACGATGCCTGTCCGGCTGACAAGGCCGACCGTGGGTTTGATGCCGACGATGCCGTTAATGGACGACGGGCTGACAATGGATCCATCGGTCTCGGTGCCGACGGCAACAGCGCACAAGCTCGAGGCAACCGCCACCGCCGACCCGGAGCTTGACCCGGAGGTGTTTCTGTCCAGGGCGTACGGATTTTTGGTCAGACCGCCCCGGCCGCTCCAGCCGCTGGTCGAATGGGTGGACCGGATATTGGCCCATTCGCTCAGGTTGGTCTTCCCGAGGATGACCGCTCCTGCCGCACGGAGGCGATGAACGAGGAAAGCATCGGCCGGCGGTTTTGATTCAAGGAGAGCAAGCGATCCGGCCGTGGTGTGCATCCGGTCCGCGGTATCGATATTGTCTTTCAGAAGCACCGGGATACCGTGGAGAGGGCCACGCGCCCCCTTCTCCTTTCGTTCCCTGTCAAGCTCATCGGCAATCTGCAGCGCCTCAGGGTTCAACTCTATGACGCTGTTCAGCATCGGGCCCTGCTTATCGATCTCCTCTATCCTCTCAATGAACTTCTCCGCGATCGAACGTGCGGAAAATTTTCCGGACGCCATGCCGTCCGCCAGATCGCCAATTGTCACCTCCTCGAATTCGAACGGAGCAGGAGTTCTCACCTTGTCCGATTGAAAGACAGTCTCACCCATCAGCGATGATCCGGGAGATGCTGCAAGAGCCAGGCTCCCGCCAACTCCCAGCCGAAGGAACTCTCTGCGCGCGAGAGGTGAATGGTTCGTCATCCCTGGCTTACCTGTTCGCATGACATCCTCCATTGATGGCTTTCGTTATTGGGATTGATTTCGGTGAGAGGTGAGAGATGGAAAGCGCTCCCGGGAGAGCCCGAGAAGACTCATGAGCTCACGCACTGAGCACGCGATGGGAATATAGACGCAATCTCCGGGAAAAACAATGCAGGAGGGAGAAACAAAAAAACCCCGTCACCTGGTGGGATTTGGGGTGACGGGGTCTCAAAAAGAGGAAGTATACCGACTCGGGACCTACGGCGCGATTACCGTCCGATCCCGTTGTCCCAGTCATCCGGGACAGAGCGGGAAACGGGATTCGAACCCGCGACATCAACCTTGGCAAGGTTGCGCTCTACCAACTGAGCTATTCCCGCATGCACCGAACCAATATAGGAAAACGTCCAAATTGATGCAAGCAATGGTTCTGTCATGCGAGGCTTGCCGGACTTCCTCTCCGAAGAATATACAAGCCCCACCGGAGAAAGTCAAGTGTTGGTCTCCTTCCTTCTCTTCATTTGTTCGATGAGCAAGTCGGAATATGATTCGCGAAAAATTTCTTCCTGGGGTATCTTGAACAGATCGCGCAGTTTTCGCATTGATTCTGCGGCACGGGATTTGTCCCGTGTGGGAACTTCGAATTCCAGGAACGCTCCCAGCCCCTCGACGAGATCGATGTGAATTCTTGATCCTTCGTACCAGAAGAGCTCGCGGCGCTTGCGCACTACTACCAGAGTCCCAAGTGTGGCGCCAAGAATCGCTTCCAGAACATCGGGCTGAGGCACCGGTGTCTTTTCGTACGTGCTCCAGCGCTCTTCTTCCTGCTCTTTACGATCGTACCCGATCAGCTCCGCCGAAGTCCCGTTGATCACGCGCAGTTTTAGCCGGCCGTGAGGAACGGAAAAATATGTGTCCACCTGCATCAGAATGCCTCCCGGTTCGGCACCTGCTTCCAGGGCAATCCGACGTGCGATATCCACGGAATCGATTGATGCCTTGAGTTCGAGGTTGAGAGACATGACCTGCTTGGGAAGCGCGTGATTACGCGGCGCTACCGCGTGACATCGAGGATTTTGTAGTGAAGAAGGCCGGCGGGGACTTTGATTTCCAGAGACTCCCCGTTGGTTTTTCCCAGCAGCGCCTTCCCGATGGGAGAGGTGACAGAGATCTTATTCGCATCGAAATTGGATTCCTCCGGGGAGACCAGGAGGTATTCGAATTCGCGTCCTGTTTTCAGGTCTTTCAGTTTCACCCTGCTGAGAATATAGATCTTGTCGTTGGGGAGATCCTTCGCCTCAATGATCTTTGCCCGCGACAGGGTGACCTCGAGCTTTGAAATCTTCAATTCCAGGTGCTGCTGCTCCTCTTTTGCGGCATCGTATTCGGCATTCTCGGAGAGATCGCCATATCCGCGCGCGTCAGCAATTTTCTGGGCCACCTGCTTTCGCCCGTTGGTCCTGAGCTCTCGTAGTTCCCTCTCGATTTCAAGAAGGCGTTCGCGGGTAAGGTAGATGGTTTCTGATTGTTCATTCATGGCAGCACTCACAACTGTTGGCAAAAACAAAAAGAATAGCCATCATCCGTGGAAACGAATAATGGCTACCGTAGAAATTGCTACCAATAATTACGACAACGTCACCGAGAATGTCAAGCCCCCCGGGCGAAAAATTCATAAGCCTGGAGGATGGCCGGCCTTTCGCTCTACGAGGATGAGATGCCCCAGTTTGTCGCGCTTCGTCTTCAAGTACCGCTCATTGAGAGGGTTAGGGCGCATCTCTAAGGGAACCCGTTCGACGATATCGAGCCCGTAGCCCGTGAGCCCCACCACTTTCCTCGGATTGTTGGTAAGCAAACGGATTTTGCCCACCCCGATGTCCCGAAGAATCTGTGCGCCGATCCCATAATCGCGCAGGTCCGGCCTGAATCCGAGTTTTTCGTTTGCTTCGACGGTGTCGAACCCTTCATCCTGGAGGCTGTAAGCGCGCAGTTTGTTGACCAGGCCGATTCCACGACCTTCCTGTCGCATATACAGGACGACGCCCGATCCCTCAGCTTCAACCATTTCCATCGCCCGCAGGAGCTGCTCGTTGCAATCGCACCGCAAGGACCCGAAAACATCTCCGGTCAGACACTCGGAGTGAACCCGGACCAGCGTCGGTGCGGTCGGATCGATTGTGCCTTTGATCAGGGCGATATGTTCTTTGTTGTCGGTATCGCTCCGGTAGAGATGGAGGACGAACTCACCATGCTTTGTCGGGAGTCTGGTCGTCACGACCCGGTGAACCAGTTTCTCGCCGGACATCCGGTGAGCGATGAGATCGCGGACTGAGATAATGGAAAGGCGATGTTTCCGGGCGAGTTCGAACAGTTCAGGCAGGCGGGCCATGGAGCCGTCTGCATTCATGATTTCACACAGCACCCCTGCTTCGTGCACGCCTGCAAGCCTGCACAAATCGACGACAGCCTCGGTATGTCCGGCACGACGCAGCACGCCACCGGGGACGGCCCTCAGCGGAAAGACGTGACCCGGCCTCCCGAGATCTGCCGGCAGAGTGTGTTCATCGGCGAGTGCCCTTACCGTGGCGGCGCGATCCGCAGCCGAAACACCGGTCGTTGTGCCGTGGAGGTAGTCGACCGAAACTGTAAACGGTGTCTCATGAAGCGACGTATTGCTGTCTACCATGAGAGAGAGCCCGAGACGATCTGCGCGCTCACTGTTGATCGGCGAACAGATGATCCCCCGCCCGTGAGTCGCGAGAAAGTTGATGACCCGGTCATCGACAAAGTCCGCCGCACACACGAAGTCTCCTTCATTCTCGCGGTCTTCATCGTCGACAACAATGAGAATCTCCCCGCGGCGGAATGCCTCGATTGCGTCATCAACAGTGTTGAAGCGTCCCTTCGACTGATCGGTTTGCGGCACCTCTTCGTCCTTCGTGGTTGTTACTTCCCCTTCTTCCCTTCCGGTTCGGATTCCCGGACCACAGCGGTGATGGCTGTGCGATCAACCTTGACCTTCACATTGTCTGCAATTTCCAGCAGAATGATCTTCTCATCCGTGCCTGCAACCAACCCGTGCACGCCTCCCGCGGTCACCACTTTGTCACCCTTCTTCACCGAACCCAACATCTTCTCCCGTTCCTTCCGTTGCTTTCCTTGCGGGCGGATGATCATGAAATAGAAAATACCGATGATCAGCGCAAACATGATCAGCGTGCTGAACATGCTGCTGCTGGGATCACTCGGATTCGGGGCCATCGCGATGAAGTGGATCATAGGTACAGGTTCCTTTTTCGATGTGTGAGAGGTGGATCAATCCGCAGTCTCTTCCGCCTTTGCCGCAGCCAGGACCGACTGTTTCCAGTCGGAAAATGTCCCTTTGGCGATCTCCTCGCGTGCGGTACGGAGCAGAGAGAGGTAATACGTGATATTGTGCATGGTGGCCAGTTGCAGGGCCAGGATCTCTTTCGCTTTAAACAGGTGGCGCACATACGCCCGGGTAAAATTCCTGCAGGCATAACATGCGCATGCGGAGTCCATTGGAGAAAAATCCTCCGCGTGGCATGCATTGCGCATGTTGAGTCGCCCCAGCGACGTAAAGACGACGCCATTGCGGGCGTTTCGCGTCGGCATGACACAATCGAACATGTCGACACCGCGTTCGATCGACTCCAGGATGTTCTCGGGCGTCCCGACCCCCATGAGATAGCGCGGCTTCTCGGGCGGCAGAATCCCGGTGCATAACTCCACCATAGCGTACATCTGATCGGCAGGTTCGCCGACCGAGAGGCCGCCGATTGCATATCCCGGGAAATTCATCGCCGTAAGTGCCCGGGCAGACGCTTCCCGGATATCCGGGAAAATGCTTCCCTGAACGATACCGAAAAGTGCCTGGTAATGACCGTAGAGCGGCGTGGTTTGTTCCGCGCGTTCCCTGCAGCGCGCCGCCCATTGGAGCGTCAGCGCATTGGAACGATCGGCATATTCCTTTTCACACGGGTAAGCCGGGCATTCATCCAGGACCATCATGATGTCCGACCCGAAGCTCCGCTGAAAATCGACGACGCGCTCCGGGGTAAAAACATGCGATGACCCATCGAGGTGCGACCGGAAGTGGACCCCATCCTCGGTTATGCCCCGGAGACCGGAGAGGCTGAACACCTGATACCCCCCGCTGTCCGTCAGGAGGTGACGCTCCCACCCGATGAACCGGTGAAGTCCTCCTGCTTTTTCGATGATGGCCGTGCCCGGACGAAGATAGAGATGATAGGTGTTCCCCAGCATGATCCGGGCATCTTCGGCAACAAGCTCCCGTTGCTCCATCGCCTTTACCGTGCCCTGTGTCCCAACAGGCATAAACACGGGCGTCGGGATCTCTCCCCGTGAAGTTACGAGTCGGCCCGCCCTCGCGTTCCCATCGCTATGTTCGACGATGAATCTCAAGCTTATTAATTTATCAACTTTGGCAGGGAATTGCAAAAGCTGCCGCGCAAGGGCAGCGTGAGAGGATTACAGTGCAAGCGTGGCAAGGGGGGGCGGAGGGCCAATTGTCCCCCCTCTCCGGCAGGGCTGCCGCTTATGGGCTTCCTCCGGGCCGGGAATCGCTCACAGGAGCGGATTTCCGCCGCTCGTACCAATGTAACGCGCGCCGGATGACGAGAATGCCCACTATCACCCCAATCGTGTCGGCAGTCCAGTCGAGGATGTCGCAGCTCCGACCGGGCACGAAAAGCTGATGGAGTTCGTCGGTCACGCCGTACGCGGAACCAAGGAAGGTACTCGCAAGGAAAGCATTCCTGATCAGAAAAGGGAATTTCGCCTGATGGAGGAGGGCCAGGTAGATCAATGCACCCAGAACGCCGTATACTCCCACATGTGCGAGTTTGTCGAAGTTCAGAATAGGAGGAGAAGGAAGATCTTCTCCGGGAATCGAGGAGAGCCCGATGATGAAGAGGGCCCACCCGAGGGCAACGTACGGATACTGCACATCCGAACGGGGTCTGAGGTCCAACTATTGTTTCTCCAGATGAATGAAAGCGTCCGCGAGCGCATGAAGGATATCCCTTGCACGGAGAGCGCGTTCGCCGATGCGGTCACGGACGATGTCTCCCGCGAGACCGTGAATATAGGCTCCTGCCATCGCACTGTCTGTGGCGTTCACCCCCTGGGCCACCAGGGTTGCGATCAGGCCGGTCAACACATCGCCGGCCCCGATCGTTGCCATCCCGCTGTTGCCGGTGCTGTTCAGAACGACCCGGCCGTCGGGCGACGCTGTCGCCGTGGGGGCCCCCTTCAGAACAACCGTTGCTCCAAAAGCCTTCGCGGCTGCTCTGCCGGCGCCCACCCGATCCTCTTCAATTGCCTTGCTCGACTGAGTCGTAAGTCGCCCCAGTTCACCAGTATGGGGAGTCAAGACCCGCGCTCCACCCTGTTGTTGGAGTTCTGCAGCGTGGCCGGCAAAAGCATTCAATCCGTCTGCATCGAGGACGAGCGGAACCTTGGTCTCCCTCACGAGGGTCCGGACGAGTCCGTCTGTTTCAGCATTTCTCCCGAGACCGGGTCCGAGCACGATTGCATCGGCCCAGTCAAGTAGAGAGCGGATTTCCGGAATGGCTGATGCGGCAATGGTCCCATCGGCCGTTTCCGGAAGTCTTCGAATGATCACCTCTGTGAGCTTCGACGCCAGAATCGGATGAAGCGATTGTGGGGCCGCGAGGATCACTGCCCCCGCCCCTCCCATCAGGGCCGCATCGGCCGAAAGGACTGCAGCCCCGGTAAAGGCACGGGAACCGGCAACGACAAGGACTTTGCCGACATCATACTTGTTGGCGTTCCATCTTCTTGCCGGCAAGAGTCCGCGCACATCGCCCGGGGAAATCCGGTAGAGGGGATTCTCGCGAACGTTCATCGCCGACCGCGGGATGCCGATGTCGGCGACGACAACCTCCCCGGAATGCAGTCTGCCCTGCCCGAGAAAATGCCCTGGCTTTGCCAGCCCCATCGGGACCGTCAGATGGGCGTTGAAGGCCGTCCCCTCCACCCGCCCGCTCTCCGCGTTCACGCCCGAAGGGATGTCCACGGATGCCAGGAATGCCCCGGAGAGGTTCGCCCACGTGGCGAGATCCTCCGCGAGGCCTGTAAGTTTTCCAGAGAACCCCGTGCCGAACATCGCATCGACGATCACTTCCGGAGGGACAATCGATCCAACGTCCTGCATGCTCTTCACCGGCAGGAGTCGGAGCCGATCCGCGCTTATTCGTTGCAGGATGTCTCTGTTCGCGAGGGCGTCGCCGGACGCTTCCCCCGGCATGACCAGGATGTCGACCCGGCACCCCCGGTTGAGAAGATGACGACCGATGACATATCCGTCACCGCCATTGTTGCCACGTCCGGCAATGATGACGACACGGGTGCCCGGTTTCAGGGGCCGATGACTATCGAGAATATCGACAAAGGCCCGCCCTGCATTTTCCATCAGGACAAGGCCCGCGATGCCGAATTCATCGATCGCGGCGCGGTCGATTCCGCGCATCTGTTCAGGAGTGGCGAGAAGTTGCACGGTCAGCTCAGAAGAACGATCGTGTTACATTGAGAATTGCCGACGGGTACACGCCGAAGGCGATAAGGGCGCAGGCCGCTGCGGTGAGCGCGATTATTCCCGTCAGCGGGGTGGTTGCCGGTCGGACGGTGGATCCTTCTGCGAAATACATCATCACGACGAGCCGGAGGTAGTAGTATACCGATACAACACTCATCACGACACCGATAATGGCCAGCCAGGTATAGCCGCCCTGGACGGCTCCTGCGAAGACATAGTATTTCCCGAAGAAGCCGGCGAATGGAGGAACTCCGGCAAGAGAGAACATGAACAATGCCATGAGAAAGGCCTGGAAGGGTTTCCGCGACCCGAATCCCCGGTACTCTTCAAACGTCAGGTATTCTCCCTTCTCCGATTCCTCCAGCGCCAGAATTCCGAATGCTCCTGCGTTCATGAGCGTGTACGCAAAGAGATAAAAGAGCACGCCGTCAGAACCTGTTGCGTTGGCTCCGACGATGCCCGAGAGAATGTATCCTGCGTGGGCGATGCTGGAATACGCGAGCATGCGCTTCACGCTTGGCTGGGCGATGGCCAGGACGTTTCCGACAATCATCGACAGCGCAGAAACGATCGCGAGGACATCACGCACCGGCTGGAGGATTGTCAGAAGTGTGGGAGAAAAGATCAGAAGAAACACAGAAAACGCGGCCGCTTTTCCCCCGGTCGACATGAAGGCGCTGATTGTGGTCGGTGCGCCTTCATACACATCGGGGACCCACATATGAAACGGCACGGCGGCAACCTTGAACGACAGGCCGATGAGGATAAGCGCGAAGCCGATCGAAAAAATCGGATTGCCCGCATGCGTGGGAGCATCGGCGATGATCTCCCGGATATTGGTGGTCCCCGTGGTGCCGTAAATCAACGCTATTCCATACAGAAGAAATCCGGTGGCAAAGGAACCGAGGAGTAAATATTTGAGCGCCGCTTCATTGCTCGATTTTTGTCCGCGCGCGAAACCGGCGAGAACATAGAAACAGATCGACATCAACTCGAGCCCGAGAAAGAACACGATGAGGTCCCCTGCCGCGCCCATGAGGATCATCCCGGCGGTGCCGAACAACACCAAGGCATAATACTCCCCGTGTGCCAGGCCATGTTTCTCGAGGTACTCCTTCGACAATGCCGTCGCCAGAAGACCGGCCAGGCTGAAGACCATAGCCCAGTACCCCGCGGCCCCACCGGTCATCAGCATGCCGCCAAACGCCACTCCGGGAGACGGAACGCTCAACCATCCGCTCAGGCCGGCAGCAATCAAGCCGATGACGGCAATCCACCACTGGTACGTAAGCGAATTCCGGATAAATGCATCGACGAGGAGCGTGAGCAGTCCGGTCGCAACAATGAGCACGAGTGGGCCGGTGAAAGAGAGTTCTGCAAGCATATGCTATCCGCGTTTCGGGTTACTGAAAAGCATTTCTTCGTGGACCCCTACACAATCCCGGAGAAAAATAAGAACCAGAGGAGAAGGAAAACCGGCAGAAGGACCGGAATCGTGTACCGCAATATATACCCGCCGAAGCTCGGTGTTTTCACTCCTGCGTGGTCGGCAATGGACTTCACCATAAAATTCGGGCCGTTGCCAATGTACGAACACGCGCCGAAAAAAACCGCCGCTATCGAGATAGCCTGGAGATAAATATTGTGGTTCCCGATAATGTATGCCGTGGCGATATCGTCAAGTGGGACATTCCCTGTTGCGACGAGGTCGGCATGGTATTTCATGAGCACCGTGAAGGTATTTCGTATCTCGTCGGCGTGTCCCCCGATGAGTGAAGCAACGCCCAATCCGTGGTCCGCGATCAACCGTTGCACGCCCGCCACCATCTCCGGATTCACAAACAGTCCGTAGGTTGCACTCAGGAAATTCAGATAGGTCGGGGCATTGTCCAGAAAAGCGGAAAGCGACCCTGTTGCCCAGTAAAACTGTCCCGGCGAATTCACTCCGATCGATGCGGCATGTCCTTCAAGCCAGTCAAGCGCAGGAACCATGGTGAGAAAAATCCCGATGAAAAGAATAGCGACCTCCTTCACCGGTGTGAAGTTGAAGTCGTTCTTTTCATGGATCCTTCTGTGCGTGGTAAAGTATGAGCCTGCGGCCGCCGCAACCATGAGCATCTCGCGGAGGAACGGCGGATCGGTCAGGAAGACGGCAATGAGGATCAACAGCAAAAATACCACATTGTGCATCCCCGACACTTCACCTTCTTCCTCTTCGTGCAAGGCGCTCCGTCGAACGTGGTCGGGCAGACGCACGAAGTCCCGATAGTCCATGACAAAGAATGCCGCGATAACGAGCAGAACGCCGATTGCCCATTTGTACCAGAGATGCTCCGCCACCCAGAAAAATGGAATCCCCCGGAGGTAGCCGAGGAACAGCGGTGGATCTCCGATCGGAGTCAGCGCCCCCCCCATATTGCTCACAATGAAAATAAAAAACACGACATGGTAGGGCTTGATCCGGTATCGGTTCACGCGCAGATAGGGGCGGATCATGATCATCGAGGCTCCGGTGGTGCCGACGATATTCGATATGACCGCTCCGAGAGCAAGGAGTATCACGTTGCGCAACGGAGTCGAACGGCCTTTGATCCGGATAACAATCCCGCCGGCGACAACGAACAGCGACCCGATGAGCGCGATGAAGCTCACATACTCCGTGACTGTATGGAGCATTTGGCCGGGACTCCCCAGCACAAAAACGTAATAGCTGAGCGTGATCGCCCCGAGACCGATCGAGACAGCGGGGTACCACCGCTCCCACCAGTGTTTATTGATGAACGGTGCAACTGCGATGGCCAGTAACAGGAGGAGGAACGGGACAATCATCACCGGCGAGGGTGATGGGACAATCGTTCCCGCTTCCTCTGCCAGCGCAGCGGCCGGAATGAGACCGATCAGGAATGTCCACAGAAGCCGGCGGAGGACCGTCGTCATCGCGCAGATGCTCCCGGCGCAGGGACGGGCAGGAGTGGTGGAGCCGGTGGGAGACTCCCCTGTCGCGCCATCTCTACACGCTGGATTACCTGCTTCGCAGCAAGGGCGGACTTATCCATAAAGGTCGATGGGAACCAGCCGATCCACACAATGAACACCACGACCGGAACCAGCACGGCCCATTCACGCGGCGTAAGATCATGTAATGTGAGATTTTTCTCATTTGTCACCGTGCCGAAAAATACCCGCTGGTAACTCCAGAGCAGGTACACCGCGGCAAAGATGACTCCCGTTGCGCCGAGCACGGCGTAAATATGCGAGCCCAGAAGGATCGACTTGAACGAGCCGAGGAGAATCAGAAATTCCCCCACGAACCCGTTCAACCCCGGCAGTCCCGCGGAGGAGAGCATCACGATCATAAAAAAGGACGCGTAGACCGGCATGATCTTCGCAATCCCACCGAAGTCGCTGATCATCCGTGTGTGCCGGCGGTCGTAGATCATTCCCACCAGAAGGAACAGCGCGCCGGTGGAGAGGCCATGGTTCACCATCTGGATAATGCTTCCCTGCATTCCTTCCTGATTGAATGCGAAAATCCCGAGGACCACAAAACCGAGATGACTCACGGAGGAATACGCGACCAGTTTTTTCAGGTCAGGCTGGACGATCGAGACCAGTGCGCCGTAAATAATCCCGATCACGGCAAGAGTAGCCATATACGGCATGAACTGCAGAGTGGCCGTCGGGAAGAGCGGAAGGCAGTAACGGACAAGACCGAACGTTCCCATCTTAAGCAGTACGCCGGCCAGCAAGACGGAACCCGCGGTCGGGGCCTGGACGTGGGCGTCGGGAAGCCACGTGTGAAACGGAAAGAGGGGAATTTTGATGGCAAAACTCAGTGCGAAGGCAAGGAACATCCAGACCTGGATTTTCGCCGGGATGCCGGGAGCGATGGTGTAGAGCTTCAGGATATCGGTGGTAAACACGCCGCCGGGTTGCGCCGCGGCATAGGATGCCAGCCAGATGATGGCAACGAGCATCAACAGGCTTCCCGCCATCGTGTACAAGAAGAATTTTGTCGCCGCGTAGATGCGTTCGACGCCCCCCCAAATTCCGATGATGAAATACATCGGGATCAGCATGAACTCCCAGAAAACGTAGAAGAGGACGAGGTCAAGCGACACAAACACGCCGAGGGTTCCCACTTCCAGGAGAAGCATCAGCGCGACAAACCCGCGGAGCCGGCTGGTGATGGAGTCCCACGAACCCAGAAGCGCGATCGGCATCAGGAAGGTCGTCAGAACCACCAGGAGGAGAGCGATCCCATCGATCCCGACGTGGTAGGCGATGTCGATCCCCGGGAGCCACGGGATTCTTACCACAAATTGCATCGCGCCGTCGGAAGCATCGAACCGGAACCAGAGGACAACGGAAACGGCAAACGTAAGGAGGGAGAAGAACAACCCTGAGAGCTTGATCAGTGTTGCACGCTCTTTCGGGATCAACATCGTAATAACGGCCCCGGCAGTCGGCACAACGAGCAGGAGCGTGAGAAGAGAGGAATCAGTCATGGAAGCCAGAGTTCATGTTCAAGGGATTCTACCGCCAGGGCGGTTCAGCGGAGGAGCATCCAGCCGAGAATTGCGACAACCCCGCCGAGAAAAACCAGGATATAGCTATGAACCACGCCGGTCTGAATGACGCGGAAGGTACTGCTCATCCAGCCTACGGCACGGGCTCCTGCATTCACACACCAGTCGATGACGCCGACATCGATCCCCTTCCAGAGAAGGCGTTCGGATCCCCTTGCGACCGGTGTCACAACAGTGGCGTCGTAAAGCTCGTCGACGTAGTATTTGTTCCAGAGCAGCTTGTAGATGAACGGGAATCGATGCTGAAGCGCTTCCGGAACCTCGGGCGTTCGCAGATACCACTCGCGCGCGACCCACAGTCCGAAGACCGCAATGGCCACCGACAGACCCATCAGGAGGTATTCCGTTGCCGTCCCGGTGGATTTGGTTGCAGCGACGATGGAGTTCGCGCCTGCGAAAACCGGCTCCAGCCAGTGCTCAAACCCATTTCCCCCGCCCAAGCTTGACGGGAGACCGAAAAAGCCCCCGACGATGGAAAGAAAGGCAAGCACGATCAGCGGGATGGTCATTGATTGAGGCGCTTCGTGGGGATGTTTCCCGAGGTCCCATCGCTCCCGTCCCCGGAAGGTCAGCGCATACAGCCGCATCATATAGAAGGCGGTAAGGAGGGCGCCGACGAACCCCATGGCCCACAATGCCCAATGACCGCTGGAAAATGCTTTCCACAGGATTTCATCCTTGCTGAAGAACCCGGCAAGCGGCGGGATTCCGGCAATCGCAAGCGTAGCCACAAGAAACGTTTTCGATGTCGTGGGGAGGACGTGCGCCAGTCCGCCCATCTTCTGTATGTTCTGCTCATCGTGCATTGCATGGATGACCGCGCCGGAGCCGAGGAAGAGCAGCGCTTTGAAGAAGGCATGGGTGGTAACGTGAAACATTCCGGCACTGAAGGCGCCGACTCCCATCGCCAGAAACATGTAGCCGAGCTGACTGATGGTCGAGTAGGCAAGCACTTTCTTGATGTCATTCTGCACCAATCCAATGCTCGCGGCCAGCAACGCGGTGGCCGCACCGACGACGGCGACGATCTCCATCGTCACTGGCGCAAGGGCGAAGAGGACCGAACAGCGCGCGAGCAGGTACACTCCCGCCGTGACCATTGTGGCCGCATGGATGAGAGCGCTCACAGGAGTAGGGCCCGCCATGGCGTCCGGAAGCCAGACGAACAGCGGGATCTGCGCCGACTTCCCTGTTGCGCCGAAGAAGAGCGCCAGGGTAATCCACGTCATCAGTTTTGTGTTTCCGGCCAGCGTGGCCGCCTGGGGAAACACAGCCTGGAAATCCAGTGACCCAAAATTGCTGAAGATCAGAAACATGCCGATCAGGAATCCGAAATCCCCGATCCGGTTCACGATAAACGCCTTCTTCGCGGCGTCACCCGTGGTCCCCTTTTCGAATTTCCGATCGTACCAGAATCCGATCAGCAGGTACGAACAGAGTCCCACGCCTTCCCAGCCGAGGAAGAGGAGAAGAAAGTTATCCGCCATCACGAGAGTAAGCATGGCGAAGATGAAGAGGTTCATATACGCGAAGAACCTCCAGTAACCGCGATCGCCATGCATGTATCCCATCGAGTACACGTGAATCAGGAAGCCGACCCCGGTGACGATCAACATCATGAGGATGGAGAGCTGGTCAACCTGGTAGGCGAAATTCACGGTCAGCGGCCCTGCATGGATCCAGGGGGTAAGCGAGACGATTTGCAGGCGCGACTCTTCCGGGAGATCGAGCATGTGCAGAAATGTCACGGCGGCGATGACGAAGGCGATCCCGACGGTTGACGAACCGAGAATTCCGCTGAAACGCTCATTCCTGATCTTCGACCCGAGAAGGCCGTTGAGAAGAAATCCGAAAAGCGGAAGAAAGACGGCTATCGCAATGGAATAAGACGGCATAGGATGAGGATCACCATTTCAGGATGTTGATTTCGTCGATGTCGACAGTCTGCTTGTTCCGGAATAATGCGATCACGATCGCGAGTCCCACCGCGGCTTCTGCGGCCGCGACGGCCATGACAAACAGGACGAGCATCTGTCCTGTGATATTCCCCAGCACCGCAGAAAATGCGACCAGCGTGAGGTTCACGGAGTTCAGCATGAGTTCGATGCTCATGAAGATGACGATGGCATTCCGTCGCGTCATGACGCCCGCAACGCCGATGACGAACATGGTGGCACTGAGAATGAGATAATAGGAGATCGGGATGTTCATACGCGCCTTTTTGCCAGAAGAACCGCTCCCACGATTGCGGCAAGGAGAAGCAACGACGTGATTTCAAACGGAAAGACAAACGGCCCGAAGAGTGCACTCCCGATGCCTTCCACGGTCCCCATGGTCGCGCTCACGGGAGCGACGGTGAGGGTCATCTCCGGGACGCCGCGGAGCCCCAGGATGGCGACAAGTTCGAGGAGCAGACCCGACGCAAACACCACTCCCAGGCTGGAACGAAAATTGAGCCGCTCTCGGAGGTTGCGCTCCTCGCCGAGATTGAGCAGCATGATCACGAAGATCACCAGCACCATGATCGCCCCGGTGTAGACGATGATCTGCAGGACGGCGAGGAATTGCGCGCGGAGGAGAAGGTACAGTCCCGCAAGAGCGAAGAAATTGCCGATGAGGCAGACGGCACTCATGACAGGGTTCCGCTGCGTGACCATCAGGATTGCGGTCGTGACCGCAACGGCTGCCAGGAAGATGAAAAGTAGGAATTCAGGGTTCACGGGCAAGGGAAAAGTTCAATGGAAAGGTTTATAATACGAGGAAAACGGTAGAGAAACAATAAGTTTACAGTAGACAGTTTACAGTAGACAGTTGACAGTAAACAGTTGAGAGTAGGCAGTTGACAGAAGACGGAATGAGAGAGAACAAGAATGTAGGCAGTAAGCAGTAGGCAGAAAGCTGTAGGCCAATTGTCAGTTCCGCCCACAGTCTACTTTCTACTGTTTACTGTCTACTTTCCACTGTCTACTGTTCACTGTCTACTGTTTACTGTCCACTTCAAAAGAAATAATAGTGCACACCGATTTGCGGCAGGGGCAGCACCGTTCCATCGCTGAAGTAGGTGAACAGCAGATCTCCATTCACATGGAACCCCGATCCCGCCGTTGATTCCAGGCCGATTCCTGCCCCCACCCTGGTGGGCGCGTCCATGTCGTTGTGGCCCGACACGCCCGAATAAAAGTACGCTACGCCGGCGGCCGCATAGAATCGGATCACCGATGATCGCGAAAGATCATACTGGAATTCTGCTCCCACCGAGTAAAAGAGCCGGTCGGTGGCCTTAATGATCCCCCCGACGAGCTCGTAGCTCGCCGCAGAAGGCAGATGATGTCGGAAGCTCAGACCGAGACCGGACGCCGGTCCGCCCGCGAACCCGAGGCCGAACACGTTGGTGCCCATCGACGTCTCCCTGCCGTGCTCCGACACGACGACCTGGGCGTGCAGGTCCATCGCTGCGACCAGAAACAGAACCGGGAGGAACAGCATTGCAGAGCGAAACGACATGGATTTGTCCTTTAACCGTTCTTCACCCACTTGATCAGTTCCCGCAGGCTGGGGCTCTTGCCCGTCGACAATATCCCGATCCGGAAGATTTTTCCCGCGACCGCCATCGCCCCATAGATCGAGAGCACCATAATCACGATGGTCAGGGCAATTTCCCACGTCGAGGGGAATTGAATCGGTACGCGCAATGCCATCATGGTCGGCGTGAAGAATGGAACAAACGTCATGATGCGCAGCCACAGTGCGTCCGGTTCTTTCATCGCCGGCAACGCGAGGACCATCGGGAGAATGAGAAGGATGATCAGATAGGAATTGATCTGCTGGGCTTCCTGTTCGGTATTGAACGGTGAGCCGGCAGCAATGAACACCGCTGCGTAGAATAAATACCCGAGGACGAAATAGATGATCAAGAAGGCGGCGTCCCCCGGACTGATGAAGATATTCCCTGTCTTCAGCGAGATGAACAACCCGATGGCACCCCAGATCGCGAGCTGCGTGAACCCGAGACCGCTCAAGCCGAGGACCTTCCCCGCCATGAGCTCACGGGGCTTGCACGAGGACACCAGGACTTCCACAATCCGGTTTGATTTCTCTTCGATCACGCTGCGCACGAGGAGTTGTCCCGACGTCACGATCATGAAGAACATCATCATCAGAAAGATGAACGAGCTGAAAAAAACCTTTTCAAAGCCCGCTTCCTCTTTCTCTCCGGATTTGTTCACCTTCACGGTTTTCAGATCGACCTGGACGTTGATGTCCTTCACGATGGACGGATTCAGACCAAGCGCCAGCGCCCTCTTCTCGGCGATGATCGCACGCAACTGCTTCTCCATCCGATCCATGACGCGGATGTCGCCGACCGACTTTGAGCGGTACTCGACGTTCAGGCTGTCTCGGAGAATCGAAGGTCCCACGATGCAGAACCCCTCAATCTCGCCGTTGATGACGAGGTGGCTTGCATCGTTCATCGTCTCGTCGGGGTCAGACGAAGCACTGCCGATCACCCGCACCAGATAGTTCGGCTGGCCGTTCGGCAGCTTGTATTTCGATTCCATCCGTTCACGGAATTCCGGCGCGACCACTCCGCTCCGGTCGATGATCCCGATCGCCTTTGTGGCACTGTCCTCCTGCGTCACAAAAAACGTCGGCAGGAACCCCATGGCCAGCATGATGACCGGAGTAATCAGGAGTCCGATCAGGAACGCCTTGCTTTTCACCTTCTCGACGTACTCCCAGCGGGCGACGGCAAAAACCTTCTTCATGCGATCGCCTCCTTCCTGAGCGGATCCGGCGCCCCGACCACATCGAGGAAGATCGACTGGAGCGATGGTTCGCGCAGTTCGACTTTCCGCAGATCGACACGCGTGTTGATCTCCTGGATGAGCGAACGGAGATTTGCATCTGCATTCAGCTGGAGTTCGGCGCTGTTGCCGTACAGGATCGTATGCTTCACGCCCTGCAATGTTTCGAGAAAAGCCGGGTCTCCTTCGAATTCCAGAGCGAGTGAGTTTGTGCCATATTTTCTTTTCACTTCACGGACCGATCCCTGCAGCACCGCCCTCCCCCGGTCGATCAGGCAGAGCGAATCGCTCAGCTTCTCGGCCTGCTCCATCTGATGCGTGGAATAGATCACCGCCTTGCCCGCCTGGCGCAATTCCAGGAAGATTTCCTTGAACACTTCCTGGTTCACCGGGTCAAGACCCGAGAAAGGCTCATCGAGAACCACCAGCTGCGGGTCATGGAGAATGGCGCTTATGAATTGCACTTTCTGCTGGTTTCCCTTCGAGAGCTCTTCGACCTTCCGGTGGGAATGTTCCCCCAGGCCGAGACGGTTGAACCATTGCATCGCCCGCGTCTTTGCCACACTCCTCGACATTCCACGAAGCTCGGCGAAGTAGAGCACCGTGTCGATGACCGAGCTCTTCTTATACAATCCGCGCTCTTCCGGAAGATAGCCCACGGTGTTCTGCAATTCCGCTGAAAAGGGCTTCCCGTCGAAGAGGACCTCACCCGAATCCGCCTCGATAATGTTCAGGATGATGCGGATGGTGGTGGTCTTGCCGGCGCCGTTCGGGCCCAGCAAGCCGAAGATTTCGCCGCGCTGGACCTCAAACGAGACATCTTCGAGGGCGAGAACTCGTGCGTACCCCTTGCGAAGGTTCTGAATTTTCAACATAGGTGGGTGGTCACGGTGTTAGTCGATAGATCATACGGGGGAACGGAATGGTTTCGCGGACATGATCGAGACCGCATATCCAGGCAACGGTGCGCTCTACCCCGAGTCCGAACCCGGAATGCGGCACAGAGCCGAACCTGCGAAGGTCAAGATACCACTCAAACGCTTCCTGCGGCAGCTGTTGCTCTTTGATCCTGTCGATGAGGGTCTGCAGATCGTCCTCGCGCTGGCTCCCGCCGATGATTTCGCCATATCCTTCCGGCGCAAGCACGTCCACGGCCAGCGCGAGATCGGGACGCTGCGGATCCCGTTTCATATAGAACGCCTTGACGGCGGCAGGATAGCGGTGAACCATCACCGGCCGGTCGAACTGCTCCGAGACGACCGTCTCGTCAGTCCCGCCGAGATCGTTTCCCCATTCGAACGGAATGTTGTTTTTCCGGAGGATTTCAACAGCCTCGTCGTAGGTAATGCGGGGAAGCGGCCTCTTTACGTTTTCGAGGAACTTCATGTTCCGCCCGAGGTGCTCCAGCTCGGGACGCCGGTTTTTCATGACGGACTGTACAATGTATTCGAGGAACTCCTCGGCGAGGTCCATGTTGTCGTTCAGATCATTGAACGCAACCTCGGGCTCCACCATCCAGAACTCCGTCAGATGACGGCGGGTCTTCGACTTTTCCGCACGGAACGTGGGACCGAAGACATAAACTTTTCCCATCGCCATCGCACCCGCTTCGCCGTACAGCTGTCCCGATTGCGTCAGATACGCCTTTCCCATGTCGAAGTAGTCTGTGCCGAAGAGCGTGCTTGTGCCCTCACATGCAGCAGGCGTGAAGATCGGGGCATCCATGAGAACGAACCCGCGATTGTCGAAGAACTCACGGATGGATTTGATGATCTGATGCCGGATGCGGAGGATCGCGTGCTGCCTGCTCGATCGGAGCCACAAATGCCGGCGATCCATCAGAAACTCTACGCCGTGTTCTTTGGGGGTGATCGGATACTCCGAGGCAATGCTGATGATCGCAATGTCGGTCACATCCATTTCAAACCCGCCCGGGGCACGGTCTTCTTTGCGGATCCGTCCGGTCATGGCGAAAGATGATTCCTGGGTCAGCAGGTCGAACTTTGCAAATGTCTCCTCGCTGATGTTCGCTTTTACCAGGACACCCTGACAAAGTCCCGTCCCGTCACGAAGGATCAGGAAACGGATCTTTCCGCTGGACCGCTTGTTGTACACCCAACCTTTAAGCGTTACCTCCTCTCCGATCAACCCGGAGAGATCTTCAATATAGGTTCGTGCCATGGTGCTCTGACTGGACTCAGGTGAGGGGAACATCGGATGCTGCTGAATATACGGAAGGAATTTCGAATTATCAAAGGAGAAACAGTTGACGGTAGACAGTGAACAGTAGACAGTAGACAGTAAACAGTGGACAGGGGACAGTTGTCTCTTGGGCTCAATTCTCCCGTCAACTCATTTCCATCATCCGCTGGATGGGCAGAAGGGCGCGTTCCATGATGTCCTGAGGGAGGATGATTTCGGGTGAACGGGTCGCCATGCACTGATAGAGTTTCTCCAGCGTGTTCAGCCGCATGTATGGACACTCATTGCACGCACAGTTCGCCTCGGGAGGCGCGGCAATGAAGCGCTTCGATGGGGCATGCAGTTCCATCTGGTGCAGGATTCCAGGTTCCGTCGCCACTATGAACCTCGAGCGCGGTGAATTCATCACGTGCTTCAGGAGCGAGGTGGTCGAGCCGACAAAGGCCGCCCGCTCCAGGATCGGTTCCTCACATTCCGGGTGGGCAATGACTTCTGCATCGGGATATTCGATTTCCAGCGCAGCGAGTTTGCGAAGGCTGAACGTCTCGTGGACAACGCAGGATCCTTCCCAGAGCAACATGTCGCGGCCGGTGGCTTTGATCAGGTACCGGCCAAGGTTGCGATCAGGGGCAAAGAAGATTTCCTTGTCGGCGGGAATTTGCCGGATGATTTTCTCGGCATTGCTCGACGTGCAGATGATATCAGTCAGTGCCTTGACCTCGGCAGAACAATTGATATAGGTGATGGAAACATGGTGCGGGTGCGCCTCCCGCATCGCCCGGAACTGGGAGGCAGGACATCCCTCTGCGAGCGAACAGCCGGCATTGAGGTCGGGGAGAAGCACGGGCTTGTCCGGATTGAGAATTTTGGCGGTTTCTGCCATGAAATGCACACCGGCAAATACGATGACGTCGGCAGTCGTCGATGCAGCTTTGCGCGACAGGTCAAGGCTGTCCCCCACGAAATCAGCGAGGTCCTGTATTTCCGACTCCTGATAGTAGTGCGCCAGGAGAACTGCATTGAGTTCCTTCTTGAGTCTCACGATTCCGGATCGAAGTTCTTCCTTCGATCGGGCTTTTCCTTCGCCATTCACCGGTTTTATCATTGTTTCACCCTCTTTCTTCCCAACATACCGTTCGCGGTCTCAATCACTTGATCCAGAGAGATTTCGTCGATCTTTCCCCCTGTTCCGGAAAGACACCTGTGCATATCTCCAAGGGGAGCCCACTGCCCGGAATCTGTCGGGCCGAAAAGCGAAAGGACAGGAGTCCCCACCGCTCCACCAACATGCATGATCCCGGTGTCATTGGATATCACAAGATCTACCTCAGCTAAAACTGAAGCAACAAACCTAAGTGTTTTATTATCAAGGAGTTGGTATCGACACCTTAAACCTGAAATCATCGACTGTACTGCGATTGCATCCATCGGTCCGGCAGTAATAATCGTCACAGAATTCCATTCCCTCGCCAGGTGATTTGCCAGGGACGAGAACCGATCGGCCGGCCATTGGTTAGGGACCTTCCCTGCGCCCGGATGATAGGCAATAACCGGCAGCCCATCTTTCTTGATATCCGAAACGAAAGCCTTCCCTTCTGCCCTTTCATCCTTGCTCAGCGAAATCTCACTGGAGAGATCTGTTGTCTGGACGTTCCGGCTTCTGACGATATCCAGATTGCGCAATGTCTGGTGCCGGTGAGGTTCTTCCCTCCAGTCAAGGGGCACCCTCTCTGTATAAACAAATCCCGAGGGGTTTTCCTTCCCATCGATGCTTTCCGGGCCGATTCTGTCCGGCGCGCCGCTCAAAAACGCGAAAAGATCGCTCGTAAAGGACATTGAGACCGTGGCAGGCACGATCACCTGGTCAAACGACATGGAACGCAACGTGCGGATAAACGAAACGAGAGTCCCCAGCCGAAGCCATGCCTTCCCAAGGAACATCCTCTTGTCATACAACACCGTATCGTCGAGGTACCGGTTCCCGGACATTACTTCATGATTTGCGCTGCTTGTCATCAGGACAATCCGCGCATGCTCGTGCGCATTTCGCAGGGCACGGAGGAGTGGGACAGCGCAAAGCATATCCCCCATCTGATTATGCTGCCGGATCACGAGAATCGAGCGGGGCTTTGCGGAGGATGCGGTCGAGCCGCTCCGTTGCGGCGCAATCAACCGGAGCACCGCGATAACAGCCCGTTTAACCGATCGATCCAGGACGCCTGCCACTGTTACGAGGGTGTGGAAGTGGAAGAATCGCGTTTCTCTTCGCGCGGTGGGGTGATGTCTTCAAAGTCGGCTTCCGGAACGTCCGAGAAATCCGGCGCATGCCGACGTTGGGTCCGGAATGACTGCTTTTTCGGCGCCGGGCCTATAAACAGAGAGAGTACCGAACGCACGATACGCCAGAAGACATAAAAAACAATAAAATACAGCAGTAACCGCAGCACGACTGTTCTCCCTCCTCAGCTTTTCTGAACCGACGGCGGATTGTAGTATTCCACTGCCGCCCGGTTCGGGCGGAAGATGGCCCGGAGCAAATCATCATACTGGTGTTCGTTTGCCACAAAGTCCATGTCGGCGCCGTTCACTATCAACAAGGGAGTCGCCCGGTACCGGAAAAAGAAGTAATTATACGCCTCGTTGAGATCGCGGATATAGTCTTTCGACATCTCATTCTCATAGGAGCGGGCGCGCTGCTTGATGTTCTGCAGCAATCTCGGCACCGCCGACTGCAGGTAGATCACCAGGTCGGGAGCGACTATCGTGTGCTGTATGTTTGCGACCAGGGTTTCATAGAGTTTCAATTCCTCATCCTGCAGGTTCAGATACGCGAAGATCTTATCCTTCTCGAAAATGTAGTCGGTAATGAGGAACCGGTGAAACAGATCGGCCTGCATCAACTCTTGCTGCTGTTTGTAACGGGTCAGCAGGAAGAAGATCTGCGTTTGAAACGCATAGCGGTCGGGGTCGCGGTAAAAGTCTTTCAGGAACGGGTTCTCTTCGAATTTCTCCAGCACCACCTGGCCTCCCAGTGTTTCGCCGAGCATTTTCACAAGCGTGGTTTTGCCCGCACCAATACACCCCTCCACGGCAATGTACCGGAGGTTTGTCTGTGCGATGAGAGCTTGGAGAGGTTCCTGTGGGGTCACGCTGGTTCCCTGGTTTGAAGCTGTTATGGGATGATTCTATGTGACGAACGTACGACTTTCCCCTTGTCCGCGCAGGCAGAAGCCATTTCTTCAATTGTCAAACCGTTGACAGGATGAATCACGTCAGGCGCGATTTCACGGAACGGGACGAGAACAAACCGCCTGTCGCGCAGGAGCGGATGCGGGACTGTCACCGTGCTATCAGCATGGACGAGTCCGTCATACAGCAAGATATCCAGGTCGATCTCCCGCGGAGACCACGGGATGGCCGATGGAGTGCGCCCCAATCCTTCTTCGATGCTTTTCAATTCCCGGAGAAGATCCCCGGGCAGAAGCGTGGTTTCAATCTCGCAGACGGCATTCAGGAATTTTGCCTGCTCGGTGTTTCCCCAGGGGTCGGTCTCGTAGACCGATGAGTACCACACCACACGCACCCCCTGAATTGCCTTGATGAGATCCGCAGCCTTCTGAAGGAACTGCGCCCTCTCCCCCATGTTCGAGCCCAATCCGAGGAATACGCGATAGGTTTTCATCGTCTCTGGGATATCTCCACTTCAACGTAGTCCACCACACCTTTGACAGGCGGGTGGGGCTTTCTGATGCGCACCGTGACTGCTTCGAGGTCCGGAAATTCCTCGATCAGCCCCTTTGCCAGCGTCCCGGCAAGCGCCTCGAGAAGCCTGTAGTTTTTGGCGAGAATGATTCGCTGAATGACCGAATACACTTTTTCGTAATCGATAGTCTTCCGCAAGGAGTCGCTCTCAGCAGCACGGGAGAGATCGCTGTACATCTCGAGGTCCACTTCGAACTTGCCGCCGAGATTCTGTTCATCGTCCATTGCCCCATGGTAGGCGTAAAAGACGGCATTTTTCAGACGAATAACATCACGGTCAGGCATTTGCTCGAACTCCCTTTCCCGGCTGGCACTTTTCCTGAGAACGCATCCGGCCGGCGGATCACCGCCGCCAACGTCTCCGATCAGGATCTTTCAATTTTCGCCCAGGTATCACGGAGCGTCACTGCTCGATTGAACACGAGCTTTCCGGCGTGTGAATCGTCGTCAACACAGAAGTACCCCATTCGTTCAAACTGGATCCTGTCCTGCGGCTTTGCCCCAGCGAGCCCGGATTCGACTTTGCAGCCGGTAAGGATTTCGAGGGAATTCGGGTTGAGCAACTCCTTCCAGTTGTCGCCGGAGGGGTTTTCCACGCTAAAGAGCCTGTCGTACAGGCGGACTTCAGCATCCAGCGCATGCCCGGCGGAGACCCAGTGGATTGTCCCCTTCACTTTGCGTCCCCCTCCCCCGGAACTGCTCTTCGATTCGGGGTCATAGGTGCAGCGGAGTTCGATAACTTCGCCGGTCGCCGGATCCTTCACTACCCCGGTACACTTTACAATATACGCATACCGGAGACGGACTTCTGCGCCGGGAGAAAGCCGGAAGTACTTCTTGGGAGGCACTTCGCGGAAGTCATCCCTTTCGATATAAAGCTCGCGCGAAAACCGGACCTTGCGTGTTCCTGCTGCGGCATCTTCCGGATTATTGATGGCCTCGAGGTCCTCCCCGCCGGCCTCAGTGTAGTTTTCGATGATGAGCTTCAGCGGTCGCAGGACGCCCATGAATCGGGGGGCCCGTTTATTCAGGTCATCGCGCAGACAATCTTCGAGCAGAGCCAGTTCCGAGGTGCTTTCGCTCCGGGCAACCCCAATCCGGTCCGCGAATTCCCGGATCGATTCCGGCGTATATCCCCGTCTGCGAAGCCCTGATATGGTCGGCATGCGCGCGTCATCCCAGCCGGACACGTATCCCTCCTGGACCAGCTGGAGAAGCTTCCGCTTGCTCATTACCGTGTAGGTAAGGTTCAGACGGGCAAACTCGATCTGCTGCGAATGGTAAATACCGGCGGCGTCCAGGAACCAGTCGTATAATGGCCGGTGATCAGTGAACTCCAGCGTGCAGATGGAATGCGTGATTCGCTCGATGGAGTCGCATTGGCCGTGTGCCCAATCGTACATGGGATAGATGCACCAGGTATCACCGGTCCTGTGGTGCGTCGCATGGAGGATCCGGTACATGACGGGATCGCGGAGGTTCAGGTTGGGAGACGCCATGTCGATTTTCGCCCTGAGTGTACGCATCCCATCCGCGAATTCGCCGTTGCGCATCCGTTGAAAGAGGTCGAGATTTTCTTCCACGGAGCGGTCCCGGTACGGGCTCGGCGTTCCGGGTGCGGTCAGCGTTCCGCGGTACTCCCGGATTTGGTCTGCGTTCAAATCGCAGACATAGGCTTTGCCGCCGCGGATGAGGCGGAGGGCAAATTCGTACAGCTGCGGGAAGTAATCCGATGCGTAATAGAGCCGATCTCCCCAATCAAACCCCAGCCACCGGACGTCCTTCATAATGGAGTCGACGTATTCCATCTCCTCCTTGACAGGATTCGTATCGTCGAACCGGAGGTTACAGAGCCCGTGGTAATCGCGGGCGAGTCCAAAATTCAAACAGATGGATTTTGCATGCCCGATATGGAGGTACCCGTTCGGCTCCGGGGGAAAGCGCGTGTGGACGCGTCCATCGAATTTCCCCGTCTTCAAATCACCATCGACAATCTCGCGGATAAAATTTTTCCGTTCGCCCCCCGCGTTCCCCGGTGTAAGGGGTGCGGAGGCGTTATCGGTTTCCATGGTCATCGGTCAATTCTCTCGATAGCTGCCAGAATTCTTCTGTGCGTCTCCTCACTCCCCAGAATGGAGAGAATATCATACAACCCGGGACCCGCTGTCACCCCGGAGACCGCAAGACGCAGCGGGTGGATCAATTCAGCGGGCTTCACTTGAAGCGACTCTGCGGTCTTCCGTACCACTTCCTCGAAATCCTCTGCCCGGGAATCCTGAAGGGCCAGGAATGCTTCCCCGAGGTTTCTGAGTTGTTCCGCCACACCGGGCTTCCACCTTTTTGCCACTCCGGCCGGATCGTACGAGACCGGCGCCTCGTAGAAATAGCGGCACTTCTCAACGAAGTCCCCGACGAAGGTCGCCCGCTCGCGCATGACGCCGATGATGCGAAGCAACCTGCTGTCATCAGGCAGACCGATGGACTCCCCGGGTTCCTGAATGCGGCGCTTCACGAGCACGAGGAGCTCGACGTCACTCTTCTGCCGCACATGTTGTCCGTTCAGCCAGTTGAGCTTCTCAACGTTGAATACCGCTCCTGACTTGCCCACCCGATCGAGGGTGAACTCCTTGACGAGTTCGTCGAGCGAGAACAACTCACGCTCGTCTCCCGGATTCCACCCCAGGAGCGCGACAAAATTCAGCAGGGCCTCGGGGAGATATCCCTTCTGGCGGTAATCCTCAACGGCAACATCACCCTGTCGCTTGCTCAATTTAGATTTGTCCGGGTTCAGGAGGAGCGGTAGATGCGCAAAGGTCGGCAGCTCCCAGCCGAAAAACCGGTAGAGCAGAACGTGCTTGGGGGTGCTTGAAAGCCACTCTTCGCCACGAATCACATGGGTAATTCCCATCAGACGGTCGTCAACCACGTTGGCAAGATGGTAGGTGGGATACCCGTCCGATTTCAACAGGATCTGGTCGTCGAGCAGATCGCTGTCAAATTCCACCCGACCGCGGACAACATCATCGAACGCTATCGTCTCCTTGTCGGGAGACTTCATGCGAATCACGTAGGGGTCACCCGCCTCAAGTTTGCGGCGTACCTCCCCGGGAGAGAGCCGGAGAGCCCTCCGGTCGTATTTCGGAGGAACCCGCAACTGCTCCCGTTCCTTCCGCATCTGTTCCAGCTCTTCCGGCGTGTCAAATGCATAGTAGGCCGTCCCGCTTTCGAGAAGCTGCCCGGCATACTTCCGGTAAAGCGGAAGACGTTCGGATTGTACATAGGGCCCGGCCTCGCCTTCCTTTCCGGGTCCCTCGTCGAATTCCAGCCCGGCCCAGCGAAGAGTGTTAAGGAGATTATCCACCGCCCCATCAACGAGCCGGGAGCGGTCGGTGTCTTCAATCCGGAGAATGAACCTGCCGTTGTTCTTCCGTGCAAAAAGAAAATTGTAAAGAGCGGTCCGGAGACCGCCGACATGAAGGTAGCCGGTGGGGCTTGGGGCAAAACGAACGCGTACGGTGGACAACGATGTCGGCGATTGAGATTGTCTCGACACTTCCGGAACAACGGGGAAGCGCACGCTGATTATCAGACGTGCTGTGATCAATGTAAGAAATCGGCCCTACAAATTCCAAGAAAAAGGCCCATTCGCCGGAGCGGATGGGCCAGGAAACTCTTCTCGAGGGTTGATTTACCGATCGGTAACCGAATCAGGTTGCAGGGAAGGGACCAATCGTTCCAGCAAGGCGAACAGGCCGAACAGGACTCCGACGTATGCCAGGTCGCCCAGCAGGGTATTCCGGAAGAAAGGAATCCCCGCGACGTAGCATTCAATCAGACCCGCCATGGTGTGCTGGTAGAGGGATGATGGCACCATCCACATTCCGAAATTCGTGAGAAGATAAAAAACGATGGACCCGGTGAGGGAAGCAACCACCATCGCAGGAACGGAACGATGGTGCTTCAGCCAGAAACCGATCCCTACGATTGCAACAAAGCTCCCGTAGACCCAGAACATGTCGCTGTGGAATCCGAGAACGAGATCGCTCAGAAACATCGCGGCGAGGGGAACGAGGAATGCCGATCGGCGGTCGAGGTAGACGGCTCCAAACAGGGCAAGCGCAGTCACAGGCGTGACGTTCGCCGGATGCGGGAGCAATCGTGAAAGCGCCGCTGCAAGAATCATCGCGACTATATACATTGCACGTGTCATGTGATCTCCTTCAGGTAAATCTCGAAAGCGGGACTCCAATGGACAGCATTCTCTCTTTCAACGTACGAAATACCCTTCCTGTATTCAAGCGGTCATGCGTTCCCGGTCGGCATTTTTTGTCTCGGCCGTGTACCCCAGCATCGCCGCTGCGAGGCCTGTGAGGGTGGGCCATGTGACGTTGATACCGTGATGGGGTTCAATATGGATATCACCCAGGTACTCCTTCCCCTCCGCCACGACATTTCCGAAGGCCTGGAGCTTCCCTGTCAGGGTGTACAGGGCCGCCTGGTGGGTCGAGCACGAAACCGGGGGGTTATCTTCACCAAAAACAACGTATCCGCCCGGAATAACCGCACGGTCGATGTCGCCATGCCAGTGCGCCAGCGCCACCCCTCCTCCCGCGGCCGTTCGAAGGAATGATGATGCGGGGTTCACACTCTTGAGAACGGAGGCGATCAGGCTGTTCGCAATGGCATGGGCGAGAATCGTCAGCGTATCGTAGGAAGGACGGGCGTCAATCGCCGCGTCGAGCCCTTTCGGGGTCTTCAAGAAGATCGATCCGTTCCGGATGCCGAGCAGAACGAGATCGCGGTGACCGTTCACATGGGACTTGTCGCATCCCGAACGGGTCGCCAGGACCGCTACTTCCGGCAGCGGAACGATGAATGATGCGCCCTTCAGCCGGAGAACAACGTACAGCGTGTCATCGAGCAGACCGATCCCGCGATGCTGCAGTTCCTCCCACCCTTTCAGACGGGTACCATCCGCCTCCCGCATCGCCTTTGGCACGGAAAGGGCGGGTTGCCGGGAGAGAAAACCATAGCTCATCCCTGACCGTTTATCCAGGTATGCCGCAGCCACTCTCCTGTAATAGGTGTTCCGGAACCGAACGGCGCTGAGGGAAGTGTGAAAGAGCATCACTCCTGTTTCAGCCCACAACGGAGCGCTGTCTTCAAAATCCCTTACATACGGTTCCCAGTACGTCGCGGTGAGATCGAGGCCCTCTTCTTCAACCTGAAAGTCCGACGCATGCGGGGGAACGACCGGAGCAGCCAGCTTGGGGACAAGTGTTGCGTAGACCTCATCACGGAACTTTTCTCCGCCCGAACAGGGAATGATGGCTCCGTTCATGGTGCAGACGGTCCACTCCGGATCGTCAACATAAATGAGAGTCTGGACGATGCTCCATCCCAGCGCTTCCACAATGGTGTTCAGCTTCTCCTGCTGGTCGAGTTTTCCTTCTGCGGGACAGGGACCATCGACGATTCCGACCACGGTGTTCGTACGGAGATTCGGCACGTAATCGACGGGCAGTTTCCCCTCTTCCAGCGTGCCGGGGGCAATGATAATAATCCCCTCCTGCACTTTTCCTCGTCTGCCGGCCTCGATCGCCTGCTCGAAGGGGATAACCTCCACGCCGCACGCCGACATCGCACTGCGCAATCGATCGGCGAACTCCGTCACCTTCCGTGACGAGCGTCCAAACGGAAAAAACGTGACCCGCAGGTTCTCCGCCATTGCACTGTGCGTCATCGGCACGGCCTGACGAATCCCGAGGAGAACCCTGCTGGCTTCTTCTGTAATTACTGGTAGGTGATTTTCGATCGTATGTCTGTGCTCCGTCATCAGCGTTGGTTTCTACTGTTCCCCGATTGCTTCCCCTCGATTCCGAACAAGCGAATGAGAAAATCAGCCAGCCGTGGCGACACAGCGGCGGCCCAGAGCAGTGTTTTCGGTCCCAGAAGAGGGACCACCACCTCAGGGTGCCTGCCGTCGAGGGCCCGTTCGACGACGGAAGCGACACGTTCCGGCGAGATTTTTCTGGAAATCCATGGGACGTCGAGATTCCCGATCATCGGCGTGTCAACGCGGCCGGGGAGAATGGCGGTGACGCGAACGCCTGTCCCGCGGAGATCCTGCCTCATCGAATCCATGAACCCCGTCACGGCAAATTTCGACGCGACATAGGGCGCATCAAACGGCAGGCCTTTCTTGCCGTCAACAGATGAGATCGCCATGAGGTGTCCCGCGCGGCGTTCCAGGAAAAGAGGCAGTGCTGCAAGGAAGAGGTGGACAGTCCCGAAAAAATTGACTTCCATGCTCCGCCGCACATCCTCCAATGACACCTTCGTGCCGTGGACCCTCACATACTCGCCCGCCGCCGCTATGACGATGTCTACTCTCCCCAGAACCCTTTCGGCTTCCCGAACCATCCGTTCAACGGCGCCCCGATCGCATACATCGAGCACTGAGATCTCGACCTGGGTGGTGGCGGAGCGGGCTTCGTCGGCGACACTCTGAAGAGCTTCTTGCCTGCGCCCGCAGAGCATCAGCCGTGCACCTCTCTTCGCAAAACGGAGGGCGATGCTCTTGCCGATTCCGCTCGATGCGCCCGTGATGACGACAGTTTTCCCGCGGAGGTCATTGTGCATGGAATCGAGGTCCAGAGCGGTATCTCGCCCCTCCCGGCGCACCGCCGGCGGGCTGGAGAGCTGCAAAGCAATATAAGAAATAGCAAAAAAAAACAGGTGATGCAACTCTATTTGCCGAATGCACCCGATGAGGCATCCAGGGCCACATGTGCCATGACATACTGGTACCTCGCCTGGAGCTGCTGCAAATGTGCCGTTGCCACGTTTGTCTCTGCGTCCAGAAGATCCAGGTTTGTCCCGGCCCCGCTTTCATAGCGCACCCGGGCATTGGCGACCGCCGCCTCTGCTTCCTGGACCTGAAGATCCGTGCTCGCAATCTTTGCCTCAGCGGAAACCGCCGATTGAAGTGCCTGTCGGACCTCCGCTTCCGCATTTCTGCCCAGGTCCCGAAGGTGTTCTTCTGCGGACCTCTCGAGGGCCATCGATTCCTCGATCTTTCCACGCGTCCGGAGTCCGTCGAACACCGGGATCTCCAGCTGAACGCCGGCAGCCCAGTTTCCACGGACAACATCGAGATTCGGTTCATACCCATTGTTCAGTCCGTATGCGGCATGGAGTCGGAGTACAGGGTCGTCATCTCCCCGCGCGACAGCCTCCTGAGACTTTGCCATCGTCACCACATGCGCGGCGGTGATCAGATCCGGGCGGTCTCTCCGGGCACGCTCAAGGAGCGTATCCAGCGGCACGCTGCCTGCCGGTTGATAGAATGTCCCGCTGACAGCGGCGGATGCATTCCATGGGAGTCCGAGCAGTTTCCGGAGGGTTATCCTCTGGTCGTCCAGAGAGCGTTCCAGGTCAATTTTCACGTTCTGCGCCTGTGCCACCCTCACGGAGGTGCTGAGGGCGTCAAAATCCGTCGCACTCCCGCTTTCCACGCGACTCCTGGTAATGCGAAGATGTTCGTTGAGCGCTTCGATCTGTTGATCCTGCACTTTCACACTCCGTTCCAGAAGCATGACGGTGTAGAACGCCTGCTTTACCTGAAGGACGAGGACCGATCGGATCGCCCGTTTGGCATCGTCGGTGGTAGTGAGTGACGATTTGCTCGCCTCGACCTTCGCCGACCTGAGACCGAGGTCGAGTATGGTTTGTGAAGCCGAAATATGGGCATTGATATTGTTTGCCGGAAACAGGGGGATCGATCCGAAGCCGGGAAAAGAAAACTCGGCAAGAGGACCGATGCGTGTGTAATCCGCCGAAACCGAAACATGCGGGTAGTAGTCGCTTTCCGACTGTGCCACCCGGGCTTGAGCAGCCTGACTTTGAGCATCGGCCTGTTTCAGCGCAATGCTATTCTCCAGCGCCAGGCGTAACGCCGTGTCGAGAGAAAGAGAATCAGTATCCTGCGCGTAGAGTCCGTTGGCTGATAGGCAAAGACCGAGGAGCATGACGGACAACAGAGTTCTCATGGACGCGTAATCCTTTCCAGAAGGTACCATAAATCAGTCGAGTGCAGCTGCGTGAGGGGCAGATGCCTTCTGTTTCAACCGCCTGACAAAAAAGATTGGAATAACGCCGACAATGGTAATTGCCGCCGAGATCAGAAAATCGTCGTTGATCGCCTGAACAAATGCCTGCTGACCAAGATGTGCGCCGATCAATGCCTTGACCCTCATCGAGGCGTCAGCCGTTGTGCCTCCCAGGGCGACCTGTGTGTGCTGCAGGAGTAGCGCAGAGGCATTCTTGAAGGCCGGGGATGAGGGATCAAGGGCTTGCCCGTACATCGCCGAGTGATAAATGATCCGCCGGGTCAGCATGGTCCCGATGAGCGCCACGCCGAAGCTCCCTCCAACCTGTCGGATCACGTTAAAGAGCCCGGAAGCCTGCGCCAGCTTCTGTCGGGGGATGCCGTTCAGCGCCATCATACTGAGCGGCGTAAACACCAGTCCCATGGCGAATCCGCGGATATACAGCGCGGCCATGATCTGTGCGTGTTCGGAGAAGAGCGAAAGAAACCCGTTCAGATACAGGCTTACCGCCAGGAGAGCGATTCCAATGACCGCAGGGATCTTCGGGTTCACCTTGTCCGACAAGATCCCCGCAATGGGAGACATAAGTCCCTGCAGGATACCGACCGGGAGAAATACCGCTCCTGCCTGGAACGCGGTGTACCCGAGGGAATTTTGAAGGTACAGGGGAAGCAGAAACGTGCTGCCGAACATCCCCAGGCCAAAGATGAAGAGCACGGCGTTGGAAAGGGCAAAGTTGAGGTCCTTGAACAACGCGAGTTCAATAATCGGATGTTTGATGGTGAGTTCCGTCACCAGAAAGACGACGAGGGCGACTCCGGCGATGGCAAAACAAGAGATAATAAATGTCGAGGTCCAGCCCCCGGTGTTCCATGACGCATTCCCGTCCGACAGCGCGAGCAGCAGAAACGACAGGAACACCGACATGGAGACGAACCCGACGAAGTCGAAAGAGCGTGTGTGTTCGGTCTTATATTCCCGTTGAATCACCATCGTGGCAAAGATCCCGACGATTCCTACCGGGACATTCACATCAAAAATCGCCTGCCACTCCAGATGGTCGATCAGATAGCCCCCGATGAGCGGGCCCAGCGACACCGAGGCCGCCGCGGAAATCGCCCAGAATCCCAGCGCCACGCCCCGCTTCTCCGGCGGGAATTCACGCGTCACAATCGCCATGCCGACCGGCATGAGGAATCCCGCTCCGATTCCCTGGATGACTCTGAAGACGATCAGGGCATTCTCGTCCCACGAGAGACCGCACAGAAATGATCCCAGTGTGAATACAACAAGGGCTCCGACGTAGCTCCGTTTGTATCCCCAATGGTCCGCTACCCATCCGGATGTCGGGAGCATGACTGCAAATACCAGCAGATAGGCGGTCATGACCCATTCCACTTTGTCCACGTCTACCCCGAATGCGGCCATGATCTTGGGCAGTCCCACGTTCACGATCGTCGCATCGAGCACCGCCATGAACGTTCCGATCATGACGTTGGCCAGCACCCACCAGCGGTAGGAGGGGTGTTCATGATGCAGCGATTCAAAACGGTCGGTGAGCGCGGACCGCACGCGATGATGAAACAGAGGAGCCATACGTGCTCTCGATCCCGGCGTTAGTGTGTATTGACGCGGACTTCCACAGACATGCCAGGCAAAAGCGGTCGGGGGTCATCTCCTGCGGTCGGTCCCTGCCGGTCGATCATGATTTTCACCGGGATCCGTTGCGTGACCTTGGTGAAATTCCCGGATGCATTGTTCGGAGGGATCAGTGAATACTGCGACGCCGTGCTTGCCCCGAACTGGTAGACCCGCCCGGTCCACTTCGCATTCGGGTAGGCGTCGACGTCGATCTCGACAGGATCTCCCACGTGCAGAGAAGAGATCTTCGTCTCTTCAAAATTCGCCGTCACCCAGACAGAACCCAGGTCATACACCGAGAGAATCGGTTGGCCGGGCTGCACGACGTCGCCCGGCAGGGCGTACCGCTTCGCCACAACGCCGTTCATCGGGGAGGTTATGACGGTGTTCTGCAATGATGTCTTCACGACATTTACCTGTGCCTCCGCGGTCGCCACCCTGGTCATCGCCATCTTTTGCTGGCTCCGTGCGGCTGCAAGGGCCGAGCGGGCGTGTTCAAACTGCTCCTGCGAAATGACCCTGGTCTTATACTGCGTCTCGGCCCTGTTGTAATCATCGGTGGCACGCTGGACATTCACCTCGGCAAGGGAGGTGGCCTGTCGTGCGTCATCCAGCATCGCTCTCGACTGCGCCTCCTGCGCTTTCAGGTCTGCATCGTCGAGACGGACCAGGACTTCACCCTGCTTCACGGTATCCGCTTCATCGGCATTCAGGTCGATTATTCTTCCGAGGATCTTTGAACTGACGGACACGCGGTTCCCGTCGATAAAGGCATCGTCCGTGGAATCGAATCCTCGTATCTGCGTGTAATAGTACCACGCTCCGGCGGCCGCAATGATCAGGACGATCGCCGAAGGAATGATTACACGCTTCATCCGATACAGTGGGAGGGTATCGACATTGTCTGCGTCATCGGTACTCTCAGTCACCTGTCCCCCGTTCCGTTGAGTGTCTTGCGGTTGATTCATGTGTGTCACTTCCATCCTGGTGATTATTTCTGAGTGCGCGCACGAAGAGTGCGGTAAGACGTTCGAGGTCGATTTGCAGCTCTGTGTAACTCTCCTCTTGAGAACGGCTGCCGTATCGTTTCAGCAATCGTAGACGGAGCCCCTGGAGAAGATGAATGAAGAGTTCGGAGGTTCCCTTCACATCGAAGGGAAGAAATTCTCCCCGCTGTACTCCCTCGTCGAGGATTGTTTCCAGCATCCTGTGGTCATGCCTGTTGAGGACCCGAAAAAGTTCGGTAAAAACTGGATCGGGTTGAAAGAGCATGTTGGTGCTGAGACTGCTGAGATTGACGAAATCCCGGAAGTACTCCATCCGCCTCACAAGATACTCGTTGAGCTTCTGAGCGCTTGAAGTCTCTTTCTGTAGGATAGGCTCCATCAGGGCAAGGAATTGCCTCTGCTCATGCTCCACCACGGCGCGGAAGAGGTCCTCTTTTGCAGGGAAATAGTAATAAATCGATGCCTTTCCCATCCCCACGTCCGCAGCAATTTCCTCCATCGTGACCTTTGCATGTCCATACTGGGCAAAAAGGCGCTGTGCAGCCTTTAAAATGGCTTCTTGTCGGCCTGCTTGCTGATTGTGTTGGTTGGGCATGGGTATTTCGACTCTTCGACTAATCTAGTCGAATATTCAACAAAACTCAAGTCCCACAGGTTCCGCCGGAAAATTGACCGAAAGTCAGGGAAATGGAACTTTTACGAACTGCACGGCGCTTTAAAAGGGAATGGCCAGGTAATTTCAACATGGAGGGGATCATGAAAACAGGTTTGCTACTGCTTTTGCTGCTGCTCTTCGCGTCCCGGGGAAATGCACAAATCCCGAACGGCGATTTTGAAACCTGGCAGGGGGATACGGTTCTTGTCGGGTGGTATTCTAATACAAACTTTCTCGCTCATACGATCGTACGTTCCACCGATTCCTATAATGGAACGTACGCATTAGAAGGGATGGTGGGATCATACCTCGGCGTGCCGTTCCCCGCGCTGGTTCAGGCAGGCATCGACGCGCAGGGGTTCCCTTTCACAACCCGCCCGGGCGTGCTCTCCGGTTGGTACAAATTCTCAACACCGGATGGTTCGGGAGATTATCTTTACATTACCACGGCTCTCTACAAGGGAGGATTATCGGGCGCAGGGGTCGCCGCAGGGTCGGTGCAAATCACGGCATCCGCGCCGACCTATACACAATTTTCCATTCCTCTGACGTATCTTTCCTCCGATTTTCCCGACACGGCCGTTATCCAAGTCGGGATCGGACACAGCGGCTCGGCATCGTCCTTCTCGCCCTCGACGCAATTCTTCCTCGACTTTCTCTCGTATTCGGGCACGAATGGCATTGCAGCAGAACGGACTTCTCTCCCCCAAACGTATCTGCTGTCCCAGAACTATCCCAATCCGTTCAATCCGTCAACGACAATTACTTTTGCTTTGCCTAAGGCAGGGTACACGAAACTTGTCGTTTACGACCTCCTCGGGCGCCGCGTGGCGACCCTCGTGGACGGCTTCGTCAATGCCGGGACGCACACGATACGGTTCGAGGATTCCCGTCTGCCCAGTGGCGTGTATCTGTACCAACTTGAGTCCGGAAGTTACCGGGCCACGCGAAGGATGACGTTGATGAAGTAGTGTGGTTGCCGCGAAGCCATGCGCTCTGCTGTCAACAGAAAGGCCGGGATCTTCCCGGCCTTTTCTGTCACAGGCTCTTCCCCGGTCTGGCCGGGCCCAAGACATCTCAAAGATAGAAGAGTGAACCCACCATAATCTGGAACCCGCTCGCTTTCACGGTGGGGACCGTGACATTCACCTGCTGAGGTGTCGCGGGGGCGCTGTTCAGGTCCGACAACCCCAGAGAATACCGGAAGTCCATCATCACGCCGAGATTCTTCATCACCATCAGTTCCGCTCCGGCCCCGAATTCCAGGGCAAAGTCTATTCCCGAAGTGTTGTCCTTCACGTCGACATCCGTTTCCTGTCCGCCCGCAGGCTGGGAAACTCGCGTTGCACTCATCACGATTCCCAGGTTGGGTCCGACAAACGCATACGGCCTGATTTTTCCTTCAAGGAATTTTACTTTGAACAGGATCGGAAGGTCCAGTTCACTGTAATGGACGACGTCCGACCCGCCCTGGGTGTCTTCGTACCCGCCGCCCTTGAGGACGAACGTGGGAGAGAACTCGACCGCGAACATCTTGGCGAACTCGAGTTCCGAAACAGCTCCGATCATGAAGCCGGTGCGCCCGGTTTTCGAGATGTTGCCGCTTACCTGATAGATATCAGGATTGAAGGACAGGCTCCCGATGTTCATCCCAAGCCGCATTCCAACGCCGAATTTCATCTGTCCCAGCGCAGGCATGGTGGAAACCAAGACTGCAGCCAGGAGTATTCCAGTCGCAATACTGCGTCGCATAAGCACCTCGATGCATTGTGAACGGAAGAGAATACAGCGAAAGGCGATTTAGATGAAGTACCGAATACCGGAAGTCACCGCGAGCCAGAAAAGCGTCAAGCTGTTTCCAAAATAGAGCCCGATCTGGAGATCAGCGGGAATATAGAGATTACGCGATATAGGGAACAGCGCACCGCCGCCTGCGCGGACACCGAAAAATGGCCCTCCGGTCACAAACAGGAGACCGAAACCGCCGTCCGCGTACGGGAGGATCTTCGAACCGCTAATGAGAAAGTAGGCTTTGAAGGTATTTGCCCATTCGATCGGCGTGCCGGCTTCGGTATTGATGTTGAATTCCGTCGTGACCGCAAACTGCTTGGCAAAGATTACCTCTGCGGTGGGGCCGATCTGCAACCCCGCACTGGTACTGCTTGTGGAAGTATTCTGATTGTAACCGTAGTAATAGTAATAGAGGTCGTTCTGTGGCGCGGAGGTCCCCAGGGTGCCGAGCGACATGCCAAGCCGGCCGCCGATAACCCATCGAGTCTGCGCCTGAACCGACAAAAGCGGAAGAACCGTGGACAAAGCGAGGAGAAGAGTCACTAACCGAAGTCGTTGCATGGTAACTCCTTCGTTATGAGGGTATGAAGTGTCTGACCACAGCCTGAAAATTACTCCTTCATGAGCGATCGAGCGATAACGATCTTCTGAATCTCCGATGTCCCCTCATAGATCTCCGTCACTTTCGCATCGCGGAGATAACGCTCGACATGATACTCGCGAACGTATCCGTAGCCTCCATGAATTTGAATTGCTTCCAACGCATTCTGCACGGCGGTCCTCGAGGCCAGAAGCTTCGCCATCGAAGCCACCTGTCCGAACGCGCCGCCCTGATCCTTCAGCCATGACGCGTGCAGGATCAGCATCCGGGCAGCCTCGGTGTTGGTCGCCATGTCGGCGATCTTAAATTGGATGGCCTGATGTTCGGCGAGGAATTTGCCGAACGCCTTCCGTTGCTTTGCGTACTTCAGAGAGGCATCCACACATGCCTGCGCAATGCCCAACGCCTGTGCGGCAATCCCGATCCGCCCTCCCTCGAGCGTGGTCATGGCAAACCTGAACCCATCACCTTCCCCGCCAATCCTGTTCGCCACCGGCACGTGACAGTTTTCAAACGCAAGCGAGACGGTATCGGAACTCCTGATACCAAGTTTCCTTTCCTTCTTTGCGACGTTGAATCCCGGCGTCCCCTTTTCCACGATGAAGGTGCTGATGCCCTTGGGCCCCTTCGACCGGTCGGTGGAAGCCATGACGAGGACGAGGTCAGCCGTCGAGCCGTTCGTGATCCAGTTCTTCGTCCCATTCAGAATGTAATGATCGCCTTCCAGAACGGCAACCGTGTGCTGGTTGGAAGCATCGCTTCCGGCTTCCGGCTCCGAGAGCGCGAACGCCCCGAGTTTCTTCCCTGCTGCAAGATCCCGGAGATAGCGTTCCTTCTGGTCGTCGTTCCCGTATCTGTTAATGCCGTAGCAAACGAGAGAGTTGTTCACGGACATGATGACGCCGACAGACGCGTCAACCCGCGAAATTTCTTCCATGGCGAGAGCGTAACTGATCGTGTCCAGTCCGGCACCACCCCATTCCTCAGGGACCATCATCCCCATGAACCCGAGCTCCCCGAGCGCCGTGATGAATTCTCCTGGAAACTCTTCTTTGTCATCCCGCTCACTTGCCCCTGCAAACAACTGTTTCTCCGCGAAATCACGCGCGGTCTGGCGAATCATCTGATGTGTGTCAGTCAACGTAAGGTTCATAACGCGATCATCTCAAGTTGTAGTGGCTCTAATACGTAAAGAACCCGACGCCGCTCTTCCGGCCAAGATGTCCTGCAGCAACCATTTTTTTCAGGATAGGGCACGGCCTGTATTTCGGATCGCCAAGTCCTTCATGAAGGACATTCAATATGGCAAGGCACACATCCAGTCCGATAAAATCCGCCAGCGCGAGAGGCCCCATCGGATGGTTCATCCCGAGCTTCATGACCGTGTCGATCGCATCGGGAGTCGCCACTCCTTCCATGACACAGTACATGGCTTCATTGAGCATCGGCATGAGAATGCGGTTCGCCACAAAACCCGGGTAATCATTCACTTCGACCGCCGTCTTCCCCAGTTTCCCGCAGAGTGCAAGAACGTCCAGTGTCGTATCGTCGGATGTTGACAACCCACGGATCACTTCCACAAGCTTCATCACCGGCACGGGGTTCATGAAGTGCATCCCGATGACCTTCGACGGCCGTTTCGTCACCGCCGCGAGTTCCGTGATGGAAATGGAGGAGGTATTTGACGCCAGGATCGTCCCGGCGGGAGCCGAGGCATCCAGGAGACGGAAGATCTCATTCTTGGTCGGATGGTGTTCTGTGGCTGCCTCAATGATCAGGGATGCGTCTGCGGCTGAAGCCTTGAGGTCTGTCGACAATGTAATGCGTGCGAGCGTGTTGGACTTCTCTTCCGGAGTAACAGTCCCCTTCTTCACCTGCCTGTCGAGATTCGCGGTAATGGTGGCGAGCCCTTTGGCACAGATCTCCTGCGACACATCACACAGCACCACGGGAAACCCTGATGCTGCGAACACATGCGCGATCCCGTTGCCCATCGTGCCTGCGCCAATGACGGTAATTCTGGATTGTTCCATGGTGGTTCCGGAGAAATGATGACCGTCGTCCATCAACTGGTTAATCGCGTTCCAGGACAATTGCACTCGCTTCGCCGCCGCCGATGCACAGGGTCGCCACTCCATTGCTGGCGTTGCGCTCTTCCATCGCATGCAACAGCGTCACGAGGATGCGCGTCCCGCTTGCCCCGATCGGGTGACCGAGTGCAATCGCTCCGCCATGCACATTCACACGCTCCTCGCTGAGTCCCAACACCTTGATCGCAGCCAGCGCAACCACGGCAAATGCTTCGTTGATTTCGAACAGATCGATACCGGAGACAGAACGGCCGCTCTTGAGGAGGACGCGCGCAATCACGTCGGCGGGCGCCGTGGTGAATTCCATGGGATCTTTTGCGAACGAGGCTTGCGCGGCGATACGGGCGAGCGGCTTCACGCCGAGGCGTTTGGCGATGCGCGCTGAGGTCACCACTACGGCCGCAGCACCATCGCTGATTTTCGACGAGTTCGCCGCGGTGACCGTCCCGTCTTTCATGAACGCCGGCTTCAATGTCGGAATTTTTTCAAAGTCTGTTTTCCGCACATCTTCGTCAACAGCGAACGTCGTGCTCGAACCCTTCGGCCCCGGGACATTCACGGGTACGATTTCCCGGTTGAATTTCCCCTCCGATTGCGCTTCCTGAGCCCGGCGATAGCTGAGGATGGCGAAATCATCCTGCTCCTTCCTGCTGATCCCGAGATCGCGCGCACACTGCTCCGCGCCGATGCCCATGGCCTGATTGCTGTACGCGTCGGTCAAGCCATCCTTCATCATTGCGTCCACGATCTCTGCATTGCCCATCCTGTATCCATCGCGCGCCTTCTCCAGCAGATAGGGAGCGTTGCTCATGCTCTCCATGCCTCCCGCGACGATGACGTCTGCATCTCCCACCATGATCGCCTGGGCTGCAAGCATGACAGATTTCAATCCCGACCCGCAAACCTTGTTGATCGTGGTACACTGCACGGATGTCGGGAGCCCCGCAAAAATCGCAGCCTGCCGGGCAGGTGCCTGGCCGACGCCGGCGGAAAGAACGTTTCCCATGATGACTTCATCGACCCGGTCGGGCGAGATTCCGGCGCGCCGCAACACCTCGGCTACAACCACGGCGCCCAATCTCGGAGCGGGAAGCGAGCTGAGACCGCCGCGAAAGCTTCCAACGGCGGTCCGACAAGCGGCAATGATTACAGGTTCGTCCATGCTCACAGGCGTGATGTCCGGTTCACTGAAGGGTTGGAATTGAATGTGTGCGGTGAAGGAGTAGCAAGCGGCGATGGCCCGATTAGCTGCTCATCATTTTCAGAAACTCTCTATTCGACTTCGTCCCGCGCATCTTTTCGAGCATGAATTCCATCGCCTCAACGGTATTGAACTCCGAAAGCAATTTACGGAGTATCCAGATTCTGTTCAGGTCGTCGGCGTCAATGAGCAGTTCCTCTTTTCTGGTCCCGGAGCGGTTAATGTCCATGGCCGGGAACACCCGCCGGTCGGAGAGCTTCCGGTCGAGGATGATTTCCATGTTGCCGGTCCCCTTGAACTCTTCAAAAATCACTTCGTCCATGCGGCTTCCGGTTTCGACGAGTGCCGTCGCCACAATCGTCAGGCTTCCCCCTTCTTCGAGATTCCGCGCCGCACCGAAAAACCGCTTGGGCTTGTGCAGTGCGTTCGCATCGACACCGCCCGAGAGGATCTTGCCGGAATGAGGTACCACGGTGTTGTGTGCCCGTGCAAGACGCGTGATGCTGTCCAGAAGGACCACGACGTCCTTCTTCGCCTCCACCAGACGTTTCGCTTTCTCCAGCACCATGTCCGCCACCTGCACATGCCGCTCTGGTGGCTCATCGAACGTCGAACTCACCACCTCGGCATTCACGGAACGCTCCATATCCGTGACCTCTTCCGGTCGTTCGTCAATAAGGAGCACGATCAGCTTTATTTCCGGATGATTTCTCGTGATGCTGTTGGCGATTTTCTGGAGGAGAATGGTTTTTCCCGCCTTGGGAGGTGACACCACCATTCCGCGCTGCCCTTTCCCGATGGGGGAAAGCAGATCCATGATCCGCATCGCGTATTCCCCGGGAGCAGTCTCCAGTTTGATGTTACTGTTTGGATAGAGCGGGGTCAGATTGTCGAAGAGCACCCGCTCCCGAATCATGTCGGGATTTTCGTCATTGACGGCCTCGACGCGAAGGAGGGCGAAGAACCGTTCACCCTCTTTCGGCGGACGGACCTGTCCGCTGACGGTATCCCCCGTCCGGAGATTGAATTTCTTAATCTGGGAGGGGGAGACATAGATATCATCGGGAGACGGGAGGTAATTGTAGTCTACCGAACGGAGGAATCCATACCCGTCCGGCAGCACTTCGAGAACGCCGCGACTGAAGGTGAGCCCGCCCTGCTCTGTCTGCGCCTCCAGGATTTTGAAGATGAGCTCCTGCTTGCGCAGATCGCTATACCCTGAGATGTTAAGGTCTTTTGCGATCTGATTTAACTCTGAGATCTTTTTGGACTTCAGTTCTGCAATGTCCATTGGCATGGAGAAGGTGCCTTTCAGAATAACGAGGAAGTTCGTCCTTCACAACACCGCGTACGCTTGTCAGACGTTCATGAACAAACGGGATGCAAAGACGGATAACAAAAACGGAGGTGGTTGGGAGACGTCAGAATGCCCGATGAGAAGCGAATTGGTGGAATTCGAAGCAACCCTAAGTGCGGGGCAAATCAAACCACCAGAATATACACCATAACACGGGAAATGTCAAGATTAATTCCCCCCAAACCCCTCAATTCGACGATTTGCATTGAAACGGGCTGCTCATGAAAGCCCTTTCAAAGCCTCTGCGACGAGATAGTGCGACCCGACAACGAGAACCGTCTTCCGGCCCGCCCGCGATCGCGCGAGGACCACCCCTCTGGCGACAGAAGGAGCCGGGCTCACCGTGAATCCCGCTTTCCGAGCTTCTTTCGTCAATTCTCCCACCCCGAGAGCACGCGATCCTTTTGGGGCGACGGCCACCATGTGACGGCCAATCCCCCTCAGCCGCCTGAGCATGGGTCGGTATTTCTTGTCTGCCATCACACCGAATACGATCTCCGCGGCGTGTTCTCCCCCGGCCTTCACAGCACGAACCAGCGCGCGTATCCCTTCGGGGTTGTGGGCGACATCGATGATTGTGCGACCTTCGGGGCGATCGATGATCTCAAATCGACCCCGTATGCCCGTATTCTTCCTCACCCTGGCAAGCCCCTGCGCGACATGCGCCGGAGTAACCTCCCGCAATTTGCCCCGATCCAGTAGAACAGAACAGGTGGCGACCGCCGTCTGAGCGTTTCGCACCTGATGACTCCCGAAGAGATCGATGGAGACCGACTGACCCGCCAGGAGGCCGCCGGAGAAGTGTATCCGCATCTTCCCGTCTTCCCGCCGACCCGACGCCGGGGCACACTCCTTTGCGCGCCAGAATGGTGAACTCCGTTGTCGGGCTATGCGACGCAGCACCGCTTCCGCAGCGCGGTTTTCCACCCGCGATATGACCGGACGCCCGCGCTTGATGATCCCGCCCTTCTCTTCTGCAATTTGACGCACCGTGGTGCCCAGGAGCTCCATATGGTCCAACCCGATCGAAGTAATCACACTCGCGAGCGGAAGAACGAGATTGGTCGCATCGAGCCTTCCCCCCAATCCTGTCTCGATCACCGCGATGTCGATCTTCTCATCGGCAAAATAGCGGAAGGCAATCGCCGTGGTCGCTTCGAAAAACGTAGCCCCGGCTTCCTCGATGACCGGTCGGAGTTTTTTGACGTACGCGATGAGGCGGGCTGACGGGATCTCCACCCCGTTGATGCGCACCCGCTCCGTAAACCTCAGGAGATGCGGAGAAGTGTAAAGCCCTGTGCGGTAGCCGGCTTCCTGCAGAATCGACGCGAGGAACGCGGAAGTCGATCCTTTTCCATTCGTCCCCGCCACGTGAATCGACGGAAATGCGCGGTGCGGATTCCCAAGCGCTTTGAGAAGGAGTCGGGTATTCCGGAGGCCGAATTTCATCCCCCGGTATTGGAGGGCAAAGAGATAATGAACAGTAGCGTTGTATGAACTCACCGGCGATCTTAGAGCCATGATTCCACGATTGAGGCAGAAGCTTCCGCTTTTAACGTCCCTACGATCTCGTGTACATCGCCGATGTTACGCGCGGCACACCAGTCCCGGATCCCGGCAGCGATTTTCACCGATGCGTCAGGTTCTACAAAATTTTGCGTCCCCACCTGCACCAACGAGGCCCCTGTGATCAGAAACTCCAGAGCATCGGTCGCTGTCTGAATTCCGCCGATCCCGATCACCGGAATCCGGACGGCTTTTACCACCTCGTACACCTTCGCAAGGGCGATGGGCTTGATCGCCGGCCCCGAAAGGCCTCCGGGTCACCGTCGACAACAGCGGCCGGCGCGAATGGATGTCGACCGCCATGCCGATCAAGGTATTGATGACCGAGAGAGCATCCGCCCCTTCATTTTCCGCCGCACGGGCAAACTCGGAAATGTGAGTGACGTTTGGTGTCAGTTTGATGATCAACGGTTTCGACGTCAGAGCCCGCAACCTGCGCGTGATTTCTGCGACTGCAGGGCAGCTCGTGCCGAACGTCAATCCCCCTTCTCTCACGTTCGGGCAGGAGACGTTGATTTCGAAGGCGTCCACCCCCTCCTCCCTCTCGAGCAGGGAAAGCACGCTGCAATACTCCTCCACCGAGCTCGCCGCGATGTTCGCGATCACCGCCGTGTCGACCCCTCGCAGGAAGGGAAGCTTTTCACTGATAAAACGGTGAACACCGATATTTGCCAGCCCTATCGAGTTGAGCATTCCGCTCGCCGTCTCGGCGATCCTTCGCGGCGCGTTACCTTCACGCGGCTTGAGGGAAAGCGACTTCGTAATGAGCCCCCCGATCTTCGAGAGATCCACCAGCCCCGCCGTCTCATCACCGTACCCGAAGGTCCCGGAAGCGACCAGGACGCGGTTCTTGAACGTCAGCGACCCGAGTTGTAGAGCAGTGTTCACCATTTCAGATCTTGATCCGCCGGGTGTCGAACACCGGGCCATCTTTGCACATCAACGCGTAACGCTGCGGTCCATCCGTCAATTCCACCGGACATCCCTGGCAAATCCCAAACCCGCAAGCCATCGCGCCTTCCAGGGATACTTCACACGGCACGTCGAATTCCCGGGCGGCATCCGCAACGGCGCGAAGCATTGCCGTCGGCCCGCACGCGAAGATCTTCGGCCGCGTATACGTGCCTCTGCTGAGGTCACTGCGCAAGAGGTCCACAACCGTTCCGCGGAAGCCCTGTGACCCGTCATCCGTTGCAACCTGCACGTTCTCGAGATGGTCCGTCACAAGGGCCGACCCGCTCCGGGCTCCAACGAAGGTTGCAATCTTCTTCTGAGCGCGTTGAAGGGCCCGGGTCAGGATGGGAAGAGGTGCAACGCCCAGACCCCCTGCCACAAGCAGCGCTTGCGCGTAGGAGTCCGATGCCACTGTGTACGGGGTTCCCAGGGGACCAAGGACGTCCAGGATGTCGTTTTCCCTTTTCTGCGACAATGCGATCGTCCCGCGTCCGATCACCGAGAAAATGATCTCCAGATCGTCGCCGTCCACGCGGTACACGCTGAAGGGACGCCGCAAAAGCGGGTCTGTCCCCTCGGAGACCCGGATATTCAGGAATTGTCCGGGCTTGATACCGGAAGAAAGCGCAGGCGATGAAAATCGGAGAAGGAAGATGTTCTCTCCTACCGCGCGTGTATGAATCACCCGGCAGAGAGAAAGAATCATTTGATATCCTGGGGGGATTTGAGGGAATCCGCCCCGGGGGGAGCAGGAAAATGCATGCGGGCAGAATCCTGCGGACCCTTCTCAGGAATCTTGCCCCGGAGGAGAACCGGTACCTTCGAGGTGTCGGGAGAAGCGTTCGCGCTCTTCGCCTTCTCCGCTGCGGCTTCCCGTGCTTTTGCCTCATCTGCCGCCTGCTTCTGCTCTTGCAGACGTTCTGCATCCACGGCTTCCACTTTCGGTCGTACAATCGCCGAATACGTGGAGGAGGGATATTCCTTGATCAGCCGCCGGTACATTGCCAGGGCGCTGTCGGGGAGAGACAGCTTTTCTTCATAGAGCCAGCCGGCAGCGAACTCAGCGCGGGACGCGAAGGGGGACTTCGGGTGGTTCTGGATGATTTCAAGCATCGTGTCCACCGCGGTCTGAAATTGGCCGCTCAGCAGCGACTCTTCGGCCTGGTGGTATGTCACTTCTGCCGGATCGACGATATGTGCGACGGGAGGAAGGCCGAGGAGACGACGTGCCTCGACCGCGAAATCGGTCGCTGGATATTCCTTCACAATACGCCGGTACAGCGAGTCCGCGGTGGCCTTCCCGTTCACGGAATCCCGGGCCGACGCTACCTGGGCAATGGCATACCACGCACGGGGAGTGTTTGGGGAATTCGGGTAACGTGTCAGCAATGTATCATACCAGGCAATGGCGGAGTCCTGATTCGAGAAGCCGATATAAAAGAGCGTGGCAAGTTCATTGATTGCTGAAGCGAGACGGGCGTGGAGCGTATCGATCGGAATGCTCCGTTGCGGACGGGCTTGAACGGTCTTTCCTGAATCCCGGCGCCCGCCCAGGGAATCAACACCTGCGCTGTTCCGCACCGAATCGGCCGGCCCGGATTCTGACACGGAATCTTTTCCCGCCGGCACGGATTCCGGCACGGAATCTTTTCGCGCCATCGCGGCCGTCAGGAGACTATCGTTGAGGATGATCGCCGCGTGGTATTGCGCATAGCGGTTCATGAGATCAGCGCGTGCAAGGAGGAGCACGACGGTGGTGGTCTGGCCCCCGGCGGCTTTCCCACGGTTGTATGCCACTCTTGCGGAATCATAATCGCCTGCCACGTTTTCGTAAATCTGACCCAGCTGATAGTCCGCAACGGCCGCCCATTCACTCCTCGCGTACGCGGTATCCACGTACCGGTATTGATCAAGCGCCTCGGGATACTTGTGCATCCGGCGGTAGGTGTTCCCTGTTTCGAGGTCCACCTCTCCCCAGTATTCTTTGTAATTTGAGTTTTGACGCAGATCCGAAAGCATATCGAGCGCGTCATTGCCGCGCCCGAGTCTGGCAAGCGCCTTCGCCTGTCCCAGCCGGGCCCGATATTCATTCAAATAGTTCGATGTCTCGTCGCCGGCCTTCACGTACATGGAGTACGCGTGGGTGCTGTCACCCTCCGAGAGATACATGTCGCCCGCCGTGAAGAATGCCGATGCGCGCAGATCCGAGTTGCCCCCTTCGGCTCCGGCGATTTCGTAAAATGCAGATGACCCCGCATAGTCAAATCTGTCGGCATGGATCTTTCCCAGCAGCAAGGCAACATACGACTCGCTCTCGCGATCCCCTTCCTGTTTCGCCTCGTCGAGAACACGTTTCGCGGTCTCTTCCGCCTTCGCGGGATTGTTTTCCCTGTATTCCGAGTAGGCCATCCACACGCGGGATTCCATGACGAGATCGCTCTTCGGATAGCTTTCCTGAAGCTCCTTGAATTTCCTCTCAGCGCGGGTGAAATCCCCCTGGTAGAAAAACGCCTTCCCGATCATGAGGAGAGCATCGTCCACATACTGCGACGTGGGATGGTCCTGGAGGAGCTTGGAACATTTCTCGACGACCGTGGTCAATTTCGAACGTGCACCTGCGGGAATCGTCGTGAGGGCAAACAGATTTCGACCGGCTAATCGGGTGTCGGGCTGGTTCCAGATCTCTTCTTCCGCTTGGGCGAAGAGATGGCTGGCGTTATAATAGGTATTGAAATACGTGCCGAGAAAGTCTCCGACAAAACACGCCGGCAGACTGAGGGCGAGCAGGACCAAGATTAAGGCGAGACGAAACGGCAGGATGTGCCGGACCACGCGTGAGACTCCCATCACATCATTGATGAAACATAACGAGAATCAAGGCGAAAATCAATTGCCGCATTAAACCTTTCAGGAAGAGCCGTCGTCCAATGGACAAATACCGCGAAGCAATCCAGTCAATCTTTCGGGAAAGGAAATCGCTATGAAGCGTACAATTGCCGTTCTTGTTCTCGCACTCTCCCTGGGCGCTACCGCCGCGCTGGCCCAGCCTGCACCCGCTCCACGGGCGCCAATGCATCCTCAAATGCACCAGCAGATGATGGCGAAGCTCAACCTCACGGATGCACAAAAGGAGCAGATGGCGAAACTGCGCGCGGAATTCCAGAAAAAAATGATCGCCCAACGTGCAAAGATTCAATCCCTTCGGGTCGATCTGCGTACAGAAATTGGCGCGGATAATCCGGACCGGGCCGCGATCGAAAAAACCACGAAAAACATCTCTGAGCTTCAGGCACAGGGCAAAATGGACCTCATTGATCATCTTTTCGCAGTCCGGTCCATTCTCACTCCGGAACAACAAAAAACGTTCAAGGCTCACTTGATGAGTTTGGCAGGTGAAATGCGGGAACGTGCGATGGGACGGATGATGGGACGCATGGGCCGAATGGGGCACGGAATGGACAATGGCGGACCCGATATGCCCGATATGGGTGAGTAACAGGCTGAAACTATCGAGGGCGCTTTAACGTTCCAGAGACAGAGGGTATTGAATGCGCTTCGCACCGCTCCCTCTGACCAACGAGCCGAACCGATTCGGGAGTCAGAAACACTGCCTACCGTGTTTCTCCCTCCCGGACCACTTCGGCTGTTTCATATCTCCCCTTCTCCGTTTCTCCCCTTCTCCTCTTCCCCCTCTCACCCCATCTCCCAGTCTCAGAGTCTAACCCAATTGACACTTGTCAATTGACAAGTGACAATTTCTTCTCCGTTTCTCCCCTTCCCCCCTTCTCCCTTTCTCCTCTTCTCCCCTTCTCCCTACGCTCTCGTCGGTCTCACATCGATTTCCGAAATCATCGCGCGCGGGGCCGCCGTCACCGCGAAAAGCACCGTCGCGCCGATGTCCTCCGGGCGAGGAATATTCTCTCCCTTTTTTCCCACCGGGGAAAACCCGGTGTCGACTGATCCCGGGAAGATTGTCACCACGCGGATATTATGTTCCCGTACTTCGAGCATCAGCGAGCCGGCAAAGCCCCGCAGACCCCATTTCGTGGCACAGTAACCTGCTCCACCCTTGAATGAGTTCTTCCCTGCCAGCGACGCTATATTGACGATCGAGCCTGTTTCCGCTTTGATCATCGCGGGCAGGAACGCCTTCGTCATGAGGAAGACTCCCCGCAGATTCACGTTCCACATCCGGTCGAATTCCTCTACGCTTAACGCCGTCACGGGCTTCATGACGCCGATCCCCGCGTTGTTCACAAGGATATCCATCCTGCCGTAGCGCCCGAGAACGGTCTCTGCACATCGGGTGACGTCAGCTGGATCCCCGACATCCGTGGGAACCGCTGAAGCGCTCCCTCCCTTTGCGCGGATTTCCTCTGCAACGGATTCAATTTCCTGGTTCGTCCGGGCGCATACCACGACATGCGCTCCCTCGGCGGCAAGGGCAAGTGCGATTCCCCGTCCGATCCCCCGGCCTCCGCCGGTGACGACTGCGATCTGTCCGTTCAGCTTCATATGCCTCCCTACGGCTTCATCCGCTCCGCGATCAGCGTGAGGAATTCACTCCGTGTTTTTTCATCGTCGCGAAACACCCCGAGCATCGCACTCGTCGTCGCGACAGAATTCTGTTTCTCCACGCCGCGCATCATCATGCACATGTGTCGTGCTTCAATGACCACGCCCACGCCCTCAGGATTCAATGCGTCAAAAAGGGTCTCGGCGATTTGTTGCGTCAGCCGTTCCTGGACCTGGAGACGTCTGCTGAAGACTTCGACAATCCGTGGAATCTTGCTCAACCCCACGATCTTCCCGTTCGGGATATAGGCGACGTGCGCTTTCCCAAAGAACGGCAACATATGGTGCTCGCAGACGCTGTAGAGGTCGATATCCTTCACAATGACCAGTTCACTGTACTTTTCGTTGAAGATCGCACCGTTCAAAATCTTTTGAACGTCCTCCCCGTACCCCTTCGTCAGGAACTGCCACATTCGTGCGACGCGGTCCGGCGTGGTTTGCAGCCCCTCGCGTTGTGGATCTTCTCCCACCGCTTTGAGTAATTGCCTGATCAGGTCTTCCATTTTCGGTTATGCTTTGAGATTGCCTTTCCCGGGAGGTCGCTTATCCCCGGTATTCCACGACGTTGTTCACCGATTCATAGAGCTTGATGGAATACAATTTCCCCTCGGTGATTTTCGGAGCGAGAATCGCCCAGAACTCCACCGCCATGTTTTCCGCAGTCGGGATGATGCCGTTCATGAAATCGACGTCGACATTGAGGTTCTTGTGGTCGACGCGTTCGATGATCTCGCGATCGACGATGTCGGCGAGCTTTTTCAGGTCGATCACCATCCCGGTATCGGCCGGCGGGTTGCCGACGACCGTCACTTCCATGTCGTAGTTGTGTCCGTGTCCGTTCGGGTTGTTGCACTTCCCGAAGACCTCGGCATTTTTCTTCTCCGGCCAGGCCGGGTTGAACAATCGGTGAGCAGCACTGAAGCTTGCTCTTCGCGTCACGTAAACCATACGCAGAGTCTTTCTAAAACGTCAATGAGAACGAAACAGAAACAGACGAGGTCACCGGGAGCACCAACTGACGGCGGGGCGTATTCCACGAAGGTCGCGGTCGCTGCTACAGAACCGCAAGGACTTCATCGACATGTCCATCGACCTTCACTTTGGGGAACACGTGGGAGATGATCCCCCGCTCATCGATGACATAGGTTGTGCGGACGATCCCAAAGTACGTGTTTCCATACATCGATTTCTTCTGCCATACGCCGTACGCCTTCAGCATCGTTTTCTCCTCATCGCTCACGAGCGTAAACGGAAGGTCAAATTTTGCGGCAAACTTGTCGTGCGACGCCACGGAATCGGCACTCACGCCCACCACCACGGCCCCTTTTCTCTTCACGGCACTCCAGTTGTCTCTGAAGTCGCACGCTTCTTTTGTGCACCCGGAGGTGTTGTCCTTCGGGTAGAAGTACAGCACGACCTTCTTGCCCCGCAGCGACTTCAGGGAAACGGTTCCGCCGTCATTCGAAGGGAGGGAAAAATCAGGGGCTTTCGACCCGGCAGTAAGCATTGCCATATCGGTTGACTGGGTTTCTAATGGAAATTATGAAAAACCGGGATCAATTGCCCCGTCGGAAGTGCGGAGCGTTACGCCTTGGCAACGGCCGCCTTCACTTCGTCGTACGGCGGTTCCACGCCGGGGTTTTCCGAAATCCATGCATATCGGGTGATCCCCTGAGGATCCAGGACGAAGACGGCCCGTTTCGCCGCTGTGTACCCGGACACTCCCGAAAAAGACTCATAGAGTCCGGCGTATTGCTTGCTCACGGTTCTCGTAAAATCGCTGAGCAACGGAAAGTTGATATTGTTCTGATTGGAGAACCCCTTGTTCGCAAACGGCCCGTCGACACTTATCCCCACCACCTGGGCATTCATGCCATTGAAGTTCGCCAACGCATCGCGGAAGGAACACATCTCCTTCGTACATACTCCTGTAAACGCGCCCGGGTAGAACACCAATACGATTTTCTTTCCCAGGAATTCCTTCAGCGATCGTTCTTTCTTCTCAATGTCAACAAGGGTGAAATCAGGTGCCTTTTGACCGACTTGTAACGGCATACTATCCTCCGGAATGGGTGAATGCTCTCCGCGAACAGGTCAGAACTCGAGTTTCAGGTGTGCGATCAACGTTCCATTGTCATTTCGCGTCCCACCCGCTGCGGGCTCTGTCGATTCGAAGAGATATTGAATTTCGATCCAGCACTGGTTTACCACCTCCCAGACCCCGCTCACCTGTATCGTCCGTGCTTTGACAAGGTATCCGTCCAGGAACGACCGGGTCTCCGGATCGCTGTCGCGATGGGGCGCGAAGACATCGCCGCCGACATTCCGGACCACCTGGCCCGAGCTGTCGACCGGATTCAACCCCTTGCGCATCAGATTAACACGGGCGGAAAAGATCAGGTTCCGTCGCGGGGAATAATCTACGCCGAAGAAGAGGTTATCGGCATTGGGTCCGATGGGAGTCCCGATGAGTCTGCCGAACGAAGTGTAGTTGTCATCGCGCGAGCGGCCGTGGGAAAACACATACGGTTCGATGCGCGTGTACTCCACAACGAGGCTGGTGTTCTCGATGCCGAACATGTCGGCATAATACATTCCGGCCTGCCATCCGTACCGGTCAGTCCATTTGTTGCTGAAGAGATCGGGGAGATTGATGTCATCGTAGAGCATGGTCCCCGTCAGCTCAAGATCGTGGAGGAAATGTGTCCTCACGTCGAACAGCCAGAAGGTATTGTCACGGTCCCCCCTGGATCTCTGTGCGGACTCCAGGACCATGAGCGGGTTCAGGTACGCAAGGTCCGGGGCACGGTTGCTGTACACGACCATTTCCTGGAATCCGAAATCGAGGACCTTCGGAAACGATAATTCCAAACGATGCGCCACAAGGTATTTGTCCGGTGCCGTGGGCTCGTAAAACGTGGCGGAGGTGTCAAACGGGAGCTTGAACGGGAGATTCGTTTCCTGTCCCATGAGCCACGCATGCATGAAGGTGTATTTGATTGCCTTGTATTTCACATCTGCACGCAGGAAGTCGAACAACCCCACGTTATCCGACACGGTCAGCTTTTCTCCGTACCCGCTTCCCCAGAGCATCCGTTCTCTCCCCACTTCTGCGCTGACTATCCCGCCATCGTAGCGGACATATCCTTCGGCAAAATCAAAATTCCGCGCATTCGACACGGACAGGGCGTGGCTCTGGGAAAGCATCCGGTCGCGTTCGAGCAGCTCTCTGCTCCCCCGGAAACCGGCATTCGTCAACTGGATGAAATAGCCGAGCTTTCCCCAGATCGTCCCGCGCATCCTCCCCCCGAGCTGGAGGTACGCCGCGTCTGCATTACCCAGCGCATCCCCGTGAATGCTGCGGTAATCCAGGTCCGCCAGCCCGTTCACGAACAAGCTCACGCTCGAATCATGGTAGTGGTACAGGTATTTCTCCATGCCGGAAAAAGTCGCGGCAAGTGCCGACCCGGTGGATGGCTGTTCTGAATCGATAAGGGAATGAAACCCTTCGGTGTTCCCCGTCAGATCGTAGTGAAATTCGGAAAGGTAGTCGTCGAGCCATCCTTGTTCCACCTCGCTCAGTTCGGCACGCTCGCCGTCCAGGACCTTGAGGTAATTTGCCACTTCCCGCCGTCCCATGGGAAGAATGGTGCTGCTATACCGTTCGATCAAACCTTTGACCGACATCTTTTTCAGAAAAGTATAGACGGGATGTGTCGCCGGAACGTCTTCCGCCTGGGAAAAGGATCGTGTCGGCAGAAGAAGGAAGGAAAAGACCAGAAAGAGAAAGAAGACAAGAGCAAAACGGCTGGATTCTCTGCTCATTCGTAAGACCTTCATACGATTAATTTGCGGCGGCGCGGGCAAACTTGACATTATGCAGGAGAGCGGATTGTCCTGAATTTGGATTTTGGAGTTTGGATTTTCGACTTGGGTCGGGGCGCGGTTGCCTCCGGTGACAACGGCGCTGCACGATCCACCCTCGATGTAGACATTCCCCTCTCGAGAGGGGAATCGAAGGGGTGTGTCACTGAGCCACACAACACACCCCTGTCCGCCTCCCGCCAGAAATCGGCGGGCAGGTCCGGCGGACATCCCCTCTGGAAGAGGGGAATAATTGGAATCTCCGACCTCAGGCCTTGAGGGGAAAGAACTTATGCCACAGTAGAAAACTGTTTTGTACAAGTCTGATCCGATATCAGAATTCAGAAGTAAAGACCATACCAGATGGTCCCCGGCTTAATCCTCACCGCCGGGAGCGGGAGATGGAAGAAGTTCAGCATTTCACTCAGCGTCCGCAGGAACGCCGTGTCCTGAGGGATGATCCTGGTCATATCAAGATCGAAGGACAGATAGTAGACGCGGTAGGGGTTTGTGCTGGCAATATCGCGCGCGCCATATCCCACGCTGAGCCAGAGCCACTTCGGCCAGATCTCTTCGACGGAAGCCGGAAGGACACTCCTGACATTGAAGCAAAACCAGATTGTTTGCCCCTCATAGTCATCGAACATGATGTGTTTCTGTCCCTTGAATCCCACTCCGCCCGGCTCATTGATCAGATTGGACGTGTGATAGCTGAATTTCATATCGACATTGCGGAGCGGTGGCCAGTAATGCTGGCCAATCGGCCAGAGCGCTCCTGCAAGGTCGGATGCCCAGTCCACCCTATCGAATCCCCACGTCGAGAACCCATCCTCGATTTCCACATACGTCTGGAAGAGGAGGGATGCACCCGAACCGTACCAGAGCGATTGTGTCTCATTCAGTCCGGCCCACGTGAACGACTTGCGGAAGACATACGCCTCCGCGATCCCGCCGTACACATGGCCGAGCTTGTCGACGTTCAGACCGTACTTCAGATCTTCCCGGAAATGGAACGACGTCCGGTTGTCCTTCCACCAGCCCGATTGTTGATAGAAGTGAATCGCGACGATAGTCGCGGTGAGCGCGCCTGCGACGACGGCAACCCGCCAGGGGTGGACGGCGGAGGAGTCGGGACGGGGGGAAGCAATGCCTGAAGGGCGGATCAGCACGAGAGCGACAAGGAGCGCTACCAGCCGACATGAGTAGGAAGTAGGACGTAGGAAGTAGGAAGAAAGATGTAGGAAGCTGGAAGAAGGCATCATCGTGGTTTGCCCGGAAGCGGTCGATAGAACTTCTCCGGCTGAGATGCCATGCTAAAGAGCATTGCGCTGATCTCTTTGCAGCGCGCAAAGAGCTCATCATGTCGTTCGTCGCTCAAATAGCCGCAATCCTTTGCAATGTCGATCCACACTTCGGTTTCTGCCGCTTCCCCGGAAGCATCCAGCATTTTACTCACAAACATCTTCTCGTACGATCTCTTTCTCCAGCCTTCCGCGATGTTTGCTGGAATTGATCGAGACGACCTGACAAGTTGATCCGTCAGGCTCCTCCGTTCCTCCCGAGGAAAGCTCCGTACCTCGCGAAAGACATCCATTGCAAGAGAATAGGACTTCTGGTACACGTGCAGGTCTCTATACCCTGAGAATACTCGTTCCATCGCTGTGTCTCCTGAGAACAAAGGGAGCGGGAGACGTGAACGGGGTCACCTAACGCCTTCTACTTACTTCTTTCTTCTTACATCCTACTTCTTACTTCTTACTCTGAGTGTTTTCGCTCTAGATATTCGCCTTAAACCATTCAATCGTCTTCTTCAGCCCCTCTTTCCTTGGCACGGTTGCCTTCCACTTCAGGATCTCTTCCGCCCGTCTGGTATCCGGCTTCCGCACCTTCGGGTCGTCGGCGGGGAGATCTTTGTAGACGATCCGGCTCTTGCTTCCGGTCAGTTCGATGATTTCCCGGGCGAGGTCGAGCATCGTGATTTCATCCGGGTTGCCGATGTTGACGGGGAGGACTTCGCTGGACATCAGGAGACGGAAGATCCCTTCGATCAAATCGTCGACGTAACAGACGCTTCGTGTCTGCGACCCGGTGCCGAACACGGTGATCTCTTCCCCGCGGAGCGCTTGGGAGATAAACGCCGGGATTGCGCGCCCGTCGTGGATTCTCATCCGCGGGCCGTAGGTATTGAAGATCCGGACAATCCGCGTATCGACGCCGTGGAACCGGTGGTACGCCATGGTCATCGCTTCGGCGAAGCGTTTCGCCTCGTCGTACACGCCGCGGTACCCGACGGGATTGACATTCCCCCAGTACTCCTCGGGCTGCGGGTGGACAAGGGGATCGCCATAGACTTCCGACGTCGAGGCGAGCAGGAGCCGGGCGCCCTTCGCTTTCGCGAGACCGAGCGCGTTGTGTGTTCCCAGGGATCCCACCTTCAATGTCTGAATGGGGAGCTTCAGGTAATCAATCGGGCTGGCCGGCGACGCAAAGTGGAGGATATAATGCACCGGTCCATCGAGATAGATATAGTTCGTGATATCATGCTTCACGAACGTGAAGTTCGGGTTTCCCATGAGGTGGGCAATGTTGTTTGTACTGCCGGTCACGAGGTTATCGATTGCGGTCACTTTATGTCCCTCGCGGAGCATCCTGTCGCAGAGATGCGACCCGAGGAACCCTGCACCTCCGGCGATCACGGTGTGCGGAGTGGAGGATGGAGCGTTCATTGGCCTGCTTCCCCCATTCCCCTTCCGATGCCATAATACACAAATCCCTTTTCCCTCATCAGTTTGGGATTGTAGATGTTCCGGCCGTCGAAAATCACCGGACTCTTCAGCAGCGATTTGATCCTGTCGAAATCCGGACGTCGGAATTCATTCCACTCCGTCAAGAGCAGTAACGCTTCCGCGCCTTTGATTGCATCGTAGTTGTTATCGACGTACTTCACGACAGAGCCGATCCGTTTCTTCATCTCCGCCATGGCTTCCGGATCATACACCTTGAGGGTCACTCCCTCTTTCAGCAGGGCCTCGATCACGGTGAGCGAAGGAGCTTCACGCGTATCGTCCGTATTCGGCTTGAACGACAGCCCCCAGATCGCCAGGGTTTTTCCCTGCAGCTGGTTCTTGAAGTGCTTCTTCACCTTTTCGACGATGAGCTGCTTCTGTCTCTTATTCACATCTTCGACGGCTTTCAGGACGTGAAGAGGATATCCATAATCGTGCGCTGTCTTGACCAGCGCGGCAACGTCCTTCGGGAAGCATGACCCGCCGTAGCCGATGCCTGCGAACAGGAATTGCGATCCGATGCGCGGATCCGTCCCCAGTCCGCTGCGCACGAGGTCGATATCGGCCCCTACCCGTTCGCACAGCCCCGCGATTTCATTCATAAAGGAGATCTTCGTCGCCAGGAAGGAATTGCTCGCGTACTTCGTGAGCTCTGCACTCCGTTCGTCCATGACTATGAGAGGGTTGCCGGTCCGCACGAACGGCGCATAGAGGTCCTGCATGATCGCGAGCGCCCGCTGACTCCGCGATCCGATCACCACGCGATCCGGCTTCATGAAGTCGTTCACCGCCGCGCCCTCTTTCAGGAATTCAGGGTTGGACACCACGTCGAATTCCTGCGTCGTTTCCTTCGACACGACCTCGCGCACTCTGTCGGATGTTCCCACCGGCACGGTGCTCTTATTCACAATAACCTTGTATCCATTCATCGCCTTCCCGATCTGTTTCGCCACTCTCAGGACATGCTGGAGGTCCGCCGACCCGTCTTCGGACTGAGGTGTGGGAAGTGCCAGGAAGATCACATCGGACGATTCCACCGCCTGGGAGAGATCGGTGGTGAAGGTGAGGCGTTTTTCCGTGATATTCTTCGTCAGATAGTCTGTGAGTCCCGGTTCATAGATGGGGCACTCACCTTTGCGCAGCGTGCGGATCTTCTTCTCGTCAATATCCACGCAGATCACGTCGTTTCCGCTTTCGGCAAAGCACGTGGCTGCAACGAGTCCGACATAGCCGGCACCGATAACGCTGAGTTTCATCTGGATTCCTCGGTTTGTTGGCGTTCAAAGGTCAAGAATACGGAAAAAAACGGCGAGAAACCAGCTACAGCGGGGGAGGGGGGGAAAGGGAGAAAGGGAGAAAGGGGGAAAGGGGGAAGGGGAGACTGGGGGACTTTGAGACTTTGGGACTTGGAGAAGTGGGAAACAAGGCGCTCATCATGCGAGCGACGATTTTGCGTAAGTCATGTGGCGCGAAGTTTACCCGCCGACCCTGTCCGCGATATTCAAGAGGGAGGCGGGCAATCTCGCCTTTTACAGAGAGATTCCTTCGGCCGCCACAAACCGGCGGTCTCGGGAAGATCTTCGGCGTAAGGGCGAGAAGGACGGAAGAAAGTAGGCAGTATGGAGTATGCAGTAGGCAGAAGGAAGTAGGCCGAGTTGGGATGTAGGACGTAGGAAGAAGGAAGTAAGAAGAAAGCGCGGCGAGGCTGCTCTGCGGCGTATAAGACCACCAGTCATTGCGAGCGACTAATTTGCGCAAGCCAAGTGGAGCGAGGCAATCTCGTTTTTCCACAGAGAGATTCCTTCGGCCGCTACAAAACGGCGGCCTCGGAATGACGGAAACGGAAGGACTGGGAGACTGGGGGACTTTGGGACTCGGAGACGAGAAGCAGCTTTCTGCCTACTGCCTACTGCGTACTGCCTACCGTTTTCTTCCTCCTTCCTTCTTCTTACTTCCTACTCTCCGCCGCTCCCTGTCCCCTCATTTCAAGACTACAAGCTTCCGCACCTGGACTTTCTCACCACTCTGGAGCCGATACAGGTACAGTCCGCTCGCGAGTCTCCCCGCGTCGAGCCGTATATTTTGATATCGTCCCGCGATTGCAGTGCCTTCGAAGAGCCTTGCAACAACCTGCCCGACCAGGTTGTACAGGATTACTGTCGCCGGTCCAGACTTCTCCACGGTGAATCGGATTTTTGTCGTCGGGTTGAACGGGTTGGGGTAGTTCTGATAGAGCGCGAACACTCTGGGGGCGATTTCCTGGTCGATGCCCGTTGTGGTGTTTGCGTTCACTGCTTCGGAGAAATGAATTGTCCCACCGAGGTCGGCTTGTTTCAAGCGATACCATGGCTCGGACACGGACGGCTGTCCGGTCGACAAAGGAATAGGTGTGTGCTTCCAGGCTCGTTCCGTGTCCGGCCTGGAAACTTCCCTCCAGTGACGCAAAGCCTTCACGCTCTTCCTTCGATCGCTGGACCTCGATATCCGTAATTGTTGACCTCGCTCTCCGTCGACCATCGCAACGCGACGGAGTTCTCTGGAGAGGTAAACGAAGCCAGGAACGATGTCAATTCGACTGGCAACGGATTCGTATCCAGGTCTGGAAACGCCCCGGCCGTCCACTGGATATTGTCATCCCCCAAAACCTCTTTCTGAGTCCAGTGAAGGCTCGAATGGCCTGTAGGATTAATGGTCGTGAAGTTGATCGTGACCACGTCGGTGTAGCTCGTCCCCACCGGTGTGCCGCCGCCGGTATCGCCGTTGTACTCGGTATTAATGGACAGGACGTTCCCGGCGACGCTTATGTATCCTGCACTGTACTCGCCGCTGGTGAATTCCGCAAAACTGTAATTCACCCCGGCAACGGGCGATGTGGGGAAGCTCAGATATGTATTGTCATAGGAAAATTTCAGCGTTGTGCCGCCCAGGCCCATCGCGACATCCGTCTTTAACTGTACCGCCACGGTGTAGGTACTGCCATCGTTGGTCAACAGCAGGAAGCGCCCATCGACTGTGGTGGCAAATGTTGATGCGGCAAGCAGCAACATCAGTATCACAACCTTGAGAGAGTTCATTGTCGATCCTTGTGTATGGTAGTGAGCATTCTGTGAGGTCGCCTCAATGTCGATTCCTACGGCACCTGGGATGTCAGAGAATTGTTCCATCGCCAGAGGGCTCGGTCCAGGATGGAGACGTCACCTGTCAGGTTGAAATCCGCTTCTAGGTATCCCGTCATGCTGTTTTGCGTACGCCAGGTCGCGCGGTCGAGGATTGACACATCGCCGCTCCCGTTCGCGTCCGCCGCGAACATTCCGAATGCGCCGACCGCCAGCTGTTTTATTCCATGTGCTCCGTACGCACTCGTGGCGGAACTGGTAAAATCGTTGGCAGCCTCTCTGACGGTGAGTGAAAGAGCGACGCCACTCATCACCGCAAGATGATTGCGATGATGCACGACTACGTAGTAGGAACCGGGGTTCAGCGAGTCGAAGGAGACGTAGGGAGCAATCGTGTCCCGAAAACTTCTTATCGAGCCATCTTCCAATAGCCAGGCTGGTTGCCATTTCCGGATTGTCGCCGATGAGCCCTGGGCGGTATTCCGTATTTCGACGCAAATGCTGTCAACGGCATTCGCGGGAACCGGATGACCAGCGAAGTGGCCTGTCAGTGCACCGCTGGTCCGCAGTGTCGATTTCATTGCATGCGCAACCGAATCAAAGCGGCCCTTCGAGGAACACCACCGGCGCCGCCCGGACTCCCCTGTCCCAATCGATCCTCAATCCGGCAATACCCGGATCGCTAACAGTGTAACTGTTCGCAATGTGCATGTTCACGGAAACGACCGAGCCGTTGACTTCATCAGACAGAAGGATTGTCCCCTGCGGCAATCCTGCCGTATCCCAACTGATGGTAAACGGGTACGCGCAACCCTGGAATTTCAAATGCCACGTCAGGGAGTGAAGGCTGTCGTTACGGAAGTCACGAAGTGACGCCACCGGAGGCGTCGTGCGCAGGATAAACCGTGCATCAAACACTCCGCTTGCAGGCACGGCAGGGAGCTCGCTCTCCCCTAACTGAGTGTCCACGCCGTCCGTTGCCGTCACGGCCTGGCCTATTTCAAGTTGTCCGCTGGCGCTGCAATTATCGCTTACAGTAATCTTCGATGACCAACGGACAGGCGAACCGAACAGCCAATCCGTTACCTTTTTCATAACATCGTTCCGGTTTTGTGCCACGTCGATCCCTTCGAATCCAAACGCGAAATAGACCACCCTGCCATTCCCGGACGTATACTTCAAGCCGGCTGTCCCGGTGCCGGATATTCCCTCCGTGGTCGGCGGCTCCTTTGCGCCGGCCTTTTGTGCGGCCGCGCCAAGGCTGAAACCGAATGAAGCGTCATAGAGCAGGATCGACGTCGCGGGAGAAACGGGATTGACTTCATCAGGGTAATCCTGGTTGTTTGCTCCCGTGCCTCCGGCAATCGGGCAAAGCAATCCACTCAGGATATCTCCCGGAGCGCCCTTGATCCCACGCAGACCGACATCGTCCTGAACATAGGTCGCTTTGAGGTACGTGCTCATGAAGCTCGACGCACCCGTCGCGTCCAGGTAATAACCGATATCCTGGCCGGTGATGAACAGGCGTCCTTGATTGCCGAGATAGGTTTTGAGGGCGGATTGCTCGGACGTATCCAGAGCCGTCAAATAGTCCGTGCCGGTGAACCAGATTGCTCCCCCGGACGTGGACACGTATTGGTTCAGGACATCGGCCGAAACGGGGCCATACTGCGCGGTCTCCCAGTAGTCATACGTCCTTCCACATGCGGCAAGCGCATCGGTGAAATACCCCTGAACGCTTCCGCCTCCATCATCATCGACAAGGAGGAGAGGATTATGCTTTTTAAACAGATTCACCATCCTGTTTTGGCTGTTCCCGCTTACGAGTCCCGAGGACGTACGAGCGAGAAGGTGGTACACATACACACCCTCTGTGAGGCCGTGGTTTACATACGTCTTCACTCCGGGGGCCACTGTGGCAATGACCTCGTCGTTGCGAACGACAAGAATATCTGAGAGCGTCGTAAGTGGTGAGCCGTCGATGTATTGTGTCGGGTCCGTCCAGGTGAGCGTAGCATCCGTCCCATTCAAGGTGAGCGCGGTAAACGTCGGCGGTTTTGGTGGGACGTACCCGCTGGCACGCATGACATTCAGCTTCCCGTAACCCCACTCGCTGTTGGGAACTGTTCCCGTTTTTCCGTCGGCAACCGCAGTATGTTCCAGGACCCAACGGACCTCCGCATTGCTCCACGTCGGATGCTGCTGGAGAAGCAATGCCACCGCCCCGGCAACGTGAGGGGACGACATGCTTGTGCCACTCATCTCCCCCCAGCCTGAGGGAAGCGAGGAGATAATCCGCCCGCCCAATCCAGCGATATCAGGTTTCAGCACCCCATCCCTCCTGGGGCCCAGGGCACTGAACTGTGAGATATCGTCCACCGAACCATAACCCTCCCGGTTATTATATGATGCCACCGTGATGGCCGAATCGGCGCACCCCGGCATTCCGATAGTCATCGAGGCATCAATGTGTGTGAGAAAAGCAACCTGGTAGTTCCTTTCCCACCACATGTCGACCCTTCCACCATCGGGAAGAGTATTCCCCGCGGCAGGAGAAAACCGAATCGACATCACAAGGGGTGAAGTCAATGTCAGCGTCGACGTGACGGTAAGATACATCTCATTGTCCCCGTTGAGAGGAGAATCAGTCGTGTTGATGATTGCCACTGTCACCGAATCGAAATGGAATTCCTGTGATGACTCCGGCACCACCGGAGCACTATACACCCCCCCGCTCTTCTTCCGTATCTCAATCTGGAGGCGATCGTTCCTTTTGTACCAGATGTCGAGCGGAAGTGTATACGAGGGCCCCTCAAGGAAATGGAAGTCGCATTCCACGGACCCGGCCTTGGGAACCGTCACCGAGGCGTGACGCTGGCTCACTGCTTCATTCCCTGCCGACAGACAGATTATCGCTCCTGCGGTCACATCGGCATTCACGGCCTGCTCGAACAGTGTGGTGCCGTCGTGCGGCCCCATGTTTGTCCCCTGACTCGTATTGATCACAAAACGCTTCCCGAGGGCGTTTGCCTTGCCGCGGATGTAGTCATACCCATCAAGAGTGCCGACTGTTGTCTCTCCGTGATTCCACAGGTCGTCTCCCCAGTTTGAGACCATGATAATGTCCGCCTCCGGGGCCATTCCTATATACACTCCTCCCGGGAGACCGTTACCGGCTGCAATGCCCGAGACATGCGTGCCATGCTCGCCGCCATCAGACATGCTGTACGTTCCGTTGTTGATCTCGCTCGAATCGTGTTCGGTACCATAGGTGAAACCGGCCGGAGGTGCTCCGGTCTCATACTGATCCCACACGTAGAGGACTCTTGACCTGCCGTCCGCAGTCCTGAAGTTCGGGAGTCCGGTTTCGATGCCGGTATCGGTAAATCCGATGATCACTCCTTTCCCCGTGATTTTCAGTGCGGGGTCTGATTGATTGTGAAGAACGTCAGCACCGGTTTTCGGCATGCTCAGGTCGAGATTTGACGTGAGTATTCGAGATGCTTCGACGTACTCCACATCAGCCGACTCGGCCAATCTCTCGACATTGACCAGCGGGATGGTTGCCGTCACGATGGAACCGTGCCGGGATCCCACGCGGCCCCCCAGGCTCACAATGGTTCCGTCGACCATTCGTCCTCCCTTGACGAGAACCCCTACGCTTGAGCCCACACCATTGGCCGTTACTCCGACGGGCAGCCGCGCATCAATCCCCGACAAACGGGGATTCTGGACGTTCATCACTACGAGAGCCCGTGCGAGAGCGGGATCAAGCTTCCGCGATGTTTGCCCGGTCGCAGGCGAGGATCCGCTGCCAAACCAGAGAATCGAGGAAAGGAGAAACAGAAGAAGACGATTGCGAACCATGGTATTCCTCCTGAAATGAGTTCTCGGACTTTTATGGACCAGGTGCGTTACCATTCATTCCTGAAAAACGATCGTGGGGCAATCCAGACCGGATCAGAGTTGTCGGTTTGTACAGACTGAGGAAATTGTGTTCGACACTGCGCGAGGTGCCGGCCTTTGGCAAGGCGCAGAAGAATGGATTGAAACAACGAAGATGCACCAACAGAGTAACGCGTCGCTCTGCTGCCCATTCGCTATCACGGTGTCCCTCCGCAAGAAGGTGCACTTCAAGCCGGCGGCACAAACGCGGAATCAAGCCAAAGGGAAAAACACTTCGAAGGGTCACAGCGGTACATCGAGGACATACTCGGTGAGCAATTATCGGAGATGTCCAGCGACATATCAGGGGAGAGTTCGCACTGCGCGTCAGCACGATTCAGCAAGCTTTCGACAGTGCTTACCTTAATATATCACAACAGTTGCCAATGCGTGCGGGCATTGGGGAATTTTTTTTCTGGATTCAAATGGCACTCGTGTGAAGAATGAGTTGGTATGCCCCAATTAGCAGAAATGAAAGCAGGTGCCGAGAAGAGGGAGAGGGGGGGAGGGGGAGAAGGGGAGAATGGGGGAAAGGGAGAATGGGAGAAAGGGAGAAAGGGAGAAAGGGAGAAAAAGATGTACCGACAATCGGAAAACTTCTCCTGAGACCGTAATACTTTGGGAGGCTTGTCAGATTCCCAAGGACGACTTCAGATGAATTATGGAGGTCAAAAGATTTGAATAGACTGTTTCGATCACATGAGGATCTCGACGTTTTTAAAATGTCGTTCGAGTCAGCAATGAAGGTTTTCGGATTGACGAAAGCATTTCCGAAGGAGGAGAGATACTCTCTTGTCGATCAGATCCGAAGGTCTTCACGATCGGTTTGCGCAAATATCGCAGAGGCATATCGTAAGCGTCGATACCCGGCCGCCTTCATTTCGAAGCTGTCCGACGCGGAAAGTGAATCAGCGGAAACTGAAGTGTGGTTGGATTTTTGCAGGGAATGCGGCTATCTGCAGAAAGAGGACGTTGCGACACTCAAAATGACTTATGAGCGGATAATCGGCAAGCTTGTAACAATGGAAAACCAGGCGGAAAAGTGGAAACCCTGAGCCATCTCCCCTTCCCATCTTCTCCTCTTCTCATCTTCTCCCCTTCTCCTCTTCCCCCCCTCCCATCTTCCCCCCCTCCCCCCTTCCCTTTGCTCCCCAGCCGCTAATATGCTCCTCTGCCAAACACCACCACCGGCACCGTCTGCGCCAGGATTTCGATATCGAACAGCAGCGTCTGGTTCTCGATGTAGTACAGATCGAGCATCACCATCTCGCGGAAGCCGAGGTCGGAGCGACCGGACACCTGCCAGAGACCGGTCATGCCCGGCTTCACTTTTGAGCGGAGGTGCAGGTAGCCGCCGATGTGATCGTTCTCGTCGATCTGCGCGTAGTCGGTCACCGGCAAGGGCCTCGGACCCACAAGACTCATGTCGCCCTTGAGGACGTTGATCAGTTGGGGGAGTTCGTCGATACTGAATTTTCTGATGACGCGCCCCACCCGGGTGAGCCTGGGGTCATCCTTCATTTTGAAGAGGGCCCCGTCGCTTTCGTTGTGACCGAGAAGGTTCGCCTTCTCCTTGTCGGCGTGCGGGTGCATGCTTCGGAATTTCAGGAAGTGGAACGGCCTGTCCCCTGCCCCCAGCGAACGGAGGTGGCGGAAGAACACCGGACCGCGGGATTCCAGTTTGATCGCAATCGAGACGGCCAGGAACACCGGAGAGAAGACGATCAACAACAACAATGCGCCCATCACGTCGAACGACCGCTTCAGCACCCCCTTCAGCAATTGCAGCCTCACCGCTTCCGGCACGTAGATGGGAATCCCCGTGATATCGCGCAGCCCGACCTTCGAGAAGAGAAAATCCGATTCCTGCGACACGATGCGCATCGAAATCCCATTGCGCCGGCAGAGCTCGTGCAACGAATCGAACGAGCCGTTCAGTTGATACGACGAGGAGAAGATGATCTGGTCGATCTCGTTTTCACTGATCATTCGCTTCACGGAATCGACGTTGACATGATCGAACTTGTCCGAGGGGTTCTCTTTCGTCGAGCGGAGGGTGCCGACCAGGTTGAATTTCAAGCCGGCGTTTTTGTCGACACGGCGCAGGAGTTCATGAAAATCCGGATCGGATCCGATTGCAATCGTGTTCCTCCGTCCCAGCCCGTGCCTTCGGAGCCCCGAGAGATTTTTTCGCACCACACTCCAGACCGCAAAGTAGACGAACGGATAAAACGCGACAAGATACGCGAAGAATCCCGGCTTCGGGATGATCTCTCCAAACAAACGAACGGTGGCAAAGAGGATGACACTGCTGTACACATGACCCTTTGCAGCGGCGTACATCTGAGAGCCAAATGTGGAATAGGTGATCTTCCTATAAATCCCCAGCATCGTGAACGTGACGATGTACACCGAAATGGAGAAGAGAAGATAAAAGTCATGATGGAAGACGTTCGCCATCCTTCCCTTTACCATCTGATACACAAAAAGGGAAAGTGCGTAGGTCAGAAGCAGGACAACGACATCGGACATTATGCCGATAGTCGCATTCAGCGCTTTCCAATTGCGATGGATAGAGGTTCGAGCAGCCAGGGGGAGGGCCATTATGGATAAACGCTAAATTTTTTAGATATCGTGAATATATTGAATACAGACATTGGTGTCAAGGAAAATTGGGAAAAAAACGCAATAGCACACGTTGCCGGTCAAACTGACTGGCCGCTGGAAACTCTACAAAAAAGCGAATAAAAAGGAGAGTTCTGCGAGCACGGCAGAACGTTGGACGGTGAACAGGTTACGGACGGGGATGAAGACTACGAGCGTTCAATCATCGCGGAACACCTGACACAGTGCGATGAACGCATGAAGCGCACTTCCTCACTCTCGCTTCTCGCAAACGGGTCGCCACAGACAAGCAACTCTCTCTGCTATTCCAATGAGCAACGTTCACGGCGCTCTTCGGGAGACCCAGAAGCACGGCCTGCGAGTCAGTGCAGGTGAACGGAACAGACACTACATCTTTACATCTTTGCCACAGCGGCTTCGACCTGCTTGCTTATCCAGGCATAGGTCTTCGCCAATCCATCGCGGAGCATCATGTTTGGCGCCCACCCCAGTTTTTCGCGGATAAGGTGGTTGTCGGAATTTCTCCCGCGAACACCCAATGGGCCGGGCACATGATTGATATGGAGCTGCTTGCCGGCAATATCCATCACTGTTTCGGCAAGCTGATTGATACTCACCATCTCTTCAGATCCGATATTCACAGGCCCGAGGAAGTTCGAATCCATCAGCCTGCGGACTCCTTCAAGGCACTCGTCGATATAAAGGAACGATCGTGTTTGCTTACCGTCCCCCCAGACCTCGATCGAGCTTCCATTATCCGCCTCAGCCACCTTTCGGCACATTGCAGCGGGTGCCTTTTCTCTTCCTCCGGTCCACGTTCCTTCGGGGCCGAAGATATTGTGGAACCGGGCAATATGCACCCGGGAACCGTAGTTCCGGTGATAGGCCAGGTATAATCGCTCGCTAAAGAGTTTTTCCCAGCCATACTCACTATCCGGCGCAGCCGGATATGCGGAATCTTCAGAGCACTTCGGATTGTCGGGATCTTTCTGGTTGTACTCCGGGTACATGCATGCGGAAGACGAGTAGAAAATATTCCGGACACCGACGAGGCGCGCCTGTTCCACGACGTTGAGATTGATGGTGGCCGAGTTATGCATCACGTTGGCGTCATGCTCGCCCGTAAAAATGTATCCCGCGCCCCCCATATCGGCCGCAAGCTGATAGACCTCATCGAAAGGCCGATCGAGCACGGAGCGCACGACTGACTGTTCGCGCAGATCGCCGACCACAAAATCGTCCGCCGGCAGCCGGGTGAACTCGTGCTCCTTGAGATCCACGCCTCTCACCCAGTATCCCCGATCCTTCAGATACTTTACCAAATGGCCCCCGATAAATCCTCCGGCGCCGCAAACAAGTGCAGATTTCATTTTCATTCCCGGAAATGAACAAACATTGCCGCTCCTTGCTATTCCAGCGGAGCGCAGCCAAAAGACGGAAGAAACCCGAAAATGGCAACTCTACATCAAAATTCAACTTGCCCAATATGTACACAGAACAGAAGACCTGCCGAAAACGAGCACGGCCTACCATATCCAAATATTATGCCACTTCAAATTGGGGCATACCCGTCTGAAATCAGGGTTAAGAGATCAGCTGGTTCTCATTTCCTGCAAATGGCTAATAACGGCCACATTCATTTCACAAGCGCAAGCTTTCGGACCTGGATCTTGTTGCCGCTCTGGAGACGATAAATGTACATACCGCTCGCAAGCTTTCCCGCGTCGAACCGGACAGTCTGGTAGCGACCGGCTGACGCAACGTCATTGAACAGCGTTGCGACCGCCTGCCCCACCAAGTTATACACGACAAGTGTTGCGGGCCCGGTTTGCTCGACAGTGAAGCGTATCGTCGTGGTCGGATTGAACGGGTTGGGGTAATTTGGGTACAGCGCGAAGACCTTTGGAGCAGTCTCCTGATCGATGCCGGTAGTGGTCGATGCGTTGACCGGCTCGGAGTAATTGATTTTCCCGTTGAGGTCAGTTTGCTTCAAGCGGTACCATGGTTCCGACGGAGTTGCGGTCTTGTCCACATAGCTGTAGGTATGCGCTTCCAGCGTTGTTCCATGCCCAGCCTGAAAACTTCCCTCCAGCGTGGTGAACCCGAGGAGCCTATCCGCCGAGCGCTGCACTTCAAACCCGTAGTTGTCGATCTCACTCACAGTGGCCCTCCAGTTCACCAGCGGACCGACGTCGGGTTCGACTGTGCCATGGCGACGAACGAGGAAAGGGTGATCGGGAGGAGCGAATTGTCCGACCCCGCATACGCCGTATCGCGACCGCAATCGATCTGGCATCCGTCACGGCTCGAGTTCAAAACGTCCCAGGTCAGACCTGACAATTGTGCGGGATCCGTGATCGTTAAATTCACCGTGCAAAACAGATCTCCCGTGCCACTCGTCGACAAGATCGTCCCCGCTCGGCCGACTGTTGTTTCCTGTGAACTGTACCGTACGGCGATCTTGTTGGAGTTGATCTCCACCACCATCCGCGCGTAGTCGTGTGTTGACCCATCGGCGCTGCTATAGCTCGGGTTTACATTCGTCAACGTCGGACTTCCCAGCGCGTTAAAGTTGAAGTCCAAATAGAAGCTACACGTCCCCACTCTCAGTGTCGTCCCCGTGCTTTTCGCGTAAATGTCGAACGAATAAACACTTCCCACTCTCTGGAAATTGGTGATCGTGTTCGTGCACGACTCCTGTGCCGAAGCCGTCATTCCCAACATTCCGATGAACAGCACAACAATGAATCCATGTTCGCATGGTGGTCTGCCTTCTGTCTTTTGGTGTGGATGAGATCCTTTGTTTCCCCTGCCGTCGGGTTACGGCACCTGCGTCGATTTATTGAGGTTCCCAAATATAAATTCGCATCAGCCGCCGTCACAAAGCCCGACAGATTCACATCGTTGATGTTGTACCCCGTTGCATTGAGCGCACCGAATACGCCATTCGCATCTGATGCCGTTACGATCCCAGCAGCCGTTTGCATCACCCGAATACATGCCGTATATCCCGGAACCTAGCTGCTTCATCGGGTTCGTCCCGTACGCCTTCTCCTGGCCGGTCGTAAAATCATACCGAGCACTGGTCCCGCTGAGTGACACCGCCGCTGCACTCATCACCGCCAGATGATTTCGGTGATGGATGACGATAAAGTAGTTTCCGGCATCCAGTCCACTGAATTCCACATACGCCTTTGAAGTATCGCTGAACGTTTTGAGTGTCCCGTCTGTCAGCAACCAGGCAGTTCGCGAGCGTTGAATCGCTCCTTTCGAGGCATCCGCCGAGTCGCGGACCTCGACGGAAACAGTATCGACCGCTTCGGCCGGAATATCCACTCCGGGGAATTGCGTTGCCAATGTGCCATTGGTCTTCAAGGTTTTGTTCATAGTGCCGGAACCGGCGTATGCTCCTTCGAGGATGGCTTTGGCATCGACGCGCAGCGGGGTGCCGAGCGGCGACGTCTGCACATCCTTGAACGTCACGTCGACATGATGGGCCATCAGCATGAAACAGCCGTGTGTTGGATCGCCCGGCTGATCCACGCCGGTCAGCAGCCATGTGGCAGGCTCGGTAGTCCCCTCCTGCCATGCCTTGAAGCTGTAGTTCCCCCGGCCGGCGGCGGTCTCGACGCGCATCTTCAAGTTGAACCATGTGCCCATGGGAAGCGGCGAGGTCACGTTTGAATCCATTGTCACAAGATTGTTCCCGAGCAACTGCCACTGGTCGACCAGGCCGTTTGTGTGGTGCTCCTTATACACATACCATCCCAGCGCTCCGAACGGCAGATACCCGGACTTCGGCTGGGTGATCGCGGGGTCGAACACCGGATCGTCGGTGAACCCGTTCCAGCGCATCATGAACCCGACTGCCGGAGAGCCGCTCACATTATTGTATGCGGTGATCCGACGTATCAATGTAATTCACATACGCCTTCGCCGTGATCTCATAGTCGGTCCAGGTAGAATCGCCGATCATGATGATCCGATCGTAGCCATGTTCCTGAATCCGTACGCCGTTGGCGTCGGCAGTCCACTTCCCATCGCTCACTTGCACAGAGTCTGAAAGTGCTGCGGCCGACGTCAATGCCACCGAGTACGCAGTCGGCCAGACCTTGCCGGGAGTCCAATCGACCACCACGTTCTCCGTGGTGATGGTATCGCCTTCATTTTTCACCGAGATGGCGACCGTATTCGCCCCGGGGTTCAAATCCTGTACAAGGATATCAATGTTGAAATTTCCCTCTTTGGCGATCCGGCGCGAGTCGGCGAGGAAGTTCAGGTCGACAGGCGAGCCGCCATTCAACGTATATGTGAACGATTTAACACCGTTGTCACTGAAGATGTCTCCCAGAATATTCACCCACCGTTGCGTGGTGCCGATCTGGCCGAACTTCTGCGGTGAGCCGTACCAGACATTGATTATCGGTCCGGCTGCCTTCGCAACCATGCTTGCGCAAAGCGTCAGGACCAGAATTGCCATGCACGCGACGAGCTTCTTCGTCATGCTGCGTGCGTGGGAGAAGCCGCGGTAGTATTTTTGTTCCATTCCCTTAGTCCTCATCCTTTTATTGAAAGGGGTAAAAGCAGCAGGTCATCTTCTACCGCCGTGTCCATTCAATCGCGATCCGCCCAAAGACAAGCGGCGACACTCATATCGTGTGTTTACGCGCATAACCCGAATGATGCGAGGAGGGAAGACGTAGCAGAATACTAAATATCGAGGGAAGAATCTACACCAGCCGGATATCAATTTTCTTAGTGAAATGGCACCTCTCTTTTGACGGGACAGTGCAATCCTAGCCAGCCGGCATTGGGAGCAGGTCTCCTGGCTCTTTGGCGAAACCACCTCGAAAAGGCCGTTAAAACCGGCCGAAAGAGGTCTCGTCGAGAAAGTCGTTACTGGGAGTTAACGGGAGGGGAAAATGTGTCAGGACGAAGGGTCAAGTACCAGGCGTATTCGGCTTCCAACGATCCCCTCTACGACACCATCCGTTAACGCGCACGTTTTTTCCATTCCTTGAGTATTCCGGTTCATCAACATTTTTGATGGGTTGAAGCGAATTGGCCTTTGCAGCACCTGGAACGTATCAACATGCTCCGCAGATTCGCCCGCAAGCCCGAAAATCAATTAGGTCAAGGGATTCAAGAATCTGAACCAGGCCAAACGACAACCCACTAGTTTTACCAATTCGCTTGAAATGGGAATTGCTAGGCGGAATTCTCCGGAGGGAACCAAGTAATTCTCATCGATGGCCCGCAACGCTTTTATCTAACGGGTGATTCAGGAAATATTTTGCATATGCTGGCAGGATGTTCGTGGTTTGAACCGACCTATCCCGTATTGTCTGATTCAGACGAGCCGATAACGGCGATTTTGATTTTCCGTGCATAGAATGAAGCCAATTCGAACAACGCAATGGAGAGAAACGTGGGCACAACAACAGCATATCGTCCCAAGAGTCTCTTTGGCTCAACGACAAGCCGAAATAACCATTCGAGGCCCATCGCCTGAATCCATTTAGGTGCCTGTTTCAACCTTCCAGTATGAAAATCAAAAGCCGCGCCAATAGTTATTATGAAGTTCACTTTTACACGCTTTGCTAGATCCGCTGCGAATAGTTCCTGCTTGGGAGTACTGAGCCCGATCCAGACTACCTTCGCGCACGAGCTTTCAATAGAATTTGCAAGCTCAATCCACTCACTGTTTGACATATCGCGAAACGGCGGAGAGAAGACTCCGACACACTGTTTGTTGCCAAATCGACTCGCGCATACTCCAGCAAGTTGGTCCGCGACCCCGGGTTTGCCACCGCAAAGATAGTACGGCGCAGAGCCCTTGGATGTGCCCTTCATGACAAGTTCAAAAAACGAGGGTCCATAGCATCGCTCCATCTTCTTCATCCCTTTCAAGCGGCCGACCCACACAGCAGGGATTCCATCAGGAAGGTTTGCCCAGAATGACTTGATCGCGTTTGAGAATTGAGGATCCCGGATGGAGGTAACAACGCCATGTGCTCCGGTTGCACTTATACACTTCGATTTCCTTTTCTCATCTTGCGATAAAGTCCGAGACACGACGATATGCACCGCCTCATCAAGACCACCGGCGAAGAAAGCGACAGGACCTATCCGCGTTTGAGGCCACAGTTCCCCGTGGGCTTCATCTTCATCCGGTGGATGTTGCATGCCTTAGACGTTCTCTCGTTTCTTTGTGTAGCAGCGTCGAAACATTCTCCATCAATGCACCAATTGTTTCACGAGGGATAGCACTTCTCGTACCTCAATCTGGTCCATGCAACTAACGCTCGGGTAGAAGCACTTGCGTTGGAAGCATGGGTTGCAGGGGTATTGGTCCCTCTTATGAATGAATGATCCGTTCGCATAGGGATGCCACATGTCTGAATCACCCGGGCCAAACAGGGCGACGACTTTTTTCCCCAGGAGCACCGCAAGGTTCATTGGACCACTATCAAGACAGACGAGAATTTCGCAGCTCATCACCTTGTGCACAAGATCGATGTATAGCGGGGTTATCGAACAAGGTACGACCGGTAGCCTCGATTGAATCGCCTGCAGGTCCGTCGCTTCGGCAGGACCACCAATCACTTCGGTTGCGCGGATAGCGTTAAGTTCCTGTGCCAGTTTGGCCCATTTCTCCGTTCTCCATCGTTTGAACTCCCAGCCGCCTCCAATATGTATCAGTATCGGAGGTATCGACTGTTGCTGGGCACTTTGATCCTGTTGCCTTAGTTGAATTACGGGAAAATCAATTGGTGTGTCCATCTTCGACGATACAACTCTTAACAAATCCCTGTTCCATCCGTATCTATGGATATGCCTTCCCTTCTCTAATTTGTGCGTGAGTAACCGTCCGCGTATGCTGAGATTCGAACCAAGGTAGTTCGTATATCCGACTCGGATCCTACATCTCAAGAGCAGAAGAACGATCTGCGACCTGACATCGCCTCGCGTGTCAATTCCTAAATCAAAGTCGCCCCGATTCTTCCAGAGAAAGCTCGTTAGTTCCTTCCAGTCAGAGAATGACCCACCTTTGTCTGAGTAACTTGACCACGGAAAGACCGTGGTAAGAACATGTGCCACTCTTCGATCAATCGCCAGAACTTGATCATTTTTGTGTTTCGTGAGTACCCATAGTTCCGCATTGGGGAAAGCAGACCGAAGGGGATCAAGAAGCACTGACAACGAAAGAACATCCCCCATCTGGAAAGGCTCGATGAGAAGGATGCGCTTGACGGTTTCAAACGACTTGTCTGGCTTGATTCGAAGAAACGGCTTAATCGCAAAAAAGACGAGTTCTAGCACGCGCGCGACTACTCGCCGCGCAAGAGAATATTGATAGGACACGATTTCACCGACAGAAGATCCGTGGGATTTGGTTACGTAGTAGGGCAAGCCCCGCAGGGGCACAGGTTAACACCAATTGGTCACACTATGCGGGACCAGTGAAATCATCATTCAGAACGACAATCCGCATGCGAGAGAAAATAAAAACCTCTGCAGGTTTCTCCTCAATTGTGTTTGTATCCGTATTCGAATATCCTCCCAGGGGCCACAGTGTACTGGCTCGATCTCAGATGAACCTCTTCATCATCGGAGAGCCCCCAATGCAGAGGCTGTACTCAATTCGCTGAGGGATATAGGCTCCGGAAATGGCCTTGAGTGCTCGTCGCCCAAAGATGATCTCAGGTTTCGCCAATCTTAGATACCACGGCAACTGTACCGCGATACGACGCGAATCTTCCGTCGCGTTCTTCCCCAAATTCATATTCGCTCCTGTAAGAGAAAAGGTGGATAGGAATCGCGAGATATGTCGAGTTATTGCACCGCATCGAAGGATTGTGCTGACGAATTGTGCATCGCCGAAACCGTAGGTTTTACGCGGAATGCGACGCAAAAAATTTGCCTGTCGCAATTCTCATTTCTTAATGGATCGCTTGGGAACTACCACTCTGTCCCCCCAAGGGCGATCCATTAGGATTGTGCCTTAAACGTTGCCGTAACGCACAGTGTTGACCATAGATCACTCTTATAGCTGCTGAAGGAAGCTCACTTTTCAGTGATGAAACAGCAAACAAGAACGGAAGTCTACAAATGTCAATCGTGCGTAGAAGCCACACAGAGTTTAAGAGATTCCTCATTATCGAACGACCCTCCGGTATCTTCCTAACGAAAAGTTTCACGGTCGCCAGTTGGAACCATGCCCTAGCCTTGGCCCTGGCAAAAAGATGTTGCATTTCCAAATCATTATTCGCGGTGCAAAACTCTCGATTAAGTGAGTCCAAGATCTCGATTGTTTCGATCTGCATCCGTTCGAGATTAGCGGATGTGTTACCCGAATGGACACGGATACGAGCGAACACTTTGTCAACAAATGTCACCTTTGCGCCATGCAAAATTAGACGCGACCAAAATTCCCAATCTTCTCCATATTCTCGACCCACCGTGAACCGTACCCCCGTCGACACGAGGATCGCTTTTCGTACGACAGCAGTGTGAATGTAAATGAAGTTTCGCTCAATTATTCTGACAGATTCCCTTCCTTCGAAGCATCTGTAGTGATACGTCAAGTCCTTATCGGGTTGATATGAAAGAAAGTTCTTCGCCTTACAGTATGCGATGTCACTTCCGCGGCCTTCCAGAGATTCTACCAGCGTTGCAATGTGATTCCTCTCGAGAATATCATCTGCGTCGAGGAAAAGTACTAGCTCGCCAGCAGAAGAGTCCAACCCTCGATTGCGCGCGGCGGAGCGACCAGAGTTCGTCTGGTCAATAACGGTCACCAGCGGCTCAAGTTGACGTAACAGCTCTCTGCTTCCGTCTGAGGATCCGTCATTTACCACTATGATTTCGACGCGTGGATAGGTCTGATCAAGGACACTTGCAATAGCATCAGCAATGAAACGACTCGCATTGAAACATGGAATTATAACGCTTACCAATTGTGTCATTGGCTCATTCATCAAGATGGACACCTGAGTCAGCAATCTCGTGGTAGAGAGAGGCGAAAAGTTTTCGCCAGGAGTTGTCCCGTGCGAGGTGCAGACATCCTTCAGGATCGTGCCCTCCGTTCAATAGGAAATCAATCGCTTCGACAAATTCCTCCGCGCTCCTTCGGATCTCAATTGCACCCCTCCGTTGGAGTGTCATCACTTCCGGCATCGGAACAGACACTACGGGCTTTCCGACTGCAAGGTATTCAAACAATTTCAAAGGGTTTACGTACCTCGTGAGCTCGTTCACCTGAAACGGAATCAGACATGCGCTTGCAGCGCTCACATAGCCGGGGATGCTCCGCGGCGGTCGCTTCCCTAGATAGTAGACATTAGGCTCTGTGGTTAATACTGATAGTTGCAGGTTCGTCGGTCCAATCAATACGATCGACCAATCGCGCCTGAGCTGCGCCAAGCGAACCACAAGATCTACATCAAACCATTGCATTATCGCGCCCACATACATTAAGATTGGTCTTCGCAACGAAGCAATGTCTTGAGGTATGGACGTGGGCGAGGACAAAGCAGCGTTAAAAGCCTCGTAGTCAACGCCGTTGGGCACAAGCTTGACCCGAGGACCTAGGGGCGATTTTTTCTCCAGAAGCCCCCTCCCGGTTACTGTCGTGAGGGCGGTCTTTGCAATGAGCTCGGTTTCGAGTTTCTGAATTCTTTCTTTCCGGTTCATATTTCCAGGGTATTCCGAGTGTTCATCAACGCACTCATATATCAACGCACGGCATTCCCTATTAAGCGGAGCTCGATATACGTCCTCTGGTTGGTATACGATCTGTAGATATTCTTCCTTTGACCATACTGTTCGCATCGCCCTGGTGATCCACCAACGCGACAGCTTCATATTAATCTTATTTATGAACAAGCACTTCCTTTGGAAAGGTAATAACGGAGGCAGAGACAGGAGCCAGAGATTCGGCGCAACCTCACTATGGCCACGAAGCCACAAAAAAAAGACGTGCCGCGTATCTTCGTCCTGAAGGAAAGAAAGGATGGTGAATACTGGATTCACGTACAGCACTTTGTGATTTGATTCTGCAAACAGCTCTGCAAAGCGCTGTTTCCTGAACCGGAGCGAGTGCCAATAGTTAGTGGACAAGATAAGGATGTTGATCTTCATAGTCTGATTTCTTTGGCAGAAGGCCGCCGCGTCGCCTCTTTTGCCAGTAGAGATTCTGCAATTGCAGCAGCAACTATGAATTCATACTCAATATGTATATCACTGCTGAATGCATATACCACTTGCGTCGCCAAGAGCAGGAAAAGCCATGAAGCTCCCACACTAATGGATGACACCGATGACAACCGGAGTCGATTGATACTGATCATCAGGTAACCAAGCCACGAAGCAAACACAAGCATCGCGGGTATCCCCATAATGTAAGCAATTGATATGAAGCTATTGTGCGTATTGCCCATGACCAGAAAGTCATGCACTGAAGTCTCTCCACCTGATAGATCTTCATCTGGAATGTTGGAAGGCAGTCCATACCCTGTGCCCGTGATCGGGTTTTCAACGATTTTGTCATAAGCCAGAACCCATATCGCGTAGCGCCACGAGCTACTTGATGCTGCGGCTTCATCGGCGATTTGCGGAAGCTTATTCTCATAGAATTCTGATGGAAGCAGAATGAATAGGCGTTGGACCGATGACGGCAAGGACGTTATTAATGGTGAAATCGAAAACAAAACAAACGCAACAATTGCGAGGGAACCGATCGTCAACACTTTCGCTATTCTCCTCTTTTTCATGCCGTACCATAGAAGGCCTGCACTGAAGAGAGCGATGAACGCGCCACGACCGCCGGACAAGATCACCCCCACAACCGCCAATCCGAACATCTTGCCCCATCCATCTCTCACGATACTCTTTGATGAAGCGAACAGAATCGTCGTCAGCGACACGGCCGCAACGCCGAGAATTCCAAATCGAGTGGAAGTGGGTGTCTCGTGCAGCACAGACCAACTGAAGGTGTTGAACAGTGGCATGCTGTCAATGCTAAAGAACAACATCGCCAGACAGACGACGATTACTGCGCCGTAGAACTTAATGAGCAGATTGAGGAGTTGTTTTACCGATTCAGGCCGAAAGCTACTTCGGACTGCAAAAAAAGGATTACAGTAGAGATTGATGTCCATCGAGCGCGAAAGCCTGTAGACTCTCCTACAACACTCGAGAACACACCCTGTGGACCCTGTAATCCCGAGAAAAAGACCACGATGCAAATAGCAAAGTAGATCTGAGCAAACACCGTCACAGTGAGTGATCGTCGCCCCCTTTGACGGACTGCTTTCAGTAGTACTATACCAGCAAGCACAGGTATAAATAGCTCCTGAAACTCCCGATCCGTCGATGGAATTGTCATTCTTGTGAGCGAGATCAAAATCAGAGCTACCACGCCTGTAGCCGAGTCGGCCGAAACGAAAGCTAAAGTGGTGATCCCAACTGCAACTGCCGCTAATATCTGCGCCGAAAGCATCGACACTGATGACACAGCTTGTGAGATGCCCATAAGGATAGCAAGCACAAGAAAAATGGCTGTTCCATTTCGGTAACAGTTGTTATGGTCAACAAACATAGAACCAGGAGGCAGCTCCACTTCTACGCCTTTCCCGTTATCTGAAAACGCACCGGCATGATGACAGAATCCACGAGACGCATCTTAAAAATCACATCAGTGGAAGGCTCTGCCACCCCATATGCCGGATGCTGCCACGATGACAGCAATTGACATTCTAAGCTCTTTGGGAAGCTCAACACTGCAAGATGTTCTCCCGCAAGTTCAAAATCGATTTCACCAGATCGCCTCTTCGGAAGTATACCGGGTGCACAATGAAAACACCATCTTGCCAAGTCTAGGGCGCCCGAATGCCGGACGATGCTGTCGAGAATTGACACGGCCGGTTCGTCTAGACTTACGGCAATCTCTCTTTCGTGTCGATAGGACCCGTTTGTCTGTCTCGTTTCAAGAACTCCTACGATTCGGATGGAGCCGTTTCCCTCCGCAAGCTTAAGAGCAGTCCCGACTTCACGGTTCTCAAGGCCAAAGGGATTGTCGACATGAATCGCATATTGTTCAACACCCGAAAACGATATGGACGAGTGGGATGAAGTCTGCCTATTTGAGTGGCGCATGATCGGGTCGCCAAGATACGAAAACGTTCCTGGATCCACAATCAAAGGCACTTTCCCAAAAGTCAATTCAAAACTCAATAAGTCATTATGTTTATGACTACCCGTTGAAAGCTTGGGAACCGTATTGTTCACAAACAGACAATACACCGTCGAAGTCCTAACGACACAATACCCAGAATCTCTGTACAGCTTCACCACAGATACTGAAAGCGGCGCCACACTACTCAACCGATTGTATGCCTTCTGGCTGTCGGGCCCAAGCATCCAGAGCACGTCATCAAACCACATCCCCCCAATCGCATTCTTGAAATCGCTCCTGTTGAAGAGAACTGCGCCACAACAGAGTAGGTACCTGTGATCTTGCCGATGCCAATGAGCATATTTGTCGAGAATGAGAACACGCCCGTCATCGTTATCACCTATAAGGGGGGCCAAGCCATCCGGACGAGTATATGATTGTATAAACTCCAGCATTTTCTCCAGTCTGTTGGCAAATTCGGGTGGTAGTTCGTCGCGAACGCTTCGAGCCAAGAGTTGGGAAAACAGGAACATTTCCGTGACCAATCTGTGATAAGGAATCGAGGACTCGAAACATACTCCGTCCTTGTCAACCTGAATCGCCATTTCCTCGCAGAGGCCGCCTCTGCCCAAGGAATACCACATCTCGGCATCCGTCATCATGCCGCGAAATGCACATCCCAAAAAGAGTAAACCAGCGTAATCTGCAATCAAATGATTCGAACGTCGTCCCTCAGTGTATTTCTCAAGGTGTGATATTACGAACTCAGCATGCTGCAAGAGGGATATGACGATCTTCCTCCTGAATTGCTTGGTATAGCTGGGACTGTGCGCTGTCCAACCCAGAATTGTAAGCCAGGCAATCGATCGGAGCGCAACCTCCATTGCAACAGTCCAATGAATTCCGTACAAGTAAGTATTGCTGTCAATCCAATCTTCGAGTTGTCGCACGATTTCGACTACAAGTGACTCATCATTTGTTAGCACGTATTGTTGTGCCAACGGAACTAAGTGCTGAAAAAGGCTAAGTTCCCATGGTATCTTAATGTCCTTGAATGGAGGACCCGACCCCAACAGATTCGTCTCAATAGGCAACAAGAAAGGGTAAAGTTGTTGGGGCCAAGCTTTATGCGATCGCCAATCCACATTCCAAGCACCCATCTGGTCTATCTTTTCATTATGGAGTCCTAAGAAAGAGAAGTTACCTACCAGCACATCCCGAACCGATATCGCATTTCGTTCTGCAAAGGGAGTGAATGGGCCCGTTTCGCGCACGATGTCTTCAGCGAAAAGGAAGGTCCTCTTTCCGATTACCGAAAAGAACTCAACGGCGACTTCGTCAATGTCTATCCTTGTAGGATCTAAGGACAAGAAGAGCCCTTCATGTCTCTTCAGTTTCGCCTTGATTGCTAGGGATACCGCGAGCCGTTTCATATGCCGCAACCCGAGCCTGCAGAGAGATAGAAATCGATTCACCATTAAGTTAGAAGGCCGTTTCATCAATCTGATCTCGAATGATCCGATAAGAGGGGGGGACTTTTCCCTTTGCTCCTGTGAGGGTGTGAGTTGCACAAATAGTCTTGGGCCGTTTTGTATCTATAGGAACTTCACACTTCGCATGAGACACGTTATTCACAATACGCGTTCCCTCAACATACTCATTGTTGACATTTGCACCACGAGCGGGATGTCCCGCGGAATTCACACCAAAGATGCGGCTTTCAACGGCACCAGTGGCTCGACAGAGCTTGCTGCCATGAAGAAGCACATCGGCCGATTCGTTTGTCCTCTCATTCTTGTTTTCGAGCCAACAACTAAACAAGGAATCATAGGATGGCGTTTCGTTCTCCATCGAAGATCCACCAGCGAGACAGAGTTGCGTTAAGTTGCTTTTGAATATGCAACCCCAGAAGTCATTGAGTGAGGAATTCGCAATGAATAGCCTTATTCTGCGCATTAGCCTACGGACTCGAAAAGCGAATTAGCAAGCAAAAGGCCTCGGCAGGCAGGAGAATCTTCGTCGGGTTCGATGTCTCGGTCCTTGCCTACCTCGTAATCAATAAGGCCCGGGTCGCAACCGCGGCATTCACTATAAGGTACGACACCGTCACGGTTTCTGCCGCACCGACTGCGCCGATGCGCGAAGTAAAAAGCGTATGCCCCGCAATCGAAAGGACCAACAAGATTATGCTACTCATAACCAAGAACTTTGCATCGTTCAATGAGAAAAGAACATTTGCGGTGGGACTCAGCACCAATCCGGCAAAGCCGCCACACAGTAGGATTTGAAGGGGTAGCGCTGCACCCACAAATTGGGACGAACTCAGTGTCAGTACGAGCCATGGTGCCAACAAGATCAATGGAACGAACAAAGCCGACCCAAGCGGTATCGTGTATCGAAACGAACGCAAAATGAAGGACCGGAGAAAAGCTTTGTCCGGGTTAGCCGATAGCTTCGGAAGTAGAACTGTGTGGATCGCCGAAAGCGAGAGCAGTACAACGCTGTAGAGTTTTGCGGCAACGCTATATACGCCCACGTCCTGAAATGAGAAATAATGCGCCATCATGAATACATCGAGTTGGTTCACAGCCAGCAGGAAAAAGGTGTAGATCATGAACCACTTGGAGTCCAGAAAGACACGCGCAACGAGCTCGAGGTTAAATCTGGTCCGGAGCCACGCTCGATCGCTGATCGCTACCGCGACTACAAAAGCAAGTAACGGGATGAAAACGATAACTGTGATGACAACATTTACGTTGAGATCTCCCACCAGAAAGAAGCCTGCATAGCACAGGAGCACAACGGTCGCCTGAAGACCATTGACTGTCGCATTTTTCAAAAAAAGAGACCGTGCCTGCAGTAACGATGTGGCAAATAGGAAGAGAGCAAACGTGAATATGCCCACCCCTCCCCAACGGATGAATTCTAACGTGCCGCTACCTCCCCTTAGGAGAATTGCCACAACTTGGGGGAAAACCATCACCGCACCCCCAAGGATGAAACCGATCACGAGTTCCAGATCAAAAGCTGAGCGTATGAACTGATTGGCACTGATTGTGTCCGATCCTCTGGAAGAGGCGACAAATCGGATCATCGCCCAATTGACACCTTGCAGGAAGAGCCCTGATCCTACAACTATGATAGATTGCACTATGGAAATCACCCCGTACTCCTCTGGGGTAACAGACTTCAGTACCAGTACCATCGCCACGGCAGTCAATGCTCTTGAACCGAGTTGAGCGCCGAATGTCAGCCCAACATTTTGCAGGGTCTCGCTGAATCGACCCAAGATGGAAGGCGATGCTTTCCCCCGGCCTTTATTCATGGATGAGGATAGAGTTTTGCCCAAATTTCAAACATTCCGAGTATCAAACCCCTGACAAGAAGAGCTTGCAGTCGATTCAGAAAAAAAAAGCGCCTTGGAGAGCAAGGCGACAACCATACCTCCGAAGCCAAATGACAAGTCCTGCAAAGATCTGTTCTGTCAGAAAAGATTTCGCAATAGCGTCAGCCGCACAAAGTTGCTCCCTCCCTGGAAAGCGAATTTTCACACACCCCCCGTGACTCTTCTCCCAAGAATGCCAGTATTGGCGGCGCGGCGGCTTTTCGAAAGAAATCTTCTCGGGGTAAACCCTAATGAAGATGAGTGATCCTAGTTCGTGCACTGTCAGCGAGCATCAAAAGTGCGGCAGACAACAAAATTGCACGTGGACTGAGTGGTTAATCGTCCTTGGTGACATGCAAGACCTTCAACAACGTGGGCTTTATTCACCAAGAGAACATTAGCGCCGCCAGCTAAGAAGCCGCGATCCGTCTCTTTGTGAAGAAAGAGCTCCCCTCTATGACGTCGAACACATCATTGTTGAATAGTATACAATACTCGGAATGCTCCCAAGACTCGAGAATTTCCTCCTTGACGTGAGAAATGCATCTTGTTTTGTCCGGCGTTCACCAATGGCAGAATTGGAGAGCATCTAATCGTGCGCCTTCCGCACTGCGCGAAGCTCGCATCCACCTCCCAATACAACAGTCACCCCGATAGCTCGCGGACGCCCAGTCTGTAAGCCACAGCGGGATTGCAGAGAGTTTCGCCGACACCTTGTTGATCGTGGCGTCATGAAGTGAACAGTACCTGCCCATCGTCAGTATATCAAGCAGGCCGGCCAAGACGACTAGAAAACCAAAGGCAATAAACTTGTTCGAAAGCTTGAAAATCCCAAGACTGACTAAGCTGAACCGACGAACACCCAGGAAGCAGACGCGCTGAGCCCGCAGGAAAAATAACGACCAACAGTGGGGCTCCCACCGACAAGCAAAGCACAACGGCAAGCGGCAAATCGTGCACTCATGAAGATCGTCTGTGCGATAGCATAACGAAGCAATCGCTCGCGACCCAAAAGGACTGTAAAAGACAAGCTGAATGGCCCTACGCCACAATGCAGTCAACCATTGATCGACGATACCCGTAAGCAAGTTCACGACCTCAACCCAACAGCGACACGTTGTGTCGACCAAGGTGGATCCATCACAGTCTGCCGCATGGACTTCAATAGTCAACGGGGCGTGGTCGGCAAACAATCTCCTGTGCGACAACAGATAATTCTGTGTTCTTCGAAACCGCTGAATGAGCGACCAGTTCACGCCCCAAAGGACAATCGACAATAGAACTTTGAAGGCTGCTTGCTAACCGCGAGATCCTGGAATTCTGTCCGGCATAGACCTCAGAAGGTTTGAAACAAACATCAGGGACGAAAAGATCTGAGATCCCGTCTGAGGAAGAAAAATGTAGTTGCCCTCGTCGTTGCTGTCGGTTGCGACGAGGAACCAGAGGTTTTCTGCAACAGCAAAAGGCAGAGCTCCAATACACTCTAGAGCTTTTCAATCAACCTCGATATGACCCTTCCAATATTTATTTGGCTCAAAAACAAATCGACGACAAGAAACCACGTTCTTACCTTCGAGTTCCGGTTCGTTCGAAAAAACATATGTAGCGTTTGCCGGAAACCTGGCTAATGGGTAAGGGCCAAGATTCCATGAGTCGTAGATCATCATTATCTTCCGGTAGTCAAAGCCCATCAACGTAGTTGCTGCTGTGTCCACTGCCAAAATGTTCGCCCCGCCGACCATCACGCCGATTTTCTTTGGCATAGGACTCATTGGACCCTCCCCCTCGCCAGCAACTATACCATCCACCAAGAAAAGAGTATTTCTTTGTGGCTCGCTTCGCACCCGACCGTTGTTATCTGCGTAAATGAATATTCGCGCAAGGTCTGCTGCCATCCGCCAAGCAGTGTCGTTACCGTACCAATTTCCCCCGAATATTCTGTCGCTGTCAGTTGCGCTCTTGAGCAGTCTTGCTCGACGCATAGACCTACCCACAGACACTCCGCAAGATCTGAGAATACTCCACAGAACATCAGCAGCCGGCCTGCGTCTTGTGAGAATTCGATCTTGGACAAAGCGAAGGATCTTGCGCTGGAGCCAAACGCTCTGCGCCGAAGGAGCAGGGAATTCATCACCACATGACGTCGGATCGCCTACTCGAAAGTGGGCAAGGTGATTTTTGTCACCGTTGATGCCGACAAGTAGCTTCATTCCAAGCGTGACGCCCACCTTCTTATGAGTTTTCATCTTTGGAATGCAGATGACCGCATCAGCCTCGAGAATAGTCCTCGAGATGCAATACCGATGGCGACCTGGCTTATGATTTTCAGCCGTAAACTTCCGGTCATAGTCTGCACCATAGAGATTATCAATGCCTTCCAGTCCTTCCAGTCTGCTGTTTTTCCCTAAGTCGCAAATAACGTATCCCTTAGGATCGGCGTGTTCGTTGGAGACAAAGCTCTGTGCGGGATAGAGTTCGCGAGCGAAATCGCGTTTGCATCTGAGCTTGCGCAGATCCAGAAGAGACACCTCGAACTCCTTAAAACGATCGTAAAAGCTAATCAGGCTGTCGAGCCCGATGGATCTTCGCAACTCTTCAAAGTCACAATCCATTTGAGGCGCATCTGCGATGGTAACCCTTCCCTTCCCTCGCATCGCTATATAGCAATAATCGATCACCGCGCGAAGAATTGACGGATGCGTTACGACTCCAACCAGTCCGAGTCCTGACTCATTGACATGCAATACGAAATTCGGCTTGACAACGACATCGGAGCCAGGATGAATAATATGTCCCAACGGATTCCATTGGATGGTACCGAAATGCACGCTGTCATATCCAAGTAGGTGAAGGGTCTCCCTAACCGCGTGATAGCCGTCCCGCGCTTGAGTTGCGAGTCCTGCTTCGATTGACGCGCTTTCAAACGGATATTCAGGATAATGACAAAGTGGCTGGAAAGGCGAAATGGTGTTATACGTGCAGTTCGGGTCAAGGAAAATAGCTACTTGTGAATCGTTGACTGAAATGACTTCAGGCATGATCTACCCCCTCATTGACGTCCGCGATTTCTTGTATGAGAAAACGCGTCTTGCCCCGGTCTGTTAGCGCAATCCTGGCAACTGATTCTAGCGCTAGGGAAAAATCCGGACCCAATTTCTCGTTTATTGCAGATCGAATTCGATCCATTGATTTGATCGTGAAGTCGTTTCGTGGGACAACCAGCAATAGCACTTTCCCCGGGGCATCTTGTTTGAATTGGTACTGAAGAACTTGATCATATAAGTCAGTGTGCATATTGAGCGCTGCAATGGAAACCCGACGTCCGTTCGAGGATATGATATGATCTTGACGACGGCCTTCGATCGTAGAGAACAATCGGTATGACTTTTCCTCCGTGCTATGATCGGGGTTTCGGGCGACATCGCCAGTGCGATATCTGATCAGTGGTGCGGCGAAATTATTGAGGCTTGTACCTACGATCTCCCCGACGGATCCCCTCACATCCACTTCTTTGTCATCTGAGTTCAGAAGCTCCACATGTCCATATTGTGGGAAACAATGATACAGCATGGATGTTGGGGTCCACGCAGCAAGGCACACTCTCTCCGTTTGTCCGTACTGAGAATGAACCGGACACTGAAAAGCATGTTCGATCATGCTTACCTGAGAAGGATCCAACACCTCCGACGCACAAAAGATTACTCGCGGCTTGAAGACAAGGGTATGGTTTGAATTGTTGAGGAATTTTGCGAACAGAGAAGCAGCTGAAGGATATGCTTGCAGATACTTAGGCCGAATGGCGTTGAGTTTTGCCAGATATATTGGAAATGTCTCTTCAGTAAGGTAGTAAGTCGAAAAAAGCCAGTGATTCGATCTCGTCACGTACTTAAACGGCCGATCATGTGATCCAACATATGAGCCTCTCAGTTCGACGCAAAGATCGTTTGGCCGAATCCCGAACCACCTCCAATAGTATGCATTGAAGGCAAGTTCGTACATTTGAAAATTGCGCGATTGATAGAAACCAACGGGGACGCCTGTCGACCCCCCCGTGGTCAGATAGACAAGGCTTTCGCGAGGGACTGCTGTCGAAACAAACTCCAAGCCACTGCTTTGGAGGTCTTTCTTGGTTACAAAAGGGAAACGCCGAAGATCTGACAAGTCTTTGAACTGCGAGGCATTCACCCCGTAGTCCGCAAATCTGCGAGAATACCAGGGGACGCTAGATTGAGCGTGGCGAAGAAGGCTGGATATTCGAATCTGTTGGTACTCCATCATTCTGGCACGATCCCATAATTCTGACGCCGCCAGAAACTCAAACATCGATTGATACGCATGGCCATACAGGGCTTTCTCCGGCACATAAGAACGGAGATATCCTATCATCTGCTTTGACCAAAGGGGCAACCCAAAAGAATCTAGCGCACGAATTCGCACTGGCCTTCCGTTTCCTATTACAACTTCTCGAACATAATACACGTTAAGTGGTGAGTCTCAGCACTTCCCACAGATCTCCTTGGGTAGAGTTGCCTACCAAATGTCCAGAATTCTCCCGAAAAAACTTCCCAGTATTCTTGATCTATGATCTTCACCGATGCCCCTTCGACCCATCTTTCGAGTTCTCGACGTGAGAAAACCTGGCAAATATACGGATTGTCCTTGCCGTAACTCGCTTCCGGACGGGAATAGACATTTGATAGGTATTTATTCTCATTGTAGGGAATAGAAACAATTAGGTGTCCGCCCGGCTTAAGCAGCCGGGATATGTTGGTTACTGCCTGGACATGGTCGGTGATATGTTCCAGAACACTTATGCAAGTTACGACATCAAAAGGGCCATCCGTTTGGGGGTTTAGGATATTGTCATTCACGACCCACCAGTGTCGATTGATGATCCCAGACGTCCAGTAATCCTTGAAGTTATCGATCGCCGTGACGATGTACCCACATGTTCGCAGTACATGGGGAAGAGCCGTGGTTCCCGTTCCGACATCCAGGATCGTTTTCCCTTCGATGCGCGTTAATTGACGAAAAAGATAACCGTATTCGATCGGGCGTTCGTTGACCCATCGGAATTCCTGCGCCAAGTACTCCCTCTTCCTCACATGATTCGCATATAGCATGAGAGTATTCTTCACGAGGAACTTCAACCGCGCATATGTAACCCCTAATTGAGGCATACCCTGATCCAATCGATTCTCATTGGCGTCAATCTCTGCCGCCTGCATCGTAGTGGATGAATTTTCGGACCACATCGCGGGGTAACCGCAACCGCACTCAGTTGGAGATTACTCCGCTTTTCATAATCTCGTTGAGTCTCGTCACGCCAAGCGGTAGGTAAACATCTCGCAAAGCGATATACGACGCGGCCAGAAGCAGCCCCAATAGGAAGGCAATCCCTGTGTTGATCAGTCGGTGGGGGCGTACTTTTTGTATTGGTGGTCTAGCTTTGTCAAGGACATTAACGATTGTGAGACTCTTTATTTCATCGATTTTCGCGAGCTCATATTGTTTTTTCAGTTCTACATACAACGTGGATTTCATCTGCATGTCTCGGGCCAATCTGTCTTGCTGAAGCAATAGGTCCGGCGAATCGAAAATCCTGCGGTTGCGCTCACGAAAGCTCATTAACTCATTTTCCGCGGAACGCAATTGCCCCTCTACCTCGTCTAGCCGAAGGTTTATCCACTTCGCTTGTTCAGAGGCCGACGTGTTCTGTTTGTGTCTAATGAAGTCATCCACTTCAGCAATGATGTCATTGAGCACGTCGGCAGAAAGCTGTGCCTCCGGCATCTCGACAGAGACGCGGACCATCCCAGTCTTTTGATCTACGGTGGTATTGACTAGATCGCGCGCCAACTTAAGTGTTTTCACCATACGTTGTTCGGGGGTGTTCCCGCTGACATCAAAGTATTCTGTCAAGGTCAACAGGAACCGCGAACCGTTTGGTGGTATACTTCTTCGAGATCACATCACGAAGGATTGTCTGACTGGCGATTATCGCTGGATAAAACTTCGTAAAGGATGTGGCGGTACCCGTGGCTACCCCGGCCATCTCAGCCAATCCCGCCAGTTGGCCAAGAGAACCTGTCCTCCCCTTATCAGATTCAGGAAGAAGAGATGCTTCCGCTTTGAAATATGGCCACAACACAAAGAAGTTTACCACAAAAGTAATAACGCCGACCGCTATGCCAAATCCAAACACCCATGGCCATCGGTTCCAAACCTTTGGGAGTATAAGAGCCCACCCCCTCGAGTGAACAGTTTGAACGTTCACACGATCTACGGCATTTTCACTTGGTTCCATCAAAGAAGTCTTTTTAGTGAATGCATCTCGAATCAAATGACTCTTATAACGCTGGGCGAGACAGCACCTGCTGCCTCACGTCTTCTTTGCCCCAACACTTCTACCGTGAACCCCGCTTTCATCCACGCAGCTGGCTCGATCACATGCCGAGTATCGTAGATAAGTCGTCTCCTCATCTTCTGAGCGGCGGCAATGGGATCGATGTAGCGATACTCATCATGGTCTGTTAGGATAATAAGCAAGTCCGAACCTGCAATTGCATCTTCGAGAGAAGAGAGAGGGATAGTGGCGACTGCAACATGCGGATCATGGACTACGACACTCCCTTGTGGGACCTTCTCAATCAGACCTTCATACACTTGGATGGCTGGGCTCGACCGGGCATCTCCAACGTTGCCCTTATAGCTTAGTCCCAGACAGGCTACCTTCGGCTTCGCAACATCACCAACCAGCTCCAACGCCCGAGAAACCACCAACCCTGGCATGCTATCGTTTCGCTCTCTTGAGCTACGGATCACCTTGGTTTCGTCGGGGAACTGAGAGACTAAGAACCACGGGTCTACAGCGATACAGTGTCCTCCAACGCCTGGTCCAGGGCGAAGGTAATTTACGCGAGGATGATGATTGGCGAGACCTATGACTTCCCAAGCATCGATCCCGGATTTTTCACACATTAGTGCCATCTCGTTTGCCAAAGCAATATTGACGTCGCGGAAGGTATTCTCTGCAAGCTTCACCATTTCAGCGGTTGTTGCAGAAGTCTTGTGGATGCTGGCCGAAACAATTCTGTTATACAGTTGAGCCGCTCTATTGGTTGCCTGCGGTGTAATGCCACCCACCACGCGATCATTTTCTACAAGTTCTTTCAATATCCGCCCTGGCAGTACGCGTTCTGGGCAGTGAGCCACGTCAATTTTCAGTCCGTCGATGGCACTATTCTGAATGAGATCGGGACGGTGAGTTTTGACGAACCGGGCTACTGTTTCAGTAGTTCCTGGCGGAACTGTAGACTCGACAATGAGAAGGTCTCCTGCTTTCAGAACAGGGCATACCAACGCAACGGCATCAAAAACGTGAGTGAGGTCAGGCCGTGTGTCTGCCTGGATGGGAGTCGGGACAGCAATAATGAATGCTTCTGACTCGGTCGGCGTTAAGCTCACTTCCAACATGCCGGAACGGACTGCAGCTTGGACCAGGGTCCGCAGACCTGCTTCATCTATGTGGACATTCCCTTTTCTAATGGTATCGATAACCTCTTCATTATTGTCGACTCCTGTAACCTTCATGCCGTTGTTTGCAAGCAAAGCGGCAGTCGGCAACCCGATATACCCTAGCCCAATTACGCAAACATCATTCATTGCAGCTCCAGTGAAATGGATATTGTCCGATTCGCGTCAACCCTAGCGTTCAATTCCAGGGCACTTCCAAATCGAATAAATATAATCCAAGCGGCACCTTACAAATTCGCGTCACAAGTGAAGCGTTGATCAATAGGTTCTACTTCGTCGTCTGATAAATCAAATAAATCACCGTCGCGGCACTTGCCAAAACCGCAAACACATCCCTGATCGTCCCGCCAATGTCCACCGGGGCGGACTCCTTCTCCTGCCTGATCTTTTCCACATATATCGTGGAGCCTTCGAGGACTTCGGGATTCGACCGGAACAATCCGAAATTCACCCGCCGTGATTCCCCCGTCGGCTTCATGAGAATCGCATAGTTCGCGCTGTCCGTCCGGCCGCCGGCACGGTCAATGTAATCCGAAACATCGTCGCCGTCGATGAACGAGAGCAGACCGGGACGGTTCACTTCACCGGTGACAAATACCGTCCGCGGCTTTGTGGGGACATGAATGCTGTCCCCGTCCTGTAAGATGATGTCATGATTTTCGTTTCCTTGCATCGCGAGCGAAAAATCCACGAGGACTCGCTTGTCCTTCCTGATCAGTTGCGCTCCGCTCAGATAACTCGTGGTGGTCGGCCCCCCCGCACGGCGAAGCAGGCTGGACAGCCTTTCACCTCTCTCCTTCAATGCATACACACCGGGATAGGTGTAGTCCCCCGTAATCGCAACACGCCGCACTTCGACAAACTTCGGGTTCGGCCGGATGAATACCTGGTCACGGTGCTGCAGGGCAAACTGCTCCTCGGGCGCAATCCCCATCGTATCAAATGACGTCGGAATATCCGGATGCAGGATGATCACCAGAGAGTCCCCCGCCAACCCGTCGGGGGGGACACGCGATACTTCCGCCTCCAGCCTCTCTGCACTCTCTGTGTACCCACCTGCCTGCAATATCAGCTCCCGTAGCGTCATCCCGTCGAGATAAGGATACTGGCCCGGCTTCTTGATCTGCCCATCGATTGTGACAAACCGCGTTTTGACCTCAGTATTCTCCGTCGAAAACACCAGGAGAGAATCCCGCGGCTCAAGCGCGACATCCGGCGTTTTCGATTCCAGGATCTCACCGAGATCAATGAGCACAATCCGCCGCGTGATGTCGTCGGGATTGAAACGGAGTAGGTGGGCCTCGCCGACGTATGCTTTCGGGTCGAGTCCCCCCGCAGCCGCTACCAGGCCGCTGACCGTTTTCACCTTCTCGATCTCAAACCGGCCGGGACGGCGCACGGCACCGGAGACGGCAACAATGTTCCGGCGGATGTCAAGAATGGAATAGACTGTGATGATATCTTGGTCGTAGAGCTCGTAGTCTCTCCCTTCGTTCAGGACCCTCCGGAGATCCAAATCCATCACGCGCCGGTCATCCTGACCCTGGACACGCTCTTTGAACGGCACAATCCGGTCGACCTGCGCCCGTTCAATGTATGCGGTACTCAGCACCCCTCCGGCGAACTGGATCAGCTTTGCCAGGCCTTCACCCGGCAGGAGCTCATACACGGCCGGCGTACGGACCTCTTTCGCTATGGCAACCGTCTTCCCCCTCGGCGGGATGTAGACGATATCGTTGTCCTGGACACGGAGATCGTTGGTCTCGCTCTCCCCGGCAAGATAGGCGTACATGTCCACATGGGCGATCACTTTGCCGTTCCTGAGCACGCGGATGTCGCGCAGGCTCCCCTTCACCGTCGGACCGCCGACACTATAAAGAACGTTGAACACCGTCGCATAACTGCTTACAGTGTAACCGCCTGGCTTGTCCACTTCACCCATCACAAAGACCCGCTTTGGACGTAGTCGGGCGACGGTGACGTCGAGCCACGCGGTGGGAGGCTGACTCATCAAGCCTGAATAGGAACGAGCCATCTCTCTCTTGATCGTCAGCGTCGCCCGGTCGAGCGTGAGTCCGGAGACAAGGATCTGCCCGATCGTCGGGATAAAAATCCTTCCCTCCTTGTCCACAGTCAATTCCTGCCGCAATTCGACCTGCCCCCACACCGTGATACGGAGAATATCATCCGGACCGACGATGTATTCAGGGTCCACAGGGCCTGCAGCGGTCGGTTCAAACGCCGTGGGCACCTCCCCGAAGATATCGTAGCCAAAATACGGCAGCCCGCCCAGACCCTTCGGCCGCGGGCCACGAGGGGGCCGCTTCACGGAAATCGACTCTGCCTTGGCCGTTGAAAGGCTCTCTGCAACCGAAACCTGCGGTTTCAAAGGAGCCTCCCCTTCTGGCGTCTTCCGCTGAAGCTGGAGGAAGGTCTTCAGGTCGATCCCCATCTCCTTTGCCTTCTGCTCGGCATCGGCCATCGTCATCCCCATCGCCTTCAACCGCGCTTCAATCTCCTGGGGGGTCATGCTTTGCAGCCGCTTGGCAGCTTCGGCCTGCGTCTCTTCCTGAGTCTGAGTTCGGACGATTATCGGTGAGGCAACAGTCGCCAGGAGGGAAAAAATTACGAGAAGTACGCCTCCGAACCCCGGCATGAAGGCGCTAGAATGAGTTCTGGACATCGTGGTGGAAGCCCGCTACATAGTGAGGGATCTACGTGTTCACGTTTTATGTGGGTAAGACCCCGCTAATATGCGAGGATGGAGGTTGATATGCAATATCTGCGGGATTCCGCGTGGTTTACACCCTCTCGAAGAGAGAACCAGGAGGTGAGCCGAAAAACCCCACTCATGGAATACTTTCCCCACAACGCGCCACAGATTTTCAACAGCAGACAATCGATGTGGGGTTTTCGGTCGAACCTCTAGAATTGTCTCTCATACCGTTCAGGTCCCACGTTCCCGTTCTGGCGCTGAACCCAGTAGGTCTCCGCCTTGCGATCGAATTTGCGGTTCAATACGTCGCGCTTCATTAATCGCATCACGATGCTGCCCGGCGTGAGAATCAGATAATAGAACACTCCCAGCAGGATCCTCGTGTTGATCCAGCCGAGGGCGAACGCGAACTTCATCCAGCCGATGTAAATCGGACGGAGCAACGAAGGAAAGAATTGTCTCCCGACCAGAAAGAAGAGTGCAAGGAGAAGGAACCATGACCACCAGGCGTGACCTTTATAGGCCGCATATGCGCCGATCGCCAGGGCGATGAAGGCAAACAGAAGAGCGAATTTCCCGATGGCTTTCGGGGATGTGTCGAGCTTGTCAGTCAAGTTCAAACTCCTTTTTCCAGTCAGTATCGCCGACAAGCGCCTTCTGCTCCCGCTTGGCGATGAGAAAACTTCCCATCACAAGGTAGTCCATGTTTGTGCGCATGAAGCACCGGTACGCTTCCTCCGGTCGGCACACGATGGGCTCGCCCCGGACGTTGAATGACGTGTTGATGATGACCGGACAACCGGTCTGGCGATAAAATTCCCGGAGGAGATCGTAATAGAGCGGATTGGTGTCCCGATCCACCGTCTGTATCCGGGCGGTATAATCGATATGCGTGACGGCAGGGATTTCGGAGCGCGCAACGTTGAGCTTGTCGATGCCGAAGAGCTTCTCCTGTTCGCCGTTCATGGCAATGCAGCGGGAGGCTGCAACCGGTGCCACGAGGAGCATGTACGGGCTCTCCCTGTCGATCTCGAAGTACTCGCTGACATGCTCACGCAGCACCGACGGTGCGAAGGGACGAAATGATTCGCGGAATTTGATCTTCAGGTTCATGATCGACTGCATTTTCGCCGAACGCGCATCGCCGATAATGCTGCGCGCACCGAGGGCTCGTGGACCGAATTCCATCCGGCCCTGGAACCATCCGATCACATTCTCGTTCGCGATAAGCCCGGCCACTTCGGACACGAGCTCCTGCCCGCTGAGTTTCCGGGCGGCAATTCCGTTTTCGGTGAGAAACCGTTCAACTTCGCCATCGTCGTATCGCGGACCAAGATAGGAGCCCTGCTGCGAGTCATGGGCATTGTCTGCAGTGCGCGGATTCCCGAGATACATGTGCCAGGTCAGCAACGCCGCCCCCAACGCCCCGCCCGCATCACCCGCCGCCGGTTGAATCCAGATTTCTTTGAAGGGCCCCTCGCGAAGAACCCGCCCGTTCCCAACGCAGTTCAGTGCCACGCCCCCCGCAAGGACGAGGTTGGTTTCCCCCGTGACCTTGTGGACATGACGAGACATCCGCAGCATGATTTCCTCCGTCACCTCCTGCAGTGACCGTGCAAGATCCATCTCCCGCTGCGTCAACTGTGATTCACCCTCACGCGGCGGTCCACCAAACAGGGCATCGAATTTCTTGTTGGTCATCCGGAGACCGGCACAATAGTCGAAATATTCCATGTTCATCCGGAATGAACCGTCTTCCTTCAGATCGATCAGATGATCATAGATCGTCCGGACATATTTCGGTTCGCCGTACGGTGCCAGGCCCATCACTTTGTACTCCGCCGAGTTCACTTTGAAACCGGTGAAGTAGGTGAACGCCGAGTAGAGAAGACCCAGCGAATGAGGGAAATTCAGCTCTCCGAGGATGGTGAAGGAATTCCCGTTGCCCACTCCATAGCTCGTGGTTGCCCATTCCCCTACTCCATCCATCGTGAGAAAGGCGGCCCTTGTAAACGGCGACGGGAAAAACGCAGAAGCTGCATGCGATTCGTGATGCTCGGGGAAGATGATCTTCCCTTCATAGCCGAGATGGTCGTGAATAAGGGAGGGAATCCATAGCTTCTCTTTCAACCAGAGCGGCATGGCCATCAGGAACGACGCTATACCGACGGGGGCGAACGCGAGATAGGTCTCGAGGATTCGCTCGAACTTCAGCAACGGCTTGTCATAGAAGGAAACATAGGCGAGATCGTCGACGGTGATCCCTCCTTCCTTGAGGCACCAGGCGATTGCCTGAGAGGGGAAATCGAAATCGTGCTTCTTTCGCGTGAACCGTTCCTCCTGGGCGGCGGCCACGACAACTCCGTCTTTCACCAGCGCGGCTGCTGAATCGTGGTAGAAACAGGATATCCCGAGGATGAACATACGCGTTCCAGGAAAATGCCGTCGCAATGCGCCCGGCCTTGCCTTCAGCCTGCCCGCCAGAAACAGGCCAGATGCGACCTACTACCGGGATACGACAGGGTGCGCGAGTCCGAACGCGAAGGCACAGGTGGGTGGTGCAAAAATCTATCAAGCGATGGAGTGAAAGTCAAATGGTCAACCCCGGAGGTAACGCTGGAGTTCCTCTTTCCGGATCCTTGCTCCAAGGACCACGCTGTCGGCGCCGGCATACGGGATGTACAGATCCTCATGGTACAGGTATGCGCCACACACGAACACGACGTTGTTCACTCCCAGGTCGGCATCGCCGTTTGTCTCCGCCGGGGTGGCAGGACGCAACAGCGGCTCCCCACGACGGATGATCACTTCGGGATGGCGGGGATCGACCACGGCAATGCCGAGATCGTACTCCCGCTGTCCGTCGAACTTGCGTTTCCCGATGTGGTAAAGGACAAGCATGGCGTTCTCGTTCAGAAGAATCGGCGGAGCACCGCCGCCAATCCACACATCCTTGAATGCGTTGTCCGGGATCGGCTTCATGAACACGCCGGTCGTCGTCCACTCCCCGAAGATATCGTTTGCCTCCGCCCGGTGGATCATCATCGCGTTCTCACCTTCCATCGGACGATGGAGCAGCTGGAACTTTCCCCCTACGCGGGTGGGAAACAACATCCCGTTCTTGTTGTCCACTGCATTCACTCCTCCATTGAGGAGGCCATGTTTCTCCCAGTGGACAAGATTCGTGCTGCTCGCGCATGCGATCCGGATCCTGTTCTTGTCTTTCCCGGATGCATAGGCGGCATAGAACATGAAAAACCTGTCGCCGATCCGGGTCACCCGGGGATCTTCCACGCCCAGATCTTCAAACGGCAGGTCGGGACGAATGACCGGGGCATCAAGCCGCGCGAGAAGGTCGAGAGTTGGCGAGAGTACCGCAAGACCGATGGCCGAGCGCCGATGATCATATGCCTCCGTCGGTTCGCCCTGCGCGCGGTAGTACAGAAAGCAAAGCGCACTGTGTTCGAGAAGCCGGTCAGTCACGCTTCGGTCCAGCGGCAGCGCCTGTATTGCCCGCGCCAACGACTGCTGATCGTCAACGAGGACAGCCGCAGGATTGAACACCACCCTGTTCTCCCAGGCGTGGTCGTTCACCTTTTTGAGAATCGGTTGTCCGCCATTGAGACGTTCAACCTGCGGAAGATTGTTTGGCGTCGTCATGCGTTATCGGATATATTCCAGGTTCAGGCGGCTCACAATCGTGGAAGGATCGGCCGCTGTGTGGAGCAGGATGCTTCGCCTTCCGCCGGCGTCAAGATCGAAGTAATTGTCTTCAAAGACGGCGTCTTCGCCCGCGAGTTCCAGCCGGACACTTTTGACAAATGTCGACGCTTCCAGATTGATTGCCACGGAGTTGTCTCCGAGAGGCAGGATTTCTTTCGTGATGCGGGGCTCGACAAACTTCATATGTTTTGGCTCTGCAAAGAAGTATCTGTTCTCCACGCCTTCAACTCCGCTCCCCTTCCATGTCGCAAAGAGATATTCGATTGCGCTGTTGATCCCCGCAAGAAGCGCGTGGTCGATGCGAAGAACCTTCCGGGACGAGTTTGCGGGGATGCGAACCGCTTGCTCCGTTTCCCATGCCCTGGTGCCATCGAACGATCTTCGCGAGAGTGCCACCGCGCCGCTGACCGGCCGCGGGCTGTCGTTTGTCACCCAGAGCTCAATCGTCTGTCCGGTCTTTTGAAAGCTCAGGAGCAGGGGAGCAAAAAAGCGCTTCGCATAGAAATAGCCTGCCTTAGGGCGAAGCGCGCTGTCGATCACCGCCCAGCTGGAAACCGGCCAGCAATCGTTGATCTGCCAGAACAATGCTCCCGCCGTCTTGAACATCCGCCGTCTCCAGTGTTCGACAGCCGTTTTCAATGCCTCTGCCTGCACGAGTTGCGCAAGATAAGTGAACCGGCGCCAGTCGGTCTCGACGCGATAATGGCCGCTGAGAAACCGCATGAGGCGCTCTGTCCCTTCGATCTGCTTATTGTGATGCTCCATGACCGGGCTCTGCGGATGCCGGTCCTCGGGGAGGGTGCATTCCTCGATCGTCCGGACGTTCGCAGGTGCCTGAAACCCGAATTCAGTCACAAATCTGCCGCGATCATTTTCATAGACGGAGAAGTCTTTCCAGGCACTCCAGACCTGCCACTGATGATGGTTCCCGTTCGACTCGTCGTTGGGGAAGCCGTTGCCGAACGGAGAACTTCGCCAGTAGGGACGGGTTCCGTCAAATTCCCTGCACGCCCCGGCGAGGAGATCCCTGAAGATTGTTGCGCCATGCATCTGGTCCGGATGTTTCCCGGGATTCTCCATGCAAAAGAGCCACTCGCACTCGTTGTTTCCGCACCAGAGAGCCAGGGAGGGATGGTTCCGCAGGCGTTTAATGGCCCGCTCCGCTTCGGTCCGCACGGCGTCGAAGAACCAGGGTTGATCCGGATATTCTCCGCAGGCAAACATGAAGTCCTGCCATACGAGAAGTCCAAGGCGGTCGCACAAATCGTAGAACCGGTCGTCTTCATAGATCCCCCCTCCCCAGACGCGGATCATGTTCATGTGCGCATCCTGTGCCATCCGGAGGAGCGTTTCGTAGCGGGAGTCCGGCACCCTCGGCAAGAAGTTGTCCGCCGGAATCCAGTCCGCCCCTTTGCAGAAAATCTTCCTGCCGTTCACGACCAGTTGAAATGTCTTCCCCTCGTCGTCCTTTTCCTGAAGAAGGGCTATCGTCCTGACGGCAAATGGGACAATCCGCTCGTCCAACACCTCTTCTCCGCGAAGGAGAGTAATCTGCGCGGAGTACATCGGCTGTTCTCCCTGTCCGTTCGGCCACCAGAGCTTCGGACGGGGAAGCTTCATCGTCATCCCCACCTTTTTCTCCCGGAGGTTCGAAGATTTTTCGAACTTCTCCCCGTCCCCGGTGACTGCCACCCGGATGGATTCATCCCCGGCGATTATTCCCTCCACGTCGGCGGTGATTCTCAGGACGGCCGCACGCGAATCGGCGGAGAGCACTTTCACAAATGGGTCTTTGAGGGTGCCGTTCGAAAAAGCTTCCAGGAAGATAGGACGCCAGATGCCCGAGGTGGTCAACTTGGGACCCCAGTCCCAGCTGAAGGAATACTGTGCTTTCCTCACGTAGACCCGATGCGGTTCGAGGGCCACGCGGAGCGCACCATGCCGGCGCTCGAGCGCCTTCGATCGCAGAACGGGTGAATCGAAAAGGATCTCGATCGAATTGGTGCCGGCCCGCAACGCGCGCTTCACGTTCAGGGTATGCTCTACGAACATGTTCGCAGTCTTGCCTATCCCTTTTCCGTTTATCCGGATTTCCGCGTAGGTGTCGAGTCCTTCCGCGCGCAGGCGGACAATCTTCTCGTGGAGGAATTCGGCCGGCACGTCGAAGGATTTTCGATAGATCCACTGCTCCTGATCAATCCACTGAACGTCATTTTCGTTCATGCGGTAGAACGGGTCGGGGATAACGCCGTTGGCCATCAGGTCCGTATGGACCGTACCCGGCACAACCGCCGGGAGCCAATCCGCTGCGCGCGCGCACGACGACGGCACGGTTCCATTTGTATTCACGGCCCGGAATTCATATGGACCGTCGAGAGTAGAGTTTTTTCATTTTCTCCTGACCGCGAGGTTGGGCCTCGGAAACTCTGTGATGGAGACGCTTCCTGCTTACTGCTTCCTGCTTACTGCTTACTGTCTACTGCTTACTCAATTGGCTCGTGAGAAGGGGAGACTGGGAGAAGGGGGGAAGGGGAGAATGGGGGAAGGTGAGAATGGGAGAAGGGGGAAGCGAAGAAGCACTACGTTCCCGCTTTCTTCTTACTTCCTTCTTCTTACTCTCCTTCTTCTTACTTCTTACTTCCCTTCTTCTTACTCCCATTGCCTCATCCTGTCCCCTGTTCCCTTATTTGAGAAGCACCATCTTGTGCGTTATTACTTTCTCACCGGCCGTAAGGCGATAGAAGTACACCCCGCTGGCCAGCCCACTCCCATCAAAAGTGAACGAGTATCTTCCAGCCGGATATCGGCCGTTTGCGATCACTGCCACCTCCCGCCCAAGAAGATCATACACCGCAAGCCGTACCTTACTGTCTACTGTCCACTGACTACTGACTACTGTTTTCGGATTGAACGGGTTCGGATAGTTCTGCTCGAGCATGGTCGATGTCGGAATGGCCGGGGCTGACTGCTCGTCAACCGACGTGGTCGCCAGTGCGCCAATCACGCTGTATGGCAGCGCGTAATCATAGATCCGGATGTCGTCCAGAGTACCGTTGAAGTCGTAATTGTCGTCGCCGGGAAGGTCCTGCCCGATTGTCAGCGCCACCGTCGTCATGTTGATAGAACCGGAAAACGGGGTGAATGCGTCGAGCTGGCCATTGAGATACAACTCCAGATCCGTCCCGTCATAGACCCCGGTGACATTGTATACGCTATCCAGAACGAGCGGGGAATCCCCATCGAGGTCCTTGATTTGTCCCTGTGCGTTCTTCACAGTCAAACGGAGCTTGTTCGTGATGGGCGAAAGCGAGAGTTTCCACCGGTCCTGCCAGTTGCCGTGAGAGATCACATACTGTTCCCTCGTCGGGTAAAATGTCCCCACTTTCATCCAGAGGTTGACCGTCAGGGACTTTTGAAAATTGAGGGAAGAATCGTTCGGCACCACAATCGAATTGCTTGTCCCGTTGAATGCATACGCGCTGTTCGGATTGCCCGCCCGGTCAGCCACGAGAAGGGCGGAATTCACCGTCCCGTTGTGGCCGTGCCCTGTGCCGTCATCGGCGTTGCCGTTGAACGGGTACCAGGCGACCAGCGAACCGCTCTGCGTGATGGAAAGATCCCGGACTTCGAGGAAGATGCTCCGCCTTGTCGAACCTCCGTACCCGTCATCTACTGCGCAAGTGATGGGGTAATCCCCCGCTGCTCCCGGCGCCGTCCAATGAACGATCGGGCCGTCGCCGGAAAGAGTCCCAACGCTATCAGACCATGCAAAGTGAAGCGTATCATTATCGGGGTCGGTGGCGACGCACTCGATCGTGGATGCGCCCCCGAGATTAAGCTTGCGGGGTAAGGCATTGAACCGGAGGATCACCGGCGGGGCATTCGTCCGCTGAATCACCTGGATCGTATCCCTCGCAAGAGTCTGCCCCCCGCGTCCGTCGCTGACGGTGCACTCCAGAACGGCATGTCCTGCAGTATCCGGCGCCGTCCAATGCACAACGCGTCCGGACCCGCTGAGAACTCCTTCCGAAGCCGCCCAGGTATACCCCAGTGAATCTCCATCCCGGTCGGTCGCCGTGCAATACACGTCCGTCGTTCCGCTCAGGGGCACCGCAGGGAGAACCGGCGCAAGAGCCTTGACCCGCGGAGGGTAATTCATCACGGCTCGCCCTGACCGATAGTCCACGACGACGCTGTCGATCAGAGTCTGATCGAGCCGATAACTCAGCGTGCCGCCGGCAGGTGCCAGCACCACAACCACCGCACCGTCGGCGGGAATGACGATGGGAGTTGTCCCGCTGACCCCGTGAGCGAGGAATTGTTTTGTCACCGTGTTGTACAGATCGAAGGATCCCTGTCCGACATTCAACGCAACAGTCGTGTCCGACTGATAAGGATTATAGAAAAGGTACGTGGGATATGCGGGACCGTGGAAATAGTCGGTCTTCAGGAGATCGATGCGAAGAACCATCGGAACATCCGTCGTGTCGAGAATGCCGGCCAGGATACCGACGTGCGAAGCTCCGTACAGCGCGAAATTCGTGGGGGCCCATCCACCCTGGATCGCATCGCCCGTCAGATACGGAGTGATTGCGCTGTTCGACGGGTTGTACTGGCGCAACGACTCGTGGGCGATCCACGATTCCGGATCGTATTGATGCCCCCACACGTAACTGTCCTGGTGGTCGTCGGGGAGAAAGCTCGTGTAGAACAGGCGCGAAGCGTTGGCGAGGTGCAGGATCCATTTCCCCATCGCACGGGCATAGCGATCGTCATATCGCACCACCGGGGTGAGGGCGCCTGCCTGCTCCACTCCGTTCATGAAGAATGGGTAGTCGTTCGAATGATTGATTTCTCCGACCAGTCCGGAACAATCAAATCCTCCCCATGTGCCCACACTGACTCCCCACTGCCGCAGTGTCCCGTCGCCATTCGAAAAGCACCAGTTCAACATCTTCGTGAGGTCGTAGGTGGTACCCAATTCGGCGTTCATGCGCGCGGCAACGCAAACGCCGTACGGCAGCTGTAATTCATACGATGGGTTGGTGTTGTACACGAGCAGCGATTCCATCGCCAACTCCGCCCCTTCGCGATAGCGTTGATCGCCCGTAACAATAAATGCCTGATAGAGCATCCACGCGATCGCGCCCGCCGCCTCCGGTTCCACCCACGTCGCATCCACCGGCTTCATCGTCGAAAAATTAAAAGCCTGGTGGTTCACATTGGCGATGCTCCATGGTGCGGTCGACCCCCCCATTGCCTGCAAAGCCGCAAGCCAGCGGTCTGCCACCGAGACGAACTGCGATGCAAAATCGGCACTCCCGGGATACAGACTGTACAGTTGATAGAAGAACACGTTCGGCATCGTCTGGTACCACCAGTCGTCAGGCGTGGTTCCGCCGGGGGAATTGAGATAGACATTCTGGCCGTTGGCTTTGTTGAACCACTCTCTGCACATCTGCACCCAGTTCACACCCTGCTGATTGCTCTTGTCGATTCCGGCGAGCGATGCCCCCACAATCGCCGGAATGCAGTTGATGCCCTCGCCGTTATCCAGTGAAGACCCAACGTACGACTGGAGGGCAAAGGTCTCAATCCCCGGATAGTTTGTCGTCGCAGTGTATTTCTTGGACAGCGGCAGGTACTGTCCCTGAAGTGCGGTGTTAAACACCAGCGAGTCGTAGCCCCGCGCGACCTGCTTCCAATCGCGCATAAGATACGGGGCCGGCATGGCGGACATCTGCTCGATTCTCGGGATCGGGATTTGCTGTGCAAGCATGACGCGGTCCAGGGTTAAACAGTTGATCAGGAGTGCACAGGCAAGGATCGCCGGGCCTCCGACTCTATGGAAAATCCTCATTGCTTCTCTTCCTGAAATTTCCGGCTGGCGGCGCCTTCGAGAACAAAGAGACTGCCCCGCGGCATCTCCAGGTCGACCGTGACTTCATTGCCGGCATCGTCCCTGAAGAGGGCTGCCACCCGGCGCTCAGTATGAATGGTCGAGACTTTCTTGAAGAACAGGAATCGTTTTGCTTCGGGGGCGTGATCGAGCTCCACAACGGTAGAGAGGGCCTCGATGGTGGATTCCGCGCCGGCATTCTTGTTCAATGAGACCGAATCCCGGATGCCGTCGTAGCAGCGCCCGGTGGACGGGTCGTACATCATTTGGTGCAGTACGTTGTTTCCGAACAACCATGAGCCGGCCAAACCCGCCATAACCGCATAGTCGCGGTTTCCGGTTGCTTCGTAAAGGCGGAGCAGCCCCAGGGCCATCGGTCGCACGGCATAGGCAATCTGTTCGTACCGGACGGCGGAATTTGGCTTCGCAATGTCGCACTCTTTTATGAAGCCGTCGATCAACAATCTGCTGTAGAATCCATCTGCCTCCCGTTTTCCCGAAGCGATCATCGCACTGTCTCCAAATCTTTTCCCTGCCTCCGCGAGCACCTGGGTCTGTGCATTGCCCCACATATGCCACTGTGTCTCCCAGGACCGGTGGAGTCCGAACGGAAACTCTCCGGCTGATCCGTCCTGCATCAGCATGATGCCGTCCGCCAGCTTGTGAATCGAGCGGAGGACCGCCGGATCGTGCGTCTGCGATGCATACTCGACAAGACCGAGGAGAAGTTCCGCGGTCACATCCGCGCCGGAATCGTACGGGAGCCACCTTGGGACTGCGTAACCCGACACGGTATCGACTGTGCCGTAGCGTTCGAGGAGTTTTTCCACATGGGGATAGCCGCGAAGAAACGCTTGCTGGAGCCGACCGGCAAACAATGAATCATCCTTCGCAAGGACCCGGAACCCCGTTCCGATCGCCCACATCGCACGGGCTGCCCACCAGCCGAACGATTTGACGCTTGTCCTTCCGGTGGTATTGATGGTATGATCCCTGTGCAGAAAATTGTAAAACTCTCCGTCTTTGGCTTGCATCGCCAGGACGAATCTCAAGAGAGCTTTTGCATGGCGAGCACTTTGCGGATCCCCCGTCAATTCGAAATGCCGGAGATACACGATCGCTGCACGCGCGGCGTCATCGACACAGGCTGTCCCCTCGACGCCCGCATCGGCCGCTTCAACCCACTGGTAGGAGGGGAAATTTGCATAGACATGGACGATATCGACGGAATCGCCATCGAGAAAAATGGCTTCTGTGAGGTGCTGCAGATATGAAAAGTTTACCAGCGGCTGTTGAGCGGGTGCACAGTCGGCGAGAGCGAAGGCGAACAGGGCGACAAAAAACAGCTTGCCGAACGGACTCCGCTCGTAGTGGAATTTCGACAACATCACCATTTCTCCTGGTTCCCGGGCGCGGTCCATCGGCGATCACCGTCCCGGGTGGATCATGCTTTTCAGTGTGCTCCCTGTGCGCAACGCTTCGAACGCCTCGTGGAGTCCGTCCAGAGGGAAATGCTGGATTTCAAGTTCGTTCGGCCGGACGGCCGATGCCTGGAGCAATGCCGCGGCGCGGGTGAAGGTATGCGGATTGACATACGACCCGACGATGGTGAGTTCTTTCGCATAGACCAGATTCGGTTCAACAGGGATGGACACGCCGATCGGGCAGACGCCGAAGAATTCCACCACTCCTCCTCGCCGGGCAAGGTCGAGGCTCAACTGCATGGTCTCAGGCCGGCCGGCACATTCGATGACAAGATCCGCCCCGACTTCCGTATTGGCGCGCACCCACGCCTCCACGTCGCCCGAAGCCGGATCCATAACCAATGTTGCCCCGAGGCGAAGGGCAAGTTCACGTTTATGGGGCACTGGTTCGACGACCAATGTCTTTGCCGCTCCCGCATGTTGCACTAGCTGGAGCATAATGAGGCCCACTGTCCCCCCGCCAAGGATAACCACAGTGTCGCCGGGCGAAATGCGCGCCCTGTCGATCCCATGGACCACACATGATACCGGCTCGATCAGCGCCCCGGTATCTCCATCCATCCCTGGAGGGAGCCGGTGGATTTGGGGCTCGGGCACGATAGAGTATTCTGCCATTCCGCCATCCAGGTCGACGCCGAGGGCGCGGAGGTTGCTGCAGAGGTGGACAAGGCCCCGCCTGCAGAAAAAGCACCTGCCGCAGGAAATATTGGGGTCCACAGAAACATGGCAGCCTAGGCAACCATCTTTTTTGATCCCTGGACCGACGTCTTCCACTATTCCGGCGTATTCATGCCCTAAAACCACCGGAGGCGTCGACCTTGAGCTCCCGTCAACGATGTGAAGATCGGTACCGCAAATCCCGCAGGCTTCAACCCGCACCAGCACCTCCCCCTCGCCGAGCCGACGGAGATCTTTGTTCACCACACGAAGGGATCCGGGTTTTTCAAATAAACCAACCTTCATCCAGTTCTCTTTATGTTACGCATAATATATTATATTACAACCAATTAGGTAAATCAGCCTCAGGCATATTCTAGTGCATACAATCGATGATTCATACTTCCTTCAGGACAAGACATCCTCTCTTAGTGACTCCCCTTCTCCTGTGTCAAAACTCGAAAACGACCCTCTGCGCTCCATCCTTCCCAGAGAATTCGATCTTCGTCATCACCTGCCCACTGGAGAGATCCTGATGGTCGATTTTCGAGACTTTCCGCCCTTCCACAAGGGCTTGCCTAGGAATGGCACCGGAAGTGACTTCTGCCACCACCGAATGTCCCTTGAATGATCTGATCGAGAAGGAGAGATTCCGCTTCCCGGGATCATACTCTACGCTCTCCAGGACTGCATTTACCGATTCCAGGCACGGAGTTGTTTCGCTCGAAAACCCGACAGTCCAGGCCTTGCTCGCCCGACAGGAGAGCGGGATGACCCGGGAGGGGATCGACATACCGTCAGCCGTGAAGCCAACGGCAGCACGGGACACCTTCACTTTTTTCTCCCTCCAAAACTCATAGGAACAGCTGGCGGTGTCTATTGCGGTTGGCAGAGACCTCGAAAGAGAAAGATTCCATACGTTCTCGTCAAATCCCAGGAGTCGGTATGCGGTGTAGAGTGTGAAGCCTGCTGCCCAGAGGAACGACGGTTTATCAATCTTCCCGTATTCGGGCGAAGAAGTGTCGGAAAACCGGTACTCGTAAAACGCCGGCTGCCCCTTCGGGCTGTTTGTGACGCCGTCGAGGGTCATGGTCGACCGGTAGAATTTGAAAGCGTCGTCGACTCTCCCTACCGACCGCAAGGCGAGCGCATACCAGGCGTTGTCGTGAGGCCACACGCCGCCATTTGCGTAGAGATATGGATCGCCGGCTTCGTTACCTGCAAAATGGAACGCCGCGCGCAGGGAATCCGTGTGAAAGTCAGCCGGCATGACTGTTCGGATGCCGACGCCCGGCGCGAGCAGGACCCGTTCAGCGGTCGAAACGAGCTCCCGTGAGCGGACGGTGTCGAGGACGCCGAAGACCGGCGCAAGGAGCGATCCCATGTACAGATGCGTGTCCTCCCTGCCACCGTTCTCGTTCATCAGGTACTTGACCTTATCATCCCACAATCTCTTCGGCAGGCTCTCCTGCATCAAACGGGCGGTCGCTTCCAACTTCTCGAGGTTATGATCCCGTTTCTTGAGAACGGCACTGATGAACGTGTAATCGCGCAACGCGCGGATGACCAGGACGGTCATGTATGATCTCGGGCCGGCGTCTTTCCCTATATCCCACCAGTCCGGAGCGGCCGCATACATGAGGTGATCCTTACCCAATCGCCGCCGCGCATCAGCCATGCTCTTTGTCAGCAGCGGGTACAAACGTTCCACTACTGTAGTGTCCATCGTGTGTCTCAGGTACGTCGCCGCCGCAAGGACAAACCAGAGGTGGTTCCAGTCGTCAGGGGGACAGTACTCGGTTTTGAATCCGTCGTCCCGCCAGTAGTATGCGTGCGGGATGACGCTGTCACGTGCGTGGGATGCAAGGCTCAGAAGATCCTTCTTCACCCGGTGCGGATCGAAGGCCACCGCCGCAAGGTCGGTCAGCAGCATATCGTGCGTGAAAAAGAAGTTGTATTCGGCGGGACAGGGCATGGGGACAATTTCCCCATCAAGATAGTGGGCGTTGGAAGCAAGGATTGCCCGGGCCCAGATGGCGGAACGGTCGACCCACGGATCACCGGTGCGAATCACCGGCCTGAACACAGAATGCGCCCTCACGTATCGATCGTAGGCCTTGACGTCATCGGACCACAACTTCGGCATGAGCTTTACCATCCCGGCAGCCTCGGCGTTTTCGCAGCTTCCGATCACCAGGACGACGACCAGAGAATCCCCCGGGGCGACGGCACGATCGTACGTAAACGCCGCACACCCTGGGATGGGCTTGAGCGCCGATGTTGCGCGGGGGATGGTCTTCCCACTCCATCGTGAAGTGCCGGAGTCAGTAATCGCCAATTCACGCGCATCCAAAGCCCATCCCGTTGGGCGCTCCGCCTCGTTCTGGATAAAGACAGCAGCCTCATCCGTTTGCGGTTGCGGGAAGCGCGCAATGACAGCGTCGGTATTTTCATCGTAGAACATGGACGCTGTGTCAAATCTTGCGTACGTCTGACAGGTGCGAAGCGTCGTCTTCAGATGATAGTACGCCTCAATGTGGTGTTCCGCCTTCCCGGTGTTCAGGAATCTCATCCGCAACGTCATGATGGGTTCGTGCAATCCGAACTCATAGGTCAATGAACAGTCCACGCTATCCATGGCATGCAGAAAGCTCACGCGATGGGGGCTGAGAATGTACTCCCATGCATCTCTTCCGATCCAGCGCGGATCACGACCATCGATGCAGAGCCCTACAGCCATGGGACGGGAATCACCACGTTTCCAGTAGTCGGTGCTCAGATCGATGCTGTTCGCAACGGGAGAATAGAATGAGATCCGCGAGGGCAACGGACGGCTGTCATGGAATTCAGCTCCGACGAACGGCCCCCCCACCTCGACCTGGCCATACCCCAACGGAAAATGATACTGCAGTGGATCGCCCGATGTCTGGGCGAACCCTGCAACGGAAACAACACCCATGATCCCCCACAACATCCAAAACATCTTTCGCCGGCCGGTCACCCTGCCGCCGGAATGATCAGACACCATAAGGCTCCCGGATAACTTCCGCCCCGGCACGACCGATCTCGAAAGGGAGCTCGCTCCACATGCCGTTCCATTCATACCGGATGATCCCTCCTGTCTTTTCAGAACCCGAAATGAACACAACCACCTCGCCTGCCACCGCAAGCGCGATGACCATAATATTCCCGACGTCTGTTGCAGTTTCCAGCCGTTTGCCGACCACTACCGGCAGACGGCTGTTCACCTTCATCGACGCATACACTGTTCCGTGAAAAAGAAAGGCGCTCAATGTCGAGCCCAGGAGCGGCAGGTCTTTCACGGCTATCCATTGCCACGATTCCGGTAGTGCAGGATTAAGTTCCACACCGTCCGAAGTGCAATGCAGACCGAGCAATCCCTCGACGCCAAGCCAGTGATAGGTCGGAGGCGTCCAGGGACTCAAAGTCATTCCCCTGCTGTGGAAGTCCGTGCCGTGGAGCCGTTCGGGAAATTCCCCCGGAACGACGAACCCGTGATCCACCGGAATGTCCTCCTCCACAATCCGATAGATATTGCGCATCGCTTCGGCGACTTTCTCCGGCTGTTCTGCGCGCAAGGAGTACGCGATCCAGGCGGTGAGGTTGGGCCATACGCCCCCGACGAGCTGATATCCCCGTTCAGGATCGAAGATCGCCTCTCCGGGTGGAACGGTTCTGGCGCCGTAGGGTGTCCAGAAATCAGACCCGGTAAGACGCTTGAGCACGCTCTCCTTCACCCCATCCTCCGCAGCACCCAGCATGACGGGAAACACCAGGTCTCCGGTAACATCGTGATGCTCAACGCCGTGATTGTCGAGATTCAACAGGTACAGCCCCGTGCGACCGGACCGCAGGCATGCATTGATCTCCATGCGAAGGGTCTGCGCCGCACCGGAGAACTTCCTGACCGAATCGTCATCTCCAAGAACATGCGCCGCTTCTGCCGTCATCTCCAGCGCGGCCAGGCATTCAGCGTTAATCTCTGTCACTGCCCCGACGAGGGCATACTCATCGATGATATTCCTCCAGCTGCAAATTCCCCAGACATTTGTCCCTTCCCCGGTGCATCGCACGAGGCCATCCACCGTTTGCCCGAGGATCCATTCACAGGCTTGGACCATGACAGGATACGCGCGTTTCAAAAAGTCCCGATCACCCGTCACCCACGCGTGGTGCGCCAGGGCCCAGACAAAGAGCGGCGTGTCGTCGTTGATATTCAACCGATAATCGTGGAGTACCGGGACCGCTTCATCCGCGTGGAAGTACTCGGCCATCTTCCCGCCTTCGACAGCGCCGAGGTTGCAGGCGAGATCGAGCATCCTCCGTGAGTGCCCGGGAGAAAGAGTATCCATCCCCAGCGTAAACCACGCAAGGTCACGGATCACCACGATATCCTGCGGCGGATCATTGGTAAATGCCTCTCCAACCCGGTACTCGTGGCACACCCTCATCATATTGATTTTCGCCCACTGAAGGCTGCGATTGATCACCGGATCGGGGGTTGAAATGATCGACCGCGAAACGAGCGACCGGAACCATTCTTTCGTCTCTGTGAGAATTCTCCCCGTGTCGGCAAGCATTGAAAAAGCCGTGATCGCTTCATCGGCTCCATGGGGAGATCCGACGAACCGGAAACTTAGCCGCTTGTCCGTTCCCCCCGGGATTTGGTTGTCGAACGAAACAGTAAGAGATGTCTCGGTGGAAGCAATAGCGCTCCATGCGGTATCACCTCCAAAGACCCTGGCTTCCATCGGCCGGCCGACTGTTGTCGCCACACAGAGACCGTCGGAAATCCGGACGGAGACCCGCTTCTCCAGTTGATCTGCCGCAGGCTGTTTTGTGAACTTCTCCGTGACAAGGCCGGGGAAGGTCAGGGAATGGTGTACCGTAAAATCGACGGGAAGTCTGCCGTTGTTCCGGATATCGACAAGGAAAATTACTGCACGTTCGGCAGTCGGTTGCTTCTCTCCGTCCGGAAAGAGAGGTAGGAACAGCGTCTTTTCGATAACCACGTCACCGGCACGAAAAATCGTCGTCTGACTCTCGGGGCGAAATACCGTGTGTTCCGGTTTGGCTGCAACCCCATCCACCACGAAGGTGAGGTTCCATTCTCCGAGGTAGTACTGGTTGTCTGCCGCGATCCAGAGACCGAGGAGATCGGTTCGTTCATCGCATCGGGCGAACGCATGGAGATTGCCCAGACTCGAACCTGTGCCGAGCGACTCAACGGGATAGCGGTATTCAAGTGTGTTCATCGATATTCTTGGGAATCACCCTTTCAGGCCGGTTGAAGCCATACTCTCGATAAAGTAGCGCTGGAAAAATGCATACGCGATGACGACGGGAGCCGCCAGGAATGTGGCCGCCGCGAGAAGGTAGCCGAGTTGTGATTCTGCTTCTCCGCCTGTTGAAAACAGCGCAATGAGCTGGGGCATGGTCATCAAGGAGCGGTCGCGCACCACGATCATCGGCCAGAGCACCTCGTTCCAGTTCGTCATAAAGGTCAGCAGGGCGACGGTGATAATCACCGGCTTGGAGAGCGGCCAGATGATCCGGAACAGGATCATCAGTTCGGTACAGCCGTCGATGCGGGCCGCATCAATAAGCGCCTGCGGAATCGACGCAAAGAACTGCCGGAACAGTATGATGCCGAATGCGCTCATCATTGTCGGGGCGATCAGCGACAGGTAGGTGTCGGTCCACCCCAGCTTCACCATGAGGATGTACTGGGGAATAAGGACGATCTGAAACGGGATCATCATCGTAAAAAGAATCAGTACGTAGAGCGTTTGCCGGCCGACAAATTCGAGTCGGGAGAGGGCGTATCCCACCATCGATCCGAACACCACCACGGAGAGCGTGGACGAGAGGGAGACAATCAGGCTGTTCAGGAATGCCCGTGCGATCGGGATTTTCAGGAAGACTTTTTCGTAGTTCACGAAACTGAATTCCGGAGACCAGAGTCCCGGCCCGTTGATCGCCGCCTCGGGCTTGAGTGACGCCGCGAACATCCAGAGGAAGGGGTACGCAAAAACAACGGCACCGACAATGAGAAAAAGGTATGCCACCAGTCGTTTCATGCCGTCTCCCGTTCAATGACTTTCTTCTGAATCATCACCACACCGAAAATCACGAACGCATACACAAATCCCAGTGTCGCGGCATATCCCATATGACCGAAATAGAATGCCTGGTTGTAGATGTACAGCATCCCCGAGAGTGTGCTTTGCATCGGCCCGCCACCCGTCAGAACGTAAGGCTCGATGAACAGGGAGAATCCGCCGATCGTGGAAAGGACGACAATCACGATGATCGTCGGGTTCAGCATCGGGAGCGTGATGGAGAAGAACTGCCTGATCGGCCGCGCGCCGTCGATACTGGCCGCCTCATAGAGCTCGTGGGGAATGTTCTGGAGCCCGGCGAGGAAGAGGACGACGTAGATCCCGACGTTTTTCCAGGTCGCCATCAGCGCGATCGACGGCATCGCGAAGTTGGCGCTGACCAGCCACGGGACCGGACCGATGCCGACAGCCTGCAGGAGGCCGTTCAGCACTCCGTAATCGTACGAGAAGAGCTGCTGCCAGAGGATGGTCACCGCAACCCCGGAGACGACGACCGGAAGAAAATAGATCCCACGGAAAAGTCCCCGTCCCACGATCCGTTGATTGAGCAACAGGGCAAAGCCCAGGGCAACACATATTTGCAGTGGGATATGGATGACCAGGAAGAAGAGCGTGTTGGTGAGCGATTTGTAGAACAGCGGATCTTCGAACAGCCGCACGAAGTTCTTCATGCCGATCCACTGCATCGGCGTCACAAGGTTCCAGCGATGGAACATCAGGACGATGGAGAATATCAAGGGATACGCAACAAAGGCGGCGAAGAAGATGACATACGGGAGGGAGAACATGAAGCCGTTGGAATCGCTTTTGCCCAGCTTGAGGAAGAACCCCTGTCGGCGTTTCATTGATTCCATTCCAGGATCATGCGGGCACGGGCCACGGCGTCGTTCACCGCACTTGCCGGGGTCTTCGTCCCATACACTGCGCACATCTCGAACTCCTGGGAGATTCCGTCGAAGATCTCCTTCATGTCCGGGGCCGAGTCCATTCCCCGCGTATAGGGCACTTCTTCGGCGAACTTCAGGAGCATGGGGTTTTTCCGGAAATACCCGGAAAATTCAGGATTGGTCAGCAGGTCTCCGCGGACGGGGATTTGATCGCAGATTTCGAGGAGCAGGCGATCATACCGGACGCTGAGCATGAACTTCACGAACTCCCACGCTTCCCGCGGATGCTGTGTGGTGGTGAAGATGCCGATATTCTTGAAATCGCCGAACGTATACACAGGTCCCTCCTGTCCATCAGGTACGGGGAGAGGAGCCACGCCGTATTCCATGGTCGGTGCAAATTTCCTGATGGCAGCGACCTGCCATGGCCCTGAAATGTGCGAAACCTTTTTCCCCAGCAGAAAGGGGTCAACGCTTTGATAGAAGGAAGTACGGGGATAGTAGCGCCGTGCATAGCAGCGCTGGAAAAATGCAAAGACCTCCTGCGAATAGAAATTCCCGAATGCGACTGTGTCGCCGTTGAAGAGCGGTCTTCCCTCTGACGCGGCCAGATAAAAGGGGTAGAAATCGAACATCCGTTGCCACCATATCGGCCGGATGTCTCGTTCTCCGGTCCAGATTTGTATCTCCCCGCCATGATTCAGGTTCTTCAAAACGCTGTCGCCCATTGCAAAGTATTCACTGTAGGTACGCGGGATCGACCTGAGCCCTGCATCTCTGAGGAGTTGCAGGTTATAGTACATCATGACGGGGTTCGATTTCCATGGGACCTGATAGTAGTGCCCGTCGGGGGTACGGAACGACTCCAGGAGTGACCGGGGGACCCGGCCCGCAACGATCGAATCAAAATCGGGGAACTGGTCGAGAGCCAGTAATCCGTGCGACGAGATATAATCGCGCAGCGCTATCGGATTGATGTTCGAGCAGATATCAGGTGTGGTCTTCCCGGCAATGGCCGCGAGAAGGACTTCTTCCGTCGACTGGCTGACCGGTATGGGTTGCATGTCGACCTGGATGTCCGGATGCGACGCATTCCATTCCCGGACCATGCTGTCGGCGAGTTGAACTTCCTGCGCGTTCGGCGCAGGCCAATAGGTCAAACGCACAGGACCGGAGGATGAACCTCCGGTCTCTCCATGATTGCCGCATCCGGCGAGCGCAATCAACACTCCGAACACCATGACCAGGAGGCTATTCCCAGGTCTGCCAGTCATAGTCAATCGTGGGAAATGCAGGATGGGGAAACGTACCTCCCTTCTTTGCCACATACACGTCAATCGCCCGGCGATCGTTTTCGCTATCCACGGGGAGGGAGGCCAGGATCTGTTCTTCGATCCTGACAGGGTATTTTCGACGGAGGGCGACCAGACGATGGAAGAGGAGCTTCGTCATTTCTTGAGAGACATAGTCCCGCGTGACATCGTTTCTCGCAGCAGCGAAAGCGAGGGTGTCACCGTGCTCGCCGGTGTATCTCCGTCGATGTGCAGAATAGTAGGCCTTCAGAGCGGCATCGGACATTGGAATGGATGATTCGAACTTTCGCTTTTCCATAGCAAAGAGGACCTTGTCTTCCCACCAGGCCCTTTGCGTCCGGACGCTCTCGCGATTTTGCAGTTTCCGCTGGAAAGCGCGATCGACAAGAAGACCGTCCCTCACCATCCTCCACACCAGTTGCTCGAGTGAGAGTTGAAAGGCATGCACGGAGGTCGCACGCAGCCGCAGAATGGTGGACCGGGCGTCGTACCACTCAAGAAACCTCTTCATCGCCACCACACGGTCATTCATTTTCACCAGAGGCTTGTTGCCAAACCTGCCCGGGTCAGATGCTGCAGCGAGAGCGATTTCATGGTCGACCGACAATGTCGACAGAGAGCGACGACCGGAGATTCCCGGGCAGCCATGTTTGCGCCAGGATGCAGCTCAAGAGGTCCAACGTCTCCCGCTGGATGACCGGCGCGTGACTCCGCATGAGCCGGTCGACGTAGAGATCGGAGAGGCTATCGGCCTTCTGTTGTGTCAGAACCTCCCGGGCATCGTGAAGCTGTTGTTCCGCTTCCGATGTCGTCGTGACGGCATCAAAGGTCATATTCTTCAGGTACAGCAGATACCATCCGTCCGGCCCCTCCACCGGCGCCGAAGAATTTCCCCACTTTCAACGTGTCCGCCACGGCGGCAATTTCCGGGCGGGTGGTTCTGACTTTGAAACGGGTGGTTTCCCATGACCGCAGATCAGGGGTCACCGAATCGCCGAGCGACGCCCGGAAAAGCGTGTCGAAGGGCACCAGCGTATCCAGTGCCCGCCGGTACTGCTCGATTCCTTCACGGGTCGGCGAGTAAATCCACTGGAGTGCATAATGGACGCGTTGGGCGGCAACTCCGTCCTGGAGTTCATCTTCGCTGAGGTGGACCTTCGAGAGCACATCGTCGCGATACAGCTCTTCGGTCGCAAGGTCATGGACGATTTCGTTCACGGACCTGACGACCGAGGGGTTCGTCCGCTCGCCCCGTTCTGCAGCATCGAGCGCGAGCAGCTTCTCGTCGATCATGTAGCCGAGGAATTTGCGCTTTGAGTCCTTTTCCCTCTTGACGAACGCCGGTCCGAAATCGTAGGCAAGAAGAAATTCGCCTGCCGTAATGTTGATCGGGCCCACCCGGGCAACAATCCTGTGAGTCACGGACGTATCGGCGACGGGGATAACAGCCTGGCTCTCACGGCCGCCTTGCCGGCCGTATCCGTACGCGTTCAGCAGCAGAGAGAGGAGGGCAACGCCCGCAAACCTCATCCATCGTATTGGGAAGGTCATCACACCTTACTGAGCGAAATTCCTGTCGCGACGGCGTCCGGTCAAAACTGCACGCCCACCGAAATCACCTGAATATTCTCCAGTCGTCCCATATCACGGTACGCATAGTCGAACGTCACTTCGAGCCCTGTCGTCGAGAACAATGCCGATGTCAATCCGACTCCAAGGCTGAGCCCTCCTTCGGAATTCGGATCGCGAATGGAGCTGTAGCCGCCCCGGATGAACAGGAAGTTCCGATAGGCAAGTTCCGCCCCCGCATTCACCGTCTCCACATAGTCGCTCGGATGCAGCGCATCGACTGCCACGGAGAGCGCGAAGTCTTCGCTCTTGACGGGTGTGGCAGAAACCCCGATCTGGAACAACAGAGGAAGGTCCCACGAGTCAAACTCGACGTCCGCGGGAATCTGTCCGTTCGTGCCTTGCTTGGTCGGATCCAGACGGATGAATTGCCGGGCATCGCGGCCCGCCAGCTTCATCGAGGTGCCGAAATTCGACAATGATGCTCCTATCGTCATTCCTCCGAAGAGATCGGTGCGGAAGGTTGTCCCGATGTCGACGGCCATGGCATACGCGACTTCGTGCCAGATCGATTCCTGGATATATTTCGCCGTGAAGCCGATGGAAAACCTATCGCTCAGGACGCGGGCATACGACACCCCGATCGCAAGGTCGGAGGCGCTGAAGTATTCCCCCGTTCCTTCCGGCAGCTCCACGGTGCGCACCATCATGTCCGCCATCGAAAGTTGTGTGAAACTGAACCCCAGGGTCCCGAAGGAACCCAGGGGGAGTGCAAGTCCTGCAAAGTCCAGCGACGTTCCTGCAATCCAGTTCGTGTGGGATACCAGGGCTTCGTTCTTGGCCAGTCGCGCGATGCCCGAGGCGTTCCAGTAGAGACTGGTCGCATCGTTCGTGAGACTGACGAACGCCCCACCGAGTGAAATTCCGCGTGCACCGACCGGAATCTCGAGAAACGTCCCTGCCGCTGTTCCCGACTTGCTCTGGCAAAAGAGCATCGTGGGCAGGAGGAGGAGGGCGAGCAGCAATGCAAATATCGGTCTCATAACAGCCTTGCTCCGAGTGGATTGCACGCTATTTGAGGATTGCGAACCGGTCAATCTTCGTCCCGATTCCCGGCGCATCAACCTGAAATACGTAGATACCGAACGCGATATCCATCCCATCCCGCGACGAGAGGTCCCAGGGTTCCTGACCGTCGTTGAACACACTGTTGTGCTCCAGGGTTTGGACCAGACGTCCGCTGATGGTGTAAATCCGGATGGTACAGCGTTGTGGCAAATGAATAAAGTATATCAGCCTGCTGCCCCGGCCCACACTGGTCGTCGCGGGCTCCCAGGAGGCCGCGCCGACATAGGGGTTGGGAACCACGGCGACCTTGTCGAGATCCAGTTTCGCCTTCGACAGGTCGAATCGCGGGGCCTCGGTGGTAAAGCTGTAGGATTCTCCGGTCCGGAACGGTTTCGTCGTGACGATACGGAAGACGTCTCCCGGCTGCGGGGGCCTCTGGAGTGAGGGTGCAATGGTCGTATCCTGAATGAATTTCAACGACCAGCTCTTGCGTGCGCTTGCGAATGCTGTCGCTGGTTTCCCTGCTGAGTCTCCATACACGATAAACACCGCATCGCCTGCGTCGAAGAGAGAGTCCTTATTCTCATCGCGGAAAATGAACTGCACATGGTCCTGATTTTCCGTCAGGTTCTTGACCACGACATCGGAGGGTTGCGGGCCCGAGAAACTCGAGGACGGGAATGACAGGTCTCCAGCATCCTTCGCGGTGATGGTGATCTCAAAGTCGGCAGGATAATTCACGCGACGGCCGAGATATCCTTTCCCTAAGTCGGAATCGAATCCTACCTCCGCGATGTAATTGCTGTTCCCCTTCACCCAACCGGATTTCTGTTGATTGATCGTCACATACTGATCGTTGTTGACTACCACATTGAATCCCCGAAGAACCGGAGAGACTACCTGCGCACCGGACAATTTCGTCAGCGGAATCAGCGTGTCCCGGGTGGTCTGGTCGACAAGGCGGTAGTACGGGTTGGGGTTATCGTGAAATGCCGCTGAATCAACAAACTCAACCCGGAAGTTGTGATTGTCGCGCAAGGAGTCGAGATCGATGATCTTCGCGGCGAAACTCCCCGTTCCCGGGCCTGTCCCGACGGCCCCGATTCCCTGCGGGATGATGTATCCCGCCGCGGGGGCGCTTGGTGTGACGACAGCAGTGTTGACATCGGCCTTGATAACGCGGCCATTCACGTCGAGTTGAATAATGCTCGAGGTCTCCGAGGGCGGGATCCCCAGCGCCTGGCCGGCGATGTTGGTGGTATAAAATCCCTGATCGTAGGCAGTCACCGCATAGTAGTAGACCTGGCCGTTCTGGACAGTGGAGTCGACGAAAGCATGCGACAGGCCACTGTCATCGCCCAGATAGAAGAGCGCGCCGTTGACGTCGATCGGATGGAGCCCGGTGACGCCATCCGCCAGGTCGAATTGCGCGATCGGCTTTCTGAACGTCGGTTTCCCGTACGCATCGGTGATGACCTGGGTCTCCAGGAAGTTTGCTTCCGTGCTGCGGTACACCTTGTATCCTTCGAAGTTGTATTTTTGATAGAAGGCGTCGTAGGTCTTCTCAGCGCGATCATCCCAGTACAACGTGACTCTCCCGTTGCCGGCGATTGCCTTGACGATCGGTTTGTCGGGGGGTTTCGCAAACCGGTAGCTTGCATTGTAGATCTGCTGGACGGTCTTCTTGCGCCGGAACAGGTCGTTGATGTCCAACCCGAAGATCAGGGACATCGAGAACCGCTCGGTCTCGCCCGTTGGCTGGATCGTCCCAGTAGCCGCGCTGTAGGTGTTGCGTCCGTTCAAATGGAACATGTAGCTGGAAAAATGGTTCGCAAGGTTCACGCCCACGAGAGGCGGCTGCTGATCGGGCGGGGCAGGCGCCGATGAAAGTGCCGTCCAATTTTTTTCGTCGTTGTTCAGGTCATAGGTGTGCACCGCCGAGAGGATGAATCCGGTGAGACCGAGCTGGTCGGACTCATCTTTGTCGAGGATGCCGAAATTTGGCTCGCCCTGCTCCGGTTTGCCGTCGCCTTCCGAGCCATCGGGGTCCGGCCCGGGATATCCCGCGTCAAATGGGCCAAGGCCGTCAGTACCGACGTCATCGTTGAGCGGTTCGCCCGAATCCCATTTGCCGTTGCCGTTCAAATCCGTGAAGGTTCGCCAGTTGCAGTTTTCGTCGGCATCCCAGTGAGGCTTCCACGACGCCCCGTAAAATTTTCTGAAGCGTGCGGTATCCGATTGCACATCGCGAAGGAAGGGGTCCGTGAAGGGAGTCGCAATGAAGGTCTTCGCATCATTGTCTCGCCGCTCGTCGGTCAAACCGTCCTGATCGTTGTCAATATGATCATCAGAAATCCCCGGACTTTCGAGGAAGGCGTAGCCGGCATACCCTACCGGACTCCAATTGCCGGGGTTGCCGAATGCGACCGTGGACCATGCGTAGGAAATGTTCAGCGATTTGTCATAGCTCCCGGCATTGTTCGACGAATTATCGTGTCCGCCGATTCCCCAGTCCACATACTCAGCGAACAGGGTCCGCGCGTAATCGGTCGTCCCCATATTCGTGATTTCGTAGAGCCAGAAGATCACGTCCTCGGCGAGGACTTGGGACCACTGAAACCCTCGCGCGTGGACTTGCATGCCGAGTCCGCCCCGGGTGGTATCGTCCGCGTCGGGATAGAAATGGTTCTTCAGGATGTACTCGCGATCCTCGTTGTCGTCGAACACGAAATACGATTCCAAGTCGGCGTTAAAGACCCCCTTCCCGAAATAGCCGTTCCAGTATCCGTCCCAGTCACTTCCGCGGTCCGGCCATACCGACGGCCATGTGCCGGAATTGTTGCTCTGCGCGGGACTCGATTGGTACCGGGCGGCATAATTCGGAAGCGGCCACCATCCGTACGTCACCCCCGTGGCAATATCACTCCGGGTATATTCGTAATAGTTTGTCTCAAGCGGATGGATCACATTCCCGGTGGGGTCATGCGTCTCTGCCTGCACGATCACCGCCACGCCGTCAACATACGTGTGGTTCGTCCCCTTCGGCCACACGCCGCTCCGGGTGGGTTCGTTCTGCCAGTCTGCGACCTCTCCGAAATTGTAGTACACGGTTCCGACAAGGTTGCCATCCATGAACCCCTTCTTCGTTTCGAAGTGGGTCCCTTTGTTCTTGTCCACGAGCCGCTGCGACCAGACCGTCGTACCTACGAGGGCATACATCGTGATCAGTAGAATACTTCCCCTGGCAAGTCTGCGGTAGAACATGTGTTTCCTCCGGGTTGCCTTCCTAGAACCCAAACGTTGCGCCGACGATCACCTGCCGTGGCGCCGAATAGTAGTCCGGACGGGTGTAGAATTGCTGAATGCTGTTCACCCCCTGCGGCGCCTCCTGTGCCCGCGTCAATTCAAGGGTGTAGCCCGCCCTGCCCGTGTCGCCGAACACGTTGATTTCATTCTTCGTGTCGAACAGGTTGTAGACTTTCGCAAAGAGCGAGAGCTCGTAGCTCCCAAAAGTGAAAAACTTCGTCAGGTAGAGATCCACCTGATAGAACAACGGCATGTTGCCGCTGTTCTCAAGCCCGGTGCGTTGATTCACGTACGTCGGCGTGTAGGGCAACCCCGACCCCATCCGCCCGATCATGCTGGCGATGAAATCGGACGGCGTCCCGAGTGTGATGGTGGCATTCAGGGAATGCCGCCGGTCCCAGCTCAACGGCACGAGGACCTTATTCACATCGATCGGCGGGCTCGCCTGGGCCTTGTTGAAGTCATCGTTCGGATCAGAAGCATTCCCATCGGCGAACTGCAGGGTGTAGTCGATATTTGCGCCGAATCCATTGGTAAAACGCTTCTCCAGAGCAATGGTGAATCCCTTGACTGCTCCGTAATCCAGGTTCACATATTCGCCGAACTTCTTGAAGTCGTTCTTGATGTGGACGGCGATGCCGAGCAGATTGCGAATGTCCTTGTAATATCCCGTCACCGTGATTCCGAGGTCCGGGGCAAGTTCCTGCTGCAATCCGATTTCATACATCGTCGTGCGCTGCGGTTCGAGATTCGCATTCCCGATGGTGGTCCCGATGAACTCCGGGAAGCTCCCTGTGAGCGGGATGCGGAAATTCGGATTCTTGTAGAGAAATTCAAACGGAGGAATCTGGAAAAAATGACCATACGAGAAATGCAGCGCTCCGCGCTCCGTAATGGGGTAGGATATTCCCAGACGGGGACTGAACTGCGATTTTGCGCTGGCAGGACCGAAGTACGCGGCAGGATACGGCGGGGCGAGAGTGTCAAGGTCGGCGATTCTGTCCGGGGAGAGGAGATATTGACCGTCAGGCTGGAAATAGTCGTACCGCAAACCGATGTTCACAACCATGTACGAAAGCTCGATCTTGTCCTGAACGTAGACAGCCAGTTGGCGCGGATGATTCGTATAGTAGTTGAAATCGAAATTCCCGGGTACCGGAAGCTCCGGGAGGAAGTTGCTGGAGGCGTCGACGTGGATCTGGTAATCCTTGTACTCCAACCTGTGCAGATCCGCTTCAAACCCCGCCTTGAGCTGATGAATCGGCGTTACCTGCGCCGTAAAATCCACCCGCCCTGTGATGCTGCGCGTGTTGTGGTTGAAGTGCCAGTTCTGCGTCCCCCCCGTGAGGAAGGCGTTCGCGCCTGCGTCCTGCATGCGTTGTGGATTCACGTACCGGGGGTCCACATACGAAGCCGCTGCACCCGCAGGATCGACCGGCGGATCGATCGGATCAGCATAGGTATACTGCTTGAAATCACTCGTGAAGATGGATCCGGTGAAATCAATATACATCGCATCGTTAAAGACCTGCGTGTAGCTTCCGCTGCCGAGGAAACTTTTCTGGAACTTCGTGTAGTCGCCATCAGGATTCAGCTGAAACTGCTGATCGTAGTCGCGGTACTTCTGGTACTGATAGAGGCCGCTGAGGACGATCCCCTTCCCGCTTCCGACTTTGAGGATCAGCTTTCCCTGAAGACTTGATCGATCCTGATACGCCATCGGTACGAGCTTGCCATCGCCCGTCGCGCCGATGTACCATTTCGACGGATCGCTCCCGGTAAAATTCGAGGAGTCGGAAGGGTTGAAGACCCTCCTTCCGTAAATGTACCCCTCATCATAATATCTCCTGCCTGTCACATAGAAAGAGAGCAGACCACCCGTCAACGGAACAGGTCCGCTCAAGCTTCCCTGCAGATTGTAGAGCTTTGCAGGAGAACCTCCATGAAAGAAGTCGGATGGCTTCCTCAACGCCGGGAACCCGCCGACCGGAAGGGTACTCGCGATCGTCTTGAAGGTACTGGAGTGTGAGCTGAGATAATCGCCGGTGTAGGCACTCAATTCCCCTGTATAATTCTCGCCGGGGATTTTCGTCACCTGGTTGACCACGCCGGAGAGTGCTTCGCCATATTCGGCATTGAACGTGCCGCTGAGGACCTGGATTTCCGCGAGGCTGTTGACTTCGGCCTCCATGGCATAATTGCCGGAGAAGACATCATTCACGGCGACGCCATCGATCATGTATTTCACTTCGTTCGCGCGTCCGCCGCGGAAGTGCCCGTCCACGACGCCGGCCTGAAGATTGACAACGGCTGCGACGTCTTCCACGGGCAACTTCGAAAGCTTTTCACTTCCGACCGTGGCAGTCGTTGACGTGAGATCGCGTTGCACGATCGGCCGTGTGGCCGTGACCGTGACATCGGAAAACTCGACGGTGCGGGACTGCAAATTGAATTCAATGCGCGTCGTCTGGTCGACGGAGACGACGACATCATTGACGGAGACCGGTGCGTATCCGACAGCCGATGCTTTCAACTCGTAGCGACCGGGCGGGATATTGAGGATGAAATAGTCGCCGTTGATATCGGACGCAGCGCCAAGCGTCGTTCCGACGATAAGGACATTCACCCCGATGAGGGGCTCTTTTGTTTGAGCGTCCAGCACTTTCCCGGCCACCTTGCCTGTCGTCCCCGCCATGACACACGGATGGACCAGGAGGAACAAGGAGACCACCAGACAGAGCGGAGAGATTGAGCGGGTTGGCATCATGGGGGCACCCGACAAAAGCTTTGATGTGAAAGGTGAACAGCAGGCTCCGGGGGGCACGTCCGGCCCCCCGGAACCACTGTTTACTTCAGAAGAACCATCTTTTGAACAATCGCGGCATCGCCCGCCTGCAGACGGTACAAATACATCCCCGTCCCGACGTTCACGCCCTGATCGTCCTTGCCATCCCATACGATGGTGTATCGTCCGGCGCTTCTGACCTCATCCACGAGCGTACGAACCTTCTGCCCGAGGATATTGTAGATCGAAAGAATAACGCGGCCTTCGCGAGGAGCGGCAAACTGGATATTCGTCGAAGGGTTGAACGGGTTGGGATAATTCTGTGACAGTTCATACGTCTTCGGCAGGTTGCCGTTCGCGGCAACAGCTGTGGCAGTGCGGATGACCTGTGCACTCAAATCATCGAAGTAGATCGTTCCCGTAAACCGTGCGTACACGTGCAGTCGGACCTCAAGCGCTTTTGCGCCCACGCCCGTCGGCACTGCAACATCCAGCGTATACGGCGTCCAGTCGAATTGCGTGACCGCCGGGAAGGCCCACGTGTAGTCGGGAGACGGCCCGACCGGGTTATACCCGTCGTTGTTGCCAACCGTAGTGAACCAGAGCGGGGTCAGACCGACCGACCACGTCCCGGGATACAGCGCTGCGGAGTCGGGCACCAGGTTGCTTGCCTTGATCCAGACCTGCAACCGGATGATGTCGCCTTCCGACGCGGTGAGTCCTGCCGTACCGTTCGTCCTGCTGATAAGCGGTATGGGCTCAGATCCATCGATCAGGAAGCGTCGTGTGGCCACGAACGCATCGTGCGGAGCACGGTCGAACGGCAGATTGAACTTCAGCGAGTACATCCCGCTGTGCGCCGCTTCCGACGTCACCACCGTGTTCTCAAATCCCGAGTTCAGCAGTCCGTCGTTCCCGCCGTTCGGCGGTAACCAGTAATACCAGCCCGACGGCACCCCGAGATTCGTGTTCCAGTCCTGACCGGCCCATGCGCCCCGGCCATACAACATGAAGTCGTCCGCCCACACCGTCCCTGTCGCATTCTTTCCTGCCACGAACTTCACGATCGTCGTCCACGAGTCCTTCGGCAGGATCGTCGCTCCCACATCGTTCGTGTCCGCCACCCAGCCACTGCTCGTGGCCGACGTCTGCGACAACGGCAGCTTCGTCTCCCCGATGAACGCACCCGCACTGTCCCAGAAATCGTACGCGATGTACCACCGCTCATCGTCGTTCGCCGGGTTCGTGTTCACCCCCTGTGTCCGCACATACGCACCCAGGAAGATGTCCACGTTCTTGTTGTTCACCTGCGACCAGATGTCGCACATGTTGTCCGAAATCCACGCCGCCGAGTCCGCCGTCGCCTGCGGCTTGTCGATCTTCAGCGAGTGGCCCATCGAACGGGACTGATCCGTCGCCCAGCTCAGCGTCGAACCGGCCGGCGCACTCGCCGGATTCCAGTACGCGGGCTTTGTCCCCTCAAAGCTCCCAATCCCCGTGATCGCAGGGATATCGAGCTTCTCGACTGTCAGGTCGTCAAAGTAGATTGTCCCGGTGAATCGTGCATAGACATGCAGGCGTACCTCGAGGGCTTTCGCGCTCACACCCTTCGGCACTTGCACATCAATGTAGTAGCGCGTCCAGTCGAATTGCGTGACCGCCGGGAAGGCCCACGTATAGTCGGGTGACGGCCCGACCGGGTTATACCCGGCGTTGTTGTCATCCGTCGTGAACCAGAGCGGGGTCAGACCGACCGACCACGTCCCGGGATACAGCGCTGCGGAGTCCGGCACCAGGTTGCTTGCCTTGATCCACACGCTGATCCGCAGCATGTCGCCCTCCTTGACATCGGCTATTGTCGGCATGTCGCCCGACGCCCTCGACAACCGCGGCATATTGCTCGATCCATCGAGCAGGAAGCGTCGTGTGGCCACGAACGCATCGTGCGGAGCACGGTCGAACGGCAGATCGAACTTCAGCGAGTGACATCCCGCTGTGCGCCGCTTCCGTCGTCACCACCGTGTTCTCAAATCCCGAGTTCAACAGTCCGTCGTTCCCGCCGTTCGGCGGTAACCAGTAATACCAACCCGACGGCACCCCGAGATTCGTGTTCCAGTCCTGACCGGCCCATGCGCCCCGGCCATACAACATGAAGTCGTCCGCCCACACCGTCCCTGTCGCATTCTTTCCTGCCACGAACTTCACGATCGTCGTCCACGAGTCCTTCGGCAGGATCGTCGCTCCCACATCGTTCGTGTCCGCCACCCAGCCACTGCTCGTGGCCGACGTCTGCGACAACGGCAGCTTCGTCTCCCCGATGAACGCACCCGCACTGTCCCAGAAATCGTACGCGATGTACCACCGCTCATCGTCGTTCGCCGGGTTCGTGTTCACCCCCTGTGTCCGCACATACGCACCCAGGAAGATGTCCACGTTCTTGTTGTTCACCTGCGACCAGATGTCGCACATGTTGTCCGAAATCCACGCCGCCGAGTCCGCCGTCGCCTGCGGCTTGTCGATCTTCAGCGAGTGGCCCATCGAACGGGACTGATCCGTCGCCCAGCTCAGCGTCGAACCGGCCGGCGCACTCGCCGGATTCCAGTACGACGGCACGGTCCCTTCGAAACCACCGATGGTGGTGATCTGAGGGATGTCAAGTTTTTCGATATCCATATCGTCAAAGTAGATCGTTCCCGTAAAGCGTGCATACACGTGCAATCGCACCTCGAGGGCTTTCGCGCTCACCCCGGCAGGAACCTGAATATCGAGAGTGTATTTCGTCCAGTCGAATTGCGTGACCGCCGGGAAGGCCCACGTGTAGTCGGGAGACGGCCCGACCGGGTTATACCCGTCGTTGTTGCCAACCGTCGTGAACCAGAGCGGGGTCAGACCAACCGACCACGTCCCGGGATACAGCGCTGCGGAGTCGGGCACCAGGTTGCTTGCCTTGATCCACACGCTGATCCGCAACCAATCTCCCTCTTTCACATCCGACCCCGCGCCCACGTCAGTGAGCAGCGTGCGTCGTGTGGCCACGAACGCATCGTGCGGAGCACGGTCGAACGGCAGATTGAACTTCAGCGAGTACATCCCGCTGTGCGCCGCTTCCGACGTCACCACCGTGTTCTCAAATCCCGAGTTCAGCAGTCCGTCGTTCCCGCCGTTCGGCGGTAACCAGTAATACCAGCCCGACGGCACCCCGAGATTCGTGTTCCAGTCCTGACCGGCCCATGCGCCCCGGCCATACAACATGAAGTCGTCCGCCCACACCGTCCCTGTCGCGTTCTTCCCTGCCACGAACTTCACGATCGTCGTCCACGAGTCCTTCGGCAGGATCGTCGCTCCCACATCGTTCGTGTCCGCCACCCAGCCACTGCTCGTGGCCGACGTCTGCGACAACGGCAGCTTCGTCTCCCCGATGAACGCACCCGCACTGTCCCAGAAATCGTACGCGATGTACCACCGCTCATCGTCGTTCGCCGGGTTCGTGTTCACCCCCTGTGTCCGCACATACGCACCCAGGAAGATGTCCACGTTCTTGTTGTTCACCTGCGACCAGATGTCGCACATGTTGTCCGAAATCCACGCCGCTGAGTCCGCCGTCGCCTGCGGCTTGTCGATCTTCAGCGAGTGGCCCATCGAACGGGACTGATCCGTCGCCCAGCTCAGCGTCGAACCGGCCGGCGCACTCGCCGGATTCCAGTACGCGGGCTGAGTTCCTTCAAAGCCGTACACGGTCGGAAGATTCGTCGACTGCGCAAATCCGATTCCGGTCGCAACAGCGATGAGAACGAGTACCAATGCAATATTAGTACACCATCGCATAACGTACCTCCATAAGAGAGTTAAAGTTGGTGGGTTGAGCCTGCGAATGACGTGTTACTGCAATACTACTGACTGTTTCCGTGCTACACTTGTTGTTTGCCGTGCGATGAGTTCGACCGGGACGTGGGTGGTGACCACGTGGGACGATCGATCCTTGATCATTTCGACAAGACGAAGGACGGCCAATTTTCCCATTTCTTCCTTGAAGACTCTGATCGTCGTGAGAGGAGTGTCGATATGCGAGCTCATGTCGATGTCATCGAACCCCACGACGGCGACATCTTCGGGAACGCTGATCTTCTGTTCCCTCAGGTAGTGGATGGCGCCGATGGCCATGGCATCGTTCGCGGCGAAGACACCCGTGGGCATCCTCCCGCCTTCCAGGATGCGTCTCATCGCATTCGCGCCGTCGATGCCGCGGAGATCCGGTTCATCGACGCACACGAGGGACTTCTCAAACGGCAGAGCGCGTTCACGGAGCGCCTCCTGGTAGCCGGCGTACCGTTCGGCGATGCTCGGATGTCCGACATCTCCCGCGATGAATGCGATTTCCTGCCTGCCGCACTCGATGAGATGACTGACAGCGAGCAGCGCACCGTTCATATTATCGATCAGGACCGATGAATGCCGGCGTTTCATTGTTTTATAGTCCACCAGAACGATGGGGATCCCCAGCGCGTCGATGTAATCGATCAATTGACTGTTGATTTTGCCGGCGAGGATGACACCGTCGACGTTGCGTTCGAGGAGAAAGCGCGGAACGTCTTTCGACTTGTTGAAGGTCGGTCCGACCGATGTCAGAAGGATGTAGTAGCTGTGATTTCTTGCCTCGAACTCGGTGCCGAGGAAGATCCTCGTATAGAAAGGCTCTGCCTGGGAGAAGTGATCTTCCGAGACGATGAAGCCGAAGTTGCCGCTTGTTTTGGACGCGAGGCCCCGGGCGGAGCGGATGGGGTGGAAAGAGAGGTCATCAATCACCTTCCGCACTCGTTTCCTGACCTGCGGGCTGACATACCCCCGGTTATTGATGACCAGGGAAACAGTGGAGGGTGAACATCCAGAAAGCTTTGCCACGTCTTTAATCGTGGGGCGCTTCTTCAGCATGGGTATCAAATCGTTTTGAGAGTTTCTTTCACACTTTGAAACAAAATGAAGGCCGATCTCTGAAAACTCAGTAGAATCGTGAAAATATGCCTTTGAGACGGGTTTTGCGCTGGAGTGGGATCTATGGGTATCGAAACGTTTCGATATTAAACAACGAGGGACTCAAAGTCAAGCGTTTTTTCTCTTCAACGAAGAAATACTTGCAGGTGCCCCGCCGGACGGGTTTTCAGGACTTACGAGGAGGAGTCTACCCTCGCCAGGACCGCAGGCTGACCGGTCGCAAGGTCCACAAATCCCACCGGACGGAAGCCGCATTCTATGACGAGACCGGATCCGCGGTCAAAAATCACCTGAAAATCCCTCAAGACCCTCAGCGAATTCGCAGGCTGCCTGCTCTCCCGGTTCCCGTGAAGCGGATCGATCGTAAACGTCGCTCCTTTGGTGCCAAGAGCTTCGTACCGGACTACATAATACTCCCATTCGACACAGTGGATGGAGTCCGTGCGCTGGAATCCGATCTCGCCCAAAGAATCCGGCCGGGCGAACACCATATCCTCGCGACCCGGAAAAGACCTCTTTGGCTCTCCGAGAAGGTCCTTCACCTCACTCATCGTCATCCCCGGAGTAATCTTCCCCACGTTCTCGCTTTTCGGCTGACAGGAACTCAGGAAAAGCGCCAGAACAATCATGGCTCTCAGAGCGATAGGCCGGGCATGGTGTGTCATAAAAGGTCCTGAGCTTCTACGTTTCAAGAGTGGTTATCTGCCAGAGGTCTTTCCGGCGATTGTGGAGAAACGGGTGGAGGGCGAGCTCGCCGGTTTTGCCGATGCTTCTCTCCAGATAATGAAGCTCGTCAAACCGCTCCTTCAAGTCCTTGTCGACCGGCACCTCGAACCCCGCTTCACGCATGATCATCATTCCCTTCGCCTGGATGGAGAGTTCAAGATGCAAGCGGAGGTAGCAAAGCATGTCTGCAACCGTCTCCCCCGGGAAACGATCCTGCACAGAGTGGAGGTACGCGCCGATCTTCGTTTCACTGAGGATCCCCGTCGTGATCATTTCCAGAAGTGTCTGATCACTGTCAAAGCCAACTCCCAGCCAATCACGCGTCGACTGTTCGCTCCTGCGGTACACAAAAAGAATCACGATCGGCAGTAACACCAGAACGAGCACGGTGGACAGCAACGGGTTGAGCAGGAAGTGATTGAAAAAAGAATGAAGAATCACTGCCACCAGGAGCCCCGGGAGGATGACCACCACGCGGGGTTTCCTCAGGCGGTCCATCGTTTCTTTCGAGAGAATCCCGACAATCGCTGTCGCCCCTCCGTGCATCAGCGCCGTCCCGAACCCGCGGATGACCCAGAGGTACGGGCTCGCATCAGGGCGGAGGTGCAAATAATAGAGATTCTCGACCAGCGCGAATCCTGCGCCGATGGCGAATCCCCGGACCGCGGCATCGACGGGAAACCCGATTTTGTTGGCCTTGAGCAGATACAGCAGGAAGGATGCCTTGAGGAGTTCCTCGATCACGGGGGCGCAGTAGCGGGCGTACAGTGTCCAGTCCACCCGAAGCGTGCCCATCAACCACGTATTCAGGAGCAGGGCAAGAAGCGCCGCGCCCGCACCCACGCCGATCGTGACGAGGACCGCCGTGAGACTGATCAGCTTGTAGCTGTCCATGTAGAGGAGCGCAGCCAGGAACAACAACACGGGGAACAGGCCCAGGAGAATTCCCATGGAACTGTACCTAGAGGAGTTTCAGGGATACCATGAATTCACGATTCGATCGCTGATTCGGTTCCACTGCAAACGCGTACCCAAACGAGAGCGTGGAGGAAAGTCCGGTGAACAGGACAAGGTTGAAATCCATTTGCAGCCCCACATCCGCCGCCTTTCCTTGAATCGATGCATCGTCCATGTTGGTGATGAGACCTCCGGCAAATGCGGTGAGCCGGGCCCACGTACAGTAAAAATTCGGCAGGCCGAACCTTTTGAAGCGCAAGGGGGGCAGGTCAAGCTCCACCACCGCCTTGCCAAAGTTCGTTCCGCCGAGAGCATCCAGTTCGATTCCCGGAAAGCTGTAGTACTCCCGGTACCGGTGGACCTCCTGATGGTCCACCCAGTTATTGCCAAATCCGCCGAAATAGAAATTGGCGGACGGCTCGTTTCTGTGTGAGGGAGAGTAACCCGCCGCACTCCGGATCCAGAGCGACGTATGGTCCAGCGGCAGGGCGAGTCCGTAGTCGAGCGTCGCGTAGAACTGGAGATATGCCTTCGACAGCAGCAGCGTGGTCCGGTTGGCGAGCTTCAGGGAAATCCCGCGTTCATAGTCAACCGCACCCATCGACCGGAGCAGGAAGGAATAGCGTAACGACCCGTTGAACATGTAAAAATGATCGTAAGAGGTCGCAATGTTCTGATAGTCCGGCAGCCGTTCAAGGCCCCAGAACGCGTTCGCGCCAAGGGTGAAATCAAACGATTCAGGCCGTTCAAAAAAAAGAAACTCATGGTATGACACGCCCGCAGAATACCCTTTGCGGCTGGTCTTTGTCGGACCGAACAGATCATAGAAGTCGGTCTGGTTCATGGCAACCGAAAGGTCCCATTGCGAGACTTCATAGTCGATGCTTCCGTGAAACCGTTCATCCTTTGCGAGGCCGGGCGACGGCGTGAACAATCCGCTGACAGTGATGCGATGGAGAAAAAGCGGATCCTGCAGATTGAACCGCGCTCCAACACCGGTATACACCTTGTACCCTTCCACAACGGGGTACGCCGAAGCCACGGAAAAGTCTTCCCACCCGTCGTACTCGCCGTCGCGCGTCTTCAGGGAGTCGATGTTGATGCTGGATGGAGGGGGAAGCTTCCATTGTTCCAGCTCAGGGTTTCTCTGCACGACATCATAGCCGAGATAATGGACGGCGCTGACGTCATTCCGCGTATCGTTACCGATGATAACCGGCAGGAATCCTTTGCCGGTATAGCGGAAGACAAACAGGGAATCGTCCGGAAGAGGGAGCGGCCGGAACAGTCCAGTTTCGGTGTTTGTGACCCACGTCATCGTCCGGTTCTGCACGTCATAGCGTACAACGTTGGAGACGCCGGTGAGATAGGTGGTGCCGTAGATGTATCTGCCGTCACCGGAATACACAAAGTTCATCGGCGAATTGTTCTCAAACTCATACAGCACGTCATAGCTCCCATTGTCCATGAGGAGGGAATCAATCGACATGCGAATAAGCCGCTGTCTCCCGTTCACCTCGATCGTCGATCCGATCAGCGAACGGCCGTCCGGCGAAATGTCAATATCGTAAATGTCCTTCCCATAGTCGAGGGTGAGAATATCGTTCCAGGTCGCATACGGCGGCGGGATCCGGACTATCTTCGAAAAACCGTTGTGGTGTTGGACTCCCCAGAGACTCTTGTCAACCTGGTCAAAGGCGAGATCCCCAATCCGCGCATTCCGCAAGAGTCGATGTGTCTCGCCCGAATGGACATCGAGGACGTTGACATCCCGCCAGGAGGTGCTGTTATGCGTGGTAAAGAAGAGCGAACCGGTCGAGGGGTCATACGCGGTCGAGCAGACGTAATACATCGCCGGCGAGAGGACATCGCACAGCTTTGACACCGCACCGCTTTTGAAATCGATCGCCACAAGTCTGGCGAGTTGTCCGGGGAGATTTGAAGCAACGAAGATTTTGCCGAGGGTCGAATCGTAAAAGGCCCGGGAGACGGCGCCGAGGGAATTCGCGGTCACCTGCCGGTAGTAGGTTAGAGGAAACTGCCGGATGGAGTCGAGGTTGGCACGTTGCCACTCATGTTCCCAGGAAATCCAGCGCGACCATTCGTCGGAGATCGATCTCCCGTACACGTCCTCGAACTGTGATGCGAAATAGCGGCTGCTCCCGTCCGATCGATTGACCCAGCGCACCAGTTTGTCGGTCCCGTAGTGGTCTGCAAGATAGCTCATGAAGCGGGTCCCGTACAGATAGGAATTCGCCCCGATCTGAAAGTCGATCGTTGTCCCCTCCGACTCCAGGCCGACATAATCATAGAAATAGCTGCTATCGTGCACCATGGTACGGAACACCATCTCGTCGTACCCTCCCTGTGCCCTGCCGATCCCCCCCGACATCCAGGTCTCCATAAACACGGCGATGCCTTCGTGGAACCAGCGGGGAGAGTACCACCGCGGGCTCGTCAGATAGCTGTAGAACATCGAGATCGGATTGTCGGTGGTCGGCGAAACCTTTCCGAGGAAGAGTGTCCGGAAAAACCGATCCACTCCGGCAGTGTTGTCGGTGGCGACAACATGCATGAGCTCGTGATTCATCAGCCATTGCATTCGTTCGTTGGCCGGACGGGTCTCATAGACATAATCGAACGGTTCCATACAAATGGAAATATAATTCCAGGGAATGGTCGATGTGCCGCCGGACCCGTAGTCGTCCTGGTCGTGCATGACCAGTGTCACCTTTTCGCCCGGCGTGTAATGATACAATTGTTCATGAAACCTGAAGGCATTTTCAAAACAGCGGGCGAGATGGTTGACCAGGTAACTCTGGTTCTGGAGGTAGATGAGTCGCAGATCCTCTGTTTCCAGCGCACGGAATTGTCCGAAAAGGGGTCGGGAGGAGAGCACGATGAGGAGGATGAAACCGGAAAAACGCCTGGAGGTGCGGTTCATGGAAAAGGATCGATTTCCGTCAATGTGTCACAATGCAATCGGGCGGGAGCTCGTTCTGCCCCCGCCTCGATTAAGCCGGAAAGAAATATACTGTGAGGCTATTTCCCCACGGCGCGCGGCTATTCGCCCAGATGCGCTGTGGCATCCAGCCGTGTGGCTGCGTCCAGTTTCGAAAACGCGTCAAGTCGGGAGGTCGCGTCCAGCCGGGAGTATGCGCTCAATTGTGCTGCCGCATCGAGCTTGGAGAATGCATCGAGCTGGTCCGCTGCGTTCAGTTTTGAACACGCCTCCAATTGGGTGGCGGCATCGAGTTTGGAATATGCGTCAAGCTTCGAGGCAGCGCCGAGCTTCGAGTAGGCAGCCAGTTGCGCTGCGGCATCGAGCTTCGAGAATGCGTCGAGCGCCGCTGATGCGTCCAGCTTTGCCGCAGAATTGTATTTCGCATACGCATCAAGCTTCGCCTGTTGTCCCAGCTGCGCATAGGCGGCCAACTGAGCCGAAGCGTCCAGTTTCGAGAATGCGTCAAGCTGTTTCTGCGAGCCAAGTTTGGCATACGCGTCAAGTTTGCTCTGCGCATCCAGTTTTGAAAACGCATCGAGCTTTGCGGCGGACCCGAGCTTCGAATACGCGGCAAGCTGTGCAGCGGCATCGAGCTTTGAGTACGCGCCGAGCGCCGCACTCGCATCGAGTTTGCTGAACGCTTCCAACCGGGCATTTGCATCGAGGGCCTGGAAGGCGGCGAGTTGTGCCGATGCATCGAGCTTGCTGTAAGCGGCCAGCTGCGATGTCGCGTCCAGGGTTGAGAACGCATCCATCTTCGCACTGGCATCCAGCTTCGAATAGGCATCCAGTTTTGCGGAGGCGTCAAGCTTCGAAAACGCATCCAGGGCTGCGGCTGCATCAAGCTTTGCGGCGGAATTGTATCGCGCATACGCGTCAAGCTTCGCCTGCTGCCCGAGCTTTGCGTATGCCTCAAGCTGCAGAGCCGCTCCGAGCTTTGTGAACGCGTCCACTCTTGAGGCGGCATCAAGCTTCGAGTAGGCTGCCAGTCGGGCCTCGGCAGGTGCATTCCCCATTGCGGCCGCGATGATCTGCGCCCTTGAGGTTTGACCCGTAAGAATGACGTCTTTATCGCTCATCTGCTCCGAACGGTATTTTTTCACCGTTCCGATCGTCCCCGCTGCATCATCCTTCGGAGTGGGCGGAAAGAAGAACGAGAAATAGATTACTCCGGCAAGAGCAACGAAAACCCCTGCAATGAGTAGAGCCTGCTTCGGCCTCTTTGTAGGTTCCATCGGTTTGCCCTCCATTGAGATTCTCCTCGGATGAAATGAATATCAGGAAACTGATTCTGATTGAAATACTCAAACCTGGGTGAAAAGTTGGTCGGGCAATGCGAAGTGCAAAAATAAAGAGGACCCGGAATCAAAAAACGTGTCGCCGAAGTGGTCTTCTTGTCAAGGTGTTAGTGCCCTCTGGAAGGATCAATTCCAAGAGACCGGTCGAACATGACGGTTCCCCCTGCATCCAGAACCCTGATCCGTACGAGGGATTGCGCCCCCGTCAAATGCGCGAAAAACACCCCGAGCTCGTCGGGGGAAGACGTGACCAGTTCGACCCTCCCTTCACTTGATTGAGTCGAAGAGGAGCCCCCGCCCTGGGTCTGGACGGCATTGAGATGGAGTGTCTTCGGATCGTAGGAAACTTCAGCCCTGAGGCTTCCACTGCCCTGAACACGTACCTGCAGGAAGGAAACATCCTTGCTGGACGACACATCCACCGCGCCCGTCAACTTGTCCTGGGAAATATCGATATGGGTCACTTTCACCAGCCCCGGGGTCAGCGCCGGCGATGCCATCGTTCCGGTCATCTCGCCTTCGCCTGAACCTGGAGTCTTCAGAATTGACTCAACACCCGCAAACACAAGGATTCCGGCGACCAATCCTAAAGCGAACACCCTCCCACCCTGCAATGCACGAAACGGTTGAATCACCTTGTGGAAGCCGTGTACTACCGGCGACTCCTCTGGACTGTGAAGAGAAATTTCAATATTTCTCATGATGGCATGTTTCAACGACGGCGGAGGATCCACAGATGTTGACCGGGCGAGAACTTCGGCCAAACGTCGGAGATCGGCATACAGACGGGCGATGTCAGGATCGGAATCAACCAACTTCTCAAGCTTCAGCCGGTCTTTGGGAGTCGCGACTCCGTCGATGTTCCTGTTCAACAGGTCAAGAATCCGTTTTTTCATAGTGTCGACCCCATTCCGCTCTTTATGAGTGCGCCTCTCAGGACTACCCGAGCGCTAAACAGCCGGGATTTCACTTTCTTCTCGGAGATTGACAGTATCCGTGCAATTTCAATGTACGATAAACCTTCAATGTGTTTCAGAACCACCACCGATCGCTGATCGTCAGACAAGGCTTGAAGCGCCATTTCCATCTTTTGCGCAATCTCCTCGGCTTCAAGTTCGTCATTCGACTCGGCCGGGATATCCCCTGCCTCTTCCACGTTCACCAATTGCTTTCTCTGGCGAAGGTAACTCAGGGCCTCGTTCATTGCGATCCGGTACAACCAGCTGAAGAATTTGTATCGTTCATCGTACGATTGCAGATGCTCGAACGCCTTGACAAATGCTCCCTGTGTCACATCCGCAGCCTCATCAGGGTCGTGAACCATTCGGACGGCAAGGTTGAAGACGGCCTTCTGATATCTCTCCACGAGCCTCTCAAAACCTTTGAGATTCCCGGCGAGGGTTTGCTGCACGAGAGTACTGTCGTCGAGCTCTACCATTTGAAATACACACCAATGTCCGAAAAGTTCGTCAGGGTGCTTCTTCGATCTTGAATACCAGGTCGAAACGGGCAATTCTGAAGATGTCCCTGACCAGCTTATTCATGTGGGTAAGGATGAGACCCTGCCCTGTTTGGCTGAGCCTTTTCTGTGTTTTCAAGAGCAAACCCAGACCGGCACTCGAGATATACTCAAGCTTCTCAAAATTCACCCTTGTCGTCACAGTGAGCCGATCGAAAACAGCCCCGGCAGCATCGGTTTGTGAGGCGTCCAACCGGCCGATCAATGCGACTTCGCCCGTATCGGTAATGGAAATGGATAACATTTACGGCTCCAGGTTCTTGATGAGCGTAATGCGATTTCGCCCGTTCGAGTACGTATAGCGGATTTCATCCATCAGATTACGAATCAGGTGAATGCCCAGGCCCCCGACTTTCCTCTCCTCCAGTTTCAGCGATGTGTCCACTGCAGGAGCCGCGGTCGGGTCAAAAGGAATATCTCCACGGTCCGTCAGCTCCACAACCAGTCGCCCGGAATCCCGTTTCAGAGAAATGGTAACCTCATCGGAGGTTGGTTGTCCATACTTGACGATATTGGTAAAGAGCTCCTCCACGGCAAGCTGCGCTGCGTATGCACCTTCCGGTGAAACACGAAGCTCCCCCAGGGCTTTGTCGACAAACGCAAATACCTGGGCAAGTGATGTGAACTCTCTTGGAAAACTCGACTGCATGTTTCCGGGGGCGTGTTGTGGCTGATATAAACCGGTGGAACAAGGTGCAATGTCCGGAATCCGGACAACACTATCGACTGCACAAAGGAGGGTTCAAAATTCCGTTCTCCCGCACTGTTGGAAGACGGGGACTACTCAGGTTGAGCGTCAGGTCTATCTCCGGGCTTGAGACCTATCAGAAGATGGTCTTCCGGATTATATAACTCCATCACTGACCAAAGGCAAGCAAGATCCGATCACCCAACCATTGGTCCGCGGCGCATCCATAGTAGAGAGAGTCCCACTGCTGGATGAGGCCGCCGTCTGATCGTCGAACAGGAAGTGGACGGATGCTTTGCTAACGCTGGGCTGGATAAAGCAGTTCCGCCCCATTCGCGAGTGTCTACGAAATCAGGGCGACGACCCAGGAATACGGAAGGGAGGAAGACACACATCGATTGGGGACTGCAGGCTCAACGAGTAGCCGACAACATCGTCTCACCGATGTCGGAAAAGAAAGCGAGTGCATAGATACAGGCGTTTGAGAAGAGGGTATTGACGGCAGTCGACGATTGGCAGATTCTGTAGGAACGAATCCCCACTTGACAGCAAGAGAACTTACACAAAATGCCCCCTTTTTCGAGGGGAGGAGTGAAAGAGAGCTCTGCGAATAGGTCCGCGCTTGCGCATTCGCTCGCCATCTATTATTATTACTCTTACTTCCTTGGCGCTCGCCCGCTCTCAGGCGATAGCTCCGCTTTCTCGATCCCTTTTCGGGAAGCAGGTGATCAAATGAAGACTGTGCAAGCCATCGGAATTGCGTCATGCATATTGCTGTCTGCCCTCCTGACCTACGCTCAAGTTGACCGCACGGTCACCCCTGCCAACACCTCGGATGTCTCCTTTTCTCCCGCCGGGGGAAGATCCGGAGAGAATGTTCCCGCAGCCTTCAAAGGTGATTTCACCGTGGACTCGAGGAATGTCTCTATCGGCGACGTTCCGGTTGGGAGTACGAAGACGGACACTGTGACGGTGAGGAATTCCGGAACAACCACGCTCACGATAAGCTCGGTCAAGTCGACCAACGCGCGGTTTACGGTGCGCCCCTCAAGCGCGTCTCTTTTGAGAGGCACAGCCAGGATATTTACCATCACGTTCGCTCCTACAACCCCGGGCCCAGAGGCCTCGTCGGTGGTGTTCACCCACACCGGTCCGACCTCACCCGACACTGTCACGGCATCCGGCACCGGGGCGAGCCCCGAGTTCTCGGCAAATCATAGGACGCTCGCCTACGGGTTCGTTGTTATTGCAGCCTCAAAAACCGATAGCGTCGCGGTCACGAATACCGGGAGCGCCGCCCTCGTCATAAGCAACATCACCTCGACGAACGCGCGATACGCCGTGAGCCCCGCCAGTGGGACGATACAGCCGGGAGAAGAGGGTGCGTTCAGGATTACGTTCACACCAACGGCCAGCGGCCTCCAAAACGGGAACATCATTTTCGTGCACAATGGGTCCACCCCACGAGACACGGTTGCAGTCAGCGGGACGGGGACCGCATTTTCCGTCAACCGGAGATCTGTGGCGTTCGGAAATACCGCACTCGGAAGCACTGGAAGGGACAGCGTTGTCGTGACGAACGCGGGTACAACGACCCTTACGATCAGCAATGTCACCTCCAGCAACGGGAGGTTTTCGATCAGTCCCGCCAGCACCTCGATCGCCGCCGCCAGGACCGCAATCATTCACATCACGTTTACGCCGGTCAACAATTCTGCGGAGACGGGCATCATCGTGTTTACTCATACCGGATCAAGCTCACCCGATACGATTGTTGTAAGCGGCACCGGAACGGGGACGCTTGCCGGATTCTCGCTCAACCGGAAGACCATCCCGTTTGACACGGTTGACCTCGGGAATAACAGGGTGGACAGCGTCATCGTGACGAATACCGGGATCGCCACCCTCGTGATCAGCAATGTCGCTTCGAGCAACGGGACCTTCACGGTGAACCCGACAAGTGTCACACTGCAGCCCGCCCAGGCGCAGACCTTTCACATCACCTTCACCCCGGCGAACACGACCCCGCAATCGGGAAACATCGTGCTTTACCCACAATGCTCCGGGCTCACCCGACACAGTCGCTGTGACCGGCACCGGGGCGGAGACTTTTGCCGGATTCTCACTCAACAGGAAGACTGTCCCGTTTGGCTTTGTCGGCGTCGGGGGGAACAAGATCGACAGCATCACCGTTACCGACACGGGGAAAGCGGCACTCGTGATCAGCAATGTCACTTCGAGCAACGGGACCTTCACGGTGAACCCGACCAGTGCCACACTGCAGCCCGCCCAGGCGCAGACGTTTCACATCACCTTCACCCCGGTGAACACGACCCCGCAATCGGGAAACATCGTCTTTACCCACAATGCTCCGGGCTCACCCGACACAGTCGCTGTGAGCGGTACCGGGGCGGAGACTCTTGCCGGATTCTCACTCAACAGGAAGACTGTTCCGTTTGGCTTTGTCGGCGTCGGGGGGAACAAGCTCGACAGCATCACCGTTACCGACACGGGGAAAGCGGCACTCGTGATCAGCAATGTCGCTTCGAGCAACGGGACCTTCACGGTGAACCCGACGAGTGTCACACTGCAGCCCGCCCAGGCGCAGACGTTTCACATCACCTTCACCCCGGCGAACACGAACCCGCAATCCGGGAATATCGTCTTTACCCACAATGCTCCGGGCTCACCCGACACAGTCGCTGTGAGCGGTACCGGGGCGGAGACTCTTGCCGGATTCTCACTCAACAGGAAGACTGTTCCGTTTGGCTTTGTCGGCGTCGGGGGGAACAAGCTCGACAGCATCACCGTTACCGACACGGGGAAAGCAGCACTCGTGATCAGCAATGTCGCTTCGAGCAACGGGACCTTCACGGTGAACCCGACAAGTGTCACACTGCAGCCCGCCCAGGCGCAGATTTTTCACATCACCTTCACCCCGCTGAACACGAACCCGCAATCCGGGGATATCGTATTTACCCACAATGCTCCGGGCTCACCCGACACAGTCGTTGTGACCGGCACCGGTGCGGTTGCCGCGATTTCACTCAGCCGAAAGAACGTCCCGTTCACCTCAGTCCCCCTCGGAGAAACCGGACTCGATAGCATAATTGTAACTGACACAGGGAGGGCTGCTCTCGTCATCCACGATGTTGCGTCGAACAACGCCGCTTTTGTCGTGAATCCGACACATGACACGTTGCAGCCCGGAGAGGAGAGAGCCTTTTACATTATGTTTCACCCTCCCAAATGCGGACCCGCAGGCCGGTGATATCGTATTCACACATACCGGATCAAATTCACCTGACACAGTCGCGGTAAGCGGAACGGTAAAGGTAGTGACAGCAGGTTTTTCGCTTAATCGCAGTGCCGTGCCATTCGGATATGTCACCATCGGAGGCAGCAGGCTCGACAGCGTCACGCTGTGACAAACACGGGGACGACTTCGTTTGAGATCAGTAATGTGGTTTCGGACAACGCCGCATTCACGGTGAACCCGACGAATGTCACCCTGGGTCCTTCACAGGTGCAGATTTTTTATCTCACCTTCACCCCTGCGAATACGAATCCACAGTCGGGGAACATCGTGTTCACTCACACCGCGGCAGGTTCACCCGATACGGTCGCTGTGGCCGGCACGGGAACGCTGGCGGTATTCTCCATCAATCGAAAAACGGTATCGTTCGGAGGAGTGCCGGTCGGGGGCAGTGCCCACGAGAACGTCATCGTCAGCAATTCCGGGGCGTCAACGCTCACGATCTTCAGCGTCACTTCGAGCAACAGCAGGTTTTCAGTGAGTCCTGCCAATGCCTCGATCGCCGTCGGCGGGCGTGCGACGTTTACCATCACATTCAGTCCCACGAACACCACGGCGCAGTCGGGGAAGATCGTCTTCACGCATGTCGCGATGAGCTCTCCGGATACTGTGAACGTGGACGGCACGGGATCTCTCGCGGGATTTTCGGTGAACCGAAAAACCGTCCCGTTCGGATTGGTATCCGTCGGAGGAAACAAAGTCGATAGCGTTATCGTGGCCGACATCGGAACGACCCCGCTTGTCATCAGCAATGTGGTCTCAAGCAATAGTGTATTTTCGGTGAACCCCGTCACTGCGACAATACAGCCTTCCACGACGAAGACTTTCTACATCACCTGTGCTCCCTTGAATACCGGCTCCCAGAACGGGAGTCTGGTATTCACCCATAACGCATCTACTCTGCATGATACGGTCTCGGCAAGCTGCACCGGGGAGGCCGCACTCCCTCCCCCAATCCTTCTTGCTCCTTCGGACGGATCTTCGGGCCAGGAGTTCCCCATCAACCTCAGTTGGAACAGCGTCGCCGGCGCGGCCGGCTACTGGGTTGAGGTGGCGACGGACACCACCTTCTCGACGATGGCAATTAGTGATCAGTTTGTCGTTTCCACCTCGAGACAAGTGAGCGGTCTTCCATGGAACACGCTGTTCTATTGGCGTGTCAGCACCCGGTCCGATGCCGGCTCGGGACCCTTCTCTTCGCCCTGGGCGGTGTCGACGCGCGCGTCCGGACCGATATCAGCGACGGTCAGCTTCTCCGGCGACTTGAGCTCAACATCATACCGGCTGTTTGGGTTGCCAGGTGTGGGAAACCGGACTGTCGGGGATATTCTCTCAGGCGCCCAGAATGTGGATTGGAGAATTCTCAGGGACACCGGCGCGGACACCACGTACCCTGCGTATTACGAGGATCTGAATGCAGGCTCAGTATTGAAAACCGGTGAAGGCTACTGGCTTCTTGCGAAAAGAGACGTAAACATATCACGGACGGACACGCTCCCGCCGCTCGGGACCGACGGGACATTCGGGATCAATGTCCACCCGGGCTGGAACATCATCAGCAATCCGTTTAATGCAAGTGTCGAGCGTGCTGCCGTGATTGCCGCCAACGGTCTCCCCGCGGGGACCCTGTTCTGGGAACATGTAGGCACAACCACAACGTCCAGCGGGACATCGATCGACCCGTTCAAAGGATACTACTTTGACAACGACACGTCGCAGCGTACAACGCTGAAGATCCCTTACCCGTTTGGGACAACGGTCTCCAAGCTCGCGAGTAATCCGGGAGTGGACTGGCGGGTGGAATTGCTGTTCGATACCGGGATCAACACGGACAGGGACAATTACATCGGGATCGCGCCCGGACTTGGATCGGGACGGAACGAGCTGGATCAGCATGATCCGCCGCTCTTCTTCGACGAGGGGTCCCTCTATTTCCTTCGTCCGGAATGGGATGCAGCGCACCCCCGGTTCGCCACGGACATACGTCCGACATTGGGGACAGGTCAATCGTGGGACTTCGAGGTGTGGAATCCGCGGAATGGGACCGGAAAATTGACTCTCCTCGGACTTGACGGAATTCCCGCACAGAATGAGGTCGTGCTCGTCAACTCACTGAACTCAGCACCTGTGGACATGCGCCGGACAAACATCTACACGTACCAGACCTCCGCGACAAAAATGCAGTTCACACTTATTGTCGGAACGAAGGAGTACGTGGACGGCGAAACTGCGAAACTCATCCCGCAGACCTTTGAACTTTCGCAAAACTATCCCAACCCGTTCAATCCGAGCACGACGATCAGGTACAAGCTTCCGATCGGCACATCCGTCCGCCTGGAAATCTTCTCCATGCTTGGACAGCGTGTGCGCATTCTGGACGAGGGATTCCGACCAGCAGCGACCTATTCGGTTATTTGGAATGGTAAGAACGAATACGGGCAGGAGGTTCCAAGCGGAGTATATTTCTGCCGGCTGATCGCAGGCGATAACGTCACCAGGGTGCGCAAACTCATCCTGGTCAAGTAGCGCATGATGCACGTTAAATGATTTGCAGCAACGGAGAGGGGAATCGCCGTACATTTCCCGCCAAACCGTCCAGTCGCCTGAAACACAGACGCCTTGTGCGATTCATGCAAGAGGAGTCCGTTCGCGCCCGACCCTCTCTCTTCTCCCCAAACTGTCACCTCTTATCACGGCGCTCCGGAATATGCCCCGGATCAGTCGGGGGAAAACTCGTGGCCGTAGATATCCGATTCATCCCCCACCTCAGGGACCGCGCCTTGTTCGATGGTCTTTTTCCGCGCAAGCAGGATGAGTGGTATCGCGGCAAGCGTCACAAGGGCTCCAATTTTCCAGAAGTTCGATACTGAGAAAATCTTGAATAACATATGCCACGCCTTTCCGATCAATGTGCACAGCAAACCGTTCGCGCCCCTCAGTGGATGAACAGGGCGACGTTTCGGACAGAAGGAAGAAGTGGAAAACCCGCTGGAAAAGAATCATCCAACGGATTGAAATAGTAGTTAATCCTCAAAGCTTTGCTGCATCCTCTCCGCGTGTCAAATCGCTCTCCGCTCGCGCCCTTTGCCCCCCGTACGATGACTCAAGCGCACCCTCGCCAACAGGAAACTCACCATAGCTGGACTCACGAGCATCTTTCCCCTTCCTGAACCTCTGGACTTCGTGCCGGAGGAGTTAGCTACTTTCCCATCCTTTCGACCGATTGGAAATCTCAACAATCATCGGTAGGCTATATTAGGAATACACTGAAGTCTCATAAGTTCTGCAGGGAATATTTTGGAGGCGGATACTTGGGAAGAGGGCCTCCCAGTCCAAAACGGAGGAACAAAGATGAACCATCTACGCGGCGTTCTGATTCTTGTTGCGCTGCTGGTCTGCACCCTGTCGGCCCCGTCTGTCAGGGCCCAGCAAGGTGAGACCAGGATAGGAAACGCAGAGGTTGTGTACATTGAGGGAAGAGATGTCGTGTTGAGGTTGACCGATGGAGAGGTCAAGCAACTTGAGTTTCCGGACAGTTCCAGATTTGTCGTTGATGGCAAGGAACTGACTGTCCATGAGCTGAAACCGGGTATGAAGCTGGGGGAATCGAATACCACCACGGTTGCTGCCAGGTCAGTTGATACGGTGGAGACGATTGAAGTCGGGACCGTGTGGAAAACCGTCGGGAATAATATCATTATCAAGACCCCGGATGGTGTGAACAAGGTGTACCGCGTACCATCGGGGGGGAGAGTCACCATTGAAGGAAGAGATATATCTCTTGAAGGACTACGGGAAGGCGATAAAATCACTGCCACTGTCGTGAAATTGACGGCGACATCGGAAGCGACCAACGTCACCGCACATGTTCGCAAAACTCCCGCAACACCGGCTCGGGTCGGCGCGCTGTTGATCGACGAAGGCGCAAAGGTTGAGGAGTCTCACGGGCTGTGGGGGAATACTACCATCATTATTGGCGTGATTGCCTTGCTGTTGGTGAGTCTTCTCGTCTTCCTGGCGTTCTGGCGGAAGCGAAAGGCATGACCGGGGAGACGAACCGTCGCGAAGATACTTCGGATGGCGAAAACCAGAATCGATTTCATGCCCGGAATGAAATGAGAGCTTGTTGGGGAAAAGCAATTGCTTCCCACTTGTGAATTACGGTCGGACTTGAGTTTGGGTCAGTAATATATTAGAGACATCAATATCGAACGCATCCCCCTGCCTGTTTTCTCCATCGGGTCTACACACCAGAGCCTGATACAGTATATCAGTCTACCGTGCAGGTTGAATCGGCTGAAGGGATGAAAGAGGAGTTAATCCCTGACGGCCAAATGAAGCAACGTAGAACCTGGAGGCGTTGCGTACCACGAAAGAGAGGGCAATGACTATCCCGGGTGTCGCAAGCGCCCCCGTTCGCCGTTGCACACTCCAGGAAGCAACTCCCAGTGGTGTTCGTGCAGGCCCGGTGCTCCTGTCGTGTCGCTTGCCGGTCACATCAGTCCACTGGAATTACCGCTGAATGGATTTCGGCCTTCCTGCGAACAATCACAAGCCCCTCCCTGATTTCCTCAGGAAGGGGCCTGTCTTACCCTGCGTCAAAACAGATGTTGTATGAATATACCTCGCCACGTGGACATTATCGCACGAGCATAAGCCTCTTCGTCTGTGTGAAATCTCCCGCCTGAATCCGGTAGAAGTACACGCCGCTTGAAAGATTGCGGCCATCGAATCGGACTTCGTGATACCCCGCATCCTGATCGCCGTTCACCAGCTCTGCGACTTGTTGGCCGAGCATGTTGTAGACAATCAAGGTCACGCGGCTTTGATACGGCAGGCCGAAGCGAATGGTCGTCGCCGGGTTGAAGGGGTTAGGATAATTCTGTTCCGCCGTGAATGTCGTCGGGATGCGCAATTTCGAAGGCGGAGGCGTGGTGTCCTTATCCGGCAAAGAACCGTCTCCGGGGACCTCTTTCGCATTTGCTGACGCATCATTCCGCCACACATGCAGATAGGCGTAGTTGTTGTACGCAATGCTCACAATGTCGGGACGACCATCATTATTGAGATCGGCAATGCGAGCGCCGTTATGACTTTCCTTCCCGCTATCCACCACGTGCATATTCCAGGACGCTCCGTTGTTCACGTTCTCGTAGATGATCATCCGTTGCGCCCCAAAAATCTCTCCGACGATGATGTCCGGTTGGCCGTCATTGTTCATGTCGATGCCGGACATGCTATCGAGCTCTTCGAGACCCGTTGCCACCGTGTGGCGTATCCACGTTCCGTTCGCCGGATCCGCCGGCGCTTCGAACCAGTAGAGGCTTGCGGGCCGGGCTTCTTCGGTCACAATCACATCGAGTCTTCCATCGCCGTTGATATCGGCCACTTCAATCATTTTCACCTCCGCATTGGTCGTGCCGATGACGTGTTTCACCCATGTGTTCGTCCCATCGCCGGGATTGCTCCACCAGTCGACTTCCAGTTGCAGAGCGCCCTTGGCCACCGCAATGTCCAGGGTTCCGTCACGATTGATATCCCCGATGCCAATGGCTTTCTGCTCGCCGTTACTCGATGTTGTGATCTTCATGATCGGCCAGTTGCCGCCGGTCGGGTTGGCAGGAATCTGCATCAGATATGTTCCGTCGCCACCCGTAAGCAGGATATCAGGCTTCGTGTTCGCTGAAATAATGTGCGCCAACTTGACCGTGCGGCCATTGCCCTCTAAAGTGACGGGGATCTGGCCGATCACCGTTGGGGTCCAGCTGTTGCCCTGCGCATCGTTCGCTTTCAACCACACCACAGAGGGAAGATCCTCGGCAATAATATCGTTCGCAACGCCGGTTCCTTCTGCATCAAACAAGAGGGATGCGTCAAGGGAATGACCGTTCACGGGATTGTTCGGTAACGTGACTCGCGGCCACGGTGTGGCGGTCAGGCTGCCACCCGGATTTCTATAGAAGTAGTGCCCTGATGCGATATCCTGATAACTGTCGCCGTTGAGATCGGCGAAACCCAGCCCGAAGGTCCCCTTGCCGGTTTCTGATGCCCCGCGACTATTGTCCGCTTGAATGTACGTCCATTGATCGAGCGAAGTCCCGACCGCCCCTCCACCTCCCAGATTCTCCCAATACTCAATCGGGGTGCCGCCCGGCGCGGACATATCCCAGTTCGCCCCAACGATATCGATGCGGCCGTCATTCCCGATATCTCCCAGCTGCGCATTATGGGAACCCGTGGTTGCGACCAGGACCTTGTTCCAGGAAAGTCCGCCGCCGTTGTTGGTATACACCAGGACTTCATCGGGGTCCACGGATTGGTGCATTTCCGCAGTCACCACGTCCAGCGTCCCATCCCGATCCATGTCAGCAGTTTCTAATGTGTGAACAAAACCCACGCCGGTTGCGATAACGTGCTCCGTCCAGGGGCCAGTGCGGGGTGAGGTGGATTCGTACCACGCCAAGAGTCCTCCGGCATATTCCGAGGGAACAAACAGAATGTCTTTCCGTCCATCCCCGTTGACGTCCGCGACGTGCACTTTGAGTTTGTCGAGCCAGTTCGGGCTGACAGGATGTTCTGTCCACGGCGCGGTGGCAGGATTTCCTCCCGGCAAGGGATTCTCAAGCCAGTACCCATTGATGGCAATATCCACATCCCCGTCTCCGTCAAGATCGCCCAGCGATGATCCTTCAAAGGGACGGGTATTCACAACGGCTTTGGTCCACGTCGTGAGGGTATTCTGGAAGAATATTGTGGTGTTGCCGGCTCTGACCACAATATCAGGCTTCCCGTCGTTGTTCATATCGCCGATTTCGACATCGTGGGTTTGTGCATCGCCAACATACACCTCCTGCCATAAGGATCCGATTTCAGGATTGCCCGATGGCCGCGGATTGACATACACGTACACTTTGTATCCGTAAAAATCCCCCTTGGCGATGATCACATCCAGATCTCCATCGCCGTCAATATCAGCAACCGCCATCGAGGTGGAGAATGACCCGGTGTGGATACTATATTTTGTCCAGGATGGATATTTGTACCAGAAGAGCCCCTCCGTAAAGTTGCTTGAACTGGCTGCAAGCACGTCAATGAAACCGTCACCGTCAATGTCGCCGATGGCTTTGTCATGCGGATCCCGGGGCGGGTCGCTGTCAATGATATGGTGCGCGAAGGACAACGTGGTCGGGCCCGTTTGGACCGTTAACGTTGCAGCATTGCTGACGGCGGAGTCGAGGCTATTCTTCACAATGCACCGGTAGGCGCTGCCGTTGTCTCCGAGCACAGTCGCCGGTGTTGTGTAGGACGGCGACGTGGCGCCGCCGATGTTCACCGTGTTCTTTTGCCACTGATAAGTGAGCGGAGCCGTTCCCGAGGCGCCGACGGTGAATGTCGCCGTCTGCCCGACGGTCACTGTCTGGTTCGACGGCTGTGTCGTAATGCCAGGGGGGGTCGGCGTCGGCGTCCCTTCGCCCTCCTTGGCGAGAATCACGTTATCGAAGAAGTACTGATCCCCTGCTGCGTCTTGATTGGCCAACCAGACCATCAACCGGGTGTCCGTCAGCGTTCCGGTGAAGCCTTTCGTCGTGAAGGTGACCGAGAACGTCTGCCAGGAGGTCCCCAGCGCGAAGGGTTGAGCTGCCAGGCCGTAGGTTGTGTACGGTGATGTGTGTTTCTGAAGAGACACTGAGATCGTCCTGCCCACGTTTGCATGGGCGTCGAACTTCAACACGTATGCCGTATTCGCCTCCAGCGCGAACCCGGATTGATACAGCTGAACGTTCGTCCCACCCGCGGTGATACTGATCCGTGCCGCAGAGGAACCATCCGTTCCCGGTGCAACGATGGCTAAAGCAGCCCCCGCGTTACTGTAGAAATTCCAGGATGTCGTCCCCGATTCAAAGCTCCCGTTGGCCAGCACGCTGGTCCCCGTGGTGCCTCCTCCCCCAACCATCACCATCAGCGTCGCCGAACTGCTCGTCACCGTACCGTACGTGTTTGTGACGACACAACCGAACGTCGCACCACTGTCCCCGAGCACTGTCGCTGGTGTTGTGTAGGACGGCGACGTGGCGCCGTCGATGTTCACCATGTTCTTTTGCCACTGATACGTGAGCGGAGCCGTTCCTGAGGCGCCGACGGCGAATGTCGCCGTCTGCCCGACGGTCACTGTCTGGTTCGACGGATTCGATACGATGACCGGAGCACTGGTAGTGGTGCCTACCTTACTCAGTACGACATCGTCGAAATAGTATTGGTCTCCGTTTGCGTCAAACGAATCCAGCACGAACCGAAAGCGGGCATCGTTCACTGTTCCGGCAAAACCGGATGTCGTGAACTGCACGGAATACGTGTTCCACGATGAGGTAAGATCAAACGTCTGAGTGATCAGGCCGTACGTGGTGTATGGAGATGTGTGCTTTGCGAGGGCAACTGCAACATCGTGCCCGGTATTCGAATACGCTTTGAAAGAAAGATTATACTGAGTATTTGCTTCCAGCGTGATCCCACTCTGGTAAAGCTGAACATTCGATCCCTGTACGTTTATGACAATATGTGCAGCTACCGGGTTTCCTGCTCCTCCGGCATCTGTTGCGAACGTCGCCGATCCATTGCTGTAAAACTGCCAGGGTGATGCACCGTTTTCAAATCCAGGGTTCAGGATGACCGATTGTCCAAAAGCGACTTGCTGCAATCCAAAGCACCCCAGGCTGAACATGAACAATCGTAGCCATCGTTTCAGAATCAAAGCTTGCATGGCCCTCTCCTCCCAGAAACATGAATTTATCGACCTGGCCTTTGGCTTCCTTCTTCTGAAGCCTTCCCACGGGATTCTCATTCTTGCCCGCGATGGCAGCCAGGTCATGGTACATCATCGTGTCCCAATGGTGCCTGGTTTTGTCCCCCGTCGCTTCCAATCTCCCTCCGGGTGATCCCAGTTCATCGGCTGGTTTCCTCTTGTGTGCAATACCGCCAAAAGCAGTGATTGTACGACCCCACGTTTCAGGAGCCATCCAAGGTGAACCTGACCAATCAAGCAGGACTGGATGTCAGTAAGAATCGGCCGAAAGGATGAAAGGGTAGTTAATCATTTGAAGGTGGGATCTGTCGAACGTCGCAGGGATTGGGGAGAAAAAACTGAAGAGTTGCTCATTTGGAAGAAGGCAGCGCCAAGGCACCGTGATCAGGTGCCCGGCCGATGTGAGCCGGTCGCTATTGTACTGCCAACGTGAAGTTAGTCGTTTCCGTGGTAGGAACCGGCAACGTGCCGCGGGATGAAGGCTTCTGGTGCTGGCAATCGGATGGGAGCATGATGTCTCCCTTTACACAAAAGGACACCCTCATCGACTGGAAGAAGCACTCTGTGAATGGCGAGAAGCAGGTGAGACAGATCTGAACCTGATTATGCTCTGCAAAATCTTCGGGGCAAGCGACCGTATATCCGCTGCCTGATTATTGGTGGCGGCAGAAGCTCCTTCCTTCCTTCCGATAAGGCCCGGGTTTACTCCCCAACTTTGCCCGTTCACCATGCCATAAGCCATCAGAACGTTATACGCGCCATAACCGGAATTATACTGCCGGGCGATATCGGACGGGCCTTTGGCGAGCCAGTAGACCGTCGCAGACTGCAGGACTCCGTTTATCGCTTCAAGTGATTGCAGGACTCTGCAATCAGTGAATGTTCCAAAGGGGACAGAAATCGTGGTCGTGTCCACGAGGGTTTCCAGGTCGACCAGCACGTAGCTCCCTCCCTGATAGGAGAACGTGGTTTGCCTGGAGTACGCAGTCCCTCCGATCATCGTGTCGGGCAAGGATGGAAGCGAAGAATCGAAGAGGACGATGCTCCCACCATACTGTCCAAATCCTGCATACCCGTCCGGCCCGTAGAGAGTTTCGTTGCCGGCGTTGTCGAGAATGATCGAATACTGTGTCCCATTGATTATTGTGTCCGCAAAAAACCCCTCCGACGAGCTGTCCGACCAGACCTTGAAGTATGTCGAGTCAAGTGACTCTCCATAGCCTACGACGGACAGCGGGACAGCGGGGATTTGCTGCGATTGAGGAGCCGTAGGTGCGGGGGTCGAGTTACAGGCTTCGAAGAGGATCGACAAGAGAATCAGACTTATGCCGACGAAGAGTCTCATACCACTGCCTTAACGTCTGCCGTATCACATTTGTTCCATCGCCAATCGGTCGGACCAGGAGATATGGTTCACGCCATTGAAATTCGAGACCCGAACTCAACAATTCTATCAACAGGCGGGAAGTTAGTCTTAGGGGGCTCGGGACGTTGGGGATTATTTGCTGATGGCGTTGATTGCTACTCCCACACTCGTCCGATATTCCACACGCCCCCGAAGTAAAGTGCGTGGGGCTGAGGTCCGGTGATCGGCACAATGACGCCCATATCGATGACAAGGAACGATTGTATCTCCAGCGTCGGACCGAAGAGTGCAGCAACAACTGGTAGCTTGCCTGCCGGGCCCGATGTTCCCGGGAGACCATATACTTCAGCAACCCAGCCAAGCTCTCCTATTCCCGGTCCACCAAAAGAGATAGTCCACAACGTTGAGTTTTGAGGGGCCTCGGTGCCATCGCCGGTGCGACGGGTAAATCCAAGGTTAATGTCGAGCGCGACCGGGCCAAGATCGTGACTGGAAATCAAGAGGAGGCTGACATCATCGGTTCCGGTGCCGGCTCCCGTCGTCGTAGAGCCTGTCGGCAGCTTGACGGCAGGCAGCAGAGCGAATCGGCCGAGGACAGGAAGATCGTCGGCTAACCTCCATTTCACTCCCAGAGCCAGGTCCCCTTTCTGCAGAGTATTTGTCCCTTGCGGCCGGACTGCAGAAGCGAAGACACTCAATTGCACGGCTGGACCTAATCCGAGCTTGAGAGTAAGGGGCAAGCCGACTCCGTTTGAGTGATCATCGTAATAGTCCAGTTCGCCACCGGCCTCGATCTCAAGCCAACCACGTTCGACAGTGCCCGCATGCGTGGCAACCGTAGGTCGCTCGGGTTGTGCTTGGTGTGGATCTTGCGTCTGGGATGAAGCGCTCTGCGGACGAGCGCACAACCACACAAAGAAGAAGGCAGTAATCATTGATCTCATTCTGTTTTTCTCAGTGGTTGCTTGCAGGCTTCACATTTTTTCGGGCCCTCGGGGGCCGTCGCGTCTGTGCAAACTCAATCGCTGAATCCCGACGGATTCCTCTGCTTCCTCGACTCTCGAGCAAGAGTGTAAACGAGTGAGTCTGAAGAATAAGGTCGACACCTTTCGCAGAAGGGGCGTATGATGTAATGATTCAATTCTTGGTTGGTACTCTTCATTGTGGGTTTCAAGGAAATATAGTCGTTGTTTGCATCATGCACCACAATACCGCTCCCACTGACACCCCTGTCACTTCAGGAACCGACACAGATCCTCGCAATCGACGGGCTCCCCATCCAGTTGATCATTGTTCACTCAATGCACGAGCACGATTGTTCTGCACTTTAATAACCGCTCTGCTCACGACCATCGACCAGGCGATGTACGCACCTACCAGCAGTCTATTGGCATAGCCTACGACGGTGAAGACTCCAGCGGGGAGTGCGATCAACGGCTCCCTCGCATCGGGATGAAAGGCGCCCGCGCTCTTGAGCGCGGAGATGAAAAGTGCCAGAGTGACAGCCTGAAAGACAAGGCTGATCCACGTGGCATGGGCGGCGACGAGGAGCACTTTCCTGTTTGTTCCATACGTGCGAGCAAGACTGTAGCTTAGAATGAGCGCCGCCATCGGCAGAGTAGGCACGCCCAGGGCGAAAGCGGCGCCATGCAGGTTGTGCCGAGCGTCGAACAACCCGCCCATTACAGCTCCCAAACCGGCAACGATCAACAGAACGATTCCGACCCTACTCCAGGCCTTCTTCAAGAGAGGAACCAGAGCGGCAGCGGCGAGCCAGGAGCCGATCCCCCAACACAGGAAAAACAGGGTGAGCAACCAGCCGAAACTTCCGAAGGTATATTCGCTCACCATGTGCCACGAGGGGTCAAATTCCGGACTTGTCACGTGCAAGGCGAGCATAGAAATGACGGCTATGACTGATGCAACGATAGACAACCTGGCGGCGTTCTTTTCCATGAGAGTGCTCCTTGCGGGAAATGGGAAATCGTGTAGTTCGATCCGATTGGACTACACTGAATAGTCGTTCAGTGCTGTCCCATTTCGACAACTCGTGTTCGAACAGTCGGTTTCTAACTCGGAGAGTTCCATTGTCCTGGCCTCAATAGGCTATACGTTTTTGCTTTCACGGAAACGCGATTGGATCTGCCTGCGGAATTCCCGCACCACCGGGCATTTTACAGGGCTCTGGATGAAATGAGAAGCCCACGATACTCAATGGCAAAACCCGCAAGCAGTGGGAAGCCGTGCGGGTTCTGGACTGTGAAGAGGGAGAGATTGGGACTATGGGACTCGGAGAGAAGGAGAAGGGGGGAATGGGAGAAGGGGAGAAAGGGAGAAGGGGGAAAAGGGGGGAGACGCCGTCTTTCCGGCTTTCTTCTTACTCCATACTTCCGTCTTCTTACTCCCTTTGCCGCTCCCTATCCCCTGTTCCCTGTCCCCTTATTTCAGAAGCATCATTCGCCTCGTCTCCACGAAACTCCCCGCTTCCAAACGGTAGAAATACACGCCGCTTGAAAGACTTGATCCATCAAATGTGAAGGAGTATCGTCCTGCCGGATACCTGCCGTTCGCCAGCACCGCCACCTCACGCCCAAGCAGATCATACACCGCAAGTTTCATTCTACTGTCTACAGTTAACTGGCTACTGATTACTGTCAACGGATTGAACGGGTTGGGATAGTTCTGCTGGAGCTCGAAGGCACGCGTGAGCTCCTGCGTTGCAGTCACGCCAGTAGCCGGCGCACCGTTTTCTTGCTGCAAGAGATGATAGAGATACACATGTCCGAGATTTGCGTACCAGATATCATTGCGCCGGCTGATATAATCCAGATGTCCGGTAAAATATGGCTTGTTGCGATCATCGAAAACAGTCTGTGGGTGCCACATGAAGTGATAGACGCCTCCCTGGCCGGCGATTGTATCGAAAGTGGCATTCAGGTAGGCAAGATCTGTGCTCCCGCCTCCCCACGACGGCGCACCGATCTCCCTGGTGGGGTAAATCGGCGAATAGTGTGAACGATTCCCATCCCAGACGCCGAACGTCGAATCACCGTTGTCGGGATAGAGCCTCGGCACAAGGTAGCTCCTCAATGCCAGCAACGAATCAACTGTGGAATCGTAGTGGCCGTAGGGAGCAAGCCAGACGTAGACGTATTTTTTGTCGGCTGTGCCGAAAAGCCGAGGAAGAGTCAAGTTATTCACTATGTCATCGAAGCACCCCACCACCTCCCCAGAGGGGTCAGCGTAGGGGGTGTCAGGATGAGTGCGGCTGTGAGCAGCTACTTCGACGAAGCCTGAATCAAGTTGCTGCTGAATCTGGATCCACGTTGCGAAAGAAGTGTTCGTGCTACCGGAAATAACTCCCGCGGTAACATAGAGACCATAGGATCGAAATACACTGAGCAGCGAGGCATACCATCCGGCGGTCCAGTCGGACCAGTCATCAGCCGTGATGGTCACAACAGCCCGGCGGTTATCGTAGTACTTGCTGATGCCACGATAGACGGGGAGGATCATCTTGTCATTTTGATCGGTGATTCTGAGGAAGAGCGAGTCGCTGGTCGGACTGAATGCAGAGGACACGAACGCCTGATTCAAAGGATAGTCAAATCGCGCCGCCTCCACCGCGTCGAAGTGATCGGCTGATGTCTTGTCCGGTACTCGGGTCCACATCCCCCCTGAGGAATATTTCTCCTCGACCTTGAGGCTACTCGAACCCGCGGGCAGACCAACTTGGTAGGTCATCGGGTAGAGGAATCCCCAGCGGGTGTGGAACTCGGGTTGGATGGCAATCACGAGTTCGCCAGAGGGCGCAACGACGACCGAGAGCCGCGCCTCTTGTTGAGCTGAAGCGAAGATGGGAAGCCCGAGGGTAAGCACCGCCCAGAAGGTTATCACGTTGATTACGGTAAGCGGTTTCATACATGCCTTGAAGGAAATTTCCCATCGCTCACACTTCTCAACTCCTATACTGCAACGCAACCACTTTTCTTCAATACTCTACAGGAAAGGAGCAGCCCGCCGATGTTCATTCACCGTGCGGGCTGGTCTGCGGGAGAGGGAGAGATTCCCGTCCGTCCCGAACAGAGTGAGGGACGGACGAGGCTCGTCCCGTTCGCCACGGCGAACGGGACGGCGAACTCTCGGTAGAGGTTGACCCACCTATTCCAAGGCCGGGGAAAAAACGATACCCGCCTCGGTTATTTGAGAGGCGGGCTCCACGTGCGGAGAGGGAGAGATTCCCGTCCGTCCCGAACAGAGTGAAGGACGGACGAGGCTCGTCCCGTTCGCCACGGCGAACGGGACGGCGAACTCTCGGTAGAGGTTGACCCACCTATTCCAAGGCCGGGGAAAAAACGAAACCCGCCTCGGTTATTTGAGGGGCGGGCTCCACGTGCGGAGAGGGAGAGATTCGAACTCTCGGTAGAGGTTGACCCCCTACGGCGGTTTAGCAAACCGCTGGTTTCGGCCACTCACCCACCTCTCCGTGGTTGATTCACCGAAATATTGTCATTGAAGATACAAAACCACGGCAAGGAATGCAACGGGGCTTTCCCCTGTGCCCGGCCAGTAGTCGAGCGATCTCCTCACGACCGGGACGCGATTTGAACCACCGCTCGCGTTGCATCGCCATGGCGCGCGTGGGGTGTTCTTCCGCGTAGAGAACTATCCAGGGTCGATCACGACGTGTCGAGGCAACCCGGCCGGCATTGTGCGTTCGCACGCGTTGCGAAAGGTCGTGCGTTTGACCGACGTAGGTCCGGTCTCCTTTGACTGACACAAGAATATACACCACATAACTCGCCATGAAAAAACCCGCTCCAGGATTGACCTGTGCGGGTTGCGGGGCATCTTACCGCTGGTTTCGGTCCGTCCCGATCATGAGATCGGGACGAGATCTCGTCTCCGCCTCTGGCGGAGACGGACCACTCACCCACCTCTCCGTGGTTGATTCACCGAAATATTGTCATTGAAGATACAAAACCACGGCAAGGAATGCAACGGGGGTTTCCCCTGTGCCCGGCTAGTAGCCGAGCGATCTCCTCACGACCGGGACGTGACTTAAACCACCGCTCGCGTTGCATCGCCATGCCACGCGTGGGGTGTTCTTCCGCGTAGAGAACTATCCACGGTCGATCACGACGTGTCGAGGCAACCCGGCCGTCTCTTGACACACCCCTTCGATTCCCCTCTCTAAAGGGGAATGTCTACCTCTATGGTGGATGGTCCAGTTCGATTGTCACCGCCGGAGAACTTCGCCCCCACCCCAATCTAAAATCTAAACTCTAAAATCTAAAATCAGGACTCCCCCCTTCGATTCCCCTCTCTAGAGGGGAATGTTTACGTCTATGTCTGATGGTCCACTGCTGTTGCCACCGCCGGAGAACTTCGCCCCCACCCAAATCTAAAATCTAAACTCTAAAATCTAAAATGTTCAATCTCCTCGCTTCACCTGCTGCGCCACATATTCCTCATCGATTCTCCGACGCGCACAGTCGGGACAGATCCCGTGATCCAGCTTGATGTGGAATCGCGAAGCAAAGTACACTTCCACGGAATTCCAGGAACCCTTCTTGTCACGAACTCTCTTGCATGAAACACAGACGGGGAGCAGCGTCGTCCTCTCCGGGAAGTCGTCAACAACACTCTGCAGCTGCGCAATCAATGCCTCACGCTCTGACTCCGCACGCCGGCGGCGTTCGACTTCCTCCATGAACTCCTCGTGACGACGCCAGACATAGACGCCGATGGCGAAGACGAGAAACACGGACACTGTGAAAAGTTCGTCTACCTGCCATGTGTCATGCCGGTAGAGCCAGTCGATTGTCGCATTCGTGAGATTGAAGCTCGCAGAAACAAGAAAGACCACGATTGCCGAGACAAGAATTATTACTCTGTCCCGGACAAATCTTGGTCTCTTGGTCGTCAAAAAGCTCAGCCACCTTCTCATTGCGGAGTCTTTGCTCTCCTCATTCCCTACCGGACGCGACAGTCTGAACCGCCCACAATCGTGGGACCAGGTCCCACCCCCTCATGTAGCCGCTACCACCCTGGTCCCGATGGTCAATTACCTTGCCTCCGCATGCGTTACCGCCGATGCCTGCCCGACATCCCGCCGACTGATCTGCTGGGGCCATGGAACCCGCCACCGCCATGATAGAAGTGCATCCCGCTCCGGAACCCCCAACCGTAAAATGGACGATGATAGTAGAAACCCGTTCCGGAATAGAACCAGGGATCCCATGGAGAACCCCAATACCACCACGGATAGTCGGCGTACCAGTACGAATATGGCCGGTAAGAGTAGTGTTCAGTAGTGTCCTGCGGGGGTTCTTTTTGAGCCTTGATCATCGCGTTGATCACATTCTCACTCACACCCGAATCGGAAAGACCGATGACCGCCTGGGGACTTAACTCGAAGTTCGGTTCAGAGTGATTCAGGAGATTGACGATCACGTTCTCTTTAACCCCTGACTTGGAAAGGGCAACGATGTCGTGGTTTGTCATGACCGCCACCGTATCTCCCCTTCCGTAACGCCATGATCGGCGTTCAGCGTAACGCCCTGTTTCACACCCCACCACGAGCATTGCGCACGCCAGCAAAAGTGCGAACATACCCAGATGTTTCATAGTACGACTCCTCCATACGATTCAAAGCACCATCGGGTGTTTGGAGGCGTGGGTGTATGAAGCACAAAGGTGGATACCGCTCGGCGGCGGGGAATCGGAATCCCGATCCCCGTAATGCAGGATGGTGAAGCGGCAACTACACCCCGGAATCATTTCTCCACACCGACCACCAACACCCTCAGTACAAATCATCCATGGTAACAAAGGTCAGCGTGCAGTAAACTCCTTCCGATGGTTCATTCTTGTGACAGAGGCGGGCGAAAAAGGTTTAACCCACCCCTCGCTCTAGTAACGCTTGAAGCCCTCGTTTAAATCCCCATTCTCCCAGTCCCAACGTCCCCCAGTCTCCGCGTCTCCCTCTCTCCCCCCCCCCCCCCTCACCGCGTCCCCAGTGGAATCAACAACACCTGCCCTGCATAGATCCGGCTCGTCGAAATCCCATTCTGCGCTTTGATTTCTTCAAGCTGGGTGTTGTGCGCCTTTGCTATGTCCCAGAGCGTTTCGCCTCTCTTGACTACATAGCGGATCGTATTGTCAGGCACATCGGGTGTCCTCTCCTCGGCGACCTTTCCTGTGGACATCGTTGTGTTCGCGGCGATCGGTTCTTCCTGCTGATCCCGCACCGAAGCGCTCGCCTTTTTCCCTGCATACAGGCGGAGAGTCTTCCCTGCGTAAATCATCCGACCATAGGAGAGATTATTCCAGTTCCTGATGTCTGTTTCGCGGACTCCGAAGCGCTCGGCAATCTGCCCGATCGTATCCCCTTTCTTGATCCTGTACCGGGTCACTTTACCCTCTTCGGTCGATGAGACACTCCCGCTCGCCCTTCCCTGCGCAATTGCACGGTCGAGCTTTTTCCGGTCGTGCCCCATCCCTTTCCCGTCCAGAGCGCCACTGCGATCGACATAAAGCGGGCTTTGCGCTTTTGCCAGTTGCGACAGCCGCTCGGAACCTTTCGGAACCGGGATAAGGATAGCCCTTCCGCGTGGAAGCCTGCGGCGCGTTGAGAGGCGATTGACCTTGGCGATAATCGATTGCGGAACGCCAAAGTGTTTGGAGATCGCTGCCAGAGTCTCTCCCCTCTTGATGGTGTGGACGATGTAATCCTGCTTCTGGTCCTCGCCGATATCCGCATAATTCTTCTTGAACTCTTCTCTGGTCCCCGCCGGGATTCGGAGAAGGTAGCCACGGGAGCGGGGAGGTGTCGTCCACTGGACCAGCTCGGGGTTCAGCTCACGGAGAGTTTCAGCGTCTGTCGAGGCACAACGCGCAAGGACCTCTAGATCGACGCAATCCTTCACTTCAACCGTGTCATACTGCAACGGCTCCGCCGGCTCGATGCCGCTGAAGCCGTATTCCTGTGGATGCATCGCAATGAGCGAAACGGCAATAAACTGTGGAACGTAGTTTCGTGTCTCGCGAGGAAGTCTTCGCCGGATTTTCCAATAATCGGTCTCCCCACCTGACCGGCGGATTGCCCGGTATACCCGGCCGGCGCCGGAATTGTAGGAAGCGAGGACGAGGTACCAGTTCACCGAATTGATCATAGAGATCCTTCATATGACGCGCGGCTGCCCGGGTGGCAAGTTCGAAGTTGCGCCGCTCGTCGTACCAGTAATCGCCTTTCAGCCCGTACAAGCGGCCGGTCCCCTTCACAAACTGCCACATCCCGACGGCCTTGGCCCATGACCGCGCGACCGGATTCACGCCGCTTTCCACCATGGTCAAATAGACGAGATCCTCAGGCACTCCCTCTTCTGCGAGGATCCTTCTCATTGTTGGAAAGTACTTCCCGGATTCGCTCAACCAACGCTCCATGTGGCTGCGCCCGCGCCCCTGGAAATAAGCGATGTTTCTTTGAACGAGATCATTTAGTACCAACGGTACACCGGAAGTGCGTATTACCTCTGCGGTCGGCTCGTTGGCACTTGTGTCCGAGTTCTCAACATACTGGTCAAGGTTCGCCCGCAGTGCAAAAATGGATGCCTGCGGACCGAGGCTATCGATCTTAGCAATATACTGCTCGTAATCCTCGACAATTGCCTTGCTCAGGTCATTGTAATCGCGATTGCTTTCGATGTCGGGCACATAGCTGAGATCATTGAGGATTTCAATGGAGATTTCAAACTGATTTGCGCAGCGCAACGAATCGCCGCGATCCTGCGCATTCAAGGCGCTGACGTAGTGTTCGCGGGCCTTCTCAAGTTGAGCGCTCACCATCGAGTCGCTCACAATCGGCTCCGGATCTTGTAGCGTTGAGTCAGCTACTCCAGCGAGAAGCGAATCTGCAGGATCCGCCCCCAAAGAGAGAGATGAATCCGTCGGGTTTTGAGAAGAATGGGCAATGCTGGTCTCTTTGGAAGCTTCCCTGGTGGAACAACCCTGCATGAGGAGCACAAGCACGCTGAAGACAACAGCACTCAGTAACGCTTTCCTTGTCACGTGTACCTCCTAAGTAATCCTCGTATCCTGCCCCTCCGGAGCCCCCTATCTCCGCCAGAATCAGGTATTCTCTGCTATTTCTCGCCTTCCTCAAAGAAGACCCTATGCAGAAGCGCCGCAGTCTTGTCGACTTGCGCTTCATCTACCACCAAAGTTACATTAATCTCAGATGCCCCCAGTGAGACCATTGCAACCTCTATGCCATGGTTCTCTAATGTAGCAAAAAGTGTGGGAAGAATCCCCTTTGAACGCCGAAGATTTTCACCCACAATGCAGAAAATGGCCCTATTGTTTTGGACTTCAACATCGGCGATTTCGCGGAGTTCCTCCAAAACACCCTCCAGCCCACCTTCGGAATCCAGGGTTAAGGAAATACTGACTTCCGATGTTGCAATAACGTCAACACTCCGTTCATGGCGGGCAAAAATCTCAAAAACCCTTGCAAGAAAGCCGTGCATCATCAGCATTCTTGTCGAAATGATCGTGACCATGGTAATATCACGCTTGTGCGCGATGGCTTTCACCGCCCGCCGGTCAGGGTGGACCGGCTTCTCCACGATTACCGTCCCTGACACATGGGGCCGTTTGGAATTCAGAATCCTGACCGGAATATTTTTCTTAACGGCCGGTATGATGGTCGAAGGGTGCAGTACTTTTGCCCCAAAAAACGCCAATTCGGCAGCCTCACGGAATGTCATCTCCGAGATGAGCTGGGCAGCGGGAATCCGCGACGGATCGGAGGTCATCATCCCGTCGACATCCGTCCAGATCTGTATCTCCTCCACATCGAGCGCCGCACCAATAATGGCGGCGGAGTAATCCGAGCCGCCACGGCCGATCGTCGTCGGCACACCATTGCGCGTCGCGCCCAGGAAGCCCTGCGTCACGACAACTTGCCCGGCCCGGCTCCTGGTGCCGATGAGCTGCTGTGCACGGCGGTCAATTTCATCGAACAGGGGGATCGCGCGCGTGTAGTCATCAGAGGTGATCACTACTTCCTGTGCGCTGACGAGCACGGCATCGACGCCTTCCTGTTTCAAATGCGCTGTGAGGATGAATGTGGAGAGTTTCTCGCCGAAGGAGGCAAACGTATCAAGCGAACGATTTGTCAGCTCTCCGAGGATCCCAATGCTTCTCGCAAGATCCCGGAGCTCGTCCATCATACCGTCGACGTAAGAACAGAGAGTATCGCGGGCAGGTCCGGCGAAGAGATCATCAATGATCTTTCTGTGCCGTTGCCTCAAATCTTCCACCATCTTCAGGCTGTGTGCGACATCCGTCAATGCAAGTCGCGCAAGCTTGAGTAGAGCATTCGTGACACCGGCGCACGCGGACGATACGACGATCGGCTGACGATCGATCCGGTCGCGGATAATCCGCGCCGCGTTTTTCATCGCAGCTGCATCTTCGACCGAGGTACCGCCGAATTTTGTAACTATCATGGTGTTATGGGATCGTTCGTCATCTCACCCGGGCCCTCCCCTATCCGTCGTTCACCGAACCTTTGCCATCTTGCCAAGAACTGTAGTCGTCTTATTCCCCGTGGACACTTCAATTTGATAGAAATATACTCCGTTTGCAATAGTGTCGCCGTCACGATCCCTCCCATCCCAGGGGATCCTGTTATAGCCGACCACCACCAGACCGGGGCTGAGCTCCCTGTCCAGAATTTTTCTCCCCGCGACGGTGTAGACCCGAATTCTCCCGGCATCAGGAGCGCGGCTCCCGGCGAGCATAAAGGTGAATTCGGTCCGGTTGGAAAACGGGTTGGGATAGTTGTACACCTGGAGGAGTTGGGTCTCGGATGCAACGCTGACGTTAAGCGTGCGCTGCAGGGTATCGGTCGATCCATTCGATAACTTATTCAGGAGCAGTATCCGGAGATCATGGCGTCCGACCGTGAGAGCGGGGTGAAATGCCGCCTGTCCCCCTTCGAGGGGCACAAATGCCCCTTTGTCGTACCCGTCGACTGCGAGCGACGCGGCCAGGGCGTTCAGCGCGACCGCGTCCTTCAGCCGTGGGCGAACGAGGATGGCTGGATTGGCGGCAACATAATCCCCGTCCATCACGTTGAGTCCGTCAGCAAAGATGTCGATCGTCCCCTGAGGCGTCCCCGTGACGCTGAAGTTGTATGCGACCGAATTGTTCCCCTGGAAAAGATCGCCCGAAGTATCAGCCGGCGAGACAGTTGCCTGAAGGACCACACGGGGAGGAAGACTCGCCGTGGAGACCGTGAGCAAAACAGTCCTTGCACTGTCGACGGCGACACCCCCGGCATCGACCCGGAACAGCGGCTGCAGGTTGTTCTGGATGTCATACAATCCCACATCAATATGCGTGCTGTCACCGTTCCGGAAGCCAAGGTTGTAGATGCTCAGGGGAATTTGGAGAGGCGTCCCGCGGGGGATGATCGCATCGTTGCCGTGTACCGGACTCTGGACCGCCAGATCAGCGGGAGCGCCGAAGTCGGCGGACCACGACAGGATCCTGGGGGTCACCGAAGATTCAGTTGTCAAGAGGTCCGCCCCAAAAGCATACCCTCTGTAGACCGTCCCGTCGGCTTTGACGGATTGCAGATCAAATGACAGGCTGTCCGAGACGAACGACCTCAAGGAATCTACTCCACCATCCTGTCTCATCCCGAGCATGTACCCATGGACGCTGGTCTTGCCGGGAGCAGTCAGCGTTTGCCACTGGAACGAACGCCATCCCACAGGTGTCGGGAGAACCGGGGAAACGATGGTCCCCTTTTGAGCGCGAAAATACGTCGGGAGCTGGCTCGAAATTCTGACCGTGTCCGCGCTAAGAGCCTCGACCGCGTACGAGGGGTTCCCCTTTTGCGCGATAAGCGCCCAGGCTGTTCCATCCTGAACCTGTCGGATCTGCTGACTGCCCAATGACTCGATCGCCGAGTACATCGCCTCGTCGACATTCGTTCGCCCTAATCGCATGGCGACCACTCCTACGTACGTACCGTCCGACGCTCCGTTAATGAATGCCGCAAGGCTGTCCGCATTCGCCGGGCTGGCTACCAGATCGAACGCTTTGAACTGATAGGAGCCATCGAACTTGTTGACCCTGACGGCCATGTAACTGTCCCCCACCTCCCACCAGAGTCCGGTGATTACTTCGAGCCCCACCTGTATGATGCTGTAGTAGTCTTTGCTCATATCGCCGCGGCTCCCCACAGAGCGGCAGAGAAGAAGAGTTGGCGGTCCTGCGGTGATGCCGACCCCGGTGTCCGAGGCGGTGACGTCGTTCATCGTTCCCTGCGCAAATTGGTCCTGTCGATGCTGCCACCAACGTGCAAGGGGGAGTGTCGGTGGCGTCGCGGAGGTACTGAATGAGCCGTTGATCCAGGGGCTTGTACTCGAAGACGACACTGTCCGTGCACGCCAGTACACGTCGATCCCCGTCGGCAGAGCAGGGGTTGTCCATTCGCCGGAGGCACCCAGGGGATTCACCTGGGGAGAAGTGGTATGAAACGGAGAATCGAACGTGGAGACGGAGTCCAACTCGAAGGCATAGGTGGTTCCTCCCGACAACACCCCTTCGGGTGCGCTGACCACAAGGCGGACAGGCCCGGGGGCGACCATCTGCCCGTTCATCGGCCTGAGGGCCTGAAGAGAATTGGCGTAAATATAGCGGTCGTACGTCAGCGTGTTGTTGGTTGTGGAATACTCCTGAATCGAGTCCGGCAGTGTCACGGAAAATGAAAGCGTGTGCTGTCCGGGTCGGCCCCTGGGGTGCCACGGCACACTGAGGGAATCCACGAAGTACACCGGCGCGATCGAAAGATTCTGGGCCACTGCGCTGCTCACGCCCTTGTACGTGTCGTTGATATTCAATTCCGCCGGAGCCGCGGGGACGAGACCGAAATTCTTGACATGCACAGCCACCGATACGGTGGAATCTGAGGTGGTCGGTTGGGAGGGATCAATGCTCAAGTCCGACGACTCCAGCGCGAGATCGGGATTCAGCGGCAACGGGAGCCGCGTGGCCGGGTCGCCGATCAGCGGTGTCAGATACTGGTGGGCGATCGTAATGTAATCGCTTCCCAGGGACTGCCAGAGACGAATGCGCGATACCGTCGTGAGTTCCCCCACCGAACGGGCGCCATTCCGCATGAAGTCGAGAAAGTAGTCCACGAGGAGAGTGCCATGTGTCGTGTATCCGAGAGACGCCGACGCCCAGACGCCGACCCCGCCGCGATGATCCGCGAGCAGGAAGTCCTCCGCGAGAACCCCTCCGGTCGGCTCGGCGAAGGCACCCACATTGCAGCTCACCGAGGCAACGAACGGCCACCAGCCGTTGGTGTTTTGAAAGTCATAGGGCGAGCCCGGATCCAAACCCCAGATGCGTCCTCCTGAGTGGCCGATGAAAGAAACGAACTCGATGCCATCTGCAAAAATCGCCTGCAGTTGCGGTTTCATCGAGCCGTCAATGTAGCCCGGGGACATTTTGTACGCACGGATGCTCTTTCCGCCAACGGGCGAAGGATCGATGTAGGTGGAAATCATATTGTCGGACTTCGCGTCGAAATCCGCCCATTCCCCCGAATCGGACCCACCGGTCATGAAAAGAAATTTCTTCACCCACTCGCTTTTCGGCGTAGTGTCGAACGTCGTGATCTTGGAGACTACCTGGTTCGCCTCGGTGATCGTCTGTACGGGAAGGCGACCGAGAAAGAGGGAGGGAACCCACGGGGTGGCGGAGTCGAAACACGCATACCAGTTGTCGCTCGACGGGACACCGAACGCCGGGATGAAATCCGCGTTGATCGTATTGGCCATGTAATGATGGGGATCCCAAGATGCATCGCCGAAGAAGACGACATTCGAAGGGGAAGGGGCCGGCCAGTGTTGATAGGCGTATTGGAGGAACCGTTTGATGGCGATCGGGTTCAGGACACCGTAGTTGAATTCGTCGTAAATATCGGTGACGTCGATGACCTTCGTCCTCAATGACAGCGATGAAGCACGTTCCGCCGCCAAGGCTGTTGCCGCGGAGAGAAACAACGGATGGCTGATGACGAGATAATCCGCTCCGGTGCTCGAACGGAGGTCGGCGAACTGCTTCGCTCCGAGCGATTGAGGGGGTCGGTCGACGGCTCGTGTCGCCACGAAATAGGAGCGCGGAACGGTGATGGTGTCGCTGAAGACGACCGTAAACGTCCCTCCCCCATCGCTCGTCGTCGAATCCGGCATGAGTCTTCTGCCGAGCGAAAGGTCCATCACCAGGACATCACCCGAAGGAAGGCCGGCTACGCGAAAACGGGCGGAGGGCGCCGCATCGGCGGGAATGACGTCGAACCGGAGCTGTCCGTTCACTGCGACGAGCGCCCGTTCGTAGGTTACGTCGAACCAGTCGAGGTAGAACTGATTCACGGAGGTCGCCGTGGGAATAGATTGGATCCTGAGCGTGTTTGAGGCGGTCAGAAGCGACGCAGGCACCACAAACGACGGCCATGCACCGGTCCGGCCATTGAAGGGTATCTGTCCGAGGGCCGCACCATTCAACGTAACACTCGCGATGTGGTCCGGCGTCGAAACGGGCGACGTCGTGCTGTACAGCCGTGCTGAAACGGTGGCGCTCTTTACGATGCTGGAATCGATATTATCCAGCACGAACGAATGATCGATGGTCGTCCCGGGATAGTAATACTCCCATGCCCATCCTTCTCCCGGAACATCGTACGTATTCGTGATTTCATCGTATCCCGTACCAACATAATAGGACAGGTTTTTCTCAAAATGATACTTCGCGAGGGTAGAGGTGACCACATGCTGTACGGAAGACGGGCTGCCAACGGTGTTGTATCGTCGGCCCGCGGAACCTCCCCAGGAGAGCCACACATACCCTGTGTCACTATAGAAATCGTCATACGTGGAATCCCCCCGGTTGCGATAGCCATAGAAGGAAATCACGCTGTCCCCTTCCACATACGCGGGGATTTCGCGCCCCTTCTGAAAGAGTCGGGCGCTGGGAAGATCGGGTGCAGCCCCGAGCGATGCGAGGACGGTGAGCGGCACGCGGTACCATCCATCCTCCACGACTCCCATTTTGATGTACGAGGCCGTCGGAGAAAACCAGTTGCCGGTTGAGTCGTCCCCCGCGGCCATGCGGGCGGTCGCCATTCCACTGCGCCACTGTTTTGCCTGGGCGTAGTTGAGGGCCAGACCCCGGTACGCGTCCTCCGCAAAGGGATCGGATGAGGGTGGGGTGGAGACGGCGATCTTCTGAGTGGCCGGTGACCACTGCACGACAATATCTGCGCGAAGGATTTTCCGGAGCCGTTGCTGAGCGGGGTCGTATTGCAGAGGAGAGACACGAATCGGGACCAGATACTGTTCACGAAATGTGAATGGCCGCCCCGTAGTGATTTGGACGATTGGGACCCACGCATCCCTGCCGTATGCAACGGGGTCGGGAGTATATTCTGCGGAGGCTTCCTGGTTCTCGTTCAATTTGTAGGAGGGGCGGGGCGCTACAAGCTGGGCGTTCACTGTCTCGTACACGACGTTGCGCAATTCCACATGCACCTGAGCGCCCCGTGGCATTCCCAGGGTAACGATGTCCACCGGGAGCGCAGGGGAGCCCACCGGAGTGCTCTGGTCTTCCGCTTGCTCGTACAGCGCGAATGATTGCTTGCCGATCGTGACATATCCGGCCGGCTGGACGTGCGGGACATAGGAAATCGTCCACCCTGTTTGAGTTGATGCCGTGATTGTGAAACTTCGTGCTCCCCCCGTAGCCGCGGAGCGTGCTTGCACACTCGCTGCGAGAACGAGCGCGCCCAGGATCGCTGTACGGGAGGCTGACATCATGAGTCGACTTTCGGATCACGAAAACGTTGAAGGAGGACCCGACCGAGGAAGAGCGGATTCCCGATCAGATACCGTTTCCAGAGACGACGCGGCTCCTGTAGCAGACGGTAGAGCCATTCGAACCCGGCGGATCGCATCCAACGGGGTGCGACTTTCTTCCTCCCTGCCGCATAATCGATTGTCGATCCCCCGAACAGGATCACATGCGCCGCGAGGTGGTCGAAATTGTTCCGCACCCAGTGTTCCTGCGCAGGCATTCCGAAACACACGAAGAGGATATCCGGCCGGAGGGAATTCACGAGTTGCACGACAGCCTCGCTTTCAGCACCGCTTTTGCTGAAGTATCCGTGATGCGTGCCGACGATGTTCAGCTCAGGAAACCGTGCCGTGAGATTGGCCTCCGCCCCGTTCAACGCCGCCTGCGTACCGCCCAACAGGAACACAGTGTAGCCGCGCTGCGCGCAGAAGTCGCTCAATCCCCATATCCAGTCCGTCATGACGATCCGCGGGGGAAGGCTTTTTCTGAGAATCCTTGCTCCGACTCGTACGCCTTCGCCGTCGGAATAGACCAGCCGTGCGTTGTTGAGGAACACACGGAACTCTTCATCGTCCTGGGCCAGATTCACAGCGTGGATGTTCGCGTACACGTAATACTCCTTCGCCCCGGCGACGATGGCCGAGGCAATGGATTCCTGCACTTCCTCTTTGGTCACGGCGCTGACGTTGACGCCGAGGACGTTGACGGATTCAGGCATGCCTGACCGTTCCCCGACGAAGGCCCGGCAAGCGTAACCGGTGCACGGCATCGATGATTTCCGAAGGCCCGATCGCCTCCATACATTCTACGGAGGGTCTAATGCAGATCCCTTCGGCACAGGGAGAACATGGGAGGCGGTGGTAAATCGACGCAGAGCGTGCCGCGTCCCACCATGCCGGATTGGTTATCGCCGGATCGGCCGCTCCGTACAAACCGATGGTCGGGACTCCCAGTGCAGCGGCAAGGTGAAGAGGGCCGGAGTCCGTCCCGATAAAGAGGCTTGCTGAAGCGATGATCCGGGCCGTGGTGACAAGATCAGCGGATCGGTAGAATTTCACACGCTCTTCGTGGTTCCATCGCTCCGAAAGTCGCTCCATCAGGGAGAAATCTTCGTCGCGCCCCAGGACACAAAGGGAATACGGGAACTCCTCCTTCATCCGCTCGATGGTTGCGTGGAGGGTTTCCTCCGGCCAGACCCGGGATGCTGCAATCGCAAATGGATGAATCACCACGAACTGTCCCCCGGCGATACCGCTCAGAGCGTCGGGTAGCCCGCCTTCGATCGAGATCGTCGGGAAGGATGACGAAGACTCGATGTCCAGGAGCCGGCAAACCTCAAGGGGACGTGTAGACAACGGGCTGTCGTGATACACTCGTGGGGCAGTGCCGCTGATGCCGAACGACTCCACAAGGTTGTGCCGCAAAAAGGGAGTGATTGACCCGACACATTCAAGATAGCCGGCGATCATCGGTGAGCCACTCATCAGGGAGGTGATGCCATTCGCCGCGCTGGGACTCAGTGAAACGGCAAGGTCAAAGGGACGGCGACGGAGCTGAGCGATTGCGCGAACAAGACTTCCGATCGTCAGACGGTCCTGGACCGAACGAATCCGGACAGAGGGAAGCAGTTGGTTCAGGAGTTTTGAGAACGTGGCTCGAACGACGATCTCAATTCGGGCTTCGGGAAAGGCTTTCTGGAACGCAACGATGGCCGGGATTCCGGATATGACGTCGCCCAACCGGGTAAGTTCCACGATAACAATGGATCGGATCGCTCCGGTGTCCAACGGTCTGAGGGGTAGGGACGATGCGCGTCGCCGTGCCAGCGATGGAAGAAGCGCCTTAACTTTCAATACGTACCCCTCACCGTCGAAGTCTCCTTATCGTAAAAATCTAAAGATTGCGGGAAAAACAAGCAAGAATTTGACCACGGGGAAGGATTCCACCCTATTCCAGGGCACCTTCTCAACGGTCATGAGGGTACTCTCCAAACCTGCCTCGCCCAAAGTCCAGGACGCCTCTGCCAACAGCCGCGACACGCTTGAATTGTGCGGTCAGGAGAAAGAACACGATAGGCCGCGCAACATAGTACCAGACGGCGGTCAATGAAGAAAGGGAAAGAAGTCCGCCATTGCGGTGGAGTTTCCGGAGAAGAAACGCGTTACGAACAACATAATAATCTCGCAACCATTTCCCAGCGTTCGATTTCAAGAGAGCCGACGGTGCATGACTGGCTTGGGCGGATGGATCGTGAAGTAGCGTGTGCCCACTGCTGCGCAGTCTCAGCGATAAGTCCGTATCTTCCCCATATGCGAAGAAGCGTTCGTCGAAGCTTCCGATTTCCTGTACCATCGCGACACGCAAAAGGACGGCACAACCGGTGAAGAAATCCACATTCTCCCTGCCCCTTTCTTCCGCTTGCAGGGCTCCCATGTCGCGGTGCAGCGGGATCCCGCCCGACGTGAAGTACCCACCATCATACCACACTCTGCCTGGTTTCGTCTCGTCAAGGATACGAGGCGTACAGGCAGCAGCGTCATCGCTAGCGACGAGGGTCTGCCGCAAACGGAAAAGGCAATCGGGCCTGACTGCAGCATCGGGGTTGAGGAGAAACAGGAACTCTTCGTTCTGACTTCGGGCCCACGTCACCCCCTGGGCGAATGCCGATGCGGCCCCCACGTTTGAGGGGTTCCTTCTTATCTCGATCTGAGGGAACTCGCGGCCGATCTCGTCGCAGGATCCGTCATGCGAATCGTTGTCGATGACAAGGACGTGCAGGGCGACTCCATCAGATGCAATGAGACTTCTGATGGCTTCCAGGACGATATTCCCGCCATTCCAATTGACGACGAGGGCGGCCGCCGACGCCTTCCGATCATCTGAGGGCTCATGGACGGGCATTACCTGGCCTCCTGCCCCGCTGCATTGAGAAGCAATTCGCGATACTTTTGCACCCCGATGTCAAGAGAGAAGTACGCTTTGACCCTCTGTTTCCCCGAGTCTCGCATCTCACGAAATCGCACATCGTCTGCAGCGAGACTCTCCAACGCCCTCGCAAGAGCTCGGTGGTCTCCTTCCGGAACTACAATGCCTGATTCGCCGATGACCTTCGGGATCTCGCCTGAATCGGATCCGACAACAGCGACTCCTGCCGCCATAGCCTCAATCAACACTCTCCCAAATTGTTCCTTCCAGAAGCGGGTCGTTCGTGAAGGCAGCACAAGAACATCGATCGCTGCAAGAAGCTCAGGGATTGCTTTCCGAGGGTGGGGACCATGCCAGGTAACCCGATCTGAGAGGTTCCGGCGCACACACTCCGACCGCCATGCCTTCTCCATTGTGCCGTGTCCTATGACCACGAGCCGGAAGTTCCGAGGCAGGAGTTCAAGCGCATTGAAAAGAAGGTCGACCCCCTTTTCAATCACCAATCGGCCGATGTAGCCCACCACAATCGAGTTGTCTGTACGAGCTCGCGGCTTGACATTGGCAAAGGCTGCAAGGTCGACAAAGGGGAGAATGACACTCGCTCTGTCGAATCCGTATCCCTCGAAGATCCTCTTTGCCTCCTCGTTGTGGGCCACAATGTGATCACACCGGCGGAGAACGAATTTGTCCGTGAGCACATGCATCCATGACATCCTGTAAGGGAATCCGGTTTTCCGATAATCGATATTCCTCCAGGACGTCAGGACTATCCTTGGCTTCGTGCGCCAGCATGCGCATGCGAGGAGCGTCTGAAGGGCGAGGAAGTTTTCCGGTTCTGCGTTGGCCACGACAATCTCAGGCCGCATTTCCCGAAGCAGACGACGCAGGCCGCGATACACCACCCGGTGCGGCCGTCCCGCGAACAACACGGGAAGAGCCTTCACGCGCAAGGGCGCTTCCTCATTCTCACACTCTCGAACGGTGCCATGGTCAAACCATCGTTTCGGAACGACAAGGGTAACGTCAAAATCCCCTACCGTTGAGAGAGCTCGATAGAGAGCGCGATCGGCGGATTGGACTGCGTCGTGATCGATAAAAAGAATCCGGGTCATTGTCCCCCGCGGGGTGAGAACACTTGAAGGACCATGGCGACCGAACGATGCGTACGCTGTGCCAGGATGATGTCGGAGGGCATCAACGGTTTCGTGATCATCCAGACAGCCACCGTACTCAAGACAAAGAGCGTGAGGTGAATCGAAAGTGCACTGAGCGTGGATCGCTGCGGCATCAGGAGAACTGCGACGGCACCGACCAGTGGGCCGGCCAGGAAACGTACGAACGGCCCTGTTTGCAGTCGCACGCGGAGATGCTTTCTCACCGCCAAAAAGGTCCCAAGCGTCACCAGAAGGTACGCCGTGCTCGTCGCGACGACAGCGCCAATCGCTCCATACACCGGCAAAAGGAGAACGTCGCCGACAAGATTCACGACCGCAGACGCGACGCCGATACCGCTCACGGTCCCGACCTTTCCAAGGGCCAACAGAGCATCGGTGTTTTCTCCGCCCCCGAACAACCTTGCGGCGATTCGTACTGCGGCGAGCGACTGGACGATCACGGCCGCCCCGGAGAATTGATCGGAGTAGATCACATGGATGACCGAGGCCGCATCAACAAGGAGGAATACCAGCACCGGAATCGTGAGTGCCGACACGACGCGAACGACGGCATGATACAGTTCCCGCATCCGCGGGAAGGGATCATTCCCGCTGTCGGCGATTTCCGAGAAGAGCGCGAGATTGACTCCCGCCATCCCGGTGGTAAGCACAAGCCCTGCAGCATACACCAACCCCGCCCCTATTTCATACAGACTCACCTGGGCTTTGTCGAGAACGAGTACCCCCATAAGCATAACATCGCCATACCGGCTCAGCACAAAATCTACAACGACATTGATGGAGAAGACACCTCCGAACGCAAGAACGGGTTTCAAGGGGAGGCTGTCAGCCGGGCCGAACAGCGAAGGCCGGAGCCACACGGCAAGTGCCACGGCATGAGCCAGAGAGCTCCCGGCGAGCGCGAGGATATAGATCTGGACCGAAGAGCCTGCATAGGACAGCCACCCGATGAGCGCGATTTCGGCGATCCGGACGATGGTCATGATGACGGAAGGAATCTTCGTCCGAAGCTGTGCCACCATGCTCATCCCAAGGAGAGGGACCACGGATCTTCCGATCGCGAAAATCGAGAATCCAAGAAGTCCGAAGGGCATCCCTGCGAAAGTGACGGTGCGGTCCATCAGCATAAGCACGCCCAGTGAAAGGACGGTCGCCAAAAGGATGCGCATAACGACCACCCGCTGGACCAGGAATCTGATCGCCCCGGGTTTCCCCCCCCCCCTTGCGAGGCCGGGGATGAACTTGTTCAGCGCAACTTCCAGCCCCATGGCGCTCAATGCAACCACCATTCGCATCCCGCTGAGCGCCAGCGCGTAGAGACTGTACTCCCGCACGCCCACGGAGTGTGCAACGATTATGCCGACGATATAAAATCCCGCCGCGTCCGCAAATTTGCCTGCGTAGTTCCACAAAACAGAAACGGCCGTGTCTCGCGGCGAGATCATTCGGCTTTCCCGAGGACATCTTTGTACACTGCCAGCGTGCGGTCGACGATAATGGGCCAGTCATATCGCTCGGCGGTTCTCCTGGCGTTCTGCCCCATCCGCACACGACGATCCGTATCATCAAGCAGCCTCCGAATCTTGTCTGCGACATCGTCTGCATCTCGCTCCACAAACATCCCGTTCTCTCCGTCCGCCACGAGGTCTTCCGTTCCATTGAACTCGTGTGACGAGGAGAGGAATGCCGGAGGCGGCGGCTTCAAGCGTCGCGAGGGAGAACGCCTCATAGTACGTGGGCATCACGAAGATGTCGGCAGCGGCATACCAGGGGCCCGCCTCCCGCACCTTGCCGGCAAAGATGACGTTTCGCTCACTGACGGTCGCGCCTGCCCGTCTGCGATAGGGCCCGGGGTCATCATCCCCCACCACCAGGACATACAGATCGACTCCATGCAACAGCGTGACGGCATCCAGGAGGACCCCGAGACCTTTCCGATAAAACTCATTTGCGACAATGATCAGAACGTGGGCTTGATCGGGGATACCAAGCTGCTTCCTCAGTGTCGATCCCCGGGTGGCTCGAAGCGCCGGGTGAAATGTCCGTAGATCCACTCCATTCGGGACGACGACACAATCGCTGCCGGGCACTGCGTAATACTCCATCAGCTCTTCCTTCACCCCTTGAGACACCGCGATGATTTTCGCGTACCGCCGTCCACCGTACAGCGAGCGTTCGATTTGCAGACGCAGCGAGTCTGCGATGTGGAAGTTCATCGGCCCGCCTGTGTGTTCGCCCACGAGGCGTCTTCGTGCCATCCCGGCTTTATGACAACTGTGGGCGGTTGTCACCATGGCTCGTGCGACGTCACCCTGCGTATGGAAGATGTCGAATGTGCTGTCCGTAATGAGTTTCGCGACCCGGCGGTTAAAGAAGTACATGCTCGCGCTGTGCGGCCACGGCGGGACGCGAAGCACAGAGTCCCGATCGGCCATGCCCACGCCTCCCTCGAACGTCATCCCAAAACATCGCACCACGTGAGCACGATTTCTCAGATGGACGGCCAGCGCCCATGCGTATCGGGAGATCCCTCCCGTCTCCCCGAAGGCAGGGCTTGCGATCGCGATGTTCATTTGTCCTCGTTCCCTGTCGCGGCATGTCCGCCCGGGCGCACGAGGATCTTCCAGAGACTTTTTGATGTCACGGTCGTGTATCCAACCTGACGCAGATTCGATTCGACGGCCTCAGTCTCAGGTCCGCTCCCCACGATCAGGAGGGTGGGAAAGAAGGAGAGGTCTCCAGTGTGACGAAGTATCGACTGAAACATCTCCTGCCGCGTTGCGCCGCTTAATGGCGGTTGATATTGTCTATGATCTTCTCGCAGGCGGACAAGTCCTGTCCCGTGAACCCATGCAACGGCAGGTGTATTGAGATACAAATAGTACGGCACGAGAGTGAGCGGATTTATTGAAGCCGAACCTTCATCGCGCCATCCGGTGCCGGCCGGCCAGTCAAGGCCGATTGAATATACTGGTTTCGTGATATCGGCAGCGCTGTGGATATCGGTGAAGTACTCTCTGATGAGACGATCGGAATTCGAAAAGAACTGTGCATTGTATATGCAGACAAGAATTGAAAGCGCCAGAAAGGCGGCAGCCGGCCATCGTGAACGTGAACCGACCCCGCCGATGAGCGTTACGCAGAAAAGAAAAGGAATAACGAACCGCGCTCCCGGCTGGTAGAGCCCCAGTGCGCGGTCTGGTAATGCGAAGGCCGCGAGAAGACAAACGAGGGCCGGCAGGGTGTAGGACGAACGCCAGAGTTCCCGTCCGGCGTGCTTCAGGCCGAAGGCCAGAAGAATGCCGAGTGCCGCTATCCAACCGACGTTGATTATCGTGAGCGGATAAGACGTCTCGATTCCATAACTCTTCACCAAAAGTCCAAGCGGCTTTGCCAGGTTCTGCATGATCGACCGCAGATCCCAATGCCCCGGATCACCCCCCCGAGGAAGTGACACCGCCAGGTACCAGCATGCGAAGACGACTGAAGGAATCAATGCCAGGATGAACTTCCTTGTCAACTGCTGAGAAGAGTCGCGATGGCGAAGTACAATTGTCCCCATCACGAACAGGAAACAAGCCCACGCAATGGCGTGCACGAAGAAAAGGAGGATACTTGTCAACACAAACGCGGCCCAGCCGACGCGTGACATCTTGCCTTCCAGGGGGAAAAAGACACCGGCAGCGAGAAGAAAGAGGACAATCCCCATCAGGTATGCCTGTCCCGCAAAGAAGAACAAGCCGAAAATATAGACGAACCCCAGATAGGCCAATGAACTGAACCTTCCGAGAATCCGATTCACGGCAAAACGCCAGGCCCAGGGGAAGCCCGCCACCAGCAGGGAAAGGAAGATTTTTGTCGACGTCTCGATGGAAAACAGGAAACTGAGAAGGTACACCGGACACAGTACGCCGAGATTCGGGACGGGCGCTTTTGCCAGTTGGAAGTAGTGTTCGAACAACGACGAGGAATGCAACGCTTCGTGGAGGAGGCGCACCTCATACATCCACAGGGGAAGGTCGTACAACGGCAGAAAACGGTAAATCCAGACTAATGAGAGCGCTATGATGGTAGGGATCAACGCGGCAAGCACGAGTGCCCGCTCCGAAAGAGCAACTGGGAAAGCACCCTTCATTGCGCTGTCATGCCTCGTTTAGGACGCACTCGATCGAAGCAGTCGGTGAGATAGGATCATCGGGACGGGAAAAGCGGTTGCGTCCCTTGCACGTGTAAAAGGCGGAATGGATAAAATCGTGTCAATGCGAACGCTGCGGAGAGGGTGGGATTCGAACCCACGATACCCTTACGAGTATACCACCTTTCCAGGGTGGCCAGTTCAACCGCTCCTGCACCTCTCCAAAATGTCGCTCACGTACGTCTGCTACAACAGCACATACTCCAGCATTTTTCTTCTCCAGGGTGGCCAGTTCTCAGCCGAACTTGTCCGCCTTCTTCATGGCGGAGGCTGATGCGCCTCCGGCGCAAACCGCTCCTGCACCTCTCCAAAATGTCGTTCACGTACGTCTGCTACAACAGTACATACTCCAGCATCTTTCTTCTCCAGGGTGGCCAGTTCTCAGCCGAACTTGTCCGCCTTCTTCATGGCGGAGGCTGATGCGCCTCCGGCGCAAACCGCTCCTGCACCTCTCCAAACGCTTGAAAGATAGCGATTTTGGACGGAAAAGACAATCCGATGCGCCGACTTCTACGTGCCGCGGTCGGCCCTGCTCATGCAATCAGAAGTGTGCCCCGCTAAAGCCTGATGCCAAGACCCAGATTGGCCGACATCCCGTACCGCTGTTCATATGCGGGGAATCCCGTCTTCTGGTTCACATCGAGTTCGTCCTCGCCGGTAATGTTGTTCAGGTTGAAGAAGAACTGTATTCCGAACCACGGGAGTTGTTGCCTGACGGAAAGATCCCACCTCGAATACTTTGCGGAATTCACCCTGTTTTGCATCCAGAAATCGGGATTCTTGAAAATGTTGTCCTGGAAAAGGAACGAGACCCTCGCAGAGAAGCCCTCGTAATCATATCCGACGGTGAGATTGACGATGTCATTGGGCTGATTGAGCAATCGTGTTGTGTAAGTAGTGTCAGTAATAACCTGCGTGAAAGACCCATCCGGGTTGTATACAGTGTTCACCACGCTCTTGGGATAGTCCGCCTGCGAGAAGATATGCGTGTAGTTGATGTTCAGAACGAGACCGGTAAACGGTTGCGGGAGATACCAAAAGTGTGTCTGCCATTCCGTTTCAATGCCGTAGACATCAATGGGGATGGGATTATTGATGTAGGTATTGAATTCGTAGAGGACCCTGCCGATAGGCGGCAAATCGGGATAGTCGCTCAGGTTCGTGCGGTATTCCTTGGAAAAGAAAATCAGATTCTTGATCCGCTTCTTGAAGCCGTCCAACGTCAGAAGCCCGATCTCATTGGAATGTAATGCTGCAACCAGATCGAAATTCTCGGAGGTGGCGGGCTTGATCCTGAAGTTATTGTACGAGATAAATCCATTCCCAATCAGATACCGTGGCGTGATGACGCTGTAGTCCGGATAGTTCAGAGTATTCGTGTAGGCAAAGTGCAATTGCAGCCACTCCATCGGACTGTACCGGACGTGCACCATCGGCAACCAATACCCGTGCACCTCGGTCACCGTCGTGTCTTTACCCACAAAACCGCCCGGGGCAACAACCCCGCGGTATCCCATGTAGGTCGTTGTCAGGTTCTGATACCGCACCCCGGGGAGGACAGTGATCTGGTCCCCGATATTGAAGGTCATCATCGCGTACGCGGCGCTTTTATTCTCGGTCCCGTTGTAATCATTGAGGATCGAGCCAAGGTCATTGGGCTGGTACCCACCGCGGGCCCCCAGTTGCGGAGTGGCCTTGGCGACGGGCAGAAGCTTCCACATCAGATCGACATTGATCGGATAGGGAAGCGTGTAATCGCCATTGAGGAAGTTCCCATAACTGTAGCCATCATACACAAAGTTCAGGAAGCTGATGTTCCCATTGTAGAGGGTGAGCCAGGGAAAGGCCTTCGTAAGCGCGCCGACCATGACGTCCTCGCCCAATTGGGAACCTGAACTCTGGTTGAAGTCGTAGGAGCGCGTGCGGTGCTGCCACATTCCGCCAAACTTGATTCTTGTTGAAAACCCTTCCATCAAAGGGATGCCGGTCTGAAGGTCGAGACTGCCGGTAATTGTCCGATCTCTCGAAAAGGATTCCGACGTCGTCATGTTGTCCTGCATTGCAGTCGCGGCATTGGGCTTCACCAGAGTGGCAAGGATATTCGGCGGCGTCTTTCTGAGATCGCCCGCATTGGAGAGTCCAATATCGCGCTGGAGGAAATTGAAGGAGAGATCCTGCGGATCGTTGCTCTCGGAATAGCTGTGAGACAACTTCAGGTCCATGTGGAAGATGGGGATCTCCTGCTTGATACTCAGCATATTGCTCAGCACGTTAAGCTTGGTTTTGGAGTCGCCGGCGGTGAAATCCATGAGATTCGAAAGCGGATTGATCAGTTCACCCCGGCTGACCGCTCGCGTGGTGCTGGAGCTGACAAAATTCATCAATCCGACCTCGCCGGTCTCGTGCTGATAGTCCATGACCACGGTTCCCCCCACGCGGTTGCGGTTACGGTACACGTCTGTCAACTGCAGATTCGAAAGATCCGGGATTCCCGCATCGCCGTGCGACTTATCGGTCAGGTTGTACCCCACGCCGAGATTGTTGGAACTCAGGTTCCGCTGCTCCGCAGATCCCTGGATGAAAACTCCCAGCCGATTGTCCAGGAACCGATTCTCCACTGAAGCGACCGCAAGGTAGTCGGATTTCGTATTCTTCAGCTTGTTGAATCCGCTTTGCACCCTGAAGTCCGCCCTGGGGATCCACGAGTCGCCGGTCTCTTCTCCTGTTGCGTCTTTGCCCGACCTGCTCTTGACCGCCTTCCGCAGGCTGAAGTTGACAACGCCGCCGATCAGCGTGGCATCCATATCGGGGGTGATGGCCTTGATCACCTCGATGCCGCCGAGCATGCTGGACGAAATCATGCTGAGATCGTCCGCCCGGTCGCCGAGCACATTCGCCTGGGACTCCTGCACGTTCTTGTCTGTCGAAGTCAGATTGTTTGCCGAAGCCACATCGCTCGGCAGTTCCACGCCGTCAATAGTGATCTGATTGAACTGCGGGGACAGTCCGCGGATAACGACCTGTGAGCCTTCCCCTCCCGTCCGCACGAGGGAGACGCCGGGAAGTCTGCCGACGGACTCGGCGGCATTGGCATCGGGGAGTTCCTGGATACGCGCCGCCGAAACAACGTTCATGACAGGCATGGAAGAGAGCTGTTGGTTGATGGCTTCGTTCTGCCCTGCCGCCTGAGCTGTGACAACAACGGTCTCCCCTTCGATGGCCACCGCAACAAGCTTGAAGTCCCTGTGCACATCAGCATCTTCTTTCACCGTCACGGTGCTGTTCAGTGTCCTGTATCCGACGTAGGTCACACGGAGGGTGTACGTTCCGGCGGGAAGGCCCCGGACGATATACTTCCCGTCGATGTTCGACGTCGCTCCCAATCCGCTGCCAACAAGAAGCAGATTCGCGCCTGGCAACGCTTCACCTGTCTGAGCATCGAGAATGGTTCCAGACAGGGTGGCGGCTCTCTGCGCGAACGCAGAGATATTGGCACTCATGATCAACAGCATCGCCACGGCGATGCCATACAGTATCCTTTGCACGAAGGGTTCCTCCTTGTCGCACTCCATGATGGATCATTCGGTTGAACACGGGGTGCCCCACGGCGTATCGAGCCTGGCGTGGATGGCATCCACTAGCACGGGCCATAGCCTAGAATCGTCCTGCGCCGATAATCGCGATCTGGCCATCGTGGGGATGGAGAACAACGATAGGCACGGTCGTCTGCAACGATCAGGGGCGGACCCAGGACAAGACCTCACGGTGGGAATTAGTTGGGACACCAAACTAACACCACAAATATTCATCGAGCAACTGACAATGTCAAGGGCTTCGATGTGAGTCGTATCAGTAAATGGATGGCACAATGGGACTCCATAGGCCATCTTCCCGACGCCCCTCATCGTCATGGTGGACGTCATCGACATGCCCGTCAACGGCCGCCACGTAACGAACGGGAGATCAGTACGCGTGCACTGTGCAGGAACGAACCCGTCGCAGGGGTCGGCAGTCGTTCATTCCTCACTTTGCCCCTTCCCTGGGTGTTGAGAGCCAAATAAAGCCACAATCCCGGGCTATTCATGAGCAGACTCTGTCTCTTCTTGCATCCGAACGTTGCCCTCTCTATCTTGTTCTCACTGTGAGGCCCCTTCCCATGCGCACATTCCTCGCCGTACTCTTTTCGATCTCCTTCTCGGTCGCCGCAGCGCAACCGGTCCATGTCATCACCATCGACGCCACGATCAACCCTGCCATCGCGGAGTATATCGGGGCTGAGATCGAGACCGCAGACCGTGATGGGGCAAGTTGCCTGGTGATCCGCCTTAACACGCCAGGAGGCCTGCTCAAGTCAACCCGGGTCATCGTTTCGTCATTCCTGACCTCCCCCGTCCCGATCATCGTCTATGTTTCCCCCGCCGGCGCACAGGCAGCTTCGGCGGGCGTCTTCGTCACGCTCGCGGCGCACGTCGCCGCCATGGCCCCCGGCACCAATATCGGCGCGGCTCATCCGGTCGGCATGCAGGGGTCGGAACCCGATTCCGTGATGAACGAGAAAATGACGAACGACGCCGCCGCATTTATCCGGACGATCAGCGAGAACCGGCACAGAAACGTGCAGTGGGCAGAAGATGCCGTGCGGAAGAGTATCTCCATCACGGAGACCGAGGCCCTGAAAGACTCGGTGGTCGATATCGTCGCCCCGACCGTCAGGGCGCTCGTTGACAGCCTGGATGGCAGGACCGTCGACCTCAACGGCCGCCAGGTTGTTCTGCACACGAAAGGCGCCCGGATCGTGGACCGCGAAATGGGCACCAAGAACAAGATCCTTGAACTCCTCAGCGACCCGAACATCGCCTATATCTTCTTCCTCCTCGGGGTGTACGGCCTGATTTTCGAGCTCTACAATCCCGGCGCCATCCTTCCCGGAGTCGTCGGTGTCATCTCTCTGATTATTGCGTTCTACTCTCTCCACACGCTGCCGGTCAACTATGCCGGTCTTGCACTCATGATCTTCGGCGTTATCCTGTTTCTCATCGAACTCAAAGTGCCATCTCATGGCCTTCTTTCTCTCGGAGGAATCATCTCCCTCCTCCTGGGGTCAATCATGCTTATCAGCCCCGAATCGCCGCTGGACATGGTGTCCATCTCCTGGACAGTGATTATAGGCGCAGTGGGATTCACCGCGCTGTTCTTTATCTTCGCCATCGGCATGGGCGTGAAGGCTCAGCGGAGAAAACCGGTCACCGGGCTGGAAGGAATGATCGGTGAACCCGGAGAGGCGCAGACAGACCTCACGCCGGAGGGAACCGTACGCGTACGCGGTGAGCTCTGGCACGCCGTGGTCACCGATGGAACAGTCCCACGGGGAGGCAACGATCTCGGTGGTGGCGGTCGAAGGCCTCACGCTACGCGTGCGGAAGGTTTGAAGTGTTTTTCTGACAGTCCATTCGGACAACATTCCCTGGAGTGATTATGGAAGCCATCAGTGTGCTCACATTCCTCGCCGTCATTTTTGGCGTCATTATCCTCGCGAACGCCATCCGTATTCTTCCTGAATACGAACGCGGCGTGATCTTCCGGCTCGGACGATTGATCGGTATAAAAGGGCCGGGGATCATCTTCCTCATCCCTATCGTCGATCGTCTGACAAAAGTCAGCTTGCGGACCGTCGTGATGGATATTCCTCCCCAGGATGTCATCACGCGCGACAACGTCTCCATCAAAGTCAACGCGGTGGTGTACTTCAGAGTGATGGACCCGTCGAAGGCCATCGTCGAGGTCGAGAACTTTCTTTTTGCCACCTCGCAACTGTCTCAGACAACCCTGCGAAGCATCCTGGGCCAATCGTCGCTGGACGAGCTGCTCGCCGAACGGGATAAGATCAATAGCGAACTGCAGAAGGTCATCGATCTTCACACCGAACCGTGGGGCATCAAGATTTCCAATGTGGAGGTCAAGCAGATCGACCTGCCGGCGGAAATGCAGCGGGCCATGGCGCGCCAGGCCGAAGCTGAACGGGAGAGACGGGCAAAGATCATTCACGCGGAAGGAGAATTCCAGGCCAGTCAGAAGCTCGCAGATGCGTCGACGATCATCGAAAAACATCCCATGGCGTTGCAGCTGCGCTACCTGCAAACCTTGACCGAAATCGCCTCCGAGAAGAACTCGACGACCATATTCCCGATCCCGATCGATCTCATTGCACCGTTCCTTCAAAACCTGTTGAAGAAGTAGGAGGAGCCGGATCACTGTGTAACGATCTTTTCCTTCGCCGGGAGACAGGCATGATCATGAGCAATCCCCTGCCCTCATGGCCGGTGTGCCTGTCTCCCCTCGCTGTCCCACCCGCATACAATCGATCATCTCATGTCTTCCCTCCTCTTCGGACATAATTCCGCCGAACATCTTGTCGGGTTTCATCCCGTCGGCGACGGGTTGATGCGCCTGTACTTCCGCGACGCCGGAGGAATCCGGACGCAGGACGAGCGGTTCTATCCCTTTTTCCATTTGGCGGAAAGCGGACTGATCCGGCGGTTCGGCCGGAAGCACTGGATGAAGGAGCTCAGCGGGACGGGCTACTACCGCTTTGTCTGTGTCTTCGAGGACTGGGCATCGATGTGGGAGGCCGTTCGCATTGCGATGGAGGAATCTGCGCGAAGCGGCTTCAGCCGGCCGACTTCGTACGCAGAACTCGAACAAATGTATCTTGTCCCGGACCCCTCCACGCAATTCCTCATGCAGAGCGGCTACACCCTGTTCAAGGGACTCACGTTCGATGACCTGAACAGGCTCCAGCTCGACATTGAGACCTACTCCTCCGATCCTCATCGGTTCAGCAATGCAAAAATTCCCGCCGATCGCATCATCCTGATCGCCCTCTCCGATGCCCGCGGATGGGAACACATCATCGACGGCCGGCGGAAAAGCGAACAGGCAATGCTCACGGAGCTCGCAAATATTATCCTGGAGCGTAACCCTGACATCCTCGAAGGGCACAATATCCTGGGATTCGACCTGCCGTATATTCTCACCCGGTGCGCTCTGCATGGCATAAATTTCTCAGTCGGGCGCGATGGGAGTATACCAGTCCTGACCACGCGGGGGTACCGGGGCGAAGGAGAAGACACCCCCCATATTGACATCGCGGGGCGGCACATCATCGACACACTCCTGCTGGTTCAGAATTACGACGCCACGAAACGATCGATGGAAAGCTACGGATTGAAGTATGCGGCACGCTTCTTCGGCTTTGCGAGCGAAACAAGAACGTATATCGAAGGCGACCGCATCGCCTGGTACTGGGACAATGATCCCCAGGCCCTCCTGCCCTATGCGCTGGATGATGTTCGTGAGACCGGCATGCTCTCCGCGCATCTCTCCGGGAGCGCGATATTTCTCGCCAGAATGGTCCCGTCTTCTCTCGCAACGATCATCCGGGGAGGAGCCGCTTCAAAGATCGAGGCTCTCCTGCTCCGCGCGTATCTCCACGCCCGCCATTCACTTTCCCGGCCGGGAGAAGGGGTGCAAACGACCGGTGGATACACGGACCTCTTCCTGACCGGCCTTGTGGGACCCGTGGTGCATGCCGACGTGGAATCGCTTTACCCCGCAATCATGCTTTCCCATCGAATTCAACCCGCGGGGGATCATCTGGGGGTGTTCCTGCAACTCCTCGAAGAGCTTACGGCGATGCGGATCGACGCAAAGCGCGCCATGCAGGCCGCGAAAGAGGAACGGGAACGTTCCCGCCTTGATGCGGTGCAGTCCGCTTTCAAGATTCTCATCAACTCCTTCTACGGTTACCTCGGGTACAGCCGGGCGTTGTTCAACGACTTCCCGTCGGCCGATAGAGTCACTTCCACCGGGCAACAGATTCTCCGTTCCATGATCCATGAAATTCAACATGACGGAGGAACGGTGGTGGAAGTCGATACCGACGGTGTATTGTTCATCGCCCCGGAAGGGATTCAGGGTGAAGAAGGGGCACGCTCGTATGTCGGATCGCTCTCTTCCCGCATGCCGCGCGGGATCACTGTGGCGTTCAGTGGCATGTATGCCCGCATGCTGAGTTACCGCAGAAAGAACTATGCCCTCCTGGAGGTAGGCGGCAGGGTGACGATCAAGGGCTCATCCCTTGTCTCACGGAGCATGGAGGGATTCGGGCGACGGTTCGTCCGCGACGCCGTAGGTCACTTGCTCCGAGGGGAGATCGCGGCTCTCCACGACCTCTACGTTGACACGTACAACCGCATTGCAGCCCGGACACTCGATGTGCGCGAACTCGCGCGCGTGGAGGTTCTTCGCGACCCTCTTCCGGTCTACCTGGAGGAGGTCCAAAGCGGAAAACGGAACAAGAGCGCCGCGTACGAGGTTGCCATCACTTCAGGCAAGGAACCCAGAGCAGGAACCAGAATCGCCTATTATGTGACCGGTTCCGATGCGGGAGTGAGGGTCTCGGACCACTCTCGATCCGTGGATGAGTGGAATCCCAATTTTCCTGACGAAAACACCGCATTTTATCTCCAGCGACTCGACGAATTTGCTGCAAAGTTCAGAGATTTCTTCTCCCCCCAGCACTTCCGCGAAATCTTCTCCGCTGAAACCCTCTTTCCCTTTGATCCCTCATCCATCGAATTCGTTGTGACCAAGGTCACAACTGAGTCCCCCATCACCCCTGACCAGGGGGAAAGTTCAGCAAATCAGGACCAGGCGTAAGATTTCTGCTTGCGTTATGTCGCAGTAATGAGTTGCATTTCTGGATTCCATTTGTTTGATTGTCCTTCAAGCCTGTGTTGTGCCCGTCTGTAAATCATAGATGTGCATTGAATGTGAAGAAACGGCCAGGGCGAAAGCTCTCCGTGGAGAGGAGGGTCATCTAGGCTACAGCGGAATCGACTTTCAGTCGCGTCGAACAGGGACAGATACACGGACAGGCACGTGTCCCTGCCTCATACTCGTATTGAAGGAAGATTTCCATGGAGAAGGGAACAGTAAAGTGGTTCAACAATGCAAAGGGGTACGGCTTCATCACTCGAGTGAACGGAGAGGACCTCTTTGTGCATTTCAGGTCAATCGTCGGTGAAGGGTTCAAGACATTGAAGCAGGGAGAGGAAGTGGAGTTTGACGTGGAAAAAGGAGAGAAGGGTTTTCAGGCGGTTAATGTCACGAAGAATGAGCCTGCAGGACCGGGATTCAAGTAAGCTCTGCAAGAGTCGGGATGCGCAGGTGGAGAAGGCCACCAGGAAATTCAGGCAGACGGCTTCTCCCCCGGTGTTTTTTCCTCCCCGCCATGTATCACCCGCCGCAGGTAATCGACAATTGCCTGGGTCGGTGCGCCCGGCGTAAACAGTTCGCCCACCCCGAGATTTTTCAACTCCACAATGTCTTTGTCCGGAATGATGCCTCCCCCAAACAGGAGCACGTCACTCAATCCGCGTGTCTTCATCAGGTTGAGAATCTTGGGGAACACGGTCATGTGGGCCCCGCTGAGAATCGAAATGCCGATCGCATCGGCATCCTCCTGGATCGCCGCCTCGACGATCATCTCCGGCGTTTTCCGGAGTCCCGTATAGATGACCTCCATCCCGGCATCGCGAAGGGATGCCGCAACAACCTTTGCTCCACGGTCATGCCCATCCAGCCCGACTTTTGCCACAAGCACCCGGATTGGTCGTTTCATTCTGACTACTCCCTAACCTGTGGAATTATGGTGCCCAATTCTACGAGCGCGGAATACACTGCCGACAGCGGAAGCCCGACCACATTATAATAGCATCCCTCGACCCGCTTGACAAAAACTGCGCCGTAATCGTCCTGGATCCCGTATGCACCGGCTTTGTCCATCGGCGACCCTCCCTCCACGTACTCTGCGATTTCTTCGTCGGGCAGCTCCCTAAACTGCACGAATGTCTCTTCGACTCCGGACATGATGCGTCCTGACGGACGATCGATGAGCGCGTATCCCGTATGGACGCGGTGGATCTTCCCGCTGAGAAGTTTGAGCATCCTCCGGGCATCATGCGCATCAGTGGGCTTCCCCAGGAGTTGCCCGTCAATCGACACTATCGTGTCGGCTCCAAGGACACACCCGCGATCAATGAACACGGCGACTGCGTTTGCCTTGGTGACTGCAAGCTCACGCGCATTTTCCGCCGGCGATCGATCGGCCAGGAAATCTTCCGGAACGTCGCAAGGGATCACCTGTGGTTCTAATCCAATCTGCCGAAGGAGATGGAGGCGGCGGGGAGAACGCGAAGCCAATATCAGAGGTTTGACAAGTCGCATCGTCATGGAATAACAAAAAAGGGCGACACTTGCGTATCGCCCGGGAACGAGCGCAAAAGACCTTGCGCTTCGAGGAATGCCTCAACGGAACATGGCCTTGATACTCCCCCACGTCCTTCGGACGCTGCTCACCCTGCTCGAGATGAGTCCGGTGTAGAACTGCTGTCCGCCGACCTCTGAGCCGACCTCGTCGATCGGAGTAACGCGATAGCGGTAGAATGAATCGGTCGTGCGAAACGCCGTCTCGTCCACGAATTGATACGTTTGGCCACTTCCCTTGGCGGGGAGCCGCTGCACGAGGACGATGAAACCGCTCCCGTCGGGCAACGACCGCTCAATCCTGAACGCAGAGACCCCGGTTTCATCGTTGGTCGTCCATCGGATGAGAACACCGTTGGATTGGGATTCTGCACTCAGGCTTCCGTCGCGGATCACATCACAAAAAGCGGTATTCCCCACCACTCCGAGGAAAACAGCAAGTACGAGGAACCTCGATGCCATTGCTGTAACTCTTTGAATTAGTTGGGTGAATATAGTTCGCGTTCCTGCAAAAAGCAACTCTCGTGCGGAAGGCGGGACTTGTCCGTCCCGACCTTCGGTCGGGACGAGATCTCGTCCCGATGTCTTCGACATCGGGACGGAAACCCGCATGCCTTGTGGGCGCTTAACAGAAAAACTTCCTACGTCCACGAATAATCTCTTGTGCGGAAGGCGGGACTTGTCCGTCCCGACCTTCGGTCGGGACGAGATCTCGTCCCGATGTCTTCGACATCGGGACGGAAACCCGCATGCCTTGTGGGCGCTTAACAGAAAAACTTGCTACGTCCACGAATAATCTCTTGTGCGGAAGGCGGGACTTGTCCGTCCCGACCTTCGGTCGGGACGAGATCTCGTCCCGATGTCTTCGACATCGGGACGGAAACCCGCATGCCTTGTGGGCGCTTAACAGAAAAACTTCCTACGTCCACGAACAATCTCTCGTGCGGAAGGCGGGACTTGAACCCGCATGCCTTGTGGGCGCCACCCCCTCAAGATGGTGCGTCTGCCAATTTCGCCACTTCCGCAGATCAACAAGCCTTAAAATCCCGGCGGGAACACAAGAGGTTACATGGGATGCACAACAAAGGACTCAAACTCTTTCTTTAAAGGCGTTGCAATATACTGAAAGCACTCGATTTCTGCAAGTCAGTTTCCTAAAATCTCGCTTATGTTGCGGGAATCAACAGTTCTCTGCCGCGGAAGGCCATCCTCCATCGATTCGCCGAAGGATTCTTCAGATGCTCGGGGTCAAAAAACTCTCTTAAAAGTTCCCAATTTGTAGATTCCCCCCTCTGTACGACTTTGTAATGTCGGGAAACACATCGTATCTGTCGTTTCTTCGATTGGTATGCAAATTGTTGATTGACATGGGTGACTCCAGAGTGAACGACAGAGGGCGCGAGAGCGTGCTATTTGTGGAAAAGAAACGATTCTCATTCGGATTGCGATTAACAATAGCCGGCGTAGTGCTGGCTGGACTGATCCCGCGGGTCTATGCACAAACACCGGTTCCTGCAAGCCTGAGCAACAAGCCCGGAGTGCACATAAAGTCGTATGACGGGAAATCCCATCACAGCCAGGACTATTACAGCGCTCTTCGGAACGTTGTTTTAAAAGAGTTCGATATCCCCTCAGATTCATCCGCCATCAATCTTGTGTTCATCACGGAGGACCTGCGCGAGTCACTTAACTCCTCAAATCCGGCTCGATTTGGAGCAGCCGATTGGACCGGCGCCTTCCTCACCCCTTCATTGATATTCATCGTTGGAACTGAGGAATCAGACGACACCTTCATGCATGAATACATGCACTCGCTCCAGGTGCGCGGACTCATCTTCTCCGATGTCCCCCACTCGGTGGTCCACGAAGTGATCACGCAGGATGAGGGACTCCTCCTGGGAAGCGCCAGCTATTTGGAATTCCTCAAAACCCGTCATCCGTAGACGCGGTAGATACTGAGTGGAAGTTCATCTCAAATCGCTTGCATTTCACCCGGTACAAGTGTAAGTTCGGGCACGGGAATCATCCCGATCCCTTTCCTCCAGCGCCGTTCTCCCCTCTCCACAGCGCACTTCTTCGGCCGCATTCCAACTGAAAGGAGGTAGATCTCCCCTGGGAAGTTGCTCCCCCGGCAACTTGTCTCTCACCTATTTATTCACTTTTCAGCAGGAGGATACCCATGAATTTGCGAACAGTGCGCATCGCCGCGTTCATGCTTGTGGCACTCCCATTTCTCCTGGGAATAAAACCGCAGGAAAACGAAATCCCTATCACCACATCGTCACCCGAGGCCAAAGCTCAGGTCGAGAAGGCGGTCGGACTCATGGAACAGCTCCGGTTTGCAGACGCTGTCCCCGTGCTTACGAAAGCAGTCGGCCTGGATCCAGACTGCGCGTATGCTTACTATTGCCTCGCCCAATGCGCGACAACACCCAATGACACGCGAAACCAGATTGAGAAGGCCGTGAAGTTGATCGACAAAGTGTCGACCGGGGAACGCCTTCTGATTCAGGCGTTCGCCGCTCAAATCAACGGCGACATGAAATCCGCGGAAACGATCACAAGGAACGCCGTCTCGGAATATCCGAACGATAAACGGGCCCGCCTCACGCTGGCCGCCGTTCTCTACGGGACCAGAGACTTCACCGGGGCCGCAACAGAACTTCAGAAAGCCGTCCAGATCGACAAGTCGTATGCCCCCGCCTACAATCTGCTCGGTTACGCAGAAATGCGTATCGGCGACCTTCCCAAGGCCGAGGCTGCATTCAAACAGTACACGACGTTGATTCCCGACCAGCCGAATCCTCACGACTCCTATGCCGAACTCCTTCTGAAGGAGGGAAAGTATGATGATGCCATAACGTCCTATTCAAAAGCGCTCTCTCTCGATCCCTCCTTCTTCAACTCCGAAATAGGTCTGGCGACGGCATACTCATTCAAAGGAATGCAAATGGAGGCGAGGAAACATCTTCAGAAGCTGGTCGACAGCTCTCCCGATAACGGAGTGAAGATCCAGGCTCTGAACATGATTGCGGCGACATATATCGAAGAGGGACAGTTCGATAAGGCAATGGAAGAGCTCAACAAGTCTCACGATATCGCAGTAGCGGAAAAGGATCCTGTCCTGGCTGCAAATATTCTGGTTCTCCTGGGAAGGACGGCCCTGCAGTCCGGGACGATCGACGCGTCAAAAGGGACGTATTTGAAGATTCGCACCCCGGTCACTGCGAAAGTGGATCAGGCCGCGACGTATTTCGATGATGCTCAGCGGGTTATTCATGATGCGAATCTCCCGAAAGGTGTAATAGACCTTACCGATGCCGGAACGATGGTGAACAACGTAGAAGTGGCCCTCGCGAAGAACGACATCGCAGGAGCGAAGTCCATCGCCAAGAGGTTTGAAGAGGTGGCGGCTCAAAACAACCAGGATCAAATCCAACGTTCACTTCACCAGATTCGCGGCATGATTGCCATCGCCGATATGAAGTATGCCGATGCCGTCACGGAGTTGAACCAGACGAACCTCCGTGACCCGCTGAATATGTATCGCCTTGCGGAGGCATACGAGGGTGCAGGAAATGCCACAAAGGCGAAGGAGTTGCGCAACGATATCCGGAACTTCAATGAGATTTCCTTCAATCTGGCCTTTGTTCGCCCGTTGACAAAGCCGTGATGTCGCCCATTATTCTCTGCGCGAATCTCGCACGGGGAATGACCAATTAAGATGAGTGAACATGGACCCCGGCCCCGCCCGGGGTCCGCTGTTCAGGGGCTCCTCGCGGTAATCACGCTTCAGAATAAAAGAGTGGAACCAAAGGAAGAGTTTTCTTAGTATGAAGCGAGGCTCCCATCAGCTATCCACATTGAGCACCAATCCCATGCGCACCCACAGACTCCCCACTCTGGTCACTTTGCTGTTCCTGATCGTGCAATCGCTCCCCGCACAACAGGAGGCACGCCTCCTGCGATTCCCGGCCATCCACGGCGGCCGGATAGCGTTTACCTACGCAGGAAATCTCTACACCGTCCCCTCCACAGGAGGAGTGGCACGCAAGCTGACGAATGACGTCGGCTTCGAGGTGTTCCCGCGCTTCTCTCCTGACGGCAAACAACTCGCGTTCACTGGCCAGTATGACGGCAATACGGAGGTGTACGTGATGCCTGCCGATGGCGGAGTCCCCCGGCGCCTCACCTATACGGCCACGCTGAGCCGCGACGATGTCTCCGACCGCATGGGACCAAACAATATCGTCATGACATGGAAAGACAACAGCCACATCGTGTACCGCTCACGCCAAATTGAGTGGAATGATTTCAAAGGTCAGCTCTTCGTTGTCGGCCTCGATGGCGGACTCTCCGAAGAACTGCCGCTCCCGCGCGGAGGGTGGTGCTCGTTCTCTCCCGACGGAACCAAGATGGCGTACAATCGCGTCTTCAGGGAATTCCGGACGTGGAAACGGTATCGCGGGGGCCAGGCCGATGACATCTGGATCTATGATTTCGCATCAAAGACGACCACCGATATTACAAATAACCCTGCCCAGGACGTGTTCCCGATGTGGACCGGGAAGAAGATCTATTTCGCCTCGGACCGGGACGAAAACAAAAGAATGAATCTGTATGTGTATGATCTGACAACCCAACAGACAAAACAACTCACCACTTTTGTCGACTTTGACATCAAATTCCCTTCACTGGGCGACAGCGCCATCGTCTTTGAGAACGGAGGATACATCTACCGTATGGATCTCTCCTCAGAAACGGCGGTGAAAGTCCCGATCTCGATCGACGAAGACTTTGACACCGGACGCGGGGGATGGCGGACCGTCAGCGACGAAGTCACCAATTTCGAAATCGCACCCGACGGCAGCCGCGCACTTTTCGGCGCACGCGGTGATGTCTTTACCGTCCCTGTCAAATACGGGAACACGCGCAACATCACCGCCACGCCCGGGGTACACGAGCGAAACTCGAAATGGTCGCCCGACGGCCGTTGGATCTCTTTCATCTCCGATGCCTCCGGGGAGGATGAGATATGGATTACCCCCCAGGATGGAAGCGGTCCCGCACAACAAATCACCACAGGCGCCGATACCTACAAATACCAGCCGTACTGGTCGCCGGACAGCAAGAAGATTATGTGGGCTGACAAGAAGCTTCGACTTCAATACGTCGAGATAGAATCCAGAAAAGTCACGGAAGTGGCGCAGGCGACAGCGTGGGAATTCACCGACTACTGCTGGTCTCCTGACAGCAAATGGATCGCTTACGCCCGCCCCGAGGAAAAGGTCATGACGACCATCCAGCTCTATTCGCTCGAGAGCGGGAACACCGTCGCTGTCACGGATGGATGGTTCGAATCCACTGAACCGTCGTTCAGCTCGGACGGGAAGTATCTTTTCTTCGTCTCCGACCGGAGTTTCCGTCCGTCATACGGCCAGCTGGAATGGAACCACATCTATCGGGACCTGGCGAAGATCTATCTGGTTACCCTGGCCAAAGCAACAAAGTCGCCTTTTGAGCCGAAGAGCGATGAAGTCAAGATTGAAAAGAAAGAAGACACATCGACGAAGCCGGCTGAGAAAAAGGAAACGCCAAGAACGGTCAGTGTCGTCGTCGATACGGCGGGTATCCAGTCGCGGATCGCCGCTCTTCCGATCTCTCCAGCGGCGTACAGGAATATTGAGACGGCCGGCGACAAAGTCTACTACATCCGGAACGGCACGAAGGACGAAAAGCCCAAGCTGTTCCTGTACGAGCTCGACAAACAGAAAGAAACCGAACTCGGGGAGATCAACGGGTTTGAAATTTCCGCCGACGGCAAGAAGATGCTTGTCGGCCAGGCCAAGTCTTACGCGATCATCGATCTCCCGACCTCCCACGTTGACCTCAAAGAACCGTTGAATCTCGCCGACATGAAGGTCAACCTCGACCTTCACGCAGAATGGAACCAGATCTTCCATGAATGCTGGAGACAGATGAGGGACTTCCTGTTTGATCCTCATCTTCACGGTGTCAATTGGAAAGCGATCGAGAAAAAGTATGAAGTGCTCCTCCCCTACATCAACCACCGTACCGACCTGACCTATATCATCGGCGAGATGATCGGCGAGTTGAACATCGGACACTCGTATGTCGGCGGCGGAGACTATCCGAAACCCGAACGGATTCTCACCGGCCTCCTCGGGGCAAAACTTGAACAGGATCCGAAGACGCACTTCTACAGGATTGTCGAAATCCTCAAGGGGGAAAACTGGGACCCGGAAGTCCGGTCACCGCTGACCGCAATCGGCGTGAACGTCAAAGAGGGCGATTACATCCTCGCTGTCAACGGCAAACCGACGAATCAGATGGCGAATATCTATGCAGCCCTCGTCAATACGGTAGGCAAGCAAGTCACCCTGAGGGTGAACGCACGGCCCGAGGAGGCGGGGAGCCACGAAACAGTCGTTCTTCCCACAGGTGACGAACGGCCTCTGTACTATTACCAATGGGTCGAACAGAACATCGCCAAGGTGAATAAAGCGACTGACGGGAAAATCGGCTACGTGCACATCCCGGACATGGGGGTGGCCGGCCTCAACGAGTTTGTCAAATACTATTATCCGCAGCTGCGAAAAGACGGTTTAATTGTGGATGTCCGTGGGAATGGCGGGGGCAACGTCTCACCACAGATCATCGAGCGGCTCGGGCGCAAACCAGCCATGATCGATATCGCACGGAATGCAGCACCGACGCTGGACCCGACCGGCATGGTGCTGGGTCCGAAGGTGATGCTGATCGACGAGTTTTCTGCGTCTGATGGCGATATTGTCGCCTATCGTTTCAAGAAGTACCAGCTCGGACCTCTCGTCGGCAAGCGGACCTGGGGCGGTGTGGTCGGGATCCGTGGCACGCTTCCGCTCCTCGACGGCGGCTATATGAACAGGCCGGAATTTTCACGCTACGACACCGGAGGGAAAGAGTGGATCATGGAGGGGCACGGAGTCGACCCCGACGTGGTTGTTGATAACGACCCTGCGAAGGAGTTCGCCGGCGACGACCAGCAACTCGACAAAGCGATTGAAATCATTAAACAGGAGTTGAAGGAACACCCGGTTGTGGTTCCTCCTCCCCCACCGTATCCCGATAAGAGCCATTAGGGACTTCTTGAGGCACTGCTCCGCTCCCGAGCGGAGCAGTGGCCTTTCTCTGCACGATACACGACCGAGACATACCTTTCCCTGAACCACCTCCAGAGGGACTGCCATGTTCTGGTTCAACATCGTCAAAAGCTTCATAAACATCCTCCGAGAAGGGCAGACGCCCGCACAAGTCGCAGGCGGATTCGCCCTGGGAACACTTGTCGGATTCTCGCCGATGGTCACCCTCCAGGGGCTTGTCGTCTGGCTCGTCATCCTGGTCCTCGATGTCAACTTCGCAGCGGTGCTTCTTGCATTGACCTTGTGTAAGCTCATCGCCTACCTCATCGACCCCATCTTCCATTCCTTGGGATTTGCTGTGTTGGTCAAGGCGGAGTTCTTGCAGGGTCTCTGGACATGGCTCTATAACGCACCGATCGCGCCCCTCACCCGCTTCAACAATACCGTCGTCATGGGAAGCTTTCTGTTCGCCATCATCTGCTTTGTTCCGGTCTACATCGGCATGAAACGGACGGTCGTCGCATATCGCACCCACATCCACTCCCGGTTCGAACAGTGGAAAGTCTACAAGATGCTCGACAAGAGCAAGCTGGTGAACTACTATCGTCGAATCCGCGACTGGAAGGGCTAAGCGATGCGAAAGAAATTCGTCTACTTCGTCCTTGTCCCCGTCCTCGTGTTGGGTCTCCTGGTGTATTTGTTTATCGACCGCTGGGTGGAATCGGGACTTGAACTCGCTGGTGAATCCGTCGCCGGCGCAAAGGTCGAAATCGATCACCTCTCCATCACGCTTTCTCCCGTCGGGATTTCATGGCAAAGATTGCAGGTGGCAGACGCGAACGACCCCTGGCGAAATCTGTTTGAAACAGGCAAGGTCCGGCTTGCTCTCAATTTCGGGCAACTTCTCCGGAGCAAGTATATCGTTGAAACGATGGAAGTGAATGATCTCATCCTCGGCACCAAACGCACCACGGATGGTTCCCTTCCACCGTCGCAACGGGCAACAGAGACATCGACCTCGTCGGGGCCATCCTTTGTCGCAATCGCCAGGGAAGCCATTGGCAACACTCTCGAACAGAGTTCTCCGATTAACCTTGACCTCTTCAAGTCAGGCCTCAATGTCGATAGCCTCGTCAAAGCACTTGACATTCAGACGCTCAAACGGATCGACACACTCAAGTCACAGACTCTTGCCGCTTCGAAGCAATGGGACGCCACGCTTGCCGATTTCGAGACAAGCAAAAAAAGGCTGGCCGAAGTCGAGACGAACATCAAGGCAATCCACCCTGCCGAGCTGCAAGGTGTAGACAAGATCATGTCGGCGATTTCGACTGTCGACAATTCGATAAAGACGATCAATGATGTCACGGCCACGTTCAACGGTCGGAAAACCTCCATCGAAGCGGATTTTACAAGGATCTCCGGCTCGGTCAATACGCTCGACGATGTGGCGAAAGAAGACCTGCGGCATCTCCAGAGCATGGCGCACCTCCCGGATCTCAATACCACGGGTATCGCACGGCTCCTCGTCGGGAAGGAGATGTTCGACCGGGCGCTGATGTACCTGCACTGGATCGATGTTGCACGGTCAACGATCGCAAAACACGGACAACAGCAGAAGGAGCCGGATCCTCCGCGAATGAAGGGACAGGATATACGTTTCCCCGTTGAACGGGGATACCCGAAATTCTGGATCCAGAAGGTCCTCCTGACCGGCGGCACCGACAGTGCGTCGACCGCCGATTTCATCAGGGCGAAAGGCGAAGCGAAAAACATTACGAACGATCAGTCTGTGACGCATGTCCCGATGACGATTGCCCTCGAAGGGATGCAGGGCGGGAGGCGTGCGATGACCCTCGGAGCGTTATTCGACAGGACAAAAGACACTCCTTACGATGAATACACGGCTTCCTTGTCGGGAGTCCCGTTGTCGGAATTTTCCCTGGGAAGTACGAACTTTTTACCGTCAAAAGTCACCGACGCCAGGCTCAGCTCCTCGGTGAAGGTTTCCGTCCCGGGAAATCAATTCGACCTGCACGCCGAGCTCGATTTCTCGAGCTTTAGAGTGCAGTTTGCAGGTAACCCCAGGAACAAGATCGAGTCGATTGTTCACGACGTCTTGAAGGATGTCCACGGGTTCACCGTCAATCTCCGTCTCTGGAACACCGCGCAGCATGTCGACATCGCATTGGCCACCGACCTCGATGACCAGATCGCCTCAAGAATCAAAGGTGTTCTGGGAGCGGAATTCACAAAGCTGCAAACCGAGCTGAAGTCGAAGCTCGACGGGAAGATAGCCGCAAAGCGGAAGGAATTCGAGGACTTCTACGCGTCGAAGAAAGATGCTGCGGAAAAACAGTTATCGGCCGTGAAGAGTCAGATCGATCAGCAGACCGCCGCTCTCGACGCGAGGAAGAAAGAGTTGACCGATCGGTTGGAGAAAGAGAAGAAGGGGGCGATTGACAAGACTCTGAGAAAAATTTTGAAGTAGGTTGGAGTCTGCAGAAGAGAGTATCACTCGAGGTACGCCAGCGCCCAGTAGTCTGATACGTATCCCGAGAGTGATGGGTCGTACCAGATGTTCCCTTCGAGAATGCACGGGCCGTTCTCACTCAAAGCGATGTCCCATCCCACCGTGCGCACGGGAAGAAAGAAGCCGGCCGCATCCTCGGCAACCTTCACTATTTTCTCCCACCCCGGGATTTGGAATCCTTCAAGTGCGATCCCGGAGTCAGGATGGCACGCAACCTCCCGGTAGCCCCCCTGTTCCACATCCATGATGAGTGGTTTCTTCAGGCGACCGGTTGTTCGCTCGATATCGGCAATCAGATTCCCATGAAGGCCGTGCGCGAGGTTTGATACAACGCTCCTGCCGACAATGAGTTTCATATCCGCAGCCACCACTTTCGCGAACCCCTCGGAGTCGACATACGTGACAAGCCGGAAGGAATGCACACCACCTCCTCCCATCGCGGCCAAAGACGGATGATTATGCAGTCGCTCCTGAATGACGAAAGAGGTATACTCCTTGTCGCCCATCAGCTTTCCAACCAGGCCGGGAGCGTCCCAGGATTGACCATCGTGGGACTCAAACCGGTTCTCATGACGCGTCACAACCACTATCCCCGATCCGTACGCGCCGCGGCACGGTTTGATGACGAACTCTTCAGGACACTCTCTCAGGAAAAACTCTTCCCATTCAGTGGAATTCTGGGGGGCTTTTCCGCGAACAGTCCAGCCGGCATTTTTCTGGAAAAACAAGCCGTACAAGGCGGGGACTGGCAGCCCGGCGGCAAGACATATTCTTGAAAAGATACCTTTGTCCTGGAGAACGGACTCCCACTCCTGCGGATTCAACCGTTGCTGTATCTGCACCATTTCGCTGCGGCTGACAGTCCCCTTCGCATTTTCAAGCGGAGTCTTGGGATTGAGAAGGCCGATTTCGAACGCTTCATGGGGAAGGTATCGGTGACGGAAAGCCCGTACCATGCGCTTGCCTATTCCCAGGAAATCCCAATGATATTGCACGAGCGCATGCAGGAAGACACGCGGGAGATGAATGACGATTCCCAGTCGTCGATGGAGAGTCGAGCCAATCATGTTCACAATATAGCCGAAAGGAATAAAAAAGGGAATGACAAATGTCCCTAGCGAATGAGGAGCATGGTCCTCGTCTGGACGAACGTACCGGCTGTGAGCCGGTACAGGTACACGCCGCTCGCGAGGCCTTTCCCGTCAAAGGTAAATGAGAACGTCCCCGCTGGATACCGGCCGTTCGCCAATACTGCCACTTCACGTCCGGTAATATCGTAAACTACCAGCTTCATCCAACTGTCCCCTGTCGCCTGTCCGTCTCGAACTCCGTTCGAGACGAGATCTCGTCCCGCCGCCGGCGGGATGGATCCACTGATCACAGTCGTAGGATTGAACGGGTTAGGATAGTTCTGTAGGAGTTCAAAACCGGAATACCTATCCGATACACTCCGATCGACTCGCGTAACAACCTCCGATAACGACCGTCGCCATGTTCCTTGCCCCGTCCCTGCAAACAGTATCCGGCCGCCCGCGCCGTCCGGGATAATGGCGAGAGACGAGACGGTCCCCGGGGGCAAGCCGTCATTCAGAGCGGTCCAGTATTCGCCGCCGTTCGTGGAAAGAAAGACCCCGCTCTCATACGTCGCGGCGAAGAGAGACGTACTCCCATTCTGCCCGGAACACATGGCGAGAGCTTCAACGTATCGGTCGGTCATCCCGCTGTCGACTGCAATCCAGGTGGCGCCATTGTTTGTGGAAAGAAGCACTCCTCCACCCCACGTGCCCGCAAAGATTTTCGCAGTACCCGGGCCAGAGGGAGAAACGACAAGAGCATTCACAGGGTAATTCATCGACCCTGTGTTCACGCCTTTCCAGCTTGCCCCATTGTCTGTGGAGAGAAAGACCCCGTAAGAATCCGTCCCGGCGAAGATCGTTGAGCCGCCCGAATCGTTGGGGGAGACCGCTAACGAACGGACCCCTCCCATCAGGCCGCTATTCACCGGACTCCAGGAGCCACCCTTGTCCGAAGAACGAAAGATGCCGCCGTGAGGCGTTCCTGCAAATACGTTTGTGCCTCCCGCAATACTCGGGACAGTTGCGATACATGAGACTTGACTCTCAGTCAGTCCATTGTTCATCGCAGTCCATAGCACCCCGCCATTGGTTGACCGATAGACGCCATCATCCGTCCCTGCGAAAAGACTTGTGTCGCCGGGTCCGTTAAGGGCAATGGCCAGACAGTTCACAACATACGGTGGCGGGTCAATTGGCGGTCTCGTGTCCCGCGGGAGACCCGCGCTGATCGCTTTCCAACGGAGCCCTTTATCCGTCGAACGAAAGACACCTGCCAGGTATGTAATCGCATACACATCGGCGCTGTCGCCGTTGGATAAGGCGGCAAATGTGACAACGTCACTGTTTGGCAGGAATGTGTTGATGTCGCTCCAGCTCGTGCCGTTGTCGGTCGACCGAAAGACCCCGCCGAAATACGTCCCGGCAAATACACTCGTGTCGCCTTTCCCGGTGGGCGACACAGCAAGACAATTGATATACGGATTGTCCAGGCCTGCATTCACCGCATTCCAACTCACACCATTGTCAGTGGAGAGATAGACTCCAATACCAAAGGTTCCGGCGAACAGATTTGTGCCGCCTGCTCCGTTCGCGACCGCCACGAGCGATGGTGCGCTTGGTTTATAGCCGTTGCCAGGATACGATAGACCGCAAGGGTTCCAACTGACACCGTCGTCATTCGAGAAGAAGATTCCAGCCGCTGTTCCTGCAAACAGGTTCGTACCGCCTTTCCCGTTGGGGGAGAGAGCCAGGGAGAGCACGTAACTGTCCGTCAACCCGACGTTGATTGCCCTCCAGTTCGTTCCGTTGATCGTGGACGCAAAGACGCCATGTTGGGTTCCTGCATAAATATTCGTATCCCGGATCGCGAGACAATTGATAACGGTGTCAGCCAGGCCATTATTGATTGCACTCCAGGTCAGGCCATTATCGATGGAGAGAAAGACGCCTCCGCCATCACTCCCCGCCAACAGTTTTGCGTGGCCCGCTGCGCTCCGGGAGACGGCAAGAGCAGTGACAGAACTGTTTGTTAATCCGTTATTCGCCTCGCTCCAGCTTATCCCGTTGTCGGTGGACAGGAACACTCCACCGCCGTAAGTTCCGGCAAAGAGATCTGTATCCCCTGTTTCGGTCGTCGTCATTGCAAGGGCACGGACATCACTATTGGTCAGCCCGTTGTTCAACGCTGTCCAACTTGCACCCAGGTCGGTCGATGAAAAAATGCCTGTGGCCCTCCCGGTAAGCAGTGTAGTGCAGCCAGACGCGTCGGTGGACACAATAAGCGAGGAGACAATACTACTGCCCGTCCCGTTTGAGTTCACCCATTGAGCGGTAGCGATCTGCGCTGTTGCCAATGACAGAACGGTGAGCACGACGGCTCTGAGGGGACTTTTCATGAGATCTTTATCGGTTGATGGAGTGAAGGTGAGGTAGACCAACATAGGGAAAATCGGGCGGCTGATGTGTGTCCTGGATCAATCAACAAATGCGATGTGGACATGGGTGAATGCGGACGACAACGTGCGCGAAAATATTCATTGGAAGAGTGCCATTGATTTCCTATTTTTCACCGGGCGACGCCATTACTCATGGAGTTTCCGCCTTCAATTTTCCCTCCTCTCGCCGCTCACCCTCCCCTGTTGAAGAATAGGGGTCTGGATTACAGCCTGAGGACGTTCCTTGCCATAGTACCACCAATTCGTTCATTGACAGAATGCCTTTCTCAACCGCGGAGAACTCCGAGCCCGTCGTGCGGTAGTTCTGCGCGGGATCGTGTGTCTTGTTCTCATTTCAGGCATATCCATGCAGACGAAAAGACTGCCCTTTCTCGCTCCGACAAGGATGCACGCATGATGTTCAACAGACTCCTTCTCACACTCCTTTTCATCGCTTTCACCAATGGTGACGCACACGCGTCCTCCCCTTCAGGCACCACGGATTCGACGCGCACGGAGACCAGGAAAACTCCGAGAATCTACAACGCCGTTCGCCTCACAGAAGAAGAGCCTGTGATCGATGGGATCCTGGACGATGCGTGCTGGAAGGCCGGCGAGTGGGCGGGGGACTTCACGCAATGGATCCCAAGCGAAGGCGCAAAACCCTCCCAACCCAGTCAGCTGAAGATCCTCTACGACGATAAGAATGTCTATGTCGCCATCCGCGCGTTCGAGAGCGCCCCGGGCCAGATTGTTCGCAAGGCCGGCAGAAGGGATGAGTTCATCGGCGACGTTGTGGGGGTGACATTCGACAGTTACCACGATCACCGGACGGGCTTCGAGTTCGACGTCACAGCCGCAGGCCAGAAAATCGACCTTCTTCTCACAAATCCTTCCAACCCGGACTTCAACTGGAATGCCGTGTGGTACGTAAAAACCGGCACGGAAGACTCTGCCTGGACGGCAGAATTCGAAATTCCATTAAGCCAGCTCCGCTATAGCAATGACGATGAACAGGTGTGGGGCATGCATTGCTGGCGTTGGATCGATCGGTTGCAGGAAGAAAGCGATTGGGAACCTCAGTCATCCCAGGGCCCGGGAATCCTCTATCTCTTCGGGGAGATCCACGGGATCAGAAGTCTTCCGGCTTCCCGACGGATCGAAATCATGCCGTACGCCGTAGGCAAACTGAAGACGTTTAAGACGGAGCCTGAAAATCCATTTGCCGACAAAGGAAGAAGCTGGCTGGGAAATTCCGGACTTGACGCCAAAATCGGTCTCTCAAGCAACTTCACAGCCGATATCACCGTCAATCCTGATTTTGGGCAGGTCGAAGCGGACCCGTCGGTGATGAACCTTACGGCATTCGAGACATTTTTTGAGGAGAAGAGGCCGTTCTTCCTGGAGGGGAGAAACATATTCGCTTTCGACTTCGACAACACAAACATGTTTTACAGCCGTCGCGTCGGTCATGCTCCCAATTTCGTTCCGTCCTTGGAGGATGGTGAGTACATGAAATTCCCCGATAACACCACTATCCTCAGCGCCGTGAAGGTGAGCGGGAAGACGTCGGATGGATTGTCCCTCGGCGTCCTTCAGAGCATTACCAACAAGGAACAGGCAACAATCCAGAGCCCGGGATCGCAGAGGGAAGTCACCGTCGAGCCGTTGACCAGTTACTCGATCGGTCGTGTACAGCAGGACTTTAACGAGGGAACCACCGTCCTCGGCGGCATCGCGACAGCGACAAATCGCACGATCAGCGATCCCCAGCTCAAGTTCATGAACCGCGACGCATTCACCGGAGGTCTCGACCTCCTGCATCAATGGGATGACAAAGAGTTTTTTGTCACAGCCAAACTTGTCGGAAGCACGATTTCAGGAAGCTCCGATGCCATAGGCGCTCTCCAACGTTCATCAGCCCGTTACTACCAACGCCCCGATGCAGACTATGTACAGTTCGACAGCATGCGCACGCGCCTCTCCGGGTACGGAGGGCAAATCCGGGTGGGAAAAGGCAGCAAAGGACTCTGGCGCTATTCCACAGAACTCGATTGGCGATCCCCGGGTCTTGACCTCAACGACCTGGGATATATGCAAATGGCCGATGTCATAAAGCTGAAGAATTCCATCTCCTATTTCGTGAATCAGCCTGTGGCCATCTTCCGAACATACTCGATTGGTCTGAACGAAACCAGCAACTGGGACTTCGGTATGCAGTACCTGTCCACAATGCTTAACGCATCCCTGTATCTGGAGTTTCTGAATAATTACGCCTTCTCTACATCCTTGAGCTATTCCCCGCAGACTCTTGATACGCGACTCTTGCGCGGAGGGAGCGCCATGCTCGTGCCGCCTCTCTGGTCATTCATTTCCTCTGTGCGAACAGATCCGTCTCGTCGCGTTTTCTTCGATTGTAGCTACGGCTTCGGAGGTGCATCAAATCACAGCAGTCATTTCTCCTCTGTGCAACCGAGCCTGTCGGTCATGCCCTTGACCGTCCTCCGACTGGCCGTCAGCGTAAACTACTCTGCTTCTGTGGACAATCTCCAATACATCGACACCCGGCAGGTCGGAGATGCTCAACGGTACCTCCTGGCGAAGATTTCACAGCACTCATTGGGGGTAACGTTCAGAATCGACTACAATCTCACGCCGGAGTTGTCGCTGCAGTATTACGGAAGTCCGTTTGCGTCTGTGGGGAGATATTCGCTTTTCAAAGAGGTGAGCAATCCGAAAGCTGCCGGGTATAACGACAGATTTACCACCCTGAACCCGGTACTCAATGACAATACCTATGAGTCGTACGGGATTCCCGGGACAACTCCTGAGTATACCTTTGGGAACCCCGATTTCGCCTTCGGACAATTCCGGTCAATCATGGTCCTTCGGTGGGAGTATCTTCCCGGCTCGCAGATCTTTCTGGTGTGGTCGCACGAACGGACCTCGTTTGACCAGCCGGGCACCGGTTCGGTAGGCGCTGCAATTCGAAACCTGACTTCCGTCTCCCCCACCAGCATCTTCCTGGTCAAGCTCAGCTACTGGTTTACCCTCTAAACTACTTGGCCTTCACCGCCGTCGAAAGTTCCATCATCTTGTCTTCGATCGAATAGACATACTGGACGAACTTGGGGTCCCGTTTGACTTTCCTCGTCTTGTCAAATGGAAGATCAATGGACATGTGATGGACGACCTTCCCGGGGTTCGCCTGCATGATGTAGATGTCCGTGCCAAGATAGACCGCCTCCGGTATATCGTGGGTCACGAAGACGATCGTCGTGGCAGAATTGGCTTTCCCCAGTCGTTCCCAGATCCCGAGCAGCATATCCTGCATATGCAGCCGCGTATTCACGTCCAGCGCCCCGAAGGGCTCGTCCATCAGCAGCAGGTTGGGATTGGAGACGAGGCTCCGCGCGATCGCCACTCGTTGGAGTTGTCCGCCGGAGAGAAGCGGATATTGAGCATACTTGTTCGCATGTTCTTCAAGTTCACAAATCTTTATAAACTCCATCGCCCGCTCGACACGTTCCTTCTTCCCAATCCCCTTTATTGCGAGGGCAAGACTGACGTTCTCGACCACGGTGAGCCACGGAAATGAGCTGTATTGCTGAAACACCATTCCGACGTGATCGGCCTCTTTTCGCGGCTTGCCGTGCAGAAACACCTCGCCCTCCGACGGGTCCTGCAATCCCGCGATATACCGAAGCACCGTGGATTTCCCGCAGCCCGAAGGACCGAGCAGGCAGGCGAATTGCCCCTTGTTCGGCACGTCTTCGATCAACAGGTTCAACTCGCTGAGGACGGTCTTCTTTTTCCCATCATCCACATACCATTGGGCAACGTTTCTGAGCTCGATAACGTCCGGATATGCAGTATTGACCATTTTGACCGCGTCCATTAGTCGGTCTCCTTCGCATACTTAAACCCGAACACTCTCCTATCGAGCCAGAGGAAGATTTTGTCTTGAATGACGCCGATGATAATGATGACAAACAACACGGCGAATACCTTGTCGAGTCTGCTCTGTCGGGCCGCGCGGAAGATGAGGGCGCCGAGCCCCCCCTCGTTGTTGACCATCTCCGCGACGATGATGTACGTCCACGAGATGGCCGTGAGCACGCGAATATCGTCCGACAGCTTTGACAGTACGCCGGGGATAAACACGCGGACGATGACCTGCCATCGCGACGCCCCAAGCGTTTCCGCAGTCTGGACATACACCTCATCCACCTCCTTCACGCGCTGCACAACGACGGGAAGGAGGTACACAAAAATCCCGAACGCGAGGAACTGCACCTTCATGTTCAGGTAGATCCCGAACCAGGCAATGAAGAGACCCGTCACCGCCGTCAACGGGATATACCGGATCGCATCAACGTATCGGTTCAGCACAGCACCAACGGGAGTGAACAAGCCGATCACCATGCCCAGCGGGATGGAGATCAGAACTGCCTGAAGATATCCCAACAGATTGATCTTGATGGAGAAGAAAGCGTTTCTGATCAGGAAGTCCTCAAAGTGGAGTTGAGGGAACGACGAGAGGACGACAAGTGGAGAAGGCAGGATGGCAGGAGAATCGATTTTCATTGCCACCAGCTGCCACAAGACGAGAAATACGATGAGTCCGCCAATCTCCAGCAGCAGCTGCAGCTGCTTGGGCATCGGACCCCTCAGCTCAAAGGTGCTCATACCGACTCCGGTTAGCGTGCGAAACGACGAGGAACGCCCGGAAGTCCTTCTCCGGGCGTTCCTCAGTGGACAATGCAGCCCTCACTATTCTGGAAGCAACTCGAAATCGGTTCGCCTGTTCCTCTGTCGACCGTCGGCGGTGCCGTTATCGGCGATCGGCTTGTCCGGACCGTTGCCGAGGACGACAAATCGGTTCGGGTCGAAATGATGCTCCGAGGCAAGGTAGTTTGCCACAACCTTCGCCCTGCGGAGGGATAGCGTCTTATTCATCTCTGCCGACCCGACGTTATCGGTATTGCCTTCGATGCGGATTCGGGCCTTCGCGAAGCCCGCGGCGAGATCGACGAAATTATGGTCGATAATATACTTCGCGTTATCGTCCAGACTGGCAGAGCCGGTCGCGAACACGATCGTCAGCTTCTTCGTGCTGATCGGTTCCGCGGTAGCCATGGCCGGTGTCGGCTTCGAGAACCTGGCTTCGCCTTCCGCGACCTGTGCATCACCGGTCAGCTGGATTTCCCTGATAAGGGACGGATCTGCGATGGTCCTCCATGCCGGGACGTTTCCTTCCACGTACGGCTTGCCCGACTTGTCTTTGGTCTTCGCGAATTCGACCGCCATCCGACCGTAGAGTTTCTCCCCGCCAACTCCCGTGTACGTTCCTTCGAGATCGAAGAAGTTGACGTTGTCCCCGTACGTTGCCAGCCGGGCATTGTCGATTGCCGTGGCACAGAAATCCACCGGTTGGTTGAATCCTGCCGCCAGGAGTCTGGCCGCGGTGGCCTTGGCCGAAGTGTTCGTATTGATTTCGCCGTCGCCCTTCAGCACACCCGTAAGGAATGCCTTCAATGCGCCACGCTTTTGATCAATGGTCGACTGCTTCACCAGCCAGACATCGGCGATGATATGAGTGGCGGTTTTCGTATTCACGAGCACTTTGCTGCCCGGAACCTTGGCGATGCAGTCCATGTCGTCCGGTGACCACACGACGGCCGCATCCACCTGTTGCTTCTTGAACAGGTCGGCGGCATCGATCCCGTTGGCCACTTCGACGATTTCGACGTCCTCCCAGCGAACTTCACCCGCGTCCATAAGCCACAGGAGCAGCGTATGCGACGGCGTCATAGGGGCGACGGCGATTTTCTTCCCTTTTAGATCGCTGGCCTGGTTAATACCCCGGCGCACGACGATAGCGTCGCCCCCCCGGCTCCAGTCGATCTGACCGATCACCTTGGGAGCAAATTCCTTGAGGCCGTTCACCTCGGTGGTGAAGGCATCGATCGTGCAAAAGCCAAGCACGTCGATGTCGCCGCTCTTCCATGCCTCGCGACTCGCATTGAAATCGTCGATGAGCTTGAATTCGACCAGTTGCCCGAGTTCGGTGTAGAAGCGGCTCTCCTTGGAAGCGGCGAAGCCGTTATTGAAGTAGACGCCACCGGCAAATCCGCCCCAGGTATTGATACCCACGATGAGCTTCCCTGAGCGGTCGCCGGACGACTCGCGCGCCGAGGATCCCGTCGTTGTTTCCGACGGCACAATTTTGCCGGCAATATCGGGATTCTTGCGAAGGAAATACAACCCACCGATCGCCACGGCAACGATCAGTATCCCCAGCATGATCTTAGACAACGGCGTTAATTGCGACATTGTGAGGATCCTTCAATTATTGATTCAGCAATGACTTGTACTGGTTCTCGTCTGTGCCACCTGCTTTCGGGACAGCGACTTTTTGGCCGGGCGCGGGAACATTCGCAGCCTGCCCTTCGGTCAACAGCATCGGGACGCCTTCCTTCTCCCACTTTTCCAGCAGCTTCATGCCCTTCTCCTCGAACGCTCCGTTCTGGAGATCGATTGCCTGCATGATCTCCGATGATTCTTCGACGAAACGCTCCATTGCGCCGGCTTTCATGCTGATGTCGTTTTGTATCACTTCCATTGCCTGGTCGAAAAGGACTTTCTTATCGGGATCGCCGGTCAGGATGCTCATCGCCGATTTAAAGGCGTTGAATCCCGTCCGGATCACCTCGCGCTCCTGTTTGATATTCTCGACCTGATTCTGGTAGTCCATGATGATCACCGCCGCACCCTTCTTCATTTTGTCAAGAATGCGATAGAGGGTCTCGAGTTTGGCCAGCAGGTTCTGGAATTTCTGAACCCGCGCATCGAGTCTTCCTGCCTGGTTCGTATAGACCATGATTTGCGCGTTGTCCAGTCCTTGCTTCTTGCCTGTCTTCGCAAGGTTCAGCTGTTCTTCCATTTCCTCCTTGGCCTTATCGATCGCGTCGCTGAGTTTTCGCCGGGCACCGGCAAGCGTCTGGATTTTCTCTTCGAGGCTCTCCATCTGCTTTTTCAGATGTGCGACATAGGTTTCGATGATGGCCACCGGGTCCAGCTGGATAAACAGTCCCGTAATCCCCCGCATGATGGCCTTGTACAGATACCAGGCGAGATTGCGCACCTGGGGATCGAGGATCATGAAGACGATGACAAAAAGAACGATGCCCAGCAGGCTCAACTGTATCAAGTTCTTCGTCATTTCAATAAGATACGGGAGCAGCTTATACAGGACATACAACAGCCCTCCCCCGATCCCGAGTGCGAAAAGCAATCCAACCTTTCCTTCTTTCCGGCTCCAGAACGATTTCACGTTCTGTGTCGACACTGTCGCAGGTAATAGCCCATCGGCCATGGCAGGATTCCTTATGTTTTTTTCTTGTTCGTAATTGCCGGCTGAGCCGCAAGTTCCTGACTCAGATATGTCTTGATCTTCCCTTCATCGCCCTGAAGGCGTTGTTTCAAAGAGTTATACGCAGCCATGAACCCCGATTTGCGCTGATCCAATCTGGCATTAATGTCGGCGAGCTCTCCCTGGAGCTTCGTGATGCTCTGTTGGTTCAAATTGATGGCTGCAGTGAGTTTCTGTATCTCGGCCGAGTGGTCGTCATTTTCGCCGGTGAGTTGCTCGATTTGTTTTTCCTTCTGCATCACCGACTCTGTGACCGTCGACCGTAGCGCCTCGTCGAACTTGTCCTTCTCCCCGTCCAGAATTCCCTGATAGTAATCGAACGAATCGATAAGCTGGCGCAAATCGCAACCGACGCTCTGAAGCGTGGCATATGCCGCTTTGTACCTGGTCGCCTCATCCATCGGGAGAGACTCCATGTTCTTCAGGGCTTTCGCGAAGTCAAGGTAATCCTGTTGACTGGGCAGGTTTGCCTTTTCCAGGGCCGCATCGAGTTGTTGGACAAAGATCGCTGAATCTCCTTCTCTTGTCGACCCTGGAGTTGCCCCATACGCAGATTGGGAAGAGGGGCTCGGATTGGACGACTGGGGTGCGTTCGTTGACTCTTCGGAAGCTTTGTCATCGGCCGGTGCCTTGATCCAGAGGTCTTTAAATTTCATGAGTACTCTCCGTTGGAGCTTCCCGACTGGACATACGTAGTCTATGCGGGATTTCTGGAAGCGAAAGCGTTGCTATGAACCGCTCATGTGGTTACATGAGTCTTACGAATGACGGGAACAGCATGAAGTGTGCTGATATGTATAATACGGGGGGAAAACGTGAATGTCAATCTGGGCTAAAAGAGGGGAAAACGGCTCAAATACAATGGATCAAAGGAAAGAATGGAGTCAACTGCAGAGATAGGGGGATTCAGGACGACTGACGCAGAAACTTTCCCGACACCTTTGCGCGTGCGTGCAACGCTGAGCTAATCCTTGGCCACCCGTGGTCGCCTGAAATAGTTTGTTGCTCGGCCGGGCTGAGAGGTTAAACGCCTTCTTCTTACTGCATACTCCCTACTTCATACTCCCCGCCTCTCCCTGTAAAGAACCACCGACCCTTCGTGATCTCCGCCCCTGCGGCGATGCAGGGGACCAGACCGTCGCGTAGAGCTTGCCTTCGGAGATCAGGCCGATCAGCACCACCGATACACGCCGTATGAGACGCAGCCCGGGGAACAAGCGCAGTCCGACTTCCGGGTGCAAACCATCACTCTGATACGTCGACACGAGTCTTGTTGAGTCCAGCGAATTTCGCATCGTTGCATCGAAGTCAATACACGCGTCAAAATTGCCCTTGGTACGAATCCATTGATTACGCAGTCCCGACACGATTCATCGTATTGATTATCGTATCCATTCCCCCTGCGCGATGACGCTCGACGAGCTTGTAGTGAGGAACCGTTTGGTCAAGGAGGGAAGCCATTGAAGTACCCCATCAATGGAATAATTTCCGACAACCGTCGTCACCAGACGCCAACAATTTCCTCCGCGACGACGCCCTCTATGACCGAGAGAATCCGGTTCACCGTACCGGGACAGAGATAGTGACGAGGGTATCTTGCGGGACCCCATTGGCGATCCGTGGCTGATATTTCCATTGAACGACCGCCTTGAGAACTGCCTTGTTGAAATACGGGCTATCGCTCGACACGATCCATGCCCTCTTGACATTCCCCCGCTTTGTGATGACCGCATTGACAATAATAGGCGTGAACTGACGGGGGGATCGGCCCGCGGGAGGCACTGCTGCAACGGTAATAATGGGAAATGCATCCGCGTTGACAATCGATGAATCCGTCAGTTTGAAACTGGCCATAGAGTCTTCCCCGACGAGCTCGACCCATTGATCCGTTAATTTCACTCTCAGTTTCTCGGTAGGGGTTTGTGCAACGACGGTGTTACACTGTGCGCCAAGAAGCACAATGAACACACATGGCAAAATCGATCGCGAACCCATTGATTCTCCCTTTCAATAGTTTTCCTGTCATCTTCACTCGACCGGTCAATACTTCTTGGCGCACCGGTACAGAGGTAGCGCTACCGGTTCGAAAGAGCAGCAATGCGGGATCAATCACCACTCGCCTTTGTCCATTGAGACACGGCAGCGATCGGGAGGGAGTTGCGGGGACTATCGATCACGATAAAGGATGAAACACTGTCCAACCCGCGACCTCCTACTCAAAGCTGGAGTGCAAGTGGTAAAATTCCGTCAGCAGAATTGCAGGACAAGAAGGAGTCGTCGGGGTGGGCTCTAGAACGAGGAAACTGGATCAGGGTCCAAGGCGACGGAGCAATGGCCAAGAGGCCGTTGCGCGAGAGCTTCGGCGGTAAGATACCTCAGCGCATCGAATTAGTCAAATGGACGGACTGAGAACACACCGAGAAACGTCTGATTAACAGGTTTTGTAAAAGAACAATCCCGCCCGAGCGCGCTACACCTCTGGGTGATCGCCGAGTGATAAGCAATCGTCTGCTATCCCTGGAAACATGGAGAGGCGAAACTCTGGCCGCGACCTAAGGGGCAACGTCGAATGAAGAAAAAGAGGTGAGGCAACGAAGTCTATTTCCCTGATGGTGAGCAAGAGGTAGAAACAGCGGAAAGACTGGAATCAAGTGTGGGGATACGAACAAGTCTTGCGACGTTTCCGAACGAAAACAGTCAGATTGCTCTTGCCCCCTGAAGAATGAATTGACACCAAATACGAATTTTCTGTGCGTTGGGAGAGTGTGCAGTTCCACCCTCCATGCTGATCCTCTCCCTAGCCACCCGTGCCGGTTCGCAGCATTTATTGATCGGCCGGGCTGGGAGGTTAAACGTCTTCTTATTACGACATACTCCCTCCTACATACTCCCTGCCGCTCCCTGTAAAGAATCACCGAGCCTCTGGTTAAACGGAGGATATTAATTCCAGTTGTCAATTTTCACGTCATTGGGTGAGGGCCTTCCTCTTCCTGTTTCCACATCCTCTCGAAGGCTCAGAAGGAATACAGCCCATTTCATGCTGCAGTTAGCGGTAAACTCCACCGCCTCGCGTGATACTGTGCGATTGCCGATACGCAGCCTGACATCTATCCCTGCGTTACCTCACCGCGATCTCGTCCACGAAGATCCATGCCTTCCCACCAGCACCGCGATGCCAGGAAGGACAAATACCGATGTTCCTGGCGTGGATCTTGACATACCGCGCCCGCACCTCCGGAAATTGTGCATGCGTCCTGACCACCGACGCACGGGATACCGTCGAGTCGAGAGGAAATTCTTCCCTCGCGACGCGCGAGTACTGCGTCCCATCGGAAGACAAGAAATACTCAACCTCGACGGGTGGGAAGATCCACGCATTCGGACTGTTCAAAAACCCCGCCGAGATATTCGAGACGGGCAATTCCTTCCCGAGATCGAGGGTGGCTTCCATATCCGTCCCCTCGTACCCTTGCCATGCGGAATCTCTATAATCACTCGACCCCGTGATTCCGTCTATTAAGCTTCTTTCCCCTCTCCCCGGGTATTTCGGACTGCATGGAATGTCCAGGGTCACGTGGCGTCTGGGATAGGTGAACACTGCAACCCCGTCGACAGCGGGACTTGGTTTCCATCCATCCAGAAATGCGGCTGCTCTGACGGTGGTGGACTTGCTCACGACAAGGGGCTTGTCGTAAATGGGAGATCCCGCAGTCGGCCCGGACCCGTCGAGGGTGTAACGAATTACCGCATCAGGATGCACGGAGGTGATGTCAACGCGTGTTGTTCCAGGATCCTCGACCACCGACCTCTCAACATGAATCGACGGTGACGGGACAATCAGCTGCGCGAGCGGTGCGGTTGTTACCATGCTGCGTTGGCCGTTGCTCCCGAAGGTTCGGGCCCTGATGTCCGTCTGCTGTACGCGGACAAACGGCTCCGTGTACAGGGAAGAAGAGACCGTCGGCACTTCACCGTCGAGCGTATAGCGAATCTCGACACTATCAGCACTAGACGTCATCGTGACTTTTCCGGATAGATCGTCCCGCGCAATGACCGGTGCAGGAACGGGAGAACGCCATTCCTTCGAGACAAAGTCGTAGGTCCCGGACTCGAGATCCAGGACCATGGCGCCCTTCTCCTTGCGCACGAACGTCACACCGGCCGCATGATCAATGCTCTTCCCACCTTCCGTCACCTGGCCGAGACTGTCGGCGGGCAGATAGATTTGTGCCGTTGTATTGACAGGAACACCCACCTTCCACGCAAAGCCGCCCCCGCTGACATCCCACTTGCTCGTTATTGTTCCGTACACGGAGCGATAGGAAGCGTTGACCCACTGCAGACCCGCGAGCGGCGTGGGCCGCATGATGATTCGTTTGAAACCGGGGTGATGCTCATCTGCCTGGATCCCCGCCACATTCTCGAACAGCCAGATAAGAAGATCCCCCGTCAGCATCACGTGGTTCTGGGAGTTCATCCCGGGATCACCGGTATCGCCGTTCCAGAGCTCCCAGATCGTCGTTGCCCCCTTCGACACCATGTATCCCAGACTCGGATAGGTCGTTTGCGTAAGAAGTGTATACGCGATGTCCGGTCTCCCGATGTCCGACAGCGTCCGGTACAACCATTGACAACCGATGAGCCCTGTGGTCACATGACCAGCATCCAACGTCATGATTCTGGAGGTGAGGTTTCGGGAGAGAGCTGCGCGGTCGTCAGGGGGCACGAGATGGAATGCAAGACCAAGAAGTGATGAGGTCACGGTGCCGTTCACATAGAGCTTTTTAGCAGGATCGTAGAATTGCCGATTGATATTCTGTCTCAGGCTGTCCGCCTGGCGCGCAAATTCCCCTGACTCTTCAGACCTCTCCAGCAGACCCGCGTACTCCGACATGAGCCGGAGGATATAATAGTAATAGGCGGATCCGATGAACGCACCGTTCGTCATCCTCGCCGGATCTTCGGTCTGGATAAGATGCGGCAGCTCCGGCGGAACGCACCAATCGCCGTACGTATCCCTGGGCATAATCCCATTCGTCATATATCTGTCCATATGCGCCAGCCAGAGCTTCATGGTCGCATAGTGCTCTTCGATGATCCGTCGATCTCCGAACTGCCGGTAGAGCATATGGGGAATGATCAGGTATGTTCCGGCCCAGGTAACATTGTCGTTGTAGGACGGCCAGTATGCCGGAGCCAGATCAGGGATACTGCCATCGACGTGCTGCGCGTCGCGGATGTCGTTCAGCCACTGTGCATAGAGGGGTGCCACATTGAACAGAAAGCTCTCACCTCCTGACTCGATGGCCCGGTCGCCCAGCCATCCGTGCCGTTCATCGCGTTGCGGGCAATCGGTCGGTATACTCCGATAGTTCCCCAGGATGCCCCACGTTGTGTTCCGAACGAGCTGATTGAGCAACACATTCGACGAAGTGAACGATCCCGTCGATGGGACATTGTCATGGACAACGCAGCCGAGGATCGCGTTCAGATCCGGCCTTCCCGGAAATCCAGTCACCTCGACGTAGCGGAATCCGTGGTACGTGAACCGGGGTTCATAGACCTCCGTGCCTTTGCCGTTCAGGATGTACGTATCGGACTGCCGGGCACTCCTCAGGTTCGCCGTATACAGGTTCCCGCTCTTGTCGAGCGTCTCGGCAAAACGCATGGTCACGCGGGTTCCCGCCGGGCCGTGCGCAGTCAGACGAACCCAGCCGACCATATTCTGCCCCATGTCGAAAATGTACACGTCGGATCGGGGAGACATCACCGCAACGGGCCTGACGTGATCGCACACACGAATGGGTTCATCCATTTGCGCTTCCAGGCGGGGCGAACCGGGTTCGACAACCTGTACGGGAGACCACGTTGCGTCATTGAACCCAGGCTCGGTCCACCCATCCATTTCCCTTCGTGCATCGTAGACCTCTCCGTCGTACTCGTTGTTTTCACGGATTGGTCCCTCCGCCGACCATTTCCATCCTTCATTCGACGTGATGGTCGTGGTTGTTCCGTCGGTGAACTCCACATGCATCTGGAGGAGAAGCTTCGGATAGCCGAAGGTCACCGTGGGCACTGGCAGGGTCTTCCTGGGCGCGAAAAACCTTCCGTTCCCCAAGATCACCCCGACGGCATTGGTGCCTTTCCTCAACTGGCGAGTAACGTCATAGGTTACATAGAGTGCCGCCCGATCGTATTGTGAGAGTCCGGGACTCAGCACATCATCGCCCACTTTCTTCCCATTGAGCATTATTTCGAACAAACCCAGGCCGCACACATAGGCATACGCGCGCTTCACCTGTTTTCCGAGGTTGAACTCACACCGGAGCATCCTCGCTGCCAGCGGGCGATGCTCCGCTTCCGAGCTGTCATTGCCGACATCGCCGTCATGCCCGATCCAGCGTGCCCGCCAATCCCCGGGACGCAGGAGCCCCATGCTCCAAAAGGCGGTTTCGCTCCAGGCGGACGGACGTCCATTCTTATCCCAGACAAGGACTTTCCAGTAGTAGGTCCCGGTGGAGCGCAGTGCCGGACCCTTGTATTCGACCAGCACGGATTGGTCCGACGACACCTTCCCGGAGTTCCAGATGTCCCCTCTGCGTTCGTGAATCAGTCCCGGTCGAGAGGCGACGATGATCTGATAGGCGGTCTGTCTCTCGCCCCGTACGGTGGATTCCAGCTGCCAGCTCAATCTGGGCGTGCGAACGTCGATGCCGAGCGGGTTGACCAGGTCCTCCACCCGCAGCCGGCTTATTCCCATCGGCGCGGACCCATGAGCCTCGGGAGCGGGAGCGGCGAAGGCCGTGCGGGGCGCGGCTGCGAATATCAGCACGAACGTACAAATGATATATCTGTACATCGATATTTCCTTTGACTGAGAGATCGGGGGCGAAGGCTGAATCGGATCACGAGTTCTGCCGTCAGGTCTTCTGCAGCAAATGGAGCATGCAGCTAGTGCAAAGACGCGAAGTGCCATTGGTCGTTCGTGTGAGAAGGTTCTTCGGGCAGGGAGAGATTAGTGAAAGAAATGAAGCGCGAAGCCGGAAGTCGCTTTGCGCGAACGAGGCAGGGAGACAGGTCCGGTCAACTGCGAAACGGTTCGGGAAGCTTCTCGCGTTCAACGTCGGGCCGCAGAGGGGTCGATTGAATGAACCACTCTTTGCCTCTCGCGACTGACGTTCAAAATACGTTGTCGCGGTCTCAATCGCAATCACGATCGAACTCATCAGAAAAGACAACCGCACCAACGGTCGGAACGTGATGGGGCAAGTGAACCGGGGAACCATGGGAGGAGAATCATCGTTGTAACCCTATAAGGCGCGTTCTTCTGCCTTGGTATATTTCTGGCCCCCCGAACATTCCTAGCTGTCGCGTATAGAAACGGTCATTGACTCTCGTTCGCCTGGCATGGCGATCCAGAGGTCGGTTCCGGGCGCATTATCCTACCTCGAAAGCGCCTCTCAACCGTTGACAGACGCTGTCACTCGCTCCGGTGCGCGACGCCTTGCCGCTTTCCGGGACCGCTGGTTGTTTTGAACATCGCGAAAGGAGAGACTGCAATGGAGATTTGGTCACGCCGCTCCACCGTCCTGTTTCTGCTCATGTCGATTTCGTTGGTTCCGGCTTTCGCGCAACACGTAGGCTATCACGACCGTCTCGCCAGGGTGAGGGACCTGATCAATTCCCAGGAACTGGTGATGATCTGGGGACAGGGTGCGTCGTCCTCGACGCAATCCTGCTACCAGAGGATCTACGATCTGAACCTTTCTGTCCCGAGCGGAGTCGACTCAAGCCTCGTGCGAGAGCCTGAACACATCGATTCTGCTCTTGCCGGGAACAAAGGAATGGCAGTTGCTGCAGGGGACTTCCGTGGCGGCGCGGTGAAAGACTTCGTCGCCGCATGGGAAGGGCCGGGGCACACCGTGAGCGTTGCCATTCCAGACGTCCAGGCGGGGACCCTCTCCTGGTCGACCGTGGCCCGCCTGACCATTCCAGGCCTCGCCCCGTTTGGCATCTCTTCGAAGATCCATCTGGTTGCAGGCGACTTCTTCGGCGATCACAAGGACGAAATCGTTCTGGCCTACGAAGGATCGGATACCACCATTCATCTCCAGCTGTTCTCTTTTGACGGAGCGAGCCTCGTCCCCCAACCCCAAGGGAGCATCAACGACGAGCACGCAATGCCGCCTTCCACATATCTCGATGATTGGGATATTGTCGCCGGGGACTTCGATGGCGACGGGTTCGCAGACCTGGCACTGCTCTCGATCAAGCCGGGCGCCGGGTCCGACTGGTCGTTCAACGTGAAGCTCTACACAGTGGACGATCAGGGCCAATTTGTACCGAAAGGATCGAAAGAGCTGATGCAAAATCCCGGCTATTCGATATCCAGCGTCAAAGTCTCCGGAGCCAGCGGTGATTTCGACACCGACGCTGCGCAGGAGCTGGCCGCCGGCGTCTCCTTCCGTCGGAGTCAGTCTGGCCCGGACACGTTCGTCCGATTGCTGGATGTCCAGAACGGCCTGAACAGCATTGTCCCGGGAGACAGCGTCATTTCCGGTCATCAGAACGGCCAACTTACCGTGCGCGCGGGAGATTTAAACAACGACGGCCGCGATGAGGTGGTTCTTTCGCCTGGGGCTGGCGCGCTCTCGATCTACAGCGTCGGCCCCGGGCTCGTTCCGACGCTGAAAGCCGAAGTCAGTGCGACGATTACATTTGTGAACTTCAACGCGAGCAGTCTGGCCGTAGGCGATATGGACGCCGACGGTCGCGATGAAATCGTCATTGCCGACAGCTATTACGACGTCACACAATCGTTTCCGCAGTCATTCGACATCAGAGTGTACAGTCTCGATTCCACGCTAACGCAGAGTCACCCTGAAGGGCCGACGCGGGGGAGAAGAAGTCATCCCGTCCACAAACGGGAGCAGGAACATCGCCATCGCCTGGGAGATTTCGACGGAGATCGGGAGTGGCTGGGAGAGCCGGTCCATTACCGGAAGAACAACGTCATGCAGCCAAGCGTGGTGCTCTATTCACCGCCGACGCACTACGATATTTTCGATACGACCGTCGCGGATCTCAGCGGATGTTTCCCGGGGCAATCGTGCGGATTTTCATCCTCCTATGTCCAGTCTACGACAGTGGACACGACGATCACCACGGAGACGCATGAGGATTGGGGCGGTGACGCATCGGTGTTCGTTCAAACGCCGGCGGGGTCGAGCCGGATCGATGCCACCTATGGCAATGCATTTAGCAGAAGTCAATCGTCATCGTCGACGTTTACCATTACCACCGGAAGGATCGCGGCGGGCGACGACTGGCTCTACGCCAACGTCTATGATATCGACTTCTACGAATACCCGGTGTACAACGGAGTGAACCCCGCGCCGATTGGTCATTTCCTCGTTTCCATCCCCGGCACGCCCCGTCCGCTCTGGATCGAAAGCAAGGACGACGATGTTCTCGGAAACCTCTTCCGGCCGGACCATGAAGTCGGGAATGTCCTTTCGTACCCCGAGGATGCCGGGCGGGACACGGCGCGGGTCATCACGAACTTTCCGGAGCAGACCGTCGGGGGGACGGGAAGCAGTTTCGTCTCGCTGCAATCGAGCACCTTCCAGGAAAACCATATTCAATCGAGCTGGGATGCAGGCCTTGAGGTCGGACTCACGATCGGTTCAATTGGTTCTGTCGGCACCGGCGTGAGTGTGGGAGAAGGGGTTTCGGTGGAAGCATCGGTGTCCTTCCCCGTCGGGGTCGAGGTGGGAGTCAGCGGACATTATAATGCAGGCCAGATCACGACACAGACCGTCAGCGTGGGACACTCGCTTCAGGTGGAGAGCGACCTCGGTCATCTCAGCGGTCAATGGGGCGCATCCGGGACGTACTATGTGAAGCCGTACGCGTACTGGACGTCCTACGGTGCGCTGGCATTGGACTACAAAGTCTCTCCCCTCCCGACGAGCACAAATTCCTTCTGGCAGACACGCTACGGAGGAAAACCGGACCTTGCCTTCAGTCTTCCCTGGCGGTATGACCCGCAGAAGGGGCTTTCCCTTCCCAACAACGATCCGACTTACGTGCAGCGCACGCGAGATATATTCCTCTCGTCGCCGTTTCCCCAGGTCGGCGATACCGTGGGGATTTATGCACGGGTGCACAACTATGGTCTCGCCCCGGTGACGACGCCCTTTGCGGTGAAGATCTACAAGGGGGATCCATCGTCCGGAGGAACGCTGCTCGGCCAGGTGGTCATCGACACGACGATTGCGCCGCGCGGATGGAGAGCGGTCCTTATTCCCTGGGCGATCCCGGCATCGGAAGACCTGTTGACCGACAGGATCTACGCCGTCATCGATCCCGACAACGCGGTATCGAACGAAGTGCATGAGAACAACAACATCGGATGGGCGCCTGCTGTCGCGTATGGCGGTACCTTCACCAGCGTCCATGGCGCGATTCAAGCGCCACGGCAATTTACGCTGTATCCGGCGTATCCCAATCCCTTCAATCCGATGACCACGATCCGGTTTGATCTTCCCACGGCTTCCAGGATCTCCCTGCAGGTGTTCAACGTATTAGGACAGCGCGTGGTCACTCTTGCGGATGAAGTGTTGCCGGCGGGGAGTCATCAGGTCCATTTCGACGCGGCCGGATATGCCAGCGGTGTCTACATCTATCGTATCGAGGCGTCTCCCGTCAACGGTCGGGGCATTCGTGAAGTGGCCGTACGGAAACTGCTATTGCTGAAATAGCCGGGAGACCGGCCTAATCCGCAGCGCGCGCGTATTGCACAGGATGGAGCGGCGCTGCACCCAACTTCTTTGCTGCATGCTGAGCCCAATAAGGATCGCGGAGAAACTCGCGCGCAAGCAGGACAATGTCGGCATCTCCGTTTTTGATGATGTTGTCCGCCTCTTCAGGGTTCCGGATCAACCCCACTGCCGCCGTGGCGATCCCGGCGTCCTGGCGGATGCGCCTTGCGAAGGGGACCTGGTACAGCGGTCCAACGGGTACCTTCGCGTAAGGGACAAGTCCTCCCGAAGAGGTATCGATCAGATCAACGCCGATGGATTTCAATTCCTTCGCAAGAGCCACAGACTGCTCGATCTCCCATCCGCCATCAACCCAGTCAGAAGCTGAAATGCGGACGAACAACGGGAGATTTTCAGGCCATTCCGTCCGTACCGCTCTCGCGACTTCTTTGACCAGCCGGATCCGGTTTTCGAACGGTCCCCCATATTCATCTGTCCGTTTATTCGACAGAGGGGAAAGAAACTGATGCAGCAGATAGCCATGTGCCGCATGCAGTTCGACCAACCGGAACTTCGCTTCTCTCGCGCGTCGGGCAGCGTCGACAAAGGCGGCGATGACGTGCTCGATGTCGGTCTTATTCATTTCTCGAGGCGTCGCATTTCCTTCGGCAAACGCAAGCGGACTTGGGGCCACGATCTGCCATCCCCCATCCTGTTCGGAGAGGAATTTCTTCCCGGCCCACGGGACAGGTGTGCTCGCCTTCCGACCGGCATGAGCCAGTTGAATCCCGGGCACTGCGCCCTGTGACGATACGAAACGTGTGATGCGAGAAAAACCCTCGATATGATCGTCGCTCCAGATGCCGAGATCGGCCGGGGAGATCCGCCCTTCGGGAAGAACTGCTGTGGCTTCGACTATCACCATCCCGGCGCCGCCGACAGCCCGGCTGCCGAGGTGGACGACGTGCCACTCGGTGACGTTGCCATCCGGACTCGAATACTGGCACATCGGACTGACGCCTATCCGGTTGCGAAACGTCACGCCGCGGATCTTGAGTTCGCTAAACAAACCATCGGGGTCCATTCGAATCTTCCTGTTTGCAGAGTCACTTCAGGTGAAAGAATCTGTGCGGTGTTCTAGCGCACTTATGCGAGTAGTCGAAATATAGAAAGAAAAAGGGTCCGCTTCCCGGCGAACCCTGCAGGCGCATTCTTCCTACAACCTACGTCCTACTACTTCATACTCACTGTCATCCACATTACTTCGGTGCAACGCTGCCGGCTGCCGGCCAATCCGTATCGCCAATCCTCTTGAGGTTCATCTCGAAAAAGCGAATCGGATCTTTCCCGGCCATCAGCCGATCACCGACTTCCTTCCAGGCTCCATCTTTGATTACCGCGGTATAGCGCATGATCATCGGACCGGCAGGGATCTCCCAAACGTATCCATCGGCTGACGGCGTAAGTGCGAAGTCTCCGACATTGCCTTGCGCATAGGAGTGCAGGGTGTAGGCACGGGATGTAGGATTATAAGAAATTGTTCCAAACGCATTAAAGGTCACCTTGCCATCGGGGTCGTACCCCCGGCCTTCGATGACCTTGACCGAGCTGTCGAGGAACGGTCCGATTCGTTCCGTTTGCGTAATAGAGTGCTTCTGGCCTGAGGGGAGAAGGGTCCACGCTGTTCCTCTCCACTCTCCATCCATGAACTTGAGCGGGACCATGGCCTCGCGTTGCGAAGCGATGAGAGCAGCCGGGTCCGGACGCCCTTGACCGAAGGCAGTCGACACCATGCCTGCAGAAATGATTATGAGCGCAAGTACGTTGAACCGATTTCGAGCCATGGCAGGACTCCTTTTGTAGTGACAGTTTGAGAAAAAGCCTTTTCGATCCCAGCCCTCTCTCCGTATTCAACGCTATTTCCAGAGGAAAGTTCTGCGAAGGGGGCACAATCTGTTTTCCCCCATCTGTCGAAAGGATTGTAGGATTCCCGACTGCTGACTCGATTCGCTCGGTTGGGCAGTCTTCTGCCAGAGATCGGCGGGCTTTCGCATTCCTACTTCTATTTGGCGTCGCTGCGTTTGCTAGATTCAATCGGAATCAAGTCCGCCAAAAAGACGGCGGACAGGTCCGCCAGAAGGCGGCGGGATTCGCATTTCGACAATGGATTAGGCTTCGCTCCGCTCGCTAAGTCCAGTCGGAATGGAAGTACCACCGACGCTCTGGATGCAAAAAGGGCCTGACTTTCGCCAGACCCAATTCGCAACTTGTCGATGCGCGACGGAAAGTGAATCTCCGCCGCTCCATTTTTCTTCCTACTCCATACTTCTTACTTCCTACTCCTGGGCGGGTCCCGGCTACTCTGGCCATTCAACGGCTACCCCCGCCGGGTCCCGGCAGTGAGCGCGGGTGGGCTCGAACCACCGACCCTCTGCTTAAAAGGCAGATGCTCTACCCCTGAGCTACGCGCCCGAAACAGATCCGCTGTCGCTAAGGCAAGCAAAAATGTACTGAAAATGAGGGATGGAATCAAGAACGTGAGCGAAACACCGGATTTGCACATTCGGTGCGAAAGCCATATCTATGAGTCGGATGAGTGGCCTGACCCTGTGCCCCTCTGATTTTACATCGAACAACTGGGACCAATGCCCCTGAGCATAGATTCATGAGGACGATTCATTTCCCCCTGAAATCACGATCCGCTCCAATGATCCCTCCAATCCCCTGCAACGTAGAACTCTTCATGTCGCTTTTCCGCGGTGGAACGCATGCGTATGAACTCAACTGGCTTGTTAAAAAAGAGTCAACACACTTCTTAGCCCCTTGTCAATTCTCTGCAATGTCTCCGCTTTCAGGTGACCTCTATTCTCTATGAGTCTCCCCTGATCCACGGCTTTCACTTGGTCGCACAGGACAATGCTCTCCTTTGAACAACCACCCTCACCTTTGCCAACCGCAATGTGAATCAAGTCTGCGGGAAGATTGACCCCTTCCGTTATGGGGCACACTACAACCAACTCAGACGCACTATTGAAGATATTCGCTGAGACGATGACGCACGGTCTCGTCTTCAGAATCTCCTTGCCCACCGAGGGATCCGGTTTCACACTATATACCTCCCACGCTGAGGATCGTTCATTTAATCCTCGCTTCAAATCCTGCCCACTCAGAAGAAAACTTCCTGTTATGGTAAACACTCGATCCACATCCTCTTTTCAATTCTCGCCTGGTGGGCGATGCAAGATAATCTGAAATCCATGTCCAAATGGCCGAGGGCAGTGCACCAGCCACTCTTACCCAACAATCCAAACCGTGAAATGCGTGAGTCTGCCAAAAGGTCGAGTGCTCCCTGGCCGGTAAGTTCCGAAGAGAATCCTACCGAGCCCAAATTGGCAAGTGAATTTGGCAATAACAACAATGAGTAGATCAGGAGACAGGGTTCATCGGTGGGGTCTGAGTTACCGGGAGATCACACTCGGTCGTTCTCACTCATGCCGGTTCTGCGGAAACAACGTCTTCACGTACGCAACAACGTACCGAATCTCATCCCTCTTTAGCGTCCACCCGTAGGGCGGCATCAACGGCGATTTGTTCACGCTCCTCCCGCCCCCCATGATCGTTGCGAGCGCCTGCTGATCACCGAGGGCGTTCATGTACGTCGAATCCGTGAAATCCCTCGGCCGCGGATCGAGATTGAAGGCATTGAATCCATCGCCCTTCCCTTCCTCTCCGTGACAGACCATACAGTACTCACGGTAGAGAAATTTCCCCTGCCTCTGTTCGTAGGTCAGGATTACTTCCGGCGACGCGACGGCAACCGTGCTTGTCGAGTCGGGACTTCGAAGACTGTCGCTTGCCGCTCCCGGCTTCGGTGCAACGGGATTCTTTGTCGAGCATCCCGCAAGGAGAACAAGGAAAACGAATTTCATCTGTACTCTCATCGACGATCACCTGTCTCTGTCGAACTATTTCAAGGTCATGAGGTATGCCGTCAGTGCGTCAGCATCTGCATCTGACAGATTGTTGTTTGGCTCGAGGGTCGCCGGCTTGTATGCCTGCGGATCCTTCAACCAATGGAAGACCCAACCCGCTTTGAGGCGCGAACCAACCTTGTCGAGCGGAGGTCCGACATATCCACCGGCGCCTCCGATCTGATGACACGATTGACAAGCATACCGCTCGTAGTACAGACTTTTCCCCTTCCCCACCGTGACAACATCGGAAGGTGTGCCGTGTTCGAGACTGTCGGCGATGAACACCTTCTGCATATAATCGACGATCGTCTGAATCTCCTTCTCCCCAAGGAAGAGATTGGGCATCCGCACCGTGAGCGTGGGTCTGAGTGAGTATGGGACCTTGAAATATCCCTTGATCCATGTTGCCTGCGCCTGACTTGCCTCAAGACTGAGGTCTGTGGCAACCAGATGCCCCTGCCCGTTCATCTTATGACAAGCCAGGCAAGCGAGGTCATCCACGAGTTTTCCGAAGTCTCCCTGCGGTTCATACGTGCTCGGCGGGGCAGCGTGAACAATGAACTCCTCCGGAATCTTTTCGCTCGTGTTGCCGAGCAGGGCAACGGTAATTGCCTGCGCCTGTTCCGGCGTGAACTCAAACCGGGGCATCCGCAGCCCCGCCGCAAATACGCGGGGGTTCGCCAGCTTTGTGTCGAGATACGCCGGGAGAGTTTGCTCAATGCCTGATGGGCCGAACTCGATCTCGTAGATCTTCTTGCTTCCGATGGCGGTCAGGTCCGGTCCCATCTCCTCTTCAGTAGGCGCAGCCGAAAGGTTGTGACACCCCTTGCAGTTGTATTTATTGAAGAGTGCCAGTCCTTTCTCATAGTACGCCGGATCCGGCGTGTGCTGCGAGGCCGAGTCTTTGTCGAAGTCGACAAATTCGCTCTCCATATATGCCACGAGGCTCACGAGTTGCTCCTCCGTGAACCGGAACCGCGGCATCCGGACACCCGGCATCAGCCGTTTGGGGTTCTTCACATAATTGTACAGCCATTGTTCGTTGACTTTGCTCGCCACTTTCCCCAGCTCTGTCGCTCCCTCTCCCCCCTTCCCATTCACTGCATGGCAGCTGATGCATCGCGCTTCCCGGAAGAGCGTCGAGCCCGCCTCGACAAGCTTCGCCTTCTGGGCTGCCGTTGACGAGACGAGCTGCTTCGGCAAGGGATCAAGTGATACTCCTCCGGCCGGGGATTTGAAGGAAAGGAGGAAGTCCGCCAGCATGTTGGCGTCATCATCCGCGAAAAGAAAGTTCGGCATCCGCGTCCCAGGGAAGTACCCTTTGGGATCCCTCAGCCAGCTCACCAACCATGTCCGATCAACCTTCGAGCCAATGCCATCCAGTCCCGGCACCCATTGCTTCTGATATCCGTTGAGCTTGTGGCATCCTACACAATTCAACTCTTCGATCAGTGTCCGTCCCATATTGAGGATGGGAGCATCGGGCACTTCCTTCTCTTTGTGACACTTCGCGCAGGAGGCTTCCATATACGCGCGCGGAAGAATGGGCGTGTCCCAGTATTTCACGTTGCCACGCGACTCCCGGTAGTCGGTGGCCGCGCCCTGGCCTTCGTGACAGAACGTGCATCCGAAATCTTCGACATCATGGTAGATCTGGGGATGCGTCCGGAAGGGTTCGGGCGAAGATGCGAGGGCCGGATCTTTGACACCCAGATGACAGCTGATGCACCGGTCGACACGGTCCAGCCTCTGCACCCAGATCTGCTTGATGCCGATCGTCGCCGGCTTCACACGTTCGGGGAGTTGCGTAATCAGCAGGTTGTACCTCGTCTGATAGTCCTTCCACTCGCGAAGGGAATCCGTGAATGGCGACACTGCGAGAACGACAAGGAATACCACACTCGTGATCGCAAAGTACCTCCTGAGCTTCTCCATCAATAGATCTCCTTCCACGGCCACACCCAGCTCCACTCCGGTCCGCGAAAGAGCACGCCAACCGTCGTCAATACGGCTACGACGATGACAAACCACGTCATGATCCACCATGACAGCGGCCGTGATCCGAGCCATCCGATGACGCCCGTTCTCCTTTTTACGAAATACGGTACGACCATGAAGCCGATTACCATCAAGGTCGGCACCAGCATGACGTACACGGCATATTTCAGGAGCACCAGGGAAAGGACGCCGGCAATGATGAGGATGGCCGTCAGCGTCTTCCTGGAAGAATCTTCCCAGAGCCCCTTCCGATTCACGTTGACCCGGAAATACGGAATGACGATCAGCGCGACCACAACAAGGCCTGGCAGGACGACGCCTGCAACCACGGGAGGAAAGTAGTGCAGTAGTTCCTGAAGTCCCAGAAAATACCACGGCGCCTTTGCCGGATTGGGCGTATGCTGAGGGTTGGCAATCCATTCGAGCGGTGCATTAAAGAAGAGCGAAATGAGAACGAGGACAATCACCATCACTTCGAAGGCAATCATTTCCCTGATCACGAGGTTTGGGACCGTCATGACCATTTCCGTTTCGTCCCTCTTGACGCGCGCGGCCGTTCGCCCCTTGATGAAGGCAATTCGTCGGGGCGTCTTCTTCGCGTCCGAACCCTTCTCCACCTGGAAGTCTGGAAGCATCGCGCTCATACTCCCCCGTCCTTCCGGACCCGCCAGAAGTGAATCCCCATCAAGATCATGATCCCCACTGGGAGAATGAAGCAGTGCAGAACGTAGAACCGCACGAGAGCGTTGTCGCCCACGATATTTCCGCCCAGAAGGAGATAGGAGATCTTATCTCCGATCCCGAACGGCACCGCGCGTGCCATATTGGTGCCGACGGAGATGCCCCAGAATGCGAGCTGGTCCCACGGCAGAAGATATCCGGTGTAACTCAGGAGAATCGTGATTACTAGCAGGACGACGCCGACCATCCAGTTGAATTCCTTCGGGGGCCGATAGGCACCGGTATAGAAGACACGCAGCATGTGGAGAAACACCATTGCGACCATCGCATGCGCCGACCATCGATGCAGGTTCCGCAGGAACTGTCCCGACGATACCACAAATTGAAGGTCTTTCATATCGGCGTATGCCTGAGGAACCGCCGGTCGATAGTAGAGCATCAGGAGAGCCCCAGTCACCGTGAGGATGAAGAACAAACCCGCCGAGAGTCCTCCGAGACCCCACGTGTACGAGAATCGCAGCGCACCCTTGCGGACCTTCGTCGGGTGGACGTGCAGGAAGAAATTCAAGAAGACTGCCTCGGCGCGCGTGCGGTTGGATAATGGAAGCCCATGACGAAAGATGGATCGCCACACCTGTGATCGGGTCAGAGCTTCGAGTTGCTTTTGCACGTTCCCTCTCCTTTGATTTGCATGGACGTCATGCCTTCATTGACGAAGGCACGACAGACAGTTCACGCCTTGAGCGTTACGTCGTCGCCGACGATCACGGATTTGTCGACAACAAGTTGTCCCCGATCATCCAGGGACAACGCAAACCGCTGCAACCCTTTTGGCGCCGGTCCCGCGATGACTGTTCCCTCTTTGCTGAACTTGCTCCCGTGGCAGGGACAGGCGATAATCCCCTCCTGCGGCTTCCAGTTCGCGATGCAACCGAGGTGTGTACAGACCGCCGAAAGCGCGTAGAAATTTCCCTCTTTGGCCCGGACAATGAACACCTTTTGTTCTTTGTCGAGGGTGACACTTCCGGGAGGAAAGTCCTCCGGACGTCCAACCTTGAACTGCGTCGGCGGTTCCCGCACTACATTGGGCGAGAGGTATTTCGCACTCAGCGCGATGCTGCCGGCAGCCGCTATCCCCACTGCTCCCATGCCCACGAGCTCGAGGAAATGCCGGCGTGAAAAGGACCCTGACAAGCCCTGCTCGCCCCTCTCTTGGTGTTTCTTTTCTGCTTCCACTGGATCTCCTCTTACGAAATCAATAGTGTTTCGGAGACGGAATACCCTTCCATGGTGATGCATCCGACCGGGCACCGTTTGGCGCAGAGCCCGCACCGGATACAGACGTCTTCGTTTTTGATCATGACGGATCCGATCGTCTCCTGCGATTCGCCCCACATGACGATGTCATACATCCCGCCCAATTGCTCAAGCATTTCCGCCCCGGCCGAGACACGATCGAGAGCGACAAGGTCGATGCAGCTCTCCGGACAGATATCCACACACCCGCCGCAGAGAATGCATTCGCTTCCGGTCTCTTCGCCGCCCTCGTTGAAAACTGTGTTCTCCCAGCAATGAAGGCAGCGCGATGCCTCCAGCCGCGCCTGATCCTCCGTGTACCCCAGCTCGATCTGTGCGATGCCGATGCGTCGATCGATTGGGAGGCAGGGAACCGGGACGCGGTTGGTCTGTTCGTATCGCCACGGGCGGTTGTACCGGGAACTCTCCGTGACGATGATTTCAACATTGCGCTCATGGAACTGGACTTCGACGTTCTGTGCCGATCCGCCGCTCAGAAATCTGTGCATCGACTGAGCGGCCTTCTTTCCGTTCGCGATCGCGTCGATGGCGTTGCGGGGGCCAAAAGAGACATCACCCCCTGCAAAGATGCCCGGCGCAGTGGTCGCGAGGGTTGCCGGATCCACCTGAATCGTATTTCGTGGAGTCAGCGCAATGCCGTCCCCCGGCCGGACCCAGGTGAGATCGGACGTCTGTCCGATGGCCATGATGATGGTGTCCGCTTCCATCACCTGTTCGGACCCGGCAAGAAATTGCGGGTTGAACTTCCCGGCCGCGTCAAACACCGAGAGACATTCCGTGGTTTGAAGACCGACCACCTTCCCATTCTTTCCGAGGATCTTGCCGGGCCCCTTGCGGATGTGAATATGGACGCGCTCTTCAAGCGCTTCCTCGATCTCCTCTTTCGTCGCCGGCATCTCGTTCCAGTCTTCAAGGCAGACAAGATGGACCTCCTTGGCGCCAAACCGCACGGCCGAACGGGCAACGTCCAGTGCCTCGGAGACCTCGGTCACATGACCGATGTCAGTCTTCTCCTGTCGCGCAGCCGTCCTCGCAACATCGATGGCAACGTTCCCACCTCCGATCACGAGGACTTTGCCTCCCAGGTTCACCTTGAACCCGAGGTTGACGTTCAACAGAAAGTCAACCCCTCGAAGGACTCCGTCAAAATCAACGCCCTCAATGCGAAGATCGCGGCTCTTGTGCGCTCCGATGGCAATGAAGACGGCTTGATACCCCTGGCGCTTCAGATCGGTGAGGGTAAAGTCCCTGCCGACGGCGGAGTTGAGTCGTAGCTCGACTCCGAGACTGAGAACAGCGTTGATTTCCATCCTGATCAGCTCCCGGGGGAGTCGGTATTCCGGGACACCCAACCGCAGCATTCCGCCGGCGACCGACTGCGACTCGAACACGGTGATGTCGTATCCCAGGAGTGCCAGATCGTGAGCGCAGGAAAGTCCGGCTGGACCTGCTCCGATGACAGCCGCCTTCTTCCCATTCTTCTTCACAGTTTTGCCGAACACTTCCTTGAGTCGCTCGAGGTCGATCATGCTCTCGACCCCGTATCGTTCGCACACGAAGCGCTTGAGGGCCCGGATGGCTATCGGCTGGTCGACCTGTCCCCGGCGGCAGGCGGCTTCGCAGGGCGCCGCGCAAATCCGCCCGCAGATCGAGGCGAACGGATTCGGACGGCGCGCTACGCGATAGGCCTCCTTATACTTCCCTTCCTCCACCAGTGCCACATACCGGCCGGATTCCGTGTGCACAGGACAGGCCGACATGCAGGGGAAGTTGGAGTCCAGCCACTCCAGATCGACAAATTTCAATTGGTCGGGCATGGTGCTACGGATGCTTTATCTTTCCCTTGTGATCCCACACATACAGCGCGGCGAAGCCGAGAACTGCGAGGCCCGCCACTCCGGCGGCAATGGTCGAGAAGGCCCCCGTCAAGAGGTTCAATTTGAGCGTCTCCAATGCTTCACCCGTCGATCGCGTTTCGATCAGGAGTGCCAGCAAGCCAAGTACAAGAGCGCACGAGCAAAGTCCGCGCAACGCGGTTTTCGCTGTACTGTTCATAGTGTCCTCCTGCCTGTCTGTGAAGTTGAGACTAACCTCTACCGGTGAAGATCGAAGTCCACGGTAGCGGTGCCCTTTTCAGGAACCTCGACGCTGACATCCGCTCCTTTCAGCTTCTCATGCCAGATTTTCAGCGTGTACTTTCCCGGAGGGACATTCTTGATTGCATAGCTGCCGTCGGTCGCGCTCACAGCGAAGTATGGTGTCTCGACAACCACGACGTACCCTTCCATTTCCGGATGGACGTTGCACAGCAAGGTCGACACACAACCCGGCGACTTGAATGTGTAGGACTTCGTATGTCCCTTCGGCCACGATCCCAGATTGAACTTTTCCGCGCAGGCGTCGGGGGAAAACACGTTGTGCAGCACATTGTCACTGTTCAGGAAGTCCACCGTGGTTCCCACCACAATCGGAAGGACATGAGGAACGAACATCAGGTTCTTCTGATTCATCACGGCATGTGCCGCGGGAGCAGGAAAGGTCTTCGAGGGGATCTTATCGATATAGATGACCGCATCGCCGCTGTTCTTCACTCCCTTCGCCTTGACCGTACCGGAAATGTCACCTGCGGACGCTTGATGGGTGCCGATCAGCAGGACAATCGCAGCGAAGAGCATCTGCTTCACAAGGATCTTCTTCATGGGATCATTCTTCCTTCATCCAGGAATGTGTGAGAGAAAACGACGGACTAAATTCCAACCGTCAGTGCCAGCGCTACTTGTCCCAATTGCCATTTCGTATCCATCTGGGAATCAAATTTCGTCACCATTGTCCGGAGGGTGAATTTGACGTTCGGACGCACCAGGAACACGACGCCAGGAACGAACTGCATATCGGTATAGGCTGCCGACCCACCGCTCACAAGATCAAGCGTGTGGCTGTTCCACGATTCGAAGCGTAGTCCCGGCATAAGCCAGGGAAAGACCGTCAGATCCAGCTCCGTAAACCATACCGTGGAATTGGCCGACTGCGACAGCGGATCTCCAAGGAAGGGACGATCGTCATGGCGTAGGCCGACCCCACCAAAGAGATTGAACTGCTCATAGTAGGCATTAACGTCGGCGCCGACCATGCTGAAGGCATTGTCCTGCTGAGCGCTATCGGGCCCGAGCGTTGCCTTCCCCAGATAGGCGAACGCACCGATTGTGACGGAGTTGTCGAAGTAGGGCTTCGCGTTGTTCGGCGCAGTTCCTCCTTCCAACACTCCGTCGAGCGGAAGCCCACCGAACTTGTACGTCACATGGCCGTAGTAGTCTTTGTCGGAGTGGGGTGCGCCGAAGCCTTCAACAATCCCTGCGTTCCAGCCGAATCGTCCGGCCGCCATGCCGTTGAGCTCGACACCCTTTTGCGTCTCTTCGATTGTCCAGCCCATGTCACCACTGAATGCCCTCGTGGTCATCCAGTAACCCTCCAGCCAGGCCCGATGTGTGGAGAACGAAAAGAGCCCGGGCTCAATCACTCCGATCCGTGCATTCAAGGCATACGAATCACCGACAATGTTGCTGAAGATCAGGAACATTCTGTTCAGCTCCACCGTGCCATCGCTGTTGACGATAAGATGTCCCCAGAAAGAGAGATCTTCTCCGAGCGTGCCAGCGGCGACTGCTTCGATGCTGCTTCCGAGACCATCAAAGGTGAACCGCGGCTCGACCTTGGGATTGTAGTCCATCTCACCGTTGAAGAAGAGAGAAATCGGCGACGAACCCGGGAGCGTCCCGGGCCAAATGGCATCGGGGAACGCCTTCTTGTTCCCGTCGGAACCCAGGCTGACCGGTTCCTCCTTGATGGCTTCCGCGTCGCCGTGATCGGGAAACTGGTAGCCGTTCCTTCGGAACGCCTCGCCGAAGGCGTTCAGCTTCGGAAACCCGTTATGGCAGGTTGCGCAACTGGTTTTGTATTTTCTGGCGAACGCGGGGATGCTCAGCGACGTGTCTTTGAGACTCAGAAAGAGAATGACCACAAAAAAGAGACTGATGCCGAATCGTTTCATAGCACATCCTGTCGATCGTGTTGATGGGTTAGGAAAAGGCATTTCCTGACTGCGTCACGCAGTGCATCGAGCTCGAGAGGCTTCAGAAAGTAGTAGTCGGCTCCGTAGAGCCGGACGTCCTCCTCCTTGATGAGGGAGGGATGGCCGGTGATCACGATGACCGGGACCCATGGATAGAGCTCCTTGATGCGAAGGAGCAGGGTGACTCCCGATTGGGTACTGAGACGGATATCGGAAATCACAAGATCCACCCGGCGTTTCTCCATCGTGCGGAGGGCATCTTCGGCCACGGCGGAGGCAACCATGGAGCAATGTTCTTTCTTGAGGAATCCTTCGAACGCGGAAACGATATTGACGTCGTCGTCAACGATGAGGACATTCGGCTGATGTGTTACGAGATTGCTCCTTCTCTCCACGCATGGTACATCCCAACCTTCGTGCCAGCGCGGAGGAGATGGTGACCCCGCAAAACGGGCTGGAAGAGCCACATCCATAGAGCAAGAGCGTCATTGATGGTGAGGAGTGCCAAGCGGAACTTGGCAGCGTGTCAATCAGGAATTGGCAGTCGGGCACTGCCCCGGAAGTGAGAGGGCTAACTCGTCATTCATGTGCGGAAGGAAGGAGCGGTAATCCTGTGCTTCTTCATCAGACGCTGGAAGTTTTGTCGCGTCATTTTCGAAGCCTTCGCGGCAGCGGAGACGTTGCCGCGATGTGCGTTCAGTTGTTCAACGACGAATTGCTTCTCGAAGAGGTCCAGAACGTGTTCACGCGATGTGCTGAACGATGGGCTGACAATAGGAAGCTGGGGCGATGGAGGAAGACTGGACGGATCGATTTCGCAGAGTGAGTACGGGAGGACGAGTTCGCCCTTTGTCAACATTACCGATCGTTCGATCAGATTCTCGAGCTCACGGACGTTGCCGGGATAGTGGTACTTCTGAAGGATCTTCATCGCTTCGCGCGAATATCCTGTGATGTTCTTCTTCAGTTGCTCATTGTACTTCTTGAGAAAATATGTGGCAAGGAGAAGAATATCCTCCGTACGCTCGCGGAGTGGAGGAAGGTGCACGACGGCAACGTTGAGGCGGAAGAACAGGTCTTCCCGGAACGATTTGTTCTTCACCCCGCTCACGAGGTCCTGATTCGTCGCGGCAATGAAGCGCGCGTGCACGGGCAGGGGAACGTTCCCCCCGACACGCTCGAATTCCCGCTCCTGAAGGACCCGAAGAAGTTTCTGCTGAAGCAGGGGAGAGAGGGTTCCTATTTCATCCAGAAAGATCGTCCCTCGTCCGGCGATCTCGAACTTCCCTACCTTCCGTTCGCCAGCACTTGTGAAGGCACCCTTCTCGTGGCCGAACAACTCCGATTCCAGGAGGGGCTCCGGGAGTGCAGTGCAATTGATGGGGACAAACGGCTCCCCCGCATTCTCGCTGTTGGCGTGCACGGCCCGGGCGACCAGTTCCTTGCCGGTCCCACTTTCGCCAAGGACAAGGACCGACGTATGGCTGGGTGTTGTCGAAATCGATCCAATCAGCTTGTAGATCTCCTGCATCTGCGGACTGTTGCCGACGATCTCGTAGCGACTCATGATGTTGGTCTGAAAACTCAACTGGTCACTGGCTGTGCTCGCATCCCCCCTTCCGCTCGTCAGTGCGCGTTTCGTCACGGCACGAATTCTCTCGAGATCCAACGGCTTGGTGAGGTATTCAAAGGCCCCGTGCTGCATCGCTTTGATCGCCGTTTGCATCGTTCCGAATCCCGTGATCAGGACAACAGGAATCTGCGGCGTTTGTTCCTTGATCCGCTGCAGTGCGCCGAGCCCGTCGAGTTTCGGCATGGTGATGTCCATGAAGACTGCGTCAGGATGTGCCGACACGCATTCCTGAACCGCCTCTTCCCCATTCCTTGCCAGAATACTCCGATATCCTTCCGCCTTGAAGACCTGCTGGAAGGCAAAAAGGATCTTTTCGTCGTCATCAACGATGAGGATCGTTGCCCGATCTGGCTTCACATTCTTTTTCCGGGTGCGGGCAAGACTCGGCGCCTTATTCATGCTCACCTCTGTTCAATGGAAGAACGATGTCAAAGGCGGTTCCCTTCGCGCCTGTACTCTTCACAACAACAATTCCGCCATGGGCATTCACGGTCCGTTTCACCATCGGCAAACCGAGCCCGGTCCCATTGGTCTTCGTCGTGAAAAACGGGTCGAAGATGCGTGCAAGGTTCGACCTATCGATGCCCGGGCCATTGTCGCCGATGCTCACAACCGCACACGCCGTTCCTTTGCGCAGGGTGATCTCCGCTTCCGGCGACGTGCGACCATTTCCATCATTCTCGCGCGCCTGCCGCGGCCGCAGATCGCGGAGGGTCTTCGACAGGACAACGCGCTTTGTGGCAATCCCGAGAGTTCTGGTTCCTCCCGGGGGTTCGTAGTTCTCCAGCGCCTGCAATCCGTTCAGCAGTACATTGACGACAGCCTCCTTGAAATGGGGCGTCCCGAGCATCATGGACGGGAGGTCGGGGTCGAGATCCTTCGTGAGCTCGATCTTCTGTTTCACAATCGAAGGTTGAATCAGCGACAGCGCATCATTCACGACGTCATTCACCGACTCGGAGTGAAACTCCATCGGGTTGGGACGAGCGAAAGACAGGAGTTCTTTCACTATGACCTCCATCCGGTAGATGGAGTCCAGCGCGACCCCGAGCGATCTCCGGCTGGCACGGCTGAGCTGCTTGGATTCACTGTGGAGTTGCAGGATCATCTTGATCGACGTAAGCGAGTTGCGGAAGCCATGGGCAATGATGGCGGACATTTCCCCCGTTGCCATCAGTTTCTCCGACTGCACGAGGTTCTGTTCGAGCCGCGTCCGCTTGGTGATGTCTGTGATGACCTGCAGAAGAGAGGTTACTTCCCCGTTCTTCCTGATGGGTACCGTGATGTGCTCAAGGTAACGCTCCCCACGTGTTCGATCGGTCACGTGATCAACATGGCCTTCGATCTTATCGGGGATGCCAGTATCGGGGGGCGACATGCTCCGACAAATCCCGCTCTCCCGCAGGACCTCACGGGTATCTTTACCGAGGACATCCTTCTGCAGCAGCCCGGTGATCGAGCCGAACGCTGCGCTCGCCGTTTGAATTCGAAAATCTTTGTCGAGCAACACAAAGGCGCTTGCTACGTTATCAAGGATCGCCTGCAGCTTCTCTTTCTGGTCGAGCAGTTCTCGCGTGCGATGCTCCACCATCTGCTGCAAGTGATTGCGGTGCTCCTGGATCTCCTTTTCGTGCGTATCGAGCGATGCCGCCATGGCATTAAACTGATTCGCAAGCTCCTCGATTTCATCCCCCGTCTGGATTCTGAGCCGTTCGCCGTAGTTGCCACCGGAGAGAATCGCCGCTCCCCGGCTCAACTCGGAAATCGGGCGGGTGAATTGCTGTGTCGCCAGAAGCCCGAGCACGATTGCAGCGCCAAGGAAGAGGAGAAGAAATGCGAGAAACGTCAGCGCAAACGAGCGGGCGTCCCGGGTGATTGTTGAGGTCGGGACACTCTCGAAGACGAACAAAGATTCGGTGAAACCGCTGGGAACCTGCCCGGCATGGTCCACTCCTGTCGGGGGAAAAAGAGGGGTGTGGACGATGATGTCGTCTGTTCCTTCAGTGACAGTACCCTCCTCATCCGAGGTGATCATCCCGGCAATTGCCGGACTATAGTCTTTCCCCAGGTTCCCCTCTTCCCGGGAAGCGATGAACTTGTTCCATTGACTGCGCTCTTCCGAGTCATAGAGGTAGTGACCATCGCCCGCAACGAGCACCACCTTCTCATCGAACCCGAGAATCCGGCTTGTCTGCAGCTCCTGAATAAGGTTGCGCGCAAAGACGTCGGCAATGAGGATGCCGATGCGTTTGCCGGCTGCATAGATCGGCATGGCAAAGCTAATGATGGGAACGCGCGTCTCCCCCTGATACACAAGCTCCGCGGGAGAAAACGCGATTTGACCGGGCGAGAGATTCTGTGTCAGGAGGACATAGAAGGACTCGCCACCCTGACGGAGGGCTTCGGTGGGAAGAGCCCTCCATTGGAGTGCGGAATCCGGGATGCCATTGCACTGGACCCGGAGGACTTCATCCCTGTCATCGTTGACGATCCGGATTTGATAGTAGATCTGTTTCGTTTGCGCAAACGCAACGAGTTCGCTTTCCATTTGCCTGAGCAGCTCCTTCGGCGGGCCTTTCGAAACGCTCCCGGAACTGTTGCCATAGCGCTCAAAAAGAAATGACCCACCCAAGACACGGAGATCGCTCTCCACACCTGCCATGAAGTTCCCTGTTCGCTCACGGATGTTTTGGACATCATGCGTGAGGCTTTCCAAAGCCACGCGCTGCATCGTCCTGACGTTCGAGTAGAGCCCGTAGGTGCTCACAAAGACAACTGGCAAGGCCGAAAGCCCTACGAACGCAATGACAAGCTTGCTCCTGATGGAGAGCCGGGGAAGCATATGGTTGAGACGATTCAAGGCGGGAATTCTCGATTCGTGAGGTGCAGGTGCTCTCCCCTACCACACCAGTAACACGCGTTTTCACGCGTTTGGTTCGCCCGGGGACCACCGCCCGCGAACAAGCGGTGCTTGCGAGGAAGCGACGATGGCTCTCCAAAAGTCGGAAATACGACCGTTTCGTGGCGCGGGTGAGCGGAGAACCCTCCCCCGGAAGGGATCCAAGCAGTTGTTCTGGACAAGGGTGAAGAACATCATTGGCGAACTTTGTGAGGCAGCATTACTTCAAAGGAAACGGTTGGTGATGGAGGAGATTTTGTGCCAGCTGGGTGTGCGCGATGCTACGTATCGCAAGTGGCGGAAAGGTTACGGAGGATTTCCATTCGATCAAGCGAAACGGCTGATAGAACTGGAACAGGGGGACAAGTCATCAGGTCATATGTCGCAACCGACAGGGGTTATCACTCCGAGAGCATCTGCCTGCATGATTGTTCCCTCTGATAAATCGTGATGCTCGACCCGAGGATGGACATGAGAAATGGGTTTTTATTGACCGTTGCGTTCTCGATCTCCTCCGGCGCAGCAAACACGACGTCGACGGGCGGGAAACTGCCCGCCGCGAGCTGATGCGCTTGCCGCAAATGCGTCGAGACATCGCCGGGGAGTTCGGCGATAATAAGAAGATCGACGTCGCTCTTTACCTCACTCGTCCCCTTGGCATGAGAACCGAAAAGCAGGATCCGTTCCGGCGCAAACGCCCGGATATACCGGTCGACGACGCGCTGGAGCGCCACTGGGAGTCCGGGATCTGGCATGTTAGCTGACCTGGAAGTTCACGATGAGGAGAATGTCTCCGAGATCGTCCTTCGTGAGCGACTGAAAATCGGCAGCACCCTGCTTCTGCAGCTTGAATAGCCATGTTCCGAGCGGAGTGTTCGGCGGCATCGCCACAGTGCCCATGCAAATGTTCGGTTCGGTAACGCCACCCACCGGATTCATCGTGATGGGCGCGATCGGCAACGGCGCCTGCGGCGCCAGGACGAAGCTCACTCCGCTTGGCCATGAAACGGTCAACACCGTCAATGACGTCACGCTGATCGTCTTGCCACGGGTCCACGGCGGAAACTTCGCAGGTGAGAGGGTCAACTTCAGCACCTGATCGCTGCTTGCCACCTTTTGTTGCCCGGGATGCGCCGGGTCAGCGGTTTCTGCCGTGGGTGGGTTGTTGAAGGCCTGCCAACGTTGCAGGCCGTCCACCTGGTACGGCATCGTCCCGATGATCGCAGGTTGCTTCGAAAGAAACGCCTGCCAGGGCGAAAGTGGATACGGCACATCAACGGCCGGCGGAGCAGCAACGAAGTCATTTACTGCGCTAAAGACTTTTGTCCCCGACGTAGGCAGATTGTCCAGGGCGAACTGTTTCACAATTTGTTTGAGTGCATCGCCTCCATCGAGCGATGTATAGTACAGGTGCAAGACCACATCGCTGACAGTGGTGAGGTCGAGTTCGTTGCTTGCCTGTGGTATCTCGAGCCGCCACGAACTGATCGCGCCCGCCCCTTCGAACGGCAGATATCTCTGGTCGCTCAGGTTATTGCTGAGTGCAGTCTGGAACAATCCCGGGTCGTCCTGGGCGTTGCCGAGAGCGATCTTCTGCGGCACGGCGCCGTAGTCATAGACAAAGCGGGGATCCGACGGTCCCACCTCGCCATAGTCGGCACTTGACGATGCCGTGGTAGCAATCCGCACTTTGTTCTTGGTGAGAGTCAGGGTCGCCTTCACATTGTCGAATTTCCCCGGGCTGGGATAGACAACGGTCGCGCTGACGCGCAGGAGGTGGCGGTTGTAGTGCCCGGGGTAGTCCTGATCGAACAACGACTCGGGCAGGTCGAAATCACACGTGCCGGTGGTCAACAACTGCTGCAACGCGGTCGGGTCAAGCGCCGCCAGCGAGATGAATCGTGAGAGTTCAAACCGCCGCTTGTTTGAGTCGAGGTACGAGGATTGCATGCGGCGCAAATCATGGTTCAGTGTCTCTCCGGCAAGAAGACCCTTGTGCAGACTATCCCAATATCCGAACTGTATGAAGTTGCTGTCCGGGATCCCGAGTTCGTATTGGTAGCACTTCTCGACCTGCTTGCATAAACGGAAGGCCAGTTTGTAGCTCTGGAAATACGTATCGGCCAGTTGCCCCGCCATCCAATCATAGAGATCCTGGTTGGTGAACTTGTCCGTCAGGAAATCGATCTGCGTTTGAAGTTGATCGATCTGTGTCTGATGATTGATCTGGTTCTGCTGAGCGATCTGCAGCGCCAGGCCCAGGCCGGCAAGTTGGATGTCCGCCTTGTCCCGGTCCGCCTGGGCTTCAGTGGCCTTTTGCTGGTTGTCGTCGCGCCGATGCCACCAGTCGCCGATCGTTTTGGCGATGGCCCCCGCCTTCTCCGCGATGCCCGCGAGGACGGCAATCGCATTGCCACCTTCACCCGCGGCATGACCCGCGTGGCTCCCCCCTTCCTTGACGATGGCAACCGCTGTGCCGCCGAAACCCATCACGCCGACAGTGACGTCCGGAAATGCGTGGGCTGCCCCCGCTGCGGTTTTGGTTCCGGTCGCTATCGCATTGAGCACTGCGGCGGTGGTGGCCAGTCCAACACTTGTCCACTCCGCGATATTGGCAAAGTTCTCCGCATTCGTCAGATCGTTGTAGTGGTTGTATTTCTCGTCCGCGATGTCCCGCGTGTTCTGGAGCGCCTCGATGGCATTGTTGGCCATCTGAACCTGCCAATCGAAAATCTGATCCGCGTCGCTGAGCAATTGCTGCTGGTTCGTTGCCGTGAGCACAGCAAGAGCGTCGGCGTCGCTTTTCTCGAGCGCTGCCTGCAACGCCGAGCCATAGGCGCGGACCGCGTTGACGAAATCGAGCGCCTGCGTGTAGAGGGCCGTGTAACGATAGATCGGGAGCGGGACGAACACGTCCGAAAGAACCGACCCAAGATCGATCCCGGCGGCCTGGGCCTTCACCAGCAAACCCGGATCGATCGGCGCATCGAAGAGGGCGAGCTGGCGCGTTACCCCCTGGATATTCTGGCAATGACGCAGCTTGAAGAGACGGTCTCCAACCGTCGTCCAGTAGCCCAGGAGCTTGTCATTCGGTGGAATCTTGAAATAGAACGTCTGCGGACCTGGCAGGGTGTTGCCGCCTCCGCCCATCCCTCCCCCGCCGCTGCCAAGTGCGTTTTCAATATCCACCATGGCATTGGCGAAGGCATCCAGCTTCGGGGCGAGTTCATTGTAGGAATCATCCGCGTGCCGCGGGGGGGTGATCGCCGACGGCTGCGGCCCGAGTATTTCCGCCGCGATGACATAAAGCAGCGTGGCCTCGCTCAACGCTTCCCGTGAATCGGTGGCAAAGAGATTGTCTGCCCAGGCAATCAGATTGTCAAGATACTGCATCACCACGCTCTTCATGTAGGCCACCGGGCGGAGGTCGGCGATAGCGAAAGGATTGAACGGATCATCCCGCCAACGCTTGACTTGTCCCACCGTTGCGGGATCGCTTTGATTCACAAGAAGGAGCAGGTTGTTGATGCGCTGTTGAATAATCGCCGCACTCGTCAGATCGTGCAACGGTTTGGGAATCCAGAAACGTTGCGGCGCCGCGTCTGTCCCCTGTCGGGTCGGATCGAAAATGTAATGGAACCACTTTGTCGCGTCTTCGAATTGCTGGTTCTGGCTCAGCAATCCGGCCGCATACAACGGGACATGGAAGAAGAGCTCCCAGTTGTAGACCGAATATGCCGCATCCGGGTTGAAGTCGAGAATTTCATTGTTTTCACCCCAGCTCACACGGGGAATGACGGGCTGATATGTCCCGCTGAAACTGAACACATCGGCACCCGTCGGGTCAACGTGATCAGGACTCTGCTGAAGATCAGGATTGTAGATCCCGGGGAAACCTTCGCTGCTGAGTTGATGCCAGAGGAGACGCGTATAGGGATGGTAAAACCGATGGAAGTAGTAGCGGGCTTCAAATGGCGCTGCCGAAGGGTTCGACGGCGGAACCGGGGTCCACATGCTGCCCGACCAGTACCAGCGCTGGGTGTCGACGAAGTAGCAGCGCCGATTGTCCTGGTAGAAGAAATAGGACGATGGATCGAAGTTCAGTGCGGTGACCGGGCCGATCACGATGAACGGCACCGGCGCCGTGTTCAGCAGCGTGACTGACCCGGTTGGCACTTCATGGGGGATGGAAGTGAAGGCGAGAGGAATCGTCGCCGGTTGCCCCACGCCGCGCGGCTGAGTGATAAGGCCGCCGTTTTGCGGCGTCAAGCCCGGCTCACCGGCAAGATCGGGATCAGGTGTCGCCAGGGGGATGAGGGGTTGTGCATCGGGCCCGTAGAGCTGTTGCGCATGGGTCAGAAGACTCAGCATCGAAATGTCTCCCGGACCGTTGTAGAGTGTTGCCACGTTCCGAAGTTCGAGGTCGCCAAACCTGCCGTCGAAGACCGCGCGCCCGATATGCAGCGCCGTCGGCTGCTCTCCGGCAACAGAGCTCGTCGTCGTCCACGGCCCGTCGTTGACCGATACCGCGAAAGCATTCACGGAATAGTCGTCGAAGCGAAAGACGTCCACGAACACGGATGGTCCGTATGTCGGCGACGGCTGCGACGTCTGCACTTTCAACGAGTATCGTGCAGCAACCGACCGTGCGTCGCCTGCTGTTTGGGAGGAAAGGATTGGGATATCGAACAGCTTCCCCTTCGCTGCCTGTGCCGGCGTCCAGGCGTTGTTCCGGTAGACGGTGAAGGAGAGTCCTATCGAAACGTACCGCGCGACTTCCTGACTCGGCGGGTCAGGATTGGGCTGCGCCGCCGGCACATCTTGATGGGGCTCTTTGTGCACTTGAATCTCCGGCCAGAACAGGCAAAGGCTATTCCGATACACGGCCGGAACAACATGGAGCGCCTTGATGTCCAGCGGGATTTTCACCCAACCGGCCCACGCCCCATCCTGAAACGTACGGTGGTAATAGCGCGGCGGGTCTGTCTGCGCCCGCGCTACGACATGAATCGCCTTTGTGACCGGATCCGGGCAGGTCCCGGTGACGGTCAAGTGCGCAACGTCGTCCAGGCCGTCGAGGTAGTTCAGCGCGACGCTCTCGAATTGCGTTGAGCTGTGTTCACCCTGGTGGACATCCTGCTCGAGCTTCTTGTATATCTCCGTGCGCGAAGAGCGCTGTGATTCGATCAGCCAGTTCTCCGGATAGAGAAACACTTCGCGAGCGGCTTGCCAGATGCGATAGCGCTTCATCCATGACCACCAATCCCATGCGTCATCGTTCGCATCAACCGTCATGTTGGGGATGCCAGGCCATTTTGTGCTGTTGTCTGCCTCGAGGTTCATCCGGCACCGTTCCACGAAGATCTGAACGGCGACGTATGCCTGGATAACGCGGGTCGTGACCTCGCACGAACTCATTTGTGTGTCGATCAGGAAGTAGTCAAACAGCCCATTGATGTCCGGAAAGACGTGTCCGGCGTGATCGCCGTTCCCCACGAGATAGTCCTGCAGTGCGGCGGAACGATGCTCACGGATCGGGTTCATGATCGGAGGAGCAACGGTGAGCCAATCGCTGTTCGTGTATCGTGTTTTGAGAACACTCAGGGCCGAAGCCGCCATGCCTTCGGCAGCCGTTTCGTCGGTGGGCGTCGTGGCCCAGGAGACGAGTTGCGATGCAGTGCCGTTATTTGAGGTCGCGGCAAGCATCGCCTCCAGCGTACGGAGCGCATCGTATGTCAACGGCGCCAGATAGTCGGCCGCAAACGCCACACCGAGAGCGGATGTGAACGCCGCAACATCGGCCAACTTCCAGCCAGTGATGGTGCTGAGCGCCGTCTGTGTTGCGGCTTCGTTCGCGAGCGCTCCCGTCTGGACACCTGAAATCAGCTCATACAGGGTCTGGACCGGGGCCGCAGGAGGTGCCGCAGTGAAGAGGCGGGCGAGCTGCACGAGAAGAACAGTGGTCAACAGATGCGCCGTATCAATCGCAGGTTGCGCACTTATGATCGGTAATTGAGTGAAATCGAGCCCTCCGTAGACGCCGGCGTTGGATACCAGCCACGACAAGTCGGCGTTCACGAGATGCAGTTTTTGGACAATGACACGGATCTTGTCAAGGATCTGCATCGCGTAGAACTGATTTTGATACGACAGGCGTGTGAACGGCGGATACGGCCCTCCCGGCGGCGAAGTTATGGACGCGTCAGTCAATACTGTGAGGAGGGTATTCCCCGTCCCCGACAATTTGATGTTCTGCATCACGAACGCCGCGATGTCATTGGCAATGTTCAGCTGTGCGGCAACGGCGGCGATGACCGTCCCGTTCACGTCGCCGCCGCTCGGATTGAGGATGGCTTGCCGGACAGCATCCATCGCAGAGGCAATCGCGGCATCCGTCATGCCCGTCGTTCCGGCCCAGAAAGGCGCCACCGCCGCCGGCGGGGTGAGCAGATAGTTCAGTGCGTCCACGCTGAACCCTGATTGCTTGATGGCTTTGATATTTCGGAGGCCGTCCCTTGCAGCCTGGATGTTGTTGAAGATGGCATTGACTGCGGCTGCGGTGTTGGGCGCACCGGGATTTATCATCACCGCGATGCTCAACAGATCGCTGATGGAGACCTTTGCGACATAGGCATACTTCGTCACACGATAGAGCAGTGTCAGATTGTCCAATGTGAGCGTATTCGCCGCATCCAGTCCGAACGTTGCGACAAGTATAGTCGCGTCCGCGCCGGATAACCCGAGTGAAGCCTGAATTGCATCGAGGTGATGACTCAGATTCCCATCAGTCATCGCAGTGCCCGAAAGCACGGCAGCAAGATCGGCATCCGGATGCAACAAGACGATAGCCGGGTTCAAGAAGACCCGCGAGAAGAGCGGTGTGGTCCACGCATTGTCCGGGACGCGATGGGACACCGTGTCCATCGGTTGGAACCACGCGAGCAAAGCATCCACGGAAAGCACTGTCTCGTCCTGCAGGAGCCGGAATGTGCCAAGTGCGACGAGACCGCCTTGATCAAAAACACCGTTTACCACTGTTCCAGACCGCATCAAAAGATCGAGTTCCCACATCTGGTAGCCCGTTGCTCTCCACAGGCGAAGGAACCGATGCGCGCGATCAAGCAAATCGGCGTCAAGCGGGACCGGAGGGATCGCTGCAACTCCGGTGCCTGCTGAAGCAGCGGCAGCGCTCGTCCCCGCCTGGCCGCGCTGGACGGTCCATGTCGTATTGTTTGTTCCACCGACCGCAGTGACAAGCAGCGTCTCGGAGCCGATGTTGATCTGGAAATTCGGCGACGGAAATCCATCGTTGCTGGTCACGGTAATCGAAGTCTGCGACGCGGTGATGTCTGATGCGAGGGCGGTGCCTGGTGCCAGCGCTTCTTTGCTCGTGTCACAGAGATCGTTGATACCCTCAATGAAGATGTCGACGTTGCCCTGGACCCAGGTTGATTGGAGCAATTGAAGGAGTTGATCGTAGGTGATCGACGCGGCGTGCATGAACGCGGGCACCGGGACAAGGTCGGTGGATGGAGCCGGCGTATGCCAGGCAACAGCAGCGGTTACGAAATTTGGCGCGGTCATGAGCTCGACCCCGTGCGGGGAAAGCATGAACCGTTCCGAAGCAACGCCCGCCTGCTGGGCGACCGTCGTACTGTGTAGGGGAAGAAGGGCATTCCGGAGTTGCCAGAGCGCTATCCCGAATTGTTGCAGATACGCGCGCAACTCATCCAGGCCCTCGCTGTACGGAAGAGAATGCGGATAATCGGCTGAAAAGATCTTCTTGAACGCAATCTGATTGAAATACTCGGGAGCGGCGAGGAGGTCGGGAGCGGTTTTTCCATCCGACGTCTGCTTCCAGGGCAGCCCAACGTTCAGCCAGGTGACACCCCCATCGGTCGTACTGCCGCCAGGCGTTGTGTCCCACACCGGGGCGACCCCTCCCGTCGTCCCTTGGACAGATGCCTGTTCGACATTGCCGTTGCTGTCCAGAACCTGGTCCCCCACCTTCTGACTCGTGCTTGCAATCCAGGGGACGGCGGGACTGATGGCGTCACTCAGGATTTCATTGACAAGATCGATGTACGGGAGAGGGACCTCCGTATTCGGGCAATTCAATTTCAGGTTGGCGATATCAGGGCGACGCAAATTCAGCACATCGAGTGCGGATTGCGCTCCGGTCATCCGGTAACGGAGCCAGTAGAGGAGGTCACAGAGATATGCCGCGGGACTCAGGATGGAGGTACAGGAATCAACCGCACAATAATCCTGGGATCCGAAAAGTGTAGAGAGAGATTGATCCCGCGCGACAGCCTGGGTTGTCGGACCGTCGAGCACGGACACATCGCCCACCGCTTTGGGCCAGATGCCGATCGCATGCCTGTTGAGTTGCGTGTAGAGCGCGACCATTCCCGAATAGCGTTGAACCGCGGTACTGTATATTCGATTCGTCTCGGGCTTGGTGAGACCTGCCCCGGTTCCTTTGAGGAAGAACTGTTGACGACCCATCATCGCGATTTGGGTTGCCGAGTGGATCCCCATGGTGAGAAGCGTTTGTGCTGCATCGACCTCCGGAGTGACATACAGCACCCGTTGCAGGCGTCGCGCATTCGAAACCACGGCCGGTCGATCAGCCGGCGCAATTCCCGTGAAGGCCTTTTCACCCTGTTGTGTAAGGTACGCTGCGATATTGTTGCGCAGCAGGTTGATCTGCCCGTTGTTGGTAAAGAACTGGTTGAGGGGAGCCTGCTCTGAGGGCGGGACCACTTTGCCGGAAACTATTCGGCTCGCAAGTGCGATTGTCGGAAACGCCCTCGTCACACGCGCATACACCACTCGTGCAAAGATTTCGGCCGGACTCGTTGTACCAGCGCCCTCGATGCTCGGCGGAGGGCCGGATTGATTGACGAGATCCTCCCAGTCCTTTAGTGTCAGTCGGGCGAGATCGGAAAGTTGGGTCGCTCCCCCGGGTGCAAATCGTTGAAGAAGCAGTTGAAGAAGCGGCGCATGGTTCTTGACAAACGTCCCAATGGTAAGCGTCCGCTCGATGGACGAGACTTCAGCGCTCGTGAACCCGTGCGTGCCGTCCGCGAGTGTGGTCCAGAACTTTGTCATCGACTGTGTGTTCTCCGCGAGCGCGGTCGCGAACGCCTGATGCTTTGCCGCCGCCAAGCCGGAGATGGTCAGAAGGTCCCCGAGATTGGTTTTTCCAACAAGATATGGACTCGCAAGAATGTCGGTGACGTGGAGTTTTTGTAGAGCCGCCGCCAGACTTGAAATCTCGCGAGCAAAGCGTGGCCCAATGATTGCACCCTTTACCGCCGCATCCAGCGCTCCCGTTTGCACTTGCGCGGAGAGTCCGAAAATCAATGATGCGATCCTTTGGACCAATCCCTCTACCAGCGTGAAGTTCTCGGTGGCGTCAAGCAAGGGACTCGGCAGTGACGAGGGAATGTGCTGACGAAGGAATGCGAAGAAGACCGCGCCGGGAATCTTGTAGGCCTCCTCGAGTCGGGCGGAGAGTGTCAGTCGGACAATCTGTTCCTTCGCATTCCCGGTTTCTTCAGCGAGAAAGGTTATGTCATGGTGTACATCGTTTTCAACCAGGTCGCTCAGGTCCAGCCGTTTGCAGGAGGGGGCGCACAGCCCGCTGAAGCCCGGCGTATTCGGAGCCGTCGCGAGATTGGGCCGCAAGGTCGAGGTTGAGATCGGGCTGGGCGGGCGTTGCGGGGGATTCGAGCGGCGATTTGAGTCTGCGGGAACGGGCCTCAACGACGACAAGCAACTTCCCGGATCCCGCTTCAGGCGGCTGATAGGAAATGCGGTAGGTCCCATCCGCCGCAGTCTTCCCCGTCTTTAAACGGACCCTGTCACGAATGCGCTGACGCGACACTGTCACGGAAGCAGCCGCCACCCCTTTTCCCTGGATGTCTGTGACGGTGCCATGCACCACGAAGAGTTTCTTCACGACCCTTGCCGCCATTGGAGATGCCCCTTCATGAAGTGTCTTGAGTTGATTTCTGCCGTACCGCTTCGCAGTTCCTTTTCCTGCTCGTCGCGCGAGTTTGGACGATTGCCTTGGGAACGGTCACGGACTATCGCGAATGACCGACAAGCATTACTTCCGGGAGATGTAGTGTGCCCAGCTTCTTCTCTGCGATCGTCAGATCCTGGTACTTCATCGTTCCCTCTGCCTCGCACGAGCCCGCCCTGATTGCACGAACTTCGCCACCCTGTACATGAAGCTCTGCCCCCTTCAGGGTCAGCGAGACTTCTACGAGAAACTCGATGGTTTTCGCAAGCGACCTGCCGATATGGATCTCGATCTTCGGTCGGAACTCCGTCGAAAGTGTGTGCTCTACGAGCTCCACAAACCGCGTCTCCTGCGGCGATTTGCGCGATTCGTCGAGTGCTTCCTCGATCTCCTCGCTCTTGCGCCATGCCTCAATCATGATGTCCGGAAGAGGAACATCGAGAAGCTGCGTTACTTTTTCCACGAGATCGGGCATCGAAGCCGGCCAATGGATTGTCTTCACCTCCGCTTTGACCCGCTCCTTGAACTTCGACATTCCTTCAGCAGCCCGGGGTCCGGAGCCTCCGGCAGAGCGCTGATCGAGGGGAACGGAAAGCAACTGACCCAACGTCACTTCCTGATCAGACATTCTTCCTCCGTATGCCTTTCACGAGGCTAGCGTCTTTGTGGGAAAATGAACTTTCAGATTGTTCTACTTCAGTCTTCAATATGATCTGGATGCCAATTCGTACCGCCTTGGAGGTCTTTGCGTTGTGCAATGGGTCATCGGCAACGAGGACAAAACGCGCCCGCGGACGGAAGATCATCTTCCTGGCAAAATATCCCCCTCCGAGGATCGCCAAGGAGATCACGAGCCAGGTAATTCTCGTCGGCCACGGATCGGAAACCGATTGTCCGCGGACCCCGATCTTAATCGAAGGGGAAGACAAGAGCCTCTTCCCATAAGAGACTTCAACTGAGGCGAGATGCGTTCCCGGCAATCTGTATACATGCGTGATGCTGCTTTCGCCGCCCCAGGTTGAAGGGTCTTTGCGCGTGGGAGCCTTCGACGATTCGTCCCCGAATGTAAAGTGGTAGCGCAATCCCGGGAAATTGATGTTCGTGTGCACGTCAAACGTTACTGTACCTCCAGCGTCCACTTCTTCAGGTCTTGCAACGAGCTCAACGAAACCTGCCGGCTGGGTAAATGTCACAGACCTGTCGACCGTCCTCGTTACAATCGGAGATTTCTGGTCGTTGAGATACTCGACGTCTGCATGCAGGGCGACGCTCCCCTCCAACTTTCCGGTGTAAAGAAATTCGGGGTCGGATTGCCAATCGGCGACGAGATGGTTCTGGTCATCCCAGAATCGGTATCGAACGTTCTGCCCGGTCGCCTTGAACAGCACCCTGAACGCCACCTGCTGGCCGACCTCCGCGATGAGCGGCTTGGCATCCAGAAGAACCGGGGTGACCCCTATAGCGAGCGAGTCTCTGAGTGGACGGTAGACCGCAATCATGGCCACGCCTACCGGAGGATGGAGTGTCGCAACAACCGCGTACATCCCTTCGGACTGGAACACGTGTGTGAACTGAGGTTGAGAAACCGGGACGGTCTGGCTCGGCGACCCGTCTCTGAATTCGATGAAGAAGGTCGAAGATGCGTTTAGCGATGTCCCCTGAAGCAAGATCGTGAAATTGACCACTTCACCGATTTGAACGGAGGTCCGGTCGGCATGCAAGGTGAACAGGCTTTGTTGCCCGGTCGATTCAGTTCCGCCAGACACCGGTTGATCTGATTTCCCCACGCCAGGATCTTTGACTTCGCTCTTCTGACCCTTTTTATGCTGTGTCGAGTTTTTGGTTTCGATAAGCGATGTCCCGGTCCCTTTCTTCCTTGCTTTCGAAGGCTGAGAAGGAGGAACCTGCGCCAGGGCAGTGTCGAAAATCAGAAACGCGATTAGTAGAAATGCGGTCGTCGGAACACGCATGGTGGACTGCTCCAAAGGAGATCGTGCATAACCGGCCTGCCGGATAACTACATAAATCTGCCAGCCGGCGTAGAAGTGAGCAACAGTGACGACAGATCATCAGTTACCCCGGCACAACTTCAGAAGGCCGACACAAGTGACCAAGGTAGTGTGACGTCATACTGGAGAGATTGGAACTGTTTTGCGGTAGTACGAGCAGCCCCGCACAGTCAACGTTCGCTCGAGCAAGGTCAGATGCTAACAAATATCGGTCGTCGGACGTCAGTCTCTCGGCCCGAAATCTCATCCCCCTTAACTCTAGTAAACCTTGACGTCAACAACGAGAGACCTCAGAGACCCGTAAGCCAGATTTAGATGGAATCGCAGTCAGACCATTCCAAGGGCGAGGAAAAAGCAAGGAGCTTGCTGATTTCATGGCCGAATCCCTGACATCCAGGAATTGCGGAGCTGAAATGAGGTTCAGTGTGTATGGAGTAGGGAACGGAAGGGGGAAAAAAAGGTTCCTGACGGGTAAACAGAATTGCCAGAAATGGGTCTGCCTGAATGGCCCTAAATCTATGCATTTCAATTGTTTGTGGGAGGTCGGCTCAACACCGTCCGATCAGTGGGATACGATGCGCTCTTCGGGCAAACACCTCTTCCCTTCGTCGAATGAGTCTTTTCGATATAAGGGAAGATAGTGCTCTGTGGATTCCGTTGAGGCTCCAATTGCATGCGAAGAGCGTCCATTGGCGTGTTGTTAAGCTGAACAATGTGGCAATAGCGGACGTGGTGAACTGCTACATGTTTAGACATCTGTCTTTCTACGCCAACGACATGGCGAGGCCCTTTGCACATTCAAGCATGCAGGCCTCGGCGTTTTTGCAGTCAACACTGCGGGGGGAAGAAATATCCTGGCAAAGAATGGCAGGAGGAACGCTGAAACGGTCGAACGACTCTACGGCTCGCAAATGCGATTGGGGCGCAATGCTCTTACTTGACCGGCTTAAAAGGCAGATGCTCTACCCCTGAGCTACGCGCCCGAATGTGCTGCGAGTCCGCTGTGGAGGAGAAGACTGAGACAAGGTCCACTTTCCGACGATCATTAGGCTTCCCAAGATAGAAAACACGCGACCGGGAATCAAAGAATCTGCCTGGACTTTGCTGACGAGAGTGGATCGATTTCGGTCAATTGATGACGATGAGCTTGAACAATGTGCGACGGACGCGTAGAAACAACAAAAGCTCGAAGAGGTCCGAGCTTTTGTTGCTGCGATCGCCGCAAGCATTCGCCACAATGTATGGAATGTCAGAATTGAATATAATTCACATTCGAATCGAGGTAGTAATTCATCGGAGCCGTCACGTGCACTGGACCGACGGCAAGGAAGGAACCATAGTGTCCGTTCGCATTTGCCCCCTGAATGTTCGGTATCCAGGTGTTGCCGTACGTGTACGCGAAGAACTCCCCCGTATGGCTGATCATGATCCCGAATTGCGTGTTGTTCGCAATAGTATTGCCGCCGATACTGGTGGAGGTCCCCAGGTCAGCAGTAGCACTCGATCCAGTCAGGAGCAGCCCATACTGGCAGGAGGAGATGGAGGTGTTCCGCATGTACAGACGCGAACCGGTGATCGCATTGATTCCGGCGCCGCCCATACCCTGCACTGTCGAATTGCGGATATTGAGTGAGGCGTTCGAGACGTAGAACCCGGACACTGCAGCACCTGAGATGGAACAACTGTCGATATCAAGCACCCCGCCCTGTTGCAGGAACTCTGAAGACCCGGTTCCGCCCCCATTGCCGGTGAAATTGCATACCCTGGCCGAGACACCGGTCCCGGCATCTCTCATGAAAACCGCCGGTCCATACCCTCCACTGATTGTCGTGGATCGGAGCGTGACCTGCGCAGAGACGGACATGTCGAGGGCACTGCTGCTCGATGACCCTTGCCGGCTCATCTTTGACAACGTACACCCAGACAGCGTCGTCACACTAACATCTGTCAGTGCGAGCGCCGTGCTATTTCCATCGCTCATTTTCGTTCCGTCGATCTGCAGCGTGGCCGCCTTCTGAACAAGGAAAAAGAAGTTGTTGGGAGGGGGACCGCTGATCGTCGATGTGTTCAGACTCAATTGGGCGATATCCGTCAGCGATGCGGCCCCTGAATTGGTCAGGGAGCATCCTGTTGCCTCTGCCTGGGCGCTCCTTGAAAGATCGAAAGCGTATCCGACATCGACGGCGATCAACGACTTCGCAACATGATTTCCTGAACCCGATTGGAAGATGGTTTGAAATCCGCGGAACGAGAGGTAGAGGATCGTATCGTTTCCGGAAGCGACGAAAGCAACCTGACCGGTACCAACGAGCACTGCAAGGCCGGCGCTGACAGCTTCAACGGTCACGCCGTTGGGGATCGTGTCCGGATAGGCCTGATCCGCGGCCGCGTCATACGTCCCCGCCTGGAGCTCCACCCTCTGTCCGGAATGAGCGACCCCAAGAGCCTTCCTGATCGTTCTGAACGGAGCACTCTCTGTGCCCGCATTGCCGTCGGAACCGTTGGAAGGATTCACGTAAATCTTCAAGAGAACCGGAGTACCCGGATCACCTGGCCCGGTGGGGTTATCGTTCTTGCTGCAGCCGGCGCCAAGGAGTGCCAATCCCAGAATTAGAGTCCATGCAATTTTCATTTCCATTTCACTTCCTTCTCCTGGTACGTTCAGAATTGTATATTCGCGTTGGAATCGATGTAGTAATTCGCAGGAGATGCCGGGTTGACCGGACCGACGGCAAGGAAGGGTCCGTAGTGCCCGTTTGCATTTGCCCCCTGCGCATTCGGCGTCCAGGTGTTGCCATAGGCATACGCAACTTGACCGGCTGCAAAACCCACCCGAATCCCAAATTGCGAACAGTTGTTGATGGTATTCCCGCCCGCGTCCGTCGAGGTCCCAAGATCCACCGAGCCACTTGTGGCGTTCAAGTAAATCCCCGATCGGCAGTTTGAGATTGTCGTGTTCCTCATATACAGCGATGTCCCAGATGAGACCGAGATCCCCTCTCCGTACATGTATCGCACGATCGAGTTGCGGAGTGTAAGGGACCCGCCCTGGAGTGCGAATCCGAACGAGTTCGCCCCTGAACCTGAGCCGGAGATGTAACACGTGTCGACGTCGAGGCTGCCGCCGGCTTGCCAGAATTCAGGATATCCCGAGCCCGTGTCATTCCCCTCGAAATTGCTCGAACGGGCAATGACCGCAGTCCCCGGATCCCGCATAAGAACAACGGGGCCATATGCACCACTGACTGTCGTGGACCGGATTGTAAGGTGAGATGAACCCGACATGTTGATCGAAGCGCTCCCGCCGGCCCCCTGCAGGCTCACCTTCGAGATCGTACAAGCGGTCAACGTCACAGTGGAGACGTCGGTGATGTCTATGGCCGTTGTATTTGCATCGCTCATCGTCGTACCGTTCATCACAAGCGAAGACGCTTTCTGAAGAGTCACAAAATCCGATTGCGGCTGTCCGGAAACGGTGGATGAATTCACCGTCAGGTGTGCGATGTCCGTTAACTGCGCCACGCCTGATTTGGTCAGGGAGCATCCGGAAGCCAGCGCCTGGGCATTGCCCGACAAATCGAACAGAGTACCAACGTCGGCCACGGTCATTGCATTGACCACGTGGAAACCTGACGCCGCCTGCACGATCGTCCGAAATCCTCGCACGGAGAGATAGAGAGTGGTATCATTGCCGGAGCCGGTAAATGCGACATTGTTCGTGCCCACGAGAACCGCCAAACCGGCGCTTACCGCTTCAATGACGACACCGTCGGGGATCGTGTCAGGATACGTCTGACCGCTGGCAGCATCGTATGTACCCGCCTGGAGATCAACACGCTGTCCGGCCTGAGCAAGGGCAAGGGCTTTTCGAATGGTTTTCAATGGAGCGGTGTCTGTGCCAGTATTGCCGTCCGATCCGCTAGCAGGATTCACAAAGATGCGGGTGATCCCAACAGCCCCCGAATCGCCCGGTCCACTCGGGTTATCGTTCTTGCTACAACCCGCGGCGAAAAGGACCAATCCTATCGACAATGCACTAAAGACTTTCATCGTTGTGTCATCTCCTTGTTTGATCTTCTGTCCCCGTTGCGAAGCTCCCTACGCCTTACCCGCACGGCATTCATTTACGGATGGTAGTTGATCCCCATTTCATTCGGCATTCCATAAAGTTCGGGATGTTGGTATTTGCGGCGTTCGCTCCCCTGCTTCTCACATTGTACCGGTGTCCCGTATGTGCGAACCCACAGATCGTTCCGTAGTTCATTCACTTCAATGGATGTGTGTTTTATTTCCCCCATATTCCCGATCCAGTCTGTATGCCGTTTGAACCGAACGATGCCCATGTGCCGGACCCGTCGGCGAGCCAATGAGCGACATATGACTCTTGAGGAGCTGTCGGACCAGGAATATAGGTCACGAGCGAACCGTTTCCATTCGTTGAATCGGCGATACTCGTGCGGGTTCCGGCCCCATCAGGCAGCCAATTACCGGTCTTCGTGCCATTCGCGTCAATCGCGAATGTGAACGACTGGTATCCGAGGTAACGGGTCCACGACCCGGACTTTCCATCGTTGCGATAGGAGGTCGCGTACACGGGATAATTGTCGTACGTCATCCCCCCCATATCTGTTCCGTTGTATATCACTAAACAAGCAGCAGCCGTGTCCCCGCTTGGTGCTTTCGTGAGAGTCTGGGTGAGGGAGCCCGTGACCAGCGTCCATTGCACGGTGTTCTTAAACGTCTCCGGTGCTATGGTGTCGAATGCCGCAAGCCATGGCGCGGTGGCCGCCATGTTGATGGCACCAATAATGCCCGCGGTCTTCACGGCGTTGACATTGATTGTGTTCTTGATCGGATTAGCAAACACGATCCCCAACCAGGCGGTCTGTTTTGCCGGGGCCGTCCCGTTCGCCACAGGGTTCGAATTGCCCGTGCATCCCGAAAGCATCACACATCCGATAAGCACTAATCCAACGATCTCTTTCATGGCTCTGGTCCAATCTGAAGGGTATTTGTCGATCATTTCATCAATACCATAGCTCGTGTTTGAACGAAGGCACCGGCAGAGAGACGATAATAGTAAACCCCACTCGCCAAACGGCTCCCATCAAACGTAAAGGAGTACTTGCCTGCGGCAAATTTACCGTCGGCAAGGGTTGCCACCTTGCGCCCCAACATATCATAGACCACCAGATGAACTTCACTGGTCACTGACCACTGTCCACTGATCACTGTTGTTGGATTGAACGGATTCGGATAGTTCTGATACAGGACGAATGCCGCGGGAAGAACCCCTGGAATGTGTTTCGTGGACGTGACTAATGAATGCGGAGGGAAGAACACGTTATCCAGCCACACTTTGCCTGCCGTGCTCCCCGTGCTTATCCATTCCAAAGTGTGAATGCCCGCTTTGAGCGGATACGTGAAAACATTCCAGTCGGTCACCCCAGAGAACTCATTCACGAAAACACTGTCAATCAAGAACTGACACTGGTTCGAGAATTCGACCGTTGCGGTCCGTATGGAAAAGGTGATCGCGCCGTCCGTGGGGAGAGCGAGATCGATCGCAAGGCCAGAGGTCTGGTGCGGTGCTACAGCCCCGGCTTGCGCCGAGAAACTCCCCGTTTGAGCATTCGTACTGGATACGCTCCACGGCACATCGCCTTCCGTCCGCCATGGGAACTTGTCCGAGAGATGAGCATGCTCAAATGTCTCGGTGACACTGTCGGGCACCACGACATAGGCCTTCCCTGGTGCCTTGAATGTCCTCTTGACCGAAGCGGAATCTGTCGCGGTAATAGTTAGTCCTACCTCATACATGCCGCTCGCAATGGGTGTCAGAGACCCGCTCGTACCACTTGTGGAAATCGGGAAATCAGTAGTGTCGGGACTTTTCGCCGTCCACGAGAATTCGGTCGAGAACCCGGCATTCACCGGTTGAGACAGTGTTGCATTGAATATGACTCTATTTCCCTGGCTGCCTTCAACAAATCGTGGCTGGATGTCGGCCGCGAGGAGCGCATCGGGAACGACCGTCGAGCAGGTAGAATCATCAACAGATCGCGTGGTCAAACGAGGAAATTCAAGAACTTGATCGCCGAGCGTGATCCCTGCAAGTCCAAGCAACGTCTGCGCATCGTTGTCGAACAAGAGCAGACTGTTGTCAGTGATTCGCCAGATGGCAGCCTGCGTTGGGAAATTGAGCGGGCAATACATTCCGACGCTATCGGTGAAATGAATCAACTTCGCAAGAACCCCGGCAGCAGGAATGCCCGTCCAATCTCCAATGGAAGGGGCAACGTCAAACAGCCCGAGACTATCAGGAATGGACTTGTGAGCGTCGATGCACGCACCATAAATCCCATTCAGCGATCTCTTTTCCCCCGGCTTCACGAAGAGGTCTTCGGCGTGCGTGACAACAATATTCTGAGACCCTCCCGATTTGTTCACGAGCACCACTCCCTCCGGAACCCTCACAAGAATGCCCGGGTTGGCGGTAATCAGGTCGATATCGGATTGACTGACAGGCTTTATGTAGTTCCCCATCAGGTCGTTCTCGGCTCCGTCCTTCGCAACCCCCACCAAATCGGTCTTCTGGAGGTAGGCCTTCGCATCGGCGACGCTGGTCCCAGGATTCTTCGATGCATAGTATGGCGCGAAGAGATCGTCATTGGCATATTTCGTTCCAGTATTGGCATTGACCCAACTCCCGTCGGCTTGCTTATTGTAATCATCGTACCTGTCTGGGAGGCCAAGAAGATGTCCTGCCTCGTGTGCGTACACTCCCCGGTCCGCGGCAACCTCCCACACTCCGCCTACGGTTCCGGTGTTCATGCCCGGCAAGGCATTGACATAGCCTCGCACGGTCCCAGGTTCTTGGAGAAATATGTCGTCATACCCGGGGGTGTTCGGGGGAGCAGTCGCCGTTCGATTCAGCCGCGTGACGACATCGACATGCACTTCCTTGCCACTACTGGTTGTGTAACCTGACCATTTTGATACTATGTCATTGACGATCGGGTCAACGTTTCCTTGCCATGCAAGGGGGCCCCAGAATTCCAGATACAATGTGATCGTGATGGCGTCAGACGGTTTCGGAACCCGGTTATCCACCGTAAGAGAAATCGCGTCCCCGAAAAACTGCCCCTTGCTTTTCAGCGTTGCAATTTTCGTCGTCACCGCCTCCTCGATCGGCACGTCGTACGCAACCACCGCGCCTGGGTGCGGGATGACAACTGATTCGATCGACGAGAGCGACAACGTCGAGGACACCTTCGACTGTGCGGGCATCGACAATGGTGGAAACCCGAATGGCTTTGTGTGTGAGCGCGGGTCAGACCGGAACACTCCGAGAAGTGGAACACACGGATCGCCGGGGAGGTTGTTCAATTGAACGGGCGGTTCAAACATCAGCTGGAATGACGGAGGAGTGCCCGCATTCACTGAGTCAATGAGAGACTGAACCACGGATTGGGCGGTATTCCTGACGAGGACCTGGTGTGCGGCGCCATTCGCAGTGACAGTGATTTTTGCGAAGACACCATCAGAGATTGTGGTATCAGGCGGCGGAGAGGTAAGACCGAAGAAGCTGCTGTCCTGGATGGCTTTCCAAAGTAGCTGGACTCTGACACCACTGATCGTGAAAGTTGTCTCGGCAATGACGGGGCCGCCTCCCCCGGTTGCATATCGCGTGCCGGTGGCGTGTCCGAGACCGTCAATGGTGATCGTGGTCGACTGAGACCAGGGGGCACGTCCACCGGCAGTCGCCTTGAGCAAGAAGTCCGCCGGCGGGGCCTGAGCAAATGCCATAGACCCCAGAGCCACCGTGAATAATGTCGCATTGACGAACAATCCGGAGAATTCTCCTTGCACTATTGTACCTTCCTCTTATGATGACAGAATCGATGTGATAACTTCGCCACGCTCCCGATGACCATCATCAGAATCCCTCGCGGAGCAGGAGCAATTTCTTCGATTGCACGACGTTTCCTGCATGTATGCGATACACATAGACCCCACTCGCCAATCTCGATCCATCGAATCGTACCGCGTATGTCCCCGGAGTTTTCAACTCATTTACCAGTACTGCGATCTCCCGGCCGAGAACATCATAGACCACCAGACGAACATCATTGACGCCTGAAGCCTGAACCCCGACGCCTGCCATCGAATATCGAATGGTCGTCGTCGGGTTGAAAGGATTGGGATAATTTTGATAGAGTTCGAATTTCGTCGGCAAGCCGGGCGATGCCTCAGACCCGATTCCGGTGAGAGGCCCGCGAATCAAAGGATCTGCAAGAACTCCGCTGGAGAATGATGCGTTGCTCCCACTCGATTCACCGACGCATGGCTGCCCCGTAATGATTCGAATCCTTGAGCTTCCCGAACTGAGCTTACCGAAGCCTGAGGTGAATGCCGACCAGCCGACCACGACATCTTGTGCCAGAGCGGGCATTCCGACCAGGCTCATCAAGAAGGTGAGAGCGAGGCTTGGGATTACAATACGGGTCTTCGGTCGACGATTGGTCATTGCAGGTTCACAGGAACGATGACAAGTCCGGATCCGTTTTTCAATGCCGTCATCGCCTTGCCGATGATCGTGCCGGCGGGTTTTGCGACTACGGTGGTATCTGTGAGGACTGCCTGGTAAGAGAGTGTGGGAAGAATCTGGGCGAGTGTCGCGGAGGAGAACAACATGAGCGATGCCAACAGGAATGTAGCACGCCTCATCTGTGGACCTCAAGTAGTGGTCAAAGAACAGTACAGCCAGATTTAATGTAGCAGCTTGGGATCGGCTCTGATAGTACGCATATGCGTAGTTTTGATTGACGGTGAGAATTGGGAGAGTAGCGTGAAAAGATATGCGGGGATATTCTGCGAGGGGAAAGGTTGCTACAAAAGGTTTTCTTTCAAGGCCTTCGCGATGGCAATGCTTCGCGACGGCACCTGGAGTTTTGCGTAAATACTGCGCAGGTGCTTGTCCACTGTGTGGAACGTGATGAACATTTGGTCGGCGATCTGTTTCTTCTGAAATCCTGTAACAAGATGACCCAGGACTTCTCGTTCTCTTGGCGTCAAACCGTAGTCAGCCTTGGGCATTGACGATTGCGCAAAGACATCAAGAATCTTTCGCGCGATTTGTGCATTCATCGGCGCGCCGCCGTCAAGGATGGATTTCAAAGTTTCGACAAGGGTTTCCAGGGAAGCTCCCTTGAGGAGATATCCCGCCGCTCCATGGCTGATTGCCTGAATGATTGTCGGGGTGTCTTCGAAGACCGTCAGCATCACGATTTTCGTCTCCGGTGTAATCGACCGCATGATCTTGATACCCTCGATGCCATTCATGCCCGGCAGACCAATATCAAGGAGGATCAGATCCGGTGGATCCTCCCGCTTCAGCAGGGCAATGGCCGGTTCGCAGGCCCGGAAGATATTCGTGCAGACAAAACCATCGCTGAGATTAATCAGTTCGGAAAGCTGCGTTCCGAATTGGTGATCGTCTTCGATGATCCAGAGGTTGAGCCTGTGAGTGATCGGTACGGGCAGGCGCTCCGATGCTGTTCGGGGAGAGTTCATAGTATCAGAAATCTACTGAAGCCGCTTGTGTTTTGCTATTACGCTTATGCGTTATATTGACTGTCAACCGAAGGAGGGTCCCCTCCCCCGGCGCCGTACGAATCTCGATTTTCCCACCAATATTCCCTGCTCGGGAACGGAGATTCGTGATACCATTCCCTTGTGATTGCGCCCCTGCGTCAAAGCCCCGGCCATCGTCCCGGATTGTCAACGCAAAAGTATCGCCAGAACACGTTCCTTCGATATCCACGGATTTGGCTTCAGCGTGCCTAACAACATTCGTGAGAGTCTCTTTGAACATGAGCACAATGTTGCGCTTCGTCTCCAGGTTCATGCTCTCCAGGCGCTCCACTCCGGATGTATGGAACTCATACGGTAAGTTCTGAAGTATTCGCCCGGCGATTTCCTTCAACTTCAAGATGAAATTCTCAGGAGAATCATTCATGGGATTGAGGAACCAGACAATATCTTTCAGCATTTCACGAGTGAGTCCTGCCGTAATACGGAGTCGGCCGAGCTCACTTCGTTCATCGACAGAGAGAGGGTACTTTCGTTCCATCAACTGCGTGGCCAGCATGATGCTGCTGAGATTTGTTCCCACGTCGTCATGGAGGTCAGCCGCAATGCGCGTGCGCAACCGCTCGAGTTCAAGAACCCTCCCTAACCGATACCTGTATCCTGCATACAGGAGTGTGCCGGCAGTAATGACGCAAGAGGTTATGAACCACCAGCGTTGCCAAAATGGTGGAATAATCAAGAATGCAAGCGACGCCGGGACGACGCTTGCAGCGCCATCCCCGGAGATCGCACGAACTTCGAAGCAATACTCCCCCGGACGGAGATTCGCAAACGTTACCGCCCGATGAGCAACGGGCTGTGTCCACGTCGAATCAACGCCAAACAGACGATATTGATACCTGACGGCTTTTTCGTCTTTGAAGCTGATCCCGACATACTCGATCGTGCAGTTGTTCTGGTTGTGGGAAAACTCCATCCTCTGATTCGTCGCAATCGTCTTGCCATTCACTACCAGGGAGAGAATGTGCACAGGAGGCGGCCTGCCTCCGGACGAGGCGACGGTGTAATCGTATGTCGTGAGTCCTTCAGTCGATGCATACCAGATGTACTTCCCTGGAACGATACCCAGTGAGCCGCCTTGAGGCAAAAGCAATTCCGACTTCTGCATCAACGGTGTTGAAGTTTGTCGATCAATGCGTTCGATCCCGACGTCGGTGAGGAGGTAGAGCTGGCCGTGCTCATCCTCTTCGATATTCCAAATGCTGTTGCTGAGAAGACCCTCGCGCATGGAAACGGTATTGAACCGGCCGTCTTTCAGACTGGCGATGCCGCCGTGTCGAGTGCCGATCCACATCACACCGGACGCGTCCTGATGGAATGCTCTAATGCTGTTGTCCGGAAGCCCATCGGAGAGTGTGTACCGTCGGAAAAACTTCGGGAACGATGGACCCGGTGAAAACACCGAGATCCCGTCATTCCATCCACCCATCCAGATTTGCTCCTTGTCATCCTGAAACAGAACCCGGACATCCGATCCAGGAACGCTATCGGACTGTGTCATGAGTCCAAGAAGAACGGGAGGGTCAAGATTGACGACGGCCACCCCGACTTTGCCAATACTGATGAACATATGGTTCCTGGCGTCTACAAGGAGTGTCAGCAACATTCCCTCCGGGAAGTGTTTTCCCCGGCGGAGAACTGTCACGGGACTGAGCTTGCTCGGGCGATCGGGTTGCGATCCTACAAGGAACCCCCGAATCTCCTGAAGCTCTTTTGTGATAACCCAAATTCTTCCAAATCCATCGATGAGGCTGACGTAACTCTCTTCGTCTGCACGAACTCCGACGAAAGAATGGAGGTGTTGACGCCATCCGGTCTTCGTGTCCCGGTAGACTTCATTGATACCGCCCCGCGCGGTCACCCAGATATGGCCGTTGCGATCAGACAATGCCATCGTGTTTGCGGCGCCTGCGGAATCGAATTGTAAGGGGGTGACGAACAGATTCCGATCGGCAAGCATCATCATCCCGGCTGCCCACGTCCCGACCCAAACGTCCTTCTCGGCGTCCAGAACCAGCGGCAATGCAACATCATTCGGAACATACATTTCCTGCGGGATTGGAATGCGTTTCGCGGTCTCCGGTGAGGAAACTGTGATGACAATGAGCGCGTCCCGTGTTCTGACCCAAAGCTTGCCGTTGCCGTCATCACAAATCCGTTGTGGTCCGGCGGAAGGCTGGCGAACCTTAAAAACTGCCTTGGTCCCCTGCATCCTGGTTATCCGACCGCTTGACCAGCCAACCCATAGTCCACCAGCACTACATCTCGCGAGATCAGTGATGACTCCATCAGCTGACTTGAGTGGAGGCAATGAACGCCATGCAGTCTCGTTCGGCGAATGGGTAAAAAGACGATTGTCAACAGCCATCCATATCGACCCATCCTTCAGCCCCACAAGGTGATCTCCTCGGAGAACCTCCGGATTGATGACACGGCGAATGGAATCGTCGCGGATCATAAAAAGTCCGAAATATGTAGAAGCCCACACCGTGCCCGATGTGTCAACAGCAATGCTGTTAATGTTGTTTGAGGCATCGTCCCTCCCTGGTCGAAATACCGTAACCGATCCATCGCGAATCCTGTTGACTCCTCCCGCAACGGTGCCAACCCATAGCGTCCCAGGTTCCTTTGGGCTTTCAGCAATATCGGTAATCCAATTGTTACTCAATCCCTGGACTGTCGAGTAGTTGGTGAATTGTGCTCCGTCGTACCTGCTCAACCCATTATTCGTACCGATCCACAGATAACCCTGGGAATCCTGAAACATGCTCACGATGGTATTTGATGGAAGACCGTCCCTGGTTGTGAACGTCCCGGAAGGCAGGACTTGTGCCTGGATCGACGATTGAAGGAGAAAGAGGAGCAGATGAGAAAGGCGGAGCTTCGTCACGATCGGTAGTCTCGATTGGGACACGTCAGCGCAATCTAGCTCGATGATGATCAAATATCAAGCCGACGACCTTTCGAACAAGGCGGACGATGGTGGAATGGTAAGTGCGACTATCGGGCGGGCAGGGCTCTCCTGGCCCTCTTCTCATTCGCCGGAAACTCTGACTTCCGCAGAGCAGTTCCGTGCCTGGGAGAAAGACGAAGGATATGGGAATGATATTGATTTCTACTGCGGTACCGATATCGGCACCATCGGCATACTTCCTCGACAGGTTGCCAATGCCTTCTACGGGACTTCCTAATTGAACCCGCGCCAGTCAGATCAGTTCCCTGGAACGGTGAAGCGCTCCTTGCTGAAGTCGAACGACACTCCAAGACCTGCAAGGAGGCTTCCTTTCGCTCCTGCCACAAAATCCTTCCCGAATACCCCTTGGAGCCAAACGTCTGTCCAGACTTTGTATTCTATGGTGCCCGCTATGCGGGTTCCGGACGCCGGCGCGCCAGAAGCAGTAAACCATCGCTTCACAAATTCGCACGAGAAGGCGAACGAGCCGGAGGCATAGACACCCTGCAACCCGACATCCACTGCAGTCCCCGCTGAAGTCCGCTGGTCGGCGAGCAGTCGGGCAACACTTACGAGGCTGACGTTTTGCCACTGGTAGCCCGGAGTGAGCCACACGCCCATCCGCCGGAGAATGGTGCTGTCCAGGATCCTGTCTGGAGACTCCAGGAGAAGTCCGGCAGCAAACTCGAGAAAGAATCCCTCCCGCTCGACGGCTATCTCCGTGAGATCCTTCGTCCGCTCTTCCCGCTTGCGGGACATCTCTCTCTGAACATTCATCACAATGAGAGATTCTTCTGGTGCATACTTCTCAACGATCCCCGCGATGATACTGGAGTCGGATCCGGCGGAATCCAGTTCGCCCATCCGCCGGCGGTCCAAATCCCCTATCTTATCCGCCAGTAAGCGATTGAACAGCGTTGCATCTCGCGCGAGGGTCGAGTCAAGACGTCGAAGAGTCTGCTGAGAACGACTGCTCATCTTCCCGGAGATCAAAGAGCCCCGGACAGCGAAAGCGATTCCCGTGACAGAACGCGCCTTATCCCCGATCTCGGCGTTCCCCGCAGATACCGTCAAGGTGCGAAGAATCGACTGGCCAACGGTCCTGGATGTGTCGCTTTGCCATGTGAGCATCGGATGCCCGAAGAGCCAATAGGGGCTCACTTCCACCGCGAAGTCACGAGACAACAACTTCAGATTATCATTTACATTGGCAATACTGACGGAGACCGACGCCGGGGTGTTCGGCCGGGCAACCGCCGTCGGCTCATTGCCGAGAAGAACGAACGCCGGCGAGACGGGCGTCCTTATCTGGTTGAACGCCGGGATGGAGTCACCCTGAGCGGAAGAAAACGGTGGAGTGGACATTTGTGTGACGACAAGTACGCAGACCTCCACCACCATCTGCAGTGACCATCGCAACTGGACCTGAGGTTTCACGGGTCATCCTCATGATAGACACGCATCCATTCTCTCAATCGATCTCACACGAAAACAAAGCAGATAGAGTAAAGTGCCGTACTGCTCTCCGAGACCTGGACCCAGAACGGGTAGCTTTGCCGAGCGGACCCTCCTTCCAATGTATAAGTAACTGAGGTTCTATTCGTGGATGGATTGATGTCGCGTACCTTTGTTGTTACCCTGACACTCTTATGCTGAAGCCATTCCCCCGGTTTCCCGATTCGTACCATCGTAATCTCCCCTTCCGCGATAATTTCCCCTTCCCAGAGGACGCTCGAACCTCCTGCCTGGAGGTCGCCGATAGTGACTGAGAGAAACACCGGGGATTTCCCCCCCACACTATAGATCCTTGTCCCACTAATGAGGGCCTCATCAGACATTGGTAACCTCCTTCGTTTGCTGAACCAACGCGAATATGGCGGACTTCATCCCGATTGATCGCCCTCCGTGCTCGTAGTCCAATCATTGGAATATGATTCGTCAGGGAGACAGACCGGATCTGATCCTCCCCGGCACGCCCCTTCCTCAGTGGAAGAACCTGTAACCGATGCCGAAGCCAAGTCGTACGAAAGTCAGCCTGCCGACGGGAAAATCGGCGGGACTGAAATGACCAGGGCCTACGTCCGAAAAACTGTAGATAAGTTGGGCGCACAAGTCGAGATATACTTGCGGTGTGAAAGGTATTTCCCCGCCAACAGATATCGGAATTCCGAATTTCAGCTGACCGCCGACGGATCCCGCCACACGCACGAGGTTCAACGCGGACACCCCGGCGCCGGCGTATAATCTCACGTTGACTAAGTATGGAATACTCATAATGTTATAGCGGGCGAGGAGGGACAAATAACGGCCATAGACGAGGAGATTCCCAGAGCGTTTGCCGAAATCATAGTCTACGACGATCTCATATTGCATAGGTAAACTGTAATAGATTGCCGAGACCTCAAGTCCATAACGATATATGTTCCCCAGGAATAGCTCCTTGGATGATGGGACAAGGCCGATGATTCCTCCACGCAAACGGATTCCGCCCGACTCGGATGCGGTTGTGATGTCGTCAAGCTTCTTGATTGAAGTTGGGCTCAATTCAGGCCACCAACTCTGCACCAGACCGGTGCTCATCCTGCAGACGACTTCATTCAAGTCGTCCAGGTGTTCAAGGGTGTACGTTCTCGAATGACTTGTGTCGTAGGGATTCCATTGATTCTTCAATTCGGCAAACACGCGGCGAACATTTCCGCCTTGCTCCAAATAGACCGTCCAGAGATATTCTGTTCTTAACTTGGCACTAAGGGAGTCAGGATCCAGATCAGACTCCAGGTAATCCTTTCCAAGCTTCGATTCGGCCGTGACTACTTCAAGGTCAACCCTTTCGCCTGCAAGAGCTCTCAGCTTGGCTGTCATCGTATGCATTATCGAGTTCGAGAGAAATCTATTCTCGTCCGTTGCTGGATATGGCGGAAGCGCAACGACTGCGATCGAACGGGGATGTTTGGGGAATGTGATCTCCCTGATCCGCCTTTCACAGGTACTATCGCTGATGGACGCGCCCGGGCGCAGAACATGTCGGGCGCCCACGAGGATAGCATCGATCTTCCCGGAAAGGGATTCCAGCGTTGTCTCCTTTGAGTCGTGCCACGGGCCTGGACTGTTCGGATTCTGGGAGTCGAAGAGATCCGCAACGAGATGAATCGATCGACCTGGCCTGTCGCATTGGATGATCAGCAGGTGGCGGGCGTTCATTTCTGTTGCCATAACAGCATTTTCAAGACGCTCAGAGACGAATCTCTCCATCCTTTCTTCGTCCGACACAACAACAAGATTGGGATCATCAGCCACCATCGCCCGCAGCTTCCTGGTTGCTGTCCTTGCAACATCAAGGGCAATTGACCTATTCTCTTGGGTTGAGGGATACGGAGGAACAGCTACAATGGCGATCGTCTGCCTCTGGTCATTCAACTTGCTGTCATAGTCCAGTTCGATTGCCCTTCTCGTTTCATCGCCAAGGGTGTTGACCTTGTCGTACAAGAGGCGCCCGCTCACCGAATCCAACATGATCGACCTGCTGAGAATGGAATGGCCGGTTTCGACGTCGATGTGGGAAGCCTCTATCCCAAAGGACTTGCCGTATTGAAAGTAACTTCCCGAGATGACGTATTTTGCCGCCTCTCGCCGCCCGAGTTCAGGAAGGGTCCAGGGGATGATCTCGTCACTTCGCGACGCGCCACCGGGGGGCGTGGTTGTGGGGATGCTGTCTTGCATGATGACACGAATGCGCCGTGAAATATTGAGCCGGCTGCGAATGAGCGAAGAAATCATGCCCCCCAGCTCCCGTATCGTCTCATCCTTTCCATGAAACACGAAGGGGGTGATCAGTACGCGTATTCTGCTGTCAATTCGCGCTTCCACCTGTGAAAGGAGCTGCTGCAGCAGGTACTCGTCAAGACTGACCTTACGCGCGAGAGCCTCTTTGCGGGACCCCTCTGCATGGATGACAAAAGCCAGCGGCTCTTCTTCGGGATTCCACGGAAACCGGTTATACACCTGTGCATCGACAAAGGCGAGATTCGATGTGTCATCGGTAATACGACCGATCATGTAGTAGTCGGCAGGGCTCCGCTTGGAAAGATCCTCGAGCTGTCTCCGCAGACTTTCCCCGTCCTGGCCGGACCGCAGGTCAGCCCCGATGCCGACGACAATCGGATCGGCGTGGACATCTATTGCTTTGGAGTATGTGATTTTGAATGCAAGTCGACCGGCAAATCGCGCCGTGTCACTCTCCGGGAACTTGAACTTAGCGCCGAATATGGAGTCGACGGCAATTTCAAAGGGAACGATTTTCATGGTCTTTCTCTCACCATGACACATGCATACCTGCATGATCATAAGAAGAACGACCATCGCAAATCGTCGGAGTTGCACTCTTGAATCCATTGGGGGATCCTTCCGGTCTTCCTGGTTGTTGATCCCGCTCCGTCACACAAACGAACAGTGCACCTATTCTTCCTCGACTTTAATGACGAGAATCGCGAGCGCAGCATCTCCTCGCGGGGTCAGACTCTTGCTGCCGACATATTTTCTTCGAAGAAGATCCCATGGCTCCCCGGCAACGATCTGAATACTATAGGCCTTACCGACCTCAAGAGTAACCGGTTCGTCCGTGCGTACTGTTCGTTCATGCGCGCTCGACTGATCATGAATGGTGACCACACCGGGGATTCTCATGAACTTCTTCTCCAGTCCACGGTCGGCAATGAACTTGACTTGGACGGTCTTCCTGTTGAGGTGCAGCGTCACTGGATTATCTTCAGGAACGAAGAAGGTCCCCGAGTCTGGCGTGAAGTCTTTGGTCTCGAGCTGGAAGCTGTATTTGCCTCTTGTCAGAGTGTGAAAACCCTTGTGGTGTACTTTCACTGTTGTGTCGGTTGAGAGGTCGTGAAAGCTCAGTGTAGCAGCGGTATCGGGGCTCAGGTCGAAGGCGGTCTTGTACTTTCTCAGTCGCAGGGGCATTACGACGGCTGACTCTCCCAGCGGCACTTTCCTGTATTCCTCGGACGCTCCAAACGCAAGACTGTCCGCCGGGAGGAACCTGAGCCGATAGAATTGTCCGGGGACGAGATCGGGCACTATGAAGGCATGATCAGAAAGCGTGGCAGCCTGGTGCAACACGAGCGAATCAGAACCATTTTCTGAGCGAGAAAATACTTCCAACTCTCCGGGAACGGCTGCCTGAGGTCTGTTTGATTCCGAACACATTGCCGTGACGGCAAGACTTGCCGTGAATGTTTGCTCCCGGAAAACGGCGGTCACCGTGAACGCAAAAATGGCAAGACTGGCGATAGCTATCGTAAACCTCGCGCTACGGTTACCGAGAAGCTGGGCCATCGAAGTGAATCCCTCCGTCAACACATTTCCTTTCGCAAGCCCGAGGAACGTGAGGACTGCAACGATTATCGCAACTATGTACTTCGCCTTGCTCAGGGTTGCCTCGAAAATATCCTCGCGGATGATGTAGCAAAGGAGAAGGCAAAGAATATCGATATTGATGAGCCTCCAATAGAAGAGGCTCTTCCTCGCTTCACGCTCATCGCTTGAAGAATTCATGACGATCTCTCCTTCGTCGAACGATGGATCCTCTCGTCGATGTCGATGCGCCTCGAGTCAATCCTTCACTCGAGTCTGAGTCAAGAATTCTTGTGCTTCCCCTGCAGCTCTGGATGGCAGGTTCTGCATGGCTTCCGAATACGAAAGCAGAGGCGTACCGCCGACCGTCCCGGCTCCCTTCTTTTACGTCTTCGGCCTGATGCGCAACTCGGGGATGGGCTTGGGCGTTCCCTCCCGGAAATCCTGATGGAACGAATCCCATGCCTTGATCAGACCTTCCAGATTCTTCCCTATCTCGGCGGCTAAACGTCGCTGAGCGGAGTTCAATACATAGCTCTCAGGTCGCTCATCATTTCGCCTCGCAACGAGGTCTGCATAAGTTCTGTCGGTCTTGAGGACGGCATATTCATACGATTGCACAATGTCGTGCAAGTACTTCTCCAGCAATGTCATCGTCGAGCGATACCGCACCCAGCGGTGATTGTCCCAGTCCATTAGACAGTCGGGGACCGCGCCGGTGAACCGGTCCCTTAACAACTCACCGGCACACTTGCCGCGCGCGCAGATGCGATCGATTGCACCTTCCTTCATTTCGAGATTGAGTCCCCCTTCTTCGTCGGTCAGATAGACATGTGCCACACGGTCCCGATATCCTGGCATCTTCAACTGCGTATTGTCGATCCAGTTCTGCATGGTGTTCATGATCGCAGCGATAAATCCGGCAAAGGATGAAACGGGGTCCCCAGCATCAAACCGTACCCACTGTTCCAGACGACCCAGGCCATTATCGTCCGGCATCCATATGTTTTTCCGCTCGTCGGTGCTTGGCATGAAGTCCGGGTGGAACGGACGCAGGTTGATGGCAAATGTGGGCCACCTGGGAAGGGGTGAATCGAAGAAATGGACAGGGAAATTGCTGCAAATCCCCCCGTCGGAGAACCAGCTGCGCTCGAGATCAGGTGGCTTTCCCTCCTTCTCCAGCACTTTGTTCTTTATGCGGGAAGTATCGGCCGACCATATTGGGACTGCGCTAATAAGCACCGGGAAGCTGAGGCTCATTCTGACAGCGACGATGACAGGCATCTTCTCCGCAGGCGGCAGTTGGAAGTGCCTCCCATCAGCATATTGCTCGCTGTTCGCCCTCATCCAGGCAACGATCCTCTCCGGAAAGAGGTCGTGGAATTCCGCCGGGTCCCAGTAGAGATTCCTCTGCTCAAACGGCAACTGGTATGGCCTCCCCTGGGTCAGATTCGTTGTCATCATCTGCAGATTGATCTTGTTCTTCTCTTCTTTTCCATCCCCTTCGACTCCCCAAAGGTCGCCGAATGTCAGAGGTGCATTGGGGTCAGCCTTGCCTGCGGTCTTGTCCAGAAGATCAGCGAGCCATTCCGTCAATGGTGGCTCCGATGCCGGGTCGCGACCAGGAATGTATCCCGTACAGAGGCCGAACTTGTTCCCGGCAATGACGGAAACGATCTTCTTCATGCATGCCAGGATCAGAACTACGGGAATGGCCGCCGCGAAAAGTGTGAGAACCAGAAGCAGAACCATTGCAGCAGGAAAAATGAACAGTCTGGTTCCCACCCACATGAGGACGAGAGCTATCGTGAAGAGGAGGATGCAGGGCCACGCTATGCCGGGGACAATGGAGAAAATAGCCCTGGTGGCCGTGGCGAGCCTGGCAAGGAATCTCCCCCGAAACAGACGAAGGAGTGCATCGTAGATTTTCTTCGTGGAAGGGTTCGGTCGGAATAGAGAGAGAAGTTTCGTCGATCCATCCGGCAGCCGGCTGCCCAGTATCCGGGGAAGCTTCATCACCTCGTCGGTGAAACCTCCGGTGTCACCGTGGGCCCGGCGATATTCGGCTGCTGCGGTCAATGCCGCTGCGATGGCTCCTGCTGAAGTCCCACCAATATTCACGAATCGGAATTTCTCAGCCAGCTCGCACACGGCAAGGGGATAGACGATACCGCTTGTCACCCCTCCCTTCATCACGATGTCGCAGCATCTGTCGGGAGCCACCGGAATGCGCTTCGATGTCTCGTGTAACTGCGCCTTTTGTTCCATGACATCCGCCGTTCATAATGATCCTGGAATGCCTTTTTGCTTGGCTCAAACCACTTGTCGAGGTCGGCTGGAGAGACATCAGCGAGCCCGATGACGGCCCGCCCAACCGATTACCGATCACATGGCCCGAAGAGAAAAGAATAAATGCCTTCGATGGCACCGGGCTCCACGTTCACGGCCAAAGGATTCGTTTTCGATGAGATCACCGGGAATGCTCCCACAATTGATGGGAACAGGAGAACGTTCAGGAAGGCTGGGGTCTCTCCAATCAGATCGCTCAATTCAGTCTCGAGCGTCAAATTGCTATTGACACGTCCGAGTTGTGCGTCTTGAGAGTTTGCGTTGTTGTGTCGATGATCAGGTAGGGGGCAACCAACACCCTCTATTTGGTCGGCATCAATCGTAGACGTCGTCACCATAGCGCACCTCTGGCTCTATGAGATGACTTGAAGTCTATTTATTGATTCTGATACGTCCCAAAAAGAAAGGTCTTTGAGAGAAAAGAATTCAGGCCAAAAGACTCGATTCGAACTCTTTCCTCGCCTTAAACGTAGTGGTGAGCCAACATTGAGATTGGAACTACAATCGTGCGAATATATAACAAGAAACTACGATTGTCAATATTCAAGAACCGAAGAGGAGCGATACCGCTGTAATTCGTGAGTGTTTACAGTAGCAACGGCAGTTCGAGCCCTAAATTTCTGGCGCCGACAAGAAAGCCTCTCTTCAAGTTTTCCAATGTCGGCAAAAATCTTACCGATTGAGAAGATGCCTCTTGATCGATGGGGACTTCACTGCATGGTCGGACCATGGAAATAATAGCCATGGTAATCAGGAAGCCGAAGATTTGCGCAACAATTGTCCCTGGAATTTCATCCGTTCCCAGGCGCACGCCGATCATCATATGGCGTGCTGCTTTCACCTCACGATTTGATCATTGTGAGAATCATCTTATAACGGTTCGGCGCAGTGAGCGCATGCGGCTGGTGGGCGGGCATGAGGATTATCTCACCTGCCTGAACCCGATGCGTCTCACCCGCGACGGTAATGTCTGCAGCGCCTTCCAGAATCTCAACAAGTGCATCGAACGGCGATGTGTGCTCGGTCAGCCCTTCCCCTTCGTCAAATGCGAAGAGCGTGACATTGCCCCCTGGCTTCTTCATGATCTCACGACTCACCACCGAACCGTTCTGGTAATCAATGAGTGCTGAGATCTTCGCCACGGTAGCTGCAGCAAGTCCTTTGGTGTTTGATGATGTTTCGTTCGGCATTTGGGTCACCTTTCTCTCAGTTCACCGGTTGCATCCGGCGTTGGCTGAGTAAGCATGGTATATTTTATAGGTGTTTCTTGCTCAGCCTTCATGCTCAATTCAGCGCCAGCTTGAACTCGTCATAGTAGTCCATCACCGAGTCTACATAACGGATGGTTTCTCTGGAATTGCCAAACCACCCGGATCTCGGCTTGTCCTGACCCCAGACGGATCTGTGAAGAGTGTAAAACTGCTTCGAGAGAAGTGGAAGTGCGTTCTTAACTGCCTGCCACTGCAATGGCTCATCATCCAGGTACACGGCAAGTTCCTGCGCATCACGGACTCTGGAGAATCCGGCATTATACGCCGCCAGAGTCAGCTTCAGTCGATCGACCTCCCCAGCTCCGTCGAACAATCTGTAGAGTTTCCGCAGGTAAAATATCCCCGCCTGAATGTTGTGTGCCGGGGGCAGGAGATCCTGAAGATTCAGTTTCCTGGCCAGTTCTTCACCCGTCCCAGGCATGAGTTGCATGAGCCCCGCCGCCCCCCTGACGCTTTGCGCGTTGCAGGAATAGCGTGATTCCTGCTTCATGATCGCAAGGACAAACCTCCAATCGACGCGGTATCGTTCGGCATAGGATTTGATCGCGGGACCGTAATCCCGGATGCAGCGCTCTGTGGAGGGATCCACTAGTCCGGAGGGAAGCGGATCGCGTTCCGACAGAGATTCAAGTTCTTCCCTGGCGTAGATGCCCGCCTCGGCCAATTCATTTTTTTGCCACCGAGGTGCCATGGCCGAATCCTTCCTTGCCCCTCCAACACTCCCGAAGGTATTCGCCAATGTCAGTTCTTGATTGCAGGACGAGCAGACGGTTACCGCCGCGAACACCAGGACGGAAAGGGTCGGCACCCAGTGTGTCTGCTGGCGCTTATTCAATACGATGGACCCTCGAGAGAGTATTATAACAGGACCAGGATCACCAGAGCGATCACGATAAGAGTCAATACACTGATGGTGATTGTCTGATCGGCCTGCTCCATATCCTGCACAACGTAGTTGGAGAATGCATTGAGCTGAGCGTCCGGCACACGAGTGAAGCCGTTGGCGCCGACAAGCTCATCTTGTTTCTCTTGCAGTGTAGCTCTGAAACGATGGATGCTGACCGCGTCGGCCTTCGAAAGCATCGGCGACGTCTCGACCATGTCTAAGGCTCTCAACATGGTTTGAAAAGACTCATTGAGAATTTCACGCTTCTGTGCCGGATCCTCTGTTGCCTTTACCTTGTTCGCCGCATCGCTGAAGTATCGTTGGAATTGCTCCGTTCCACCCGCATATGCCGGGAGGGCCAGAACAAACATCATGACGATACATCCACAAACCATTCGTGTTGTCATTGTTGCACCTTTCATGAAGTTGAAACGACATTGACTGCTTTCCGAATGAACAGGATAGCTCGCGACAAATCGGTTCCCCACGGGAAAGGCTCTTTGTATTGAACCAGATGCAGTATACCGGTCCGCACTTCAGTATGACACGGCTGAAAGGATGAAAGAGTAGTTAATCCCCTGGAAGAGGGTTCTGATCGCCCTGGCGGAGAATAGAGGGAAGAAACGGAGTACCGGTAAGGAGTTCGTTAAGCGGGTGGGGACAGACGAACCGGCGATCGGGGATCAGCCCCGCCCCGCCGCAAGACTCTGTAACCTAGACGGCATGGGTGAACAAACACTGGTTGGCAGGCAGTCTGATCATGAGAAGAAAAGTGGGCTCCAATAATGCTGTTTGCAGTGTGGCAGAAAATACTCGTGTACAGATCATTTCTAGAGAACAAATGGAATGATTCGCCTTGTACGAGAAGCATACGCAGCGTATTCTGGATAGTGCGCCAGAAGAAGGCGTTCTTCACTCACCATCCTGAAGATCAACCCGGCGGTCGCCACAACTCCCAGGAGGATACTCACAACCGATAGATGAGACAAGACTCCGGCCCATATAAAGTACAGGAGAGATGCGTAGATCGGATGTCGCAAGTACCGGTAGGGTCCCGAAGTCACCAATTCACCCTCTGTGGGAGCTGCTGTAGCATGAAAGCTCCTTCGACCGAACGTCAAACGGGCCCAGAACATGAGCAAAGCTGCAGCGATCTGGATGCTGATTGCGATGACTCCGGCAGCAAGAAGCGATTCCTGAAACACGAGCAAAACCACTGCAAGGATCGCCATCACTAACCCGACTTTTGACACAAGGTTCAAATTCACTTCGGCACTCCTCAATTGTTGGGATCGCGCTGTTTCCAATCGAATTCGGGACTCGACCAATGAAAGTGGAGGGGACTTCGGCCCTCCTTTGACCCGCCGTTAGCGGAAGGAGGAAGAGAGTGTGTATTTCGGGCAATGTGCCACACCGCGCCCGCCCGACTGCAATTCCCTGTTAGATGAATCGGTGTTGGGTGTCGTTTGAGTCCGTCATAGCCTCACCATTCTGTAAAAGAACTCCTTCTTACCTTGGTAGCGGGAATATACAACATGATGATCAAGGTGATCAGCAACTGGGATAGGCTTCGGTCGGCATATTGCCCGAGGTATGCCAGCACGAGTGTATGGGAAATTCCGAGGCCAATACGCCTAAGACATTTTTCACGGTTCAGTGAACCGATCCGGATGATGAATCTTGCCTACGCCTCGCAGGCGTTTGCCGGTCAAGCTCACTGAGATGGGAGGTAATGAGGGTCGCCAGGCCTGCTTCATCGACGTGCTCGAAACACCTGACCTTGCTACAAGTCTTAAACGTTTTGTCAAGACACGTGATGTTCCGGCATGGACTCCCTGCCTGGTAGCACCACGATGGGGCATCCTGGTTTGAGGGCAGGTAACCCGCCTGGAATGAGTCGTAACCGGACATGCGCGGCATCGTAGCGCCGAAAAAGGACAAAACGGCGGTACGGTTGCGAAATTGATGCCGGCCCGAGCGAGAGTAACGCCGGGCCGCCGCAAGATGCAAGGGGCCGGTGTCACCGGTGATAAACACGTCGGCAAAATCAATCAGTGCCGAGAAGACCTCCAGGGGCATGGCCCGGGGGATGATACGGAACTTCGCTCGGCCCGGTGATGACATGCAGTCCAGCAGACGTTCACCGATACCCGCTTCGGTGTGACCGGCTCCCAGGAGGATCGTCGTGTCCACGCTGCTTTCCCTGGCCAGGCGTTCCAGGAGTGCAGCCTGGTTTTCAAACGGCATGAGATTGAATTTGCTGTTGCTATCCGGATTGTACATGATGACTGTCGAACTCTGCAAAAGGCCGGCCTCGTTCGCGAAGAGCCGGGCATTCTCTACCGCATCATCGGAATAGGTTGTTCTGACTCCCGGGAAGAAATCGTTGCGGACCGGCCGGGCAGCCATCAAAAACAATTCACGAACAAACTGGTAGGCCTGATAACTGAAATGGTTGATCTGCACAAAATCGTTTTCATTGCGGAGGATCGTCGGAGCATGGCTCAGGAAATCGATGAAGGGTTGACCGGGCGCTATCAGGCCTTTTCTTCTCAGGAAAGGGCAGAAATTCAGGCACAAGTCGTATTGACCCTTCCGGATAATTTGCCGGAGAGCCGCAACGTCAGTCGGAGACGGAAACAGACCATTGGAGAAAACAGGAATGATCCGTGTTGCATCGGGATTCCCCTCGATAAGCGGGTCCACGGTCTTGTTGATTGCATAATCAATTTCAGCATCCGGGAAAAAGTCGCGCAGGGCGATGAGTGATGATTGCAGCATCACCGCGTCGCCAATATGGCTGTCCGCTATGACAAGAAATCGTCGGGCCCTTCCCATTTTCTTGAGGGTTCTCCGGTTGCTTTGCCTGAACAGCATGGAAAGCATGGGGCTCCCGTAGAGTGGGCGAACCGTCGCATCCAACAGTCGCGCGCCGAGCACCGGAAAGTGTTCAGTAAGCCGGCTCGTTCCGGCAAAGAAGATTCTCTGGAATGTCGTATTCAATGATTTGTTGATGCGCCGTCGTGATACAACGGTGTCCGGCTTCAATTCGCTGCACTCGTCGGGGCAATAATCCCCCGTCGTATCCTATAGACACCCGGGGAATCGTCCAGGTTGAATGCTCGAACCGTCGATAGGTGGAACCATCCACTTCGACAACGAGGTAGGTCCATTTCCCCTCCGGTAGGATTACGAAATGCCTGAAACAGATGCAAACGGACTCCTCCTTGCATTCAGAAAAAAACCTCCTTACGTTTTGCGAATCCATAGCAGAGGAGAAAAGCTCAATGAGCGATGCGGCAATGTACGAAATCAGGGACACGACAGCCAACCCTGCACCCCTTGGACTTCTGGCCTTCGGCATGACGACGGTGCTCCTGAACATCCATAACGCCGGGATCTATGAGTTCAATGCCATGATCCTCGCAATGGGCATCTTCTACGGCGGAATGGCCCAGGTGTTGGCCGGCTATATGGAATGGAAGAAAAAGAATACCTTCGGCATGACGGCGTTTGCTTCCTATGGATTCTTCTGGCTCGTCCTGGTCGCCCTCCTGGTGATGCCAAAACTCGGATGGGCCGACAAGACGTCCAATACAGGGATGCAATGGTTCCTCACTGTGTGGGGACTCTTCACGCTCCTCATGTTCATCGGAACACTCAGACTTTCGCGTGCCCTGCAGTTCGTCTTCGCGTCGCTCACGATCCTGTTCTTTCTCCTCGCCGTTGGCGAGGCAACCGCAAGCGCTCAGATGACAACCATTGCAGGGTATGAGGGGATCATCTGCGGTCTGTCCGCCATCTATGCCGGCATCGCCCAGGTGCTTAACGAGGTGTATCAAAGGACCGTTTTCCCCCTGGGGACGCCGAAACACTAGGGTGAACCGAGGTGTGCTCGCACAGGGGCGAACGACTCCGCTTGCTGTCCGCCCCGGCTTTTGCCCGATGAAACACGACCTCAGAAGTTCTAACAGATGAAACCTCTTGCCTCCTTTGGAGGTTGTGCAAGAGGTCTTCTCGCCCATTAACCCTCCTGAAGCAACTCATCGCATTTTCCAGCGCCATGTGACCACGCGCACATTTTCTCGACCCGCAATGCGTTAATTGCGACCGTAAGAGGTTGAGATCGATCGGGAGGACGCAGTGCCGTATCTTTGTCCCATCTGCAGACAGAAAGGTTTGACCCGTCACCTCAGACGGCTCGAACGACCCGCAGATTATCTGCAGTGCCATGACCTGTCAGGTTGCGGGAACATTTTCCGACTTACCACAGACATTCCACCTCAGCTCGTCAAGTTGAGCGCGGAGCGCCGAGATGAAGGATTCTATCCCTCTGGGGAAGAGTGAAACCCGTTGCATTGCTTCCGAACGGTCGCGTATGCCACGCGTTCGTTCATCGGGTTGACTGTGAATGGTTGACTCTGTACCTTCTGAATGCAAAGACGGACGCACTTCTTTTCAGAGGTGAGTTCTGCCTTTTGCCCGGTGTGTCACCCCTCCTCGCCAAAGGTCGGGTGACACGCCTTTTTTTGTGACTCTGAAATCCGACTACGTCGGTCTTATATCACACAGCAATCAGTGGAAAATCGGTAGGAGGGCCTTCCGTTATTTAGGTTTGGTCTAATTATATATAAAATTCCGAAGAGGGCCTGTCAAGGGTCCTTCAAGAAAAAACCTTTACGGTCGCGGCGGGAGCATGGCAATGCTGGTGAGAAGGTGAGAAGGTGGGCCAAGGGGGTGGGCGGACTCAACGCCCGCCTTTGAGAATCTCCCCCACTCGATCCATCACCCGGTTCGGATCGAACGGCTTCGAAATGATTTCGGCAACACCCAGCGAGAAGAGCTCATGTTTCTGATCGGAATCGAGATACCCGCTCGTGAAAACGACACGGACGTTGCGATTAACTTGTCGCATCTTCAGAAACATTGTCATCCCGTCCAGCCCGGGCAACCCAAAATCGGACAGGACCACCGTGATCTCCGCCGAGTGGGCCTGGAAAATCCGGATCGCTTCGACCCCATCCCGCGCTGACAGGACTCGATAACCTCCTGATTCAAAAATCCCTTCCAGCAATTCACGCATCGGGTCTTCATCTTCGACGATCAGGACTGTCGCAATTCCACTCCCTACCGTATGCCGTTCGGTTCCCTGCACATCGAAGGGCATGGACTCGGAATCTGGGACTGGCAGGTACAGAAGAAATGTTGTCCCTATGCCCATTTGACTCTGCACCTCGATAAGCCCTCCATGCGCCTTCACAATACCGTACACCACGGAAAGACCAAGGCCTGTCCCTTTATCCCGCTCCTTCGTGGTGAAAAACGGCTCAAAGATATGCGTCCGTGTAACCTCATCGATACCGGACCCTGTATCGGACACCCGGATACAAAGATACGCGCTCGCTGATCCGACTGCAGCAGCATTCTTTACGTTTTCCGATCTCACCCTTTGCGTCCCGATGGTGATCCGTCCTCCTGCAGGCATTGCATCACGGGCGTTGACACATAGGTTGAGCAACGCCTGATGCATTTGGGTGCGGTCGGCAGGGATTGTGCACGGGGGCTGTTCCAGTTCGAGGGCGAAGCGAATGGTCTTCGGAAAAGTCTCCTCGAACATCGAAACCAGCTCCAGGATGATATCGTCGACGATGACGGGTTCGAACAACGATCCGGTCTTTCGCGCATACGTCATGATTTGCCGTACCAGGGCGGCCCCGCGATCCACGGCGGTCATGATCGCTTCGCTGTTCGAGGCGATATCCGCCCTCTCCCCCACTTTCTTTTTCACCAGAGTGAAATGGCCCATGATGATGCCAAGGATATTGTTGAAATCATGCGCAATCCCCGCAGCCAGCGTCCCGATGCTCTCCATCTTCTGAGCCTGCCGCAGATCGTCTTCGAGTTTCTTCTGCTCTGTCATGTCAACGAAAAGATTGTAGACACCGACGCGTTTACCGCCGATCTCGATGGGGCACCCGGTGACTATGAGATCGACCGGGGTACCGTCTTTCCGATGCCTCACCGTTTCGCTTTGAACGACCCCTCCCGCGAGGGACCGTTCGTGAAGCGTCCGGGACTCCTGGGCGCGGTCTGCAGGAGTTATGAACTCATCAAGAACTTTTCCTCTGATTTCCTCGAGGCGGAATTGAAAGATCTGCTGAAAAGCCGCATTCGTATTCATGACGCGATCCGAAGGGTCGAGCAGGACGATACCCGTGGGCGAGTTTTCGAACAGCTGTCGCAAATACGTCGTCTGCAGCTCCAGCTCCTTTTCAGCAATCTTTCGTTCAGAGACATCACGCGACACCACGACGATTTTCTCCGGCCTACCGGCCTCGTCCCGCACCAGATTTCCCTGCGATTCGATGAACCGGATCTGCCCGTCCTTGCGGATGAAACGAAATTCCGCCCGCTCTCCGATCCCGGTGGCAACGGTGCGCTGGAAGAGTTCCTTGATGTTCTCCCGATCATCCGGATGAATTTCTCTGAACGAATCCGTCCCCCGGAGCGCCAGGGGATCGCCGAGGATGGACTCATACGACGGGCTGTTGTACAACCGACGTCCTTCCAGATCAAGGACGGCGATGAGATCGGTGGCATTCTCTGCGATGACCCGGAACATCTCTTCGCTGGCCCGCATCTGGTCTTCCGCGTGCTTGCGCGTTTTCCGATCGTCGATCTCGCGCAAGGTCCTGCGCACGGCGGGAATAAACCGCTCTATGCGATGTTTCAGGACATAGTCCGTAGCGCCGTTGCGCAGCGTCGTAATCGCGGCATCTTCACCCATCGTGCCCGAAACAAAGATGAACGGCGTTTCGGGGGCCAGTTCTCTGGCCATTGCCAATGCTGATTTCCCGTCAAATGTCGGAAGCGTAAAATCAGATACGATCAGGTCGAATTGCCCGTGACTCAGTGCGGCCCGGAATCCCTCCCTGGTGTCGACCCGAACCACATCCGGTACCAACCCCTCTCCCTCCAGAAGAGAACGAACCAGTTCGGCGTCCTGTGGGTCATCTTCGAGATGGAGAATGCGCAACACAGCTTTCATGTTCCCTTCCTCTTCAATTTACCGTTCCGTCTCATTGTTCCTCCCGGCCCCTGACCTGCGCGAAGGCGAACGGCCCGGGGTTCAGACTTTCAGGGAGCAGATTTTATGCTCCGCGGCGGGGGTTCGTTGATGACAGCCCAGAACACCCCGAGCTGACTTACCGCACGAACGAATTGTTGGAAATCCACCGGCTTGACGACGTACGCATTTACTCCGAGTTTGTAGCTTTCGACGAGATCGTTTTCCTCACGCGATGACGTAAGGACGACAACAGGAATCAACCGGAGCAGCGGATCGCTCTTCAGTGCCCGTAACACCTGCAACCCGTCGACTCTCGGCATTTTCAAATCGAGGAGAATGACGGCGGGGTTGCCATCGGAACGCCCGCTGAATTTCCCTCTGCAGAACAGGTAGTCCAAGGCTTCTTCTCCATCGTGGACGACCATCACGTCATTGGCGAGCCGGTGCTCCACGAGCGCCGCAAGAGTAAGCTCGACATCCTGGGGGCTATCCTCGGCAAGCAGAATGCTTCTCAATGCGTTCATGGTTGCTCCGACAGGTGGTGAGGAAGACTAAAAAAGAACGTTGCACCTTTTTCTACCTCTCCCTCCGCCCAGGTCCGTCCCCCGTGGCGGTTGATGATGCGCCGGACGTTTGCGAGGCCGATGCCGGTCCCCTCGAATTCCGACGCGCTATGCAGCCGCTGAAACACGCCGAACAACTTGTCGGCGTATTTCATGTCGAACCCGACGCCGTTGTCGTGGACATAGAACACGATCTCCTCGGATCCCGGGACACTCCCGATGCGGACCTCCGCTCGCTCACGGGGGCGGGTGTATTTGATCGCGTTGCTCAAGAGATTTTCAAACACCAGACGGAGCATCGTGGGGTCTCCCGAGACCTTCGGCAAAGGATCGACCGTCCATTGAAGGCGCCTCCCCTGCAACTCCCATTGCAGCCCCCGAATTGACTCCTCCACGAGCATGTTGAAATCGACGGGCGTCAAATGCATCGCCGCCCGACCCATCCGGGAGAACAGGAGAAGCTCATCGATGAGGACGCCCATTTGTTTTGCGGCGTCAGCAATGATCCTGACGTACCTATGTCCCTGATCATCGAGTTTCTCCTGGGCATGTTTCTGCAGGAGGTCCGCGAAGCCGTCAATATGACGAAGCGGCGCCCTGAGATCATGCGAAACGGAATAGGAAAAAGCCTCGAGCTCTTTATTCACGGCTTCCAGCTGCGCAGTGCGCTCCTTGACAAGTTCCTCAAGGTGTTCCCGGTGCTTTTCGAGCTCCACCTCCATGTTCTTCTCGTTCGTCACGTCTTCGGAGAGAATGAATACCCCTTCGGGCACGGGTTCCATGCTGAGATCGAACCACCCCTTCGTGCCGTCGGGAAATGTGAATTCATTCGTCATGTGCACCGGGACCCGCTCCTCCATGCATTTCCGGAGCAGGGCGTACATCCGCGTGGTTTCAATGCCAGGGTACGCCTCACTCATGGAGCTCCCGGATAACTCCTCCTCTCGATGTCTTCCCTGCCGTGCAGCCGCACCATTGACGTAGAGATAGCGGTAATCGAAGTCGATGATCTGGCAACCCTCCAGAAGATTATCCAGGGTATTGCGAAAGCGCTCGTTCGCAATTCGTAGGGCTTTCTCCGCCCTCTTGCGGTCAGAAATGTCTCTGGCGATCTTCGAGGCTCCGATGATCTTTCCCGTTATATCTTTGATGGGCGAAAGGGTCACGGAGACATCGAAGAGAGATCCGTCCTTTCTCCGGCGCACCGTTTCATAGTGGTCGATTCTCTCGCCGTTCGCCAGCCGCCGGAGGAACTCCGTCTCTTCTTTTGCCCGCTCCCGGGGAAAAAGCAGGAGGATGGGCTTCCCCAGAATCTCTGCCGCGGAATACCCGAACATTCGCTCCGCCCCCCGATTCCAACTGGTGATAACGCCGTCCAGCGTCTTGCTGAGAATTGCGTCGTCGGACGATTCGACGATTGCCGCCAGTCGGTGGAGGGTATCTTGTTCGTCCATATATTCGGTGAGATCGCGGAGAACACCGGTGAAGACCGGCGGCTGATCAGGATGGGAGCGGAGAATGGAGATTTGAGCGGGAAACTCGGAGCCGTCGTCTCGCAACATTCTCACCGAGGTCACACGCCCTGCCAACGCCTGTTCTTGTGGGGGGAAAAACTTTCCGGATCGAAGCTCCTCGCGAACACTTTCCGACGCGATGAATTCGGTGAGCGATTTGACCGCCTTCCCTTTGCGGGAGATCCGAAGGATGGCCTCGGCTTCCTCATTCAGGCTCAATATTCTCAGTTGATGATCGAGGAGGACTATCCCGGCGGGTCTGGATTGTCGGGGCTCTCCAACCCAATCGACCTTAATGTTGGGCTGTCCGGCAGGATCCATTCACTCCTCCTCTTTGCTGGCGATGATCAACCCCATTTGACGTATGAGGCATCTCGCTCGTGGAGCGCCGGAACGACAGTCCGGCACGTTATATGACAGAACAGTTTGCCCCGCTCTCCCGGAGCCGGGTAGGGCCAGAATCTCTCGTACATCTTCGGTCCACTTCGGAGAAACAGGAAGGTCGAATCAGGTCACACGAGCGCACACGGCCTTCACCCTCATCTTTTGCCTACACTGTTCCGTTGCCACATGTGACTCTTGGGAGGGGGCTTCCGAGGGATCAAGAAAAAGGCAGCACTTGGAGCGGAGTAAGAAAAGACGCCAAGCCACGAGCTCCTTCCCACAACTTCGATGGAAACCGGCGTAATTTCGCGCAGAATCCTTGTGCATTCATCTTACAAAAGTCCCCGGTTACTGTCAAGCAAGAAAATGGTCCGCGACATTTTTTCCGGCCGTCGGGGTCGGAGGGGCAAAATCGTACACGTTGGGCTTTCCGGCATCATCCGCTCTACCCCGGGGTCACGTCCTTGCCGAGGATGCGCCGCAGTTCAGTTTCCACGAGCCGGAAATCCTCATCGAGGAAATGACGGGAAAACCTCCTTGCCCGACGCACCTCATTCCCGTCTACCTCTGCAACGATCAGGTCTTGATCAAATAATTTTGCCTTCACCTCGGGGTCGCCGTCGGGCCCGACAATTTCCGACCCACCCCAGAAACTCACTCCGTCCTCGAACCCGACGCGATTACAGAACATGATGAACACGGAGAGCAACCGCGCGAGGACGCGATGGTTCTCGCCATTTGCGGTGGCCACCGGGGGCGTGTCCCCGGTGCCGGTGATGCGCGTGGGACTTGCGACAAGACCGACGATGGCAGATGCGCCGTCGCAGGCGAGGAGATACGGGAGAGAGAGATGCCAGAGGTCCTCGCAAATGAGGACGCCGAGCCGTCCCACTTTTGTGTCGATCGCGCGGACCTGCTTGCCGGGACTGAAGTAACGGAGTTCCTCGAACATGCCGTACGTCGGCGGGTAGACTTTCCGGTGTACGCTCCTGATCTTCCCGTCCTCAAGGAGGAAAGCGGAATTGTAAATCCCGTAGTTCTCCCCCTCCTCGATCCCGCCGACAATCATGGATACCGACCGGCTTAAGTCGAGGAGCGGTGCAAGGGCAGCGGGCGGGGAACCGGATCTGATGCACAACTCCCAATGGAGATCCTTCACGGAATATCCCGTGAGGCTCAGCTCGGGGAACACCACCAGTTTCGCTCCTTGCGTCCGGGCACGCTCTGCGAAAGTTGCATGAATATCAACATTTCTCGGGATATCACCGAGTACGGGATCGATCTGGGCTAACGCGAAGCGGGTATTCATTCGGAAAGGTCGAACATACGTATGTCGCGGATGTAGGGGATTGTCTTGTCGCTCTTGAGATCCTTCAACTGGGATATCTTCTTCTCGATCCGCTGCAAATTGTCACGGATAATCACCAGGTAGGAAGTGAGTCCGTCATTGGTGTGGCCTTCCATCAGCTGATTGACGCGGAGGTGCATGATGTCCAACGGGTCACGGGTATCGGCGGCTATTTTGAGGACCACTTCCTGGATGGTTTCCAGCCGTCGCAGGGTAACTTCCAATGCCGTCCGTTGGGCTTCAAGACGCTGCTGTTCAATGACCTTCAGAATCGTTCCCGGGAGCACCGGCGTCGTGGCATCATCTTTGAGCAGATAATCGGCGACGCCGAGTTTCAAGACTTCGACCGCGAGATCGAAGTCCTTGTTGACGGTGAGAAATATGATGGGGACATCGACCCCCTGGGTACGCAAGGACTTCGTGATTTGCAGTCCGTTTTGACCCGGGAGGAAGTAGTCCATCAGGATGACGTCGAACGGCCCATCGGTCCTGACAGCCTCCTCCGCCCCCGCGCCATCGCCACGCCACACGACCGAAAATGTTTGTGGTTGGTGCCGGCGAAGGAAGACCTGGACCAGAGTGGCAAAGTCCTTATTGTCGTCGACCAGGAGAACTTTGATGGAATTCGATGATTCCATGGCGTCACGCGACTGTGCTGTTGAGGTGTCGGGGAACAGAGAAATAGAAGTAGGTGCCCCGTCCCACTTCGGACTCCACCCAGATTTTTCCTCCGTGCCGTTCGACGATCTTCTTGACAATCGTCAATCCCGCACCCGTTCCGGGAAACACTTCGGCCGAATGAAGACGCTGAAAGATCACAAATATTTTCTCGAAGTATTCGTCGGGAATACCGATCCCATTGTCCTTGATACAAAAGACATAGTGCTCGGTGGACTCTTCCACGGAAATGTTGATGACGGGAATCTCGTTCCTGTTGAATTTTATGCCGTTGGAAATCAGATTCCGGAACACGAGTCCCAACTGTGTGGCATCATAGAGAACCGAGGGGAGATGTTCAGGGATTTCGACCACCGCATGATTTTCGCGAATAGTGAACTCGAGATCTCTGACAACCGCCAGGACCACATCTTTCGTATTCACCATTTCCAATTCATGTCGCGCCCTGCCCACGCGTGAAAGAGTCAGCAGATCGTCGATCAGCCGTTTCAACCGTTCGGTGGCCTGGATAATCGACCGCAGGTAATCCACCGCCTCTTCGTCAAGCTTCTCGGCGAACTCCTGTTGCACGATGCTGCTGTAGCCCTCGATCGTGATCAGGGGTTCTTTCAGATCATGGGAAACGACATACGTGAAATCGTCGAGATCACGATTGCGCGCCTCGATTTCTTCCGCCTTTGCGAGCGTCTCCTCGTACAATAACACGCGATCCAGCGCTATTCCCGCCAAAGTAGCAATACTTTGAGCGAGACGCAAGTCGCCCTCTTCGAAGGGAGTGTGCGCGTTCCTGCTCACGGAAATCATTCCGTGCATGCGGTCCTTCCCTTTGACCGCGATGGTAATCAGTGACGGACTCCCTGCATCTCCCCCATGCACACCTTCGGGACAATCGGCATGACTGCGATCTGCATCATTGAGCTCGTCGGCGACAAGGTCGTCACCCGCTCGCGGCAAACGCACGCGCAAAGGAATGCGATTCGTCAGGGGTCGAGCTCGTGAAGACGAACCGGTCATAGGAAAGCGAGTGGAGCATCTCCTCTGCCACGACTCTGAGGACCTGTTCCGTGTCGGGCGCCCCGGCAAGGGATTCCCCCACTTTGTACAATGCGTGCACACGCTCAACCTGCGCCTGGATCTGGGCATAGAGCAGCGCGTTCTGCACGGCCGCTCCCACCTGGTCCGCAATGGGTTGAAGCACCCCGATGTCCTCCGGCGCGAACATCGCCCTCTCCCGCGATCCAAGGTCCAGCGTCCCGATGACGCGATCGTTAAGGATCACCGGAGTGCTCAGGAACGATGCGAATTCCGCCGCATACGAAGGAAGAATATCGCCGCTTTCCGGGACTTCATTGAACAGAACGGGCTCCCGTGTCTCGATGACACGCTGGGCGGAGGTGCCTTCAACAGAGGAAATCTTTCCCCGGTAGGAACCCGGCAAATCCCCCTGAACGAAGCATGCCCTGATCTCCATGCTCCGCCGATCATCCGAAAGAAGATCCAGCGCGACGATCTCGCAGGGAACCATCGAAACGATTTCTGTCGCGACAACATCAAAAATGGATGTGATGTCGAGTGTCGCGTTCGCCGCGCTGACGATGCGGTTCAGCATTTCGACGCGACGGTTCGTCCGGGAGAGAGTATCGGCCAGGGTTTTCCGTTCGGTGATGTTCCGCGCAATGTTCAGCATCGCGTACGGCTCCCCCGAAGTATTGCGCAGAAGGGATGTATTCAGACTGATGGCCATGCGAACCCCGTCACGCGCGACCCAGTTCATATCGAAGTCTCTCAACGCCATCTTCTCCCGAAGCGCTGTGATCCATCGCATGATCGTCCCATACTCTTCGTCCAGGAGCCATGGATACGGCAGTTGCATCCCGATGGCTTCCTGACGCGTAAAACCGGTGAGGTGCGTGAATTCCGTGTTGACTTCCGCAATTCTGCCCTGGAGATCGGTGATGATAAAGGCGTCTCCCATCTTGTCAATCACGTCCGTCATGATCACGCCGAGATCCGACATGCTCAGGACCGGCGCCGACGGTTGCGCCCCGGGGGCTTCGTCGGTGCGAGGAGATTTCTCCCCGATCAAATCCGTCACGTCGGCTACGATACCCCGGACTGCCACGAGGGCTCCCTCCTCGTTGTACACCTGGGTGAACACATCCCGCACCATGCGGGCTTCGGCTTTTCCTTTCGGGAGCACGCGATAGACGAGCTCTCCGCCCTGCCGGTCTTTGCGTCGGTCCCCGACCCGCGACGAGTAGAGACTCCGGTCATCGGGATGAACGCAATGCCGCCAGAGATCGGGATTCCGGAAGAACTCTTCCTTCTTGTGTCCGAGAAGCGCTTCGACCCGGCCGCTGAGCATGGTAAAAGACCCGTCAGCGGACAGTTCATACGCAATGTCGGGGATGGATTCCAATAGAACGCGCGATCGGTTCTCCGCTTCCCTCAGCCTCTCATATCGCCACGCTGCGCCCACAATGTCTCCCGCGTCCCGGGCAAAGGATTCAAGAAACTCCGAAGTCAACTCGGACTGGTCGATGGACTTCTTCGCGCAGAAGAGGAAGATCCCGTGCAAGACATTCTGGGATGCGACGGGGAGATAGACGATCGTGTGGAACCCCGCGGATTCGAAGAGGATTTTGTAAGGGAGGTGGGGGGGATAGTGTTCCAGTTGAAGGTGCAGCGGTGTCTGCGTGCGGGCCACATAGCCGGAAATCCCTTCGTGAAGAGACTGCGTTGTGAGGGTTGCAGACGCAGCTTCCGGAATGTTTTCAGACGCAACCACGGCGATGGACGGTGCGTCCTGGTCCACTGAGTAGCAGATCCCGGCATCAAACCCGAGCTGTTTCAAACCGCCTTCGAACAGGGCGCGCGTGCACGAGAGAGGGTCCAGGTCCCCCCTTGCGGAGGCGAGGATCTTCTGAAGGCGACGAACCTCGTCGAGCTTTTCCTTCAGCTCCTCCGTCGATTTGAGCTTACCCGTCACGTTTCGCAGAACTGCAAGTCCGGCCGGCCCCCCCTCAAACTCGATCCGCTGTACCACGGCTTCAACCCGGAGCGGCTTTGTTCCATGGGAGAGGAGGGAGCATTCCAGAGAATCCTTCTCTTCCGCTTCCAGATCGGCGGCTCCGAGCCTGCCCGGCACAGAACGCCGGTCGCGCGGGATGAGGAACTGTTCGATGGAGTTCCCGGACACTTCATCCGTCGACACAAGCCCGAGGAGCATGGCGAAGGCTTTGTTCGCCCAGAGGATCCGTTCTTGCCGGACCACGATTGCAGGACTGACATCATTGTCCGCAACCACACGGAGAGAGTGGACGACATGATCAAGTTCCCGGATCTTTGCCTCGCGAACCGTATGGTCAATCACGGTGAGCAGAACACCATTGCGTTCGCTGAAATGCACACGGCTTGCGATCAGGTCGACCATACGATTTGCGGTTTCACCGACGGACAGCGAGAGATTCGGGAGGATCCGCTCGGACGCTCCGGTCGTTTCGGCGACCTGGATGAGGGCCCGTGCCGAAGCGTGGAGGTCGCGGCCCAGCAATTGCTGCAATGTGGGCGTCTCGTTGTCGGCAAGCACGGAAGCAAAGAGCTCCCGGAAGGCCGGATTCGCATCGGTCAGTTTCTTTGCAAAGAAAACGGCCTGGGGAACGGGAGAGGCGGAGAATCTTCTCGCCATTTCTTCGAGGAGAGCGACTCCACTCTTTTCGTGAGTGCGCCCCGCCGCCTGCTCGCGAAGAATGACCGAGGCGAGTCGGGCGTGAAGGAACGCAACCGTTATCGAGACGTCAATTTCACCCCTGCCGGGTCGATGGATTTGGATCTGATCGGTGATCCGGCGTCTGCGCGCAATCTGTGACAAAAGCCTCAAGGCGTGGATAAACTCGGTCGACGGAACGATCTCTTTCAGCCCGGCCAACCGGAACTCTTCCGCCGTTCTGCCAAACAGCTCCAGAGCCCGCCGGTTCGCCTCCCGGTACGGGCCCCGGGGGTCGAACAGGACTATTGCCTCACCTGCCTCAATGAACGCCCTCCGATACGTGTCCAGAACCGCGTCGTCCAGGTACTGTTCCTTTCCCGGGACGGGGAGATAGGGGGAAAAAGCCTGAAGGTGTTTTCGCTGACCTTCACAAGTCGGGGGAGCTTCAGGAGCGGATCGTCGAGATCTCCGGTTCTGGTCAGGTGGAGATACATCCAGGGACCGGCGGTGAACACCTCTCCGACGATCGAAGAGTTCGAATGGAGGAGGGATTCTGTTGCGGGCGAAAGGATCTTGTCCGGAGCTACGATAATACACGCACACTTCTTCGTCCGGAAATAGTGCAGCGATTCCTCGATGTACTGGGCGATGCGTGATGACCGCTCAGCCCACTCCGGGAGGTCCCCCGTCAGATCAAGAATTACGGCGAATCTGATCGGGACCGACCTGAGCGATTGCAGAGCCGCACCGACGGATTTTGACCCTCTCGGGGTGATCACCCCGGGGGCACCCTGCGAGGTCGGCTCTTTTTCAGGATTCCCTGTGCTGAAACGAACAGAGGAGAGACCCTGGACAAATGGGCGACCCTCCAGAGGACCCGGAAGAATGAGCGTCAACAGACCGGTGGGAGTAAGAAGGCGGAAGAAATCTTCAGGGCTCAAAAGAGCGTTTTGAGCATCGTTGTTCTCAGCAAGCAAGAAGGTCATGGATTGGAGCAATTGAAAAAAACTTTCAGACTGGGAAGCGCTCGCCACAGGCTTTCGCTACCAGCCTCCGCTCGATCCTCCGCCGCCGAAGGACCCCCCGCCGCCACTGAATCCTCCAAATCCTCCGCCTCCACCTCCGCCGAACCCGCCACCACGACCGCTTCCCCATCCTCCCCCCCACATCATAGGACCGAACCCTCCCAAAATTGTCCGGCGAGGACGGAAGATATTCCGGATGAAGGCAAAAAGCACGAAAAAGAGTACGATGAAGGGGAAGAAGTTCCCGACATGGTCCCGCTGCTTCTTCTTATCCCCCTTGTACTCTCCCTTCGTTGCGAGCATAATCGCATCAACACCTGCACTGATACCGTCGAAATAATCTCCGTTCCGGAATCGCGGCGCGATTTCCCTGCGGATGATGAGCCCGGAGAGCGCATCCGGCAGCGCTCCCTCCAACCCGTACCCGACTTCGATACGCATCCGGCGTTCGTCTTTGACGATCAAAAGAAGAACGCCGTTGTTCCTGTCCTTGACGCCGATCTTATTCGATTCGGAGACCTGAAGCGAGTATTCTTCGAGCGGTTGGTCGCCGAGCGAAGGTACCATCAGGACGACAACCTGGTTACTTGTAGAATCGTCGAATGCCCGCAGCCTATTGCTGAGGAGGTTGATCTGGCCCGGATCTAACGTTCCCGTAAGGTCAGTGACGTAGCTGGAGAGCTTCGGGACCTGCACCGGATCGGCGAATGCAGTCAGAACGAGACCCAGGAGAAAAGCGATCGAAAGTAAACGCCGCATGTTAACCTGTTGAGAGAAAACTGCCCTAGAATTTTACCGCCGGAACGTTTTCAGAACCTTCCTTCGCCTGGAAATACTGTTTCTCATGGAATCCGGTGAAGCTGGCGATCAAGGAGGCCGGGAAGCGTCGGATAGTAGTGTTATAATTCTGCACTGTCACATTAAACCGTTGCCGTTCCACCGCTATGCGGTTCTCCGTACCTTCAAGCTGTGTCTGCAGAGCGAGGAAGTTTTCGTTCGATTTCAAGTTCGGATAGTTCTCCGATACCGCAAGCAATCGCGAAAGAGCGCCAGACAGTTGGTCTTGAGCGGCTTGGAAGCGCTGAAACGCGGCGGGATCATCGAGAACATCTTTGGTGACCGTCAATTGGCCTACTTTGGCCCGTGCCTCAGTCACGCCGAGGAGAACATCCTTCTCCTGGGTTGCATATCCTTTGACGGTATTCACGAGGTTCGGGATCAGGTCCGCACGGCGTTGGTACTGGCTTTCTACCTGACTCCACTGGGAGCGGACTCCTTCGTCAAGCGACACGAGGGAGTTGTATACACTCAATCCCCAGCCGACGAGGACAATCGCCGCAAGGGCAATCGCGCCCACAACAACAGCTGCAATAATGCATCCACGTGATTTCATGTGGTCTCCAGAGGTAAGCGTGGAAGATCAGAGGAACACAAAGACAAAGTACCAAAAACAGAGGCGGGATACAACAACAAAAGGAAGCCCTGGGGCTTCCTCTTGTTGGCACAACTTAAAGAAAAACAGGAGATCTTACAGTTTGTACGAGAGTCCTGCAGTGATGATCCCTGCTCCGTAACCGAGCTCCGCAAACACCGCGAATTTCGGGGAGAAGTAGTAGCGGCCACCGACAAAAGCTCCGAACAGCATGTAGCTTGCTGAAGCGCTATACCCATAGCCCGGCTGAGCTATGGTGCCGTTCCACGAAGCCGAAACGACGTTGTATCCAAGAATGAGGCCGGCGTAGGCATCGATATTCTTGTTATCCTCGAGGAAATGATACGCGCCACGCGCGCCAATAACGATGTAAGTGTACTTCCAGCTGTAGCCGTAACCAAAATCGTCTGAAGAACTTGCATACGCCACCAGACCGCCGATGGAGATCTTCGGCACATCGAGACCATAGTCAAATCCCAGGCTGAACGTTGGCGTACTGCTGCTCCCATACACTCCACCAAGCCCAAAACCCAGGCCGAGAGAAACCACCTTGTCGCCTTTGTTAAAGGCATTCGATTGAGCATAGGTCGGTGTGGTGACCAGTGCGAGACAGAGAAGCATAGCAAGAATTGCAAACAGTTGTTTCATTGCAATTTCCCTTCGGGAACGTTTGAGATATTGGATTGGAAATCGAAATCTGCAATCGTGCCTGACCTACTTAACTCAACCGCGCGATTCGAAACCAAGGCGACAGGACACCCCCATTGTGTATGGTTTGTGGTTGCGATATTGTAGGAAAAAAAAAGACATTTGTCAAGAAGAACAACTTGACAACGACTGCCTCTTTTGCTACAATAATCTCAATGTGGGTCCCCCAAAAACTCACATTCTTATCAAGAACGGCCGAGGGAACAGGCCCTGTGACGCCGTAGCAACCGCTTCTCTGCTTTTCTGGAGAAATCCCGGTGCTAACTCCTGCCCCATTAAGGGGAAAGATGAGAAGAAGATGCAGACATTCTCCCGATGCCTCTTCCAATCATCAGAAGGGGCTTTTTCATTTCATAAGGAGAATCTGCATGAGATTCACTACTCTTACCGTCCACGCGGGTGTTGACAAGGATTCCGCTTTCAATAGCGTTACCACACCCATCTATCAAACCTCAACATTCAGGTTTATCGAACCGGGAAAGACGACCGGATATGACTATACCCGGACTGCCAATCCTACCCGGACGGCACTGGAAGAAAACATAGCCGCCCTGGAAGGAGGAACGGCCGCTGTAGCAACGGCGACCGGAATGGCTGCGGTTACGGCTGCTCTCCATTTTCTGAAGACCGGTGACCATCTCCTCTGCACTCACGACTGCTACGGCGGGACAGAAAGACTCCTTCGGACCTATCAGGATCTCTTCAAGTTCGAAGTGGATTGGGTCGACATGTCGGATCCGGCCAACGTCCAGAAAGCTCTCCGCCCGAATACCCGGGCGATCTGGATTGAAACGCCAAGCAACCCCCTCCTCCGTGTCATCGACATCGCGGCCCTTACCTCGCTTGCCCACCGGCACGGGGCATTGGCCATCGTCGACAACACGTTCCTCTCTCCCTATTTTCAACGTCCGTTTGAATTCGACGTCGATATCGTGCTGCACTCAACGACGAAATACCTGAATGGCCATAGTGACGTTGTAGGTGGCGCGGTCGTCGTCAGGGCAAAGGAACACGCCGAACGTCTCCGCTTCCTTGGCAATGCACTCGGACTGGGCGCATCCCCATTCGATTGTTGGCTTGTCCTCCGTGGGATCAAGACTCTGGTGCCAAGGATGAAAATCCACGAGCACAACGCTATGGCGGTGGCATCGTATCTTGCCGGGCACAAAAATGTCAGACACGTGTATTACCCGGGTCTTGCCTCACATCCAGGCCATGCATTGGCAAAAAGACAGCAACGTGGTTTTGGAGGAATGGTGTCGTTTGAAGTTGACGGGGGACTCAACGAAGTCAACCGGGTATTGCGATCCCTGCGTGTGTTCACGCTCGCGGAATCACTCGGAGGAGTCGAATCCCTGGTTGAGCACCCCGTCACGATGAGCCATGGATCGATGCAGCCGGAAAGGCGAGAAGCGGCAGGAATCAATGAACGCGTCATCCGGTTGTCCGTTGGCATCGAGGATGAAGCTGATCTTCTCGAAGACCTCGAGCAAGCGCTCTCTTTCCAATAACGGGTGAGAGCTTGCGCACCGGAGGCACCTGATTCCGGTGCCTCGTGCGCAGGAAGAGAGATGTTCAATTCGCGGGGAAATCCGGCTCCCTCACCCCTCGCAACGGACCGTGCGGTCCTCCTTCCAAATCGAACACCATCACATCATTCTCCCCGGCGCGGAGCCAGACCCCCGGGAGATACAGCTTTCGTTGGGGCCCGATCCCCCAGAAACGGCCGAGATTCTTTCCGTTCACCCAAACAATTCCCTCTCGCCAGCCGCTCATGTCGAGGAATGTGTCTCCGGGCTTTTTCACCGAAAACGATCCACGGTGGAATGCCGGGCCACTGATACCGACGGAATCACGGAAGTGAAGCTGTGAGCGATATCCACTATCCATCGGAAGCGGAAAAACTTCCCAATTCATCAGGGTGATGCCATTAAGAGTGACTCTTTCCGTAATCCCCTTCCTGTCGAGCAAATGGGAACCGAAATTCACCCTCCCGAAGGCCTCAACGAGAATATCAAGTTGCGGTGACGCGTTGTTCAAATGGGGCAGCACGAGTGATGTTTGACCGAGCCTCCGGTCGACTGAGCCGACAATCGTTCCATCGAGAAGGACGATCGCGAGATCATGCGGCTCCGTAATGGTGAGTGTCCCCTCATTCGGTCCGATCAGGTGGGTGCGGTAGAGGATGAACCCATGGTTTTGGCCGAAATGCTCCATGCCGTAGATCTGAGGAGACGGGATCCCGGGGGGAAGATTATCAAACAGCGGCGCATCCTTCGCCAGGGGAAAAGGATCGATGGATATGAGATCGCGTGGATTCGAAGGAGCAATCGTCTTCTCCCCCGCTGTAAGAATCTCCCGGATAGCGAAGTACTTCCCGCGGGGCCGACCAGTCTCGTCCACGGGGGCATCATAGTCGTAACTCGTCACATCGGGTTCGAACGCTTTGCCGAAGTTCGCGCCTGCCATCCAGCCGAAGTTCGTCCCTCCGTGTGCCATGTACAGATTGAACGATTTCCCCGTTTTCACCATCCAGCGGATCTCTTCCAGTTGCGATTTGGTGTCCGCCCTGCCCCAGAGGGAATCCCCCCAGTGCGTGAACCATCCGCACCAGTATTCCCCGCACATTGCCGGCACACCCGGCCGGAAGGCCTCGAGCTCGCGGAACGCCTGCTGCGCACCTTCACCAAAGTTCACCACCGGGAGAATGCCGGGAATTGTCCCCGCCCCGAGCATCGCGCGATTCGGACCATCGGAGGTGTAGAAAGGAATGGTAAATCCGGCGTCGCGAAAGTAGCCGGCAAGCGCACGGGTGTAGGCCGTGTCGTTACCATAACTCCCGTATTCGTTTTCCACCTGCATCATGATGATCGGGCCACCGTGATCAATCTGAAGGTCAACAAGTTCCTTGCCCAATCGATCGACGTAGCGTTTCACTGCGGCCATGTAACCCTTATCCATGCATCGGACACGAATCTCCGGATCTCGTAAGAGCCATGCCGGCAGACCGCCGAAATCCCATTCTGTGCATACATAGGGGCCGGGTCTGACGATGACATACAATCCCTCCTTCTGGGCAAGACGTATGAATTCCGCGACGTCATTGTCGCCGCTGAAATCCCACCGGCCGGGCTCCGGCTCATGAAGATCCCAGAAAATGTACGTGCAGATGGTGTTCACGCCCATGGCGTGGACAGTATGAAGGCGTTCCCGCCAGTACTCACGGGGGATTCTCGGGTAGTGCACCTCGCCGGAATGGATGATAAACGGTTTTCCATTCAGGACGAATGTCCTTCCGTTTACCACAAAGCTCCCCGGTGTACCGGCAGAAGCGTGGAACACCATCGTCAATAACATCATCAACCCAATGAGCATCGATCGTGGCATGGTCTCTTCCTCGTGGGGGCGAACAGTGGTACGGAGATCAAAAGAACGGCCGGGTGGAGAATTCTGCACCTATTTCCTCTGCAAGCGCTCGCGCCCGGGCTTTATCCACCTCTTCGATATCAACGATGGTCATCGTGACTTTCGGGAAGAGCCTGGCGGCTTCGGAGGCGAATGCCTTCATTGCCGAAAAAAACATGGGCCCGTTGATTCGCATCAGCCGGCCATACTCTTCAGGATCCGTGGCGTTCAAGCTCACAGAAACGGCGTCGATGAGACCGACCAACTCCGGCAGAATATCCCTATTTTGAATGATATTCCCATGCCCGTTGGTATTTAATCGCGTCTTCCCTCCCTGCGCTTTCACCCAGCGTGCAATGGTCTTCATCTCTTCGAGCCTGATCGTGGGTTCGCCGTAGCCACAGAACACGATTTCGCGGTACTTCGTCGGATCTCCGATTTCTGCGATCACTTCTTCCGGGCTCGGTTCCTTCTGAATCTTTAGATTGATACCCTTGATCACCGCGTCTCCCGACCGGTCGCAAAATACGCAGTCCGCATTGCAGCGGATCGTCAAATTCACGTAAAGGGCGTCACGGAGCGTGTAAGTGAATTGCGGTTCCCCGAGGGTACCGATGCCGAAGAGTTTGAGAGCGGCGTAGTTCGTTGCGCGTGCGACATCTGAAACCGAGAGGCCCTGGAGCTCGGCAATCCTGGCCGCGATGAGAGGAATGTTCGCAGGGACATTCCGGGTGCCGCGAAGGGGAACAGGAGCAAGGTAGGGGCTGTCCGTCTCGAGGAGGATGTGTTCAATGGGAACCGTTGAGGCGACGCTTGCAGCGTGTCCGCTCTTTTTAAAGGTTACAATCCCGGGAAACGATATGGAGAACCCCAGGTGAATCAATCGCCATGCCGTTGAAGGGTCACCCGGAAAACAATGAAAGACCCCTTTGGGAGAAGGATATCGCGATGGAGTTCCAGGGGCCTCATCGCGCCACGCACCGTCTTCTTCGAGAATTTCCTCCACGATCGACAGCGTGCGTTCCATGGAGTCGCGCGTGTGGATGACAACGGGCAGGTTCTTCCGGCGGGCGAACCGCATCTGTTCCTTGAACACCTGCTCCTGAACGTCATGGGGGGCGAAATCGTAATAGAAATCCAGCCCGATTTCACCGACGGCGACGACCTTCGGGCTGCCAAGAAGGTCTTCGAGCTCCCGGAGCATTTCACCCGGCGCCTTTGCCGCCTCGTGCGGGTGAATGCCGACGCATGCGTAGACAGAAGGGTACTTCGAGGCGAGATCGACGGCCTTTCGGGAATCTTCGAGGGTTGTCCCCGGACAGACAATGGCATGCACCCCGGCATCCAGGGCCCGCTGAATTACCTCATCCCGATCACTGTCGAACTCCCTGGCCGTCAGATGACAGTGTGAATCAATAAACATAATCCGCCTCCAACCCTCTCAGGACTACTCAGTGTTTCTGGAACAGACCCCCTCTGCGATCGTTCGGTGCAAAGGATACCCGAGTCACCGTACTTTGCTCCCGCTTGCGATGTCGCCTTTCGGCCCGATGAGAATCAGTTTCCCCTCGTCATCTGAGGCCGCAAGGATCATTCCACGGGATTCCTGTCCCATGAGCGTCGCGGGCTGCAGGTTAAAGACCACCACCACCGAAGCTCCGACGAGCGACTCCGGTTGGTAGTGTTGAGAGATTCCCGCAAGAACCGTCCGCCGTTCAGACCCGACTTCCACCTCAAGGCGAAGGAGCTTCTTCGATTTCGCAACGGCCTCCGCGGTTAAGATCTTCGCGATACGGAGATCGAGCTTCTTGAAGTCGTCAATAGTCACGTCCGGGTTCTTCGGTTCCGGAGCTGCGGGGGAAGGTGTTTTCTGATCGGACTGCCCGAGCATTGAGATCTCCTTCTCGATGGTTTCGTCTTCAATCTTTGTAAACAGGATCTCCGGTGTTCCCAGCCGGTGTCCGGCAGGAACGGCACACTCCCGGGCACTCTCCCATGATGCGGCTTCGGGCGATCCTTCGAGGTTGAGCATGCGCCATATTTTTTTCGCCGACTCGGGGATGACAGGGGAAGCGAGGATCGCCAGGGCACGTGCCACCTGGACACTCAAATTGATTGTCGACGCGCACCGGACCTTGTCCGATTTCGCAGTCTTCCATGGTTCACTATCGTTGAAATACTTGTTTGCATCGCGGGCCAGGTTCATCATCTCATTCACCCCGTCGCGAAAATGATACCGATCGAAGCTGTCGCCGACCATGCCCGGTGCACGGCGGATCGACTCGAGCATGTTCCGGTCCTGATCCGATTCTTCACCGCGCGCGGGCACAATGCCGTCAAAAGTCCGCGCCGCGAACGCGAGCGTGCGGTTGATGAAATTCCCCAGAATGTCGGCGAGTTCACTGTTGGCTTTTGCCTGGAACTCTTTCCAGTAGAAATCGGAATCACGCGATTCCGGCAGCGAGACTGCAAGGTAGTACCGGAGATAATCGGCCGGGTACCGGTCGAGAAAGTCCTGGACATCAATGCCCCACCCCCTGCTTTTCGAAAACTTCTGCCCTTCGAAGTTGAGGAATTCATTTGCCGGTACATTCGCCGGCAGCACGTACTGTTCTTTTCCCCCGTCATTCCATGCCATGAGCATTGCAGGGAACACGATGCAGTGGAAGACAATGTTATCTTTCCCGATAAAGGCCACGTACTTTGTCCCGGGTTCGTTCCAGTAGGCACGCCAGGCCTCCGGTTCACCCTTGCGTTCCGCCCACTCACGTGTGGATGAGATGTACCCGAGCACGGCGTCAAACCAGACGTAGATGACCTTTTGCTCGTACCCTTGAAGAGGGACTTTCACCCCCCAATCGAGATCACGGGTGACCGCCCGGTCCTGCAGACCATCTTTGAACCATCCTCTGCAATACTGGAGGACATTTTCTTTCCACGGTTCCAGGCTTGAAGCTATTTCGATGTATTCCTCCAGCCGTTTCTGGTACGTCCCGAGCGGGAAATACCAGTGGGAGGTCTCCCTGACAACGGGAGTTTTCCCGGTGATCTTGCTCCGCGGATTCAGAAGGTCCATGGGATTCAAAAACGTACCGCATTGCTCGCACTGGTCCCCCCGCGCATCCGGGTTGGCGCACACCGGGCAGGTCCCTTCCACGTACCGGTCGGGCAGAAACATCCTGGCCTCGTCGTCGTAAAACTGCTTCTCCGCCTTCTCCTTGAGGATCCCGCGGCGGTGGAATTCGAGAAAGAACTCCTGCGCGGTCCGGTGGTGAAGGGGAAGCGAAGTTCTCGAATAATTGTCGAAACTCATCTCAAACCGTTCAAACGCCTTCTTATTCATCGCATGATACCGGTCGACCACCACCTGCGGAGTCGTCTTTTCTTTTTCTGCACTGATGGTAATCGGGACGCCATGTTCGTCCGAACCGCAAAGGAATACGACGTCTTTTCGCCTGAGCCGTTGATAGCGGACATACATGTCGGCAGGAAGATATGCGCCGGCCAGATGGCCGAGGTGGATGGGACCGTTGGCATAGGGCAATGCAGCGGTGACAAGGATGCGTTTGGCTTCTCTCATGATATCTCCGATGAAACGAGTGTTCCGGGATGGCCCATCGGTGCATCAACAGGGATCGCGGTGCGCAGGAGCAAAACAAGATTTACCAACAGCAGCCGCGGGTGTATATTACGGTCAAGCAGTGTCACGGCGCGTTCGATGCCCGCCAGGACGCGCGGGAGATTCGCATGGGGAAATCGTGCGATGAATTTGCGCAGATCTTCCTGCTGGTCCAGGTTGACTATTGATCCGCCCGCAGCAAGCACCATGGCGTCGCGACACCACTGAAGAAGAAGCTGAAGGAAACGCCGGTACGCATCTTTCTCCTTCAATTCGGCGAGACGGTCGATTTCATCGAGAGCACCCACAATACCACCGCTCAATGCGAGGCGGACGAAATGCACCACGTCCCTCCGTGCCTGGAGAAGGTCCTCCGTCAACAGCTCCAACGCACGGGTGTAACTCCCTCCCGCCAGGCGTGCGGTCACGAGTGCCCGGTCATCCGGGATGCCCTGGCGTTCCACAAGCGCATGCAGAAGGTCCTCTTCGCCGATCGGATCAAATCGTACTACCATGCACCGCGATTGGATCGTCGGAAGGATCTGCTCACGCTTTGCCGTGGTGAGGATCAGCATCGTATCCCCGCCCGGTTCCTCCAGAGTCTTCAGCAGCATGTTTGACGCCTCGTCATTCATCAACTCCGCCTGCGAGATGATCATGACCCGCCGGTGGTTGTCGGAGGTCGTCATCGACGCTTCCCTCCGCACTTCCCGGATGCTGTTGACTTTGATAACGTTTGCCCTGGGGATTGAGATCCGGTAATAGGGGTTTTCCCCCTTTGTGTGAATCTCTTGTTGCACAAGGCGGATCTCCGGCTCAGAAAGTTTGTCGAGCGGACCGTCGTCATTCCCCTCGTCTTTGCCCCTGGGAAGAGCGGTCACAAAGAGCAGATCCGGATGACGTATTCCCCGGATGCGAAGGCAGGAGGAACATACGCCGCAGGCATCCTCTCCCCCGCGCTCGCAGTGGACCACCTTCGCCAGCTCGAGCGCCATAGCGTCCTTCCCGGTCCCTTCCGGACCGACAAACAGGTACGCATGCGCAAGCCGTTGCGCCCGGATCGCATGAACCAGGTAGTCTTTCACTCGTTGTTGGCCTATGACGTCAGACCAGGGCATGTGGCCTCTTTGAGCAAGGAGTAAGAAGTATGAAGAAGGAAGTAAGAAGAAAGAAGCAGAAAGCCTTAAGAAGCAACCAAGAGAGCGCGCCGCACGAGTAACTGGGGACCGATCTTCCCCTACCGCTTTCTTCCTACATCTTTCTTCCTACATCTTACTTCCTACATCTTACTCTCCTCTTAAAACTCTCCGCTGTTTCCTAGAACGCATGGCCGATCCCGAAGTGGAACACCCCTTCTTTAAAAGTCTGTCCCAGTAACCGGCGTTGCGTGATCCAGTTGTGACCCGTGGGTTCACTCGGGTCATACACCCTGAAACCCCAGTCAATTCGGAACGGCCCGAAGAACGTATCGTACCGGAATCCCAGACCGGCTGCAATCGCCACGTCTCGAAACCGGAAATCCCCGATGGTCGGCCAGAGATTTCCGAAATCCACGAATTCGACGATCCACATTTTGTCCCAGAATCCATCGGCGAGGGCTTGCAGGGGATTCGTCCGCATTTCCACGCTGCCATCGATGAGAAGGTTTCCCCCCAGTTGGGGATCGCCCGTCGATATCAGGCTGCGTGAATTCCACCCGCGAACGCTTCCCGAGCCTCCCGCGAAGAATCTGTACGTCTGGGGTATAACCCGGGCGGAATCGTTCCGTGAGGCGCCATATTTTTCTTCGAGGCCTGCCCGGAGCTTGATCGCGAGGATGGAGAATCGCTTCGTCGCCCCCACGTCATAATACCATCGTCCCAGGGCGCTCGCGCTGTAAAATTGTGTATACGGAAGGTTCGGCATCACTTTTCTGATAAGCAGCGGAAGGAGTCCCGACTCTTGCAGCGTCATGGAGTGGACAAACCCCTCCGACGGCGAAAAGATGTCATTCGTCATGTCCCGCTGTATGGTAAAAGAGAAGACCGAGTTGAATTGCTTCGGCGAGAGGAGTTGGAGTTGACGGAAAGTCACCGGGTCGATCTTCGAAGAATCGACCGGGCGCAGGCGCGGGTCGATCGCTTCGAGTGTCCAGTCGAACTGTCCCGTCGTATACTCTGCAAACCGGTCATTGATGCCGAATCGCGTCCGGAAAATATTGAGTTTGTACGGGAGCTGCTTGTCAATAATGTAGGAGAATGACCAGGTTCCTTTGACGGCACTGGAGAAAATATACGGCTGCAGGAGTTCAAATGTCAGATCAAAATTGGACACCGCATCGTTGCTGATCTTGAAATAATTCGGGAATGCTGCGATGGTCTGAGTCCTGAACCGGAGATGGGCGCTGAAAATTCTCGCACCCCCGAAAAAGTTCCTGTCGGTGTATCCCAACCCGGCGCCGATATTGAAGGCATCATTGTCATTGCTGACGATGAGCTCCGGCGCCAGCTCGTGCTTGTCCTTCGGGCGGATGACGATCAGGCTTGGCACCATAATGCCGGTGTCCGCCAGTGCGGGTATGGAGACATCGATCCGCCGGAGGTCGAACACCCCCAGGCGATTGAGATTCCGCTCGCTTTTTTGGCGTACCTCCTCACTGTAGAAGTCATTCGGTTTGTAGTCGAGATGTTCCAGGACGATATCGTCGGAGATATCATCGCGACGGGAGATTCCGCGGAGGGAATCGACTTCCTGCTCCACCGTAATGGGACCGAAACGGTAGCGCCTCCCCGCTTTGAAATCGAGCAGAACCTTAAAGTTGCCTGTGCTGGCATACTGTCGGGCATACGAACTATCCCGAACGAACGACGCATTGGGAAAGCCGTTATTGGCGAACACCTGGAGGACACGCTTCACTTCTTCTTCAAGGAGGAGAGAGTTGTAGTAATCACCCTGGGAGATGCGGGGCGGTCCGTTATGGATGTCTTCCCATATGGTTTCGGGACCATTCGGGATACCCCGATACGTGAGGCTGTCGATCACCGAGCGGTAGCCTTCCTGAATCTTGAAGGTGATATTCACCATTGCGCCGTCGTCATAGAATTGAAGACTGGTGTCGATGCGCGCCTCTCGATAGCCGCGGTTTTCATAATACTTGTGCAGCCGTTCGACATCGGATCCGAGAACGACATAGTTCAGGTATTCGTCCTTGCGGCCCAGCTTTTCACTGATGGAGCCGTACATGAACTTGCTCAGAAACCCGGGTGTCTCTTTTGTCTGGATCTGGGCACGGAGCTCCGGAGTCGAAAAGCCGGAATTGCCTTCGAATGCAATGCTCCCGATCTCAGGATTACCGCTTGCGTCCTGGGGTGACGGCCCGGCGAACACAACGGCACTCGCGACGATCAGCGAAGCGGCAAGGGAAAGTGGGACACGTGGAGACACGGGTGGATTCGCGTGAACGGATAAGAATAAAAAAACCCAGCCTGACGGCCGGGCTTGAATTCTACCAAATTTGCCCTACAAATGCAACCGGATGGAGGTTCAGTATTCGTTATCCTCATCAAAGAAAAAGTCTTCGTCGGTCGGATAGTCAGGCCAGATTTCGTCCATACTCTCGTAGGGTTCTTCGCTGTCTTCCAATTCCTGAAGGTTGTCAACCACTTCCCGGGGAGCGCCTGTTCTGATCGCGTAGTCGATCAATTCCTCCTTTGTTGCCGGCCATGGCGCATCATCCAGGTAGGAGGCAAGTTCCATCGTCCAAATCAAAGTGAGCCTCTTCTGATCAAATTTCAATCAGCCGTGATGTTGGTCTTGTGCCGCGGCAAGTGCAGCACGGTATCGTGCAGCCTCCACATCATCGAAGAAGAAATCGACCGGATTCAGCTTTCTCCCGCTTCGTCGCACTTCGTAATGCAGGTGAGGGCCGCTTACAAGACCCGAACGCCCAGATTTTGCGATAAGTTCCCCCCTGTTGACACGTTGACCCGCCCTCACGAGGACCTGACTGAGATGGGCGTACAGGGTGGAGTAACCATACCCGTGCTGGATCTCGATCACAACACCGTATCCTCCGGCGGTCCGTCCGGCAAAGTGAACAATCCCGTCCCCTGCGGCATAGACAGGGGTCCCGACATCATTCACGATATCAATTCCATCGTGCATCCTATACACGTGAAGAACCGGATGCATCCTCATCCCGAAACCGTTGATGGAATAATATCCCCCCATCGGTTTGATGGCGGGGATGTGCGCGAAGAAGTCCTTGTTATATTCCATCCGCTTCGCGATTTCCTCGTAGCTCGTTTGCTGAAGGCGGATCTCTCTGCTGAGCCGGTCAATAAGACTCTGGGACGTGGAAATAATTTGTGCAGCCTCGCCGGTCAGAAATGCATTCGCCTGCGGCGCGACGGATCCACCGATGGCAGCCTGCCGGGTATCATCGTCGAGCTTCGTCAGGTCGACCATGAGGCGCAATTCATTTCCACGGTCGGAGAGATTGTCGATGGCCTTCTCGACGCCGGAAATCTTTGAGGTGAGCGACTGGACTTGTTCTTTCAGGATGCGATTTTCCGTCGCCATGACACTGAGGCGATTGTAGCCTATGCCAAGGATATCGTTAAAGAAGTAATTTGCAACGAGAAGAACTCCGATGAGAATGACGCCGAGGAGCATACCGGAAGAGACCAACTTCATGCGGAAGAAATGCACTTCTCGAAGGTCAAGCGTTTTGCTTGAGAATCGAAAGAACTTAGCGCCACGGCTTCCCCGGCCAAAGCGCATCAGTCCGCGAATATGTTCAACAATTTTTCCCAAATCGGATTTTACGATAGGTTTTTAAGAATAGAAAACGACAGAATTCATGCCACATCCGTAGGAGGGACGAATCTGACGCAAAATTGCGCCGCGGGCTCGAAAAAAGTAAAAAAAACCCCTGTCGATGTCAAGGGGAAAATGGAAGTTTCTTCCAATTTCTTCATTTTTTAGCCAGGGGCGGGAAATTGTGCAAATGTCTGCTTTCTTCACTCAAAATCGTGCTCAAAGTAGTTGATCGCCCTCGCACCCTTCTTCTTCCTGTCAATAATCCCCTCGAGCCGTTTGGAGAACTCCTTCGCGGCATCGTACCCGTAATGCCGGAGAAGGTAGTTCAGTGCAATGACTTCAGCAATGACCGTGACGTTCTTTCCCGGGAAGATGGGCAGTTTGACGATCGGCAATTCCACATCGAGAATCGACACCTTCTGATCGTCAAGCCCGGTGCGGGTATACTCCTCGCTGACCTTCCAGTCTTCCAGTTCCACCACCACCTCAACCCGTTTCTGGTAGCGAATGGCGCGAATCCCGAAGAGACTTCGAACGTCAAGGAGTCCCAGTCCCCGGATCTCCATGAAGTGCTTCACCAGATCGGTCCCCGCTCCCAGGAGTATTCCCTCGCCCTTTCGTGTCACCATCACCACATCATCGGCCACCAGGCGATGACCGCGCTCGACAAGATCGAGCGCGATTTCGCTCTTCCCGATCCCCGACCTCCCCGTCAGAAGAACACCAACGCCGTACACATCGACGAGGGACCCATGAAGAACGACCTGGGGAGAGAACTGATCGTCCAGAAAATCCGCGAGAAAATAGGCGATCTTGGTTGTCTCAAACGGAGTCCCGAAGACAGGAATATTCTTCGCCGAAGCCGCCGACATCAGGTCCTCATCAAACTGATTGTCATTCGTGAGGATGATGCACGGAAGTTTGTAGCTGATAAACCTCTCGAAGGTCTTCTTCCGATCTTCCGGGCTGAGGGATTGGAGGTAATGGACCTCCGTGTTTCCAATCAACTGCACCCGGTCGAAGGTAAACAGGCCGAGATATCCTGCGAGCGCGAGCCCCGGTCGATTGAGATTTTTGTCTCGGATCTGGTTGTCGAAGCCATTCTCGCCGTTGAGTGACAGCAACTTGAAGCGCTCATGGGTGGTCTCGTAGAGGAAACCCACCGTAATGCTCTTCTTGCGCGTCACCCGTGATTTATCGATCTTCATCGCGGATAGCTGGTGATCGTTGGACACGAATTCACTACTCTTGTTCCTCTTTTATTGCCCGGACCTTCATCTTATCTTTCAGCCTCAACTTCGTCTTGTACTTGGAAAGCCGCATCGTCAACTTTTCGACTGCAACATCAAGAGATTTCATGTAATCGTTGGAAGACTGCCGTGCGGTCAACACCCCGCCGTAAACATGGAGGTTGATCTCTGCGGATTTGACGCTATTCGCCGCCCGTTCATAACTGAAGATGACGTCCGCCGAGACGATACCATCATAAAAACGATCAAGTTTGCTTACCGCGTCGATGGTGTGCTGACGGAGATCTTCTCGGGCGCGGAACCTTCGTGCTGTGATCTTGATCTGCATACGTGGTCTCCTTTGTTACGGTGCTTGTTTCGACTTCTGCCCGCGGATGGGCGCGGACATAGAGTTGACGAAGCCGGTCCACGCTCAGGTGGGTGTAGACTTGCGTTGTCGAGAGACTTGCGTGGCCCAGCAACTCGCGGACAGCCTGGAGGTCCGCACCGCGATTGAGGAGGTGGGTCGCGGTAGTGTGCCGGAGGGTATGAGGACTCTTCTTTTCAACGTCGGACAGTCGCCCGATCGCCGTTCCTACGATGCGATTGACTCCTTTCGCACTCAACTTCTTCCCCCGCGGGGAAAGGAAGACGGTGCCGGGATCCAGCGGTGCCATCGAGGGACGCACCTCGAGATATCGCGACAATGCTGCGGCGGCGTGCTCGCCAAAGGGGATGATGCGCTCTTTCCTTCCTTTTCCCGAGACCTTGAGGGTCCGGGCGCGGAAATCGATATCCCCCGGTTTCAGCCCGATCAATTCGCTCAGCCGCATCCCGGTACTATAAAAGAGCTCGAGGATGGCCGCCGCTCTCTTGCCCTTGTCCGTCGACCGGTCCAGGCCGTCGAGAATCTGCGCCATCGTCGGTTCGTCAATGTAGCGGGGCAGCCGACGGTCAAGTTTCGGGGCGGGAATTGCGGCGGAAGGGTTGCCTTCAATCAGATGGAGGCGTCGGAGGAATTTGAACAACGAGCGGATGCTGGCAAGGTACCGTGCAATACTCTTCCGGGAATATCCGCGGCTCACCAGCTCGCCCAGGAAACTCCGGATGGCTCCGCGATCGACCGTCGAGGCGTTCCACTCAGGCGTGCCATGAAGTCCTGAAAGAAACGCGTCGAAGGCCCGCAAATCCTTCCGGTAGGCAAGTACCGTATGCCGCGAGTAGTTCCGATCCTGTTCGAGGTACCGCAAAAACGCCGCAACCTGTTGGTGCATGGATCACCGCACGAGAGAATACCGTGTCAACCGTTGGCTGCCTGCTTTTCTTCTTTTGCGATTTCCGCCTTGCACGACGGGCATACGAGATACTCTCCCCTGCTCTGATTATACTTCTGGACGAGGTAAGGATTGCCGCAGGTATCGCATGCACGATCGACGGGCTTGTCCCATGAAGCGAAGTCGCAATCCGGATACTTCGAACAGCCGTAGAATATGCGCTTCCTCTTGGTTTTCCGCTCGATAATGTCGCCCTTGCCGCATTTCGGGCATGTTACCCCGATCCCGATCGGCCTGGTGTTCGTACACGCGGGATAATTTGAGCAACCGAGGAAAGCGCCGTACCTGCCCCCCTTCACAATCATGTCCCCACCGCAAACGTCGCACTTGATCCCCGCGGAGAGTCTTAACTGCTCCTGTTCTTCAGGGAGCGGTTTGGTGTTTTTGCATGCGGGGTAACCGCTGCACGCCATGAATCTCCCGTTCCTGCCCCATTTGATGATCATGGGTTTCCCGCAGACGTCGCACACCTCGTCGGTTTCCTGTTGGAGGGATCGCTTGATGTCGGCACTCCTCTTGCTCACCCCCTCGACCGAAGTGATGAACGGACGATAGAAATCGTTCATCACGCTCAGGTAGGTCTGCTGACCCGAGGCGATCGTATCAAGCTCTTCCTCCATCTGCGCGGTGAACTCAACGTTGAAGAGCTTTGGAAAAGCCTCGACGAGGATTTTGTTCACGGCCTTGCCCAGCTCCGTGGGATACAGCCGGCGTTCACGCTGGACGACGTACTTCCGCGCCTGGATCGTGTCCACGATCAGCGCGTATGTGCTCGGCCGCCCGATTCCCCGGGATTCCAGCTCACGGACAAGCGTGCTCTCTGTGAACCGGGCCGGTGGCTTCGTGAAATGTTGATGGGGCTCAACGTCCCGGACCTCCGTGGGCAGTCCCGCTTCCAGGTTCGCCGGGAGTTTGGACACCGGGTCTTCGTCGTTTTCCGATCGGTCGGAGTCATCTTCCAGGTCATCATAGACCTGGAGAAAGCCGCGGAACAGCGGCACGGAATCCGTCGCGCGGAAAAGATACTCGCCGCCTTTCACGTCGACGGTGAGTTGTTCAAACACCGCCGCGCTCATCTGGCATGCCACGAACCGGTTCCAGATGAGTTCATACAGATCGTACATCTCCTTGTCGAGGAACTCCTTGATCTCCTTCGGTGCAAACTTTGTCGACGTCGGGCGAATGGCCTCGTGGGCGTCCTGGGAACTCTTCCCTTTCTTGAACTGACGCACTTCTTCCGGAAGGAATTCCTTTCCGTACTGGGAGAGGATAAACTCCCGGACATCGCGGACGGCGTCGTCGCTCAGGCGGGTGGAATCCGTTCGCATATACGTAATAAGACCAACCCGGCCTTCCTTCCCCAGCTCGACGCCTTCGTAGAGTTTCTGTGCGAGCATCATCGTCCGCTTGGCCGGGAAGCGAAGCCGGCGCGCCGCATCCTGTTGCAGGGTGCTGGTGATAAACGGCGGATAGGGGTTTCGACGGACCGGTTTCCGCTGAACGTCATCGATCTGAAACGGGAGATCGCGTATCGCCGCGACATGGCCGTGCGCGCTCTCCGTATCGCCGATCGACGGATCCTCGCCTTTGATCTTGAAGAGCTTGGCGAGAAACGGCTCCCGCTGCTCCGCGGAGAACTCGGCAACAATCGACCAGTATTCGTTGGGGACAAAGGCGTTGATTTCCTCTTCGCGCTCGCAGATCACGCGGACAGCGACCGACTGAACCCGGCCGGCCGAGAGGCCGTAGTAGACGGTCTTCCACAAAAAGGGCGAAACTTTGTACCCGACGAGGCGATCCATCACCCTCCTCGCCTGCTGCGAATCGACGAGATGCTCGTCAATCGTGGTGGGATTGTTCATCGCCTCGGTGATGCCACGCTCGGTGATTTCATGGAACATGACCCGGTAGATGTGGTCGTTCGCATGGTCAATCTCTTTTGCGATATGCCAGGCAATTGCTTCCCCTTCGCGGTCAGGGTCTGTTGCAATATAGACGGCGTTCGCGTGGGCGGCATGCGAACGGAGGCGTTCGATGACTTCGTCTTTCCCTTTGATGGTCTCGTACTCGGGCTTGAATTCATGGTCGACGTCGACGCCGATCTTGCTTTTCGGAAGGTTCTTGATGTGGCCGACCGAAGCCTCGACAACAAAGCCGGACCCGAGGTACTTATTGATGGTCTTTGCCTTTGCAGGAGACTCCACAATAATGAGCGACCGCCCTTCGGGATCCGGGGGCGCCTTGCGGACGTGCTTCGTCTTTGTGACCGGGCTCTTCTTTGTGGGAAGTTCTTCGCCGTTGGATGGAGAAGCTTTCAGTTTTGGTTTTTTTGCCATCAGTGAATCGTATCCCCGCTGTTCAGCATTGTTCGGCCGGCACGATCGTTCCCCGCCTCGCGTGCAAAGAGGACGGTTGCGACAATCTGCCTCAACTCCGTCACGGAAACCTTCTCATACCCCGCCATCATCGCCCGCTCGATCACTGTTTCCAGATCCTGTTGAGTGAGGAGCCCGAGTTCCGAAAGCTGAATGAGATACCCCTGGCCCTCCGCAGAAAGCATTGCCTTTTCGGCATCGTGGAAGGACCGGCGAGAATCGACGGAGGACTTCGAAGGAATCTGTACGCCCGACGGACTCGCAGGCAAGTTGTCATAGAGCCAGCTGAACGCCGCACTGATCTCCGTCTGGGTGTACCCCTGGTCCCGGAGATCGTCAAGATCCACGTCGCTCAGCCGTTTGTTCTCTTGAATTGCCGACATGAGATAAATGAGAATTTCAACGACCTTTTCTTTCATCGTTGCACGAGTTCTTTCCCGGCCAGAAGGCCGACATAGTAGTCTTCGGTTTCCTTCATGCGTCGTGCCGCCCGCCGGGTGGTGTCGTCGTATCCTAACAGATGGAGAACACCATGAATCACCAGGCGTGCAATTTCATTCAGGCGGCTGACATGATAGGTGCCCGCCTGGCGTGCCGCCTTGTCGAGATTGACGTAAAGTTCGCCTTCAATCGTCCCGTCATCCTCCAGCGGAAAGCTCATCACGTCGGTCGGCCGGTCATGGCCGAAGAATTTTCTGTTTATTCGCCTTGACAGCCGGTCATCGGTAAAGACCACTGACACGCGTGCGTTGGAATAGCCTTCCCTCTTCACCACCCGGTGTACCAGCGATCGGATCCGTCCTGATTCCACGCGTCGGTCGCCATGGGCATTGTGGACGGCCACCTCGATCACGACCGCACGCCTGCCTTCCGCCGGGGAGTCTTTCGTTTCTTCCGCTGCCCGCCGAGAATCCCGTCGGTCAGCGACAAGGCGATCCCCGACAGCATCACTTCAGGACCGAGCCTGGTGAAATCTCCCGAGACCAGCGAGCGATCGACATTCGCGAACAACGAACATCCGCCCTGCTTTTCGACAATGAGCCCCGAGAGTTTCCCGTCGTGTTCTCCGACAAAAGTCACTTCGCCGAGGATATCGCTGATCACATACCCTGAACAGAAATGCAGCTGAAGGTGCGCATTCACCGTGTACACGGACACCAGGTCGCCTTTCCCCGCGCCGATGCGCATGTTCGGGTAAAGTTCCAGCGCGGTCTTTCGCGCCGGGTCGTCCAGCGCAAGTTCGAATCGATAGTTCGCCCCCATGGGCTTCGCAGGAAGCCCGAACAGCTTTTCCAGTTTCTTGATATCCGACGCTTTGAAGACGGACGCCATACAAACCTCGGGCGGTTCTCGATCAATGATCGAACTACAAAACACAAAACCCCGGCATGTGTGCGACCGGGGCTGCTGTCCAATTCAGTCCAAGGACTGCAAGCAAACCTCCACCAGTTTCGACGTTGCTGCGGTTCATGGTTCGCTGCGCGATCTCATGGTGCGATCAACTGGCGAAAATATAGCCACAACGGCAGTGATTGTCAAGAACGACCCCTACCATTCAAGTTCCAGCCCCTCCGCCGCCGCAATGCACTCGAATCCGTGATGGCGCATGCGGATCTCATTGCGACACTTCAAGACAATCTCGTCGATCTTGTCATCGTCATGTCCGGGATCGTGATGGAAGAGGACAAGTTTCTTCACCCCCGCCTGTTCCGCCAGGGAGAGCGAGAACAAATAATGGGAATGCCCCCATCCGACGTGACTCACATATTCCTCGGGGGTATAGGTCGTGTCATGGATCAGGACATCGGCGCCCCGTGCAAAATCAATCACCCGCCGGTTCGGGTCCCCCCGCTCTTTCATATAGCGGTCCACAATATGCTTTTCTACATTCCGCAACGAACGCGCGAACTCACGGTCAAACGGTTCGTTGTCGCTGATATACACCATCGACCGGTTTCCTGCGGTCAGGCGGTAACCGAGCGAGAAGGCCGGGTGGTTGACGTAGATCGAACTGAGGGTCGCGTCGAACAGTTGAAGCGTCTGTTCGCGGATAGGCAGAAAGTTGATCTTTGCGTTCAATTCGCTCAGCTGGATCGGGAAGAAGACCTTGTTCATCTGCGACGCAATCGCGGCGCGAAGGGTCGCCCCCTTCGATTGCGGCCCGATCACCGTGAACTCGTTCCCGGCGATGAATGCAGGTTTAAAGAAGGGAAATCCCTGGATGTGATCCCAGTGGGGGTGACTGATGACCAGGTACGCTTTGACCGACTCGCCCGTCGCCATCAGCGCATCGCCCAGATCACGGATCCCGGTCCCCGCGTCAAATATCACGAGGTTGTCATGGGCCAGACGTACCTCAACACACGGCGTGTTGCCGCCGTACCGGACTGTCTTCGGACCTGGGGTAGGGAGAGAACCCCGTGTCCCCCAGAATCGAATCAGCATAGGGCTCCCCTTTTTTGAGCTGACGGCTGCATGCTTTCGGAATTCACCGGAACGACCGTTCATGTTCTTCATTCCGCAGAGTGCGCCGGTTGACACGACAGAGCATGTCGCAGGAATGGGCACTCGGCTATTTCCTGCTGACCTCACGATAGGTGCGGGCGTAGGCGACATAGTGCTCCGCCGATTCCCGCAATGCGAGACGCTCCCCTTCCGTCAGCTCGCGTACAACCCGGGCCGGCACACCCGCCACCAGGACCCCCGGGGGAACGACAAACCGTTCCTTGACCACCGCACCTGCGGCCACGACGGAATCCGGGCCGACCGTTGCGCCGTCAAGGAGTATTGCGTTCATCCCCACCAGGCACCGGTCGCCGATCGTGCAGCCATGGACCATTGCCAGATGGCCGATGGTCACTTCATCGCCGATCAGGACGGCGAGTTCGTGGGTGACATGCACCACGGTGCCATCCTGGATATTCGTCCGTTCTCCGATGGTAATACGGTTGATATCGCCGCGAAGCACGGCGTTGAACCAGATGCTCGCTTCCTGTCCCACCGATACGTCACCGATCACCATGGCGCCTGCGGCGATGAACGAAGTATCGCTGATGGAGGGCGAAACTCCATGGTGCGCAATGAGGGGCATCGGTCATTCCTTTGCGCGCGGAGGAGTCCATCCCGCGCGTTTCCACTGCATGAGCTCGATGGTCACGCTGCCGAGAATCACCTTCATCTTTGCCATGATCGGCACCCGCGCCTCATCGTTGCTGAACCAGCCTTCGAAACCGCCGGTCAGCCCGAAGATCCCGACAAAATCCGCATTCCCCTCAAACTTGACGGCATCCACCGGATACGCGATCGCATCGACTTCGGCCGGTTCTTCTTTCCCGGTGAAATTGATGCGGGTCGTGACCCGCTCCTCATTGATCATCGTCGGGAGGGTCATGTTCTTCCCGCTCAGAAGATGCTCGCGCGCGGCGAAAAACAGTGACAGCCCATCTTCAACTACACCCTCCAGAGCCATCGTATCGCGCTTGGACACAATCGTGTCACGATCGCCTTTCTCAAGGATCGCGCGTTTCTTATCGTATTCGAACGTGTACCGCGAAAAGCTCCACCAATCGTCCTGCTTCAGTCGCCCGATGAACTTGTGCGAATACATCATCGTGTCGATGTAGCTCTCGTACGTCGCATGAAGATCCACGAACGGGACCTTCGGATAGGAGTTGATGAGGGCTTTACAGTAATAGACGATATGCTGCGGCGTTGCCTGCCGTTCCAGCACGAGGACCCGGACAGATCCGAGGTCAAACGGACCGTACCGGACATTGTACACCAGGTCCTCTCCCAGCTGGAAAACGCGGGCGGCGGGTGCCGGCTGTCCATACCCTGTGACCACACCCACGAACAACGCAGCCAGAAAACCGAGTAATGAGCGTCGGAGAAAGAGCACGTGAGGAAGCCAGTTAGTGGAGACTAGACATATGGTTATTGATCTGTTCCGCCTCGGAGAAGAGCGTCATCGCCTTGGCGAACTGGTTGTCTTCCATGAGGATCGTCCTCGAACTCCCTTCATTGCCGAAGAGGCTTCTCCCGATATACGCTTTCGTGAACGCCTTGATGAAGCCGAGATCCTTGTCGTACAGGTCCTTCTTGAACTCCACCTTCTGCTTGGTGCCGAGCGCAACGATCTCGTCGAGCATGGGGCTGGTGATCTGGAAGTCCTTCACAAACCTGCTGCAATCCTTCCCGTATTCCTTCCGGAGATCCGATCCATGCTGTTCGAGATAGTGATTCGCGAACTGCATGAAGATATTATGCCCCCGCAATTGCACTGTGTACTCGTCGAGACGTTCCGCCTTGACGATGTAGTCCGGCGTAATCCCTCCCCCTCCATACACGGTTCGACCGCCCATGGTCTTGTACTTTGGCAGTGTCGAATCCCGCTCTTCGTGGTGGCCCAGATTGCTCCCTTCCACTTCCTTCCGATCGAACGCCTCCTGGGCGTACTTCGCCTTGTCACCGTCATACGGCCGCTGGATGAGCCTTCCGCTCGGAGTATAATAGCGTGCGGTGGTAAGGCGGAACGCGGATCCATCACGCAACATGTACTGGCGCTGAACAAGCCCTTTGCCGAACGTTGTTTCGCCGACGATCAGTCCCCGGTCCCAATCCTGGATTGCCCCGGAAACGATTTCACTCGCAGAAGCAGACGCGTTGTTGACGAGAATGATCAGCGGAATGTTTTCAAAGTGTCCGCCGCCCGAAGTGACATACTCCTCATCGAATTCCGGCAGGCGACCCTTCGTATATACCACTTTCCGGCCGCCGGGCATAAGTTCATCGACCATCTTGAACGCTTGCTCCAGGTACCCGCCCCCATTCTGGCGCAGGTCCAGAACGAGGCGTCTCATCCCGCTGCTCTGGAGCTTGTTCAGCGCCTCAATGAATTCGTCGTGCGTGGTGGCCGCAAACCGTGAAACGCTTACATACCCGGTTTCCGAATCCACCATGTATGCGGCGTCAACGGTATAGATGGGGATCTTGTCCCGGGTGATGTCAAAATCAAGCAGATTGGCGATCCCCGGTCTGAGGATGGATACCTTGACATGACTCCCCTTCGGTCCGCGCAGCTTTTTCTGTACGCCATCCTGGGTGATCCCGATGCAGGACGAATCATCGATGCGGACAATCTTATCTCCGCCAATGATCCCCAGCGCTTCACTCGGACCCCCGACCACCGGCGAAACGACGGTCAGTGTGTCATTCAACACCTGAAACTCTATTCCGATCCCCTCGAAGCTCCCCTGGAATTCTTCCGTCACCCGTTGCATCTGGCTCGCAGGGATGTACACTGAATGCGGATCCAACTGGCCCAGGAGTCCGTTAATGGCGGCTTCTGTGAGTTTTTGTCCATCGACTTCATCGACGTAGTTCTTCTCCGTGATGCTCAGGACATCTTTGAACTTCGTAATCTGATCATAGATATTGTCGGCGGAGATCAACCCGTGCAGAACCGCGCCGGTCCCAAGACTCAACATAATGACGGCCAACAGCGTGCCGATCGAAAAACGCTTTCGCATGAAAATCTCCCTGGAAATGAAGTGTTCTGAAGTTACGGTATTCTATAATAATAAGGAAATGGGGGGAGAATCAAAAAACCCTTCCACGAAATACGCATTTACGGAGAAATCTGCAACTTTCGCGCCTTCTTTCCCGCATCACCCTTCTTAGCGGACGGGTTTCCAGTGGGACGAGACTGATCGGTGAAGGACCGAGACCCAGAGAAAATTCACGAACCACGACGCCATGACTCCCATATACCCATACCGGCGGAAACGTCTTGGCGATTCATATACGCGAACATCCTCCAGGTAGGAGACCTTCCCCCTTTTGCCGAGCCGGCGGAAGAGATCGTAATCTTCGCCTGCGGCGATTCGTACATCATAACCATCGACCGCGCGGAACGTCTCTGCACGGACGACATGACACTCACCCCGGCCCATGGACATCCCCACCTTGTTCATCATGGAGAACAGCCAGTTGAAAAATCCATGAAAGATCCTGTCTGAAAGCTTCCGTTCATCCGGGAACACTTCCACGCTGCACGTCGCTGCTATTACCGCGGCATCCCCGAGCGCAGATTCCAGACGTTCGAAAAAAAGACCGGGAGCCCCGAGCAGCGTGTCGGCATTGAGGAAGACAAGAACGTCGCCCGACGCACCGGCTGCGCCGAGATTGCGGCCAAGAGCTATTGTCTGACGGACGCCGGCGGTGTTTTCGACAACGCGATCAGCATGGTTCCGAGCGATAGCCAGCGTTCCGTCGGTACTGCCCCCATCGCTCACGATCACTTCGAGCATGAATCTGGTCCTGAGTTCGGATGTGAACTGTCGCAGCATCCGCTCGAGCAGTTTTTCCTCATTAAGGGTGGGCACAATGATACTGAACGTGACCTGTGTCGGGCCTGTAGTGTCTGCTCCCATCACGCAGCCGTCACTGCCTGGCTGATGCGCACCCGAAATTCATGCCCCTGGGATTGAACCCCTCCCGCAGGCTCGAGCCGGAAACGCCAGTGCGGGATTATGACGGAGCCCTGGTACACCCGTTCGAAGCCCGATTCTGAAAGAGATACGGTTTCCAGAGGAAACCGCCATACCGTAGCCGGCCGGTCCACGTTGAACTTCGTCTGGAGGCGGAGCCATCGGTCGACAAGTTTGAAGGATTTCACATTGCTTTCTTCGCCCGTGCTGCGCAGCCGCCGGTCCAACAACGGTCGTCCTTCGATATCGTAAAACCTGTCCGCGGCATCTCCGGCCATCTCCCCGACGCAGAACTCAACTCCGAACCAGACATCGATCCCCCGCTGCTCGCGATTCACAATGCGGTAGTCAACGGTATACGAATCCTGACCATCGACGTAATGCACAGCCTTGCTGACCAGCACATGGTGCGGAACCCCTCCCTGCCAGAGCGCCCCTTCCCGTTCAAACACGATCTCGATTTCGGAACGATCGACTTTCTGTGCCGAGGTGTACGGCTGATTCACGAAATCGCCCAGCTCCGGATACTTGCAGTGCATCATATCCTGGAGGGTGGCAGCATCGCCAAAAAAATGGTCAATGAGCGAACCGTGCCGGTACCAGTCGTAGGACAGGTGTTGATCCAGCCCTTCCTCCTTGACCTCAAAAGACTGACCGCCTCCTCCGCGCCGTCCCTGGCTGAGCTCGATCAACTCCCGATGATATCCTTCCTCCCGTCTGCTGAGGATGTCGATGAGATTCACCGCTTCCGGCTTCACCGAAAGCTCGACCATAGCCGCACCCGAACCGGGAGTAAAGCACATATCCATGCGGCGGGTCTCCACAACGATTTCCTGATACCCGTCGGCGTCAAAATCCACTTCCTCGACCAGCGGCAACCGGTCGGGCTGCAGCGTGTCCAACCCCGCTTCTGCCTTCAGGAGATTCCTGTACACCGGAAATCGCAGGTGCGGCAGGTAGAGTCCGCCAAACACTCCGTGCCAGTACGAATCGTTGCACTGCCCCGCCCAGAGCGCGTCTTTGATTTCCTGGGGAACCTGTCCCCGATGAAGCGCCTGCGTGCGGCCCGAGATGCGCAGCATCTTCTTGTGCATGTGATTCGATTCCGGGTACTTGGAAAAAAAATTCCTCCAGAACCCGGCGCGAACAAACATGACGTTGTCCTCATACATGTCGCTCTCCTTCAATGCCTTTTCAAACCGGTCAAAGGCACTGTAGGCGTGGGGCGACAGGGACCACCTCAGCATCTCATCATAGGAGGCATCCGGCAGGTACGTCCGTCCGACCGGTGCGAAGAGGCTCACAATGGTCCCGGCATGAAAGGACTTCACCCAGGAGGATTCCTGCTCCAACATTCTGCAGAACGATTCCAGCCACCCTTCTTCATAGACGCTGTGATATGTCTTCGGCCACCCGCCGAATTTTTCACCGTCATCAGCGTGAACGACGACCCGACGACCCGCGGACGATGAAACAGTCCGGAAATAATCGAAGGTGGTGGACAGCGGCTTGAACGGAATCGCGTATCGTAACGTCCGGTCAATCGGGAACACGGCGAGGGCCCGACCGTCACTTTCCGTGACGTAGTATCCGGAGAGCTGCTCTTGCCTCAGGCCGGCGTGGCGGAAGTGGGTGTCATCCACCAGGACAAATTCCACCCCCGCTTCGACGAGCGAGGTCACGATATGCTGCTCCCAGATGCGCTCGGCCAGCCACATTCCCCGGGGATGGACACCGAAGAGATGTTTGAGCAGGGCATTCATTTTCCGGATCTGGCCGACCCTGTCTTCCGGCGGGATCACCGGCAGGACGGCCTCGTAGTATGCTCCGGTGAGAAGCTCGATCTGCCCCCGCTGCACCATCCCCCTGATCCGATCGATGAATTCCGGATGTTGATCGGCAACCCATTCCAGGAGTATCCCGGTCCAGTGCTGAGTGAACTTCACCGTGGGATGGCGTTCGAGGATATCCAGAAAGGGTTTATAGGCGGAACGGAAGGCTTCTTCGAAGACGGATTCGAAATTTCCGATAGGCTGATGATTATGGACAGCGAACACGAAATTGATGGATTGCATTGTCTCTCGCTGCTGGTCAAAGGGAACTGCATATCGCAAGAAAGATCCTTCCGCTCCCCCCGCCCTTCCACCTGATTCTCGCCTCGCTATTCCGGTTTCATTTGCGGAAAGAAGATCACATCCCGGATGGAATCCTGCCCGGTCATCAGCATGGTCAACCGGTCAATGCCCATTCCCATCCCGGCTGTCGGAGGCATCCCGTATTCAAGCGCCCGCAGGTAGTCCTCGTCCAACGGCTGAATCTCTTCCTGACCGCTGGCCCTTGCTTTCATCTGGAGTTCAAATCGCTGCCGTTGATCGAGGGGATCGTTCAATTCACTGAACGCGTTGCAAAGTTCGTGACCGTCGCAGATCACTTCAAACCGTTCGACGAGCCCCTCTTCGCTCCTGTGCTTTTTTGCGAGCGGAGACATGGAGAGAGGATAATCGGTGATGAAAGTCGGTTGCACCAGGTGGGGTTCAACGCGTTCGCTGAATATCTCATCGATAATCCTGCCGGGACCATCCGCCGGGGCGACCTCGACACCTGCCTGCTTCGCCGCTTTGCGCAGCCCCTGCTCGTCCAGACCGCGCAGCGACAGCCCGGTGTATTCCCGGATCGCATCGAACATCGTCAACCTCCGCCACGGGGGAGTGAAATCAATGGTCTTGTCCCCCCGGGTGACAACCCGCGAGCCGTGGATCACCTCGGCCACCCGTCCGATCATCTCTTCAACCAAACCCATCATCCAGACATAGTCCCTGTACGCAACATACACTTCCAGCATGGTAAACTCAGGGTTATGAGTCTTGTCCATGCCTTCATTCCGAAAGTCCTTGGAAATCTCATAGACACCATCGTAGCCGCCGACAATCAGTCGCTTGAGATAAAGCTCATCGGCAATGCGGAGAAAGAGCTCAATGTCCAGGGTGTTGTGGTGAGTAACGAAGGGACGGGCAAACGCACCCCCATACTGAGGCTGGAGAACCGGGGTCTCGACTTCGAGATATCCCTTCTCATCGAGGACCTGTCGCAGGGTCGATGTGATCCGTGCGCGTTTTGCAAAGGTCTCGCGGATTTCCCGGTTCACGATGAGGTCAACATATCGCTGCCGGTACCGCAATTCCTTGTCGGCAAACATGTCGTACACCGTGCGGTTGCCCGCATCATCCACCTTTTCTTTCGCGATCGGGAGCGGCCGGAGCGACTTCGCCAGAAGCGTCAACTCCCTGACATGAACGGACACCTCTCCGGTCCGGGTCCTGAACACGAATCCCTTGATCCCGACGAGATCACCGATGTCCATCAGCTTGAAGGCATCATACATTCCGCCAAGCTCGTCCTGCCGGAGATAGGTCTGGATGCGTCCCAGGCTGTCTTCGATGTGACAAAAGGAAGCTTTCCCCATCCTCCGGAGCGACATGATGCGACCGGCAATGGTGACAATCTGCTCCGGTTCACCATCACGAAAAGAGTCGATCACTTCCTTCGACCTGGCGCTCCGGTCGAAAGAGTACGGGTATGGATTGATCCCCTGTGCGCGGAGGAGATCATGCTCCTCCTTCCGGCGCTTCATAAGCTCATTGACATCGAGAATTTCTGGATCGTGATCCACTCGTGCTCCCGCGTCTGATTTGTTCAATTTTATATTTTAGCCACATTTCCCGGCAGAAGCAAGCTTCGAAAAGGAGGACCCATTGAACGGAGTGTGCGAAAAGGATGGACACGGGCAGGAGCCGAACCGGACCCCGGTTCAGTACTTCAATACTACACTACAGCCACGGAGATCACAAGACCTTCTTCAGCGTCTTCTCGCGAAATCCGACTGGCAGTTGCGCAATCTTCCTTTTTGCGTAATCGAAGAAGGCAATCCCTGTCTTGAGGCGGGCAATCTCCCGGCTATCGTCGGCCCGGGAAATTCGATACACAAAGTCGCAGCCATGTGAATGAAAACTGTCGACAGCCACTTCGATTCTGAGGCGGTCACCATGAAACGACTCCGCCCGGTAGACAATCACCGCGTCAGTCATGATGATCCCCAATCCTTCAATGTCGAGTTCAGTGTATCCCAGCGTACCGAGGTAGCGGATTCGGGCTTCGTGCGCAAGCGAAAGCACCGCGTCGTTCCCCAAATGACCTCCGTAGTTGACGTCGGAGATTCTCACCGCCATCTCCGTCTGGAATGGGAACCGATCGGGAATTTCGAGTTTGACTCTCGTCATTTCAGGTGGGGTCGGATGGGTGACGGCGTCGAACCATGCGGAGAGTCACGCTGGCGATCAACAGACAGGCGCCGCCGAGGACCGCGAGATCGGCCACATTGAAGATCGCAGTGCGAAACCCTCCGATCCCCACGTTGAGGAAATCGATGACCACCCCGTTGTAAGCCAGCCGGTCGATAAGATTGCCCAGGCCCCCGCCGACAATCATTGCAATTGCTGTTCGCTCCATCAGCGGGAGGTCGGGAGACAGTGCAGCGTAGGCAGTCAGGAGGACGAGCATCGTGCCGACGATGACAGTGAAGAGGAGAAATCGTTCATCGGGGTCGAGCTCCGCGCCAAGGCTGAGCATTCCCCCGCGGTTTTCCTCATATTGGAAACGGAAGAGATCGCCGATCACCGTGTGGCGCACGCCCGGCTCCAGCCGTTCGCGGGCCAGGTCTTTCGACACACGATCGCACCCGAAGCATGTGACGGAAATCATCAGAACCAGAATGAGGTGCCGTACTATGGGGCTAGATCGCTGCATTGTGCACGTCCTCCCCGCACCCCTGGTATTCCGCGCAAGAGGCGCTACCGGATTGTTCGTCGACTACGCGCTTTATCGCGAGCCTCAGGAAATTGGAGCCGGGTAAATTCACTTAACCTCAGCCTGTAAGTATCTTGTCTTAATAGTGTTTACATCTCCCCGGCGCAAGTCGTTTCAATCGATCTGTCGGGGTTTCTCCAGACCTCCGTCGCGCCGTAAAGCCATTGCGGGTGCACAGCGTTGATGAAAACGTCGAAGGCACTTTCCTTGGACATCCCTGAAATGTCTGAGGTTTGATCTCTCAGGTACAGAGTCGCAATATGAAAACGGAGAGAATCGCCCCTCCTTTCGCGTCCGGCCGCCATGAGCGCAGGTTCCGTGCTACAATGAACGAGCGAGCACTTTCAGGACCACAATGGTCATGTCATCGTGCTGCGGCATACTGCCCGTGAATGCCCTGACATCTTCCACAATGGATTCAATTATTTTTTCCGCTCGTTCCATACGGTGACCCCGGACAGTCTCCATAAGCCGCTGTTCTCCGAACTCATCGCCGCGGGAATTCATCGCTTCGGTGAATCCGTCGGTATAAAAAACCATCACCTCGCCCGGACGGAGAGAGAGCTCCTTCTCTTCGAGCACGCTGTTGAATGTCTCCCCTCCTTCAAGACCAAGGGCCATTCCCCGGGTCGTGAGGAACTCCTCTTCGCCTCCGGCGCTTGCGGTAAGGAGAATCGGGCACTGGCCCGCGCGGGCAAATTTCAACGTGCCGTTCTCTGTGTCCAGGACCGCATAGAGCATGCTCACAAAGGAATTCCGTTCAATTGTCCGGTACATTAAGCTGTTCACCTTTGAGAGAACGGTTTTGGGAGTGACATTGTCCTCCGCATTCGACTGAAGGATCCCCTTTGTCAAGGTCATGTAGATCGCCGCAGGGACCCCTTTCCCCGAAACGTCGCCCAGCGCAATGCCCAGCTTCTTGGGACCGAGTCGCACAAAATCGAAATAGTCGCCTCCCACCTCCAGGGCCGGGATGCACAATCCGGCGATGTCGCACCCCTCGACCTCCGGATCGTGCTTGGGCAACAGACTCATTTGCACCGTGCGGGCGATCTCCAACTCCTTCGCCATCCGAACGCGCTCACTGATCCGTTGAATATGCGTCGGCATCAACTCGGGAGTAAACTCAAATTGCTTTCCGCGGATGAGTCCTCCCACCCCCACAACAAAGGGGATCGCCAACCCGCTCCAGAAAATCCAACGATCCGGACTCATGGCATTGCCTGAGGAATACAACAATGGAATAGCCGCTCCGGACGCGACGATGACGAAGTGTGCCATGATCGCCGTGAGAAGATCGTATTCCAGGAAGAGCCACACAAAGAGCCCTCCGTACGCTGCCATCACAACCGTCTGCCACACGGGGGTCATGGAGCCAAACGGAGTATCCCACGACCATCGCGCCGTCAGGCACCAAACGACGATCGAGAACAGGATGCCGACCCAACGACGATTTGTCCTTTCATTGAAGTATGAGAGGAAGAACAACCTGTACACGATTTCTCCGAACAATGCGGAAACGAAACCTGCGAGCAGGGGCTGAATTCCGGGCAGAAATGCCTCAGGCATCCCCTCGAGATCCCGGATATAGAGCGAGGTCCCACTCCTTGTGAGGAAGTAGAGGAGGCACGCATGCAGGCCAAGCACACCGAAAGCCCAGCCATATCCCCGCAGGATGGATTCACCGGCGTTTTTCGTGAAGTATTTCATCGACAGCAGGGCATCCATGGAGGTCATCTTACTGAACCAGACGCCGCGCGAAGAAGATTCACCGACGCTCCATGCCGAGAACACCAGAACGCCCAGAAACATCTGAAGGACAAAGACCCACATAAGAACACTGATCAGCCGGACATAGGCCTTATTGAGGTCACCGATCTGTGTCGATGCGCCAACTCCACGGTACTGGTTGAGAATAAAAAACATGCTGACGAGAAAATACCCGAGGAGCACAAGCAACGCCGTGCGCGTCCCGACTTCCCCCTCGTGGTACTTCTTGAGGAAAAGGATGACAATAAAGAAGAAGAGGAGGAAATTGGCAACCATCGAGGCAGTGACCACCAGCGTTGCAGTCGTCACATGATTGCTGAAAGCCGCATTGAACGACCTGCTGAGTTCGGCGTTCCAGCGAACTTCGGCGACCTCATCGCCTTGGACCCGGGCGAGAAGCGTGAGGTCCATCCCCTCGACACTCCGCACATACGTAAACCGGTGATCAACCCGATGCGGGAGGGTGATATCGGAGGAAGATTTCAACCTGTACTCTGGGAAATCCTGATGAAAACGCGCAAGTGATCGTTCAGCAAGAATTCTGGCTTGATCGGCACTGACCGTGGGGAGGGAGACGGTATCGAGAATCTCATGATTGTACCGCAGTATTTTCCCGCCCGGTGACATGTAGACGGTAAAATGCTCCGGGTTCTGGCTGTTGGAAAGGTTTCTATCATACCAGGACACAAACCAGAAGTGGACCGGGAGGGTATCGCTCCGGATGATGGCATTGGATCGGGGAATGCCGTACCGGTCCTGGAGATACAGGGTTGTGCTCGGGTCCACCATCAGCCACGCGTCCTGAGTCAACGAATCGACCCGGTACCCGAGCGTTCGCATAAACACCGCTGCACTGTCCCGAACCTGGCGGTCGGTAAGACGAAGGTCAATCGAGGCCCCGGGTGAGACCCCCTCGGCCAGCAGGAGAAAAGCGATGATCCCTGCCGTGCCGACGAGGAGTGCAATCCAGATGCGACGAGCGATGGACTCTGACATCAGTCTGGCTCCAATGAGGAAACACCGTTGAGAGTAGAACAAAGGGCAGCAACCGAGGGTGAGTCATCCCAACAACAATTTCATGACAATCTTGTGGATAATTCCCCCGGAAATCATGGGTGCGTGACAATCGTGGGGGAGGAACACCGCGAACATCTTCGGCTTCAGATCTGCGATGAGAAGAGGACTGTCATCGAAAAACATGACGTCCGTGGCCGGTTCGTAAGGCCCTTTCTGCCCCGTACATAGGTTTACGGGGCGCCAGCCGATTTGTTCTTCGCCGGAGAGGAGAATATGGATGTCGGCGTATCGCCGGTGGGCCTCCAGGAACGCTTCCGCCATCCCCTTTCCCTGCTTATTCGTCACTGTTGCATACAGTGAGTCACCCCGGATCTCGATTTTCCCCTCTGGAAGCGCCAAAAGGTCGGCATTTTCCAGAAAGGCAACCGCTTCATGAAATAGCGCGAGTGTGCCCGAATACTTTCGGATCTGATCAAGGGTGTCGAGAATCATGTTCTCCTGTCTGGAGGTCAGAGTACGCAGCCCGAACCCCGGAGTCAGTACATGTCATGGGTTCCCATTGAAAACGTGGGGTGCTCAACTCTTCCCGGGGCGGGATGATTGTTGCAGCGATTCACCACGATCCGGAAGCTCCTCCACCTGAAAAACCGCCTCCCCCGCCGGAGAAACCCGACGAGCCGCTGGATGAAGAGCTCCAGCCTGAGGAGCCGGATCGACTCCCCCCGGAAGAGGTTGCCGCCCATTTGCCAAGGTTTTTCCCGACCGCGGTCTTTGGAAGGAAAAGCCGGATAATGGGAAAGAACAATATATAACTTCCCAACAGGACCATTCCGGGTATCGCCCCATAGACTGCCATTGGGAACGCCCCCCAGAAGGGAATCAGAAAGACGTAGAGGAACCAGCCCACTTTTCCCGGGGACACGAGTCCGACCAGCGTAAAGATCCCGACCGTGACCAGGAAGAACACACTGAAGAAGAGGATGCCCATCACGCCCATGTCACTTGACGTCGATTCTTCATCTGCGTGATACTCTCCCCGAATTGCAGCGAGGATGCCGTTCACCCCTGCCTTCACTCCTCCATCGAAATCCTGTGTCTTGAAAGGAGGAATGATCTCATGACGGATGATGCTTCCGCAGGTGATATCCGGCAACGCGCCTTCCAGACCTGAACCCACCTCGATCCTCACTTTGTGATCGTCCCGCGAGATCACCAGCAAAACGCCGTTGTCCTTTCCTTTCTGTCCGATCTTCCACGTATCGGCCACACGAATGGAAAACTCCTCGATGCTTTCTCCATCTTCGAGCGAGGGGATCGTCAGGACGACAACCTGGTTGGATGTCGAGTCCTGGTGTGCTTTCAGGGTGGCTTCAAGGTCCTGCACCGTACTGCTGGAGAGCATGCCGGCGGTATCATTGACCCGTCCTCCGAGGAACGGGACGGGGGTATCCGCGAATCCCCCTGCCGTGCAGGCAAGGAAAGCACCAACGAGGATAAGACTTCTGGAGATACGCAGCATGCTGGGCCACACCGGTTTGAGTTGCGGCAAAGGGAGGAGGCCCGTCGACTCCAGGTGAACTGGAGCAACGAGCTTGATGTTCAGCGATCGCTCATCCGGAGCGAATCCGGAAGTTCATCCTTGTCGTCGGAACGCCTGGCCACTCCGTGCTGCTGGAGGAGTTCCCCGCACCGGCGAATCCCATCGATAAGCCCGTCTGCAGGTTTGCCCGAACGAATCCCTGCGACAATCCTCTCCACGATCCCGGTCCATTCTTCCTGCTTCACCTTGGCATTGATCCCGCTATCCCCCATGACCAGTACGCGATGCTCCACCAGGCTGAGAAAAAGCAGGATCCCGGTCCTCTCTTTCGTCTGGAACACCTCCTCACTCACGAACGCCTCGGCAGCGCGTTGTCCGACCCGACGCTCAATCAGCCGGTGGCCGGCAAGGAGACGTTGAGCCGCAGGATTCCATTTGACGAAAAAGAAAGCGGCAAATCCCATCACCAGAACCACACTGGCCATCTGTGCATAGGTCAGTGGAATCCACCAGAACGAACTGGCATGATAGAGCACAAAGAGCGCAAGAATGAGGGCACTCGTCATGGCCGCGCCTTTCCACTGGGCTTCTTCGTACTCACCGCTGCGGTCAACGACATAGGGGACGATTTCCCCGGATGTTTTCAATTCCGCTTCCTGGACTGCAGCTTTGATGCGTTGCAGGTCTTCTTCGCTGAAGAAACTGGAAACTTTGTGAGCCATGATGTAAGTCCGGTTGAGAAGGGAGGAATCCGCCAGGATGAAGGCAGCATGATACCATGGTAGCAAAAAGAGACGATAGTCTCAAGAAAACGACTTTCGTACTGTGACGCGAGTGTAGGCGAGACGGAAATCCTGACGTTCAAGGTTTCTGTGGGAAGTGGAGCCAGGGTCGGTCAGCGTATAGACGACATCGCATGCAGCATCGATAGCCTCGACGACGAGAGCGCGGATGAGGGCTGTCTGGACACCGCGACGGCGGAATGCGGGAATCGTGCTCGCGCCATACATCGCCGCAACCCCCTCATGGACGGAAAGAGCTCCTCCCCCCGCCGGTGTGTCGTCGACGCGGGCAAGGAGACAAATAGATCCCGGCTGATGGAACAGGCTGAGAAGCGCCGAGGTGTTATCGTCGGTATTCGCCATGGCACCGGGAAACCCCTCCAGGATGGTGCGCGCCCAGAGCTCCCCTTCCGACGGGGTGCACGGGAGCACGGTGAATTGTCCGGGAATCGGTGTCGGGACAGGTGGAGCCAGCCGGCGAACCAGCATATTGTTGAACCCTGCCATCACGTACCCTCTCAGCCCGAGGAGCGGAAGGACGGAGCGATCGGTAAACGGGCAGAGTTCGACGGACACGTCGGCGCCGCGGGCATGAAAGAACTCCTCCATATCCTCGATCTCCGTTTCGCGCACCGGACCCTGCATTCCCAGTCCCAGCACCTGCGTGAGCGGGGAAGCAACGCCGGTAAACAGAGCATATCCCCCGGGCACGGGAAGTGAGGTTGCCCCCGACTCCGGATGCAACTGCTGGTGGATTCGCACCGATTCCAATCCCACCCATGCATCGGTCGACTCGATCCTGCGTGCCAGTGCAAGGTCGACGAACCTTCCCGACTTGTTCATCAACAGACTCCCCGTCCGTCCTGAGTACTGCGTGTTCCTGCGTCAGTTCTTCTCAAAGAACGAACGGTCAATGGCGTACCCCATCTGCGATAGATCCAATTGATGCGACTCGAGAAACTCCCGGACGGTCTCTGCGGATATCGCCTGAATCACTCCGTACTCGATTTCCGTCCTCCTCTCCACGTAAATCTGACCGGTGTAGGGGAAATCCAGGTCAATCTCGTCGGGTTCGTTTTGGCGTCCCGGGGTCAGGACGTAGCTTGTATGGGCGGGAACCATTTTGACCAGCCCCACCAATTCGAAATTCGGGACTCCGTCGCGCAAGGCCAGACAGATGCCGCCGCTGAACCCCCGTCCGAAGACGGCATCGACTATAAAGGAGTGTCTCCTGTCCTTGTTCGGACTACTGACAATCCCCTTCGTCAGGACCTTGTTGCCGGAAGGGAATCCAAACAGGTACACAAACGTCCCCCAGTCGAGTTCCTCCGAATTTCCGAGCGGGTATCCGAAGACGGGAGGGAGAAGTTGTTGCGACACATCAAAGGCATGACCCACGACGGCGAGATCCACGGACGGATCAATGGCCAGGACCTCGATGGTCCCCCCTTCCGGGAGAGTGGCCACATAGAGGGCGGTGCGTTTGAGGACTGACACCGACGCGACATACTCGCTTGGTTTCCGGTCCGGCCCGGGAAAATAGGTCAGCAGGGTCTCGGGGAAAGACACCACGTGGGCGCAGGTCAACAGCGCGATTCTCCGGGCGCCTGACATAATCACCGTGGCTGTCCCTGAGGTCGATGTGTTGGAGTACACCGCGTCATGATCGTGCGCCTTTATTATCGCGTCGTTGATATCGGCAGACCGGAATCGTTCCTGCGGACTGAAAAAATACGTCTTGTAGTACGCGATGGCATTGATGCGTTGGACGGATTCGCCAATCCGATCGATGTAGGAAGAGACGGGAGTCGAGGGGAATTCCGAATCATACCGTCCGTCGGCAAAGGGAGTCCGGGAACTGACCGGGACCGTCGTGGAACAGGATGCGAAGAACGCGGCGATGCACGAGAGGAATGCGAAACGAATCACGGGGCGCATGGTCGGACCTCCGTCGATCCGCCGAGGCCGGCGGGAGTGATGAACTGCAACCGGTCACATCTGCAAAGAAGAGAGTTCATCATCGACCCCGGCAAGTTCTTTCAGACGCCTTACCTCGAGTTTTGTGAGGCTCCGGCTCTCTCCCCGTGCAAGACCACTTTTGGTGACGGGTCCGTACGCCACGCGGTCGAGCTTCCTCACATCGTACCCAAAATGTTCGAACATTCTCCGGACCTGACGGTTTCTTCCCTCATGGATGACGACGCCAATTTCCTGTCCCTTTCCGCCGGGGAGGAGGAGAATTTCCGCCGGCGCCGTCTTCCCATCCTCCAGGACGACACCCCGGGCGAGCGCATTCGCGTGCGCGGGCTTCAACGGAGTATCGATGCTGACGTGATACGATTTGGGAATTTGCCTGCGGGGGTGCATCATCCCGTGGGCGAATGCGCCGTCGTTCGTCAACAACAGGACGCCTGTGGTGTTCCGATCAAGCCGTCCGACGGGATAGACCCGCTGATGCGATTTCACGAGTTCCATGACGGTATGGCGGCCACGTTCATCCGACATCGTGGTAATCGTATCCTTCGGCTTGTTGAGGACGAGATACACGGAATCCTGGGAAGGTGATACCGGCTTGCCGTCCACCGTGACGCGATCTCCCTGAAGACGGACTTTGGTCCCCAGGGTCTGGACGACGACCCTGTTCACCCGCACCTTACCGCCGAGGATAAGCTCCTCCGCTTTCCTGCGGGAAGTCAGCCCGGCCATGCTCAAGTACCGGTTGAGCCTGACCTCTTCGCCGGAGCGTGGTATTCGTGTTTTCATTCGTGTTCCCCTTTCCCGGGGTCCCCGGGCTCGGGCTGCAATTCGTGTTGCTCGATGTCCAACCCGTCTTCTTCTTTCCGCTGCTTCTCCTCCATCTCCTTCAGGAGACGCTTTTCCACTTCATACTCCGCTTCCGCCATCAGTTCGTTGATTTCCCGCGGCTTGGGAAGTTCAGACAGATCATTCAAACCGAAGTGTTTCAGGAAGTCGCGTGTGGTCCCGTACAGCAACGGCCGCCCCGGCGAGGCAGCCCTGCCGACGACGGTGACAAGGTTCCGTTCCATCAGGGAGCGCAGCACATAATCTGCGTTCACCCCGCGGATCGCCTCAATCTCCGGCTTCGTCACCGGCTGCTTATACGCGATAACCGCGAGGCTCTCCAGCGCCGACGAGGAAAGTTTACGCTTCGATTTTTCCCGGACCATTCGCCCGAGCCAGACCCCGAACTGGGGTTGTGTTGCAAACTGGTACCCCCCGGCGATCTTCACAATCCGGAACGCCCTGCCGGCCTGGCCGTATTCCCGGTTCAACTCCTCGATCACGCCCAGGATCGTCTCGGGTGAGACGGGCCGAACGTTTTCCACCCGTTCGGGGCTCATGATTTCGCTGATCTGGCGGAGCGAGAGCGGCTCGTCCGTGGCAAAAAGCAGAGCCTCCACGACTTCCTTCTCCGACGGCACCGTCCCCTGCATGGTCATGAAGCGGTCCCTACGTTTACCGCGTGCATTTGTTGGGCGTGCTCGACGATGATATCGTTTCCATCGTCGGTTGGACGGATATGCAGAACGTTGTTCTTCGTCAATTCCAGCACCGCAATGATCGTCATAACGATGCGGAGCTTCTCGGTCATATGGGCCAGCATCTTCAGGATCGTTCCGTTCTTGTGCACGCGAAGATAGTCCAGAACGTAGCCGATTTGTTCATCGACAGTCACGTCAAGGAGCGTGACTTCATGAACGACCTTTTTCGGCATATGATCGAGGGCGGACTTGTAGGCGGCGATCAGATTGAACAGCGTGATTTCCTTCAGCGACTCTTCGTTTTCCTCTTCCGATATCGTCTTCGTATCGGCCATGAAGAATCGCCGGTAGTAGAGCCGCCGCTGTTCCCCTTCCATCCGCTCCATGTGCTGTGACATTTCTTTGTAGCGCTTGTATTCAATCAGGCGGCGCACGAGCTCGGCGCGAGGATCCTCCTCGTCGGGAGCCCGGTCATCGCTGGGAAGCAGCATGCGGACCTTGATCTGCATCAGCGTCGCAGCCATCACGATGAACTCGCCGGCAACCTCCAGGTCCAGCGCCGCGATCAGGTGCAGGGAATCAAGATACTCCTGGGTGATCCGCGCGATCGGGATGTCATAGATATTCAACTCATCCCGCTTTATGAAAAAGAGGAGAAGATCGAGAGGCCCTTCGAAATCGGTGAGTTTGACCTTGTACAAATTTCACCCCATCCCGTTGTCAGCCCAGGTGCATCACTTCGCGCACTTCGGACATCGTTGCCGCAGCACGTTCCCTCGCCCTGCGCTCGCCATCGTGCAGGATGTCGAGCACGATCTGCGGCCGGGCATCGTAGTGCGCCCGCCGTTCCCTCAGCGGCGCGAGCGCGTCGCTGATCGCCGCGGCAGCGCGTTGCTTGCATTCCACACAACCCAGAGCACCGGAACGGCAGTCTCTGGCAATCTCGTCCACGGCTCCCGGATTGAACTTCTGATGATAGTTGAACACCAGACACACTTCGGGGCGGCCCGGATCATTCTTCCGGATCTTCTTGGGGTCCGTCACCGCCGTGCGCATCTTCCTCTGGATTTCAGCCGGATCATCGGAGAGGAGAATCGTGTTCCCCACCGACTTGCTCATTCTGTTTCCGTCGAGTCCCGGCAGCCTGCCGAATTTCGTCACTTTCGGCTCGGGTTCCGGGAAGACGACGCCATACTGGCTGTTGAATCGCCGTGCGATCTCCCGCGAAATCTCCACGTGCGGTACCTGGTCTTCCCCCACCGGCACCAGGTCACCCTTGTACAGGAGGATGTCGGCTGCCTGCAACACAGGATACCCGAGATGACCATAACTGATACTCTCAATATGCAGATCCCGCACCTGGTCCTTCACCGCCGGGTTCCGCTCAAGACGGGCAGCGGTGATCAGCATGGAAAAGATGAGATGGAGTTCGGTGTGTTCCTTGATCTTCGACTGGCGGAAGATCGGGCTCTTTTCGGGATCGATGCCCGCCGAAAGCCAGTCTTTCACCATCTCAATGGAATTCAGGGAGATCAGGGATGAATCGAGGTTCGTGGTGAGAACGTGGTAGTCAGCGACAAGATGATAGTTGTTGTAATCCTGCTGAAGACTCACCCAATTTTCGAGCGCTCCGGCAAGGTGCCCGAGGTGAAGCTTCCCTGTCGGCCGCATCCCACTCAAAATTGTTTTTTTCGTCGTCAATGGTTGGTTCAATGTTGTGTTAGGTCACCGCGCTGCATCGAAACGGATTTCTTTCCATCCCGCTCTTCACTCTCCACCCCGGGACGTTTGGGCGCCCGGAACAGGCCGACCGCAATAGCGGCTGCAGGAGGCGGGAGAAGACTTCCGGCATCTTGAAAGGAAGGCTCACTGCAGAAAAAGGTAGGGTTTCCAGCGATCGTTGACGGTGCCAATGTATTGCCGGATAAACGTGACATGGTTGGGGCGCATTGGTTTGCGTCTCAGCGTCATCGCTGCTTCTTCCGGCGTGCGATCCCCCTTTTTGTTATTGCACCGCACACACGCACACACAAGATTCTCCCACGTGTCTTCTCCGCCACGCGATGAAGGCAGCACATGATCGACGGTCAACGCGATATCCCCTCTTCCGCAGAACTGGCACCGGTGCCCATCTCTCCGGAGAATGTTCTTCCGGGAGAGAATGATGTTCTTGTAAGGAATCTTCACATAGATCCCGATGCGCAAAACGCTCGGGAAAGGCATGGAAGCTGAGACACTATGAAGAAGCTTGCCATCGCAGGCTTCCAGCATTTCCGCTTTGCCGAGAAACATCAGCACAAGTGCTTTCCTCGCAGTGATCACGCTCATAGGTTCGTAGTTCTGGTTGAGTACCAAAACCTTGGCGTTTAGTCGACCGTTTGGGGCCTGTGCCCGTACAGGCGCGCTGAAGACGTGTCCTCCTCTTGTGAAAAGTGTTGAAGTTATCTCTTTAACTCATTCAAAAAATATACCACTCGACGGTTTTATTGTCAAGGCATGGCGGGAAATGAGAAGGGCGTGAAAAAGTGGTTGAAATACCTCTCCTTTGGCGTGTGCGGCAGGATCTCCGGCGTCCAATACTGAACTGAAGGCCGTCCGTGCACAATGGCGGACATTGACGACCCCCTGTCCGCTGTAGCATCGATTTTCAGAGAACCTTCTTTCATCCACAGGGCAGAGAAAAGAAATCCTATTTGGGGATTTGCACGGCAACAAATGCCGTTTGCTGAGTCCCCACCCGCTTCAAGCGGAGAAGCACGGCATCTCCCGGCTTCCGGTCGGCAAAAATTTTCTTGAGGTCCACCGCCGACCGTACCGGCTTTCGATCTGCTTCGACAATAACGTCGGAGCGCTGAATAAACCTGTTGAATGACTCCCCGTACGGTTTGACGTCCGCGACCACTGCACCCTGCTCGATGTTGAGATTCTTCTTTTCTTCAGGAGTAAGATTTCTCACGGTCATTCCCACCGCATCGAGTGGAATGGATTTGGAGACAGTAGCGGGAGATTCTTCCTCTCCACCCTCATCCACCTGCGGGTTTGCGGCGGCGAGCTGGCTATCCGCTCTGGACTTCAACTTCAATTTCAGTTCAAGGTGTTTTCCGTCCCTGAAAAGGAGCAATCTCACCTCATCTCCGGGGTGATGTTGGGCCACATAGGACTGAAGCTCATTCGGTTCGTTGACCTCGCGCCCGTCGATTTTCAGGATAACATCTCCCCTCCTCAAACCTGCCTCTTCCGCTGCACCGCCTTTTGAAAGATCGTCAATCAGGACTCCCTTTGCTTCATTCAGGCCGAGAGCGTTTCCCATGGTCTGGTCCACGGTGGAGATGACCACGCCGATGTAACCCCGGTGTACCTTTCCTCCCTTGATGAGATCCGTCGCCACGCTTTTCAGGAGATTCACCGGTATGGCGAATCCGTATCCCTGATATCGTGCGTTCGTCGTGGCAATGGCGCTATTGATGCCGATCACCTCGCCGTTCATATTGACGAGTGCTCCACCGCTGTTCCCGGGGTTAATCGCAGCGTCGGTTTGAATGAAGCTCTCGATTCCGTAGTTCCCCTGGATAATGCCGATGTTTCTTCCTGTCGCACTGATAATTCCGGCGGTCACTGTGGAAGTAAGACCGAGCGGATTCCCGATTGCCAGGACCCACTCGCCCACCTGCGCGTTGTCCGAATTTCCAAGGGCGGCGACGGCAAGATCCCTCGCGTCGATTTTGATCACGGCCAGGTCCGTGGAAGGATCGGTCCCGATAAGTTTTGCCTGATACCGGATCTTGTCGTGCATCACCACTTCTATTCCATTCGATTCCGCATCTTCAACAACGTGGTTGTTCGTGACGATATATCCATCCGGCGTAATAATGACTCCCGATCCGAATCCGCGGGAAGGTTCGGGTTCGGGAAGCTTGAAGTCAGGACCGAAATTATGAAACCGGTCTTTTGGCATCCTTTCTTCAAGATCTTTCCCTGACGAGGTGACGTTGATGGCGACGACGGACGGAGTCACTGCCCTGGCCACGGCAACAAAATTGTCCCCGAGAGCCTTTGCCGAGGGATTCTGGTGGGGAATCGGCGCCGGTCCGCCGAGCTTCACTTCGCCGCCCCGCGCAAATCCGAGGTCGACACTCCCGCTGAGGTTCGATACGATGATTGCGCCGATGACGATACCCACCACGACGAGCACTACCGAAGTGACAACGGTCTTCTTCACAGTGAACTCTCCTGCAGACGATTGGAAGTGCCATCCTCAGGGATTATCCCAGGGATGCAAAAACTGCGTCTGATTTTGACGGTCGCACTCCTTCGGCATGGTATTGAAGAAGGGAGTGGAGTGAACTGAGAACCTCCTGACGGATTCCCGGCAGCATCGCCAGTGCGGTTGCCTCGTGCGCGTCACCAATATGCAGCAGCCGTTGGAGCGTTCTGAGTGTCCCGGCACTTATGCTTCCCTCTGCCCGCAATTGCGGCTGGCAGGACGCACACACAACGGTTCCCCGTTCCGGCTCAAGCAGGACGGAACCCGTCCCGGGTCCGGATCCCGTAAGATCGCTCTGACATATCCTGCAACGGTCGATGCTCGGTTGAAACCCGAGACGGCAAAGCAATTGCATTTGAAAGAACGGAAGAAGGGAACCGATATTCCTGGACGCCGAATTCGCCGCCTCCAGCACATTTTCGAGGAGTCCATACAGCGCCCCCCGCGTCTCTTCATGATAACTCACCGCATCCAGGAGCTCAACCGCACCAAGTCCAACGGCCATTCGATCCATGCTCTCTGTCATCCGCCGGTTTCCCCGCACGACTTCCCAGCGGGAGAGAAGATGCAGGTCGCGATGTTCGTGCCAGTAGATTACGGTGGAAAGGTGCGACATCGCATCTGGCACACCGCCCCCCTTTGCCGCTTTCTGGCGCGCCCCCTTTGCAATCACCGAAATCCGCCCCAGATCACGGGTGTACAGGGTCACGATGAGGCTCGTGTCCCGGAATTTCATGGTGCGGAGGACTATGGCGTCAGTGCTGATGACCACGGAGTTCTTTGAGCGATTGGGAATAGGGTGGGGTCTTTACCCCCATATCAGTAACAATCGCGGAAATCAAATTGTTCGGCGTGACATCGAAGGCTGGAGAATAGACCCGGACGCCCTGCGGAGCCACCACCGTTCCTCCAAAAGACGTTACTTCAGAGGGATCTCTCTCCTCAATCGGAATCTCACTCCCGGTAGCCATGGCAAGATCCACGGTTGAGACCGGGGCCGCGACGTAGAACGGGACGCCGTGGTACCGGGCCAGGATGGCGAGCGGGTAAGTCCCGACCTTATTGGCAGTATCTCCGTTCGCTGCAATGCGGTCGGCACCGACGATGACAGCGTTGACCAGACCGCGCGAAAGAACACTACCGGCTGTACTGTCGGTGATCAGGATCGTTTCTATTCCGGCAGAAAGAAGTTCCCACGTTGTCAGACGGGCGCCCTGCAGGAGAGGCCGGGTCTCGTCGGAGTAGACCCTGACGATTTTCCCCTGGCGGTGTGCAGTAGTGATGATACCCAGCGCAGTCCCCTGACCGGCTGTCGCAAGCGCTCCGGCGTTACAGTGGGTAAGGATCGAGCTTCCGGGCAGAAGGAGTTCGGCACCGAATTTCCCGATGCGCTCGCACGCTTCGATATCCTCCCGGTTGATGCATTCCGCTTCAGCAAGAAGCGCCGAAGGAAGAGAGCTGTCCGATGTTCGATCCACCACCCGCTGCATGCGGTCCAGAGCATGGAAGAGATTGACGGCTGTCGGGCGTGTGCCACGGAAAACTTCAATTGCGTGGAGGACTTGCGGGCGGATTCCCCCCGGAAGGGCAGAAATTGTTGCGGCGAGTGCCACACCATACGCGGCGGCAACCCCGATTGCCGGCGCACCCCGGATACGGAGCTTCCGGATTGCCTCGGCAACAACCTCAGGATCGCGCGTGGTCACTTCAACAGCTTTGGCGGGGAGCAGAGTCTGGTCGAGAAAAACAACCGACCCTCCACGCCAGGAAATTGTCGTGAATGGTATGGGATTATTAGGATTCATGGACCGAAGCCGATCGCGCTGACACGGTCAGGCTTCAAACCGTGAGAGCTCGCGAAATTCTCTATACCGATCCTGAATCTGCAAGTAGGTGAGACCCCGGAGTCCATCGACGCTGAACCGTTCCACGCAGAATGAAGCCAGGGTGCTGCCGTAGATGACAGCCCGCTTCAGGTTCTCTTCAGAGAGATCATCCGTCCTGGCGAGCCACCCGACGAACCCGCCGGCGAAGGAATCTCCTGCACCGGTGGGATCGAAAATATTTTCCATGGGATACGCGGGAGCGGCGAAATGTATCGAGTCCGTCATCAGGATCGCCCCGTGCTCCCCCTTCTTGATGATGACTGCATTGGGTCCCATCGAACGAATGACGCGCCCGGCTTTAATCAGGTTCGGCTCGAGGGAGAGAAGACGTGCCTCCGAATCGTTGAGGATAAGGATGTTGATCGATTTCAGCGTTTCGAGGAGATCTTCTTTTTTCCGTTCGATCCAGTAGTTCATCGTGTCGCAGATGACAACCCGCGGTTTCTCCATTTGATCGAGTACGCGCCTCTGGAGCACCGGGTCGATGTTGCCGAGACATACGAAGCGGCTCTTTTTGAACTTCTCCGGGATCACCGGGTCAAACGATTCGAACACGTTCAAATCTGTCGACAGGGAATCCCGCTCATTGAGGTCGTAGTGGTATCGGCCCGACCAGCGGAATGTCTTTCCCTCTTTGATCACCTGCAACCCCTCGATGTCGACTTTCCGCTCCTCCAGAAAGGCGAATCCTTCCTGAGGAAAGTCGCCGCCAACCACACCGACCAGCCGGATGGGATTGACGAAGTAGCTGGCAGCTCCGGTGATGTACACTGCGGACCCTCCCAGCGCATCTTTTTCATGTCCGAAGGGGGTCTCAATGGAATCGAGCGCAAGCGAACCAACAACAAGGACACTCAAGGGCAGCTCCGTTTTGGCGTGGAAGTGAAGACAGGTGATAACGGTCCAGCAGGCAATAATACTCAAAAAAAGGCCATTTCGCAAGAAGAGCCGAAGGCCCTCACAATTCGCTTCCAGTAAGATCGAGAAGCCCTTCCGCCCGTTCACCCCGCCCGATCATCCACTCCACGAGGTCAATTCCCGCCTGCTGGCTCGGCCAGGCCAGCATGGGTTTCGCAGCGCCGGCGCGAAGCCAACGCCAGGCAGTGTGCTCCGGACTGAGCACAGGCGCCAGTCCGTCCGGGACCTGACAGCAAAATTGTGGTGAGAATTCGATGTTCGCGCGACGATAATCGTAAAACGCCCCAACATGCGGGAGCACCCAGAATCGCAGAGGCGTCAAACCCGTCTCTTCTTTGAATTCCCGGAGAGCAGCCCGGCTTGCCGTCTCTCCCTCCTCGATGGACCCGGTAACAATCTGCCAAATCGAAGGATATAACGAATCCTCGGGCGACCGCCGAAGGAGAAGATGTTCCAACCCATCGTTGTGGAAGCGCACAGGATAGAGCTCGATAATGCGACCTTGATGTGGAGTCATAGGGCGTATCCGTCAGGTCCTGATTTCTTGAGCAATCGCAACTCATTCACAGTCATGTCCCGTACCTCCCCGGAGGAAAGCTTGCCAAGTTCGATTGGCCCGATGCGCACTCGCATCAATGAGACGATATCATATCCCAGCATCGCGAACATCTTCCGGATTTGTCTGTTCTTCCCCTCGACGATGGTGATAGTGCAGAATCGCCTGTCCCGGTCGGCCGCAATTTGCGCGGGGAGGAACGATGTCCCGTCCCTCAACGTCATTCCTCCTTCCAGGATTTTCGCATCGCTCAGCACAAGGGGATGATCGAGCGTTACGCGATAGGATTTATGAATCTCTCCCGCGGGATTTGCAATTGCCTCACCAAACCGGGTGTCATTGGTGAACAGGAGAAGGCCGGTGGTGTCTTTGTCAAGTCTCCCCACCGGAAAACATCCCGCGTATTCCGGCGGGAGAATGTCATACACCGTCTTCCTCCCCAATTCATCGGATCTGGTGGTCACCACTCCAGCGGGTTTATTCATGACTGCATATCGCCGGGGCGGAGTCCGGATCTCAGCGTCATCGATGGAAACGCGGTCGATCTTCAGATCCAGCCAGGCATCAGGATCCCGGGCGATCTTTCCGTTGACCGCCACTCTGCCGGAGGAGACGGCGAGCCGTGCCTGGGAGCGCGAAGCGAGTCCAAGTTTCGAAAGCGCGCGGGCAAGCGTGACTTGCCCAGGCGAGACGCGGCTCTTTGTCAGCACGCAGTGAGTCTCCTCCTGTTTCTGAGATCATGCTCTCGATTCTTCTCGCCCGATCCTGCGGACATTCCAAAGGATCGCTCCGCAAGCAACGCTCACGTTCAACGATTCGGCCCTGCCGAAACGAGGGATGGCAATCGTCCCGTCGACGAGGCCCCGGATACCCTGTGAGATTCCATGCGCTTCATTACCAAACACGATCATAAGCCTGCCGGCATCGCCGGACACTTCATTTATCCCGGCAACTCCCGTGGCGTAGGTCTGAAACCCTGCTTCCCGCGCGGAACTGATCGCCTGTTGAAGATCCACATCCTCCACAATCGGGAGGTGGAATATGCTTCCCATAGACCCGCGGACCACTTTCGCGTTGTACATGTCGACGCAACCCTTTCCCAGGATCACCCCATCGACGCCGAACCAATCCGCCGTCCGAATCATCGTTCCAACGTTCCCCGGATCGGAGACAGCATCGAGCGCAACAAGGAGCATCCCTGGCCCATGCAAAGGCAGAAGGCCGTCGAGTGTCCATCTCTTCATTTCCACGATGGCTGCGATTCCCTGGGCCTGGACAGTATCAACGATCGGAGCGAGTTCCTTCACGGAGACTGCCTCAATCCGGACCCCCTCTTTTCGAAATGCTCCGAGAAGCGTTCCCCCTTCCGGCCCAGCCTGAAATTCCTTTGTGTGAAGAACCACGCGAGGAATGAATCCCGAATGAAGAACCTCGCCAACTGCTCGCATCCCTTCAACAAGAAAGAGGCCGTTTTCAGCCCGGTGTTTCTTCATGGAAAGAGATTTGTAGAGCTTTCGTTCTGCTTGTGTGAGCATGGGGGCTAATTCCAGTGGTATTTCCAGAGCGACGAGCCATCAGTTTCAAAGATCACTGCCCCCTCTTCATCCGTCCGTGACACCTCGACATTCTGACTCGCGAATCGTCGAAGAACGGATGGAGAAGGGTGGCGAAACTTGTTGTGCTCCCCCACCGAGACGGCGGCGAAGCACGGTCGAACGAGCTCAACGAACTCTTCCGAGCTGCTCGTTCTGCTCCCGTGATGCCCCGCCTTCATCAGGAGGGCTTGCAGGAATTCGCCATAGCGACCCGCGAGGAGCTGCTCCTGTCCGGTTTCCGCATCACCGGTCAGAAGAAACGAGATGTTGCCATATGCCACTTTGAGAACAATGGATTCATTCCCTCCCGATTGGCCCAGTGCTCCGCCAGGAACAGGATACAGCACATAGACCCTCGCTGACGGCGAGACGGGTATCACCTGTCCCGATTCGACGGAGTCGCACTGAAAAAGGCGCTCCGGGTACAGGACGCCCAGCGCACCTCTCAGAGCGGCCGGGCTCAGGGAGAGGACTCTGTGGATCGGCATCCCGGCGGCCACAGACGGGAGCCCGCCGATGTGGTCGGCGTGATTATGGGTCAAGACCACCACGTCGAGAGCAGACACTCCCCTTCGCCGGAGGAACGGGAGAACGGTTTTCTCCCCTGCATCGAACCGCGCAGATCGCGGTCCCGCATCAATCAAGAGGGTCGCATTGTCCGGGAACTCAACAAGTATGGCGTCTCCCTGCCCGACATCGATGAAACTCACCCGAAGGAGCGCCGGTCGGGGGCCAAGATATTTTTCAGCCGGGAGAAGAACGGTAAACGCACCTGCGGCCAGTACGGTGATCGCGATCCGCTGAGGCTTCCGCGTCAACGGCGCAAAAAGAGCGATCAGCACGGCGTAATAGGGCACTGCATCGATCAAGCCGAACCGGACCGTATCAATGTAGGCAACGGGTGAAAATCCCGCAAGCCGCGCAACAAGAAGAGTCCAGTGGAGGATGAGCCAGTTCAATGCACCGTAGCACCCGGCAATCCAATTGCTGCAGAGTGCCCCGCCGAGCGTGGCAGCACCGAGCAAAACACTCAATTCCGTCGCAGGAATCACAACGATATTTGCGAGGACGCCAATAACGGAAACCCGTCCAAAGCAAATTGCTGTCAGCGGAAGAGTTCCAAGCGTCGCCGCCAACGAAACGGCGCACACACGGAGGAGCCAGCAAAGAATCCTGCCCGATCGACTCGGTGCGCTGACCGCTGTAATCCACCTGTTCATGACGGGATACAACGCCATTAACGAGAGGACTGCCCCGTAGGAAAGTTGGAATCCGATGTCAAACGCCTGACGCGCGTCAATGGCCAGGATGACCAGGCCGGAGACCCCCAAAGAGTTCCAGGGATTGACTCTGCGTTGAATCAGCCGCCCGATCAGAATCACTGCCGCCATGATGGTTGCGCGCTCGACAGGCGGTTGACTCCCGGTCACGAGCATGTAGAACACCAATCCTGCGAGGACCGGGAGCACGCGCGCCTGGCGCGGAACTCTCAAGAGTTCGAGGAGGAGAAAAAAGATCGCTGCCACAACGGCGACATTCGATCCGGAGACGGCCAGCACGTGGGCCACGCCCGCATTCACAAACGCTTCCTTCGTCATTGCAGACATCCCCCCGCGTTCCCCGAGGATGAGCCCTTTCAAAAACTCTCCCTCTTCTCCCCCCGTGCTCCTTTCAAATGTCCGGAGCATCCATCGTCGGGCCGGTAGAACGACCGACCGAACCCACCACGACCCTCCCCCGCGTTGAAGGATCACGAGGTTCGCCGTCCCTTTGAGCGTAAGGACGTGGGTGATCCCATTCGCTTCGAAATAGGTGCGCAGGCTGAATTCCCCGGGATTCCGTTCCGCCGAGGGGCGCTCCGGCCATCCGCGCACTGCGATTTTCATTCCGTACGCTAGTTCAAGCCGGGCCGTGTCGCGGGAGGTCGGAAGAAGAGAAACCATCACCTTTGTGCGAAAAGGCTTGCCCGATGAATCCGACACGAGTTGTTCAGCCTGGAGCAGGAAGCGGGTACGTGTCGAAGTTCTTTCCGGGTCATCGGCAACCGTTCCGATGACCACAGGAGAGAATCCGGTCTTCTCCGGAAGGCGGGGCTCCCGATCGAGATCGAAAATGATCTTCACCGCCCCCAGCATCGTGCAGAGCCCGGGCGTGAGGATAGCGACGAGCGTCGTGGAGGGACGAACGAATTCAAAGAGCAAAAGGAGAAGAAACACAAGTCCGAGGCAGATCGCCGCCGCGCAAAAAATGCGTTGATCCCCTGCAGACAGATTACGCCCCGCCAGAATCCCGATGAAGCACAGGAGGAATACCTTACACGCAGGGGCGGTATCGAGAAGAGAAGAGACAGTCTTCATTGTCCACCACTCGACGCAGGCGATGAGTCCGCAAAGCCTGTCTGCACGAGACCGCTATTCGACCCCGAGCATATGCATAATCGCGGGGGTAACGTGCGCGAGAGTTGGACGTCTATGCTTCGGCAGGAAAGAGATGAATGCCCGGTGCCCGTGGCCGATCGCCACGAGCGGCACGGGGTTCCTGGTGTGCGTTTTTACGGCCAGGTCTTCGATATTGCCGTGATCGCTGGAAAGGACAACCAATGTCTTCGATCGGTCGATTGAATCGATCAACCCTTCGAGCAACTGGTCGAACCGTTCAAGGACGTCCACGGCTTCTTTCCAGTCCTGAGCGTGACCGGCAAAGTCAGTTTTCCAATATTCGAAGAGGGTAAAATCATGGCGTGCGGTGAGGCCCGCAAGGATCCGTCCTGATTCCTGCGGGGTAAGAACGGGAAGCTCGTCGTATCCCATCGCGCGCCACCCTTCGTTCGTGAGCTCTGCGGAGATGGCATTCCCCGATTGCAGATCGGCAAGTTGACGAAGAGGGAGACCTGCAAGTGAGCACGACAGCGTCGTCATCGAGAGCCGAAACCGGTGAGCGGCGACATAATCGAAAAACCGTTGCGGGAACGCGTTGGCGAAACAGGGTGAAAGGCCGGCGTCGAGGACACGCCGGAAGATATTCCGTTTCGCGATTCGTTCACGGATGGAATTCGGGGGGAAAGGCCCGAAATGATGCCCGGCCGCCTTCGGCGCATTGAAGCCGGCCATTAAAGCCGCCTGACCGGTCCCGCTCTGGGGCAACCCCGGCATACCGAGCGTCGCATCAAGCGGAATGGCAATCCCCTGCGCTGTTTCCAACGATGATTCTGCGAGCGAAGGGATGCCTCCAAGCAGGCTCCGGAGGACCGGGAGCCTTGCCGCTGTCAACGGGTTTCGGCCGGGATCCGCGGAACCCAATCCGACACCGTCAAGAAAGAGGAAGAGCACTTGGGTTCTTTTACTCACTCGCCTTGCTTTCGATGACAATGGTCACCGGTCCGTCATTCACAATTTTCACTTCCATCATGGCTCCAAAAACACCTGTGCCAACCCGTTCCGTTCCCAGTCCGGCACGCATGCGATCGACAAACCGCTCATACAGTGGTTCCGCCTCGGTGGGAGCCGCTGCGTCCGTGAAGCTCGGACGATTCCCCCTCTGCGCATCCCCGTACAGCGTAAACTGGGAGACGACAATAGCGCTTCCGCCCGCGTCTCCGAGGGAGAGATTCATCTTTCCTTCTTTGTCCCCCATGATGCGCAACGAGACACATTTCGAGGCAAGGAAATCCGCATCACGCACAGTATCCCCTTTCCGGATGCCAAGAAGAATGACGTACCCTTTCCCGATCGAGGCGTACGTTGCGCCGTCAATCGATACGCTTGCCGAAGAGACGCGCTGGATCACTGCCCTCATGAACGTCCCTCCTCGAGACCGTTCTGGCCACGCTGTTTCCATGCTTCCACCGCCCGTTCGATTCCTCCAAAGTCGGTGTGTCGCAGAATGTGCCCCAACCCCGCGGCCGCGAATATCTCGCTCACCTCAGCTGCCTGCGCGTAGCCCACTTCCACCAGCACGACCCCCTCCGGGTTGAGAAGCGCGGGAAGTATCCCGGCATATCTCTTGTAGAAAGCGAATCCATCCCCCCCATCGGTCAAGGCAGACGCAGGTTCAAAATCGCGCACTTCCTGTTGCAGGCCCGCCATTTCGACGGAGGGTATATAGGGCGGATTGGAAAGGATAAGGTCGAAACGGTGTTCCATGAACGCATCGTGAAGGATGTCCATCTGCATGAATTTCATATTCCCGATATTGTGGAGTTCAGCGTTGCGCTTTGTGAGGTCGAGGGCCAGAGGGTCCCTGTCCACCGACCAGACCGTTCCGGCGGGTAATCTCTTCGCCAATGGCACACCGATATTCCCCGCACCGCAGCCGATGTCCAGGATCTCCGGCCGTTCCCACCCCCGTTCCCGAACCACTTCAAGAGCGCGCTCCACCAGCAGTTCTGTTTCCGGGCGGGGAATCAGAACACCGGACGCAACCTCCAGGCGCACCCCCATGAATTCCGTCTCACCCAGGATGTACTGCAAAGGTTCATGCTTCAACCGGCGCTCATAGAGCCGGCGGAACTGCGAAAGCTCTTCGGGCGAGAGCGGCCTGTCAAATTGCAGATAAAGGTCCAGCCTCTTCAGGCGCAAGACATGTGCGAGGAGTAGTTCGACGTGAAGTCTGGCCTCATCAAACCCCTTCTCCGCAAGATGATTGGACGTCCACTCAAGGAGCGAGAGCACATTCCACTGTTGCGACGGATTGCTCATCCCCGCGCCCGGGCAGATTGTGGGTGAACACCAGTCCTCGGATCAGTGACAAAAAGCGCAAGCATGACCACTCCAGCGAGAGCACACACGAACCCGATGAGAAACACCGCCCGATAGCCGATGAGGTCGCTTATCCAACCCCCCATGATTCCCACCGCGTAGAGCGGTGCAAGGATGGTATTGACGAGACCGACGAACGTGGATCGTTGATGTTCCGGACTGAAATCGACGGTCATATTGTAGCGGGACATGACTTCACTCCCGACGTTGATCCCGAGGAAGAGATAAACAAACCGGAACGATCCGGCGGAGGGCGCAAGAACCGCCGTCAATGATGCAAGGGCGAGCCCTGTTCCGGCGATGAGGAGGGCGCGTTTGTTCCCGAAGCGGTCTGCAACAACCCCGGTGAGCAGAGCGCTCCCAATCTGAACAATGACCATCATCGACGTGTATTCACCGATCATCCAATCGCTTGCCTGAAGTCTTCTCACCGCGTACACGGGAAAGAAGGCAACGGGCATGGAACCAAGGATCAACAGTGCCATCGCGACGATAAAGAGGGAAAATTCACGTCTGTGCCCTGCGATGGCCCGCAAACTCTGCAGATACTCCCTGAACGATGACCGGGCGGCGACGGTACTCGGTCCAGCCTCCACCACACGCCACTGAATCACGAGAGAAGCGAGCTGGAGGATCGCTGCCAGAACAAACGCCAGGGCGTAGCTGTCCGGGAACTTCAGCGATGCGAGGAGGCCCGTGAGAACGAGACTCGCGACAAAGGCACCCGCACCCCCGGCAGAGGTGCGAAATCCGACCAGCCGACCGCGCCAGTCAGGAGGCGTCACTTTCGCGATAAAATCAAACCAGAACGGCGTCGTCAGCCCGGAAAACGTCTGATTGAGGGCATAGAGGAGAAGAAGAGCTGTCAGTGCTCCCGCAGGCGACCTCACACCCCAGACATACAACACGATCCCCATGACGAGCAGGACGCATCGCTGGAGAAATCCAAAAAAAATCGTGCGGGGTTTTTTCCACGGGGAGGATTCCGCATAGCGTGCCGCAAATACCTGGGGCAGGAACAGAAACGAAAAGCCGATCACGTTGACGGCGCCTACTTCCAGATTCGACCCTCCAAGACGGGCGATGACTGCCGGGAGAACAGTCTGGACGGCGACAAACCCATTGGAGGAGATGTACGTCCCACCCTCAAACACATTCAAGACGAAATTCCGGCGTTTCAACAACCGGTCAGTCGCCAGCGTGCTCATTTCCCCTGATCCGGAGAACCGGAAGAAGCTTCATAGACAAACACACCGCCGACCATCGTCTTCTCCACAAAGGTCCGCGGGATTTCCGGCGGATCGATGCGCATGATGTCCTTGTTCAGGATGACAAGATCGGCCCATTTTCCCACTTCGATCGAACCCTTCTGGTCCTCTTGATAGGCGGCATATGAACCCCACAGGGTGAACGCCTTGAGCGCTTCGTCCCGATGCATGCGCTGTTCCGGAAACCAGCCGCTGTCGGGCTGTCCGGAGAGATCCTTCCGGGTGATCGCAGCGTAGATCCCCAGAAGCGGGTCGGGTGATTCGAATGGGAAATCGGATCCTGCGGGGATAATATTGCCGTCGTCAAGGAGAGAGCGCCAGACCGAAGCTTCCGCGAGGCGCGATTTCCCCAGTCGGTCGGCAATCCATGGCATATCGGAGGTGCAGTGGGTCGGCTGCATCATCGGCAGTACGCCGAGTCGATGGAATCGTTTCACGTCGACGGGATCCAGCACTTCGGCATGTTCTATTCTGAACCGGAGATCGTTGCCGGAGACGCGCTTTTCATCGAATGCTTTTTCATAGGCGGAGAGAACAATGCCGCTGGCGCGGTCGCCGATCGCATGAACACACAGTTGGAATCCATTGTCGATGCACAGTGCTGCAATCTTGGCGAGCGAGTCGACCGAAAACATCGTGAGCCCGCGATTTCCCGGGTCGTCGGCATACGGCTCGAGCAAAGCCGCTCCCCGCGACCCCAGCGCACCGTCCATGTACAATTTGAGGGCACGCACTGTCAGACGACCTGCTGCATCGCCTTTGTCCGGGCCGGACTTGAGATACTCCAGCCATGTCGAATTAAGGCCATTGATGGCAACATAGACGCGGAACGGGAAGTCATTCTTTTCGATCAATTCCTGATAGATGCTGATCATCTCGCTGTCGGCACCCATGTCGTGGACCTGGGTGAGGCCCACCTTCAGGCATTCGTCGACCGCGCGCACCACGGCTTCCTTCCGTTCGTCTCTCGTAGGTTGGGGCATCTCAGAAATCAGGAGATCGACGGCTTTGTCGACAAGGACTCCCGTCGGTTCTCCGTCCGGGCCGCGCAGAATGCGGCCTCCATCGGGGTCTCGGGTCGCCCGGGTGATCTTTGCGACGCGCAGGGCGAGACTGTTCGCCCAGACGGCATGACCGTCTATACGGCGAAGCATCACCGGGTGATGCGGAGACACCGCATCAAGGAGGCTTTTTGTGGGGAATCGCTTCCCCGGCCAGAGATTCTGGTCCCAACCGTTACCGCGTATCCAGACGCCCTCCGGCCGGTTCATGACCGCTCTGGCCACCATCTGCGTGACAAGCTCCGGCGAACGCAGGCCGCGCAGATTCAGGTAGAGGAGAAATGCCCCGAGTTCTTCCAGATGCGCATGAGAGTCGATGAATCCCGGATACACCGGTTTGCCCTGCAAATCGAGAACCGTGTCCGGCTTGAACCGCTCGAGGAGGTCTTTTGTCGCGCCGACCCCGACGATCAGCCCCTTGTCGATGGCGATTGCCTCAGCGCGCGGCTGTGAGGGATTGACAGTGTAGACGACCCCGTTGGTGAGAAGCATGGTTATTCCGCGTGGTTGATGTCGCGACACGAGAATGACGGCCGCAATGAGCACGGCGGCCGCCCCGAGTACGATGACAATCCTGAGCTTCATGGTCGAAGGCGGTAGTAGGAGGTATGGGATCGAAAATATAGGAAGAGATGATCCGATAATCCAGCGCGTCGTTGCTTCTCTCCCGTGATTTTTCTAATGTCATGCATTTCATTACCTGGAGCACTCATGAAATCCCCATCGGCATCCCCGACCAGAGAATTCGACCAGCTTGTTACCGTCATACGACGGTTGCGAAGAGAGTGTCCCTGGGACCGCAAGCAGACACATTCCTCGTTGATGCACAGTCTGATCGAAGAAACATACGAAGCGGTAGAATCGATCACCGGGCGGGATGCGCCTTCCCTCTGTGCTGAACTGGGAGATATTCTCATGAATATAGTCCTGCACACCACCATCGCCGAAGAGAAGGGCGAATTCACGTTGCGCGAGGTTCTGGATGGGATCACCGACAAAATGATCCGTCGTCATCCTCATGTTTTCGGGACTGCCCGCGCACGGACGGCAAACGACGTCCTTCAGCGCTGGGACGAACTGAAGCTCCAGGAGGGGAGGACCTCCGTGCTTCAGGGAATCCCATCATCAATGCCCGCGCTCGCCCGTGCGCGCCGGGTACAGGAGCGGGCTTCACGAACCGGCTTCGACTGGAAGCGTCGGTCTGAAGTCTGGAAGAAGGTTACCGAAGAAATCGGCGAGGTCCGCGAAGTGCTCGAGCGGAGCTCCCGGAAGCGGCGGGCGGAAGAATTCGGCGACCTCCTGTTCGCGCTCGTCAATTACGCCCGTTTCCTTCGCGTCGATCCGGAGGAATCCCTCCAGCGCGCCACCACAAAGTTCACAAAGCGGTTCGTGGCGGTTGAGCGGGAGCTCGCACGTCGGGGGAAAAATCCCCGGCATTCGACATTGGAGGAAATGGACCCGATCTGGAACAGCGTCAAAAAGCGCGGAAGACGACCGGGCCGCAAAGCCCCCGCGCCGAAACGGCGTCAGCCCTCACCCTGATTGTTGAACTTGTCGTAGGCGTCAATGATGTCTTTGACAAGGCGGTGCCGGACGACGTCGTTGCGGTCGAAATAGACAAACGCGATTCCCTCTATTTTCTTCAGGACTTCCTGGATCTGGACCAGGCCCGACATCTGCTTGCTCGGGAGGTCGATTTGCGTTACATCCCCGGTCACTATCGCGCGGGAGTTGGGACCCAGTCGTGTCAGGAACATCTTCATCTGCATTGCCGATGCGTTCTGGGCCTCGTCCAGGATCACATACGCATTGTTGATGGTCCTTCCCCGCATATAGGCCAGGGGAGCAATCTCGATGACCCGCCGCTCGATATAGGTGCGAAGTTTTTCTGCAGGAATCATGTCGTCCAGGGCATCATAGAGAGGACGGAGATAGGGATCGATTTTTTCCTTCAGATCCCCGGGCAGGAAGCCCAGGCTCTCGCCGGCTTCGACAGCGGGGCGGGTAATGACGATCTTCGTAATTTCATTGTTCTTGAGCGCGGCAACAGCGAAGGCGACGGCAAGATACGTTTTCCCTGTCCCGGCCGGCCCGACAGCGAACACGATGTCATTCTTTCGAATCTGCCGGACGTACTCCTTCTGTCCGGGCGTTTTTGCACGGATGATCTGGTTCTTCGTGTAGAGGATCGTTTCTCCGTCCTCCGTCAGTGCACCGGCTGACCGCGGCACAGCCGGCTCACCGTTCGTCGTGACGAGATCGATGACGGTTTCCACATCGTTGACGGTCAGGTTTCCGTTGCGCGTGAGCAGGTAACTCATTTCGCGGAAGATCCGCTCGATCTGTTCCACCTCAGCCGGATCACCGCGAACCGTGATCGTATCTCCCCGGACAAAGACACCAGCGTCGAACCGTCGTTCAAGAATCTGGAGATTCGCATCGTTCAAACCCAGAAGTTGGACGGGATCTACCCCTTCGATCTTCAGTTTCTTTTCAACCAAAGAGTTTACTCCATTCTTTTCCTTCATTCCGCTCGTTCGTTCTCCCCATGCAATTCTGTTGATCAAATAAGAAAACCCCCTCTCCTGCCTCTGGCGGGAAAGGGGGTTTCAAGGTATGCGCTGTTGGGTTCAGCGTGGCAATGCCTCAGTTACTTTGTCGCAGGCTCCGCGGGTTGCGCCGCTGCCGCCTTGCGCGAGTAATACTTTCTGGCCGCGCCCTTCTCTTCTGCCGTCAATTCATTCCCCTTGGGGATGGTGAGCTTCTGGCCCTGGTGAATGACATCGGGGTCCTTAATCTGGTCCCGATTTCCCTGCCAGATTTTTGGCCACATCCACGCGTTGTCGTAGATGTCCTTCTTCTTGGCAATGTTCCAGAGACAGTCTCTGTCATGCGCCCACGTACCGACCGTGTAGATCTTGGTCTGGCTCGCAAGCGTCGTCTGGAGGGCCTTCACCTTTTCGTTGAGAGCGGTCAGGCGATCATAAAATTCCGGTATGAGAGACAGCTTATTGTCCCAAAGGCTCTTCACTTTGGCGGCAAGTGCGTCCACATCCGCCGAGCGGGCCATCAGATCCGCATCTGAGAGACGGGCTAGGTCATTTGCGGTATTCTCTGTCTCCCCGATCTCTGCACGGAATGCCTCAGCTTCTTTCTGGTTCGACCCCACAAGCCCGTAAAGCTCATCGAGGCACTTGTTATAGTCGTCATCCAACTTCGCAGACTCCTGGGTGAGCGCGGTCACCTGGTCGGTGACAGACTTCACCTGTGCCGTTAAATCGGTGCGTTGAGTGGTATAGCTGGTAATTTCCTGCTGCCACTGGTCTTTGGTCATCTTTTCCTGCGCGGAACCGACGCTTACGACCAGCAGGACGGCAAGAACGATGGTGCACAGTTTCATCACGTTCATTGTCGACACTCCTTTGGTGGTTGTCATGCTCATGAGTTGCCGGTGGGACGTTACTTTGCCAACCGTTGTTTGACAACCTGTTGGTCGTCGTTGCACTTTTTGAGCTTAGCGTTCTTTCCCGCGATCTCTTGGTCAAGAGTTGCCTTCTGCTGCTGTTTAGCTGCCAAGTCCTTCTGAAGACTCGCAACTTCATCCTTCAGGTCGTTCAACTGCTTCATCTGCTCCTCATCCGGGCTGGATGAGCATCCCACAAGCATTAACGAGCCTGAAAGAAGGAAAGTCATGCAGAATGCGATGACCATCCTATTCAGTGTCCGCATTGGATTCCTCCTAAGGTGGATAGGTGGGGGTTGATTGGATTTCGTATCGAGGCTGATGTCCGCTCTGACGATACTAAAAAAACCCTACATTGTCAAACGGTAATTCACTTTGCCGGCAGGAAGGATATGTCATTCCCCTTATGCCAGGCATGACCTCCATTCGCTTAACCCACTGCAGAATAAGAAGTTGCTCCGCGTCCGGAATCACTCCTTGTTCTGCAATCATAACCTCAAACCCGCTTGAATAGTTCTCAGATATGCCCAATATTAAAAAAATTTCAGATCAAACCACGTTCAGCGAAACTGGTAAATCGATTCCCCGCAATAATCAGATGGTCATGAACCGGGATGCCGAGGATCTTCCCTGACTCGAGGAGCTGCCGGGTTATTTCAACATCCTCCCCGCTTGGCTCGGGATTTCCGCTGGGGTGATTATGAGCGATGATGATGGACGCCGCGCCAAACTGGATTGCCACTTTGAAAACCTCCCGCGGATGAACCAGGCTGGCGTTCAAAGTTCCACTCGACACCTCCGAAAGCTTGCGCAGAGCATTCTGCGCATCCAGGACGAGCACGACAAACGACTCCTTCTCCCTGTCGCGGAGAATCGGGATCAACCGCTTCGCGGCGTCATCCGGTGACCGCAGGATCGGGCGCTCTTCGTCGGCGGATGCCTGGACACGCCTCCCGAGCTCCATTGCAGCGAGAACCGCTGTCGCCTTTGCGGCACCGATTCCTTCCAACTGAATAAGCTCTTGTGGGGACAGGCGGGCAAGTTCTCGGATGGACCGTAAGCGTTCCATCAGGGCACGAGCCACATCCAGTGCGCTCTTCCCTTTCACGCCCGTCCGCAAAAGAATTGCTATGAGCTCGGCATCAGAGAGCGCCGAGGGACCGATGTTGATGAGCCGTTCCCGAGGTTGCTCTCGCGACGGCCAATTCCGCAGTGCCATGATTCCTCTCCTCGCCGGTATATTCCGCTCTGAGCGGGTGTCGAGAATACCTGCTCTGTTCTGGCGGGAGAGAACAACTATGGTGAGTCACGACTGGACTCGCCGACACTTCCTTACTTCCCGGCTTGCACACCATCCATCGCTGAGCCGTTGACCTCTGTCACCGGGACGACTCCTTCTCCGTTATACTCGACGATATGGACCCATGCATTGACCCTGCCGGCACTGAATCCGACGCGACCCTTTAGCCCTTCGAAATCCCTCGTCGCACCCAGCGCCGTTGTCAGTGCTTCGCGGCTCGTTGCCCCCCGGCTGAGAAGGGAGAAAACCAGACTCGCCGCATCGTACCCATAGAGGGTGAATTTATCCGGGGGCTTCTTGAACTGCGTGGAGAAATCTCCGGAGAATTGCCGATACGCACTGGTTGACGAATCCACAAATGTATCGGTTTCAAACTGGACTCCGGTACAATACCTGCGACTTCCATCAAGGTCGGGCAGACTATACCATTCGCCGGACCCGAGGAGGTGGGTCTTAATGTTGTTGTACACGAGTTGAGACGACACCACGCCGATCTCATCGGGACCGGATATCGGGCAATACAGCGCCTGGATCCCGGTCACGCTTTTGTCCAGGCTATCGACACCCGTCTGGTCGTACCAGAGGCGGATGCCGACAGAATCAAGCATTTCCTTGCCGCGCGGGCCAAGGAGCCAGCGTGCAGGGACCCTGGCACTCTTAGCCAGGAGCGAATCCACACGCTTCACCGGAACTCCGAGGAGGACCAGCTTCATGACGTCGTGTGGCCCCAATTTTCCACCGAACGAAACCATCGGCTCCGCCATTTGTTGCAGCCCGGCAGCGCGCAATGCCGAGAATTGCGATCGCAAATCGGACATCCCTTTTTGATACCAGGCGACGGCAGCTACCGTTGCTCCCTCCTCCTTCGCTTCTTTTGCAAAACCGTCGGCGAGGAATTTTGCGTACGTGTCCGAGGGGGCGAGAACACCCACGACGCGCGCACCCAGCGACCGGACCGCATACCGGGCCATCGCACGTCCCCGCTGCTCGTAGTCGGGGTTCACCTGGAACACCGACGGGCCAAGCGCAGCGATCCCATTTTGGTTGGCGGTCGGCGTAAGAAGGGGAAGACGGTTCGCCCCTGCAACCCGTGCTGCGGCGATGGCGACGTTCGAATAGACCGGCCCGATCACCGCAACAACGGAAGAATCCGCTGCAAATGCCCGCACCGCGTCGGTCGCGACCTGAATATCGTGCTTCGAATCCCTGGTATCCAGCGAGACCTGAAGATTTTTCCCGCCGTTGGCTGAAAAGAGCTGATAGGCTGCAAGAACGCCATCGTAGACCGCATTCCCGACTTCCTTCATCGGCGAGGAAGACTCACCCTGAAGCAAGGGAAGGAGAACTCCGATTTTTATCGTGGAGACTCCGGAGAGACGCAGGCGAAGGTTTTCGAGGACCTCATGGGGGATGAAGGACGAATACCTTGAGGTGAGGGAATCGACTGCCACCCTGGCGGCCGCGAGATTGCCCCGGGCGCTCTCCCTCTCGACAGCCAATTGCCAGAGGTGCGCCCGTCCGCTTGCAGACCCGCTCCAATTGATGGCACTGTACAGACCCTCGATGGGGGTATGGTCGAGAAAAATCGTATCAACGACCGCCCGCACTTCCCTTTCAAGGGATGCCGGCGGATTCCCCGGGACCTCTCGCCATGCCTGCAGTGCCATCTCGCGCGCCTCGTCGTATCGCTCTATGCGCAGGTAGATGCGCGCCAGAAGAAGGTGCGCGTCGGCGATATACAGTGAAGAAGGATACCGGGAAAGAAAAGAGCGTGCCGTCCTTCGAAGCGTCATAATACTCGTTCATCGCGTAGAGGCTTTTCGCCCTCATGATGGAGGCGGCTGTCTCCCGCTGATTCATCGGCTGCATCGCAATCACGGAATCGAACGACACCCGGGCGGCCCGGTAGCGCCCCTGATCGAATGCCTGCACGCCCCGCTGAAACACCTGTTCCGCAAAGCTGTCATACACCGGCTGCTGCGAGCGAGCCGGCAGGCATGCGAACATCATCACACCGAGGAGAGGGATAAGTCGAAGGGGGGTCAACAGTTTTCCTGCCGGCGTCATGCGTAGTCCCTTGATAGACTTCTCAGGCCAAAGTAGGTATAGAGTGATGCAATGACCAATGAAATTCCGGCAACAAACCCCAGCGGCCCATACCAGATGTCGCCGGCAGAGCTGCCGGGGGTGGGCGAGTGCGCATAGAATTGGTAGGCTGGAATCGTGATAACTCCGGTCACGACCACAAGATACAACATGCTCAGCAAAAATGTAAGGGTCGCGCCCCTGGAAGAGGCCACACTAATCGGGTTCCGCTCTTTGAATTGCGCAAAGACCGCACCGGACCCGAGATACATGCTGGTGATCGCCACCGCAACGCTGGCCATGCTGATCGTCGCCGCGTTCGAGAGGACAGGATGTTGTCGCGTAAGAACCGCTGAGGCGATTGAAAGTGAAAGAGACACTGTGAGAACGAGAGCGAGCGACCACATGAATTTCTGCCAGTAGAGCTTGCCCAGATTGACGGGAGCGGACCGGACACACCAGAAGGCAAGACCTTCCTGGCTGACTGCAGGGAAGACGAACCGGAGAGCCACCGAGGAAACCAGAAACCCGTTAAAGAGCAGGAGTGTGACGTAGGACGCGGTTTGCGTGACCTGCTGGGCAGAAGAAAATTCCACGGCGGACATTGACAGCACAAAGACCGTCAACAGCAACACCATGAGCAGGAAATGCACCCATTGATTGGGGTCCCGGAAGAAAAGCCAGAAGTCTCTTTTCAGGAGAACGTCGTCCTGACGGTTCGGCAGGGTCTGCCGGTTGAAGGCAAAGAACGAGTCTTCTGCGTTCGTGTTCTTCGACTGGGACGAGGCCTGGCTTTCAGCCGCCCCCAGCCAGCTCCGGTAATAGAAGCGGCGTCCCACGAACCAAAGGATCGCCAGCATGACCACGGTGGTCCCGTCCAGGAGGAGAGCATATGAGAGTGCACGGGCGGAGTGGCCGTTGACCGTCCAGTAAAGAAATTCCGAGACCCAGTAGTTCGGAAGGTAATGCGCAATAAACGGATCGAGCTCACCGAAGTACGCGTTCACATAGGGATAATGACGCATGACCTGGTTCACGAGGTCAATCGGGTTTGTCACTTTGAAATAGGCATACACGGCCACCATATACACGACAATACTCAAACCCATCAGTCGCCTGGCGCCTGTCCTCGAGGCAACGGCGATAAGGAGCACGATCGCCACCACGGCGATGATTCCGGACATGAGCAAGAATGGAAAGTTCACCAGGACCGGGGCGAGGAGGTAGAACAACCACGGTAGCTGGAACACCGACGCATATCCAAGGAACAGGGCCGTTCCGATCATGACCATCGTGATGGAACTGGAGAAGAAGTTGTCGAGGAATTTCGCGACGAAGATCTGGTCGGCCCGGAGGGGAAGGGCCATGAGGAAATTCACCTCCTCGGAACGATAGAACGTTGCATAGCAGATGATGACGTTTCCGAGGTTGACGGTCACAAACAGGACATACAGTACCATCGCGAGGAAGCGGTGCGTGAGAAAGGAACCGATATGCGCAGTATTGAGAAAATAGAGCGTGGTCCAACGAGAGAGGAAGAACACTCCGACGAAGAACCCTCCGAACACGAGGAGCGTTGCTATCGACGCCGGCGCGTCGGACAGGCGCGAAGCCGCAAGGCGATTCCGGAAACCGCGGAGGCGGATCCAGAGAAGAAGTCCGATCGGTTTCATGAATGACCGCGCCTCCGGGCAAAACTCCATGCGCGCCGCCGGCCTGTTCCGGAAGATGGAGCCGACTCTCTCCCGCTCATTGCGCAGGATCCTTTGGTTGAAGTGGCGTCAGCCTGTGAGTTCGAGGAAGAGTGATTCAAGGTCCCCTGAAAATCCCCCTTTCTCGTTTCTCACCTGCTCATGGACGATCTTTCCGCGATTGATGATGGCAATGCGGTCGCAGAGCTCTTCCACGATATCGAGCAGATGGGTGGACATAAACACCGTCAGTCCCTGCTGGCAGCGCGCCTTCAGCGCGTCTTTCACGAGCCGACTGCTCCTCGGATCAAGTCCGACGAGAGGTTCATCGATGACCAGCACGAGCGGTTCATGCAGCAACGCCCCGGCGATCACAATCCGCTGGCGCATCCCCTGCGAATACTCCTCGGCGCGCCGGTCCAGGAATTCGCCGATACCGAACGTCTCCACCAAATCGTCGATACCCTGGCGGATTGCCGGCGGATCCATCTTGAATATGCCACCGAGGAAATACAGAAACTCCCGTCCGGTCAGCTTGTCGTACAAAAACGGTTGGTCGGGAACATACGCAAGCATCTGTTTTGCTTCCATGGGATGCCGGTGGACGTCGGCTCCATTGATGAGACAGTGCCCGGACGTCGGAGAGAGGAGCCCGGTCATGGTCTTAATGGTGGTCGTCTTCCCCGCGCCATTCGGGCCGAGGAATCCGAACAGTTCTCCCTTTCCGACGCCGAGTGTGACACCGTCGACCGCGGTGAAGGAACCGAATTTTTTTACTACGTCTTTGAGTTCGATCATGCGCGAATGCAAATCAAATTACAGAGAAGAGGACGTGAGGAGATGTTGAAGATGATTCCACCCCATCCCGAGGCGCCGGGCGACGGTTCTTGCATGGCGGTTGAATCGCCACATGTCAAGGAAAAGCTCTTCAGAATCGTTCCGTGCCACGTCCACCATTGATCGGAGTTGCCGGTAAAAGACTGTGCCTCCGGGCGTTGCGGCAAGGCCGGCGGCAGCGACAGCCCTGCCTACACACTGCGTGAGAAACACCGTATCGGCCATCATCCGGTCGTGGTCATCAGGATCCATGACTTCGACCGTGAGGCCTTCGCGGGCCAGCAGGCGTTTGGCATCGCGCACGATCCTCCCCGGCCCGCGCACCGGGCACAGGACGATGCGATGTCCCCTGAGGGTGCCCGAGTAACTGTCAGGGCCGAACAGCGGATGCGTGCCCAGGAGAGAAATGTCGGGCGGGAGCATTGCGGCCATCCAGCGCACCGGCAACGACTTCACTGCGCAGACGTCCACAACCAGAGACCCCGGCACAACGAGAGGCCGGATGCGCCGGAGGACGGGACGCATTGTTGAAATGGGGACTGCGAGAAGAACAATCCTCTGCCGGGCGACCTGTTCGAGGGTCCCCCATTTCACACGCTTCCCCGGCCGCGTCCGGCGGGGCCGTGAAGGATCCCACACCACGACGTTCACCCTTTTGGCCAGCAAGTCCGCGACGAGCCGGCCGAACCGGCCATAGCCGAGAAGTCCTATGGTCACCGGCGGTTCGTTCCTTTCCCGGCGCGTTGTGTTGCTTTGGAGAGCTGGAAGATCGCCTTGAAGAGATCGCGCGTAAAATCCACATCGAGCCCCAGATCACCTGCGACGGCGAGTTGTTTCCGCAGGACTTCCTCCTCGCGTTTTCGATCGCCAATCTTCGTCCCGCGATGTTTCTTGACCTCCCCGATCTGCCTGACGATCGCCAGCCGTTCGAAAAGAAGGAGGACGATGTTGTGATCGATCTGGTCGATGGTGTCCCTGAGTTCCCTGAGTCTCGGAGTCTTCCGGAGAAGTTGCAGCCGGGTCAGATGGTCAAAGATTGTCAATGCGACCATCGCCTCGGCAACGGGGACAACCCTTGGACAGATACACGGATCATGCCGGCCTTCGACCGAGATGATGGCCGGTTTTTTCCCGACCGTGACGGTATCCTGTTCTTTGCGGATGGAGGAAGGAGGTTTGACCGCAATGCGGACCACGATGTCTTCACCATTCGAAATCCCGCCTGCGATCCCCCCCGCGTTATTGGTCCTCGTACGCACACGGCCCGTCGTCTCTTCGACGTACATCGGGTCGTTGTTTTCGCTCCCCTTCAGCCGCGCGGCGAGGAATCCATTCCCCACTTCGTACCCCTTGACGGCGCCGATCGAAAGGAGCGCCTTCCCCAGGTCTGCTTCCAGTTTATCAAAGACCGGTTCACCCAGGCCGGGCGGAGGATTCCGGACCACCACCTCGACAATGCCGCCCACCGAATCACCTTCCGCTTTTGCCGCCAACACACGCTCCTCCATCTCCTTCGCGGCGACCATATCGGGACACCGGAGGGGATTTTTTTCGATGACATCAACATCGAAGGTCCTGGCGGAGATTCCCGCGATCTCCTTTGTATAGGCGATAACCCGTATCCCCTTCTTTTCGAGGAGCTGCTTCGCTATCGCACCCGCCGCGACCCGGGCCGCAGTTTCTCGCCCGGACGACCGACCCCCGCCCCTGTAGTCACTGATGCCGAACTTCGCAAGGTACGTATACCCGGCGTGCCCCGGCCGGAACATATCCTTGATCTTCTCATATGCCTGCGGCTTCTGATCGGTGTTCCATATCAGAAGACAGATGGGTGTGCCAGTGGTCTTTCCCTCGAACACGCCGCTGAGGATCTCCACTTTGTCGGCCTCGGAACGTAACGTAGTTACTGCGCTCTGCCCCGGTCTCCGGCGATCGAGTTCGTGCTGAATAGCTTCCAGACTGATTGCAAGGCCCGGGCGCACACCGTCGAGGACAGCGCCGATAGCGCGCCCATGACTTTCCCCGAACGTCACGATGTGAATGTTGCTGCCCAACGTATTCCCAGCCATGAAATTCCCGCCGATGTAACACGTACTTTAAAGGTATGATATTTGCCGCCCACCATCCACGTCCGCTACGAAAGGAGTACCGGCGTGATCGCCCCCAGTTCCTCCCAAAACGCCGGGTAGGATTTCCTGACACATTCCACCCCCTCGATGATAACCCCGGGGGTATGCAACCCGATGAGCGCGAACATCATTGCCAGCCGATGATCCTCGTGCGCTGAAACCCGCCCGCCGTGCAGATCGCCGGGCTGAATGGAGAGCCCATCGGGTTGCACTTCGATGCGAGCGCCAAGAATCCCAGCCTCTCCAGCGAGTGTTTCGAGGCGGTTCGACTCTTTGAAACGCAGGTGGCCCACATTATGGATCCTGGTCGCTCCCTCGGCGAACAATGCCACGGCAACTAGGGTCGGGACGACATCCGGCATCGGATTCATATCGATGTCAATCCCGTGCAGGGTCCCACGCCTTTCGACCGTCAGACCCGAACCATCCTCCTCTACAATACACCCCATGAGGGCCAGTACCCGCGCAAACCCGGCATCCCCCTGCGCGGATCGGGTCGTGAGACCATCCACCCGCATTTTTCCTCCGGCGACTGCCGCCACTGCGAGGGGGTATGAAGCTCCGGAGGCATCCGGTTCGACTGCAAATCGGGTTGCACGATATCGCTGGTGCGCCCGCACACGGAATTCCAAGACGTCCCTGGAGGCTTGCTCCCCCTCAACGCCGAACGCCGCCATCACCGCCAGTGTCATATGCACATAGGGAGCCGAGGAGAGACCTTCGCGGACTGACAGCACGAGATCTTCGCTGGCAAAGGGCGCTGCCAGCAAGAGGGATGAAAGGAATTGCGAACTCCGGTCCCCCCTCATCGAGACTCGTCCGCCCCTGATTCCTCCGCCACGCACGCTGACGAAAAGGCCGGAGAGATCACGCTCCACGGTAACTCCGAGCTGGTCGAGTCCTTCGACGAGGTCGTCGATCGGCCGCTCCGCCATCCTTGGAGAGAGTTCGAACTTTGTCGTCCCTCGCGCCAGAGCTGCGGCGGAAAGCAGAAAACGAAACGTGGTACCTGCATTCCCGACGGGAATTGGAAACCGTGGCGCCGTAAGACTCCCTCCGGAGCCTTCGACAACCAATCCGTCCGCGGTCTGCCTTCCAAGTACCCCCATCTGATTGAGACCGTTCAGCATCAACGCAGTGTCATTGCTGTCCGATGCGTTGGTCAAAACTGATTTCCCCGCAGCCAGCGCGGCACAGATCAGGGCCCGGTTCGTGATGCTTTTAGAACCGGGAACGTTCATCCGGCCATCGACCGGGCCGGCAGCAGGTTGCACGCGTGCGACCATTGGTCAGTCTTCAAAGTCTGCGACGGCACGTCCGGAACGCACGGAGCGGAGAAACCGCACGACGCGCTGGTGTTCCGGATGCTCCTGGTATTCCTGAAGTCCCTGCAACGAGTCAAACGTGGCGTTCAGGACAAGATCGAACGCTTCTGCGCCCGGGACGAGATTTCTTCCAACCTCGAAAGATCTGATCGACGGCACCAGTGCGGGCAACGCCCGCAGGAGGATCTCTGCCTGAAGGATGTTCTCCTCGCGAGATTTGCCGGCGGCGTGCTCGGCGATTTTCCACAGTACAATGTGACGGATCATCGGTCGTGCACGACCCCCTCCAGAAGCCGTCGCATGAGCTTCCGATTGGGCAACGTACCCGTGTATCGGCGCGATTGCGCAGCAGCCTGGTTGATGTACATTTCTACTCCGGAAACGGTGATTGCACCCTGCGCCCGTGCTTCCCTGAGAAAGCGTGTGTCCGCCGGCTGATACACCGAATCGAAGGCGAGCTTCATCTTCATTCTTCCTTCTGCGAGCGGTGTCTTGTCAATCATCGGAGCCATTCCGACGGACGTGGCATTGGCTACGATATCCACTGTGTCGATACCGGCGGGATCCACGGGCGTGCACCCGGTGATGCGCGCGAGTTCCACCGCTCGCTCGAACGTCCTGTTGGCCACGAACACTTTCGCACCGCGGCGAATCGCCTCGACAATGATGGCCCGCGCAGCACCGCCTGCTCCCAGGACAAGGAAAGTCCTTCCTCTCACTTTCATCCGCTTTTCAATCGCATCCAGCGCCCCGGCAGCATCGGTGTTTTCGGCCACAAGCGTTCCCCGCTCGCGCACCACCGTGTTCACTGCGCCGATCACCTTTGCCGATTCTTCCACACGATCCACGAATTCCATGATTGCTATCTTGTGCGGCAACGTCACGCTTATCCCGGCGAGTGCGGGGAACACCTCGGCCATGAAGCGCTTCAGCTTGTCCACCTTAAACCGGCAGTACACTGCGTTTTTCCGCGCACGATGGAAGAGCGGATTGTGGAGATAGATCCCTTTGCTGTACTCTATCGGATTGCCGATGACCCCGAAGATTTTTGTGGAACGACCCAACTGATCCGCACGGTAGAGGTCATGCAGCAGACGGGCTGCGATCTGCCCTTCTGCGGCTGGCGTACCTCCCTCCGGCGCCGCAAACGTCGCCCAGCCGCCGAAGACGCGATACAGAACCCTGGACGCTTCGCCTGCTTCCCCCATGGCGATGGCGACCGCCTCTTGACGGTCCTTCTTTGCCAACTGAAGGAACTTCATCGCCGTACTGATGTCACACGCATCGTCCGCACGGTACGCAAGCTTGAACACGGAAGCTCCAATACTCCGCATCGCCTGGTACTCGCGACGGGGATCAATCCGTTCTTCAGTGAAATAGTGACGCGAAAGGATGATTTTCGCCGTGCGATGGGATTGAGCGAACGTCTGGACCCGCCGTCTGCCCAGTTTGAGTTCCAGATCGATATATGCAGCGCCCTGTTCGGCCGCCTCGGAAAGAATTGCCAACCTCTGGTTCTCCGTTCCCTTGAATCCTCCCCCCTCCCAATCCGGACGACAGGTCGCGACGACCGGTTTCTTTGCATGCCGGATCAACTCTCCTGCATGAACGCCGTGAAGAAGATCCAACCGGAGCTCGAACAGTCCGGCGAACCGCCGGGACCCGGTGATTTGCGACAACGCTTCCTCCCGTGTCGGGCCGGTGATGGAGACAATAATCATTTGCCGCTTTGAGAGAGAAGCCGGTCGAGCAGGTCCCCCGGGACGTCGACCCCGATCGCGCACTGACCGATTCCCGCGGGAAGCACAAAACGCACGTTCCCCCGGACTGATTTCTTATCGGCATGGAGTGCGTCGAGGAATCGTTGACGGTCCTTGATTCTCGGGAGCGTGATGGGGAGGCGAAGTCCCCGCAGCGTCTGAAGCAACGTCGCACGTTCCGACGGGCGCATCAATCCGAGCTGGACGGAGAGGAGCGATTCAGCCGCAATGCCGATACTGACGGCTTCGCCGTGCAGCAACGAGTAGCCGGAAGCTGCTTCCAGCGCATGGCCGATCGTATGTCCGAGATTGAGCGCCTTTCGCACTCCCGTTTCAAATTCATCTTTCATGACCACCAGGGCCTTCAGGCCCACCGATCGTGCCACCAGAACATCGAGAATCTCCGTTCGCGTCTTTGAGATGCGAGCTGCATGCCGGGAGATGTATCGGAACAACCCGGAGTCCAGCGCGGCCGCGATCTTGACCACTTCAGCAAGCCCGCTCCGGAATTGCCGCTCAGGCAGGGTCCTGAGCAGCGCGGTGTCGATGTAGACTGCACGCGGTTGATGAAACGCTCCGATGAGATTCTTTCCCACCGGGTGATCCACCCCCACCTTCCCGCCGACGCTGCTATCCACCTGTGCGAGCAGTGATGTCGGCACCTGGACGAAGTCTATCCCCCGGAGAACTGTGGCGGCCACGAACCCCGCGAGATCGCCGACCACTCCGCCGCCAAAGGCAACGATGACACTATCGCGCTGAACGCCGCGATGGAGGAGCTCCGTCTGCACCTGGTAGACGAGGTCGGCATTCTTCGATCCCTCGCCTGCAGGGATTTCCAGAAGGAGTGCCGGCCGGCCGGCACGATCAAATGCTGCAGTGAGACGTTTCCCGTAGAGTTTTCGAACGTTGCTGTCCGTGATCACAAAGACTTGCTGCCCGGGAAACTGCCGGTCGATGGATGTCGGTAAGGCATCGATCACCCCCGTCCGGAGGCTGACGGTATAGGAACGGTTCCGGCCACGGCCGAGTCGTACGCTGATGTCCTGCATGTGGTTTCAGGATTTGGGAAACAAAAAACCCTCACCCTGCGGTGGGGGAAAAGTTCCGGATTTCGCCGAGGTTCGTGAGGGTCGATACCTTCAGGAAAGCTGTCAGAGTCACTGCACTACTGAAGAATGATACCTGTTGAGAGAATGAAATGCAAGAAGTGGCGCGGAAGCGGAATATTGTAACTCAGAACGAATTTTGGTATTTTGGTTCTCCATTACATGCTCTCTCTTGGAAAAACTCTACGTTCAATCTCTCTTCGACGCAATCGCGTACCGGTACGATCTCCTCAATCATTTGCTCAGCGGCGGTGTCGATTTCTACTGGAGGCGACGGGCGATCGAACACCTTCGCGCGCTCCATCCGGGGCGAATTCTCGATGTGGCAACAGGGACGGCGGATTTTGCCATCGCAGCCTTGCGATCGGGCGCACAGGAAGTCGTTGGAATCGATATCGCGGAAGAGATGCTTCATGTCGGACGTCGGAAGGTGGACCGGCGCGGGCTCTCCCGCCAGATTCGTCTGATGAGCGGGGAGGCCGAACATCTGGCTTTTGCTGATGGTTCTTTCGATGCCGCCATTGTCGCCTTCGGCGCCCGGAATTTTGAGAATCTCGAGAAAGGCATTACGGAAATGCAACGCGTCCTCCGGACGGGAGGAAAGATCGTTGTGTTGGAGTTTTCGCGACCGCAAGCCTTTCCGTTCAAGCAGCTCTATTTTTTTTACTTCCGCCGGATACTTCCCTTCATTGGGAGAATCATCTCAGGACATTCCGATGCTTACACCTACCTACCGGCGAGCGTCATGGAATTTCCCGACGGTCAGGACTTTCTCTCGATCCTTCAAGCGGCAGGGTTGAGAGAGACGCGGACAGAACGGTTGACATTCGGGATTGCCAGCATTTACACGGGCATAAAATAGACGGGGGTCCCCGGGATCACTCCGGTCCTGGCCGGCGACTCCGGCAAAAGATCATCCTTCACTCATTCAAAACTCATTTCTTCGAACGACAACGCCCATGACCGACCGCACCATTCGTGTGGGACATAGTCCCGACCCCGACGACGCATTCATGTTCTACGGACTTTCAAGCGGGAAAGTCCGCCTTGAGGGGATCGTGATCGAACATTTTCTGGAAGATATCCAATCCCTCAACGTACGGGCATTGCGCGCAGAACTTGAAGTCACCGCCATCTCCGCACACGCCTACCCTTCCGTCGCCGACAACTACTGGATCATGCGCACCGGCGCGAGCATGGGAGAAGGATACGGCCCCGTCATCATTTCGCGGAAGTACCGCTCACTTGACGAGCTCAAGGGAAAAGTTGTGGGGACACCCGGACCGTTGACCACGGCGACGCTCCTCTTCAAGATTTTCACGAGCGGAATGAAGAACGTTGACATGGCATTCGACAAGATCATGCAAGCGGTGGACGACGGGACAGTCGATGCAGGTCTGTTGATCCATGAGGGACAGATCACCTACCAATCGCTCGGCTACCACAAGGTTCTTGATTTCGGGGAACTCTGGGAAAAGGAGACCGGCGGCCTGCCCCTCCCGCTGGGGCTGGATCTCGTACGCAAAGACCTCGGGAGGGACCTCGCTGTCCGGCTTTCAGAAGGCCTCAAGGCAAGCATCGATTACGGGTACAAGCATCAGGATGAATCCATCCCCTATGCGTTGCAGTGGGGACGCGGCATTGAACGAAAGCTGGGTGAGCGTTTCGTCAAAATGTATGTGAGTGATCTGACCATCGACATGGGAGAGAACGGGAAACGGGCTTTACACTACCTCTTCGATCGTGGCCAAGAGAGAGGAATACTATCCAAAGTGTCGGACATCTCGCTCGTGTAGCATACTCCTTCCAACGGGACAATGCAAGAGACAAGGGGCTGATCCCCAGATCGGCCCCTTTGCATTTCCCGAGTCCAGCCCGCCCCGGCAATGTTGTTCTCTCAATTCTTTTCTTTTGCTTCGCGCTATGGCAGATGCAGTGCTACCCAGCTATGTGTTGTGCACGGCGTGAGTGACCGATGTCGGATCTTCGTACCCTTTCACACCCATTTCAGGAAGATCCAGACCCTGTATTTCGTTTTGGGCACTAACGCGCAGAGGAATAATCTTATTCGTGAGTTTGAAGAAGCCGTACATGAGTGTGAAGACGACAATGAAACAAGTTACAACACCGATCACTTCAGCGACGAATTGGGACGGGTCACCATAGAATAACCCCTTCACATTCCCCGCTATGCCGTTCCAGCCGTCCCCGTAAGAACCATCGGCAAAGAGGCCGAGTGACAATACACCCCATGCACCGTTGACTCCGTGCACTGCGATGGCACCGACCGGATCGTCGACCTTCATTTTTTGATCGATGAAGAAGACCGCGGCAACCACGAGCCACCCGGCGATTCCGCCGATGATGACAGCTGAGGTGGCATTGACAAACGCGCAGGGTGCAGTGATCGCGACAAGTCCGGCAAGCATCCCGTTGGCCATCATGCTGGGATCAGGCTTCCCGAATTTGATCCACATGTAGACCATGGCGATGATTGCCCCGGCACCAGATGCCAGCATTGTGTTCGTTGCAACGATCGCGATGCGCATGTCATTGCCGGCGAGGGTTGATCCAGGGTTAAATCCAAACCATCCGAAGGCGAGGATGAAGGTCCCGATGATGGCCATGGGGATATTGTGGCCGGGGATGGCGTTGGATGAGCCATCTTTGTTGAACTTCCCGATGCGGGGCCCGAGTGCAAGTGCTCCGGCCAATGCCGCAACGCCGCCAACCATATGGACAACCGATGACCCGGCGAAATCAACATGGCCATGTCCCAGTCCGAAATTGGTCCCAAGGTTTGCAAGCCAGCCGCCTCCCCACACCCAATTCCCGAACAAGGGGTAGACGATCATCGAGATGAAGAAGCCGTAAATGACGAACGAAGCGAACCGCCAACGTTCCGCCATTGCCCCAGTCGGAATGGTCGCCGTGGTGTCCATGAAGACCATCTGGAAGAGAAAGAGCGTATACACGCCGACATCATACACCCCATTATTGAGGAACGCCCCTTTCGTGCCGAACAGACCAAAGACCTTCCCGAACAGCGAGATGGTAAATTCATTGTCGAGACCCGGGGTCCCCCCCAGGGAGGCGACCCCCCCTACGCCTCCAAACATGATCGCGAAACCGACGATATAGAATCCAATCAGGCCGATCGCGTACACCATAAAATTCATCCCCATGGTGTGCGCAACATTTTTCGCGCGCGTGAAACCCGTCTCCACCATCGCGAAACCTGCCTGCATGAACATGACGAGAAACCCGGTCACCAGTGTCCAGACGATGTTCAGGGCAACACGGCTGTGCCCGACAGCGTTTGCGAGTTCCGTCATCGTCGGCTCGCCGGGCTTGGCGGCCGGGATATCGTTTGCGGACCCGGTCGCCGCACCTGTTGGGTCCCCGGCATAGCCCAGGAGCGCATTACAGGTTAAGAGAACCATTACAGCTACCATAACGAAGGCGGCCCTTCGCCAGTGCTCTGATCGCAAAATCATACTACCTCCTCATAATTGGATTGGATAAGAGAATTCTCTGGATGATCCGCTCAGAACACCACGATCGCACCCAGGAGAAGCGTGTTCTGCCCCGTGGCGGCCCCTGGCCCCGTATCATCGGCAAACACTTTTGCCGAGGAATTGTCGTGGCGAAACTCTGTCCGAACGATAAGACTGGGAAGCGGTTTATATTCATAGGTCACAGTCACCTCGGAGAGGTTCTGCCCCGTGCCTGTTGTGAAGCCTTCCGGATCCCAATACCCTTCGGCACGCAGGGCAAAGGCGCATTTTTCCGACACCTGGTATTTTGCATACCCCACCAACCCTTTCCAAAGATTCGTCACGCCCATGATGGGCTCTGTCCCGTATGTCACATCGAGGCCGAACGTGAGCTTGTCGGTTGCAGAAATCGTCATGAGCCCTTCGACGACATTTCGAAAAGTCTTGTTGACAGAATCCGGCGCCTCCTGACCGCCAATCCAGTTCGCGCCGAAACTGATCGACGGACTGGCGGTATACAGCAGGCACAGATGCAATGTTTTCATGCGATTGACCTCGACGCCGTTCCAGCCGTTGACAATCATGAGCGTCGTAGTCAGACTGCTCGAAACCGGGTAGCTTGCCCGCAGGCCGAGGTGGTAATACGGGATCGACCAGGCAAAGGAGAGCGACCGGCTGTAGTTGAAGTTGTCCTTCGCCTTGATCACTTCGTAACCCATGCCGGTGACAAATTTCCCTGCGTCGAGCGTAAGGCCGGAACCCACCGGAAGAACGGCTGTGGCGTAGGCTTGTTGAAGTGCAATGAAGCTCCCCGTCGTTCCGGTCTGAATGAGATCCGTCGCCGGGCCGTAATCTGCGTCGATGTGAAATCCGATGGGCGCCGCCGCACGAGAAATCGATACTTCAGCCTGCGACACGACAAATTGATTGTCCGTAACATCGAAGTTGCGCAATGCGTCCGCTCCGGAAACCGGCTTCGCGAAATTGTAGCTGAAGTACGTGTCCACGAATCCGGTAATGCTTACCGGAGGGATCGTGTCCTGGGCAAATGCTCCGATTGCAGAGACTGCACTGAACAGCAGTAAACGGTAAAGAGGGAACGGGATAAGAATTCTGGTCTTCATGTATGTCCTTTCGTTGTGTCGACGATGGGGGTCTCCATTACAGGGCACTCTCGCCGGACTCGTGAGTCCTGACGCGTATGGCATCCTCAATGGAAGACACGAAGATCTTCCCGTCGCCGATTTCACCCGTCTTGGATGCTTTGATGATTGCCTCGATTGCGGCGTTCAGTTGCGCTTCCGGAACGACGACATCGATCTTCACTTTGGGGACGAAGCCGATCTGATATTCCGAGCCACGATAGACCTCCTTGTGCCCCTTCTGTCGGCCAATCCCCCGCACCTCCATGATCGTCATCCCCTTTACCCCTATTTCGATCAGAGCCTCCCGGACATCCTCCAGCTTGTGGGGGCGGATGATTGCTTCGATACGTTTCATAGTGCTCCTTTATGGTGTTGTGAAAACGCCTTGCAGCTCTGCTGTCGTGGTTCAGGCTTCTTTGCATCAATAGGAAGCATACAAATGAAGGCTTATTAATGTTGTTGCCTACATAACTAAGGCATATATTCGAATTGCTCTTACATAATAAGGCTTGGGGAATTAATGTCAAGAGAAAAATAAAAAATCTTTGCCGGATGGAGGAGACTGGGGGACTGGGAGACGGGAGACCGGGAGACGCTTTCTGCCTACTGCATACTGTCTACTGCTTACTCGATTGGGCGGGGGGGAAGGGGGGAATGGGGGAAGGGGGGAATGGGGAGAATGGGGCGCGAGGCTGGAAGAATTCAGGCGGCCACAGAAGGTGCGGGATGCACTTTCAAGACTTCATATAAAGTCGTCCGCTGGGTGGCGGTGAATCCCGCGTCATGGATGAGCTGGATGCATTCTTCCGTGTTCGTCTTGTTCACGAAATTCGCCGCGGCGTGGACGTTTTCCTCCTGAAGAGTGCCGCCGAAATCGTCGGCGCCGAAATGCAGTGCGATCTGGCCGGCCTTCTTCCCTTCGGAAAACCACGAGGCCTGAATGTGCGGAACGTTGTCGAGGTAGAGACGCGAGAGCGCAATGATCTGCAGGTACCGGGTCGGAGACGCGTACCGGGGAATGATCTTCTCAAGAGGCGTATTCCCGGGCTTGAAACTCCACGGGACAAACGCGGTAAACCCCTGGTATTCATCCTGAAGCTCCCGCACGACGTGAAGATGTTCAACAATCTCTTCGTCCCTCTCAAGGTGACCGTACATCATCGTCGCCGTGCTCTTGTAGCCGATCTTGTGTGCCTCCCGCATGACATGCAGCCAATCCGCCGAAGATCCCTTGAGGTGACTGATTTTCGCCTTCACCCGATCCGCGAGGATCTCCGCCCCGCCTCCCGGCAGCGACCGCAGTCCTGCATCCCACAGCTTCTGCAGCACCTGGGGAATGGTCAGTCCGGAAATCCTGGACATGCCGATGATTTCGGATGTGGAGAAGAAATGGGGGTAGACCTGCGGGACTTCTCTGACCGTTCGTTCCACAAGCTCGAGGTAATAGTCGAACGGAAGGGAGGGATGGACGCCCCCCTGCAATAGCACCGTGGTCACTCCGTTTGCCGCCGACTCCTTGAACTTCTGAATCATGTGGTCCACGGAATACGTGTACTCTCCCTCCTCGCCCGGGTGCCGGTAGAAAGCACAGAAGATACAATCGATCGTGCACACATTGGAGTAATTCGGGTTGGTATCGACGACGAATGTCACCTCCTGCCGGGGATTCATCCGGAAGCGTACCGCATCCGCTGCTTCGGCCAGATCAAGCAGCTCAACTCGTTGAAGAAGGGCGACCCCCTCCTCCCGTTCAAGGCGCTCTCCGGCTTTGCTCTTTTCGAGAATGTCACGCATCGAGGTCATCTCGTTACCTCCTCGGCTACCGCCTCCCGTGAAGGCTCCAACTCATCGACCAGACGTTTGAAGCGCGTCATGGCCTCCTTTTCCTTCGGGCCGATCCGGAAGGTGAAACCACCAAGATAATCCGCCACTTCCGCAAGACTGAGCCCGATCCGTCGCCCGTGGACCGCTCCTACCGCGCCAAAATCCGTCGACGCACGCTCAAGCGACCGTTCGATCATTGCGTCAAGCGCCTGCTTGGCCTCCTCCGACATCGAGCGCTGCCTGGCCCAGACCGCAAACACGAAGGGGAGGTTCTGCCAGTCCTGCCACTCCTTCGCCAAATCGAACACATGGGTGAACCCCTCCACCCCGTACTTCCGTCCACGCAAAGCCTCGTCGCCAATCAACAACACTGCGGCATAGCGGGAGGAGTCATTCACTCCCGCATGCAGCCGTTCGAAGTTGGTCTTTACTCCATACTTCCGTTCGAGGAGGATCTTCAGGAGATAGATCGAGGTCGCCGTTGCGTCGGTAATCCCGATCGTCTTGCCGTCCAGTTCTTCCCAGGTGTGCCGTGAGAAAAGGAGAACGCTCAAAACTTCACGGTGGTTGGCGATGCACCAATCCATGAGATCAAGATGATCCATGTGACTGAAGTAGTCCATCAAGGAGAACGGCCCGGCATCCACTTCACCCTGGCGGCACAGATTTCCCATGATCCGGGGGACCACGGGAAGGATCCGGAATTTTTCCCTGTCAACCTCCGTATAGAACGGGACGGAATTCAGATAGGGAATCTTCCCGATCACATGGTCGGCATAGGTCCGCAGCGGGTTGTAGTATGCATCACGCTCGACCGGCAATTTCCCCGCGTCCTTGATCGTCCGTATCAGATGCTCCTTCGCAAGCGTGAGAGGACTGATAGCACCGGCATCGTGCGCGATTTTCTCGCCCCCGACGGTTCCGTCCATATCGTCGGCACCGAAATTCAGCGCCACTGATGCGACTTCTTCCGTCAGCATCACCCAGTACGCCTTGATGTGGGGGAAGTTGTCCAGCATCAGGCGGGAGACCGCAATGGTTTTCAGATCGTCGATCGCCGAAGTGAATTGGTTCCGGGGTTTGATCCCGGTCGTTCCGGGCTGGAACGCGAGGGGCACAAAGGTGAGGAACCCTCCGGTCTCGTCTTGCGCTTCACGAAGCTTGATCATGTGGACAAGGCGTTCTTCCACTGTTTCAATATGCCCGTACAGCATCGTGCTGTTCGTCGGGATGCCGAGGCGATGAGCGGTCTTGTGGACTTCGAACCATCCTTTGGCACCGATCTTTTGCGGGAAGAGCTGCTTCCGGACCCGCTCCGAGAAAACCTCCGCCCCACCCCCGGGCATGGTTCTCAGGCCTGCTGCCTGAAGTTGCCTGAGCACCTCCTCGATGGACATCTTGAACTTCTTGTGGAAAAAATCAATCTCGACTGCCGTGAAGGCCTTGATGTCGGCGTCCGGAAGGTGGCGGTGAACGGATGCAACAATGTCGAGATACCGTTCCCACGGCCAATCGGGAGGCATGCCGCCGGTCACGTGCACTTCCCTGACATCGGGGGTCAACTTTGCAAGGATCTCCTGCGTGGACATCTCGTAGGCATGCGCCTCGCCCTTCTTTGCGGCGAAGTCACAGAACTTGCATGACAGGACGCATACGTTGGTCGGTTCAATCTTCTGATTGACGACAAAATAGACCGCGTCTCCGCTGCGGGCCTGCTGCACGGCATGTGCCATCCGGCCAAGACCGATGACGTCCCGGGTCCGGTAGAGTGTGAGACCGTCTTCGAGAGTCAACCGCTCGCCGCGCTCGACCTTGTCCCAAATGTTGTAGAACAATCTATCACGAAAGTGCAACGTGCTCATAGTGATTGTGTACCAGAAGTGAATGATGCCATGATTCCGGGAAGGTCATTTCCAATAGCGATCCCATCGTTCTTCGACTTTTTTCCGAATCTCTTCTGTCATCCGCAGGGGCTCCGGATACCCTTCTTTCCAGGTTGCGTCGATTCCCATCGGGCCGCCATAGATGGGGCTGATGCCGATGAGACGTTGTTCACGGAACAGGATATCTCGTTCGCAATCAAACCGGGTAAATATCCCCCATATGCAGCTTTCCCTGTCCTGGATGTCCACGTCCTCGCTGACGCAGGCCACAAGCGGTATGTTTAAAACATCCGGATGCGCCACAAGAGTTTCCATGGGGTGTCGACCGCTTCCCGATACCTTCACGACGAGCAGGCACCCATCGATGAGCCGCAAATCCACAATGGATGGATCAATGCGACGCAGATGCCCAACCTGTTCAGTACTGAGCGCCCGGGCTGGGTCTCTCCTGGGCGATCGGGCAGGCTTCCTGGTGGCATCCAGGACCATTCTGCTGCCGAGGTTCATCGTGAAGCTGGTGAAATCGAGCGTATCGAGCGGGACGCGGGGTATCAGGAGAAAATCAAAATGCGGGTCGAAATGATCGCGCACTTCACGGAGGACCGAGGGGAAACTCCGGACATCCACCCCTTCGGAGACAAGGATGAGGCATTTCGTCAGGGACAGCTGCGAGAGGCCCATCAGCCCCAGGGCCGTCTTCATCGATTCCTTTGCATACCGCTGGTCAACGGACACAGCGAGGAGGTTGTGGAACCCCGCTTCGTAGTACGCCCAGAGCGAGTCAATCTCGGGATGCACGAGTTTCGCCAGAGGCCCGAGAATCCTTTGTGTTGCATCGCCCATGAATTTATCTTCCATGGGCGGGATCCCCACAACGGTGGCCGGGAAGACTGCGTCCCGTCGGTGCGTCACCTTCCGGATGTGAAACACCGGGAAATCTGCCGCGTGGGAATAGTGGCCGAAGTGGTCACCAAACGGACCCTCCCTCCGGCGTTCATGGAGCGGGACGACTCCTTCAAGGACGAATTCCGCATTGGCGGGGACGTCAATTGTGGTTGCCTTCCCTTTCACGAATGCAGTTCTTTCGCCCCGCAGAAACCCCGCGAACATCGCCTCATCGACGTTCTCCGGCAAGGCCGCAATAGTCGCCATGAGCAGGGCGGGATCGGTGCCGAGCGCAACAGCGAGTTCAAATTCTCTCCCCAGTTTCTCCGCCTGGTAATAGTGGAACCCTCCGCCTTTCTGGATTTGCCAGTGCATGCCGGTTGTCCGCTTGTCGAAAACCTGCATGCGGTACATGCCGATATTCCGCTTACCGTTGCGCGGATCATACGTAATCACCTGCGGAAGGGTAAAAAATCTTCCGCCATCGTCCGGCCAGCATGTCAGGACAGGAAGGGCGTCAAGATCGGGATCCTCCACAATCTCCTGACTGAGGGCGTGCTGCGTGCGTTTCGGGGGGGCGTGCAGGAATCTGCTCGTGAGGCTCCGGTGTTTCCATATCGTGGACGGTCGCGGCGGGAAAAGATCGCCCAGGAATCCGATGATCTCAGTGCCCAATGCTTCCGGAGGCGTCCCAAGCGCGAGTTCACACCGGCGGTCACTTGCAAGCACGTTGATCACCAACGGAAAGCGTGAGCCCTTCACCCTTTCGAACCAGAGTGCCGGTTTACCCTCTTTGGTCGCACGTCGTGCGATTTCCGTGATTTCCAGGTATGGATCCACTTCAAACGTCACTCTGTGCAGCTCCCCTTCCCTTTCCAGGAATCGGGCAAAATCACCGATCGTGCGATATCGGGGCCGGGGTCGATTCACCGGTCCGTCCCATGGGGAGCCCAACGGTGAAGACCGAAAGCGATCGGCGTCCGTAAACGGGCGGAAGCCATCATTCGAATTCCTCCTTTCGCCAGCCTTTTCCTCCCTCATCACCGAGATGCATAAGCACCTTCTCCGAGAAGGAGCCCACATATTCGTCGATGGATTGGGGGCGATGGTACAGCGGTGGCGAGATGGGCATGATGACGGCACCATACGACGAAAGCCGTGAACACTGTTCCAGTGTCAGGGTTGACAGTGGAGTCTCACGGATACAGACAATGAGCTTGTACTTTTCCTTGAGGCAGACCTGTGCAGTACGGGTGATCAGGGTGTCGCCGATACCCGAGGCAATCTTGCCGACTGTGGAGGTGGAAGCCGGGATGATGACAAGGGCGTCGAATTTGTTCGACCCGGACGCGGGGGGCGCGGTGAGATCGTCATCCGAGAACTGCGAAACAATGTACGGCTTCAGATCCTTTTCGCCCATCGCCAATTCATCGCGCAGAAGAACCTTGCCCCAGGCGCTGACGATGAGATAGTTGCGATGGCGACACTTCTGCAGGAAGTCCAGCGCAAACACTGCACCGGAGGACCCCGTGATGCCGACGACGATTTTCACGTCACCTCTCCGATGAGGACCATGAAGAACACGCAGAACCCTGCAATGGAATTGATGGTAAAGAACGCCAGTTCGACATCGGAGGCCTTTTTCTGTTCGAGGTACAGCAGTAGTCCCGTCAGAAGAAGAAGGGGCAGCGCAAGCAGCGAGAGGATCGAGTAGAAAAAGAGGATCACGAGGAGAAGAAAGGCAACACCGTGGAACAGCGCGGAAAACTGAAGCGCACGTTCCCGGCCGAAGCGGACAGGAAACGAATACAGGTTTTCCTTCCGGTCGAATTGTTCGTCAAGCGTGGAGTATATGATATCGAATCCCGCAACCCAGAAGAGGGTGAAGAAGGCGAGGAGCGCGGGGATGAGCATATTCTCAAACGAAGGTGAGACGGCAAACCATCCGCCGAGGGGCCCCATTGCCAGCCCCAGCCCGACACCAAAGTGCGCGAGCGGGGTGTAACGTTTCATTGTGGGATAGATGATAAAGATCGCAAGAGGGATCGGGGAAAGTGCAAAACAGAAACCCGAGATGAACCACGCAGCTCCGAAATACAGGAGCGCGCCGGCAACAAGAACCCAGACGGCCTCTCCCAGCGTCATCCGTCCCGAGGGAAGATGGCGAACGAGGGTCCGGGGATTCCTGCCATCGATGTGCCGGTCGATGATGCGGTTCAATGCAAAGGCGATTGTCCGTGCGCCGGTCGCAGCCGCAAGGACCAGAAAGAGAAGGGTGAACGGCGGGAGCTCCCCGTGCGTCCCGAGAAGTACCCCGCTGTAAATCAGCGGGAGCGAAAAAAGCGTATGTTCAATTTTCACGAACGAGAAGTACTTTTTCACAAGACCCTGCCGTTAATTGCCTCCATCAACTCCGTCGCACCGCTCTCAGCTTACTGCTTTCTGCCTACTGCATACTGCCTACTGCCTTTCCCCTCCTCTCGTCCACGCTACTCCCACTCTATCGTCGCGGGAGGTTTCGAACTTATGTCGTACACCACCCTGTTAATCCCGCGCACCTCATTGGTGATTCGGGAAGAAATCCGCGCAAGAACGTCGTGCGGAATCCGGTACCAGTCGGCCGTCATCCCGTCGACACTTGCCACTGCACGCACTGCCGCTGTGTATTCGTATGTTCGACCGTCTCCCATCACGCCGACGGAACGTACCGGCAGAAGCACGGTGAATCCTTGCCAGATGTCCCGGTAGAGCCCCGCCCGGGTGATTTCGTCCACAAAAATTGCGTCGGCCTCGCGGAGCAGGGCAAGCCGATCCCGGGTCACTTCTCCGAGCACCCGGACGGCGAGACCCGGCCCGGGGAATGGGTGGCGCCAGACAAGGACGTCGGGTACTCCCAGTTCTTTCCCGACGGCCCGCACCTCATCTTTAAAGAGCTCGCGGAATGGTTCGATCAGTTTCAGGTTCATCCGGGCTGGAAGACCGCCCACATTGTGATGACTCTTGATCGTTACCGATGGCCCGCGGAAGGATGTCGACTCGATGACATCGGGGTAGAGGGTCCCCTGGGCAAGGAAGTCCACCGTACCGATCTTCTTTGCTTCTTCCTCGAACACTTCGATGAAGACACGACCGATGATCTTTCGCTTTTGTTCCGGGTCGGAGACACCCTCGAGCTCCGAGAGAAACCGATCTGACGCATCGACATAGTCGAGATTGATGCTGGAACGTCGAACGGAAGGTCTCTACGACCTGTTCCGATTCGCCTTTCCTCATCAGTCCGTTGTTAATGTGGATGCAGAAGAGCTTTTCCCCAATTGCACGATGCAGCAACACTGCCAGAACAGCGGAATCGACTCCCCCGCTCAAAGCGCAGAGGACTTTCCCCTGTCCGACGCCAGCCCGGACCTTCTTGATCGAATCCTCGATGAACGACGAAGCACTCCAGCCACCCGCACACCCGCAAATCCTGTAGAGGAAGTTGTGCAGAATTTCCTTGCCGCGGGGCGTATGCACGACTTCCGGATGAAACTGTACCCCGTACAGCCGTTTCGCCTTGTTGCGGATCGCGCAGATGGGGGCATTGGAGCTGTGCCCGATCGGTTCGAAGTCACGGGGGATTCCGGTCAGATGATCGCCATGGCTCATCCAGACGGAGATGGATGCTTCCGGACCCGGAGTAAACCCCGAAAAGAGATCGTCCGTATTTTCCACGACCAATTGTGCACTTCCGTACTCCCGTCGCGCCGCTTTATCCACTTCGCCTCCCAGCTGCAACGCCATGAGCTGGAGGCCATAGCAGATGCCCAGAATGGGAATTCCCAGATCGAATATGCCCGGAGAAGAGATCGGTGCGTCTGCTTCGTAGGAACTGTACGGACTTCCGGAGAGGATGATGCCTTTCGGATTGAGACGACGGATGGCTTCCAACGAAAGGCTGAACGGATGGAGTTCAGAATAGACGCCCAGTTCTCGCACTCGCCGGGCGATTAACTGAGAATACTGGGCGCCGTAATCTAGAATAAGAACGGTTTCTGGGTGGGGCATAGTGGAGACGTTCTTGCAATCGAATAATATACCAATTACCCCAGTCAGACTCAATTATGACAGGTGACCGGGAGGATGACCGCATACGCCCTCACCCCGGCGGCTCCTAGCGGGCCTTTTTCCGCTTCCCCACCTTCTGCCGCACCACGAACTCGTCAAGGAGTTCCGCAAGATCCGGCCTGGTTTTTTCGGCAAGGGAATACTGGACGCGGGTGGAAGGCTGTCTGATTGCAACGATGCGCCTCAGGTCAATCGGTGTCCCAATGATGACGGCATCGCAGGGGACCTGGCTGATTGTCGCCTCGAGATCTTTCAGCTGTTCTTCTCCGTAGCCCATTGCCGGGAGGAGAGCTCCGGTCCCCGGATATTTTTCGTAGGTCGCTGCGATGGAGCGCACGGCGTACGGCCGGGGATCGATAATCTCGGAGGCTCCGAACTGCCGCGCGGCAAGGACTCCAGCACCAAACTTCATCTCACCGTGCGTCAGCGTCGGGCCATCCTCGATCACGAGCACTCGCTTCCCGTTGATGACACCCGGGTCATCAACGGTGATGGGAGAATTCGCGAGGATGATCCTGGCCTTCGGATTGAGGCTCTTGACGTTCGCCACGACCGCATCGACATTGGCTGCGGTCGCACTATCCACTTTGTTAACGACAATGACATCCGCAAGGCGCACGTTCGTTGTCCCGGGATAGTACGACAGCTCATGCCCGGGCCTGTGCGGATCCACTACGGTAATTGTCATGTCGGGTTTGTAGAACGGGGTATCGTTGTTCCCGCCATCCCAGACAATAATGTCCGCCTCTTTTTCTGCCTGTCGCAGAATGTCCAGGTAATCCACGCCGGCGTAGATCACGCCGTTTTCAACAATGTGGGGCTCGTATTCCTCCATCTCTTCGACGGTGCAATGATATTTCTTCAGGTCGTCGAGCGTCGCATAGCGCTGCACACGCTGTTTGACCAGATCGCCGTAGGGCATCGGATGACGGATGGCAACCACCTTGAGCCCTTTGCTGCGCAAGTATGAGCACACCTTCCGGGATGTCTGACTCTTCCCTGCGCCGGTTCTCACCGCAACAACCGCGACCACCGGGACTTTCGATTTCAACATCGTTTCCCCGGCGCCAAGCAGTCTGAAGGACGCTCCGTGGGCATTGACGAGCGTGGCACGATTCATGACATATTGATTGGACACATCCGAGTACGAAAAGACCACCTCCTCAACCCCGAGCCTGGCAATGAGCCGAGGAAGATCTGATTCCGGATAGATGGGAATCCCCCGGGGATAGAACTTGCCCGCCAGTTTCGCGGGATACTTTCGACCGTCAATGTTTGGGATTTGTGTGGCGGTGAATGCCACTACCCGGTAGTTCTTGTTGGCGCGGAATACCGTATTGAAGTTGTGGAAGTCTCTTCCTGCGGCACCCATGATGAGAATTCTTTTGGGGTCCATAAAATTCCGGATTTTAGATTTTGGAATTGAGATTTTTGAATTCGGTCGTTCTACCTTCACTGCCTTGCATGCTCATTGATACCCTCCCGGTGTCTTCCCGCTCCCTGAGACGCACCACCGTCCAACCCACTTGTCAATTGTCACTTGTCATTTGTCAATTGCTCCCTCCCTCCTTCAATCCTCGTCCCTGCCGTACCATTGACCGCGTCAACAAGATGTGCATGGTCCGTGATGATCGCCACTTTTCCGCCACGTTCAATATACTTGATTGCAGCGTTGACTTTCGGCCCCATGCTCCCCGGGGGAAACTGTCCCTCTGCCAGATACCGCTTACACTCTTCAATGGTCAAACGCTCGACCGGCCGCTGGGTCACTTTCCCGTAATCAAGGTAGACCCGGTCGACGTCGGTACAAATCACGAACAGATCCACCTGAAGCTGCCCGGCAAGAATCGCCGAGGTATGGTCCTTGTCGATGACCGCTTCAACCCCTTTCGTGATATCATGGTCATTGAAGACCGGCACACCACCACCCCCGGCGGCGATCACCACCAGTCCTCTGTCCACGCACGCCCTGATGGCTTCAACTTCGACAATCTCGACCGGCTCGGGAGAGGGAACGACCCGCCGGAATCCCCGTCCCGGGACTTCCACAATATACCAGCCGAAGAGATCCCTGTATCGCTCTGCGACGTCCCGTGTATAGAAAGGCCCGATCGGCTTGGTCGGTGTTTCAAAAGCCGGATCATTGCGGTCGACCAGGACCTGCGTGATCAGGGTAACAACCGGCGTCTTCAGTCCCTCCATCTGCATCATCTGCCACATTGCATACTGGAGAACATAGCCGATCTCACCCTGTGTATGGGCGACGCAACAATCCAGAGGGAGACGATATGCATGAGCGGCGGCAAGCTCAGACCGTGTCAGTTGGGCACCGACCTGCGGTCCATTGCCATGGGTAAGGACAACGCGATATCCTGATCGGATGAGGCGGACGACCGCGGTCGCTGTCTCCACGGCATTCTCAAACTGCTCCTGTGCAGTCCCGTTCTGCCCTGCCCGTATCAATGCATTACCGCCGACTGCGACGAGGATCAGATCTGAACGGGGCATGATGTCAGTTTCCCATCGGTTCGAAGCGATGCACGACTAGCGGTGCAATATTTCGTACATCACCGCCTTCTGGGCGTGGAGACGGTTTTCCGCCTCCTGGAAAACGACAGAATTTCTGCTGTCGATGATTTCGTCCGTCACTTCTTCGTTTCTGTGCGCGGGGAGACAGTGCATGAAGAGCGCATCAGGACGGGCCATGGAAAATAATCCGCGATTCACCTGATACGGCGCGAAGATCCTGCGCCGTGTTTCGGCTTCTGCTTCCTGGCCCATGCTTGTCCACGTATCCGTATACACCATATCGGCATCGCGTACGGCTTCGCCGGGGTCGGCTGTCCATTGGATGGTGGCACCGCTCTCCTCTGCAATCTCTGTTGCCCGGTCAAAAACGGAACCCGCAGGTTTGTAACCGGGCGGCGTCGCCACTACCATCGTCGCCCCCAATTTTGCCGCAGTGAGAACCAGGGAATGCGTGACGTTGTTTCCATCTCCGATGTAGCAAAGCTTGAGTTTCTTCAGGTTCTTCTTGAATTCGGAGATGGTGAGGAAATCCGCAAGGGCCTGACAGGGGTGTTCAAGATCCGTGAGACCGTTGATGACGGGGATGGAGGCATACTCTGCAAGCGAGCGGGCGATGTCGTGCCCGAATGTTCTGATCATGATGCCGTCGACCATTCGTTCGAGATTCTTGGCTACATCGTAGACGGATTCCCGTTTGCCAAGGCTGATGTCGGCGGGTGTGAGTGTGAGGGCATCACCACCTAATTGCGTGATCCCAACCGTGAAGGTGGTACGGGTGCGCAGTGAAGGCTTTTCAAAAATCAGGGCCATGAATTTGCCGGCGAGCGCTTTCCGATATTTCTTTGGATGCGCCTTCATATCTCCGGCGAGCACAAAGAGTGACTTGATCTCCTTCGCGCTGAGATCGTCGATGGAGAGGAGATCGCGTCCCCTCAGCGAAGAAGACTTTCTTCGGGCTTTCTTCACCTTTGTCTCCTTGAGAAGAAATCGTTCATGAATCGCGGACCAGCCGTGCAGCAAGGCCCACTCTTTCAATTAGCGTGCCGTGTCATGATATAGTTTAAGTGATTTAAACCATGATTTCGAGTTGTTTTTGAGGTTTTTTTCTTAACTTTAAGAAATCCCGAGTTTAAACAGTTTAAACGCAATCCAAGGTTGGGAAAACAGGGCATGAAAGCAGCCTTTCAGGGTGTCCATGGAGCCAATAGCGAGGTGGCCGCTCGCATGATGTTCGGGGAAAAGACAGTCGCCATCCCGTGCTCCAGATTTGAAGATGTGTTCGAAGCCGTGCGCAAGGGGAAGGCCGACTGCGGGATCATCCCGATCGAGAACTCCCTTGCCGGAAGCATCCACCAGAATTACGACCTCTTGCTGGAGCATCCTCTGCACATCATTCGCGAGGCGCATATCCGGATCGTGCACGCACTCATGGGTCTTCCGGGATCTTCTCTTCAACGTGTGCGCCGGGTGCGTTCCCATCCACAGGCCCTTGCCCAGTGCAGCCAGTTCTTTGCCCGGCATCGCGGGATTTCACCGGAAGCATATTTCGATACCGCAGGAGCGGCGGAATCCATCAGTCGAGAGAAGCTTGCGGACACCGCAGCTTTGGCCGGCCCTCACGCAGCCGAGCTTTACGGATTGAAGATCCTCCGGAACCATGTGGAAAATACTTCGGACAATTTCACCCGGTTCCTCGCACTGGCCCGAAAGCCGGTCACGCCTCGACCGGGCGTTCCCACAAAGTGCAGTCTTGCCTTCCGTCCGGCCAGAAATGTCCCCGGGATCCTCTTCCGCATTCTTGGTGTTTTCTCATTGCGCGACATCGATCTCCTCAAGATTGAGTCCAGGCCGGATCCGCGGTCGCCCTTTGAATATCTTTTCTACGTCGATTTGGCCGGCAGTCCGAATGACCGGCGTGTGGCAAACGCCCTTGCACACTTGCGAGAGGTGGTTTCGGAATATCGTCTGCTCGGAGCATATCCCATGGGGTCAGGTGATGTTTACGGATCGATCAAGCCGACCGTCGCAAAAAGGAAGGGGCACCGTCGCTAATCCTCCCAATCGGTTCGACCAGCTGCATGCAGAACCGTTTGACGTGGATGTGCCCTACGACGACGAACGTCCCGCCGTCCGAACGATGTTCCTCGACGATACGTCGAAGAGTATCCTCGCCAAGAACGACAGCCCCGATATTCCGTTTACCTACAGCGTCAACCCCTACCGCGGATGCGAGCACGGCTGTATCTATTGTTACGCACGGCCGAGCCATGAATACCTTGGTTTTTCCGCCGGACTGGACTTCGAATCAAAGATCATGGTAAAAAGGCGCGCCCCCGAACTCCTACGGCGAGCGCTCCTTGCCGAAAGTTGGGTTCCGCAGGCGATCGAAATGTGCGGGAACACCGATTGTTATCAACCGGTCGAGCGTGCTCTCTCACTCACACGGGGGTGCCTGCAGGTGCTCCTTGCATTGCGGAACCCGGTGGCGATCATTACCAAGAATCAGCTGGTGACCAGGGACCTTGACATCCTTCGATCGCTGGCGGAGCTCGACCTCGTGCATGTGACGGTATCCATCACGACGCTCGACGAAGTGCTTGCGCGAAAGATGGAACCGCGCACGTCGACTCCGCTCAACCGGATGCGCACCGTCCGGACGCTTTCCGATGCGGGGGTACCCGTCAGTGTCTCCGTCGCGCCGGTGATTCCCGGCCTCACCGATGAGGAAATTCCTTCGATTCTCCGTATGGCCTCCGAGTACGGCGCATCCAGTGCGACCTATTCCGTTTTACGACTCCCCGGAGCGGTGGAGCAGCTTTTTCTCTCCTGGCTGGACGAATTGATGCCCGATCGCGCCCAGAAAATCCTCAGCCGCATCAGGACGATCCGGGAAGGGCATCTCAATGACAGCCGGTTCGGAAAACGCATGGTCGGCGAGGGGACGATGGCCGAACTCATCGGCGATCTTTTTACCGTCAACGCAAGAAAATTTGGCCTCGACAGAGGCCGGAAGAAACTCGACACAGGAAAATTCAACGGAAAATCTTCTCCGCAGCTCGGCTTGTTTGACGAACCCATCTCCTCGTGACCCCGCACTTTGCCCTACTGTATTCATCGGGATTTTTGATTATATTTGGGGCTGTGAGCTTCCCCATGCGTCTTACAACAGGAGTGTATTTCCATGTCGATTGAATTTCCCCGCCCTCTCCCCTTCAGCCGTCGCCACATAGGGCCCGATCCTGCGGCGATCGAAGAAATGCTTCGCACCGTTGGCGAAAAAAGTCTTACCTCCTTTATTGACAGTGTCGTTCCTCCGGCGATTCGCCTGAAGAAACCTCTTGCACTGGAGGAACCTGTCGATGAGAATGCCCTTCTCTCTCGCCTCGCCGAAATCGCAGGGAAGAACGAGCTGTGGCGAACCTTTATCGGCATGGGATATTACGATACGGTCACACCGGCGGTGATTTTGCGCAACATTCTCGAGAACCCGGGCTGGTACACTGCCTACACTCCCTATCAGGCGGAAATCGCTCAGGGCCGGCTCGAAGCGCTTTTGAATTACCAGACGATGGTGTGCGACCTGGCCGGGATGCAAATCGCCAATGCTTCTCTCCTTGACGAAGGTACTGCGGCCGCTGAAGCGATGGGAATGTTCCTTTCGATTAAGAATCATCCAAAGAATCCGCTGTTCTTCGTAGCCGACGATTGTCACCCCCAGACTATTGCCGTCGTGCAAACCCGTGCGCGTCACCTGGGTGTCCGCGTGATTGTCGGTCCCTGGAAGACGATCGAAATCACAGAAGACCTGCTCGGAGTCCTTGTTCAATATCCGGCTACGGACGGCGCGGTATACGACTACACCGATCTCTTCAGACGAGTACATGCAGTCGGCGCGCTCGCTGCCTGTGCAGCCGATCTTCTCGCGCTTGCCCTTATCGCTCCCCCGGGTGAATTTGGCGCCGATGTGGCCCTGGGCAGTACCCAGCGGTTCGGTGTCCCCATGGGATTCGGCGGCCCCCATGCCGCGTATTTTGCCACTCTGGACCGTCACAAACGATTTGTTCCGGGGAGAATTATCGGCGTTTCCGTCGACGCGAACGGGAGACGCGCCCTCCGGATGGCATTGCAGACACGGGAGCAACACATACGCCGTGAGAAAGCCACGTCGAATATCTGCACGGCACAGGTCCTGCTTGCGGTCATGGCTGGCATGTATGCCGTATGGCACGGACCGGACGGCCTGAAGGCGATCGCCGGGAATATCCACGAGCTTACAAAGGTCCTCGCGACGGGACTGGAAAATCTCGGCCACCGCATCGTTCACCATCATTTTATCGACACCATCCGCATTGAGGCAAAGTCCGGCACGCACGATTCCATCCTCCGGCGGGCAGCGGAGGCACATATAAACTTCCGTGAATATCCGGACAGGACCATCGGTATTTCCCTCGACGAAACAGTCACGCCGGACATCGTGGAACAGATCCTCGAGATCTTTGCATCCAAGAACATCTCCGGGGCCGACATCAGCAGAATCACAAAGGAACTCAGGCCGGGATACGATGGACCGCTTCGCAGAACATCCGCCTTCCTCCAGCATCCAGTGTTCAGCCGGTACCATTCCGAGACGGAGATGTTGCGCTACCTGCATTCTCTCGAAATGAAGGATCTCTCTCTCACCTCCAGCATGATCCCCCTCGGCTCCTGCACCATGAAATTGAATGCCACCACCGAAATGATCCCGATCACCTGGCCGAAGTTTTCCCGCCTGCACCCGTTCGTTCCCCGCGAGCAGGCGCGGGGCTATCAGGAGGTGGTGACGGAACTTTCGTCGTGGCTTGCCACGATCACCGGGTTCACCGCCGTATCGTTACAGCCGAACGCGGGCGCACAGGGAGAATACACCGGCCTACTCGTCATCCGCGCGTATCAGGAAAGCCGTGGGGAGGGTTCGCGCAATGTCTGCCTTATTCCACAATCCGCACACGGCACCAACCCTGCCAGCGCAGTCATGGCCGGGATGACGATCGTCGTCGTAAAGTGTGACGCACAGGGGAACATCGATCTTCGCGACCTCACCGAGAAGGCCGTCGAGCATAAGAAGGATCTCGCCGCCTTGATGATCACGTATCCGTCAACCCACGGGGTCTTCGAGGAACAGATCAAAGAGATCTGTACCGCCATCCACACGCATGGCGGTCAGGTGTACATGGATGGGGCGAACATGAACGCACAGGTCGGCTTATGCCGCCCGGCAGACATGGGCGCAGATGTGTGTCATATCAACCTGCATAAGACTTTCTGCATCCCGCATGGAGGCGGAGGTCCCGGGATGGGCCCCATCGCTGTCGCGCCACACCTGACCCCCTTTCTTCCCTCACACCCGGTGGCGAACGTCGGCGGGCCTGCATCTATCGGCACAGTGAGTTCCGCGCAATACGGAAGCGCGGATATCCTCCTGATCTCCTGGGCCTATATTGCGTTGATGGGGGGAAAGGGATTGACACTGGCGACTCAGATAGCTATTCTCAACGCCAATTACATGGCGAAGAGGCTTGAGCAGTACTATCCCATCCTCTACCGCGGCGCCAATGGCAGAGTTGCCCACGAGTTCATCGTCGACCTCCGGGGATTCAAAGACTCCGGGGTCGAAGCGGAGGATGTCGCAAAACGGCTGATGGATTATGGTTTCCACGCTCCGACGGTCTCATTCCCGGTTGCCGGGACGTTGATGATTGAACCGACAGAGAGCGAGTCGAAGGAAGAGCTCGACCGGTTCTGCGAAGCCCTGGTCGCCATCAGGGGGGAAATTCAGGAAATCGTCGACGGAAAAGCAGACAGGCAGAACAACGTTCTTAAGAACGCGCCGCATACTGCCGAAAGCATCGCCAGCGACACGTGGGCGTTTCCGTACGGTCGGGAAAAGGCCGCATATCCCCTTCCGTACCTCCGGGAGCATAAGTTCTGGCCTTCTGTCGGCAGGGTCAACAATGCCTTCGGGGACAGGAACCTCGTCTGCACATGCCCCCCCATCGAAGCCTATGAAACACTCATTCCATCGAACGGACGGTGATGAAGAGTCCTCGCACGTATTCGCTCGCCCTGCTCATCGGGATCATCTTCCCGCTGACCGCTCTCGGTCAGTGGCATTCCATGGGCGACGTCGACAGACTTGTCTCGCACGGGAGCGATGAACTCACCCTTCTGGCGGGGCCCGCGCTGGTTCAGGTTCAGATTCTTTCGCCTTCAGTTGTGCGGGTGCGGATGAATCCTTCGGGTGCATTTCAATCGGACCGCTCGTGGGCAATTGTCGGATCGCCGGAAACACCTCCTCCAGTGCGGTATCAGGAGTCGGATTCGCAGTATGTCCTCTCAACGCACCGTTTCTCTGTTGCTCTTACAAAACGCCCGCTTCGCGTCAGGGTGTACGATTCCACGGGCACGATGATCACCCAGGATGATCCCGCGAAGGGAATGTCGTGGTCGGGTAACGAAATCCGTGTCTGGAAATCGATGTCAATCGACGAACACTTCTACGGGTTCGGAGAGAAGGCTGGATTGTTGGACCGGACGCAGACCGCCTGCACCATGTGGAATTCGGATATCCCCGCTTACACCGCCGACACCGATCCCCTGTACCAGACAATCCCTTTCTTTCTCTCTTTTCGAAAGGGAAGGGTATACGGGTTGTTCATGGACAATACCTACCGATCCTCGTTCGATATGGGGAAGGAAAACCGATCAGCATATTCCTTCGGAGCCGAAGCCGGTGATCTGAACTATTACATCTTTGTCGACGAGAATCCGAAGGCGATCATCACGACATATACCGCCATGCTCGGACGGATGCCGCTTCCCCCGCTCTGGTCTCTCGGCTATCAACAGTGCCGCTGGAGTTATGCGACAGAGAAGCGAGTCCGGGAAATTGCGAATGGATTCCGATCCCGGTCCATCCCCTGCGACGTGATCTACCTCGACATCGACTACATGGATGGATACAGGATCTTCACCTTCAACAAGAAGAACTTCCCAGATCCGAAGCGGATGATCGATGACCTCGGCAAGGATGGATTCAAGATCGCCGTCATCGTCGATCCGGGAATCAAGGTGGACTCTGCGTACCGCGCGTTTCAGACCGGTCTTGCAGGAGATCATTTTCTCCGTTATCCCGACGGGCACTTATACACCGGCAAGGTATGGCCGGGAGTGTGCGCCTTCCCGGATTTCACCTCGGATGGCGCCCGCCGATGGTGGGGTGAGAATTTCAAACCCCTTGTGGAGGCGGGTATCCGCGGCTGGTGGAATGACATGAACGAACCTTCGGTTTTTGATGTCCCCACCAAAACAATCGATCTCAACGTTCTCCACAGCAATCAGGGTCGGAAGGTGACACATGCCGAAGATCACAACATCTATGGCATGCAGATGACGCGTGCAACGTACGACGGGATCCGACAGCTTCTTCCCGACGAACGTCCATTTGTGCTCACACGAGCATCCTATGCGGGCGGGTGGCGTTATTCGGCCGCCTGGACAGGAGACAACGTGTCGACATGGGAGCATCTCAATTTTGCCGCATCGATGTGCCTGAACATGGGAGTCTCCGGCCAGCCGTTCGTAGGGAGCGATATCGGTGGATTTATCGGTCACCCCTCCGGCGAACTTTTTGCCCGGTGGCTTGAACTCGGCGTGTTCACACCGTTAATGCGCGCTCATTCCGTTATCAATGAGGTGAACAAGGAACCGTGGGAGTACGGCGATTCTTTCACGGCAATAAACCGGAAGACCATCGAGCTCCGTTACCGTTTCCTCCCCTACATTTACACCGAGATGGAAGCCGCCTCCAGGACCGGGGTCCCCGCAATGCGTCCGATGATCCTGGAGTTCCCGAAGGATGGGGAGTTTCACGGGCGGTACGATGAGTTTATGTTCGGCGACAATCTCCTCGTCGCCCCGGTGATGGTGGAGGGAGACCGGAAGAAAGAAATCACCATTCCGCCGGGCCTCTGGTTCGACTTCTGGACGGGTTCCCCTGTTCAGGGGCCGAAGCTGATCACCGTGGATGCCGGTCTCGACCGGTTGCCGCTTTTTGTCCGCGGAGGCGCTGCGATTCCCACCCGGCAGGTCGTCCAATCAACATCGCAGGCACCGATCGACCCCTTGACCTTCATCGTGTTCCCCGGGGCGTCGGGGAAGAACGTCGTTTCAAAATACTACGAGGACGACGGACATTCATTCGCCTTCCAGGAAGGTGCCTATTTGCGAAGGACGATTCTGCAGGTCTCCGATTCGGCTCAAACCCGGATTACTCTTGCAGCGGTGGGAGGAAGGTACGTTCCGCCCCGCCGGCAACTGAAGATCGAAGTGCATGGGATTCCAGCACCCCCCACCGGAGTCCTCGTGAACGGTAAAGCAACTCCGCAGAAGGAAAAGGGACAACCGGGAACATCCGGGTGGGAGTATGACTCTCTTCGCAAGGAAGTATCGATCGACCTGCCTGATTCTCGCGAGGAAATCCAGATAGCCGTGAACCATGCGCCGTGATGTGCTTTCGGCCGCATTCCTTGTTAATCAGACGATGCGGTCTTCAAAGGCTCTTCACCTCAGGTAAAGACGATCTTCATTCCAGACGGGTCCGGCGAAATGGAAGTACTGAAGAATGAGCAGCTTCGAGAACGATTGGAGACGGCGTGTAATCTCGTCGATGAAGACGAGTTTGAAGAGGCACTGAAGGTCGTGCGTGAAGAGCTTGAACACTGGGGGGGAAGCATCTACCTTCTGGCATTTGAACACCAGGTCGAACAACTCCGCGATTTTTCGTCAGGCGACGAATCCATGGAAATGCAACGGCTGGATATTCTCGACTCGCTTCCCGGCCTCGCGGAAAAAGCGGCGGAAAAGCCCGGCATCACTTTCCGGGATCTTCCCCACCGGGAGACGCCCACCCCGGATGAACAGGAAGCCACCCGCCGATGGCTCCTCTCGCAATACCTGCAACATGCGTATCACTTTCTCGTGCAGAAGGAATACGCAAGCGCACTCACCGAAGTGCGGAGGATGTACATCCTCGACCCGGCGAATACTCTGGCAAAAGATCTGGAAACCCGGCTCGGTGCCAGGCTCGCCGTCACACCGGGCGCAACCCCGGAGCAGATCGGACATACCCCCACCCCGTAGCGCAAGTCCATTCAGTGTAACTCGAGCCTCACGCCTTTCACTCCCCACCGGGCACGCACCTTTACGGTGTCCGCGGATACCCCGAATGGCGCCGACGGATTGAAGGGAAACGGCAATCCATAATGGTACGATCCGGTCCCATCGACATCGACAAAACCGGCTACCGTCCACTTCCCTTCAACAAGCCGGTCCACCACAAAGGGTCCACCCTCCGCCACGCGGATCGATTTCTTCTCCACGGGAGCCAGGTCAACACTGTGCGCAGTCAACAGGAGCGGTGACTTCACGGTGGTATCAGTCCGGACAGTCCCCTCAAGGGTCCCGGTCGACCGGTAATCGAATGTCCTGAAATGGAGGACCAACGTCGAGTCGGAATATCCGTTCCCCGAATAGTCACGGACCGAATCCATGGTCATTTCCAGCCGGTACCATGCCGCCTGAAGGAGCTCGTGGCGCGGTTGAAGTGTGAGACTGAGTCCTCCCCGCCAGGAAAGTCCGAACGGAACCGGCGCATTGGTTGAATCCAGGAGCCGGATCGCCTGATTCAATGGAACCGGTATCGTCAGTTTTGAGAACTCGAGGACGATCGGCTGGTCCCCGCGAACATTTCTCGCGCTGTCGGCGAACTGGGACTTCATGATTGGACGGGCGGTATCAGGCTCGCTGGTGGAGACGAATTCGACCGATCCGTGGACCGAATCCATCACGTTGCCTGCGAGGTCCCTGACATTTACGCCGGAGACCCTGAATCCCCGACCACTGTCAGGCGACTCCGCCAGGAGAATGCCCGCATCCATGGGGTGATCGGTGTCGATGTACCACGACCTCAGAGGGACCCGGGATTGTGAAAGCGTATCGACAACCGAGAACCTCGCGTTTTCAAATCCCGTCGTGTCGATTGCCTCGCTGAAATGAAGGAGAAGGGTTTTCCGGCCGACAAGCGTTGCCGAAGTGAGAAACGGGCGTGTCGTGTCTTCCTTTGTGAGGCGAAAGATGACATCCCCAACGGTTGGATGCTCTCGCGAGAGGACGACATCCGAGCGCCAGACACCGAAGTCATCCACCTGGCGATCGTAAACAAGGTTCCGGTATTCGTCGCGGATCGCAAACACGCGATAACTCCCCCACGCCAGATGCGACAACTGGAAAGACCCGTCTTTCCCCGATTGCTGAATGTAATCCGGTTTCGTATGCGTGGGGTCAAGGGTGTCGCGCATGATGTTGTCGAGCTTATACGCGAATAGCATGACGCCATCAGGACGGTCGTCAAACACCCTTCCCTCTATTGCCCCCTGGTCGATGGAATCGCCTGTGGTGAAAGCAAGGCTGAATCCCTGTGCCATTTTGTTGCCGGCATTCAAGTCCTTCACGTCTGTACCAACATTCACGACATAAGTCGTGTTTTTCTTCAGCGAATCGCCGAAGGTGATATGGACAGTTCTTCCGCTCCAGTCATACGAGAGCGTACCCACAAACGGGGATACAAATATCGACTGTTGGACAGAGAGGCGATCGACGTATTCGCTGAATTCGAATTCGACCGATGCATCCGTAATGTGAGTCGCGGCGCTGTCGGGGGTGGTCCGGATGATCGCGGGTGGTGTTGTATCCACCGGACCCCCTCCCGGGGCGATTTGGCCGGCACAGCCCGCCAGGATGAGCGGAAAGAGAACAGTCAGGGAGCGAGCGATGTGACCCGGGAGAAGAAATGCAGGATAATTCACTGTGGGCAACTCATCATTGTTGGGGGCGAGCCGGCTCATTGCTTCGGGTTCATCATCGATCGTGCGGGCTTCTGGGATCTCGCCGAAAGGTATCGCAGTCTTCTTGCAGTGCGAACATGCCGAAGATGCTCTTCGTACGTCGCGCTGAACCAGTGCCCCCCGGATCCATTCGCTACGAAATAAAGGTACTGATGGTGTGCCGGATAGAGAGTAGCGACGATGGCAAGTCGGCCGGGGTTGTTGATCGGGCCCGGAGGCAGACCGGAGTGTTCATAGGTGTTGTAGGGACTTTCCAGGCGCAGGTCATCATAGAAGAGGCGGCGGGGCCCGTCGGCAAGAAGGTATTGAATCGTCGGATCTGCTTCCAGTCTCATCCCCAGACGGAGCCGGTTATAGTAGACTCCCGCGACGATGGGGCGTTCGCTCTCAATCCGGGTCTCCCCCTCGACGATCGATGCCAGGGTGACCACCTGTCGCATGCTCATCCCGAGTTCTTCTGTGCGAGCCTTCAGAGAGTCGGTGTAGAACCGCTTGAAGGCTCCTGCGAGTTCCCGCACGATGCTCCGTTCATCCGTTTGCCAGTTGAAGAGGTACGTGTCGGGCATGAGATATCCTTCCAGCGAGGAGTCCTGAAACCCGAGATGGTGCACGAGCTCCGTGTCGCTGGCCTCCTGCATGTACTTTACAGAGTCGATCCCCAGGACGCGCGCGAAAATCCTGGCCTGCCGGCGGATGGTAAGACCCTCGGGGATTGTCACTGCGATTGGTACGGTTTCTTTCCCGCTCCGGAGAGCCGAGAAGAGTTCCTCATTGGAAATGCCGCTTTTGAAAAGATATTTCCCAACGTGGATGCGCGCTGAGCCGCTCTGCAGGTTCGCAACAAGAATGAACAACCGCCGGTCGCGAATCACCCCCTCCTCCTCAAGCGAGTCGACGACCCGGGAGAAACTCTCTCCGCGCGACACGAAGAACACCTTTTCCGTCCCGTGCTCGAATGTGTTCGGCCAGTAGAACGCATACAGGACGAAGGAGATGGCGCCAAGAGCAACCAGCACCACCCCGACAACGATGGTTGCTATGATCCGGCGAATTCCTTTTCTCAACCTCCCCTCAGCCATTCGTCCTCACGCCAATGCTAGATTCGGGATGGCGTTCAGGCTGTATTCCGATTTTTGACCTCTCGTCCCCATCAGCCACCCGACGTATGCGATCATTGCCCCGTTGTCCATGCAGTACTCCATTGCAGGATAGAAAAAATCCATTCCCCGGTATTCCGCTTCCGATTTGAGTCGGTCACGCAACGCGGAGTTTGCAGACACGCCGCCGGCCACCGTCACCGCTTTGACCTTGAGGTTCTCTGCTGCCGCAAGGGTCTTCTTTGCGAGGACATCAACGACCGCTTCCTGAAAGCTTGCACAGATATCATCCACCGCCGTCTGACCGAGTTTCTCGACTGCCGGTTGTCCTGCTTCAACACCGAGGTCGCGCAGGTGGTAGAGGACGGCCGTCTTGACTCCGCTGAAACTGAAATCTGAAGATCCGGGTTCGAGCATGGACCGGGGAAAAGCGATGGCACGAGGATTACCGGATTTTGCCAGACGGTCGATTATGGGCCCGCCGGGATAGCCGAGACCGAACATTTTCGCCACCTTGTCGAAGGCTTCGCCGGCCGCGTCATCGCGTGTTTGTCCGAGGACCTGATGCTCAAAGGGGGCGCGCACCAGTACGAGCATCGTGTGGCCGCCGGAGACGATAAGCGAAAGGAAGGGGAACTTCAGACCCCCGGGGCGAAGGAAATTGGAGTAGAGATGTCCTTCGATGTGGTTGACGCCGAGAAACGGCACTCCCAGGCTGTAGGCGAGCCCCTTGGCAAAACTCAGCCCAACCAGCAGCGCTCCTGCCAGACCGGGTCCGTAGGTCGCGGCGACGAGATCCACGTCCCGTTTCCCAAGACCGGCAGATTCCAGCGCCTCTCCGACTACCTGGACGATCAGCCGTTGGTGGGCGCGCGATGCCAATTCCGGCACCACTCCCCCATATTTGGCATGGATGAGCTGTGAAGAAATGACATTGGAACGGACGGCACCGTCGACCACCACCGCAGCAGACGTCTCATCGCAGGAAGTCTCTATCCCGAGCACTCTCATGAATCCAGAGTAAAAAAACTGAAAAAGAATTGCAAGCCGCATCATTTTCCCATTGCGGATTTGCGGAAGATTTCGTACCTTTTTATCTCAGGTTAAACGAACAAGGTGGTATCATGTCGAAAGTGTGTGACATTTGCGGCAAAGGCCCGGTGAGCGGCAACAACATCAGTCATGCCCACAATCTCACCCGCCGGAGATGGCTCCCCAATCTTCAGGTGGTCCGTGCGAAGGTGAACGGGCGGACAAAACGAATGAGAGTTTGCACCAACTGCATCAAATCGAATAAGGTTCTCAAGGTGGCGTGACGACGCCGAACGGTCGATTCTCGTCAGACACACCGGAAGCCATCATCAATGATGGCTTTTTCGTTCCATGCTAAAGCTCGAACTGCAGCTCAATATCCCGAATCAGCTCACCCTGCTCAGAATCGCGCTGACGCCGGTGTTCGTGATTCTTCTCCTGTCTTCTACCCCTCTCCTCCGTCAACTCTCCCTTCTGGTATTCATCGTGGCGGCTCTCACAGATTGGTACGACGGGTGGATAGCCCGGAAGATGGGATATGTTTCGCAATGGGGGAAATTTCTTGACCCCCTCGCCGACAAAATCCTCTCTTCCGCAGCCTTGCTCTGCTACGTCGCACTGGGGTTGGTCGATGGCTGGATGGTGTGGATCATCATCGTCAGGGATTTCCTTATTACCGGGCTCCGGGCGTATGCCGAGTTCCGCGAACGTCCGGTGGTCACTTCACGCAGCGCCCAGACAAAAACCTTCAGCCAGTTCGTCGTGATGTATTATATCCTGATCCTGTACGTGTTCCGCACCATGCCTGGCATCTACGGGGAATTCGGACAGTGGATTGACTCTCTGATGAAACGAGAAGTGTTGTTTGGCATGATGCTGCTCGTCACCATTATGACCGTGTGGACCGGAGCGGCATACATGTTTGATAACCGGAAGACCCTCCGCGACCTTTATGAGCGAACTCTCTTCGCCCGGCCCCAGTAACCCTCCGTCTTTTCTTGCGCGGTTAATTGGAACCGGCTGCTTTGTCGGGTATGTCCCCTGGGCATCCGGCACGTTCGGTGCGCTGGTCGGTTGCGCCATACTCCTGATTCCCGGTGTGTGGACGCCCGGTCTTCTCTTGCCGCTTATCGGCGTCACATTCTTCGCCGGTGTCTGGAGTTCCGCAGTTATCGCGCGCCACGAAGGCCATCGCCTTACCGGAATCGCTGCACGGACGAAAGAACGGTTTCAACCGGGAAAACATGGGGCGCCGGATCCTTCGATCGTCGTCATCGATGAAATCGTCGGCATGTGGATAAGCGCGGCCTCTCTCTCGCCATCGCTCCCTCTTCTCGGACTCTGCTTCATCCTGTTCAGGCTTTTTGACATCGTCAAACCACCCCCCGCTGCCTGGGTCGAACGTGTCCCCCACGGATGGGGAATCATGCTGGACGACGTCATCGCCGGCCTCTACGCAAATCTCGCGACACGCCTCATCCTCGTCATTCTCTCATCACTTCATATCCTATGAATGCGGTCATCATTACCATCGGCGACGAATTGCTTATCGGGCAGGTCGTCAACACGAATCAGGCCTATATTGCGGAGAAATTGAACAGCGTCGGCATCGCCGTGGGACGGATGCTTACCGTCGGTGATGCGATGGAGTCGATCCTTGACGCATTTCGGGAATCGTGGGAATCGTACGATCTTGTCATTGTCACCGGCGGCCTGGGACCGACTCACGACGACATCACGAAAAGCGCAGTATGTACATTCTTCGACAGCCCGCTGGAGAAGAACGTCGAGCTTGTCGATCATGTCAAAACGCTTCTCAAGAAACGGAATATTCCCTGGAGGGCTTCTCATGAAGAGCAAGCACTTTTCCCGGCGAAAGCCGGCATAGTCCCCAACCCTGTCGGCACTGCGGCGGGGATGAGGTTCGGCGACCACGGAAAGTTCTTTTTCGTTCTCCCGGGTGTCCCGTACGAAATGAAGGCGATGATCGACCAGAGTATCATCCCGTTTCTCTCCGCGCAGGGGGGAGGGCAAACAATCCGCCATCGTACTCTGCGGACTACGGGTGCGACGGAGAGTTTCCTGGCTGCGGAGATGGGGCCTGTGAAGGAATTTCTTCACGGAGCCACCCTGGCGTTCCTCCCCGCTCCCACCGGAGTCCGGCTGCGGATTTCCGTCAATTCGGAGACGGCAGATGAAGCTGACCACCATATCCAGCGCATCGAAGATTTCCTCCGCGGAAAAGTGGGCCGCTTTATCTACGGCGTCGATGGAGAAGAGATCGAAGAGGTCGTTGGGGGATTGCTGGCCGCTCAGCGAAAGACGATTGCCACGGCCGAATCCTGCACGGGAGGCCACATCGCGGACAGGCTGACGAACATCAGCGGCAGCTCATCGTATTTCGAGCGGGGCGTGGTCACCTACAGCAACCAATCGAAGTTTGAACTCCTCGGCGTACCGCAGGACCTTCTGCAGAAAGAGGGGGCGGTGAGCGAATCCGTTGCGAGAGCAATGGCGGAAGGAGTTCGCCAAATTGCCCGTACCGACATCGGCATCTCAACCACGGGCATAGCAGGCCCGACGGGCGGAAGCGTCGAGAAACCCGTCGGCCTGGTCTGGGTCGGGTACGCGGATGGGAAGACTGCTTTTGCGAAACGATTTCTCCTGGGCGACGAACGCATGCGAGTGAAGGAAAGGGCATCCCAGGCCGCGCTTGAAATCGTCTGGCGACAGCTCGTCGGAATATTGTAGAGAGGGCGGGAGAAGCCGGGCCTCTCGCGACAGAATTCGATGCTGTTCGTTCTGCCCCGCAACGATGGGTGACTTTCAATGGACTCTCTCCGTCTCTTCATTGCGTTGGAGACCCCCACGCCCGTGAAGGAGCGCGTCCTCGAAGTGATAGAAACGCTTCGAAGTTCACACGCCGACGTGCACTGGGAACCGGGGGCGAATCTCCATTCTACAGTGAAATTCCTTGGACCAACATCCCCGGACCTGGTCGCCGTTCTCACGGAAACGCTCGGGGCGATCGGCCGGCAACATCCGCCCCTTTCACTTTCGTACCAGAGTATCGGATTTTTTCCCAATGCGCGCTCCGCCCGCGTCATCTGGATCGGCATTCTGGACCCGGACGACGGACTGCACAATCTGCAACGGGCGATTGACCTCGGCCTGGCCCCTTTCGGGTTCGCGACCGAAACACGGGAATTCCATCCGCACTTGACTCTTGGCCGGATCAGGAGCAGCAGAAATCTCCACCAATTGATTGCGACGGCAGAAACCCTTACCTTTTCGACAGCATTATATACATTCAACGCCCTCTCTCTCTTGCGCAGCGACTTGCGGCCATCCGGTTCGGTCTACACGCAGGAAAAAAGCTTTCCCCTTATCGGAAAACCTCGATAGGCAACGTATACTGTATAGAACGAAGACCCACATTTGGACATCGCGGAGAATTCATGGCAGACGACAAAGACGCCAGAGCGCAAGCACTGAAGATCGCGCTTGAACAGATTGAGAAGCAGCATGGCAAAGGGAGTGTCATGCGATTGGGCGAAGGCCCGATTCAGCAGGTGGAAGTGATTTCGACGGCTTCTATTTCCCTGGATGCGGCCCTTGGAATCGGCGGGATCCCCCGCGGCAGAGTCATCGAGATTTTCGGGCCGGAGTCGTCGGGCAAGACGACACTTTGCCTTCACATCATCGCGGAAGCGCAAAAAGTGGGCGGAATCGCGGCTTTCGTGGATGCCGAGCACGCACTCGACATCGCCTATGCGAAGAAACTGGGAGTCGATGTCAACGGACTCCTGCTCTCGCAGCCGGAGTTCGGGGAACAGGCTCTGGAGATCGTGGAGACGCTGGTCAGGAGCGGCGCGCTTGATGTCATTGTCATCGACTCCGTGGCAGCGTTGACTCCGCGTGCAGAAATCGAGGGCGAAATGGGAGATCCGAGCATGGGAGTCCAGGCCCGCCTCATGTCCCAGGCTCTGCGCAAGCTGACATCAGCGATCAGCAAGTCGAAAACATCCGTAATCTTCACAAACCAGCTCCGCATGAAAATCGGGGTCATGTTCGGTAATCCCGAGACCACGACAGGTGGTAACGCCCTGAAATTCTATGCATCTGTGCGGCTGGATGTGCGCCGGATTGAGGCGATCAAGGATGGGACAAGTATCGTGGGAAACCGCACTCGCGTCAAAGTGGTCAAAAACAAGGTCGCCCCTCCCTTCCGCGAAGCGCAGTTCGACATTCTCTATAATGAAGGAATCTCGAGACTGGGAGATTTGATCGACACGGCGGTGGAGCAGAATATCATCGGGAAATCGGGCTCCTGGTTCTCGTACAAGGAGGATCGGATAGGGCAGGGCCGGGATGCCGTCAAGAAATACCTTCAGGAAAACGAAAAAGTGTGGCGTGTGATTGACGTGGAAACACGCAAGAAGCTCGGCTTGCCGGTGAAGGCAGATACGAAAGGCGGATCGGAAGACAAAGGGAACGGCAATGCCCCGAAGCCGCCGGTACAGAAAGTCGACGCGCCCGCTGCCGGAAAGCCGGAGCCTCCTCCCGCAAAGAAGAAATAACGGCATCAATACTCTGGCCGGTCGGGACAGCGACCGGCCCATTCTCTGTTGCCTCCCATGCGCATCACCGCGATCACCCCCCAGCAGCGGAATCCTTCCAGACGGAATATCTTCGTCGACGGATCATTCGCCGTCGGCGTGAGCGCGGAAACGCTCATCCGGTTCGCCCTCAGGACCGGCGACGAGATCGCCACCGATCTCCTCCAGCAAATCGAACGTTCCGAGGAATTGGTCAGCGCCCGTGCGGTGGCGTTGCGATTCCTTGGCGTTCGTCCCCGCACGGAAAAGGAGATCCGGGACAAACTCCGTGAAAAGGAATTCGGGGACGAAGAGATTCAGAAGACCCTGGATTCCCTCCGGGCGGCGAACCTTCTGAACGACGCCGAGTTTGCACGCATGTATATCCGCGATCAGTTGATCAAGCGTCCTGCAGGTGCCATCTCCCTCAAACGCAAACTCCTTCTCCTGGGCGTCGAGAAAGGCATCGTTGAACTGACGTTGAAGGAGATCCTGGGGCAATCCGATGAGGAGGAGCGCGCCCTGAAGCTTGCACGCGACTTTGTCCGCAAGGCGCAGTCCATGAGAAGCAACGAAGCGGAGGCAAAGCTTCTTCAGCGTACCACCGCATTTCTCGCGCGTCGGGGCTTCAGTTGGGACGTGATCCAGACGGTGCGCAAAAACCTTTTTTCAGGATCAACCGAAGAGCGCGATGACCTTCTCACCGAGTAGAGTTGTATTCGATATCGAAACGCTCGCCTATCCGATGGAGAGTTTCGATCAAGAACAGCAGGAGTATCTCCTGAAGTTTGCCACTACGGAACAGGAACGCATCGAAGCGATCGAGCGACTGAGCCTGGGGCCATTGACCGCGCGGGTGATGGCGATCGCGATGCTGAACCCCGATACAGGGAAAGGGCAGGTGTTCTACGATCATCCGGAGGGAAAGCCCTGGTTCGATGAGTCGGGAATGGTTGAATATGTCCCTGGCGAAGAGCGGGAGATCCTTGAACGTTTCTGGTCCACGATCAGCAAGTTCCGTCAGTTCATCACGTTCAATGGCCGTTCTTTTGACTGTCCCTTCCTCATGATCCGGTCCGCGGTTCTCGGAGTCAAAGCCTCTCGCAACCTGGTTCCCTACCGGTACAAGGCAGATGAGAGTTTTGATCTTATGGAGCAAATTACATTCTACGGGGCCAGCCGGAAATACAGCCTCGATTTTTGTTGCAAGGCGTTTGGAATTCACAGTCCGAAAACAGATGGGATCACCGGGAAGCAGCTGGGGTCGGTGTACGCCGAAGGAGGGTACGAGAAGATTGCGCGGTACTGCATGGGAGATGTCAGAGCGACAGCAGAGCTTTTCCGACGTTGGAAAGACTCCATCGGATTTGATCTCTAGCGAGGGGCAGCAACCCTGGATGCGGTGTCGCAGGGATGGCACGCATTGATGCGTACGGGATTGCCCGGCCGGGGACCGATACCCGGCCAGCCCGGTTCTTCAAAAAATGAGTTACTGGGGAAGGCGGGGCCAGCGTTTCGCGAATTCGTGATAGATCGCCGCTGCCGCCAGAAGCTTCAGGCCATCCCACCATGAGAAGATCAGGAGTCCGGCGCTGATCGCCTTGCCCGCGTCGTGAAGGAGGAGCGCGTACAGTTGCAGGGCGCCCGACACGAAGATCACGGCGAGTCCTGTGGCCATTGTCACCACGTGCCAGAGGTAAGAATTTCTTTCATACTGGATGAGCATCCCCACCAGTGCAGCGGCTGCGGGGAAGGCAAGGAGGTATCCGCCGGTGGGTCCGATGAGGGTTACCATTCCCAACGCTCCGCCGGCAAAAACCGGCAGGCCGATGGCGCCGGCACCGATATAGACCAATTGACTGATCGCGCCATTCCTGGCACCGAGGAATGCGCCCGCGAGCAGGACGACAAATGTTTGAAGTGTATACGGCACCGGTAGATGAGGAATCTCAACCCGGGCGCCCACTGCTGTTGCAAGCGCAAAGCTCATTATCCAGAGCACTTGTGCGAGAATGCTCGAGGAACCCTTCAGGGAAACCGAGGTGGGAGGCGCGGTAAGGTTCATTAGAGACTCCTTGGATGAACGATCAGTGGTGAATCTAGTCAAAAATGAGCGGAAAGTCAATTCGAACTTTCGTCTTGCGCTTTTTCCGGGATTTTCGTAATATGGTAGGCTAAGATCTGGCTCCCCATCTTTCTTAATCCGAATATGCCCAGCATCAAGGTCTTTTCAGGAAGGTCGAACCGCGCGCTTGCCGATAAAGTGGTCAAGGCACTTGGCGAGCCGATGGGGAAATGCGAGATCAAGAGCTTCAGCGATGGCGAGATCTGGGTAAAGTACGCGGACAACATCCGTGGAAGCGACGTATTCATCATTCAGTCCACGAACCCTCCCGCCGAAAACCTGATGGAACTCCTCATCATGGTTGATGCGGCGAAGCGGGCGTCCGCACGAAAAGTCACGGCCGTCATTCCGTATTTCGGTTATGCGCGGCAGGACCGGAAAGACCAACCGCGCGTGGCAATCACCGCCAAGCTTGTCGCGGATCTTCTGACGGTCTCGGGCGTCGACAGGGTGATCACGATGGACCTTCATGCACCGCAAGTGCAGGGGTTCTTCAACATTCCGGTCGACCACCTGTACTCGTCGGCTGTTCTGGTGAAGTATTTCAAGAATTTGGATGTCTCGAATCTGGCAGTCGCCTCGCCGGACGTCGGGGGAATCAAGCTTGCACGCGCCTATGCGAAGCGCCTGGAGTCCGATCTGATCGTCATCGACAAACGCCGGCCGAAGCAGAACGAGGCGGAAGTCATGAACATCATCGGGGACGTCAAGGGGAAGAATATTCTCATCGTCGACGATCTCGTTGACACGGCAGGGACGTTGTGTTACGCCGCAGAGGCGCTCAAGAGACACGGTGCGGCGGAAATCTACGCGGCCTGCACCCATCCCGTACTTTCGGGGAAGGCAATTCAGCGGATCCGCGAGTCGGCAGTGACGCAACTGGTGGCAACAGACAGCATTCCCCTTCCGGAAGTGATGGAGAAAATGCATATCGAGTCCGTTGCACATCTCTTTGCCGAGGCCATACGCAGAAACTTTCATAACGAGTCGATCAGCTCGCTGTTTGATATCGACAAAGGGTAATACAGTATCTGAAGGAAAGGTTGACCAATGTCCGAAATTGTCTTGAACGCTCAGCGCCGCGATCCCAAGGCAAAGCGCGCAAACGCATTACGCCGCGAGGGGTACGTCCCGGGCGTTTTCTATGCCCACGGCGAAGAGAATCTCAATATCGCCGTAGAACCGCTGAGCCTCAACCCACTTATCTTCACGTCGCAGACCAACATCGTTACATTGAAGCTGGCTGACGGCACGGAAAAGAAATGCATTCTCCGTGAAGTGCAATTCGATCCTGTCTCGGACAAACCGGTGCATTTCGATCTTCTCGGCTTGCGGGAAAATGAAGAGATCACGATCGAAGTCCCGGTGGTCCTGTTGGGCGGGACGGCCGCAGGAGTGAAAGAAGGCGGTATGCTGCAGCAGGCCATCCATCGCTTGCGCATCTCCTGTCTCCCGAAAGACATCCCTTCGAAAATTGAAGTGGATATCTCCGCATTGAATATTAATGACTCGGTCCACGTTCGCGATCTCAAGATCGAAAACGTCACTGTTCTGGAAAACGCGGACAGTGCGGTGGTCGGGGTCCTGCCGCCGACGATCGAGAAGGCGCCGGAAGAGGTCGTTGCGGTTGCAGCTGAGGCTCCTGCCGAGCCCGAAGTCCTCGCGAAGGGCAAGAAGGTCGAAGAGGGCGAAGCGGCACCTGCTGAAGAAAAGAAAAAGTAAACCCGAACCATGGCGCCCATGGATGCCACGGCGATCGTCGGTCTTGGCAACCCTGGCAGACGGTACTCCGCGACGCGGCACAATCTTGGCTTCATGGTCGTTGGGGAGTTGTGCAGACGGTGGGACCTCGTCCCGCGGCCTGGACGGGGTGCCTACGACATTGCAGAAGTCGAGTTCGAAGAAGTGGCTCCGCGCGTCGTGCTTGTTGCTCCGACGACGTTCATGAACAATAGCGGGGAGGCGGTGAGGGACGTCATCGAACGGTACGGTGTGACCCCTGCGGGAATGCTGATCGTCCTCGATGATTTCTGGCTGCCACTGGGCAGGTTGCGGTTTCGTCCGAAAGGCAGCGACGGCGGACACAACGGCCTCGCGTCGATCATTCAGGCGCTGGGCACCGAGGAGATCCCGCGGCTGCGGTTGGGCATCGGCAGACCCGAGATGCCGCCGAAGTCCATGATGGCAGACTTTGTTCTCGCAAAATTCGAACCCGGAGAACGGGAGGCTGTTCGTGACATGGTCCTCCGGGCGGCAGACGCTGTAGAAGAGTTTATTCACAAGGGTTTCACAACACCGAAGAACCCCATCGACAACCAAGAACCAACGAATACATAACGTAACCTTCTCTTCTCTACTCTTCAGTTCGCCGCCCGGCGAGTACTGGAGGGTCATCCAAGAACCGTCAGGAGTCCACAGGGAGGAAACTCATGGACAAGCCGAAAAGGCAGTACGAAACAACGTTTATCGTCAATGCTTCACTCGACGACCCGCAGATCGAAGGGGTGATCGCCCGCGTACAGGAAGTGATCACCCGGAACGGCGGCGCCGTCACGTCCATCAATAAATGGGGACGCAAACGTCTCGCGTATTCGATCAACAAGAAGACCAACGGGTTCTATGTCAATATGGAACTCGATGCGCCCGGTTCGCTGCTCACAGCCCTGGACCGCGCGTACCAGCTTGACGAGATGATCCTGCGGCACCTGACGATCGTGCTTGACCGTAAGGCCATCGCGGCAAAGAAAGCGGCGGCAGCCCTCGCAGCAGCGGCTGCGGAGAGCCTGCAGCAGGAAGTCCAGCCGGTGCAGCCGCGCGATCCGGTCGTCACCGAAAAACCCGTCGACGCCTGATTCAATGAAATGATGTTTCACTGACTTTCTGTGGAGACCACACTGTGCTAACCCCAAGAAGAACTCGCCGCGACAAAGACCAGACCCCCCGCAAGAAGCGGACCTGCCGGTTCTGCGACGCGAAGGAAACTTATATCGACTACAAGGACGAAAAGCGACTTCAGCGGTTCGTTGCGGAACAAGGAAAAATCATCCCGAAGCGAATCACGGGAACATGCGCAAAGCACCAACGCCAGCTTGTGCAGGCCATCAAGCGTGCGCGCCATCTTGCGCTTCTTCCCTTCGTTTCCGATACCGTTCGTTAACCATCCGTAAGAGGCAGCATCCATGAAAGTGATCTTGCGTAAAGACCAGGAAAAACTGGGACCCGTCGGCACGCTCGTTGAGGTCAAGGACGGCTATGCCAGAAACTACCTCGTGCCGAAAGGCATCGCCTTCCCGGCAACCGAAGGCGGCATCCGGGCTCTGGAGGAAGAAAAGAAGCAGGCCGGACGCCGGGAGGCAAAGCAATTGAAATCTCACCAGGAGCGTGCACACGAGCTTGAGAAGCTCTCTCTCACCATCAAAGTGAAGGTCGGAGAAGATGAAAAGCTGTTCGGCTCTGTGACTTCCCAGGACATTGCCGATGCCGTGAAGGAAAAAGGGCTGGAACTCGACAAGCGGATTATCGAACTGCCCGAACCGATCAAAGCGCTCGGCATTTACACTGTCGACGTGAAACTTCACCCCAGCGTCACGGGAAAACTCAAGGTATGGGTCGTACGGGAGTAGGGACGACGAAGCCGATGGAACACAGAACCGGTGTGGACCGGCCGAACAGGACCATCAACGGTCTTGTCCGGCTGTGCACACCGGCCATTCCGTCGTTGAAACGGAACACCACCGGCCTTCAGGGATTACTTGACTTTCAAGGCCAAAGAGCATATATAAGAATCGTAGCACTGATGTGTCCCGGACGGGCGTTGTCCCAGAGACCCCTTTTTACTTCCGCATTGTTCTTCCCCTCACCGCCCTTTTCGGGCAAACCAAGACAAAAGCACGAAGAGATTCCATGGCGACAAAAGAACTAAAAACCCTCGAGGATGTCACAATCCGATTCGCCGGCGACTCGGGCGACGGGATGCAGCTGACAGGAACGCAGTTCACCAACACGGCTGCCTTCTTCGGTAACGACCTCAGCACGTTGCCGGACTATCCTGCCGAAATCCGCGCTCCTGCCGGGACCAAATACGGGGTGAGCGGCTTTCAGATCAGGTTCGGAAGTCTGGATATCCTCACTCCTGGCGATGCCTGCGACGTTCTTGTGGCAATGAACCCGGCAGCGTTAGTGACAAATGTTAAACTCTTGAGGACAGGGGGCGTCATTATCGTCAATGAGGACGCCTTTACAGACAAGAACTTGAAGCTTGCGGGCATCTCCGTCAATCCCCTTGAGGATGGCTCGTTGAGTCGTTTCGAGGTGTATCCGGTCGCCGTCAGCAAGCTCACTTCCAGCGCTCTTGCAGACCTCAATCTCTCCCAGCGCGTCATCGACAAAACAAAGAATTTCTTCGCGCTCGGACTGATGTACTGGATGTACAATCGTCCCCTCGAACAATCCGAGCGATTTATCCAGGAAAAGTTCGGAGAAAAAGATCCGCAGATAGCGGAAGCAAACCTGCGAGTCCTCCACGCCGGGTACAACTTTGGCGAGACCACGGAGATTTTTACCACCCGATACGAAGTCAAACCCGCCAAGCTCGCTCCCGGGAAGTACCGGAATATCATGGGAAATGTCGCTACTGCCCTGGGCCTGGTGGCGGCAGCGAAAAAGGCCGGACTCCAGCTTTTCCTGGGCTCGTACCCCATCACCCCTGCAAGCGATATCCTCCACGAGCTTTCGCGCCTGCGCGAGTATGGAGTGAAGACCTTCCAGGCGGAAGATGAGATCGCCGCTGTCTGTTCCGCAATCGGCGCGTCGTATGCAGGTGCGCTGGCAGCGACAACCACGAGTGGCCCGGGACTCTCCCTGAAAACCGAGGCGCTGGGCCTTGCTGTCATGCTCGAACTCCCCCTCGTTATCGTGGATGTTCAGCGCGGAGGTCCGAGCACCGGACTGCCCACCAAAACCGAGCAGGCCGACCTGCTCCAGACCCTCTACGGGAGAAATGGCGAAGCACCTTTGTGTGTCGTCGCACCAGCGACCCCCACAGAATGCTTCGATATGGCCTACGAAGCGGCCCGCATCGCGATCAAGTATATGACACCGGTGATCTGCCTGACCGACGGATACCTGGCGAACGGCTCAGAACCGTGGAAAATCCCCGATGCAAAGGACCTCAAACCGATTCCTGTGCATTTCGCAAAAGACGCGACCAACTTCCAGCCGTATTCAAGAGATGAAAAGACACTCGCCCGGCCGTGGGCGATCCCTGGAACCCCAGGGTTGATGCATCGCATCGGTGGTCTCGAGAAGGCAAACATCACCGGCAATATCAGTTACGACCCCGAAAACCACGACCTTATGATCCGAATCCGGGCAGAAAAAATCGAGCGGATCGCTCTTGATATTCCGCCGGTCGTCGTCGAAGGCGACCAGTCGGGAGAACTTCTCGTCGTGGCATGGGGAGGAACGTACGGTGCCGTGCAAAGTGCGGTCAGCAGCGCGCGCGTCCGCGGCCTTTCCGTTTCCCACGCACACCTCCACTATTTGAACCCCTTCCCCTCCAACCTTGGCGAGGTCCTGAAGCGGTTCAAGCATGTGCTGGTCCCCGAGATCAACAGCGGCCAACTCATCCAGGTACTCAGGGCAAAATACCTCCTCGACGCCCGCGGGTTCAACCGGGTCAAAGGCCTGCCGTTGCGTGCGGAAGAACTTGAAGCAGAAATCGATTCCATTCTTGGAGGCACACATGCCTGACACAGCAACCCCTGCCGTAACTCCGGTCAAGTTGACCACAAAGGATTTCCAATCCGACCAGGATGTCCGGTGGTGTCCCGGTTGCGGTGATTATTCCATCCTCGCCCAGGTCCAGCGGGTCTTTCCGGAATTCGGGAGACCGAAAGAAGAGTTCGTGGCGATTTCCGGCATCGGATGTTCGAGCAGATTCCCCTACTACCTCGACGTGTACGGAATTCATGGCATCCATGGACGCGCACCGGCAATCGCCACCGGCGTCAAATTGACAAACCCGAAGCTCGATGTCTGGGTTGCCACCGGTGACGGTGATGGCCTGAGTATCGGCGGAAACCACATGATCCATACGCTCCGCCGGAACCTGAACATTAAGATTCTCCTTTTCAACAACCAGATCTACGGATTGACAAAGGGACAATACTCCCCGACGTCGGTGTTCGGACAAAAAACCAAGTCCACCCCCATGGGAGTCATCGATACCCCCTTTGTCCCGGTCTCCCTCGCCCTCGGTGCAGGTGCAACACTGGTCGCCCGCGCGATGGACAGGGATCCGAAGCACCTCCAGGAAATCGTCCGGCGTGCCGAGAAGCACCACGGATCCGCATTCGTCGAGATCTACCAGAACTGCAACGTGTTCAATGACGGTGCATTCTTCGAGTTCACGGAAAAGGAAACCCGGGACGACAATGTCGTCTATCTCGAGCACGGCAAACCGCTGGTGTTCGGCAAGAACCGCGATAAAGGGATCAAACTGGACGGCTTCACTCCTGTTGTCGCCGATCTCGCGGGCGGAAAGGTCTCCGTCAATGACCTCCTCGTCCACAACGAGAATGACCATACACTGGCCTTTATCCTCGCAAACATGATCCATGACGAAAGGCTGCCGCGGGCGATGGGCGTCTTTGTCGAACTCAATCGGCCGACCTACGAGGAACTCCTCGAGGGACAGATCGCGAAGGCGAAGGCAAAGAAAGGTGAAGGAGATCTGCAGAAACTTCTCGACGGCGAAGAGACGTGGGTTATCCAGTAGCCGGGTCTTTGGCTGCTAGTGTAAAGAAGGGAGGCGATGCCTCCCTTCTTTTTTTCCCCTCTGTTTCCGATTTTTGTATATTGTCTGATCCAGGCATGCACCCCTATGTTCCCCAAAACGCCCTTTGCCCGTGACTGACTTGTTTGCCCAGATTCTCCCGATCTTTGCCGCTGCCCAGAACGCGGTTCTCACCACGCACGTCAACCCTGATGGAGACGGACTCGGCTGTGAGCTCGCCCTCGCAGAATGGCTCCGTCAGCGGGGATGCAGCGCGTCGATTATCAATCATAGCACAGTCCCCTACTTTTACAGGTTTCTTGATCCTGACGATTCAATAGCGCGTTTCGATCCCACGTTGCACGGCGTCCGGATCGCACAGGCAGACCTTATTCTCCTCCTGGATATGAACCAACCGGAACGTCTCCGGTCGATGCAGGATGCGGTCACAGCCAGCCGTGCAACAAAGGTCTGCATCGATCATCACCTCGATCCGCTCCCCTTCGCCGATCACTACGTGATCGATGCTGAAGCCACCTCCACCGGGGAGATCATTTACCGGCTGCTTCGTGAGTTGGGAGGCGGTTTCACTCCGACAATCGCGCGATCCCTGTACGCGGCAATCATGACCGACACCGGGTCTTTTCGCTACCCGCGCGTCGATTCCGAGACCCACCGCATCGTCGCCGACCTGATCGAAAAGGGCGCCGATCCCGTCTCCATTTATTCCGAGATCTTCGAACGGTGGTCGACAGGCAGGATCCACTTGCTCGGTGAAATGCTTGCGGGAATGGAATCGCGCGCGGGCGGACAGATAGTCTCCGTCAGTGTTACACAGGAGATGCTCAGTCGCACCTCGACCAGCGAAGTCGATACCGACAATTTTACCACGTTTCCGATGAGTGTTGAAGGCGCGAAGATCGGAATTCTCTTTCTTGAGCTGAAAGATGGCGTGAAAATCAGCGTCCGCTCGAAAGGAGAGATCCCTATCAACGAGCTCGCCAAGGAGTTCGGGGGGAACGGACACAAGAATGCCGCGGGAGCACGGTTGTTCCATATTCCTCTGAGCGAGACGCGCGATCGTGTTCTGGCTGCCGCATCCAAATACCTCGCCAAGGAAGGGGGTGCAAAGGCATGAAGATTCCCCGACTCGATGTCGCCTTGTCTGACCTGACGAAAGCACCCGCCCTGTGTACAGCCCTCTTCATTCCGGAGGACAGGGCTTCGGTCAAAACCGCAGAGAAGAAGTTGCAGTTGATGTTCGACGGCCACGCTCAGTCTCTCTCCTCGCAGGGTTTCTCGGGAAAGGATTCCGAGATCATCGTGCTTGCGCCCCCATCGCTTCACGGGAAGCCTCTCATCGTTGCCGGGCTGGGCCACACCGAGGAATTTTCGCTCGAACGGCTCAGGCGAGCAGCTGCGCTCGCGGCACGACAGGCTGTCCGCTTGCGCCAGGAAAGCCTGCTCCTCTCGCTCCCTGACTACCTTCTTGAGCCGAAGTTCCGTGTCTCAGAACACCACGCCTCCATGGAAGATTTCGGCCGCGCATTCCTCGAGGGTGCGGCGCTCGGAATCTACCGTTATGACAAGTATAAGAAGAGCGACCCGTCGCCCTTACCTCTCACGCTTACCCTCGGGCTTCAGGACACAGTCGCCGTCAGGAAATTCCGGCCTGTACTGCACAAGACCCGGAGCGTCATTGAAGGGGTATGGCTCGCACGCGATCTCGCCAATGCACCGGGAAATGAAATTTACCCGGAGACGTTCGCCGCCGTTGCGCGGGCGACCGGACGCGAATCCGGGTTTGCCGTCAAAGTCTACGGCCAATCGAAAATCCGTTCTTTGAACATGGGCGGTCTGATCGGTGTCTCTCAGGGAAGCGCAAAACCTCCGCGATTTCTTGTCCTTGAATACGGGAAGCGCAGGAGAACCGGGAAACCCGTTGTCCTCGTCGGGAAGGGAGTCACGTTCGATTCCGGCGGCATATCCATCAAGCCATCCGCGAACATGGCCGAGATGAAAATGGATATGTCGGGCGGCGCAACCGTGCTCGGAACCTTCCGGACAGTGTCCCGGCTTAAACTTCCCATTCACCTTGTTGGTCTTATACCTGTAACTGAGAATCTCCCGGGAGGGCGTGCTCTCAAACCCGGCGATGTCTTGCGCCACCTCAACGGGAAGACTTCGGAAATCGACAACACCGATGCGGAAGGCCGGCTTATTCTCGCAGACGCTCTCTCGTACGCGAGTCGCTACAACCCGCGGGCGGTCATCGACGTCGCCACATTGACGGGAGCAGTCGTTGTCGCCCTCGGTCACTTTGCAACCGGAATGCTCGGAAACGACAGCAGGCTCCTTTCCGCGCTGCATGAGTCAGGGGAACGAACCGGCGAACGTGTATGGGAGCTTCCGATGTTCAAAGAATACGAACGACTGCTCAAGAGTGAAATTGCGGATGTCAAGAATACCGGAGGACGATGGGCAGGCGCTATCACCGGGGCGATGTTTCTCAAACAATTCATAGGCAACTATCCCTGGGTCCACCTTGATATCGCGGGGACGGCGATTATTGAGGAGACGTTCGGGTACATCCCGAAAGGCGGATCCGGCGTGGGGGTCCGACTGCTGACAGATTATCTGCTTCACCTTTCACTTCACGACTGACGATACACTGTCCCCGAGGAGGGAAAATCATTTATGAAGCAACGAGGATTTCTCTACGTTGTTCTTTTCACGGCCTTCACCACGGCGTGTTTTGCCCAACGGACGGAGCGGTTCGCGGAAGGCAGATCGGAGCGCGAGGGAAAGCCGGTCCTCTACCAGGCCTTGTTCGTCGGGACCGCCGATTCCTCCGTTCGACGCGTGGACATTCCCTACCGCGTCGATCTCGATTTTTTTATCGCGGCCCGGTCGGGTCTTGCCTCCAAAGACCATCCATTCATCAAAAAGGGCGAGCTGCTTTTCGAGCTGTTCGATTCGACGGAGACCTCTTCGGCACGGATCATCGAACCCATCGAGGATTCCGTTGAGTCGAGCGAATCCATCCCCGGCGTACATCAATGGCATTACGGCATGACCTCGCTCTCCGTCCCTCCGGGGAAGTACACCGTCGTAACAGAGCTGACGGACCTGCAAAGCAAACGGGACTACATAGACAAAAACGGGATTATCCGCGTTCCACGGCTGGCATCCTCGGCAGGAGTGACTAGCGTGTTTTTCGGCAAGGGGAATCCCGGGAAGGCTTTCCCCGACACTCTGGAGATGCAGGACCTTGCAGGCGACTACCTCTTCGGGTCTGACGGCTACCTCGCCACCGCTCTCATCGGGATCCCGGATACCGTGGGGCTCCAGGTGGGTTACACGATCACCGAAGAAGGCCGCGACAAGGGCTCGTCGAAATTGTCTTCCGGGGTCAAGCACGCCGCCTTTCTCTCTCGTGCCCACTGCTCTTTCACGCCGATGAGCGATACTTCCGGAACCGGGTATATCATCACGCCGAACGGCACGGCCCTGGGGATCGTCATCCCCCTCCCCCTGGCGCGATTGCCGCTGCGCAATTATTCCCTGACTCTCACGGTGAAACGGGGCCAGGACCAGGCGGAGGCTCAGCATCGGTTTCGTGCAGTCTGGCCCGATATGCCTGCATCCCTCCGTGATGTGGACGGAGCAATCGAGGCTCTGCGCATTCTCATCCCTCAGGATGAGGTGGATCGACTCGAAAAGGGATCGTTCGAATCGCGGCGGGACAGTCTGGAAGCATTCTGGAAAGCGCGAGGAGGTGACACGACGACTGCGTTGAACCCGATGATGGCTGAGTACTACAGGAGAGTCGATGTGGCGATCCGGTCGTATGGGACGCTCCGGCAGCCGAACGGGCTCAAATCAGATCGCGGAAGGATCTATGTCCTGTACGGCCCGCCGTCATCAACACGCCGTACGCTCACTCCCGGCAAGCCTTATCAGGAAGTCTGGACGTACGACAGGCTCAACAAGACGTTTGTGTTCGAGGATTCGGGGAGGAATGGGAACTACATACTCCTTTCATCGAACGGCTCATGACATCGATCATCGCGGTCACGGTGGGAGATATGAACGGGATCGGCCCGGAGGTGGCGCTGAAAGCCATCCGGAGGCACCGCGGCGCCTCCGTCCCCCTGCTGATCGGACCGCCGGAAGTGTTCTCCTACTATGCCGACAGGTACAAGTTCCGGCTTCGCATCGAGACGCTCCCCGGGACGGCTGACATCAGGGCCACCGCGTGTGCGATGTGGAAGCATCATACCATACCACTCCTCGACCTCCCGGGCCGGCAAACGGCGGCGACGGTTCATCCGGGTTCCGTCTCGGCTGTTGCCGCAGATTTCGCCGCCCGGGCGATCATGCTCGCTGTTGAGCAGATCCTCCGGGGCAATGTCGATGCAATGGTGACCGCTCCGGTTTCGAAGTCGGCCCTCCACAAGGCAGGGTACCGGTGGCCCGGCCAGACGGAGATGATCCAGCATCTGTGTCGTGGCCCGCGTGTGGCGATGATGCTGGTGACAAAGACCCTCCGGGTGGGGCTGGTCACGATTCATCTCCCGTTAAAGGATGTTGCGGCATCGATTACGCAGCGCCTGATCATTGAGAGGGTCTCCACAATATATAACGCCCTGCGGATCGACTGGCGAATTCCCAGACCGCGGCTCGCTGTACTCGGTCTCAATCCTCACGCGGGAGAGTCGAGAGATCTTGGAGACGAAGAGTCCCTGCTGATTGAGCCTGCGCTCCGCTCGCTGCGGGCAAAACGGATGCACGTCGAAGGTCCGTTTCCGGCTGACGGATTTTTCGCCCGCTATGTTCCCGGCGCCTACGATGCGGTGGTTGCCATGTACCACGATCAGGGGCTCATCCCCCTGAAACTCCTCGCGCATGGGTCAGGAGTGAATGTGTCTGTCGGACTGCCGCTCGTTCGCACTTCACCCGACCACGGAACAGCGTTCGATATCGCCGGCAAGGGGAAGGCGGACTCCGGGAGCATGGCAGAGGCAATTATTCTCGCCGGGTCTATCGTCAAGAATCGAAAGCGGAAGAAGACATGATCGCTCTGAAAAACGTCAAGGCAGGCTTTGGTGATCAACCCGTCTTTCATGATATCTCCCTTCAGATACAATCGGGAGAGTTCGTTTTCCTCATCGGCCCCACGGGGTCGGGGAAGAGCACGCTGCTCAGACTGCTCTACATGGATTTGCTCCCCGAACACGGGACGGTGACGTTCGGCCCGTATGTCTCCTCAGGGATCACGCGGCGAGAAAAGGCCCTGATGCGACGATCCCTCGGAATTGTCTTCCAGGATTATCGACTTCTCGACGACCGCTCGGTATTCGATAATGTGGCGTTTGCACTGGAGGTCACGGGAGCCAAACATGCGGATATTAAACGCAAGGTCATGCTCGCCCTGGGCGATGTGGGGTTGAGCCATCTCCGCTACCGCCTGCCGCACGAGCTCTCGGGGGGAGAACAGCAGCGCGTGGTAATTGCACGCGCGATGGTCAACAGCCCGACGTTCCTTCTTGCCGACGAGCCTACCGGGAACCTCGATCCTGTCACCTCGATGGATATCCTCAGTCTCCTGGTGACGATCAATACCCGCGGGACAGGTGTGATCATGGCGACGCACAATCATGACCTGGTCGGGAGAACCGGCGGAAGGGTTATTCATCTGGAAGACGGGAGGATCAAGGGCGAGACGGCGAAACGGGGCTGAACGAAACGCCGTCACCAGCCGCCGGACTGCTTCACAATGGCATCATATTGTTCACGGACGACCCCCTGTCCGTGGGTGCGTTCGAGCCGCCGCACGATAAAATGTCCTTTTGCCATCTTCTGGAAGTGATCCATAAACAGGTAGTTGATTGTCGCTCCGCTCACTGCCCCGATCACAGGGATCGCCTTCGCTGCAACTTCCTCGCTGACCACCATGCCGAACCGTGCCGCAATGGCCGTGATGAGCCGGACCAGTGGAGGCGCACTTTCTTCCACGATTCCGCGTTCCGCCAGGAACGTCCCTGCTTCGGTGACTGCGCGTGAGAGTGCTACGCGGACCGTCCAGTAGCCACTCTCCGCACCCCCGGTGATCCCCCTCTCCGCACCGAATGCAAAGACCTCGAGGCACTGAAGACGTGCGTCCAAGGATTGGAGATCCTCGCCCTCCTTGCGGGCAATGGCTGCGATCGAGCGGAGCATCAGCGTCGTGGACACCGGGAGTTCCACGGCAATTGCGGCCAATCCGAATAATCCTCCGGTCGCTCCGGACGCTGTGACGGCAACTTTGTGCCAGAATTCACTTTCCCCCGGTTTGCTCGACTTGGTTCCGAGGGTTTTGACCGCCATCGCAAGTGCTTTGAAGAGAGCGGTCTTACTGGCAATTGCCACCCCCTCTCGCCAATTCGCCGGAAGAAGAGAGATCCCTCTTTCGATCGGACCACCGATCACATCACCGAGACGGGCCACGAGTGAAGGGTGCTCGAGGAGTTGCACCGCAACCCTCAGATTTCGTTCGTCATCACTCGTCCAGTTCGCCATCGATCACTCACGGGTCGATTGATCGAGAAATTCTCTCACTTCCCTGCTGAATCGTTCGAATTCACACGAGGGCGCGAGATGGCCGCAGTCGTTATCCAGGACAAGAAGTCTCGCTCCGAGAATGGCGGCAAGGTCCATCGCAGGCCCCGGATTGACAATGTGGTCCTGGAGTGACACAATCAGGAACACCTTTGCCCGGATCCTTGCGGCGGCTTCCTTCACGTCACCGCGCAACCCCCAACCAATATCCTGTCCCATGATCGCCCGTACCTGGAGCGCCCAGTCATCCGCATGGAACCTCCTTCTGAAGGCCCGGACGTAGCTCTCAATAAATTCTTCCGTGCTATCCGCAGGCGTGGTTCGTGAACGATACGCAGGTGATTGAATGGCAAGCGCATTGACCATCCCCACACGCCGGGCGATGGCGGAATCGGGGTAACCGCATCTTCGTCCGTCTTGAATCGCCTGCAATTCAGTTCGCCAGAGGACGAGATCGGCAGACGTGCATCGGGGTGTTCCAACATACGCCACAATTGCCTGCATCATTGCGGGATAACGCACGGCCCATTCGAGAGCCTGGAGGGCACCCATCGAACCACCGACCACCGCCGCCAGTGCAGGTACGCCCAGAGTGTCGAGAAGGATCTTTTCCGCATGAACCATGTCCGTAATCGAAACCTGCGGAAACCGTTCCCCTGGCTGAGTCGAACTCGTGGAGGGGGACGATGATACCCCGTCACCAAAGGCGTCGACAGCGACAACGAAGTACTTCGTCGTGTCGATCAACCGTCCGGAACCAAGAAGTGACTCGAGATCGGCGGATACTCCGCCGAGCCAGGTGGGAAAGAGGATCGCGTTGGAACGATCCTTCGAAAGAACGCCAAACGTTCTGTAGCCGATATCGCACGGAGAGAGAAGAGAACCGTTTTCGAGAGGAAAAGCGCGAAGGTGAACATATTGTTGTTGTGCAACGGCGGGACGGAGAAGAGCGATCGGAATCGCGATGAGGAGAAACCAGCGGAGAAAGACCGGGACGCGCATACCTCACCTCCTCAGTTGGCCTCGCGGAGAAAGCGGGTCAGCCGACAGCTTCCACACGCTTCACTTCCGGAACATCGTTGAGTACTGCCCTTTCGATGCCTGCACGGAGGGTCATTCGTGACATGGGACAGAGAGCGCACGTTCCCAGCCACTGAAGTTCCAGGACACCCTTCTCAGGCATGAAGCGAACGAGTTTTACGTCTCCACCGTCGGCCCGCAAATAGGGACGGGCAGATTCAAGGGATTGCTCTATACGCTCTTCGGTAGTCACGTCCTTTTCCTCGATATGCCCGGCCGGGCAGACGATCAACCCAGGTCTATTTCGAGACCGGGGGTATCCGTCCCCCCTGCATTGTTGATGCTGATCTGAGCGGCCAGGGACCGTGCGATGGTGCGGATGACGTCGGCCTGTACGCTCGCTTTCGGATCTGCAACAGCAGGGATTCCTTTGTCGCCCGCCACCCTGATCGATGTATAAATGGGAATCTCGCCAAGGAACGGGATCCCGAGATCTTCTGCCGTCTTCCTTCCTCCGCCATGGGCAAAGATTTCCTCTCTATGCCCGCAATGGGAGCAGACATAGTAGCTCATGTTTTCGACGATGCCAAAGACCGGAACGTTGACCTTCTCGAACATCTTCAGCCCTTTTCGTGCGTCTGCGAGGGAGACGTCCTGGGGCGTTGTCACAATCACGGCCCCGGTCAGCGGAATGGTCTGGACAAGAGTGAGCTGTATGTCCCCTGTCCCGGGGGGGAGATCGAAGATCAGATAGTCAAGTTCACCCCAGTCCACGTCGGTCAAAAACTGCCGCACTGCACCACTGGCCATCGGGCCGCGCCAGATCATAGCATCGTTGGGATCAACGAAGAAGCCGATGGACATCAACTGGACTCCGTGACTGACGATCGGCTGCATCTTCCCGTTGACCATCGCCGGTTTTCTATTCACGCCCATCATCATCGGGATGCTTGGACCGTACACGTCGGCATCAATCAATCCGACCTTCGCCCCGTCGAGGGCAAGGGCTACCGCAAGGTTGACGGCGACCGTCGACTTCCCGACGCCACCTTTCCCTGAGGCCACCGCGATGGTGTTCTTGACTCCCGGGATGATCTCGGCCCCGGTTTTCCCCTGCTGGCGGGTCACATTGGAGGTCATGGAGACGGTCACGACGCCGACTCCTGGCACGCGTTCCTTGACCGCCTTCGCCGCCGCCGCTTTCATATCATCGCGTACGGGGCATGAGGGGGTGGTGAGTTCAATCGCAAAACTTACATCGTTCCCTGCGATGACCAGGTCTTTCACGAAATTCAGCGCAACAATGTCCCTGTTCAAATCCGGGTCGCGGACCTGGCGCAGGGCAGACAGCACATCGGTTTCGTTAATGGCACCCATGAGTTTTTCTTCTTCACTTCATAAGACTAAAACGACCGGCCGAGGCTTTCTCAGCTGATCACATGCATTTTCTTCCCGACCTTTTGAAACGCCGCCAGCGCCCGGTCGATATCCTTTGTACTGAGCGCCGCAGAGATTTGGGCACGCAGGCGCGCTTCCCCTTTCGGGACGACAGGAAACCAGAGCCCGCGGATATACACGCCTGCTTTCAACAGTTCGCGGCTCATTTCCTGTGCGACCGCTGCCTCTCCGAGCATGATCGGGACGATGGGGTGGTCGCCTTCGAGAATCTTGAACCCCAAACTCACGATTTCCTTCCGGAAATACGCCGTATTCTTGTGGAGCTTTTTGACCAGCGAACGGTCTTTCGCAAGCAAATCAAAGGCAGCCGTCGCACCATAAACAATTGCAGGGGGTAAGGAGTTCGAGAAGATATAGGTCCGCGCCTTCTGTCGCATATAGGCAATGACTTCCTTTTTGCCGGCGATGTACCCTCCTGCTGCACCCCCGATCGCCTTCCCCAGTGTTCCCGTCAGCACATCAATCTCTCCGTGCACGCCTTTTGCCTCGGCAGTGCCGCGACCGCTCTTCCCGCAAACGCCGACCGCATGCGAATCATCGACGAAAAGGACCGCCCCGTATGCGCGCGCAACCTCGACCAGGAGGTTGAGCGGCGCAAGGTCCCCTTCCATGCTGAAGACCCCGTCCGTGGCAACAATCCTCAAGCGGTAATCTTTGTCCTTGTCCTCTTCCAGTTGCCGGCGCAGGTCTTCGACGTCTGCGTGCCTGTAGATTTTTTTGTCCGTCGTTTCCGGTTTGCACAGCCGCTGCCCATCGATGATGCTCGCATGATTCAGCCGGTCGGAATAAATCACATCCCGGTACGTTTCGAAGCCAAGTTTTTCATTTGTCAGGGAAGCAAAGAAAGCCTCGTTTGCAGCCCAGCAGGAGGAAAAGAGGATCGAATCTTCCACTCCAAGAAACTTTGCAATCTTCTTCTCCAATTTCAGATGGATATCCTGGGTCCCGCAAATGAACCTCACCGATGCAACACCGTACCCGTAGTCTTTAATTCCTCGGATAGCCGCTTTGCGGACGACCGGGTGATTCGAAAGGCCGAGGTAATTGTTCGACGCGAGCATGACCGCCTGTTTCCCATCCACCTTCACCGTGCCATCCTGCGCCGTTTGGAGCGGGACTTCGTACTTATACGTTTGTGTCGCCTCGAGATCTGCGAGTTCCCTTTTCACTAAGTCTACGAGAGTTGCCATGGTACCTTCCTCATGTACTGGGTGAAACAGCATCGACGGTCGGCTTCTTCACCAGCCTCGCGGCAAAGGAGCCGTCCATCCCATGAATGTGTGGCAGGGTGCGGACGAACCCCTCGGGCGAGACAAGGGCCACTGGGACGAACCGACGCGCATCTTCCAGTTCGAATTCCGGATGACGCTGGAGAAAGCCCGTCACCACGCCTTCATTCTCCTCCGGCTCGATCGTGCAGGTGCAATAGACGATGGCACCGCCGGGCTTCAGCAGGCGTGCGGCATTTTCAAGCATCGCCGACTGGACCTTCGCCAGCTTGTGGACATCCGAAACATCTCTCTTCCATTTAATGTCCGGTTTCTTCGTGAGGACGCCAAGACCGGAACACGGCGCGTCCAGCAGAATACGGTCCGCCTGCGGGATCTCCATGGTCGAGGCATCCGCGGCAAGGAGAGTGACATTGTGCAGACCCAGGCGCTCATACGAAGCCTGGATCATCTTGAGTTTCGCTTCATACTTGTCAATCGCAATGACCTCTCCCTTGTCCAACATGATTTCGGCGAGATTTGTCGTTTTTCCCCCCGGAGCCGCACAGAGGTCGAGTATCCGCTCACCCGGGCCCGGAGAAAGAAGTTGACACGGGAGGGCCGCGCTTTCATCCTGAATCGTGAAAAACCCGCCCCGGAAGAGTTCCATCTGCCCGATTTTCGACAAGGATTTCGTCTTAACGAACTGTTCGAGATACGCTGACGGGGCCGCCTTGATCTGTTGATGTTCCAGGGTCTGAAGGAACTGCGCCCGGTTCGTCTTCAACCTGTTCACTCGCAGCGACAGCTCGGGGCGTTCGTTGTTTGCCGCGAGGAGTTTAGCCGCCTCATCCGGTCCGAAACGCTCCACCCAGCGGCGGACCATCCATTGCGGATGAGAATAATACACCGCGAGGTACTGCGTCTGATCTTCCCCGGGATCGGGGTAGCGGATGCCTTCGATATTGCGGATGATATTGCGCAGAACGGCATTGACCAGCCCGGCAGGTTTCTCTCCGCGGATCCGTTTGATGAATTCGACCCCCTCATTCACCGCAGCGGCATGAGGGATCCGGTCAAGAAACAGAATCTGATACAAAGCAACCCGGAGGGTGTTCTTGACATTGATTTCCGACTTCGCAAAATTCCCGTGGGAAAATCCGTTCAGGATCCAATCGAGGCGCCCCTGCCAACGGAGTACACCGTGAACGATCTCCGTGAGGAGTCCTTTATCCAGGTCGCTCAAATCCGGGAGGCGCAGTTCGGCATCCAGGACTTTGTCGAGATACGAGTCGGTCCGCTCCACCCGGTTGAGGATCTTCACCGCCGTACCGCGCGGGCCGGAAAAAAGCGCTCGCTGTTCAGGCCGGGGTGGCATTTCCGGCAAGGGGGATTCATCAGTCATGGCCGGCACTCACCACAATTTGCGGGAGAACCGGACGCGCAGCCGGAAGGAGCACAGGGTTTTTCCCCCATCGATTCGCGGGGGACGGAATCCTGATTCAGAAGAGGGGAAGAGAGGAAATGTGGTACCGATGAATACGCATCCTCAAGGGAATCGAGGCGCATAAGGTGCTCCGGTGCATGGGCTTCAGAAAAGGGTCAGAAGCGGAAAGGGATCGCAAGCTGCATGCACAACCCTCAACCGAAGCGGGCCGTCAGCGCCTGTTCCCCCAGATCCTTTTCACGACCGTCCGTGAGGTCTCAACTACGCGGTCTTCTTTGCGTACTTCTTGTTGTACCGCTCAACACGACCCGCCGAGTCGACGAGCTTCTGACGGCCGGTGAAGAATGGATGACAGTTGGAGCAGATTTCGATCTTGAGGTTTCCGATCGTGGAGCGTGTCTCGAAGGTATTCCCGCACACGCAGGTTACCACGGCTTTCTTATATTCAGGATGGATGCCCTCTTTCATGGGGAATCGCGCCTTTCCATCAAGCGTTCATGGTTCGTTTTCAGTATACTAATATACATAACTTGCCCAAGACAGTCAACAATACGAAGTTCTGGTTCGGCTTGAAATTCGCCCTTCCCTTCCCTATTTTGGTGGAAATCATTCAATGGAGCATCATGCGCGCTCGGTATGCTGTCGTTTTCCTCTGGTTGCCCCTGCTCTCGGCCACCGCATTTCCCGCCACAAATACAGTTTTCAACTTCCTGCGTTCGGATATGAGTGCACGCCCCGCAGCTCTCGCAGGGAGTTTTTTTGCCATCAGCGACGATCCGACAACATTGTTTTATAACCCCGCGGCACTCGGGACTCTGACGGCGCCGAGGCTTTCCGCAGGTTTCTTCAAGAATCTCCTGGATGTCAATGCAGGATCGATCGTCTATGGTCAGTCGTTTGACGACATCGGCACCTTCGGAGCGGGCGTGATTTACCAGAATTACGGTTCGTTCACCGAAACAGACGACGTGGGGAATGCGATCGGATCCTTCAATGCATCGGATCTCGCTTTCGTGGTGGGGTATGCCAATACCCTCGAGAACAACCTCTACTACGGCGTCGGGCTGAAGTTCATCTATTCGTCCCTTGCCGGAGCGTCATCGAGCGCCCTGGTGGGCGATGTCGGGATCTACTATGCGATTCCGGAAAGCAGGTTCGCGGTGGGCGTCAGCATCCGGAATGCCGGGAAACAACTCTCGACGTATCTCGGTACGCACGAAGATCTCCCCCTCGACGTCGCGGTGGGAGCATCCATCGTTCCCAAAGGTCTTCCACTCCTCCTGAATGTCGGGTTCCACAAACTCAACCAGGACGTCAATACCTTTGCTGAACGGTTGCGGTCGTTCACGGTCGGTGGTGAATTCACCCTGAGCCGCGTGCTGCAACTCCGCATCGGATACGACAACGAACAGCGGCGCGACCTGGTACTCGGATCAACATCCGGTCTGACAGGTTTCTCGATTGGCACCGGCATCAACATTGACCGGTATCGCATCGATTATGCGCTTTCCTCGCTGGGCAATATCGGAAGCCTCCACCGTGTATCGGTCTCGTTCGGGATGTGAGTGGGGGGAGGGGGAGAAGGGGGGAAAGGGGGAAAGGGGGACTCTGGGACTGGGAGACGGGGAGACTGGGGGACTGGGAGACGGGGGGACTGGGAGAAGGCGGGTCGTCAATGGACGTGCGAGGGGCCGAAAAGAAGAGTACCGGCATAGAAGAGGACCATACCGCCGAACACCAGGAGGGGGATCACCCTGTTGTGTGAATGATTGATCTCCGGGATGAGATCGCTGGCGCCGACATAGAGCGCGATCCCTGCAGAAAAGGCAAACGCCGAACCCACGAAGGTTTCATTCACGTCCGAGAGAAGGAAGACGCTCAGAATTCCGAGCATCGTTGCAACCCCGATGGCAAGGGAAGCGAGAAACGCGGTCCGACGTTGATGCGCCGCGGCAAGCATGACCGTCGCAATGGTAAGTCCTTCCGGAATTTTGTGCAGAAGGATTGCCACAAAGATGAGCATCCCGAGATAGAAATCGTACCTCATACCGACTGAAATAGCGAAGCCGTCGAAAAACGCATGGATGAAGAGCCCTGCGAAGGTTGAATAGCTCGCCACACCCGAAAGCATGACGTCCTTATGCGTCTCCTCCCCGAAATGAAGGTGCCCCACGATCGTATGTTCAAAGAAATGAAGAACGGAGTAGCCAAGGAGCATAATCAGCGGAGCCTGCATGCCGACCGCGTGCATGCTTTCCGGGATCAGCTCCAGAAACACCAGAGCGAGAACAAAACCCGCGCTCAATGCCAGCAGGTACTCCTGGACCGCACGTGGCCAGGTTTTGCGTAACACTACGAATCCCCCGCCTGCAAGCTCCGCAAGCGCCGCAATGAGCCCGAAGCAAAGTATGAGTCCTGTTGTCGTGGTCATCTCGAGCAATTTCGTCTAGGTGTGAGGAATCCGTCCGCTCTTCTTCCCTGATGCCTCAGTACTTCGCAGGGTCCTTCAAATACTGTTCAGCCTGGGTATGGGAGTCTTTGTATTCCTTCATCCCCAGGACCTTCTGATATTCCGCGATCGCGAGATCACGCTTCCCCTGGATGTCATAGATGTTCCCCACTTTCAGGTTGGCCATCACCATGAACCCCGATGCCTCCTGTGCATCAAGTTCCCGGCTCAGTTCGTCACAGCGATAGAAGTGAGGGAGTGCGGCATCGTAATTTCGCTCGATCATCAGACTCATCCCGACATAATATTCTGCTTCCCGTTCTGCGTTCGGCGAGTAACCGCGTTGCCCCGCACGCGCGCGCCTGACGACTTCCTTGAACACCGCGCCGGCTGCAGGCCAGTTGCCGACCATTGTCTCGCATCGCCCCAGGTACCGCTGGAAGATGACATTCTCGGGAAACCGGGAGAAGAGTTGCTGCGCTATCGCCAATGCCTTCTGGTAATTCTTCTCATAGGAAAAGTAGATCTGCAGGAGAAAGTACCACGTCTCCACCGAGGCATACTTCCCCTTCTCTGCGGCCAGTTGGAGTTCTTGCAGGCCCTTTTGCCGGTCTCCGGAGGGGATGAAGAGCAACAGTGGCTTCACGAATGGATACTCTTCGGGGATGACGTCGGCGAAGTAGTTGTACATCCCGGTGCCAAGCAGGATGTCATAATTGTTGGAGTCCAGCCCGGACGCCGCCTGGACGAGAGGAAGAGCGAGACGACCCGCATTCGCTGCCGCCAGGTAGTCGTTGCGGTGAAACTTGAGTCTTCCTTTAAAACCGATCGCGCCGCCTTTGAAGAACATCGCGTTGACGTCGTTCGGGTTCCGGTCGAGAATGGAATCGCACATGTCAACGACACGGTCCAGCTCGGCATAGAACCGGTCGTCATACTGCGTGTTGTCGATGTCGATCACGATTCTCCACCAGTCAACCATCGCGAGGAAAAATGGTCCTGCCGGATCATGAGGACGCAATGCAACGAGTTGCCGGAAATCCGCGTCGGCGTTCTCAAAGTGTAAATTGTAGACCTCGTCGATCCCTTCCTGGACTGTTTTGTCGAACCGCGACGTGACATTGTCAGGTTCGCCTGCGGATTGCCCCGCAACGATACAAGAAAGGAGCAGCCCCAGGAAAAGGCGGAGATTCACCATGCCTTTCCTCTGGCCTTGCCTCGAAACAGTCCCCCATCGCATACATCGTCCTTCGCTGTCATTGTACGAGCTTCTCTCGAAGATATCCCGCAACCTTTTCCGTGCTCACGCGCTCCTGCACCATCGTGTCCCGGTCGCGAACCGTGACCGACTGGTCCTGGAGCGTCTGAGAGTCGATGGTAATGCAGTACGGCGTTCCTGCTTCATCCTGCCGGCGATATCGCCGGCCCACCGCACCGCTATCGTCGTAAAACACCCGGAAGTTCCGCCGCAGATCTGTTTCCAGGTTTTTCGCCACGTCCGGCATTCCGTCCCGATTTACGAGCGGGAAGATCGCCGCCTTCACGGGCGCAAGCTTGGGGTGGAACCGCAAGACCACGCGGGTTTCCATCTTCCCATCGGCAGTCGGCGCCTCCTCTTCACGGTAGGCGTCGACGAGAAATGCCATAAACGACCTGCTGGCCCCGGCGGAAGTTTCAATGATATAAGGGATGTACTTTTCTTTTGACTGTTCATCGAAATACTTCAGCGATTTCCCCGAGAATTGTTCGTGACGGGAAAGGTCGTAGTCCGTCCGGTTGTGAATTCCTTCGATCTCGCCCCACCCGAACGGGAATTCATATTCAATGTCGAACGCCTCCTTGGCGTAATGGGCAAGCTTGTCGGGTTCATGTTGGTGGTATTGGAGTTTCTTCGCCGTCATTCCCAGCCCGACGTACCACTGCAGACGCTGCTCCTTCCAGTAGGCAAACCACTCTTCGTCCGAACCCGGTTTCACAAAAAACTGCATCTCCATCTGCTCGAATTCCCTGGTCCGGAAGAGAAAGTTCTTCGTATTGATTTCATTCCGGAATGCCTTCCCGATTTGAGCGATCCCGAAGGGAGGTTTCTGGCGTGAAGAACTCTGGACATTCAGAAAGTTCACATAGATCCCCTGCGCGGTTTCAGGGCGAAGGTAGACCACGGCACCCGAGTCTTCCACGGGCCCGACGAACGTCTTGAACATCAGGTTGAATTGCCTGGCTTCCGTGAACTTCCCCTCCGCCTGGCACTTGCTCGCCTTGCGTCCCTTGTACGCCGGACTTCCGCACGGCGAATCTTCAATCTGGTCCGCCCGGAAACGGGCCTTGCATTCCTTGCAGTCGACCATAGGGTCCGTGAAGTTCTCAACGTGCCCGGACGCCTCCCATACCCGCGGGTGCATCAGAATCGCCGCATCGATCCCCTCAATGTCCTCGCGGAACGTCATTGCCTGCCACCACTGCTCCTTGATGTTCTTCAGCAGCTCGACACCAAGCGGACCATAATCCCAGCACCCGTTGAGACCGCCGTAAATCTCACTTGATTGAAAGACAAAGCCCCGACGTTTTGCGAGAGAGACAAGCGTATCCATCAGCGATGGCGATTGCATGAGCGATGATTCCTGATTCGTAAATGAAGTTAAAGGCGGAACGGCGAGTCTTCCCGCAGGGACTGTCAATGGATTTCCTGCAATACCACACTCCTCACGATCACGCCGTCTTTCCTGATATGGAATGCGATTCTTCCCTCCTGCGTATTTTCCGTCCCGATGACCCGGGCCCCAAGAGGAAGAAGGCGGAGGCTCAAATCGTGGTTCAGCAACAGACCGGGGAACCCGGCCGGGATCCGCGCGCGAATTTCCCACCGCACAACCGCAGCTCCTGCGGGTCGAACGGCGATCCGTCGGACCGAGGCCGGGGGAATTCCGAACCGCGCAAGCGACGAGTCAACCGCCGAATCAAGAGCGCTCCTCCCGGCCGCGATATCCCCCCGACGCGCGGCCGGTCCCGGGTCAGACGAGGGGACCAGGAGATTCGCAATGCCGAGGCCTATCACAAAGACCGCCAGCACGCCAATCAGGATGACCTTTCCCCGCCGCGTGAGGTTCATCGGTCCGTCACCTGTTCTTGAAGGCCGGCTTACGCTTCTCGAGGAAAGCCCGTGTGCCTTCCCCAAAATCTTCGCTCGCACAACACCGGCCAAAAAGTTCGGCTTCCCGGCGAAGCCCCCCGGGAAGCGGGAGAAGATCGGTCGCGTTCACCGCCTCGAGAGCCGCACGAATTGCCACCTGCCCCATCGACACGATCACCTGAGCCATGTACTGGGAACGGGCAAGGAGTTCAGGCGCAGGAACAACTTTGTTGACAAGCCCGATGCGAAGAGCTTCGTTTGCATCCACCTGAGCGCCGGTGAGGATCATCTCCATCGCGCGGCCTTTTCCAACGAGTCTTGCCAGCCGCTGCGTCCCTCCATAGCCAGGGATAATTCCGAGATTGGCTTCGGGCTGTCCGAATTTCGCCTTCTCCGAGGCAATACGGATGTGGCAGGCGAGCGCCAGTTCACACCCGCCACCGAGCGCATACCCGTTCACTGCCGCAATCACCGGTTTGCCAAGGTTCTCCACCGAATCAAAAAGGGCCTGCCCGCCGGCAGCGAACGCCTTGCCTGAGTCTTCCTTCAGCGTCGTGAGTTCCCCGATATCCGTCCCCGCGACAAAGGCCTTTTCGCCTGAACCGGTCAGGATGACAACATCGACATCCCCCGCAACCTTCAGAGCGGCAAACGCCGCTCCCAGGTCTTCTTTCACCCGTGCGTTCAATGCGTTGAGCTTGTCCGGCCGGTTTATCGTGACAACGGCAACGCGATGATCGATTCCGACGAGCAGTGTTTCGTAGTTCATCATTTTTGGACCTTAGAACTCATAGAACTTCATGCAGAGACCGAGAAAGACACCAATGTTGCTCATGTCTGCGAATCGAGAATACCGTGCTCCCAGTTCCACAATGCCGACACCAAACCCCCCGTCGACGGTGTATCCGAATCGCGTTTGCGCATGAGGTGAAACACTGCCATCCACAAAGTACGCGGCGGCCTCAGCTCCGGCAAAGAGTCTGAATTTTTCCATATTCCGGAAAGGCCACAAGCCCTGGACCCCCAGGGCGAGCGGGAAGACAAAAAAATCCCCCAGGCGTTCGTCACCACCAAGCGTGCTTGCGCCGAATGTCTTCATACCCGGAAGAGAAGCAGCATACGGCACCGCAACACTTCTGTCTGGACGGTAGAAGGAAGTTGCTCCTCCGGATAACGTGAGGGCCAGCCCCGGGAAAGTTGTATTCATGAATCGGACCCTGAGCGATCCGCCGAATCCGGAATATTGATATCCGACATTTGAGCCGTCCCAGGAATAATTGTCTGAGGAGAAATCCTGTCCCGGCAGATACCGTACCAGCATGAGTTCCGGAACCACACGCCAATCCTTCGTCGTCTCCTGGTATTGCGCAGAAGCGAAATCGACAGTGGATATCAACACGATGCACACAGCGATTGCTTTCATAACGCCCTCCCTCTTGTTGAACGAGAGAACGATTGATCCTTCGATGAAGGGTTCTCGACAACCTGATTGAAACCAGACAACCTTTGCCCGCGAACCTTCTGAGACATTTTTCGCCATTGCGAAGCGACAATGCGGGGTTTCTCAGACCACTTCCACCCGACTCTGATCGCCAATCATGAACCGGTGTACACGGGGTTTCCCGACGGCCTGAACCACTTCCACGTCATTTCCCAGGATACTCGATTCCAACCGTATCCCGACATTGTGAATCTTACAGTCCCTGAGAATGATACTGTATTCGACTTCGCTATTCTTCACCTCGGTTCTGTTGCCGATTGAAGAGAACGGTCCGATGTATGCATCTTCAATCACGCAGCCTTCCCCGATGATTGCCGGTCCCCTGATGACGCTATTGATGACCCGGGCACCTGGCTCAACCACCACTTTCCCCACGACAGTCGATCGATCGTCGACTTCTCCCTTTACGTCGGCAACGAGATTATCGAGGATAAGCCGGTTGGCTTCCAATAAATCCGTGGGTTTCCCGGTATCTTTCCACCAGCCGGTGATCTCCGCGTAGCCGATCGAGTATCCCTTGTCGATGAGGTACTGATGCGCGTCGGATATTTCGAGCTCTCCGCGGGGCGAGGGTTTGATCGCCTTGACCGCTTCGAAGATATGGTGGTTATACAGGTAAATCCCTGCCACGGCGTAAGAACTCTTGGGATGTTTTGGTTTCTCTTCAACGGAGACGATGCGCCCGTCCTTGAGTTCGGGGACCCCGAATCGTTCGGGATCCTTCACCCGGGAAAGGGTGAGGTAGCAATCACATCCGCTGCGATCGAACTCGTCAATGAATCGCTTCACTCCTCCGACGACCATATTGTCGCCGAGGTAAAAGATGAAGCGATCCTTCCCCATGAACTCCTCGGCGAGTCCCACGACCTGCGACAATCCGCCCGGCGTAGTTTGCGGAAGATAGGTGATCCTGACCCCCCACCGCCGCCCATCGCCCATTGCCTTGGGGACTTCATCACTGTCAGCGTTGACGACAATTGCGATCTCCTTGACTCCAGCCTCCGCGACCGCTTCCACGGCATAGTGCAGAATCGGTTTGTTCGCGATGGGAATAAGGTGCTTGTTCTGCGTGTGCGTAATCGGTCGCAATCGTGTTCCGCGTCCGCCGCTCGCGATCAGAGCTTTCATCGTTTATGATCCAGAGTGATGTTTGATTTGTGATAGACTTCAACCAACCCGCGGAATTCCTCTGCTTTGCGTTTGTCGATTGAACCCTTCGCAAGCGCCACCCGAACCGTAGCCAGCGTCATGGCTGCATAGTACGGCAAAAGAACCGGCGAAAACATGCGGATGGATTCCAGGTGTCTTGCAATAGTTGCCGTTCCTCCGCGGGCGACGGGCCCGCTCAAGGCGCGTGTCGGTGACGTGTCGGCCACATTGCGCATGGTGGTTTCGACAATCGGCCGGAAGAGGGCCAGGAATCCCGGCCGTTTCACCCGCAGGACACTGTGCATTTCATCCAGGACGCCGAGGAGAGCGGTCAGATGGTTCGAGGCGACAACGCACGCCGCGTGATAGAATTCGCGCAACTGGGGGGGGATATCCACAGTCTTTCCTCCCAGCCGCCGGGCAAGACTAGCCGCGAAGCGGCGCCCTCGGGCATTTCCATCGATCCCATACCAGATCCCCGGAAGGGTGGGCAGAATATCTTCGGGCTCAAAATCCCTTGGAAAGGTCTGAAGCGGATGGAAAGAAACCACTATGGACCCTCTTCTGGCAACCGGTGCGAGGGCGGCGGATGTCAACATGCCGGAGGCATGGCAGACGGCCAACTTGCTGAACCGGAGATGCGCGACCCGCGCCAGTTTCCATGCGGTCTCTTCGACAGCTCCATGCGGAACCGTGATCAGCACAACATCTGTTTCAGGCGGTATCAGATCGAGGGTGGTCCCATACGTTTTGCACCGGAGGTACGCCGCCCCCTCGCGGGAAGACCGGCGGTGGCGGGATATCACCGCCGATATGTTCTCCCCCCTCTTCCGGAGCGCCTGTCCAAACACCAGGCCGACTTTCCCCGGCCCCACAATAGCGATGTTCCACGGACCCTTCTTCATGCGTCGGATTTCTTCCATGCGACGGCCGAACAATACCCCACTACTGAACGACGGTCCCCGGTCACATCTCCCGAGGTTGCATGTGCGGAAATTTCCATCCGAACGGCTCCCAATGCACGAAGCGCGGTCATGACAGCCACCGCGGGTCCACCGCCGCACGCTTCCGCCCTCTGGCACTCCAGGTCGTCCATGAGCCTACCGGGATCAAATGACCGGATATCGTCAATGGACACTCGATCGATCTGTTCCGCAGTTTCTGCAGGATAGTAATGAGAGAGATCCGTGCTGGCGACCAAGAGGACATTCAGTCCTCTGGCAATATCCGCGAGCGCCTCACCGAGGGCGAGGCAGGTTTCCCGCGTTTGATCTCCCATCACCAGCGGCAGCAAATGGAATTCTCCGATGACGACCTGCAAGAACGGCAATTGCACTTCGAGGGCATGCTCTTCCCGGTGTCCCGACTCTGACTCCCTGACCACAGGCGAAGCTTCGAGGAGTTTTGACCGGAGAGGACCGGCTACCGCGATCTGCCCCAGCGGAGTCTCATAGGCACCGCCGGAGTACACCGAGACTCCCCGAAAGGCCTCCCGATGGCTCGGGGCAACGATGACGACTACATCGTAATGGTGCGAACGAAGCACTCCGTATGCGGCACCTGCCGTGGGACCGGAGTACATGTAACCGGCATGGGGGACAATAAGACCCGCAGGTTTGTCACCGAAACTCAGCGGAGCCGTTCCGAGCATGTCGCTGACCATTTGCCGGAGTACTGCCGGCTCGGCCGGGTAAAACATCCCTGCGACCGCCGGGTACCGAACATTCGCCCGATGCGTCATGGAAGGGCATTCGCAGTAGTGTTTTCGGAGAATACTTCAGCCTGAAAGGCAAACACCCGTGAGGCGGGGTCCATCCACGTGTCGCGCGGGAGCCCCGCTTTCGCGCATGCATTTTCCAGAAATCTCAGCCGATCCCATCCTTGTTCGACCGCAACCTGGGGCAAGAGAAGACCGCGGGCGAAGCCAAGTTCTACAATCAGTCCGTCCCGCCCCACTTCAATGGACTCAAGATCGCTGACAAGAACCGGGGCCGTGAGGACGGAAATTTCGATCACCGTTCCGTGAAACTCGTTCCGCGACAATGGATGGAAGCGCGGATCGTGAAATGCGGCTTTGACGGCAGAACTGCGCACAACCTCCCACAAGGGTTCGGGAGATTCAATGTACCCGATGCACCCGCGGAGTTGACCATTGTAATGGAGTGTGACAAAAGCTCCCGACGCCGCTGTCAGATTTTCCCGGGCGGGTGCATGAATCCTTTCGTGAGCCAGCCCCAACTCCCCCGCGATCGCATTTCGTGCGATGCGAAGGAGTATCTGTCGATCTTGTTCGATGAGCATCGGGGTGAGACTCTCCACTGAGTCCTCAGAAATAATTTCCGCGCACACTGACGCGGACGCAGATCACCTGCGTGCGGTCCCCCATCAATCAGCAGTATGAAACCACCGCCCGGAACTCTCGCCGATGGAACGTAACCAAAACACGGGAAATATTCAAGATTGGATTTTCCTTCAAACCGCAAACTCTGTGCCTTGATTCTCGGCCCGGGCTTCTGTAAATTCATTTGTTTTCTGGTCCATCATTTCCTAGAAAGACCCCCGCAATGTCATTGATGGTGAGCATTTCCGGAATCCGCGGCATCGTCGGCCAGACTCTGACTCCTGAAGTGATCGTCCGGTACGCGGCCGGGTTCGCCGATTATTGTCAGCGACACCTGCCAAGCAACGCGGCCGTGGTGGTAGGGAGAGATGGCCGACTCACGGGTGGATCGATATTGGAAATCGTCGCGGGGACGCTCGCCGCCAAAGGCATGACCGTCCGTTCTCTCGACATCTGTCCGACGCCCACAGTGCAACTGGCGGTCGAACAGGAAGGGGCCGCGGGAGGGATTGCCGTCACTGCTTCCCACAACCCTATTGAGTGGAATGGGTTGAAATTTATCACTTCAACCGGGATGTTTCTGAACGAAGAGGAGAACCGCGAATTCTGGGCGCTCTCGATGCAGGAACAGGTCTACCCGTCGTGGGAAGGCACGGGGAAACTCGTCGCTGATTCGACCTGGCTGAGAAAGCACGTCGATGCGGTGCTGGGACTCCCTTTCCTGAATCCGGCCCGCATCAGGCGACGAGGTCTCACGGTGGTTCTCGACTGTATCAATGCTGCGGGCGGGGTGATCGTCCCACAGTTGCTTGAAGAGCTTGGCTGCAAAGTGATCCCTCTGAATTGCGATGTGAGCGGCGTATTTGCCCGGACCCCTGAGCCGATTCCGGAAAATCTCGGGGCGGTCGCAGAACAGGTGCGCGTGGCCCACGCCGACCTGGGGATCGTCGTCGATCCTGATGTCGATCGGCTGGTCCTTATCAACGAGCATGGAGAACCGTACGGTGAGGAGTACACGATAGCGACGGCGATAGATTTCGTCCTTTCCCATGCGTCCAAGAACCCGGGTCTTTCACTCAAAGGCTGGAAGAATAATGTCGTAGTGAACCTGTCCACGACCCGAGCGGTGGACGATATTGCTGCACGGCACAATGCTCGTTGTTTTCGCACGGCCGTGGGAGAAATCAACGTCGCCCGGCGGATGAAAATGGAGGACTCGGTGATTGGAGGAGAAGGCAGCGGTGGTGTCATTCTGCCTGCCGTGCACCTCGGCCGCGATGCGATCGTCGGGATTGCGCTGATTCTCCAGGCGATGGCCGATTCGGGCAAGACATTATCAGAGCTCAAGAAATCGCTCCCCGAGTATCATATCGCCAAAGGGAAAATTCCCATAGGATCAACGGATCCTGACGAGGCGATCAACCGTCTCGAATCGACCTATGCCGGTTCTGCGCGCGTCAACAGGGACGACGGCATCAAATTCGATTTTCCTGACTCGTGGGTGCATTTGCGCAAATCCAACACCGAACCGATCATTCGCGTGATCGCGGAAGCGAGATCGATGGAAGAGGCAAATGCGGTGTTGGAACGAGTAAAGAAAGATATCCGTGTCACGTAGACTTGGAGGAAGGTAAAAGAAATCCGGTCGATAATTGTCGATCATCCATCGACCAGGTCAACTGATTGCCGTTCTCCCGCCGGATCGGCTCTTTTCCAAGAACGAAAAGGAGCTGACGATGTCGGCGAACATCCGATTGCTGTTGACACTGACACAGGTCCCCGGTGTCGGACCCCACCGCCTTCGGGCACTTGTTGATCACTTCCGTGACCCGCAGCAGATCCTCGAAGCGCCCCTTCGCGATCTCGTTGCCGTGGAAGGTGTAGACCAGAAAACCGCTCTGTCAATACGATCGTTTTCCAGGGGGCGGGAGAGAATTGAGGCAGCGCGCTATGCAGACGACCAGATTGCGCGCCTCGAAAGAGTCGGTGGCGGAATTGTCTCGTTGTGGGAGGGCGACTACCCGCCGGCTTTGAGGAGAATTTACGATCCGCCCGCCCTCCTTTTCGCCCGGGGAACCATTCTTCCCTGCGATCAATCATCGATCGCCGTTGTAGGCACACGATCGCCTTCAGCGTACGGCCAACAACTTGCAGAGCAGTTTGCTTCGGGAATTGCGCGGGCGGGCCTTACGGTTGTGAGCGGCCTCGCGCGGGGAATCGATACGATCGCGCACTCCGCGTGCCTGCGATCAGGCGGCAGGACGCTGGCAGTCATCGGATCGGGGATCGATGTTTTGTATCCTCCCGAGAACAGGTCGCTCGCCGAGAATATCAGAAGCGAGGGCGCTCTCCTCTCCGAATATCCGATGGGCACCAAGCCCGATGCCGGGAATTTCCCCCGTCGAAACAGAATCATCAGCGGGATCACGCTCGGGACCATTGTGGTGGAAACGGACTGTGATGGAGGAGCAATGATCACCGCGGCAACGGCACTCGACCAGAACCGCGAAGTATTTGCCCTCCCCTCGCCGATCAACTCGAAGCGACAAAGCGGAGCGAACCGTCTTATTCACGATGGGAAGGCAGTGCTCGTCGAGTCTGTGGAGGATGTTCTGGCAGAGCTCGCTCCACGTCTCACTCCCCACGCGCGGACACCCATCTCCAGCGATGCATTACCCCGGGAGGATTTGTCACTGTTTGAGCGCACCGTGTTCGACGCATTTCCCGACGACCAACCCGTCCATGTTGATTTGCTCTCGAACCGCGCCCGTATGCCTGTTGCGGATGTGCTTGTGCACCTGCTGGCACTCGAGTTCAAAGGAGTTGTCCGGCAGACACCGGGGAAGTATTTTGTCCGTCTCTGAAAGAATTCCTGGAGAGCTTTTAGAATTCGCGGGAATTTCGTATATTTGGACGGAAGAGATGGATTTCGGGAGATAATGGTCGAAATTGGCGCAATATTGGTTGATGAAGCGATCAGCAAAGTCCGCTTCCGGTGTGACCTCGAGGTTTGCCGGGGAGCCTGTTGCTGCATCGAAGGATGGCGGGGCGCTCCGCTCAGAGATTCAGAGCTGAAGGAATTCGAGCAGGCAGTACCGTTCGCCTCGCGGTTTCTGAGCGAACGTAATCGCGCCGTGATTGCGTCACTGGGAGCGTATGAAGGAAGGCCCGGGGACTTCGCGACCACGTGTGTCGACGACAAAGAATGTGCATTTGTCTTCTTTGACGGCCGGGGAATCGCGCGGTGCGCGTTCGACAAGGCATTCGAATCGGGCCTCACGACCTGGCAGAAGCCGATTTCCTGTCATTTATTTCCGATCCGCGTTCGCAACCACGGAGAGGAGATCCTGCAGTACGAAGAAATTCCCGAATGCCACGGTGGTAGGCAACGGGGTCGTGCTGAAGATGTCGCATTATTCGATTTCCTGCGAGAGCCGCTCACACGCCTTAACGGAACGTCTTGGTACGCCTCTTTCCGTGATGCATGCGTAAGGCTTGCGGCTCCCGGGGACGCGGAAGACCGTTGAATTCATGCTGAACATCTCACTGCAACATAAGATGATGATGAAGCTGTCGCCTCAACAGGTCCAGTACCTGAAGATGCTGCAGCTGCCGACTCTTGCCCTGGAGCAAAAAATCAAAGCGGAGCTCGAGCTGAATCCTCTCCTTGAAGAAGGCTTTGAAGAGGAGACCGAACAGGTGCAGGACGAGGCGCCGGCCGAAGAACCCGCCACCACCGAAGCCGAGGAAAAAGCTGCCGAAGAAAAGGCCAAGGAGGCCGAAGAAGACAGCTACACCATCGACGATTACATGAACGATGACACGGGTGGGTACAAGACTCAGCAGCCATTCGATGATGAAGAGCGTGAAGACCTTCCCTTCCCCGACCAGATTCCCCTGTACCACAGACTCCATTCGCAGTTTATGCTTCTCGACCTCGACGATGAAGAGGAACTCCTCGGGGAAGAGATCATCGGCAATATTGACGAAGACGGGTACCTGCGCAGGGATTTGAATGCGATCGTCCAGGACCTCAATCTGACGCATGCGCTCACCATCCCGATCGAAAAAGCCGAACGGGTGCTGAAGCGCATCCAGCATCTCGATCCGGTGGGCATCGGATCGCGCACTCTCCAGGAGTGTTTGACGGTCCAGATGGAGGCCTCGTCGATTGATCTGGGGATCCGGGCCGTCGCGCTCCGCATCCTCACCGAGTTTTACGATGACTTTACCATGCGGCACTTCGAAGACCTGACGAAGAAGCTCGGCGTGAGCAATGACGAGCTGAAGAAGGTCTTCGAAGCGATTCAGCACCTGAATCCGAAACCCGGCGAGGGGGAATTCATCCAGCAGCAGAATTACGTCGTCCCCGATTACATTGTCACGAAGACCGAAACGGATTTCGTCATCACCCTCAACGACCGCAATGTCCCCCCTCTCCGCATTAATCGCGCGTACAAGGAGCTCATGTCGAAGAGGAAGAAGAACGGGGTGTCCGCCGAGGCAAAAGACTTCATACGACAGCGATTCGAGGCGGCAAAATGGTTCATCAGTTCCATCCATCAGCGCCGGGAAACAATGCTGAAGGTCATGCGGACGATCGTGGACAAGCAACGCGAGTTCTTCGAGTCCGGCGAGGGCTTGCGTCCCATGATCTACAAGGACATTGCCGAAGTCATCGGGATGGACGTCTCCACGATCAGCAGGGTCGTCAAGAGCAAGTACGTGCAAACGGACTACGGGGTTTTTTCCCTCCGGCATTTCTTCAGCTGACGCCATCAGCACCACCGACGGCGAAGAGATCTCCAATAAGGAAGTAAAGAGGAAGCTGAAAACGCTGATCGACGGGGAAGACCCGAACCATCCGCTGAGTGACCAACGATTGGGGGAGCTGCTGAATCAGCAAGGCTTGAACATCGCGCGCCGCACCGTGGCAAAATACCGCGAAGCGATGCAGATACCGATCGCCCGTTTGCGCCGCCGCCTCACCTGACCACTGCCCTTTCCTTCCACACCCCACAACCATGAAATCCATAATCAGAGCAACGACGGTTCTCGGACTTACTCACCGGGGACAGACAGTTATCGGATCCGACGGACAGGTGACGGTCGGTCAGACGGTGATGAAGCACAACGCCCGGAAGGTCCGCAAGATGTACAACGAGAAGATCCTCGCGGGATTTGCCGGTGCGGCTGCGGACGCATTCACGCTGTTCGGGAAGTTCGAAGAGTACCTGGAAAAGCACCGGGGGCATCTCGAGCGCGCCGCCGTGGATCTCGCAAAGGAATGGCGGACCGACAAGTACCTCCGCCAGCTTGAAGCGCTTCTGGCCGTCCTGAACGCTGAGAAGGCGCTTGTCATCTCCGGTTCCGGAGAGATCATCGAACCCGACGACGGCATCGTCGCCATCGGCTCAGGAGGAAGCTATGCTCTCGCAGCGGCGAGAATGCTGGTCAAACATTCCTCGCTCACTGCGCCGGAAATCGCCCGGGAAGCTCTCGAAACCGCCGCGGGAATCTGTATCTACACCAATAACTTCATTACGATTGAAGAACTGTGAGTCCATCACCCTCGTCTCTTGATGCCTTGAACAAGGCGTCTTTCCTCACTCCCCGCGCCATCGTCAAAGAACTGGACAAGCACATCATCGGCCAGGACGCGGCAAAAAAATCCGTGGCCATCGCGCTCCGGAACCGTTGGCGCCGGCTCATGGCGCCTCCCGGGCTGCGGGAGGAAATCATGCCGAACAACATTATCCTGATCGGCCCCACCGGAGTCGGAAAGACCGAAATTGCCAGACGGCTCGCACGGCTTTCGGGTGCGCCCTTCATCAAAGTGGAGGCATCGAAATTCACCGAGGTGGGCTACGTCGGAAGAGACGTGGAATCCATCATCCGGGACCTCACGGATGTTGCCGTGAATCTCGTGAAAGCTGAACGGAGACAGGAAGTTGAAGAAAAGGCCCGGATCCTGAGTGAAGAAAGGATCCTGGATATCCTCCTCCCCCCCACTCATCGTGCAGCGGTCGAGGGATTCGACCCTGCGGCGGCCGAACAGGCTGAAGAACCCGGATATAAGGCGACACGCGAGAAATTCCGCGAGAAGCTTCGCGCGGGACAGCTCGAAGAACGGATGGTCGAGCTCGATGTCCCGGCCCAGGTCGGGGGACCGCTCATGCAGGTTATCGGTCCCATGACAATGGACGATATGGGAGTCAATCTTCAGGACATGTTCGGGAGCCTGCTCCCGAAGAAAACGAAACGCCGTCGCCTGACAATTGCCGACGCCCGGACAATTCTCACGAACGAAGAGGCTCAGAAACTGATCGACCAGGAGGCGGCCGTCCGCGAGGCCCTTCTGCGCGTCGAGAATTCAGGAATTGTCTTCATCGACGAAATCGATAAGATCGCGGGCACAAAAGGCCAGGCCGCAGGGCCGGATGTATCCCGCGAGGGGGTTCAGCGCGACCTGCTCCCCATCGTTGAAGGCTCCAGCGTCAACACCAAGCATGGAATGGTGAAAACCGATCATATCCTCTTTATCGCCTCCGGCGCATTTCATGTGTCGAAACCATCAGACCTGATCCCCGAACTCCAGGGACGATTTCCGATTCGCGTGGAGCTCAGCAGCCTCTCGGAAGAGGATTTTGTGAAGATCCTCACGATCCCGGAGAACGCCCTGATCAAACAGTACGCCGCCCTCCTGCAAACGGAAGGAATCACTCTGGAGTTCGACGAGGAAGCGATCCATGAAATCGCCCGCACAGCAGCCGAAGTGAATGAGCAGGTGGAGAATATCGGCGCGCGCAGACTGCATACGATTCTTACGACGTTGCTTGAGGATATCCTCTACAACGCTCCGGACGATACCCCGATCAGGTCCATCACGGTCGATCAAAAGATGGTGAAAGACCGTCTCTCCGGGATTATGAGGAACAGGGATTTGACGCGATATATATTGTAGCGGGGGAAACAAATGGACAATTGTCGATTGACAACTGACAATTGTCAAGTGGGTCGGACATAGAGACCGGGGAGACTAGGGGACGTGGAGCCCGCTACACGGTAAATCCCATGTCCCTCAGGAATGATGCATCCTCGGGAGCCACTCCTCGTATTCTTGTCGCACGGAACTCTCGCCGTACTCTGTATCCCGTTCGGAGTTTTTGAAAGTAAGCACGCCGCGCTTCACCGGGGACGGTCAAAATCCTCCGAAGGGAAGTATCGTCGAAGTGAATGTCGTAACACTGTTTCACGATCTCCCCGAGTTCCCGCTCGCCTATTCGTTTCGAAGAAGACGAAATTTCACTCACCTGAGGCGAGGGAAGTTTTCCTGCATTCATGCACCAGGAAGGCGCGACATTCATGGAGCTGCACACTGCGTCGTAGACCATCTGTACTGCATTGGTCTTTCCATCCAGAGAATACCCCGCAATGTGCGGGGTCCCCAAATCGGTCAGTTCCAGCAACGCCGCATCGATTTCAGGCTCGCCTTCCCAGACATCGAGTACTGCAGCGCGAAGTTTCCCCTCTTTCAACACATGTCGTAACATTTCGTTTGCTACGATCGGGCCTCGAGAGGTATTGATGAGAATCGCATCCCGCCGCATTTTCCGGATCGTATGCTCACCGATCAGATGAAATGTGGGGTCTTCCCCCGTCTTTTTCAGGGGAACATGCAATGTGATGATATCGGCGTTCAATACTTCTTCCAGCGGACGATAGGCAGGATCGCCGGTGAGACGTGCGAGGGGGGGATCATTGAGAAGCACGTTCATTCCCAGCGCAGCCGCCAGCTTCCTGACCCGGCTTCCAATGTTTCCCACCCCCACAATGCCGAGAGTCATCCCGCGGAGCTGCAAATCATGACGCTCTCCGAGGACAAGGAGCGCCGCCAGAAGATATTCCCGGACGGAGTTCGCATTGCAACCGGGAGCGCTGGCCACCTGAATCCCCCTCGACTCCAGCCAGTCAAGTTCGAGGTGATCGGTTCCGATCGTGGTCGTGCCGACAAATTGTACCCTGCTCCCCTCAAGGAGGGTCCGTCCCACCTTGACTTCTGATCGGACGATCAACGCATCAGCTTCCCGCACCCGTTCGCGCGTGAATTCGGAGGTATCGACCGCCTCAACGTGACCCAACGTGGAAAATGCTTCTTCAACGAACGGGGTGTTTTTGTCAACGAGGAAGCGCATGGAGGAATCGTCAGTCGTGTTCAAGAATAAAATGTATTGGCGGGTCGCAGTCAAGTTCGGCGAGTGCGGGGCAACAAGAAAGAACCCCTGGACGAAAGGTTCAGGGGTTCCGGCGCTTCTGTCAGCAGACCTGTTCTTCTCATCAAAACCTTAGTTTCATCCCCGCGGAAACGGATCCGTACGAGATTGTCTTGGGCGAAAAGAGCCAGCCGAGATCTTCGGAAGCAAGATCGAGATCGAAGAATCCGACATGGAAACCAAAGCCGAGCGCAAAATTTGTATGGTCCGGGCCTCCCCAGCCGTATCCGGTCCGGAGTGGCAAGAAGCGCCACGGGCTCCATTCCATGCCGACAGAGAATCTGGTACCAGCCGGATTTCCCGGCGCATCCTGGAGAACCTGGTTGAGATCGCATGCAACCGTCAACTCTCCAAAAATAAGTTTGCGGACCGCCGGCATGTCCGAGAGGTTCAACGCGGCTCCAATACGGATGGTCGTTGGCAACGGAGTTGAGAAGGACGCCCCCGCTGAAGAATTCCCCTGCAGAGCCTTCTCAACTCCGTCGCGCTGCCCCGCATCGAGGGGGTTATCGACAACGAAAGTTGATTCTGCCCATGCCTCACGGACATTTCTCGTCCAGAGGATCGAACCGATGTCGGTGATGCTCATCCCCACCCGGAGGGCGGAATTCAGTTCCGTGGCCACCCCGATGTCAAACCCAAGGCCCGATCCCGCCGGTGCAGGAAACGGTGTATACCCTCCTTCTCCTCCGGTCAACGGATCAATTCCCGCAACCCGGTTGTGCATGTCCACAACGCCGTGCAACACGCCGTCGGTCCCTGTTTCCAAACGCGAGTTGAACCGTGTCAGTTCTGCATAACCAAATCCATGGACGACTTTGACTGTGATCCCTGTGGACAACTCAGAGAGGCCAAAGACATTGTGAAACGACCTGGCGAGGGTAATCCCGTATTGCCTGATCCACCAGGCGCTCATTGAGGATTCCTGGAAATCGTAGACCGAACCCGGCGTGTTGCCGTAGAAAAGAAACCGGACATAGGCGTCGGGGATTCTGATTGCCGCTGAAGCGTTTTCGGGTCACGCTGAATGCCAGGCTCACAAAACCGGTATGAATGGCCAGCCCGAACGGTCTCGCTTCGGCATCCATCGACAGTGTTCCTGCGCCGTTCGGGAAGGCATTCAGGATATGCTGTTTGTCCGCATCGGTGAGATTGCGGGCCGTCCGGCCGCTCCCGGTTTCCTCGCCGGTGAAGTAGGACGTATAGAGATCGTACGTCAGAAAGTCGCTCCCCACATGGACGCCAAAGGGCAGAATCGTGAACGTCACGGCGGTGCTGTCCGCATCCAGTCCAGCCGGATTCAACAGTGCCGCGTCGAGTCCCTTTGCCATGGCAACGTACACCCTGCCCATTCCAAGCCCCTGGATGCTCGTCCGCTCGCCGGCCGTCGCGACGTTCGCCAGAAAGGCGATCAGGACGGCAAAAAGTATCCCGCTGCGTCTCATTGCTCTCACTTGTTCACCCCCATGGAACATTCTGTCCATACCCGCACATGGACTTCATCCGACGTCCGGAACGATGCAGGCGCCCCCTGCGGTGTCGCTATATCCACTTCGTAGTCCACGAATTCCGCCGCGCTGTACTGTTGCGCTTCATCATGATTCAACTCGATGACGAGAGACGTACTCCCCGGCACGCTGGCGAACCCCTGTGCGTCGATCGACGAGGCATTCACAAGAAGCGACGGCCCCGATTGAGGCAGGGTCAGAATCTCCTGGTGCATCCGGTCGAGAATATGGATGCGGACACCCACTTGCGCCGGAAGTCCGTTCTGAACTTCCAGATGCAGCTTTGCGGTATTGACGTTCTTCAACTGGTCCTCCGCAGGCTTCTTATTGCTGCCGTCTTCATCCTGACCGAAGGCCACAGTATCGCGGTAACTGGCCTGTGAAATGCCGACCGTCAACGGGATGGTCAGAGTCACGCTGCCGCCGATGGCACAGCTGCTGGACACACCGCCGACTTTGAGCGGGTCTGTCGTATAGCAATCCGGAGGGTTCACCAGAACTTTCCCGGTTATCCGTAATGAATCGGGAAGTCCTCCGGAGAATTGACTGAGGAACTGGCCGACATCGGAAGGGTCAAACGCTATGGTCGAGATTCCCGGCATGATCCGACGCTGACCGGCCGGGATCGGCAGTGAAACCACCTGGCCGTCGCTCCGGACCGCGGAGAGAGTGACGTACATATCGGCAGGATATCCCACCTCGGACATCGCGTTGAAGATCAGCGAAGCTGAAGGGATGACAAACTGGCCTTTCAGTTTCGACGGGTAGTCCCCTTTCGCAAGGGCAACCGCCGTGTTGATATTGACCCATGTCGGTTTCAGCGCCCCGCTCACCGTGTCGACCATAATCGGTGATCCCGTCGTCATCGCAATCTGAACTTTGTCCGTATCGTGGACCGACACGGGATTGTTGACTGCAACGGGAATAATCACGCTGCTGGTCAAGTCGAGAGCGTTTAATAGTTCACCAGGCATCGATTGAAGCTCGCAACCACTGAGATCCATCGTGTAGGGACGGCCGTTCAATGCCGGAAGATACACGCTGTCCTCATATTGACGGAGAATTCCTCCCACCCTGCGATAGAGGTTCTCCAAACGGAAACGGAACTGCACCCCCACATCGATCTTGTTCTCGAAAGCGAACTGCAGAATTCCGCTCCGCATGCCGACCAGCTTCACCAGCGTCGAGTCGTCCAGGAGAATCGCGGTCTTATCATTGTCGACGAGCCGCTGCGCTGGAACCGAAGACAGTTGCACGGATGACGCGAGCGCATTGGTGAAACCGATGGTCGCGACAAACATCGAATCTGTGGGAAAGGAAACTTTCACACCTGACCCTGGTGTCGAAAAAGTCAAGTTTGTGATGTTAACGGAGGATCCGATGGTGACTTCTGCCAGATCCGAGTAACATGTCCTGGTTTGAGTCGGGAAAATTGGGTCCGTGCCGAGATTGAACCGAACGATCTCAACGGCGCGATCATCAACGAGTATGATCGGTTGAGTCGGTACGATCGCAATAGGAGAGTTGTTTTTCAGCGTCAGGCTTATCGTTCCCGACTTGAACGTTGCACCTCCGGAAGAAAGGAGAGAGGCTTGGACATCGGGAAAACTCAACATGCGCGGGGGGACTGATGTGAACGATCCCGGCGGGAGACCTACGGGGTTCATGACCACGGTGATCGGATTTACATCAACCGCGAACGAACCCAGTTGAATCGCCGCGTTGGCAGAGGAAGGCGTAATAGTCAGTTGGTTCCCGACGACGACCGGAGTGGCTTCCATAGTGGAAGAAAACACCAGGCGGCTCTGCGCGTCGGAGGAGAGTGACGATGAATCCTTCTCCAGTACGTCTCCGAGCGAGACATTCTTTGCCGCAATGGGAAATGTAAGATTGACATCCCAGGAAGGCGGGACAGGGGTTAACGGATCCTTCCAGCAATTCAAGGCTGTGAGCGACAACATCGCCACCGAGAGGATTTCAACCATTCCGGGTAGCGAACGGTGTTCAAGTCTGAAAGGTATCTTTCTCATGGGACCCCTTGCTTTCGTGACCGCACCTCCTGCACATCGGTTTCGCATCGCTATCCGGTTCAAAGCCGGTGCCACGGGCGACGGCCTGTGCGTGAGGTCACACGATTCCGCTAAGCCATTACAAATGAACGGTCTGAGCGACGCTTAGATCTTTAAGCGATGAGGTTTTCTTTGGAAAGACTTCAGCGATGAGGTAGGTTCTGCAATATTCGGCGGGACGACGACAAGAGGGGAAGAAATTGTCACCGATGAAGTGAGAGGGGTAACTGAAGGGAGACTGGAGGGGACTGGGAGACTTGGGGACTGGGGACTGGGGGACTGGGAGAGAGGATTGTTAATGCCGAACGGGCGGGTGGTGTATGCCCGCCCGGGTTCCCCTTCCCTGCATTGTGGGTTCGATGAAGACCAACAGGAACGGCGTTGCCTGCTCAGTGGACCTTCTCATCACTCCCGACCGGCTGAAACGCGTAGCCGCTGGAGGGGTCCTGTCCATGAATCTTGATCTCGCCGAACTTCAATTCAAATTTTGAAATGTTATCATCCAGCGCGCGGAGCAGCAATTTCGCATGTTGCGGCGTCATGATGATCCGTGCATGAACTTTCGCTTTCGGAACGCCGGGCAGCACGCGAGTGAAATCAATAATAAACTCCGCCGGAGAGTGCGTGATGATTGCCAGGTTGGAGTAGATACCCTCCGCTTCCTTTTCGCCCAGTTCAATATTGATCTGCTGGCCCTGTGTCGGTTGTTCGTTCATGGATCTCCCTCGAAAAAAAAAGCCCCGCCGCGGACGGCGGGGCATGGTGAGTTGCCTGCTTACTTGCCCTTCGCGAGCTTATCAGCTTTCTCGAAGGCCGCTTTTGATTTGTCCGACTGGTTCAAAATCGCGTAAAGTTGTCCGAGTTTTTGCCAGAGGATTGCATCATCCGGTCGCACTTCGACACTCTTCTCCAGATGCGGGAGGGCCAGTTGGAATTTCTCTTTGTAGCTGTCATCGGTCTTCACCTGCTTTCCCCTGCCGGCCTTCTTCTGGTCCGCCTCCGCCTTATCCACAGATTCCTTCCTCATCGCTACTCCCCAGTTCAGGTAGGAGACGCCGAGATTATAGCGCGCGTCGGCATAGTCCGGATCGAGCTCCAGGGCTTTCTTGAACTGTTCGACCGCCGCATCGTATTTATCCTGTTTCAGGAGAAACACCCCGTAGGCGTAGCGGAAGAACTTGTTGTCCGGGCTTTTTTGGACCGCGCCCGCTGTCAGCTCAAGCGCGGCGGGTTCATTTTTCGTGCGATCGTACGCGTCGATGAGGTTCGTGATGTTAATAACGCTGTCCGGCTCCGAGTCATAGGCTGATTTGAAGGCAGGGACAGCCTTGAGGAACTCCGCCTGGGCGACGGTCTCGTTCTTCGCGTTCACAGCGTTGAAGGCAAGCTGGTAATGCACGTTGCCGAGCAACCGGGCGGCCTCAGCCGATTTCGGGTTCTTGGCAAGGCATGTTTCCAGCATCTTGATCGCCCCGCTGTAATCCTTCATGGCGTAGGATGCGAGACCCGCGACATAGTAGGTCGCGGCGCTGTCGGGTTCCATATCGATGGCAACCCGGAAGGAATCAAGCGCAGTGGAAAAGAACGTCGAGTCTTCCATTCCCCTGTTATAGAGACGAACCCCTTCATTGAACATCGACCCCCACGTGGCAAGACGGTTCCTGTCGATTTCCGCTTTGTGAACATCGGACAGGGCAAGGGCACGCGTATAGGCCTCATTCATCCCTTTGTAATTTTTAACTTCCAGCCGGACGCTCCCCAGAAGGTACCAGGCCTCCTCATCCTTCTCGTTCTTGGTCACTTCCTTCATCAGGCTCTGTTCGGCCTTGGCCCACTGCTTCTGCTGCATATAGAGCTTCGCGCTTGTAGTTTCGGCCGACCCACATTGGAAGCCGGTAGTCGCGAAGATCACTACCGCCAAGGCCAGAATTGCCAGGAGGCTCACACGATTCATGGTAACTCCGAAGAATGAAAAATGATGGGCATATCGAGCGTAGGTCTATAATATATCCAAAGCATCGACAAAAATCAATATATTTCGTCCCTTCCACATTGACTTTCCCGCGCGTTTTTGATAGGTTCTTCCTATCTTTGCGACCCTTTCAGGCTCGTCATCATCTCATTGCTAGAGCATCACGTGCCAGCTGAATCACCCCGGAGCGCGGAACAGTGTGCATTTTGCAGGATTATTCGAAGGGAAGCTCCGGCCGAGATCATTTACGAAGATGATCGTACGATTGCCCTGCTCGATATTCGCCCGATCCACCACGGCCACGCGTTGATCATTCCGAAGACTCATTGCATTGACTTCCTCGCATTGCCAGACGATTTCCTGCACGACATTCTCAAAACCACGCAGATTGTGGCGCGGGCCCTGGTGGAGGCTTTTCAGCTCGAAGGCTTCAACATCTTCTCCAACAATGGGCGGGTCGCCGGACAGTCTGTTTTTCATTTTCATATGCACGTTACCCCACGCTATGCGGATGATGATATCCGGTTCGTTCTCCGGCTCAAAGAATATCCTGACGGCAGAATGAATGAGATTGCTGATAAGATACGGGAGAGGATTAAAAGATAGACTTGGAGACGAGGGGACTGGGAGACGGGGGGAATGGGGGAAGGGGAGAAGGGGAGAGGGGGGAAAAAGAAATTGTTACTGACGATGTGCCAACACTTGAATTCAAGAGGAGAAGACTATGCCCGCGTACGTGAAACTTACACCGCCGACCGATGGTCAGCGGGTTACCGTCAAGAATGGAATTCTTACAGTCCCGGACCATCCGATTATCCCCTTCATTGAGGGGGACGGAACGGGACCGGATATCTGGCGGGCATCACAGATTGTCTTTGACGCTGCCGTGAAGAAGGCGTACGGGGGAAAACGCTCCATTGTCTGGTTTGAAGTTTTTGCGGGGGAAAAGGCGAACGAAGTCTACGGGCCGAACACATGGCTTCATGACGACACCATCAACGCCATAAAGGAATACCTGGTGGCTATCAAGGGCCCCCTAACCACTCCCGTCGGCGGGGGGATACGTTCCATTAATGTCGCACTTCGACAAATCCTCGACCTGTATGTTTGCCTGAGACCGGTCCAGTATTTCTCAGGCGTCCCTTCCCCCGTGAAGCGCCCGGAACAGATTCACATGGTTATCTTTCGTGAAAACACGGAGGATATTTATGCTGGAATTGAGTGGAAAGCAGGGACTCCCGAAGCGCAGAAAATCGTGACATTTCTCGAAAAGGAAATGGGTGTCAAGAAGATCCGTTTCCCGAAATCCTCAAGTATAGGCATCAAGCCAGTGTCGCAGGAGGGAACGGAGAGGCTTGTCAGAGCGGCAATCCAGTATGCGATCCGGGAGCGCCGGAAGAGCCTTACCATGGTTCACAAGGGGAACATCATGAAGTTCACCGAAGGCGGATTCCGGGATTGGGGTTACGAACTCGCCAAACGAGAATTTCCCGGTAAAGTGGTGAGCTGGGAAGAGTGTAACGGCAATCCCCCGGCAGGAACTGTCCTTCTCAAAGACGTGATCGCCGACGCATTTCTTCAGCAGATTCTCACACGTCCTGCAGAGTACGACGTCATCGCAACGTTGAACCTCAATGGCGACTACATTTCGGATGCCCTTGCCGCTCAAGTCGGTGGCATCGGAATCGCTCCGGGCGGGAACATCAATTACGAGACGGGACATGCGGTGTTCGAGGCCACGCATGGGACCGCCCCCAAATACGCGAACCTGGACAAAGTCAATCCCGGATCGCTGATCCTTTCAGGGGAGATGATGTTCCGCTATCTCGGGTGGAATGAAGCAGCCGATCTCGTTCTTCGGGGGCTGGAAAAATCCATACTACAAAAGACGGTGACGTACGATTTTGCCCGACTGATGGAAGGGGCGAAGGAAGTGAAGTGCTCCGAGTTTGGCAAGGCAATTGTGACAAACATGTGAGGGATAGAGCCTCAGACTCGAACGCCTTTTCCGCCTGTCGCGGGTTGTCCGGCAACGCTGTCATAATACAGGGCGGCGGCGCCGAGTATCGCAGAATGTTCCAGTGCCGAGGGGATGATTTCAAGCCTCTGCAGGGCCGCGGGATACGGGAACGCTTTGAGTGTCGACCACATCGATTTCTCGAACAGCGGGAATGAGCGGCTCACCGACCCTCCGAGAACGACAATGTCCGGATCGACGGAAAAAAGGATGATCTCGATGGCCCGCCCCACATGTTCGCCGAACTCTTCGAACGCGTGCGACGCATGGGGATCGCCCCCTCTCGCCAGGAGGGCAAGCTCCTCCCCGCTGGATTGAAACCGGCGCGGAAAGAACTGGCCGCCGGCGTATGCCTCCAGAATGCTGTCACGATACGGGATCATTCCGAATTCTCCGGCGCCACAGTTTGTTCCTTCATACAGCCGGTGGTTCAGAATCAAGCCGGCTCCCACTCCCGTCCCCAGGATGAGACCCACGACATTTTTGCGGCCCCGCCCCTTGCCAAAGTATTTCTCGCCGGCAGCAAAGCAGTTGGCATCATTATTCACATGCACCGGGATTCCGTACCGTTGTTCCAGCCTCTCTTTGAGGGGGACGGCCTTCCACGATGGGATATTCTGCACATTGTACACGATCCCCCGCTCAACGTCCACCACGCTCGGCACCCCGACGCCGATTGCCGAGATATCGGATTTCGTCAGGCCGTCGGTCACCGCATAGATCTGTTCGCAAACGTCCAGCTCCGACGCGCCCTGGAGGAGGCGTTCCGCGCGCACGCCTGACACGTGGTCGCCGTCTACGACCCCGGCCCGGACATTCGTTCCTCCAAGATCGATCCCGACAAGCTTCATTGCCCTCCCCCCTTCTTTCCAAATGAAATTGTCTTGTTTGGGATCAAGGGTTTCGCCCACAATCCGATGCTGAAGATATATGCGAGTGTAACATACAGAAGGCACATCCCCACGCGGAGCCCGAACCTGTCTCCCAGCCATCCGATCAGCAGGGGGACGATCGCCCCCCCGATAATCGCAGTGCAGAGAATTCCCGAGAACGAGCCGTGGTGCCGGTCGACCGAATTCAACGCCAGCGAGAAGATGACGGACCACATCACCGAGGCGGCGAATCCCAGAAGAGGAAAGGCAATTCGCGAGACCTCGCCCGGCCCGAAGAGTGCAAAAGTCAGGATCACCATTGCCCCACCGACGAACCACCGGAGAACGATCCTGCTGTCCAGCAGTTTCAGAAGGAACAAACCCAGCAGGCACCCGATCGTCATCATTCCCCAAAACCACGCGACCGCAGATGCGCCCACGGTCTGCGGATCAAATCCATGATAGGTTGCGCAGGAACTGTGACATCCAGTTCGCCGCCCCCTGTTCGGTGCCCACATACGCGAAGATCCCCACAAAAAAAAGGAGAACCGTACGGTTTCCGAAGAGGGCGCGGTGCGTTTCCCACGCTCCCGCTTTTTCATCCTCTTTCCTCTCCACCCGGGGGAAGCGTGTCGCCGCCAGCGTGAGAACCATGAGAAGCGTCACCACGACAAACACCCAGTACAAGGAAACCCAGGGAAGTCCGGAGGGAACGATGGAGGCCAACGTGGAAAGCAGGGGCCCGTGGGACGTCTCGGAGGATTGCAGGTGAGTAACAAGGTATGTGTACACATACGGACTCAGGAATGAAGCGAGACCAAAGACGAGCTGCGCGAGGACAGAATTGAACGCAAAGTGTTCTTCTCCGCCCGCTACCCTGAGGAGGGGGTTGATCGCGACTTGAAGGATCGCCATCCCCACGCCGATCGCAAAGAGCGATGGCAGTGCCACGCCAAATCGGGGGACCAGGGAGAAAGCCAGGGCTCCCGCACAGGCGATGACAAAAGCGGACACCATTGCCGCTTTCTCATGATATCGTTCTACCAGCATGCCGGCGGGAATTGACATGACTCCGTAGGCGATGAAGAACGAAAACGGCAGGAGTGCGGCCAGCGTCAGACTCAGGGAAAAGCTGGTGATGAGATCGGGAATGAGCGGGCCGAGAATATTCGTCAGAAATGAAATGACGAAAAACACCAGGAGCACCAAATAGAAAAAATAGCTATTGCGTTTCATCGGCCGCCTTTCAACGATTCGACGTTTTTCAGGTTCCAGCCCGTCGTACGGAGGACAGGAGGCTGTCCGTCAAGATCTTTGAGGGCATAGCGCGCCGTCACGACCCGCTGTTCGCCCGGAAGAAGGGAAATGTAGTTATCATCGAGAAACACTGGCACGACCGGGTCACCATCCTTCCCCTTCAAGAGCATGAGTTCCACCTGAAAGGCCAGTCCGCGGTCGCGATTCTCCAGGAAGATTGTCATTGTCCCCTCTCCCCCCGATGCCGAGGTCGTGTGTCTCTCCAGGATCGTCACCTTCGGGAGAGTGTTCAGCGCCGTGAGATTCGCATACTGCTTGATCGGCGTCAGGTACCAACTCTCGGCGGAGGTATCGACCGCGACCAGCTCGTCCGGTTGTGTCGAGAGCGCGTAAAAGTTCGTGCTCACGGGCATAGCATGGTCATCGTTGACACGCAGATCAACAAAATAGGTTTTGCTCAATCCTCCGATCGCGGGAATACAGGCGAGAACTTTTGACTCATCCGGCCCGACGTCGGTGACAGTGCCGAAGGTGTAGCGCTCCGTCAGGTCAAAATCCAATACGCGGGCCCGGACACGGCAACCTTTTCGCGGAGCGAATCCGTTGTTCACGAGGACAACGTTACGCGTTGAAGGGTCGTACAGGATGTGGATGGGTTCCCCTGCCTTCCGCGCGCCGTAAAATGCCCCGTTGGGAAGCAGGTAATAATCGTAGAGCTGCCAGAACATTTTCGGCCAGGCCGCATTCAGCATCCACTGGATCACTCCCGTCGAATGGTATTTGTGCGAGGTGAACGCCTCGTACATCGCCCTCATCCCTTCGTAATTCAAGTATTGCGCCTTGGTACAATACTCCTCAAGCGACGAAGGCTTCCCCAGACGATGGTCCATCGCCGCATTATATCGGAAGAGCGATCCGAAATTTCCCCTGCAGCAATGGAAGTCCCAGAGTGATCCCTGAGGCCAGAGACTGTCCTGCGGGATCATTTTGCGCACGCTTTCCACGGGAGGGACCTGTGCCCCCGGACCGGTTTCCGTATTAAAGCCGTACGCGCCCCCCTTTGCGGTGTCTTCGAACCAGTATACGGGGGGTACATACTCATACGGGCCGAGCATCTTCACCGCGCTCGGCCCCGACACCTCGCTTACGCATCCTTTGGCGGAGGCAAGCGACGGGCTCTGCGGATCGCGCTCCTTGAGAATACGCAGATAGGTACGTTCTTGCCCCGGATCCGGATACTTATCGCTTCCGTAGAGCCACACGAGGATGCTCGGATGCGTCCGCAACCAGAGGATCTGGTCCTCCCACATCCTGGCGACCAACGCCTTATCTCCCGGCGAGGTGATGCCGCCATACCGTGGGTCCACTTCCTTCCCCAGCGTTTCGTCCCACTCCCACTGACAGCTCAGGCCGGCCATCACCAGAACGCCTTCCTCGTCACAGTCGTTGAACAAATCATCCGTCCCCCAGAAACCCTCCAGCCGGATGGCGTTCAGATTCATCTGTCGCACGTAGCGCACCTGCGCTTTGATTTTCTCCGCCGGGCTCTCAAGAAGAAGATCATCGGTCCATCCCCCTCCCCGGATCAGAATCTTCTTTCCGTTCACCATATACCCGCGATAGCCGTCGGCGTTGATGTAGTCGCTCACCTGCCGGATGCCGAAGCGTGTTGTCAGGGTGCCCGAGGGTGCGCCATGGGTTTCGCAGGTCAGATGCAGAGTATAGAGCTCGGGCGTACCCATATCATGCGGCCACCAGAGCCTCGGATTCTTCACCGCCAGCGCGGGAGTATCGCCGGCGTTCCATTGAATGAGCCGTCGCTCATGGGGTCCGAGCGATACTTGCTTCGAGAACTGGATGCCTTCAATCGATCCGTTCACAGTCGCTTCGAGACGTCCGCCGGTATGGTTGCAGAGTTCCGTCGAGACCGACAGCCATGCTTCGTGGAGCGAGCGGACGTCGACCCGCGATTGGACGAACGGGTTCTCCAGGCCGACCGGCCCTGTGAGAACCAGACGGACGCTGCGCCAGATCCCCATATTCGCATCGGGTGCCGGAGGATTCCAATCGACAAATCCCACCGAAGGTTCGCCTTTCACGGGAGGGATAATCTCCACGGCAACCGCGTTTGCCTCACCGATCCGGACAACATTGGAGACGTCGATACTGAATCGCCGGTACACTCCCTTGGTGGTGTCCGCGTCGGCGACCTTCATGCCGTTGATCCAGACATTTGCCCGGTAGATGATCCCATCGAAACACAGCATCGCGTGCTGTCCCTGGTAGAGCCGGGGCACATCGAAGGCGCATCGATACCACCACGGCTTCTTGAAGCGCCCCACGGGAACCCCGGCGAGATTGTCGCCGAACCAGATGTTCTTGTAGACGCTATCTCTTACCAGCGCACCAAGAACGGTCGAAGGCACCGTTGTCGGAAACCATTTCTGTGGAACGTACCCGGGAAGTGAGAGCGCTGCCCCACCGGCGGAACATTCTTCCGATGATTGGATCTGCCAGCCGTCAATCAGTGCGATCCCCTGAAGCCGGTCGGAATTGGCCGGCGCTCCCATACTCTGGAGGGTGAAAAGCAACAGGGCTGAGCAAAGGATAAGCGATGGACTAAGATGATTCACGACAGGCCTCATCATCGGGGGTGCCTCTTCTTCTGCGAGCGTTCAACTTCCGGGGTATCGGGGTATTTCATGATCTTGAGGGGTGGCCAGACAAACACTGCCAAAGTATCGCACGAGGAGCCAAAATGCAAGGAGGAAAATCAACGTCGGGCGACGGAAGAAGATGACAACATCCTCCTCCACCCGCACCGCGTGTCGCTTCGCGGGGGCAGAGACAGATCGAGCCCGGCGCAGCGCCGGGCTCGATCAACAATGCAGGCAGCTTCCAACAGAATCGCAACAGTAACAGTGATAACACTTAAGCGACAACGTTGGGTCTGCAGAACTCGGCAAAGACTTCTTTCAAATGAGCGGCGATCTCGATGGCCGTCCGGCTCTCCAGTTGAAATCGTGGGATGAAGTGAACGAGCTTACCGTCCTTGTACAGTGCCATGGAGGGGGACGATGGAGGAATATTGCCAAGAAGTTCTCTGAGACGTGCGGTCGCTTCAACGTCCCCACCGGCAAACACGGTGGTGAGACGATCCGGGCGCGCGTGCGATTGGTTCAAAGCGATCGCAATTCCCGGACGTGCTTTTCCGGCAGCGCATCCACAGACGGAATTGATGACGATGAGATTCGTGCCTTCCTTTTCACTCACTGCTGCATCCACTGCTTCAGGCGTCCTCAGTTCCGTAAAACCGATCCGTGTTAGGTCGTCCCTGAATGGTTGAATCATCACGGGGTCATAACGCATAAAATGAACCTTTTCAGTTGGTGAAGAGATGAAATAATTCTTATACTATAACACAGATTTTCAGGACACGGTTCCGCGTGCGCAGGGCGTGTGAACTGGAGCATACCCCTTGCCCGGCCCCTTATGACATCACACAAACATCCCAACCAGCGCAAAGGCCGCGAGGTCAGGAAACACCGATCCCTCCGGCCAATCGCTTTTGTCGCCATCGGGACTGTGGTCGTTGTCGCGGCGGTGTATCTGTTGTCGCGAGAGAATACGCCGGGTCCGGTCACGACACGGCAAACAAGTGTCGGCCTTCCTTCCGCGACTATGCCGGATTTGAACGGATGGATTGAACGGTCCGTCGCAGTCTCCAGACGATTTCACACTGTCTATACCCCATGTTGGGAGGGAGCGTACGGAGCAATCGGCGACGCATATCTTTTTTCGGTGACACACGATTCAAGTCTCTACCGGTTTCATCTGATCGACAACGACCTTCGGAAGATGTGCGAGGGGACATGGGTCGATGATCGGGCATGGGTATGCCTCGCTGAAATGAAGTGGTGGGAAGTGACAGGAAAAGTGAATACGGGCCTGCTCCTGGATGCGAAACGCCGGTATGACGAAGCGCGCGCAGAAGGGAGGCTGGCACATCCGGAAGGATTCTGGACATGGTACAACTGGCCTCCGGGCGTTGAAGGACGCGGCCAGGTTTTTACCAATTCCAATATGAATCAGATGGTCACGGTGGCATGCAAACTCTATGATGCGACCGGAGAGAACCGGTTTCTCAAAGATGCGCTCCTGGCCTGGAACGGAGATGGGAGAATTCCCGGGATAGAACGGACCTGGTACGTCGGAAAGGGTGTCTGGAAGGGAAAAGAAGGTCTTGCTGCGTTCGGCAAGGAACTGCCCTGGGGAGGCACCGGGTACTGCTCGGTTTCTTCAGCATTGTATTTGGCGACCGGCAACAAGCATTACCGGGATGTCGCAGTGGCAACGGCGAAACGTATTCTCGACCCTGCGACCGGCTGGGTCGATCCCGTGGATTTTTATCAGTTACGCATGGACGGGAATGGTGCCTTCGTGAATTATTTGCTGGACGCGTATGCAATAGCCCCCGATACTCTCAGGGAAGTCCCGGATAAAATCGAACGCATGTTGAACCACGTCTGGACCAATGCCTACGGGAGGGCGACGGTGATGTTGCACCGGGTTGCCGACCACGGCATCAGAAACGGATGGAATCCCCACGGGGGGGAAGACGGCTACGGTGTCGATGAAGTGGGGACAGTTCACGCACAAGGGGAGGCGGCGCGGGCATTCGGGACGTTCACGTATTACCTCGCCCAGAAATTCAAGAAACAATGATCGCCCTATTCCGCGACGGGTGCAGAGCCTGGCAAAAGAAGACCCCCAACCCGAAGGACAGTGACCATCCGGCTGAAACCATTGGTCAGTCCGGCCGTCCAATCTTGCCTCTCTGTCAATTCTTGCAGATATTCCTGCCGGAGGAATTCTTCTGATGTCGGGTCCACACAAAAAAACCAACGTCCTTGTTCTCTACAATCACGTCGGTGAAGACGAGTATGAGAATCTCAAGGAGGTAGACCCATCGTCGCTGGGCTTCAAAACCGAGTATCCGATCGATGTCGCCACAGTCAAAGAGGAAATCGATGCAATGGTCGAGGCCCTCACCAGCGAGGGATTCGTGGCCAGGGCGGCTAACGTCAGGGAAGACCTCCACAGACTTCAGCGGTTATTGCAGCGGGAGCCTCCCGACGTCATCTTCAATCTGGTGGAATTCTTTCATGACAGTCCCAGGCTTGAGGGGATGGTCGCCGGACTCTACGAGCTCTATCGCATCCCCTACACCGGTGCCGGCCCGTTCGCCCTGGGTGTGTGTCAACGGAAGGGGTTGGCAAAACAGATCCTCCTGGCAAACGGGGTCCCCACGCCACGGTATCGTGTCCTCACCCACCCGGCTCTCCCGAAACGGCACGGACTCCGCTATCCTTTGATCGTAAAACCCTCCCGGGAGGACGCGAGTACCGGGGTCGACAAGGAGTCCGTCGTCCATGACTACCAGAGTCTGAAAGAACGGGTGGAGAAAATTTTCGCAGAACTGAAACCGCCGATGATCGTCGAGGAATTCATTGAGGGGCGCGAGCTGCACGTGGCGGTTCTCGGGAATGATCCGCCGAAAGTCCTCCCGATCATTGAATTCGACTTCTCACAGCTTCCGCCGGACCATCCGACAATCATCAGCTACGCTGCAAAGTGGGATCCGCTTGATCAGACGTATCACCAGGTTCACGCCATCTGTCCCGCCAGGCTGTCAAAGCGGGTGTTAAAAAAAGTGGAGAGCATTGCACTGGCGGCGTATCAGGTGACCGGAGCGAGGGATTACGCGCGGTTGGATCTCAGACTGGACGCCCACAATCGTGCGTATGTACTGGAAGTGAACCCCAATCCCGATCTCACGGAAGGGGTCTCCTTCATGGAGTCAGCCGAAAAAGCGGGAATGTCTTTCTCTGAAACTCTCCGCAAGATCGTGGAATTCGCCCTTGAACGAAAACAGGTCTGACGACCTTCGTGCCCTTCTTCGCAAAATGCCGCACCTCCCTTTCCGCCAATACCAGAGAGAGATCTCGCTTATGAGACATGCCTTCTTCCACAGAATCAACCACGCGGGCACCTTCGTTGCCTTTGCGCTTGCCCTCCTTTTCTCGGGTCCCGGACAAGCGCGCTCCTTTCCTCAGGATGTCCACGCCGAGGCTCTGATCAACCCCGCCGGGGCACCGCAAGGCTCTCTTGACCTGAATGGAACGTGGCTCATGAAGGATTTCACCAAAGGCATGGGTATCGTCAAACACGCCAACCTGCCGGGCAACGTCCCCAAGGATTGCATCCCTATTCAGATTCCCGGGACGGTGCGCAAAGCGCTCCTCGCAGCCGGGGAAATACCGGATCCCTATTTTGGATACGATAACGAGAAATCGCTCTGGGTGGAGCAGAAAGAGTGGTGGTTCTTCAAATCGTTCCAGGTGGGTTCGCAGCTTCAAGGGAAATGGATCGACATGGTGTTTGAAGGGGCATCGTTTCAAGGGGAGGTCTGGCTGAACGGCACCCGGGTCGGGGAATTGAAGGGGATGTTGAATCCCCGCTCGTTTGATGTTTCGCCGGTGCTCAAATACGGACAGGAGAACACGCTTGCAGTTCGACTTGAAGCGACTCCGGATGCGGCGAGTAACGAGATGGCCCGGGGTTTGACATGGGATACCCCCCGCGATCAACTTTATTCCATCGCTCAGTGCATGTACGGTTGGGACTGGGGACCTCACGGAGTTCCGATTGGGCTCTGGCGGCCGGTCACCCTACGCATCACCGGTCCGCTCCGGATTGACCATCCGTATATACGCTCGAAGATCGTGTCGACTTCAGATGCGGTCTGTACGATCGAGATGCAGGTCCAGAACCTTGGCCAAAAGCAGAGCAAAGGAACAGTTGACGGACTCATTCTCGAAAAAGACTCCAGAAGAAAGACGGCGGAGTTTCACCAGCAGATTACCCTCGCACCGGGCGAAAATCGGACAGTCACGTTCGATGTGAAGGTTCACGATCCAAAGCTTTGGTGGCCGAACGGGATGGGAGCCCAAAACCTCTACCTCCTGGAAGCCACCGTGTCAGACGGAACGACCCCATCGGAGCATCTCACGTCTCAATTCGGCATTCGCGAATTGAAGCTGATCGCCAATGAGAATATTGAGGAATTCCTGAAGTCAATGAAAGACCATACAGGAAGTCCCTACGTCATGGGGAAAGTTGTCGGGTCGTATCCGTGGACATTCCAGGTGAACGGGAAGAAGATGTTTGCAAAGGGCGGGAACTGGATCCCTGTGGATCAGCTCCTCCAGCTTGACCGGGACCGGTATGATCGACTCCTGACGCTGGCCAAAGACGCGCACTTCAACCTCTTGCGAGTCTGGGGGGGCGGCCTCTACGAGACCGATGATTTCTACGATCTCTGTGACCAGTATGGCATCCTTGCATGGCAGGAATTCCTCAGCAACAGGAACTTTTCCAAAATCGACCACGAGAACTTCCTCGATGGAGCTGCCTCGGCGGTGTACCGACTGCGCAATCATCCCAGTCTGACCTTCTGGTGCGGAGGGAACGAATTTGATCCGGATGATACAGGGAGCAAAACAGTCATCGATGCACTGGGGGCTCTTCTGAAGAAACTCGATCCACAGCGTGAATTCCACCGCGCCTCTCCCTATCAGGGCGACGACCACTACTGGGGGGTGTGGCACGGACAGCAACCGTATACAGCGTACAGGGTCGTCCGGCCATTCCGCAGTGAGGCAGGAGTCAACACTTTTCCCGTCCCGGAGAACTACAGGAAATTTACCCCCGACTCGCTTCTTTGGCCGCCCGATACCACGTTTATTGAATTCCATGGGGAATACAATACCCGGTTTCAGCATCTGGTGAAACTTGAACGCTACGCAAACGAATTCGGCCCTTCCAGCTCAACGGACGAATTCATCAGAAAGAGCGAGCTCTACCAGGCGCTCGCCAACTCCTTCAACACGGAATTCTGCCGGGAGAACAAATTCCGGAATAGCGGCGTCCTGATCTGGCAGTACAACGACATCTGGCCGTGCGTGTCCTGGTCACTGGTTGATTGGTACGGTACGCCCAAGCCGTCATACTACTACCAGAAACGTGCTTCCCGCCCGGTCCATATTTCAGCCGACTACGAACGCTATCTTTGGAAAACGGGAGAAACCTTCACTGCAGATGTCCATTTGCTGAACGATGCTTACACGCCGGTTCGCGAGTGCACGTTCACGGCCCTCCTCCTGGATTGCGCGGGCAAAGTCCTCTCGAAGAACACCGGCCCGGCTCAAACAGAAGCGAACACCTCCGCCACGATCGGACGGATATCTTTCCCCATCCCGTCAGAAATGGCGGGCAAAACATTCTTTGTATCGGTTGAACTATTTGGGAAGGACGGGAAAGAAATTTCGAGCGCTCTCTATCCGATCGCCGTAAGCAGTGACGGAAACGTGCAGGAGTACTCCAATATTTTTGCCGAGTTGAACCACATGCCGAAGGTGGATCTGAAGGTGGAGCCGCTTCACCCGGCACTGCAGGTGGAAACAACGGGGCGATCGACCGGTGCGATTCGGGTCTCCAATCCCAGCGGTGAGCTTGCGTTCTTTGTCCGCCTCCGGCTCGTCGAAGAATCCAGCACTGTGAGGAGTTCGTACAGCGACAACTATGTGTCTCTCCTCCCGGGAGAATCGAAGACTATTTCCTTCACCATCGAGGAACTATCACCGGGCATCGCTCCGGGCAGGATGCATTTCGAAGTCTCCGGCTGGAATTGCCCTCCTCAGACGGTCGAGATGGGAACCGCGGGAGGAAAATAAGCCGGAGCTCTTTCACTCTGTCGGCGACCAGCAACTGCCGGCTGGTGTGGCGCTAATTGTACCCCTGAGCCTGGAGGGCAAAGAGTTCTGCATAGAGTCCGCCCTTCGCGAGAAGTTCAACGTGAGAGCCATCCTCGACGACTTCTCCCCCCCGGAGGACCAGTATCCTCTGTGCCATGCGCACCGTCGAAAACCGGTGCGAAATGATGATGGCCATTCGTCCTGCCATCAGGTCCGAGAAGCGGACATACACCTCGTATTCTGCGCGCGCGTCCAGTGCAGCAGTAGGCTCATCGAGAATAAGAACCTGTGCTTCACGCATATAGGCGCGGGCGAGAGCAACTTTTTGCCATTCCCCGCCGGATAGATCAACCCCATGCTCGAATCGACGCCCCAGCATCTGCCTGTAGCCGTCGGAAAACCGGGTCAGGAGGGATGACGCGAGAGATTTTTCCGCAGCCGTGACAATGGTCGCCGGCGGCTCTGCGCTGTCTCCCCCGTGATTGTTCCCGGTCGAAGATTTGTCTCGTCCTTCATCGTCCAGTGCTTCCAGGTACTTGCGTACCTGCCCGATTTCCCCCACTCCGATGTTTTCGTCAAACCGCAAATCATACTCCACGAAATCCTGGAAGATGACGCCGATCATCCGTCGAACCGAGGCAAGATCATACTCGCGAAGATCGATGCCATCGAGCAGGATCCTGCCCTCCGATGGATCGTACAACCGTGCGAGAAGCTTAATGAGGGTGGTTTTGCCCGCGCCGTTTTCCCCCACCAGGGCGATGCGTTCGCCGGGACGGAGGCCGAAATTCAGATGGCGCACGGCCCATCGATCGCTTCCGGGATAACGGAAACCGACATCCTCGCAGAGGAAGCCCTGTTGGATTTTTGCGGGGGCCAACCGGGAACCCGGCCGGGAGGTTATCGTCGGTTTCATTGCGAGAAAATCGAAAAGGTCTTTCAAATAGAGTGCCTGCTCATAGATGTCCGAAGCTCCCAGCAACAGTCCTTGAATCAGATCCCGGCTGCGGGAAAAGGCGCCGGCGAGGAATGTCAGGGATCCCAGCGAAATCACATTGTTGACCGCGCGCACGAGAATTACCACATACGCCGCGTAGTACCCGGCCGTGCTAATCAGCGACAGGGCCGTGCTGACGATTCCTTTACGAATGGAAAGGCGCTTGTTGTCTTCATAGAATCTCCGGGAAATTATCCGGAAACGGTCGATCAACCAGTCGGCGAGGCCGAAGAGTTGCACCTCTTTCGCGGTCTCATCACTCGCTCCGATGTACCGAAGGTAGTCAAGCTGGCGACGCTGAGGGGTGTACCGGAAGAGGAGGGAGTACTCAAGTGACGCATAATGGGTCTCTCCGAGGAAACTCGGGACGATTGCCGCCGCCAGAAGCAGGAGGAGCCACGGACCATAGACCAGGAGCACGAGGGCGAGAGAGAGGAGCGTGACGGTGTCCTGCCCCAGGGTGAGCAGCTGGGTGAGAAGTCCGATCCGGTTTGTCGTCTGCCGCCGGGCTCGTTCGAGTTGATCGTAGAATGCAGGGTCCTCGAACTGATAGAGATCGAGGGTCGCGGCATGTTGCATCAGGCGTATGCTGGTATGATTGGAGAAGAGATCGCCCAGAAGACTCTCCACGAGTGCGGATGCACGCGCAAGGATATCCCTGAGGACAACGAACATGATCTCCAGGGCGACAAGTTTCCACAAGTACGACAAATCCAATCCGCCCGTCCGCAATGCAACAACCGTATCGATGATGAGCTTCCCCACCCAGAGCACTGCCACCGGCACGAAGGCACGGACCAGCCGGAGTCCCACAATCGTCACGGTGAAACCCCTGTGCGACTGCCACACAAGCCGGATGAATGGACCGATGTACCGCAATGCTTCGATTCGTTGACGCCAGGTGGGCGAACCGTGAGAACGTGACCGTGCCACAGACGAATTCCCTCCAAATCCTGCCCGCTGCCTGCGATGTATTGGGAGCAGGAATTTTGTTATATTGGAACTACGCACTTAACGACGGACATTGACCTGAGGACGCATAATGGATGAACAAAAAATCAACCCGGAGAATTTCGAAGGATCGCACCCCGCAACGGTGGTGCGGCAAACGATTCCGGCCGAACAGGCCGAAGAACTCCAGAGGGCATTTATTCTTAAAGTTTTCGGCTGGATGGCCGCCGGGCTGTTGCTGACCGGGATATTTGCCATGCTGACGATCAATTCGGAAACCGCATTACAGCTGGTCTATTCCAGTCGATGGACCTATCTCGGTCTCATCGCCGCTCAGCTGGGACTTGTCATCTGGCTCTCCGCGCGCGTGCAGAAACTGTCCGCGGTGAGTGCAACGCTGATCTTCTGTGGCTACGCGGCGCTGACCGGCGTGACTCTTTCAGTGATCTTTCTTGCCTACACCACCGAGTCCATCGCATCGACATTTTTCATCGCCGGAGCAACGTTTGGTGCGACCGCGGCATTCGGCTATGTAACACGGCGCGACTTATCGGGGTTCGGCGGATTTCTGACCATGGGACTGATCGGGATGATCCTTGCCTCCGTGGTCAACATCTTCCTGCAGAACGAGACAATTTACTGGTTGACAACATACATCGGGATCTTCATTTTTGTCGGCCTCACAGCGTACGACATGCAAAAGATCAAGGGAATGAGCCTTGTGGCACTGGAAGGCGGAGAGACGGAACAAAAGGGTGCGATCATCGGTGCACTCGCCCTTTACCTTGATTTCATCAACCTCTTTCTGTTGCTGCTCCGACTTCTTGGCCGGCGGAGATAAGCGTCCGCACTTCGAAGGTTCCCGTCCGGGAGCGGGGATGAACTTCCGTCTCTTGCGCGCGTTTTTTGATCACCACTTTCGAATTCCGAACGTTGCGTCAGATCACACACTCGGGAGTCTACCGACGATATATTGTGATCTGACGCAGACGGTGTGTGTGCGGGCACCCGGCATTTTACTCCAGTATTTGTATTTATTCCTGCGACTCTTGCGTTTCTTCATATCCATTTCTACTATTCACTCAGAGCGAAGCCGGTAGTGACGCTTGCCTTCGCGCCATTTTCTGCCAGCATCCGCTATTATCATTTGCTCTTGCTAGACTCCGCGGCCCGCGAAAACGCATAGCGCGAGCCACCACTCCCCGAACTGTTGTACCCGCGGTTCCTTGTTCTTCCACAGATCCTCTTGGTCGTTCATTATTGCATGGAGGGAATTCCCATGGGTCGTCTTCTCATTTATTCCCTTGTATGTCTCCTGATCGTAGGGTTCACTCTTGCTCCTGCACAGACTCCACCTCCGATCCTGGTGAGCCCTGCGCTCGGTGCGGCAGACATTCCGACCTCCCCCCTCTTTCGGTGGATTGGTGGCGACGGCGCAACATCGTATGTCCTTCAGGTATCAACATCTCCCCTCTTTGCCGACCTCATTGTCGACGAGTCGGGAATTACCGGTAATGAGTTCACACCCCCCATCCTGTTCGCGGACGGCACGACGTACTACTGGCGCATGCGCTCTGCAGGTCCCGGGGGATTGAGCCGGTGGGAACCGCAGGTTGCGGGCTGGCCGTTTGCGACCGTCACCGACAATGTCCATGCTCCTACTCTCATTTCGCCCGGGCCGAATGCAACGGATGTTCCAACACTGCCGACATTCGCCTGGAACCCGGCGGAAGGGGCGACGACGTATCAACTCCAGCTCTCGACCTCCCTTTTGTTCGGGGATCTGGTCGTGGACATGAAGGACCTCACCGGAACATCCTTCACGCTCTCCGATCCACTTCCCGATGAGACGATTTTCTTCTGGCGGGTCCGGGCGTTCGCCGGCAGCAGTCCAAGTGTTTGGTCCCCCGTCGCCGCAGGCCGACCGTTCAAAACAGGAGCCGCGCTTCCTGCTCCTCCAGCCTTGATCTCGCCGGCGAAAGATGCAATGGATGTTCCAACGCAACCCACCTTCACCTGGTCCGGCGTTCCGGGTGTGGTGGGATATCAATTGCAGGTTTCCAATTCGCTCCTCTTCGATGCTCCTCTCCTCGATCAGACGGTGATCGGGGCAACTGAGTACACTTACACCGGCACCCTCGCGAACTCCTCGATGTACTACTGGCGTGTTTGCTCAATCGGCGCCGCAGGACCGGGCCTCTGGTCACCTCTTCTCACCGGACGGCCGTTCACGACCGTCCATGGATCGCTCTCCGCTCCGGTTCCCCTCTCACCGGCCAAGGGAGCAACCGATGTCCCGGTACGACCGACGTTTGAATGGTCCGCCGTCGATGGGGCCACCTCCTACGATCTGGAAATCACCTCGTCGCAGTTTCTCGGCGGAACTGAACATAGTAAGAGCGGTATCGCCGGCACAACCTACCAACCGCCGGCCGGTGCCCTGAACTATGGCATCCTCTATACCTGGCACGTCCGGGCGGTAAATCCGGAAGGCAACAGTGCCTGGAGCGAAGGGTCTGAAGGAAGAACATTCACCACCGGGACCAAACCACCAATAGCACCGCTGCTGTACTTGCCTGTCGATGGCTCTCCGGACCTTCCCCAGGCCATCGTTCTTGCATGGTGGAACAACACCGAATTCATGTCGGCCTATTTCCATGTGCAGGTGGCGACAGACCCGTTATTTGCCAATCTGGTTATCGACAGAAACAACGTCACCGAAACGGAGACCCTCGTCAATCTCGACATTCACACAACATATTACTGGAAGGTGCTCGGCATCAATCAGAGCGGGAGCAGCGACTGGTCGAGTGTCTGGACGTTCTCCACCGGCGACGCGTCGCTTGCCCTGCCGACCCTGGTCTCGCCGGTCACCAATGCTTCGAATGTTCCGCTCACGCCGACCTTCACCTGGCAGCCGACGCCCGGCGCAACGGCGTATGACCTGCAGGTGTCGGTATCGTCCATGTTTCTCGACCTCGATCCGGCGGTCGATCAGCATGGTCTGACCGGAACGACGTTCAAACCGGCCACGCCGTTCCACAAAACGACGAGGTACTACTGGCGTGTGCGCGCGATGAACGACAAGGACACCACGCTCTGGTCGCCAACACTGACTCCCAGGGCATTTACCACGGTCCCTCCGATACCGCCGCCGCCCAGACTTCTCAGTCCATCGTATGCTGAATCCGCTGTTTCGCTTACGCCGACCCTCTGCTGGTCACCGGCTCCCGGGGCAACATCCTATGCGATCGAAATCGCCTCCGATTACGACTTCGGAGATGTCATCGCAAGCTACTGTGGTATTACAGATCCCTGTTTCACTCTTCCGGCAGAGCTCTCAGGAACGACGACGTATTTCTGGCATGTCAATGCCTCGAACGCGGGAGGAGCCAGCGCCTTCTCTGCAACGTGGAAGTTCAGCACTGTCAACACGGCTCCATCTTCACCGACCATCGTCATCCAGCCTGCGATTGCGCAGCTGGTGGTAGGTCAGTCCGCCACATTACGTGTAAGTGCCAAGGGCACAGGCCCGCTTGCATATCAGTGGTTGAAAAATGCCGACAGCATTGCCGGGGCCGTGGGCCCGATGTACACGACACCTGCTCTCGGGAACCCCGATGCCGGCTCGACGTATCGTTGCGTGATTTCCAATGGGATCGGATCAGTGTCGAGCGATCCTGCTACGGTCGCCTTTGTCGGCGAAAATCCCCTTCTCCTGACCAATGGAGAGTTCGAGTCGGGAACGGAGCCCTGGGCTCTGTTTAGCAACGGCGTCGCTACATTGAATGATGACGCAGCCGGCGCAGCCGGGGGAAAGGCCGCACACGTGGTGATTTCAGGTGAGGGGACGAATGTACAACTCTACCAGGCAGGGATTTGCCTTGAACCGAATACTCTGTACAAACTGACGCTGAAGGCACGCGCCAACAGGCCTACCGCTGTCGCCGTGACGCTCCTGAAAAACACCTGTCCATTCACCTCCTACGGACTCGTGGAGGATCTGTACCTTGAACGGTCGTGGAAGACCTTCTCCGTCGAATTCTCCACCCCCCAATTCAATGTGCCTGTGACCGATGCTCGACTGATGTTCTGGCTTGCCTCTTTTGATGCACAGGGCGACGAATACTTCTTCGATGATATCGTGCTCAAAAAGGCAGTCCTGAAATCTGAATTTGTCTCTCTGCTCAAGAACCCCGGTTTTGAAACTTACACGGAATCGTGGCGATTCTACTCGAACGGGGAGGGCACGTTTGACAACGAGCCTCCCGGCGACGGCACCGCTCACGCGGGCCATATAGTCGTAGAGCACGCTGGAACAAATGTTCAACTGTACCAGGCGGATTTTACGCTGGAACCGTACGCGCTCTATCGATTGTCCTTCAAGGCGGCCTCCAACCACGGTCATGATCTCTCGGTCTGGTTGCACCAGAACGTTCCCCCCTATGATGATTATGGCCTTGTCAACAAGGTCTTTGACCTGACGGACTCGTGGAAGACGTATTCCCTTCTGTTCACCACAACGAATTTCAGCCGAACGGTGCACGACGCACGGCTGAGGTTCTGGTTGAGCCCCTATGCGACGTCGGGGGATCAGTACTTATTCGACGATGTGAGTCTCGAGAAACTCGAGGCGTCTGCATTGGTCCGTCGTACGCCCGAAGAGGCAACCGTAAACATGATGGATGAATCCCTCCCGACGGAATTCTCCCTCAATGCCAATTATCCGAATCCCTTCAACCCGTCGACCACCATTACGTACGGATTGCCTGAACCAGCCGAGGTCACCGTGAAGGTGTACAATCTCCTTGGCCAGGAGATTGCTACGCTGGTCAAGGAACTCCAGCCCGCCGGACGGTTTGCGGTAACGTGGGATAGTCACAACACCTCCGTTGGCGAGCTGTCCAGCGGCATGTATATTTGTCGTCTCTCCGCACATGGAGTTTCCGGAAGCACCTTTGCCAGCAACCGGAAGATGCTTCTCGTGAAATGACGTTGGGCCGGTTTCTCCGGCAAGTTCAGCAAGCAGAAGAACGCCCGGTGGTCCTGCAGTGGACCATCGGGCGTCGTGCTTATTTTGACATTCACGCCGGCTGTGGACATCCAGGAAGGGGCTTCTTCGCCGCTCGGTGAATGCTACGCCGTCATGAGAAACTGGAGGGAACGAAAGCCGCCGGGACGTCGATCAAGATTTCGGATGCTTTCCGATTCGATTGCGAATCCGGCTCAGGGCTTCGGGGGTGATGCCCAGATACGATGCGATGTGGCGTTGCGCCACGCACTGGACGATCGTGGGATAATCCTCGATAAGCTGGAGATACCGATCCTCCGCCGAGAGACTGATGGAGGCAAGAATCCTGCGGTGAGTTGCAACGTAGTTGTTCTGAAGAAGTATCCGGAAGTAGCGTTCGAATTTTGGGATTGTCGTCAACAGCTTCTCGTAGGAGGTTGCGTCGATGAGCAGAACGTCGGAACTCTCCAGGGCGTCGATGAAGTAGTTCGACACTTTTCCGGTGAGGAAGCTATACAAGTCTGTGATCCACCAGCCCTCCTGTGCGAACTGCATGATGTGCTCTTCACCTTTCTTGTCTATGGTGTACGAGCGAAGGCATCCCCGGGCCACAAACGCAAGGTACTTCGCAACGTCCCCTTCCTGCAAAAGGTACGACTCCTTCCGGATCCTTTTGGGAATCAACAGGGACGTGCATCCCGAAAACTCCTCTTCCGTAAGCGAAATCATTTGGAGAAGGTGCTCACGGAGCTTGTCGAACATGAACCTGAGGTCTTCCACATCTCCTTCCTGCAATAAGGATCGCCCGGCAGGCCGACCTAATCCGGCCTCCCGGTCGAATCCAATATGCGGAAATTCCCCTTTTGCTGCCACCGCCGCCGAACCATCCCCAGCGCCTCGATTGAATCGTCAGGCTGCGACACGATCCTCTACAGAAGCCTTCTTCAATTCGACGGCGATATCCAGTTTTACTTCATCGCTCACCACCACTCCGCCCGCTTCTGTCATTGCGTTCCAGCGCAGGCCGAAGTCCTGGCGGTTCAGTTTCCCGGCGATTTCGAATCCCGCAACATCACCATCGAAACCCTTGACTGTGCCATTGTAGACAACGTTGAGCGCAAGTCGTTTTGTTGTTCCACGGATCGTCATGTCGCCGACCATCTCGTAGGTGTCGTCTCCTTTACGGGAAACCGACGTCGACGCGAACGTGAGTTTCGGGTAGCCGGCCGCATCGAAGAAATCCGGCGATTTCAAATGAGCATCGCGCTGTTCATTGTTGGTGCTGATGCTGTCGACGTCCGCCTCGAACTGAATGCGGGCATCGCTGAAATCCGGCTTGTCCGCCTGAATGGTGCCGCTGAAGTGCGTGAATTGCCCGGTCACTGTCGATATCACGAGATGCTTCACTTTGAATTTGATCTCGGAATGAGCGGGGTCGATGTTCCACTGTGCCATGATAGATTCTCCTGTTCTTAGAGTGATTGTTGTTTGAATTTCTACACGTAAGATACAGGAGAAATGGCGGCGGGACATTGATCGAAGCCAAGAAGTGGGGTTGATCTCGATCAAGAAGTGAGATTGACCTCGATCAAGAAGTGGGAAGTTGGCGATACGGTGCGCGACAAATGGAAGAACCCGAGATGAATGAGGCCAAAAGAGCGGTGAAACACGGTCAATCGATTCGAAATAGTCGTGGTCATGCCTTCACTCATCAGTCAGGAATTCGACGGATGGAATTGCCTGAACCCATGGTCGAGCTGCGTAATTTTGAACGGCGTGGGATCAGAAACGACGCAGGATCAGAGATGTTGACCGGCAACTGTGACGGGCTGAACGGAGTTCTCGGTAAGCAGGAAGACAGCGGATGCACCTCTGCGACAACAACCAATTCTGAATTCGCACGCCCCACCTCAAGGGTGACTCCCTCGTCGGGGGGCGTTTATGTGTTGCAGTGTGGATGCTATGAGAGCTTCGGTTTATTCTATCGGAATCCGCATGCTGTTCGTCTTGAGCCAGCTTTCGAATGTTAGCAACGCCGGATTCAATGCCCGGGAAAACTCAACGCTGCGCGCACCGCAGTAGGCTTGTTCGAAGTCGCGCTTGAATTGGAACATGTTTCCCATATCCTCGGCACCTGGAAACCCAAAACTCCGGTACACCTCTGGGGGTACATCGTTGTAACGGACCTCCCGTCCCAATGCTTTCGTGAGAGCGCTTGCCATCTGACCGCCGGTCAGGTGCTCACCGGCGACGCCGACGGTTTTTCCAATGAGTTCACGACCCCTCTTGAATATTCCATAAGCACATTTGCCGATGTCCTCGGAGGAGATCCCCGGGAGCTTTTTATCCCCCATGGGATAAGTGAGGGCAAGCTTGCCGTCGGGTCCCTTCCGTGGACCCGAGCCGAAATAGATCAGGTTTTCCCAATAGAATGATGTGAGCAGGAATGTTGTCGGAACGCCGAGGTCGGTAAACACGTGGTCCGCTTCGCTCTTTGCATCGAAGTGTGCCACTTTGTACCTGCCCATAAGTGTCGGCATCCGATTGTCGGTGAGGGGCACCAATTTGCGGGTGTCTTCAAAGGTAGACCAGATGGCGTGTTGGACATTGGCGGCCTTTGCTGCCCGTGCCATGTTCGTAGCCTGGGCGATTTCGTTCTCCGGTGAAAGGTCCGCCCAGAAGAACGTGACACAGTAGACACCATACACGCCTTTGAATGCTCGCTTCAGACTCTCCACGTCGTTCACATTCGCGGCGACAACTTCAGCCCCCATTTTTGCGAGGGCCTTTGCCTTGTCGGAATCAACATCTCTTGCTATCGCCCGGGCTGCAAAGCCGCCTTGTGGATCGTTGAGGATGGCACGGACAAGACCGCCTCCTTGTGCCCCCGTTGCACCCACTACTGCAATAATCTTCTTCTCCGCCATTCATCTCTCCATTTTTGATTACGATTGGACTGCACCGGCCTCTCTGTGTGCGGCCATCACTGTAACCCTTCCCCGCCACTATTGGTTCCGTTCCTAAGACCAGGTCATGACCAGGTGCGGATCGGGTTTCTACAGTTGTAAAGACAGGCAGGCACAAACAACGGCGCAAAGAGAGAGCGATGGAGACGTACAGTCAATGCTCTAACCCCACCCTTGCGAGGAGAGATGCAAACCGGACATCGGAGCGGAGCGGATCCAATTTGGGATCTACTCGCAACATCCCCAAAGCTTCCGCCTTTGTTTCGTATGCTCTCTCGAGCCAAGCGAAAGCTTGATCATTCTCACCCAGCGCCACATAGACCAGGGCAATTCCCCTTGCCAGATTCCCACCGGCAGATTCCCTGGGGGGACAGCGCCCCAGCAATTCTCTCGCTTCCTCTTTCCTGCCCGCAACGGCATAGCACTGTGCAAGCGCGGCCGTTTCTTCCGGGCCCCTATCGGATTTCTGAGTCCAGAGCTCGTGTTCAGCGAGCGCCTCTCCGTACATCCCCTTCGCTTGATAGGCAAGCGACAGAACCCGGTGCGCTAACGCGAAGTCCGGGTCCAGCTCGAGCGCTTTCCTCGCGTACTCCACTGCGCCGTCATATTCACGGCCGTAGTATTGAATCATCCCATAGTCCTTGAGTGCAGCGGGAGAGAGGGGATCCAATTCCACCGCACGCGATATCTCGGCGATCGCTTCTTTCAACCTTTCGTGCATCGACAGCCATTCTGCATACCAATGGTGCGCCGTTGCGTAGTTGGGACTCGCGTCAATCGCAAGGTTGAATTCCTTCTCCGCGGCCGACCAGTCCCATTCAGTCAACATTGCCAGAAGCCCGAGCGATGCGTGCGCTTCAGCCAGACGGTCGTCAATCTCGAGCGCTTTGTACACCGCGGCCTTTGCTTTCGCATACGCCTCCTTGCGTGGCGTGCTCCCATAGTCGGTGAGAAGGAGGTATGCATCAGCGATCCCCGCCCACGCAGGTGCAAAGCGAGGGTCCTTCTCAATCGCCTCTTCGAAGTATCGAATCGCCGCGGAAAGCCCTTCCTTCGTTCGTTTGGACCAGAAGAATCGTCCCTTGAGATAGAGCTGATATGCCCCGGTGTTGTCCGTTGCGCGTCGTTTGAGCGTGCGCCTGTCATCAGGTGACAGCCTGACTTTGAGCGCCTTGACGATCCGCCCTGCAACATCCTCTTGAATGTCAAAAATCTCCTCCATCGTCCCATTGTACGTCTCAGCCCAGAGGTAGGCATCCTGGTTGGCGTCGATCAAGTGGGTCGTGATCCTCAGACTCTGGCCGTGCTTCCTCACGCTCCCTTCCAGGAGATATTGCACATGAAGTTCGTCGGCGATCTGACGTGTTGTCTTCCCGGCCCGTTCGTAGTGCATGACAGAATTGCGCGAAACGATCTTGACCTTTTGCAGTCTGGAGAGCTTTGCAATGATCTCCTCGGTCAACCCATCGCTAAAGTACTTGTTGTCCTTCTCAGGACTGATATCGGAAAAGAGCAGCACGGCTATCGATTTTGGCTGGGCTGCCTGTGGACTCTTCGATTCGTTTCCGAGATGCCGCAGCGCGTCGAGGAGCGATCCAGCATCCGGGAATCGCTCGCTCGGCGACTTTTCGAGGCACCGGTCGATGATTTTTTCGAGGGACGCCGGGATTTCGGGTCGCGCCGCATGAGGCGAGGGATGCCTTTCGTGCATGAGGGCATACAGGATTGCTTGATCATACTCGTTCGCAAAGGGACTGCGACCTGTGACCATTTCGTAAAGCATGACCCCGAGTGACCAGATATCGGTCCTCTGATCGACCGGATCGCCGCGAGCCTGTTCGGGGGACATATAGGCGACCGTTCCAAGCAGGGTCCCCGGCAACGTGAGGAGGGCCCCGCTCCGGGACTTTGCGAGTCCGAAATCCAGGATCTTTGCAGAGCCGTCGGGTGCGACCATAACATTGGCAGGCTTGAGATCGCGATGGACGACACCGGACTCATGCGCCCTGGCGAGCCCTGCGGCCACCTGTGAAGCGATTTTCACGGAGTCCTGGATTGGAAGGGGGCCCGCCTCGATTCGTTTCTTCAGAGTCTCGCCTTCAATGCATTCCATGCTGATGAATATCTGCGCGTCTTCGGTCTCATCGATGTCGTACACGACGCAAATATTCTTGTGCTGGAGGGAAGAAGATGTTCTGGCTTCGTGAAGGAAGCGCAGTTTCGCTTCCGGATCCCGGGTGAGTTCAGGAGGGAGGAACTTCAGGGCCACCGTTCGTTCGAGCTTGAGGTCGCGGGCCTTGTACACTGTGCCCATCCCGCCTTCGCCCAATTTCTCCAGGATCTCGTAGTGAGAAACAGTTGTACCTATCATGGGAAATCCGGCGGATTAACGGTTGGGCTCCGGCGGGCAGGCCCGCCAGTGCCGAAAGTTTCGAAGATTTCGTAGTGAGAAATTGTCCTACCGACGAGATTCCCCATGCCGGGTCTTTCGTACTGCATGCATTTTCCCTAGGACGAGCGATGGGCCGTGTGAGAAAGAGCAAAAACTTAATGTAAGCCATCACGGGAGGAGAGTCAACCGAGCAGGACCAGGGCTGTCCGGAGGTGTGGAGGAAAATTGCGGCGGTCAGAGGGACTGCCAATGAGCACTCGAGACAGTCAAGAAAGCCCGAGACTCCAGCTTGACGACAGCAATTACCTGAGATCGAAACTTGGCCTGATCAGCGTTGTTCATCCTCAGGCGAAATATCGTGTCTTACAGCTCATCCCGCGTACGCTCAGCGCCAGCGGACGACTCCCGCCCGGACCAGATCACCGATGTAACGGGCAACCTCGGAGGTCTTGATCGGCCTGAATTCTGCGCTTAGTGCGTTCCGGATCTCTGTGACGGATCGTTCGCCATCAATGAAATTGACGAGTTCAAACCGCTCATCCCCCGTAAGGGTGAATTCGGCCGAACGATACCAACCCAGCTCATCCCCGGAAAGCTTGCTCGTTGGGAGCCCGAAATCCAGCGGGCCTCTCGTGAGCCTGAGGGGAACGCGCTGATCGACCGGACCAGCGAGCGGTCCGGGCGTGTTCCCCTTTTCCCCGCGTGACCGAGCTTCCGCGGCAAGGGCTTCCGTGAGTGCGGAGTATTCACCCGATAGCAGGCCAGTCTGCAATTCAATCTGTTCTCTCAGAGCAGGATCATCTGCGAAGAGCAGCACACTGCGAAGGGACTGCTTTTCGAAGTCGAGTCGATGGTTGAGAGCACTCTGGGCGTCCGACCAGGCTGCGTCGACATCGGTCGAATCTGCCGCCATGATGCGGGCAGTCAGCGTGCGGTTCGATTGCGCGAGGCGGCCGGCGGCATTTGCACCTGCAAGTCGTAGCAGATCCCGGCCCTGCGCCGGTGTAAGACTTGCCAGGTAGAGCGCGGTTCCCGTCGAAAGGATCTCCGTTCGCTCCAGCTCGACCGGGTCCACCTTGTCGGGGGTATCATCCGAAGTGTGATGCGTGTAATCCTCATGGCCGAACATCACACCGGGGATCTTTCGGTCGATCGCCATCATATGATCACTACCGCCGCCGTACCGGGTGATCCGGTAATTCATCGCCGAGAGACTTCCGCGCGGCGTCCGGACGTTCAGCCCGTCGACCATTTCGGCCATGTTCTCGACGACATCGTTCAGGATCGACGGCGTCGAAGAGGGCGTTCTGGTGATAATCATGCGGGAATGGAGCAATTCGAGGTTCTCACCGATCATATCGAGGTTAAGATTCGCGAGCACCGACCCCCCGAGGGGCGGCCCCGCAAACTCCGGATGCGCATCAAGATACGCCATGGTCCCGTTCCATTCCGGAACCCACAAGAAGCGGATAGTGCGGTTCGGCACGGCAAGCCGCCCCTCCGCCAGGAGGCGTTTGAGGGATGATGCGATATCGAGCATTCCCCCTGACCCACTCGCATTGTCGTTGGCCGACTCCTTGGGATGGTCGAGATGCGCCGTCATCACAATCTCTTCGGCGGGACGGACCCTTCCCCGCAGTATAGCGACGACGACATCCATGAAGTACGGCTCGAGCCCGGTCCCCTTCACTTGCCCCCGGAGAACAACCTTCGTCCCCGCAAGCAGCATGTCTCTGAGCCGCGTCCCCTGCCGATTGGTGATATTGAAGCCGAACGTCACACGGCCGAGTTCGTCTGCCTTGGGCCAGATTCCGGTGTACTGGAGCATGTCCGGATATCGTTTCGACCGGTCGTCGTCAAGATAGCAGACCACAGCACGCGCGCCATATTTGAGCACGGCGAGACGGTGGACATCGCCGCCGTAGCCAGTGGCCAGGACGATCTTTCCCCGCACATCCTTGTTCTCATAGTCTTCGTCAGATGTTCCGGCCCCAACCCAGACGAGCTCTGCCGTGACATCACCAGGGTTGGAATACGGCATCACGCTCATCCCTATTTCCGGGTACCCGACGATTCGTTCTTGTGTGGGTTCAACCATTCTGAGCTCACCCCACGTGATGTCCCACCCTGAGGGGGATTGCCAGGTTTGGTAGATGCGTCTGCCATCCGACGGATACGACTCAATGAAGGCTTCCGTGGAATCAAACCCGGCCTTCCGGAGTTCGGCAAGAACGTATTCGGCAGCCGCCCTGTAGCCTCGCGAAGCCTGGACCCTGTTATAGCGTGTGATCTGAATGACGTGGTCCTTGGCGCATTCTCCCGAGAGCGCCTCATGAAGCAGATCCCGCCGATGAGCATCGAGGAGGTCTTGGGCAGCGAGGGGCAAAGCGGATAACGTGAGTGTGCAGAGACACAGGGCTTGAACAATCGTCATGATGCAGTACCTTCCGGGAAATTGAGGGAGACTCAAGTACTTTTCTCACCGGCACAACGGCCAGGGGTTGTTCTTCGTCTGGCTCCCCGAGAACTTTTTTAGGCTCGTTGTCCCGGTAAGCACCATCGATCGTAGATACGAGTTCGAGGGCGACCTACTGAAGGCAAATGTTTTCGACGGGATGACCAACCTCAATGCGGACGTAGTGTGTCGTGCGAGCGCCGTATTTCATTTCCGTCCGTTTATACACTCCGCTCACTACAAACACGCATGGCACGCTCCGGATCCGCTCCTGCTCCGGCGTCGATCAGAAGCGGGCCGCCGGGACGAACTTCTGCTCCCCCGACGCACAAGAGGCCGGCACTACTGTCCGGCCTCTGAGTTTTCAACGTCATCGGAAATGGATTACTTCATCAGGCCCTTGAGAAGGTCCATTCCCTTCGCCACGATATCATCTTGCGATACCTTGCCGTTGGGGGTCAGCTTATCGACGATTTGCGGGAGGAGCGAGGCCAATTGAGACGAGACCTGATCCGTCGAAATCCCGGCCTCCGAAGCGATTTTGCCGATGGTTCCCGCCCCCAATCCCTGCTTGAGCTGGTCTGCAGTCACAGGCAGATTTTTCCCTGTGCTCACCCATGAATTGACAATATCGCCAAGTCCTTTTGAGCTCAACTGTTCAACCAGTCCCTGAAGACCGCCCGATTGTTGATTCCCTACCAAATTCATTACGGCGTTCAGGAGAGGGCTTTGTGCATTCTCTTTGCCGGAGAATTGACCGACGATGCTATCGAGTATTCCCATGGCGACTCCCTATAGAAAATTTGCCTGATATGTGAATTAGCTGGTGGAGGATCTGCCCGAAAAAGCCCCGATCCTGGATCACGTTTTTCAGACGGAAATATATCCTCCGGCGACGCGAGAGTCAAGCGGAGTGAACAGTCAAACCTTCTGAAACTCTCCGCCACGTCATCTGCTATTGACTCTTTTCCACGGAATAGAGAATCACGGCGTTCATGCCAAGTATTTTTGTTTCCCCTTCCCGTCGTTGCACCTGAATCTGCCACGGGCACACCCGGACCCTGAGGCCGTTCCCGGAAGCGCTGACGGCAATTGCATCATTCGGAATGCGACCGGTTGGAGATGTGCCGTACTTTTCCATCAGGCTTGCCGCATGACGCTGCAGATCGATCTGGAGCAATTGCACGCCGGTAGAGGCAGTCGTGAAGGTAAGCGTGTCCAACCCTTCGGTGACACGATAAGAGATCCCGTCACTGAGAGGCTCCGCATGTTCGGGCCCTCTTGGGAACCACGACAGATGCCCCATGCGATCGTAGCCCGTAAGATCGAAAGCGCTGTCTGCGGCCAGCATAACCATGGCACCAGGCACTTCCGCCCAACGCTCGACGTACTTCATTCCCATCAACTTTGCCACCGCCGGGGGGCTCTTATACGCAATCCCGGAGCGGATTGTATCTTCCTTGAGATTCTCGTCGAACCACTCCTGGATGCCGCCAAAGCCGTGGTTCTCGTGAAGGTAGCTCAGAATGGCGCTGATCTGTTTTGCGTCCTGAGCGGGGATCTCGCCTTTGACCGGGTGGATTTTGCCGTTTGAGAGGATCCCTGCCTGAGTGGCGATCTTTTCAAGCCGACCAATCTGACTCTCGCGTGCAACGGAGAATGCCCCCCACGGACCGAAGCTCACGATAAACGCAAACAGGCAGAGAGATGCGGGAACAACTTTGATGCTCTTTGCTCTACTCAGAGTGTAGTACACGATGAGGAAGGCAAGCCAGATCCCCAGGGCGATGGCAAGGTACCTCCCCTCCGTAAACCCGTACTGAGCAACCCTTCGCCAGACGGCGAGAAACAACATGACGACGAGTGGAATAAGGACAACGTAGAACCAGCGCGAGGCTTTCGAAACCCAGACGTTTTCCGTGCGGCCCGTGATGGGATGGAGGAGCAGAAGGAGAAACATCCCCGTGCCGGCGAACCCCAGGATGAGTTTGCTGACCCAGCCCTCCGGCCAGTCCCATGCAACGACGATCTTCGCAAGATATGCGTACAAGATCACGAGATAGATAAGAACAATCGGGAAGAGAATATACTGTGCAAAGACCTTCAGACCTTTCGGATACTCGGTCAACGTATCGAGCTGCTTCAAGTCTTCCGGGACTCCTGCAAGGAAGAACCACGTCGTGAACACTCCGTTGATGAAAATCCATAGTTCAGGATACCTCTTTCCCGGAACCTCAATCCCGAAGAGGTTGTCGACCGCAGCGAGTGCGATGGCGAGTCCAACATAAAGCACAAGCGAAAATAACAACGCCGTGAGCACTCTCATAAAGAGCGTTTTGTTGTAGTGCCAGAATCCGTTGATCTCACCTTTGGCGGCATACGGTACATATGCAACAAACAAGTGAAGGGCCACCGCCAGAATGGAAAACCGGAAGAGAGTCACCGTTGGGGCGTGTGTCAGATCCGTGGGGACCGTGAACGCGTACCCCACCAACAGCAAAGCCCCGAACAACTGGAGTCCGATGCTGGCCAGCATCCCGTAGCGTTTCCTTTCTGACACAAGAGACAAAGCGGTGAGCAGCGGGATTCCGAGGATCCCTGCCAGAAGGATATTGAAGAGAATGGAAGGCCTGGCAGGGCCCTGGTAGTCGATCAGAACGAGCGCTGCCGCGGTGGCCAGGACAGCATCACAAATCACGAATGGAAAACGCCGAAGCGTAACGCGGGCTTCCTGGAACGCCTGGCGCAAGGACGGGAGTTTCATGGCTGACCTCACAAGAGGTGAATGGCGTGCAGAAAGCGTCGGCTATCGGAAGGCACAGTCGACGTGGCGGGATTGCGGCATCATCGTTCTCAAGTCATCTGCTCGCGCAATCCGGGACGTTTTCGGGAGAAGCATCCTTCAACATCCCGGTGCAATATGTCGAGGGGGAAACCGTGGATTGTCATAAGTATGTCACATCGGTGTCAGAATCGAGGCCCCAGCGTATTCTCGGGCGGCGCATTATCGGTCATATTGACACGGCTGCCTCGATTCACGATGAAGAACACCCTTAGTCTCATCTCATGAGCACCATCCTGCGCGTCTCGACGTTGGTTCCAGCCTGTAGGCGGTAGAAATACACGCCGCTCGCCAGGTTCGTCCCATCGAATTCCACCGTATAGCTGCCCGGCGCCTTTTTTTCGTTCACCAACTTGGCCACGACCCGGCCAAGCACATCGTACACACCCAGCCACACGTTACTGGTCCCAAGTCCCTGCCCCCTGGCCCCTCCGACAGTGTATCCAATCACTGTTGTCGGATTGAACGGATTCGGGTAGTTCTGGAACAGAGCGAATCCTGTGGGAGCCGACGCAGCACTCCCCTTCACCCCGTCGCTCGTCCACTCAAACAAGGAGTGCAACGCCTGGCGGATGCGGGCATTCTTTCTCATCGTGTTCCATACAAGGCCTGACCGGTAGTTCTCGATCATGAGCAACATCGGGCCGGCATCAATCGATACATACTCATCTGCATACCAGTCATCCGTCGTGTCGGTACTTGTTCCCAGGTTATACGCATCCTTCAGGCCATAGATCCCCCAGAGCCGGGGGTAGTGGTGATAGTAGTTCTTGAGCGTCGCTATGGCTTTATTCTGGTCGGCCTGTTTCGAGAAGAACGGGATACAACTCCCGGCGCCATAGGGGGCAATCGTGCCATCATGATTTGCGGGAGGGTCGGCAAGGGGAGGGCACCCGTAACTCTTTGGAGATCCGCCGTTGTATCCGTTGGGTCCGAAACAGGCTGTCAATCCCCAGCTACTGTCACTATACGTCGGGAGAATGTAGCCGAGGTCGCTACAATAGGCACGAGCGGCGTTCGCAGCCGCGACAGAGTTGTCCCACCAGTTCACCGATGATGGCCCGTGCTTTTCATAGCCCAGTTCCTCGAACGGAAACCAACACTGGGCAAAAAAGTACGTGAAGAGCGATCCCCACCACGTCCGTATAAACGTATGGCCGCCGTAACTTCCCTCTTCCCTTTTCCAAGCGTAAAAGACGCTCGTGTCGACAGTCCCTGACGCGACGGCAAGGATGCTGATCAGTGAGGCCTCGTCCGTATAGTAGTCCCAGCGGGGTGTGTCGAAGCCGGATTCGGGCTTCCATGCCATGAAGAAATGATTCGACGGAGTATCCAGCATCCATCGCCAGTCGATCCTTCCGACAATGCTGTCGGCCAGAGCACGGATCTCCTGTTCGGCGGTCGTCAGCGGATCATCGAAGTACTCGCGCGCGAAGATCACACCTGCGAAACAGAGGGAAGCATCGATGGAGGAAAGCTCGCTATTGCCGGATCGCGCCCCGGTTGCGATATCGACGATGTGATAGAAGAAGCCTTTGTAGCCCAGAGCACCGGTTGTCGATGGTTCCTGAGGGGCCGTCCAGAGTGTAGTCAGGATTTTCTTTGTCCGGAGAGCCGCTTCGCTTCGTGTCATCCATTGCCGTTCGGCGCCAATGCCGAGCGCGGCGAGCTGAAACCCGACTCCGGCTATGCTGGAAACAGACCGGTATGATGCGATGTCGCGTACCAACCCGCTCTGGGGGTGCGCGTTACTGACGAAATACCTGAAAGCTTTCCGGCAAAGCAGATCCAAGAACTGATCATCCGTTGTATACCCTTCGGGCTTGCCCACGAAGCAGAAATCATCGAAGTAGAGAACACCGGTCTTTGGAGTGACGTGTGCACTTTCGAGAACGATCGATATCTGGCTCATTCGGGCGAGATTGAAGCCGGAGAGCGCGCTTGACAGTGAAATACTGCGTTCCTGCCAGGAATTCGTGATGCCGGTGATCTCGACTCGTTTGGACTTCTCGAAATTCCCCTGGACGAATTCGACGTAGAAGCGTGTGGTCTCTGCGTCGGCATTTCTACAAAGGAATTGGAATGAATCGTATTCGTTGAGGTTGACAACCGGAGTGTTGGGATTCTCGTAATCATAACCTAGCCGTTCCCACCATCCACCGGCCGTTGAGGCGGCTGTGAGATCGTACGCGAGCCGGAGGCATGCATGGGCGCCCGGCCCGATTTCAAAGGTGGGCGTAATGATACCACCGTTGTAATTCCACATCCCGTGATCACCGTAGAAATCGTTGAATCCAACCGTGGTGTTGTTGTCGAAATCATTGAGCATATATCGCCGCTGCTCAGAAACAGGACTTTGCGCACGAACGTACGGTGCGATGAGAGCGAGAAGGAAGAACGTCCATGCGGCGCGCGTCAATGGGTAGGCATACGACCTCTTTGCGGAGTGACCGGTGAACCCCATAGGACCTCCAGTTTGGACAATGAAGCGTATCGGCGCTCTCAACGCCAGTCTGCCGAAAGGGGCGATAAATGGCCTCATTTCATCAGAACCATGGTCCGGGTTTCCACGAAAGACCCGGCCTGCAATCGGTAGTAGTAGACTCCACTCGCAAGACCATTCGCGTTGAAGCTGAACGCAAATCGCCCGGCGGGGTATCGACCGTTTGCCAGCACTGCCACTTCCCTCCCCAGCACGTCATATACCGTCAGTTTCACCCTACTGTCCCCTGTCCACTGTCCCCTGATCACTGTGGTGGGATTGAAGGGGTTTGGGTAGTTCTGCCCCAGCGAAGCCTCAGCAGGGACTCGCCTGTCATCTTCCCGGACATGACTACTCTTGTCGTTCACCCACTGGAATCGAACAGCATCGGCACGCAGCACCTTTCCGGAAATCACGGGTGACATGGCATCGGTGAGCTCAACCCGGGCTTCGCTCCCGCCCGCCACGTCATGCTCCATGATGGTTACCCACGACCCGCTGCCGGCGTTCTGATCGATGAACGCGGAGTCGAGACGAACACCATCCACACTCAACACATAACGGGAACGCACTGAAGCGTTGACCGTCGTCGGGACGATTTCCTGAATCTGATAGACGCCGGTCTTCTGGAGAATCACGTGGAAGGTAGCCGATACGCCGGGGGCCGGATAAGCGTAGCGACTTGTTGTTCCGTACGCCTTCGCGACACTGAATGACCACGCTCCGGATTCGGCAAACGACAGGGAGTCACGATCGTCCACAATCGCGAAATACTCCACCACGTTCCCCTGCACCGGCATCAATACCCGGGAGTGTCGGGGGTCATCGGAAACAATCACCAGGGTATCGCGCAGGGGCCCCACCACAGTTGGTCGGACAACGACGTCGAGTTGAGTCTCCCCCATCGAAGGAACCGTCATTGGCAGGGCACTCTGGAGAGACGTTGTCCCCTGAGTTGAGGTCACCGAAGAGATCGTGACCGGCTGAATCCCCTCGTTCCGGACCGTGAAACGACGCACGCTTTCATCCTGGACGATCAGATCCCCCGACCCGAACACGTCGGGAACGACCAACCATTGCTCCCGAACGAGCGCTGAGAATTTGACGACATCGGCTGCAATCTGCGACCCGGCTTGTGTCGCACCCTGAGCGACCATCACGACGGACGCACTTGTCCCGGAAGAGAACAAACGGGTCCCGAGATACACCCAACGATTCGCAGGGATCCCGGACGTGTATTTCGTTGAGGAGACCACCTCGGAGCCTTCCTCCAAACGGAACTCTACGTCGTGCGCCGCACCGCTTACCGCCGGCACCTGTGCATAGACATTATAGAGTCCAGAGACCGGGATGGACGTGCTCCAGGCGGTCTTGGCGGAATCCGCGCTGCCAAGGGTTGCTGTTCTGGATGTCGTGCCCCATGCGGCGGACTGCGACGAGCCCCATGCGCCCGACTGTTCCGCGTATCCCGGATCCACATCGTCGATGATAATATCTTCAGGGCGGTACCTGATAAAAGCAGTCGCAAGATTCCCGGCAGTATCCGTCGCTGCAACCCCCGCTTTCGCGAGATCGGCACGAGAAACAGCGATGGTGGTTTCCCATGAACGGTCACCGGTGGAGGTACAGGAAAGGACATGGTATGTCCCGTAAATGTCCTTCGTTGCCACAAACGGTGCCGACTGGAAGAGCGCTTCGTCGCATGCAATGGCCCAGCGAACGGTTGTCCCCTCGGAGATTTCATGGAAGGTAATCTGCGGTTGGACGGTGTCCACAGTCTTTCGCCAGCGCTGCATCGCTTCGACAGCTGTACAGTAGCGGAATTTCACGGTCGGATATCGCGTGGCCGCTTTGTGCGCGGATGCATCGACCTTGCGGACATTGTCGAGAAAATCCGATTCCGGGAGATGCGCCCACAGACAGACGACTTCATCGGTGCCTTTCGCAGCAAGACGGAATATGCCGTCCATGAATGCAGAATCGGCGGCAGACATGTACTTCGAACGGACATTCCAACCCCGGCAGGAGCCGGGCACCTGGTAATCGTCGGGCGACGGATGAAAGGGAACGAACAGCGACGACGCCCGCGACCAATCGTAGGTGTTGTCCAGCGGTTCTGTCGTGTCGACACGTTTCGCCGGCCAGTCGTTGTGAAGAGAGTACGGCAAGAGCGAGTCGAGTCGCTGCTGCCACACGTTGTCCATTGCATGCCAGCCGCTGCGGAATGAAACGGGAAAGGTTTCCTCTTCCAGAAGCATACCGGCAACCGTGACATCGAAGTCATCCGAAGATTCCGAGAACTCATGCGCCTGATTCCAGTAGTACTTGCCGTCACCGTCGTAATCCGTCCAGACGAACGTGTGGTAATGCAGCGACAGCTCGTCACCCCACATTCTCACTGCCGTTCCCTGATAGCGTTTCATCAGATAGAGCGTCATAGTGTTGGGATCGGGAACATTGGTGTTCGTGGCGTGCCGGAAAATGTTGCCCTGCATCATCCACCAGGTGAGCTTCACCGGTGTCCCATATGAATCTTTGAGGGCAAGTCGGAAAGAGGGATCCATCACCTGCGCTGCATTCCGTGTCGGATCGGTGAAGAGGCTCAGGTTGTATGTGCAACTATAGTCGGCCACATCCATCCCGTCCCAGATTCCCGTATCGGAACCGAGAACGAGATAAACGTGTCCCTGGGAAAACAGGCCGGAAGGGGTGATCAGCGCGAGTACCGTGAGCACGGAACTAATTGTCTTCATAGGGCTATGGGATTTCCTTTGAGGGACCAACAAATCCGGCGCGGCTTCCCATCGGGGGAGGTACAACATGGTGGGTGGGCCACTCGCGTGGCAAGGACAAAATACTGCTGGCCGGAAAGAACAATGAGAGCTGTTCCGAGAGCTGGGCACCGGTCAGGGGGAAAAGAAGCCGTCCGCGACATCTCTCTCTTTGAAAGATAATGCCATCCCCTCCAAAAATCAAATGACGGCGTTGGCATGCGACAGACGGACCGGCTTCTTTAGAAGTTGACATCCGAAGTCCCCAGGACTATATTGCTGCACAAGTGCTTTGCTGGTCACACAAAAGGATTCATCATGCGCCCGCAACAGAGGTTGACTCCCGCATCGACGGTCGGGTATGATGAGAGCCGTTTGCAGATCAAGAACGGCGACGTCCTCATGTACCGGGGACGTTCACTCGAATCCCGAATCATCCAGTGGGCCACCCGCTCACGTTATTCCCATGCCGGACTCGCCGTCTGGTGGAACGACCGACTCATGGTTATGGAGGCGGTGGGGCGAGGAGTGATTGTTACTGCTCTATCCAAGAACGTCGTATCCTACCCCGGCGACGTGGAGTGGTTCACCAGTGTTGAAGAGCTTCCCGACGAAGATCGGCAGCGAATGGTCGAATTCGCGCAACAGGAGCTGGGAAAAGACTACGCGCTCTGGAGAGCCATACTCCTCGGATTCCGCCTGCTTCTCCAGCATGATGTGGACAAGCGGGATAGACTGAGACGGGAGGCCCGGCTCTTCTGCTCTCATTATGTCGCTGAAACCTACAATGCAATCGGGAAAGACCTCAAGAAAGGTGTGAGCGATCGTTTCATGTCCCCGGGCGATATTGCTTCTTCATCCATCCTCCGGAGGATAGGAGCGTTGCGGAAAAGGGGCATCCAGACGAGAGGGTGGCTGAAGAGTAAATGATGGTTATTGTCGTCCTCAAGCTCAGGGTTATGTGGAAGGAAAAAACCGTTTGACGAACGGCTTGATGAATCAAATGCTATGGCAAATCACTTTGTTATCGAGATCGATATTGCGTATTTTTCCCAACAATGTCCTTGAGGATCACAGACAATCTTTCCCATGTATGTCGAATGGAAATGCGATGAAAGACAATTCTGTTAATGGAGTTTCCCGGTGTTTTCGCTCCTTCGTCAGTACCTTCACGGCCTTCACTGGAGCACTTTTCGTCCTTGGTTTTTTCTCCAATTGTCATGCAGGACCGACGGGCACGTCCAGTTCTGCAACAAAATGGGTTGGGACCTGGAGCACAGCACCGCAACTCGTTGAGCCAGGCAATAATCCCCCGGCACCGGGCTTGAGCAATAACACACTTCGACAAATTGTTCGCGTGTCTCTTGGCGGTGACAGTCTGCGATTGCGGTTGTCAAATGAATTCAGTACAAGCCCTGTAACAATACATGCGGTACATTTTGCTGTCGCTCAAGGCGGTAGCACAATTGACACGAGTACTGATGCCCTTCTCTATTTTAACGGAACCGCAGAAACTACCATTGCGCCGGGTACTGCGATCACATCTGATCCCTGTTACCGGCCGGTACAGCCGCGGACCGATGTGGCGATCACGATCTATTTCGGCGCCACCTCGGCAGATGTCACCGGCCACCCCGGATCAAGAACAACTTCATACCTCCTTCCAGGCGACCAAATTACCAATGCCGGTTTTTCCGGCGCTGTGACCACCGATCACTGGTACGTGATCAATGCGATTGATGTTCTGGCGGATTCATCGGCATCGTGTGTGGCAATTCTTGGCAACTCCATTACTGATGGACGAGGGTCAGCAACCAACATGCAAAATCGGTGGCCTGACATCCTTTCAGAATCTCTTCTGAACGATTCAAGCACTCAGCATCTAGGGGTTCTCAATCAGGGCATTGGAGGGAATTGCGTGCTTTCGGGAGGTCTGGGCCCGACAGGGGTAAGTCGGTTCGATCGGGACATTCTCCTTCAACAGGGAGTACGTTGGGCAATCATTTTTGAAGGGGTGAATGACATTGGCGGGGTCCGATCCGCGACTGCGGCAACGACCACAGCCAATAATCTCATTGCAGCCTATCAGCAGATGATTCTCAAAGCGCATGCAAAGAACATCAGGATCTACGGCGCTACCATTATGGCCTTCAATGGCAATGGCTACTACAATCAATACAGCGAACAGTGCCGTAGCATCGTCAATCAATGGATCCGTGCCAGGGGTAATTATGATGCATGCATTGATTTCGACAAAGCTACGCGAAATCCACAGGATACCACGAGACTGGTGATTGCTACATACCAAAACGATGGTTTGCATCCTGACACGGCGGGGTACAGACTGATGGGCCAATCGATTGATCACAGATTGTTTACCGAAGCAGATACGGCAACACTTGGGGTGAATTCTCAAGAGACGACGAATGGATATGCCCTGGGGCAAAATTATCCGAATCCCTTTAACCCGTCGACGACAATTTCCTTCAGTCTTCCGACTCGCTCATTCGTGTCTCTGAGAGTATTTGACGATTTGGGCGGAGAGGTCCGGAATCTTGTGCATGAACTGCGAGAACCGGGGAGGTATTCTATCAACTTCGATGGGTCAAAACTCTCCAGCGGGGTGTATATCTACCGGCTTATTTCAGGAAAGTTCACGCAATCGAAGAAGATGGTGATGGTAAAATAGTAACCACCAGGAGCAGGTGGGACCGGAGATTTGCACCTTCCTCTTCCACCCAGCTTCTTCGTTCACACACATCCGGGGCATCGGGCTATGCGAAGGCGAGGGCGGGTGAAGGCGTGGTCGACTTCGCGCTGGAAAAGCCGAAGCGGGCTGCCATGAGTTGTCGAATGCCCGCCTGAGGAGATTCATGGACTCTGAATTGCTATTTCAACAATATCATCTGACGGGTTGCAAAAGATGCTCCGGCCGTGAGGCGATAGAAGTACACGCCGCTTGAAAGACCTTTGCCGTCAAATCCAAATGAGTATCTCCCCGCCGGATATCGGCCGTTTGCGAGCACTGCCACCTCCCGCCCAAGAAGATCATACACCACCAGCCGTACCTTACTGTCCCCTGTCCACTGTCCGTCTCGAACGCCGTTCGAGACGAGATCTCGTCCCGCTGAAGGCGGGACGGATACCCTGATCACTGTTGAAGGGTTGAATGGGTTGGGATAGTTCTGACTTATTGAATACTCTGTTGGTATTCCCGCTTCCTCCTTAACATCTGTTACTGTATAAAAAAAATCCGATACTTCGCTCCATGGACCAGAGCCTGCAATATTGTTTGCTTGCACCCGCCAATAGTACTTTCGTCCTTCTGAATGCCCCGAAAAAGTCATGACCGTATCTGATGTTAAACCGGACCTGAAGAGTCTAGTGAAGGTTTGGTCTGCACATACCTGGATGACATATTGATCGGCATTTTCTACTCCATTCCACGTGTATGTAGCATAGCCTGGTTCATCGAGAATCGGAGTGGCGTTCATTAATTGCGGCTTCGCTGGTGAAGTCGTGGTGATGAAGCTCCATACGTTGCTCCAGAGACCAGCGCCAATAGCACTCTCTACTTTCACACGCCAGTAGTACTTCTTGCCTTTTGTTAAGCCGGTGAAGGCGAGTACTGTATCCGCACTCGTCGAATCACTTTGAACAATGGCTGTAAACGCCGGGTCCAGGGAGACTTGGACAAAGTACTTTTCAACATCCTGTACCTTGTTCCAACGGAAGGTAACAGTTGTGTCCAGGCCTGTCTGAAGATCAGAAGGATAGCGTAACGAAGTCCATGCAATGTTTGAAATCCCGTTGGAGAGTGTCGGTGTGGTCCACGTTATCCAGGGAGTGAGATCGATATTATACGGAGTGTCGGCGAAGTTCGTATTCACCGTGTCATTCCCAAGAAGGAACTTTTCCACAAAGGCTTCAATTTCCGGTATTTGGCTGTCCGGGACCAGGCAGTGCGTATGTCCCCCGACAATGGAAAAGCCGAACCTATCGGGTATGCCAAGAGTATTATAGATCTGCTGCACAGCCATACTATTGACATAGCACGACGGATTTGACAGCCAGGTATAATCCGGGTTTGCCGTCACGTACAAGGCACGCGGTGCGCACATTGCGCATAATTCATGATGATCCTCCGGCAGTTTTGAAACATTCGTGCCGGAAAATTTGAACAAATCCTCACTGAACCACTGATGACTGGTAGCGCCGAGAGTTTCCACAGTTCCCGACGGCTCGGTCTGCGAGTAACGCCACGAGGTAGCGCCACCACCACCCGACTCCTGGGCAATTGTCAGCGCAATACGCTCGTCAAACGCCCCGGCAAAGAGCGCCATTTTGCCAGCATAGGAGCAACCGGTGACAGCGATGTGCTCGAGATCTATGGGGAGAACATTTTGAACCAGTTCCAGGCCGTCGATGATACGGCTGACTCCCCAAGCCCATGCGCTGTATTGTCCCGTATTATCGATATTAAGAGTAGGGCCGTACAGCCGGTAGTAGGGGTCAGTATTCGCCGGGCTGTTATAGGTCGTAACCTGATTATGGTTGAATGTGATTTGAGCAATATTGCGATCGCTAAAGATGGTGGGTGGAATACTCCCACTGGGACTATTCATACCGATCACCGCAGGAAAGGGTCCGGCCCCCGCCGGGAGGATCACTTGCGAAGTCAGCGTGAGCGTTTTGCCGTTCACCGTGACAATCACTGTGAGTACTCCCCCGGAATAGCTTGCTTGTATGCTGTCCGGACGGCCCGGCTTTTGGCCAATCTCGTAGGTTTGGATCTGAGCGCCAATCTCAGCACGCCGGTACAGCCAATCGGAGAAGTTCGAAATGCGACCTCTCCCATCGGCCCACTCGAATGGGTCGGGCAAAGCCTGGATGACAGGGAGCTGGCTCATCGGGGGGAAATATGGTGCCGGATAGTCCGCGGTTGTATTCTCAACATGGTAGACGAGAGGCATTGCATCCTGAGCGGGTGAAACCGTGAACAGAGATGCGCTCAAGAGAAGTATGAAGGGGATTGTTTTTGTCTTCATGATGCTACTCCAGACTCATACTCATTGATTCATCTGACGCCGTTGTGCTAATCACAAGAGCACTCCGACCAGTGCACTTGGTCTATGAAGATTTACAGGTTAATGATTTTAGAAGCTTCTGCAAGTCGTAGGACCCCGAACGGAGCTTCATCACGGCGCCGCCCCTCGACAAATGACGCTGAGCAGTTTAGCCTGTTACTCAATCAGGCGGGACAGACTGCGGGGAAATGGTGACCGTCGGAGGGTAACTGCGCGGGTGCGATCCAGACCTCACTGCCTCTTACAATCTATTGAGCCCTAACTTCATACGCAAATCCGGATTTGTTTCAAGGCCCCCCGAAAACCTCCTGAATTCAATCGGATGCTGTTTTCGCGACGCGTTGGTCAGATGCGGGACGTGCGGGCATATGCGTCTTGTTTTTCGAGAGCAATTCCGTCCGCTTTTCTCAATGCACGCATCGGAAAACAGTGTCGGAGGGAGTATATCAATTGATGGGGGTTCAACCGGACCACAAACAGGAGAGGCAAATGGCGAAAGGAGACGACATTGAGGAAAGGCTCATTGGATTTGCAGTATCGACGATGAATCTTTGTGAGACCCTTCCGACGACTGTGGCGGGAAAACATATCCGTCTGGCTCCGCATGTTGGAGCGCCGGCCGACACCGTCAGGCCTCTGCGCATCGAGTGTGATGAGCTCTGCAGGATCATCTCGGCAAGCAGGAAAACCGCCGAGGACAACTCCAGGCACGGGAAGCACGCTTAGCGGGGCGCGAACATCAATTCAGATATCTGAATTCAGATCTCTGATATCTGAATTCGAAGGCCTCTTCATTTGGCGTACGCCAAATGAAGAGGCCTTCGCGGGGTAGACGGGGGTCCCAGCGAACCCTGATCTTCGTCACATTCCCCAGAAGTCAGCAAGGCGGGCACCCATGAGTGTTCAGATGCCCGTCCGCATACACTTCGGGAACTGGAAATCGCTATCTGATAACCAACATCTTCCGAGTCTGAACGAAGCCGCTCGACTCCGCTCGCGGCCCCGAGCCCGTCGAGGGGCTCCCAGCAGTGAGGCGATAGATGTACGCACCGCTTGAGAGCCCGGCTGCATCGAACCTCACCTCATAGCTTCCCGGTGCTTTCTTCTCATTCACGAGCACTGCAACCTCCCGCCCGAGCAAGTCGTACACCGTAATCTTCACCTCACTGACACCTGACACCTGAAACCTGATCCCCGTTGTCGGATTAAACGGGTTCGGGTAGTTTTGCTCGAGCATGAATTGCCGCGGGACCTCACCCTCTCTCTCAGTAATCCCTGTAATGACGGGAGATGTCGCATACCCTATGCTCCAGCGGTTTGAGTTTATCGGACTAACGTCGGCACCGTACCACATATGCAGTGTGTCTCCACGCTGCGATACTGTCCCAGCCTCGAGCCAGGTTCCGTCCCATCCCGCACCCGAGGGCGCCAACACGGGGTTACTAGCGTACCTTGTCCAGGTCTTTCCCGTGTCGATCGAGGTGGCAACGCCAGCAGCCCGGGGGCCCGTGCTGCTTCGCCACCCCGTATACCACATGTAGGTAGTATTGCCGACGAAAAGGACCTGCGGTTCTCCAACAAAGCCATCATCCCATTGACCGGATGCGCCAACCTTCAAGACTGGATTATGGACAGTATCCTTAAGCCATACAATTCCGTCTGCGGATGCCGCGTACCCGATATTATCTTTCAGAAACGTCGCATCGACGCCTGCATACCACATCTTATATCCTCCCTGAAACGGTATGATGCTGCAGCCGTATGGGCCAGCAACTTCCCATGCCGCTTTCCCAGGCCCCATGACGGGGTTCCCAGAGTACTTCGTCCAGTGAATACCGTCGGGTGAGGTTGCATATCCGAGGTAATCGGGGGCGGTTGGGGAAAGAAAAGAGGTATACCACATCTTGTACTGTCCACTCTCCCGTATCACCATCGGTGCATCAGTCGTATAGGCGTCCCAGGTTTTGGGAGTTGGGGTGACAACTGGTGAAGGATACATCGACCAGCTAATGCCGTCTGCTGAGGAAGCATAACCAATTTTGTACGGATGATAGTCATTGTTGGGACCAGGGGCACCGGTGAATCCGACGAACCACATCTCGTACCTAGAGGAATCGGCGTTGAAGAGCACGCATGGTTCGGCAATATGAGCGTTCCAGGCTCCGCTTGTCCCCCCAGAGAGTACGGGATTGCGAGCATCTTTTGTCCATGCGAATTGTCCGAATGCCTCGCCCATGCCGAGAGCGAGAGCCATCGCAAGCAAACACCCTTTGAACAAGTTCTTCATGTTCTACCTCCACGTGTTGTCTGTAAATCTGATTCGGCGACGGGAAGGCCCGTGCGGCAATGCACTGGCCTTCTCATCATTCGTGAGCGAGCCATTTATCGAACTTTCACGCTCCCCTGGTCGATTGCGGGAAGAACCCACGTGTCGTAGCTGGCTCCCGTGAGTGCATAGATTGCACTCAAATATTCGTCGATCCCGAGAGCGTTCAATTGTTCAATTGTCATCGATATGGTGGGGTAGTAAGCGCCAGGCACGTCGAACCACACAACAGACACCAGGTCGTTCCCTGTGGCAGTTTTCGCTTCCCCGTTGTCGACGACGATCATGCTTGCCAGCATACCTGTTAGGTCAGTGCTGAATCCGCCAGGGGGGGTATAGGCGCCACCTATCATCATCCAACAGATCTTCGCCCTGTTCCCTTCGACTTTCAGGTCATTCACCGTCCCGTGGAATCTGAAGACCGACCCGGCATCGTTGTTTTGCACCTGGCCACCGGTGCTTCCGTCAACGTGCTGTACCGCGGAAAAACTACACCGAATGTGGCTCTGGATCCCCACTAATGTCCAATGACCGCTCCCAGTGGCGGAGTGCAGGTTATCCCCCATCTTCGCAAGACCGGCATCCTGTCCTGGAACGGAGATTGCCTGCTCAGTCGGTGTCATCACTGAATTTGAATTGTCGGAACACCCAGGCAGCACAAAAGTCAAACCTGCCATCAGCAGGAGAACACAATCCAGAGTCCTCATGGCTTTGCCCTTTCCGATGAGTGATTAATTACCAACTTCCGATTGACTGCGATGACCAAAGGTAGTGAACGAGGGGGAGGGGGTACCTAGGAGTAAAATGCCAATCTTGGGTAATTCTGTGACGGCGAGAGCAGAATGATCGGGAGATATGCTCGATTACGAGGGGAGGGGTGTCTTGTTGCCTGAATTTTCGCCCAGAGCCGTTGATTTCCTAACGTCACTCGGGGCGGTTCCAAATTGCTGGTGGAAGGACTTCGAAAAATAAGAGGGATCGCTGAACCCGATCCTGTAGGCGACTTCTGAGACCGTTCCGGCACCTTTTTGGAGCAGATCCATTGCCCGGTGGAGGCGAATATGGCGAATGAATTCCCCCGGCCCCTGGTTGGTCAAAGCGGTAAGTTTCCGGTGCAATTGCCTCCGGCTCATCCCGACCAGGGCACCGAGCGCGTTGATGTCGAATTGCTCATCCCCGATATGCTGCTCAACTGCCGCTATGACTTTTTTCAGGAATGTATCATCCATGGAGGTGACCGCAATCTCCCCCGGCTTCAGCGGAACCGAGGCTTTGAATCGTTCCCGAAGCTTGCGGCGCAATTCGATGAGGTTCTTGACCCTCGCGAGAAGCTCTTTCGGCTCGAAGGGCTTGATGAGGTAATCGTCGGCGCCAATCTCCAACCCTTCTATCTTGTTCTCGCTTGCCGCTTTTGCGGTGAGAAGAATGATGGGAATATGGCTCGTCTTCTCATCGAGCTTCAACGTACGGCACACTTCGTAACCGTCTTTCTTTGGCATCATCACATCGCTGATAACCAGGTCGGGAATGATTTCCAAAGCTTTCTCGACGCCATCCAATCCGTCCCGTGCTTCCCTTACCTGATAAACAAGGTCCAGACAGTCTCTAATATAGCTGCGAACGTCAGCATTATCCTCAATAACAAGGACAATGGGCCGCTCCCCATTGGTTTGAAGCGAATCTGACCGTTTCGTTTCTTCTCCACTAACCTTGTCGACAAAGGTTCCCTCCCCTTCGGGCACCTCCGTTACGGGACCGATAGGCACCTCAATGATTTCATCATCCTTCAGGTGGCCGCGTCCCATCGGTAGTCGAACCGTGAATGTCGTCCCTTTCCCTACCTCACTCTGCACTTCTATTGTTCCATGATGCAGCTCGACAAGTTCCTTCACCAGTGCGAGGCCAAGACCCGAGCCTTCGTGCTCACGCGTCTGTGAAGCATCCACCTGGTAGAAGCGGTCGAAGACCTTCTCCACCTCATCGGGCGGGATCCCGATACCGGTGTCGCTCACCGAGATCACGAGTTTCTCCTCGTCCCCCTCTCTTCCTTGACGGGAGGAGGACGCAACGGAGCGATTGAGCCCGACGGTCACCGTGCCCCCACGGGACGTGAACTTAAAGGCATTGGACAAGAGGTTGCTCACGATCTTCTCCACCAGGTCCCGGTCGCAGTAAACGTCAATCGCCTCTTCCTCGATGCAGACGTTTAGAGCAATGTCTCGCATCCCGGCCGACGATTCGAACGAGTAGGCAAAACCTTTGACAAGCGACACGATGTTCATCCGGCCGGCCCGCAATTTCGTCGCTCCAGCTTCCAGCTTGGAGAGATCAAGTAACTGGTTTATGAGCCTGAGGAGACGGTGGGCGCTCCGCTCGGCCATCGAGAGGTCTTTCTTCTCATCTTCCTCGTGAGCTCGCTCACGCCATTTCTGAATCGGACCGAGGATAAGGGTGAGTGGCGTACGGAATTCATGCGAAATGTTGGCAAAGAAACGGGATTTGAGGCGATCCATTTCCGCGAGGTGTTCTCTCTGGAAGTGCTCCATCTTCAATTTTTGCTGTAGATGAACCTGTTGCAATCGAACCCGATAGACCGAATAGAGCAATCCGATCATGAGGAGTCCGTAGGCGGCGTACGCCCAGGTCGTGCGCCACCACGGAGGTGGAATCAGTACTGCTAGGGCGATTTCCTGATCCGGCCACCGACCAAACTTGTTGACCGCCTTGACCCTGAAGACATACTTACCCGGGCTCAAGCCAGGATACCTTACGAAGCGGCGTCCATTCGATTGCACCCAGGCTTCTTCCAATCCCTCCAGCCGGTACAGATAGTCAATGAGGTGTGCGGCCCCCGGATCAATTGCTGCGAACCCGAGTTCAACGACGTTTTCGTCGAATCGTAAACGTAAACCTTTTTCGGCGGATATACTCTGCAATGGAAAATTCGCGGTGTCATTAATCAAGACCTTGGTAAGAACGAGCGGCGGTGGAGGCTGTGACTTGAATACGCTGTCGGGATCTACAATGCACATCCCGCCAGAACCCACGAGGATTACTCTTCCATCCGGTAGTGAAGACATCGTACGGGGGCCAACTACGCCGTCGGAATGATCAAAATTGGCAAACTGCCCCACGTCCGGGTCGAGAATAGCCAGCCCTTCGTCGTACCGAACCCACAACCTTCCCCGCGTGTCACTTCCGAGTGGTGCTGCAGAATTGACATCTCCAAAACCGGGATTCGGGAACTGTTTGAAGGATCTGGTCTCCGGCTCCCAGAGCATGAGAGTGTCGCATCCGACCCATATTCTCCCCATAGGATCCTGGTAGGTGTGTTGGTGATTGGAATTTCTGATCGAATGGGGATCGCTCGGATTGTACCCATACCATTCCCATCCGTTCGATGATGGGTCAAAGACTAACAGGCCCCGGGCTTCATCTGATATCCAGATTTTCCCCTCACGGTCTTTCATCAAGTGTACCGCGGGGCCCCCTCCAGTATGCGGGACTTCAGAATAGATATGGCTGTGGGTATCGAAGCTCAGAATTCCATCGCCACATCCGGCTATCCAAAGAGAATTACAACCAACACCAATGATGCTCAGAGCAACATCGGGACTCCTAAACGGTCCGGCCAATTGAGTCATAGACCGGAAGTTCTTCACTCGACCGATTTTCGGTTCGAATCTATACAGACCAAGTCCCCCCGTCCCGTACCAGAGCGTTCCTTTCCCATCGTTGTACGAAGTCCGGACACCGGCGTGCTCCAGCCCACTCTTTTCCCCGTTGAAAAGATCCACGGTCTCTAGGACGCCCAGGCTTTCTAGTCGGATCCTATTCACCTTGGCTTCCGCGCCGACCCAATATGAATCATCGCTCCAGCGGTCGATGGTCACCATCTCCATCGGCCTTCCGGAACGTCCCTTAAGTGCGTACCGGGGAAAACGGAATGACGCAGGCGGCAAGAAGTACACACCGTCATCAGCCGTGGGTATCCAGAGTATCCCTGTGCTATCGACTGACAACCTTGTATACGACGATCTGCCGGGCCCAGCGGAAGAGAACAAATAGTCCCGGTAGGTACCTGAGGGTGGGTCGAAGAGATCTACCGTGGAGTCGCAATAAATCCACAATTTGCCGCCTCGGTTCGCCTGAAGTCCCTGGATATGGTCGTCTCTAGTTAGGCCTGTAAGTGCTGGCCGCTTGTGATACGCCGTCAATGAGCCGCAGGAGCGATCAAACAGATACAGTCCGTACAGGAGGGTGCCGATCCAGAGCCTCTGTGGCGTTTCCCAGAACAGACCTGTAACAAAGACAGTGTCCAGGTTCAGCCCCGATGTGGGAGGAAGTTCGGGACTTGAAATAGTGTTGGTCTTCTGATTACAGATGAACAATCCGTGTACAGTTGTGGCCAAAGCGCAAGTGTCGTTCCATGTGTCCACATACCAGACCCCATCCCTGAAACCTTCATGGTACATGCTGTGGAATTGGGCATGACGTGCCACACTATCGGCATTTGTCTCGTTCCTGGCAGTCCCAAGATCAAGCCACACGATGCCCGGTTGGCGGTCTCCCACAAGCCAGATAATCCCAGAATTGTTTTCGCAGATGGTATTAATATTCAGCCCCTGCAGCGACGTGCTATCATGTTGGCGGGGGGAGAAATTGACGAATCGGTCCCTCGTCGGATCGTATAGACTGAGGCCAGCTCCGAATGTACCAACCCAAAGACGCCCCTTTGTATCAACGTGAAGAATGATAGCTTCCTTCTTGAAACTAAATTCGGGGTAGATTTTGCATTCGTAACCATCGTATCGTGCAAGCCCGTTGGAGGTACCGAACCAGGCGAAGCCCTGGCGGTCACGAACGACGTTGGAACGTATCTTGTTACAGGGAAGTCCATCGGCAGTGGTCAGGCGTCTGAAGTCGAAGACTGGGAGGAGCTTGTCCTGGGCAGCGAGGGGTCGTAAGCTGACGATGATCAACAGGAAAAAGAGGGTTCCCCGTTGTAGGACAGAAGGTCTTCTGGAGAGGAATTCGGCGAAGCAATGGCCGGATTGGAAGGGATCGATCATTGGAATTCCCACAGGTTTGCGTGGTTCCAACGCCATGAAGACTCAGGGGTACGGCGGAATAATACGGAAGGGGAAGGCGAGAGTCAAAAGGAAGAGATCGACTATCAATTATCCATGGATTATAGATAATTCGAAGGCGCCACCCACCATCAAGTTCCCAAAATATCCTCACTCCCCTCGTAAAATCTTCCGTCTCGTCGTAATCCATATAGGTGGGCTCTTTGGAACGGACTGCACGCAATCTCAATTCTTCAACAAAGTCATGGAGTTATTATGGCGAGCGGAGAAGAACTTCAAGAGCGACTGACGGAGTTTGCGGTAGGAGTAATGGAACTGTGCGACAGATTGCCGAAGACATTTGCGGGGCGCCATCTTGGTGAACAACTGTTCCGGTCAGGAACCGCCGGGGCAGCGAACTACGCGGAGGCACGAGGCGCGGAAAGCCGCAGCGACTTCATTCACAAACTGGGTGTCGTGCGCAAGGAGCTGAATGAGTCGCTGGTGTGGCTCCGCATGATTGAACGCAGGGCAATGGGGGAGCAAGACGTTGTGGCACGTTTGCGGTCGGAGTGTGACGAATTGTGCAGGATCATTGCAGCGAGCCGGAAGACCGCAGAAGTAAACGCGAGGAATAGCAGGCAGGGATAACACGCGTGTTTTTCCCCCAATGAGTTCAGATATCTGAATTCAGATATCAGATATCTGAATTCGAAGGCCTCTTCATTTGGCGTACGCCAAATGAAGAGGCCTTCGCGGGGTAGACGAGACTCGAACTCGCGACCTCCTGCGTGACAGGCAGGCGCTCTAACCAAGCTGAGCTACTACCCCAGATACTTCTCGGTAGCAGAGTCCGCCATCTTATTAGGCGGGCTGAGCTACTACCCCTTTCGTTTCTACTCCGATTTCATCAGTTTGATCACCAAAATCCTCGCCAGCGTCCTCAGAGTGCCAAATACAACTGTGTCACGGTTCATAATATAAAAACGAACGGACGGAAAAGCAAGAAGACTTTTTATCGTCAGACCGCAATCTGGATTGTTCACTCCCCGAAGATCGTCTGTGGGAATCGTCGAATAACGCCCGGAAGAATAGCGGAGTGTTTTGTGGAGTATGGCGCCAAACGAGTGCAAATCAATCGGCTGGATTCAATCAGTAAGTGCAACACTTCGTCGGAAGACTTCAGAAGGTGTTAAATATGCGAAGGCATCGTCGAGGTAATACGGGAGGAGAATTGAAATCAGCTCTTTTCTCTCTGTTGCTTTCCTCCAAAATGACATTTGTCTCTCGGGTCGTCTTCTTTGGTAGCGCTCAGAAAGGGCCATGCCTTCGCCCGTCTCAGTACAAACGCGAAGGAAAGAGAGCTCGAGAAATCGGGAGTGTCAACGAAGGAGCAACAGCTTCCTCGTCTCCGCGAACGAGCCGGCTTGGAGGCGATAGAAGTAGACGCCGCTTGACAGTCCCGCTGCGTCAAACTTCACTTCGTGCGACCCCGCATTCTGCCTCTCGTTCACGAGAACCGCCTCTTCACGACCGAGGAGGTCGTACACCACAAGCTTCACCTCACTGACAACTGGCAACCGATAAGTGATAACTGTCGTTGGATTGAACGGGTTCGGATAGTTCGGCAGCAACTCATAAGTCTGAGGAGTTGGCTCGTGGTCAGGCACGGCAAGGAGAGTTGGGTAGATCCTCCTGCCATAAATATGCGATCGGCCAGTACGATTACTTTCCCACACCGCCAGGACGTAGAATCCGCTGGAATCAAAAAGCGTTGCCCAGCCGACACAGACATCCCGGTTGTACCCCTGAGAGCGCACCGTGTCGCTCACACCTTCGCCCTGGAACACCAGTGCAGTATCTCCAGGGACCTGCCGCTCCCACGCGAGAACGTCAAAATACGGGCGCGGCCAATGGGAGGACGAGGACTTAGCAGCGCCGAGAAGCATATATTGTACAGTGTAGGCATGGGCATTCCGGTTAATTGCGATGGAATCATCTGATAGAGTGTCTACCTGTTGCAGCGGTTGCCCCATACCTGGTAAGCCCCAGGAAAATATGTTCGACACGCTCTTTACCGGTGCATCAAACAGGGCATAATTTCCGGTCACTCCAGCTGCAAGGTGCGGGTCAGACACACTCCATTCGAACCGGAGAGTGTCCGTCCTGCTAATTCCATACTGATGCATCTGATCAAATTCACGCTTAAGAAGAATCTTCCTGCCGGTTGAATCAACGGCAATCCACACCAGATATCTGTTGTCAGGGGCAAGTACGACATCATAGTCAGGTGTGTCGATGGAGCTGACGGCGACCGTATCAATCGGCGAGAAACCCGACTCATCCATGAAGGAGCAGACAATGGCTCTGCCACGCACCCATGTGAACATCACAGGTGGACCCGGGCCTATCCTGAGCTGGACGTGTGTGTTGCCAATGGTGTCGTCTGTCAGCGGGAGTGGGTCAGACCAGGTTGCCTGGGTATCACGGAGGACACTGTAGTAGATATTCCAGCCTTTCCTTGTCTTCCTCTGCCAAGCAGCCACTCTTAGGTCATGAACGATCACCGTGGAATCATGGTGAGCGTACTGCACATGTGTGTAATCGGGGAGTGTTTCTTCCTCCCCGTCGGCATTTTTGGAGATGTTTGCGACTGCCATTTGCCCCAAGTCGGGAGAAGGCGACAACCGCCTGCCGGCAATGAAGGGTCCCACCTCGGAATGTCGTTCAAAAACTAACCACTCATCAGCATCGAAGTATTCACCGTGCAACACTACAGGGTGGTGATCATCATATTCACCGATCGTAAGGGGATACTCCGGCCCCATGTGGGGGTCTTGGGCGAGTGCCGGCGCGATTGCGAATCCCACGAGTGAGCAACAGAAAGCAATCTTCATGGGTCATTCCTCAGGTTTTGCATAGCGCCCACAAATGCTACATTGTCGGGTCGCTTATCGCTTCGCATTTCTGCTGGCGACCACCTCTTGCTATGCGGTTGATAGGGTTCTACCGCAGTTCTGACTTTCGCAGAAGTAGGATGGCACTACCTTAGCTTGGCACTCAACGGATCAATAGGAGCTTGCGCGTCTCCACGAACGAGCCGGCCTGCAGGCGATAGAAGTAGACGCCGCTTGAAAGTTGCGAACCGTCGAACTTGACCTCGTGATACCCTGCATCTTGTTCACCAGTCTGAAGAAGAGCGACCTGCTGGCCGAGGGTGTTGTGGACGGTCAGCTGAACAGCTGACTTGTGGGGCAGGCCGTAGCGAATCGTGGTTGAGGGGTTGAACGGATTCGGATAGTTCTGGAAAATCACATACTCCTGCGGAACACCAGAAGGGGCTGAGAGTCCCGTGGTCAGCCTGATGAATGTCCAGATTTCACTGAACACTCCAAAGCCCGTCAGGTTCTTCGCGCGAACACGCCATGAGTAGGCTTTCTCTCCACCGGCAGCCGAAATCGTCACCGTGAGCGATGTGTCAGTAGTGGCGTGTGTCGACGTTGAATCACCGATAAGCTCAAGATCATACGAGAGAATCTCAGGCCATCCCACACCCCACGCAAGTTCGACATTGTCCGTCCCCACTCTCGCGCCGTTTGCAGGTCTGATGAGCACAATCTTGCCCGGAAATGCCACGATGGTTGTGAATGTGTACGGATTTGCGTACGGACTCATTCCACCAGCATTTATCGCGCGCACCCGCCAATAGTATTTCATTCCATTGGTCAGGCTCGTGACAAGTCTCGTTGTATCGGCCACGGTAGAATCGTTCACGACCAACTCAGCGAACCTACTGTCCGTCGAGAGTTGAAACTGATAGGCGTTTGCGCCTATCACGTGAGACCACCGCAGTGTCATTGAAAGAGGCTGGCAATCGGCGACATTCACCGGAGATATTAGCACTGGCACCTCGGGGTTGGCTACTACAGTGGTGAAGCCGAATGGCCAGCAGAAGCCGCTTCCGCCGTAAGGATTGATTGCCTGAACTCTCCAATAATACTTTGTGTCATTCGCCAGTCCACCGACCACGCGTATCGTATCGGCGAGCGTCGAATCGTTGACGATAAATGATCCAAACTGTGGATCGGTCGAGAGCTGCACGTGATAGTTTGTCGCACGAGGACTGGAATTCCAGACCAGGGGCAACGAAATCGGTTGCGACATCGTGTTGTTCGCTGGAGAAACAAGCACCGCCGTATCGGGCACGAGCGGAGTGACAGTCTTCTCAAACGAAAGCCAGAAATACGGTGATGATGGGCTGTCAGTATACAAACAAGCCTTTGTGCGGAACTTCCCGAGGTATGCGGGGACTCCGGTAGAATCGCCGGGAGAGTATGCCTCGTAGTAGAATGTGACCTGGTGTGAACACTGTTGCACCAGGTTGGATAACGAAAGGGTTGTCAAAAATCTCAGACTCCTTAAACTCCGGTAGAAAGTACCGGCACTGCATATTATGAGCCTTGCCATCAACCGAAACAACGGTGATGATCCGGAGATATGCCCGCAAGGGCCGATTGCCGAGGTTAGTTAAACGCACCAACCCACCTTGGTACTTGTTTGGGTCGGTCTGTGCAGGTTCGCTTGGCAGAACAGTGGGGCTCGTGTCGAGGTCCAGAATCGGACCAGTCCCCGCGTTCCTGAGCTTGAGTGTTGGATCTCCAAAGAGAGTGCCGCTGTCGTTGCAGAGCTCAGAGCCCAACTGCACCTCTCCAAATGTCTGGCCGAGGCTTAATAGCCTCTGGTCCGGGTCGGGCTTTGGCGTTCCTATCATGAAGACGTCTGTAGTATTGGCCCGCACGATCAAGGCTGCTCCGGCAAAGAGTATCCAACCCGCCACATAGTCTGGATGAGAAAAATCTCCATTGCTGCAACTCTGCAAATTGACGACACAAGCGTTCACAGGGGCATTTCTATAGTCAGAACTATAAAGCCAGCTTGCCTCCCCGAACCATTGGCCTGTCGGAGACCCATGGACATTGATGAACGCATATTCCACGGAATCTTGTGCGGCGCTCAACCATTTGTCCTTTCTGGAGATGGGACTTGTAGCTTGACATTGGATGAGCGTATCTCCGTTAGCCTTGCTATAGAGCCAAGAACCCTCGAATACAGTCTCAGCTCGCTCCGCAGTCGTTGCTGAATCATCGCTCGACATGTTCTCAGAATATATGAACCCTCGTTTGTAGGAGAACTGTCCTGTGCGGAAGAGATGGTTCCGATCCAAGTACCTCTTCAACATTTCTACTCTCTCCTCAAGTGAGACTCCTGAAGGCGGATCCAACCTCCCGGACCATACCTCGCGGTTCCGTTCGCCGATCCAATCTGCAGGAAAATAGTCATTGGTCCCGTCTCCGTTCTCATCGATCGCAGTATTGTAAATGCCATTTCCGTCAGGGTCCTGCCAGCAGTCGTCATCTAGGTCTTGATAGAAAGCATCCGTGATTCGCGGAGCATACGAAAGATAGTCGCCGAGTTTCGCCGCGGGAATGTCGCCTATCAATATCGTTCCACGAAGGCCCTGACTGTGAAATAGGTCTTTGATGTAGGCCCGGAGGATTTCAGGTGTGACAGCATTCACATCAACGGTATGAATTGTCACAGAAGTGGAGAGATCGTTTTGAATATCCGCCGCAAGACGCGAAATCTCTGTTTCGAGGTTGGCCTGGAATTTCGAGTCCACGATGATCGCAACGGACGATACTTGTGCGCCGAGGGGCTGTTCGACGCCCGCAAGAATGGAGAAAACGAATGCCCACCTCGTGAATCTCATGGACCTTCCTCCTCTCATTGTTTGACGAGAAAACGACCCCCGTGTTCAGATCGCTCGGAAGACGGACGCGCCCAAACTGTTCCCAGCTCAACCGGTTGGGGATATCACGAATCTCATGAATGGGCAGGCGCTGCAAGAGGGAGATTTTCTTTCAACTCCCTGGATACGACAGAAGCCCATCCATCACACGATGAACGGGCTTCTCAAAGAGCATGGGGAATTGCCAACCGAAAGGGCTACCCCAGTGCTCGGTATTCGGTTGTCCTCTACAGAAATGTAATGTTACGTTTTCCGATTGTCAAGATCGACGCCCTCTTCTAACTTACTCTGGAAATGTATGATTAGCAGATATTGGGAAGAAAAAGGCCCTCCAAATTGCGATGCGGCTCGTGGGAAATCCCGAGGTTCACACGAGCAAAAGCTTCTTCGTCTCCATGAACGAGCCGGCTTGGAGGCGACAGAAGTAGACGCCGCTCGCAAGGTTCTTGGCGTCGAACTTCAACTCGTGAATTCCCGCATCCCTTCTTTCGTTCACCAACACCAACACTTCACGATCGAGAATGTCGAACACCGCCAGGCTCACTGGATCCATTCGTGCTTCTTTGGTCCATTATGCCGGATCGCTGACGAATCACTTATTCTTTCTTCAGTGAAGAAGACGCCGTTATGAGCCGTTCCTTGGACGCCTTAGCGATTTTCTGCTACCTTTTGTCCCTTTCAAAGATTATGACAATTTCTTTGTTCGGAACACCGAATACTGGCGTTGCCACGCCTTTGAATTCCCAACCTTCAGAAGCGTATGAATTCATCGCAGCTTCGAGCCTATCGAGATCGAACGTCCCTGAGAAGAACCGATCCTTCTGTGTCATTACCTTGTATTCTTTCATATCATTCTCCTGGGATTAGTTGAACTGGAATGTCTTGCAACTGCTGCCCAACGGTTCAAGGATGAACTGTTGTGACTGGATCTTTCAGCGGGTACTTGCACACGGCCGTGAGTGGCCGCGCCGCCACCCGGGAAATGAGGACATCGAGTCCGAACGAATCAGATTGAAGTTGTTTCATCTGACGATTCAATGATCAGCAATCTTCCCACACGCTCCAGGTTTCTGTCATGATGGATCACGGAGCTTCTGACGGCCACTATTCCGGGCAATCTATCGTCGTTGCTGAGGTTTGGGCGATCGTTGTCGAAAAGCCCTTGGCACGCCTTACGTGCGCATCCCGCATCAGTGCGCGTTCCTCTCCCCTGTCTTTTTCGACACTCCGGGCTGTGTCATGTGCGCGGGATCGAGGATCTTCACTGCTTCGGCCTTCGTGAGATATCCCAACTCAACGACGACATCTTTCACGGCCTTGTGCTCCCTCATTGCTTTTTTGGCCACCTCGGCAGCCTTGTCGTACCCAATAATCGGGTTGAGCACAGTCACAAGCAATGGACTCTTCTGAGCAAGCTCGTTGACTCGGTCCTCGTTTACCACAAGACCTTTGATCGCGTTTTCTGCCAGGAGCCGGGAAACGTTCGCCAAGATCGTGATCGACTGGAGAATGTTATGGGCAATCACCGGAAGCATCACATTCAACTGGAATTCTCCCATCGCATTAGCAAACGCTATGACAGTGTCATTCCCGACAACCTGCACAGCAGCCATCCTCGCGGCCTCAGGAATAACAGGGTTGACTTTTCCAGGCATTATTGATGACCCCGGTTGCAGAGCGGGAAGCTCTATTTCACTGAGCCCCGCAACGGGTCCACTGTTCATCCATCGCAGGTCATTGCATATCTTGATGAGGATGGTGGCGTAGACCTTGAGTTGACCTGAGAGTTCAGCGACGGTATCCTGTGCCGATTGCGCCTCGAAGTGATTCGTCGCTTCCCTGAACCCCACACCTGTCATGCTGGAGAGTTTCTCGGCAACCCGCGCACCGAAGCCCCTCGGGGCGTTTACGCCGGTGCCGACCGCTGTTCCACCGATAGCCAGCTCCGAAAGCCGGGGCAGCACCTCCTCAATCCTTGCCTTGGAATGCTGAACCTGACTGGCCCATCCTGACATTTCCTGTCCGAGAGTAAGAGGGAGGGCGTCCATTAGATGGGTCCGGCCGGTTTTCACAGTGACGGGGTACATCTCAATTTTTTCTTCGATGGCCGTCCGCAGAATCCCCAGCGATGGAAGGAGCAGCTCCTTGATTTGCAGATAGGAACTGATATGAATGGAGGCGGGTATCACGTCGTTTGACGACTGTCCCATGTTCACATGATCATTGGGATGGACAGGGGAGGTCGTCTGTCTTCGCCCACCGAGAATCTCGTTCGCCCTCGTTGCGATAACCTCATTCACATTCATGTTGGTCGATGTGCCGGATCCGGTCTGGAAGATATCGAGGGGAAATTGCCCTTCGAATTTCCCGTCGATGATCTCGTCACATCCACGCTCGATCGCACCGGCAATCTCGGGTTTGAGCAAACCCAGTTCGAGATTGACCGCCGCACATGCCTTTTTCACTCGTGCTATCGCATGGATAAACGCCATCGGAAATACTATTCCGCTTACACGGAAATTATTGATGGCTCTCTGCGTTTGAGCCCCCCAATAGGCCTGCTCGGGCACCTTCACTTCGCCTATTGAATCCTTTTCTATTCGTTCGGCGTTTATCATCGAAGACTCCGGGTGAGCGTAGGATTGTCATCGTTCATTCATTGAAGGGTCGGCATGACGTTCTTCCTGGAGCTCAGCGCAAAGTAACCACCGTCCTCCGTACGACGAGACTACCTCTTGGCCCCCAACTGCCAGCAATGTAATTGGGAAAGTCACGACGATTTGATTCCGCCCATGCCTCCAGCACCGGCATCAGAATCTGTTCCCAAGTGCAGGCACAGGCGCTGGAGCAAGATACTTCGAGAGGCTGGGTTTGTCAAGGCGCGAATGCGGAGCTGATATACCAAAGGCCCGGACGAGCCGAGCCTTGGTGAGACGGTGCAGAAATTAGGAACTGGCGATGAGTGCCCTGAAGATGCAACTGATGTGATCCAAGTCCGAAAGCTTGATGATCTTCGTGGTGTGGGAAACCCGGTGGGCCGTCGGAATGACCTCCAAGCCAGTCGAACCATGGATTTGACAAACCAGAAGCACTACGTAGGGTTTGATAGGTCCTTTTCCAATGGCTAAGAGGTAAGCCTCGCTGCAACAGGAGCGCCGGCACGTATTGAGAACGCTTCAACACTGCCCCATGGAGGTTTCCATCCCAATCTCAAGTGAACTGGTACTGGCCTGAGGGCAGATAGCGTGTTCAATCGAGACCTGGAGTGCAAGTCTGAGCAGAAACCTGGTCCGCACAAAGAAGCACCGCCAATGGGAAGAAAACGAATCGTTTCATGTTTCCTCCGCGCAATGGTTAGATGTGAGTTGTTTGAGTGGCCAACTATTTCCCATGGAGTACATATGTTCTATGCCCGTCATTGCCGACAACAAAAACTTCTTTCCCATCAAACCATACGCCATAATAGCTGACAGTGGGGCTCACGAATTCGGGGAACTGGTACCAATTCGAGCCATTGTAGTGCACACGACGCCGTTGTTCCCTACAGCAAAAACATTTCTGTTACTCGGTCCACTCATTTCTTCAAAGTATGTTCCTTGGGGGCCAGTATAAATATTCTCCCATCCCGTCCCTGACCTTCTGAATAGTCCAATCCCGACTGTGTAAAGTGATCCGTCAATTACAGAGATCGACGAAGTCCCAAACTTTACCGGAAGATCATACCGCTCGGGAAAATAGTCATCCAGCGACCATGAATGGCCATCCCAATGCCATAAATAGTGGTAGGTGTTATCGCGCAGGTTACTGTCCCAGGCGTAGGACAAAGCATAAACGTCAGTCGATGAAAAACCACCGAATTGCGAGAACCAGGATGTATCAGTTTGAGGATACTTTCTCCAGCTACGTGCTTCCAAATGATAGAGAGATGCTTCAACCCCGCCCGCCCAGACATCCAAGTTGGAGCTCCCCCACACTCCGACAAGCTCTCTACCCGGAACAATCGGCACTTCTGTCCAGTTGTTGCCATCGTAATGAATGATTAAGCTGCTGTCCAAAAAGTTCGGCGGTGGTGTCGGATTGTCAAATATTCTCTGGCCGACCGCGAATACGTCATTCGTCGCAAATCCAAATACATCAGACAGGTCGATCGCACCGGAGATCAATCCTCCTTCGTATGTGATGAGTTTTACCGGCTCCCAGGAAGCGCCGTCGTAATGGTACATTTTTCCCATCGCTTGATCGTTATGCCCTACTGTATACAAATCGCTGTCCGAAGTCCCCCACACTCTGCCCATAAGAGTCTGAAAGCTCCCTGGATATGCAATCGTATCAACTCTCCACGAATATGATCGAGGATCCTTATCCCCCGGTGATGTGGGCGATGATGACTTGCGACATGAACCAAAGGTCAACATCGAGCCAACAACAAACAGTGAATATGTGAATCTGAGACACGTAGAGAGTTCCGTGAGAACCTCCTGGTCAGTGACCACGTTGGATCGCCAGCTTCGCTTGCCGCCCTCACCCCGCTACGAATGACTCCCTCCAGAGATAGAAGGTCAACCACCAATCAACGATGATTCTCAACTGTCGTTCTCCCCGATAGTATCTCGTGACTGCATCGACAACCATCCGGGAATCATACATTCCGCTCTCAGTGACCTCTTTGGAATGTGCGATATCAAGCGCATATTCACGTATATCGGAGAGGAACTGGTCGGGTTGGGGATTAGGATATTGCGGGGTGATTCTGGATTTCACTATTGTAGTCAGTCGTGCCAGATTGCTGGAAAGTCCGAAACGATAGGTAACCCTCCCCTTTACCAGAGGAAATCGTCCGAGAGCGGGATACATCACGCGGATGGCCTCATAATAGAGACGCGCGTTTGCTCTCTCCTTCGCTGGGATGCCAAAGACAGACCGAAGAAACGATGGCTGAACCAGCGGCATGAAGTTGAGTATCTCGCTGTCATCCCGTGCCTGTTCCGGACCGCCGTAGTTGGGAACTCTCATACGCACTGAGAGAAGGTCGGCGAAATCCTCGACGCTGATCGATTCCGCAGGAGGCATTGAATTGAGCGTGTTCTCGAGATTGGCGCGGGCGCCGAGTTCTAGCAACGAGGTGATTTCTGGTGCGAAGATATTGGCGCGAGGTAACTTCATTAAATCAAACAAACGGGATGCATCACGGCGTTGGACGGCAGATCGTCCAAGTTTCACAAGACGACCAAGAAATTGACGCCGTGCGATTTCCCCGAACCCGCCGTCGATCAGCAATCTTCCCCTTTCATGGAGCTTGGGATAGTAACGGAGCTTGAGGTAGGTGGTGATCGGTTCAACAAGAAACGTTTGCGCCGCGAACGAGCGGATACCGTCGATGGCCGTCGCCACATCGGGAAGCGGATCATTAAACTCCTCATGAGGGATTCCCAGGGCTGTCGTGATTTGGTTCGCAATCCGCATGTCAGAATCTTCGGGAGGACCGAACGTATGGGTGACAAATCCATTCTTCGACAGACCTGCGAAGAAGGCAAGGAGCACCCGCGAATCCAAACCGCCAGATAAACCGAGGGATGGGATTCCCCGGTGGTCAAGGGCACATTGCACGAAAGACCTCAGTATGCCAAGTGCTGCGGAAGGAGTCTGAGGTTCAAAAGATGGCGACCAGGGGCGTGTATACGAACGAACGACGGAACCTCTTTGGAAAATCGCATATCCTCCCGGGCCAAGCCGTTCGATCCCGACAATACAGGAATCGTAGGAAACCTGATTGAGCATCAGCCATCGACTTCCCAGGGCTGCAAAATCGAGTTCGGCATGGCCGGTTGTGCGCGCAAGCCAATCGAGCCGTGTTGATATGCAAATCCCATTTTCATAATCGCTGAAGTACGCTGTGCGGAGCCCTAATTGATCTGTGAAGCATTCTATCGTGCTGTCTTTCCACCGTAAGGCAACGAAATGCCCATCGAGGGAGGATGCGTCGAAAGCATCCGTAGTCATCAGTCGTGCCCAATCGGCTTGAGTCAGAATCGACGCACCAGAATCCGAACTCGAAATGCCTATGCCGACCACGGCCCAGCCAGAGTTCCTGTTGAGGTCCCTCTCGCAGAAACTCGTATCCGCGTCCCCCCCCACCGCCAGATAAAACCCAGGCATCGAGATCGTGTGCAATGGCGCTTCGTGGCAAAATGGAATTCGCTTGCCCGTGTCCGGTCCCCGTTGAGTGACGACAAAGAGCCAACTCACATGACCTCCTGTTCTTTTGCAGGCTCCGGATCTGGAATAATCACGTTCGCGCGCGTGCGTTACGCCACGGTTAGGCTTCTCCGAACGCGGACGCCGCAAGTGATGATTTCGATTGTTGAATGGAAGGGAAATCTCCCTCTTTCCTTCCCGTGGGCTATGAGCGACATGCTGGAGAGCGTTAGAGCAAGGGGGGAACCGCAATCCGGAGAGATCAAGCTTACGCCGCTTCTGGCAATCCAGCAGAACCCTGGAGCATATCCTGGCGACTCGGAAAGAACGTACTGGAACTCGGGGCCTCCGATCACCTGCCCCTCTGATCGTACACACAATTCGATGCATTATCAAGGATTAATTGCGACATTGACACGCTTCAGGAGCGTTGCCGGCTTCAAGCCCTCCATTCCCTCCCTTTCACCCTCATGGCGATCCGAAGAATGGATATTGAACATCACGATGATCCTCACTATCTTGCCTCATCTGACACGCCAGGGGTTTGATGTGATCCTTCCCAAATCGAACGCTCTCCCGACGCGATCTCTCGTTGCTGCACTTTTTCTGCTTCTGTGCTTCGGAGAAAGAGCATCTGCCCTCGATCCGTTCCGTTCCCTGCTCCACTACCGCCTTGACACCTGGACCACCGAACAGGGGTTGCCACACAATAGTATCAACTCAATCATTCAGACTGATGATGGATTCCTCTGGATCGCAACCCTCCGTGGGGTGGTGCGATTCGACGGAATTCAGTTTCAGTCCATCCACGTCCCTCCTTCCGTAGCAGAACACTGCCGCAACTACGTGGCCCTTCTTCAATCTCCTGATGGAAGTGTGTGGATAGCGACCGAAGGAGGCGGGCTTCTCCGCGTGGCGCTCGATTCTGTCCAGGTGTTTGATCCGGCGCACGGATTTGCAGACGATTACGTGACTTGCCTGGCGCTTGATTCTACAGGGGGACTCTGGGTAGGGACATCGTCCAGTGGGATCTATGAGGCCGCGCCGCCGTATGATCTCCAGAATGCACGCAGATTCACCACCGAGACCGGCCTCCCTTCAAACGAGATCCGCGACATTTGCGCGGGAGAATCCAATGACGCGTGGGCGACAACATGGACAGGGGCGCTCATGCGCCTCTCAACAACGCTCGAGCCTCAGGTAAGCGTTGTCCAGAACCTGCCCGCAAAAAAGGGGTACTACCTCATGCGGCGCCCCGATGGCATGGTCAGCGTCAGTACAAAGGATGGATTGTATACCTATCACCATGGTCAGTTTTCGCTCGCTATTCCCTCAGCGGTCCCGGGCTCCGATTTCTTTGTCAGCATGACACAGGACCGGGATGGAAACACCTGGGCGGGATCCTATCTCTCCGGCCTTTTTCGGTTGACCCCGCCGCTCGCGAGTGGTTCGGTTTCTGTGGTTTCCAAGAAGATGGGACTCGCGGGAAACTATGTGTCGGCACTGTGTGAGGATACGGAAGGAAGCATCTGGGTGGGAACAGAAGTCGGCCTCAATCGCCTGAGCGACGGTTCCGTGGTTACCCTATCGGACGTGGACGGATTCACCGATGAGTCGGCAAACGCCCTCACACAAACACCGGATGGAACGCTCTGGGCGGGAACGGATGGCGGCGGACTTGTGCGAATTCAACATGGCAAGGTAACCGGGAAATACGGAATACGAGACGGCATCCGCGACCCTTTCGTGTCAACAGTCGCGGTCGACAACCGCGGACGGCTGTTGTTGTCCACGGAGGATAGCTGCCTGTATCTGTTTACGGAAGGTAAAGGAGCTTCGCTCCTCGTGAAGACCCCCTCAAAGGTGAATGCTCTCCTGAACGGTAAGGATGGTTCGTATTGGTGCGCATCGAGCACCGGAATTGACCGGCTTTCCCCTACCACGTTTCGCGTAATCCCTCCTTCTTATCACCGGGATGGAACCCCCGGAACATGCCTGCTGGCGACTACCGATGGAGACATTTGGGCGGGGACGCGGGACGGGCTGGTGGTCTTCCGGGATACGGCAATAACCGTCTTTCATCGCGAAGATGGTCTCCCGAGCGATTATATCACCTGCCTGGCGCAAGACTCCGAGGGTGCGGTCTGGGTCGGCACCTCGGAGGGTATCGCCCGCCGCACCGGAAATCGCTTTGAAACATTCGGCAGTCGCCAGGGGATCACCGAACAATACGTTACTTGTCTCATCGAGGACGCCAGAGGGTTTTTCTGGCTTGGGACCCTTTCGGGGATATACAGAATCGCGCATTCCGACTTCGACAGTGTAGCGAGCGGTTCGTGGTTGGGTGTACGAACAATGGCGTTCGGCGAATCGGATGGGATGAAATCGAACGAGTGCATGGAAGGTGGAAATGTCGGCCTTCAAGATCGCCTGACCGGAGCCATTTGGATCAGCACCACGCGCGGCATCGCAACAATCGATCCGGCCCATCTTCGCACCCATCCGATCCTGAGCCCCCTCTGGATCGAGGGCGTGACGGTATCACCGTCGAAGATGTACCTCCACAAGCCCTTCGAGCTATCAGCGGGTGAAAATAACTTCACGATCCAGTACACCCTGCCCGCATTTCTCATTCAGAACCGCCTGCGGTTTCAGTATCGGCTGGAAGAGTTCGATCAGGACTGGGTGGATGCCGGGACAAGACGCTTCGCGACCTACACAAACGTCCCGCCGGGGACATATTCCTTTGTCGTTCGCGCGCACAGCGAAGTCCCCGGATCGGCCCCGGTTGTACGGGCGAGCATCGAACTCTCGATCGCGCCCCGTTTCTACGAACGGAAGGTGTTCTATCTCGGCATCGGGATCCTGTTCATCGCCGGCCTTGCGACGTCACACTTTGTAAGAGTCAGGCGAGCCGAAGAACGGGAACGCACTCTTGCCCGCATGGTCGATGTGAGAACACAAGCCTTGCGCGAAAGCGAGTCTCATCGTCAGGCGATCCTCCAGGTGATGCCGCTGATCCTGTACACAGCGCGGACCCCCGATGAATTTGGAGCCAACTGGATCACCGAAAATACCTGGGAGGTTACGGGCTTTCCGCCGGAACGATTCCTTCAGGAACAGAATTTCTGGGTCTCCCGCATTCACCCGGAAGACCTGACCCGTGTCCAAACCTATCTTGAGTTGGTCCGGAGCGGAAAGGCGGGAGATATCGAATATCGATGGCGCTGTGCAGACGGATCGTACCATTGGTTTCTCGATCATACGGTCCGGTTGCAGGAGGGGAAGGACGGTAAAGTAGAGTATTCGGGTGTGTGGTTCGATATTACCGACAAAATAGAGGCGGAAGAACAACTGCGCGTCTCGCTTCGAGAAAAAGAGGCCCTCCTGCGGGAAGTGCATCATCGGGTCAAAAACAATCTGACCATCATCACCAGTCTGTTGAACCTCCAGGCGTCAACGCTTGAAGACCCCCAACTCCGCGATGTTCTCCAGGAAGCGGAAGGGCGCGTCCGTTCTATGGCAACGTTGCACGAGCATCTCTACAAATCCAACTATTTCGGGGCTGTAGACCTGAAATCGTACATTGCCTCGCTTGTTCGCACGCTTTCCAGAACATATCGCAAGGCAGGGGTGGAGATCGTCACCGATATTGAGGGTGTAGCTCTCGATATCGCTCTTGCCATCCCCTGCGGGCTGATCGTCAATGAGCTCGTCACCAACGCAATGAAATATGCCTTCCCCCAGGACCGCGTCGGGAAGGTGGCTGTTTCGCTGAAACACCCCTCCCCCCAGAAATACATTCTCGAAGTGTGTGACAACGGGATCGGGTTCACGGTCCCGTCCGATCTTGAGAACACGCCGACACTCGGGCTGAAGCTCGTTGCGATACTCGGCCGTCAGCTGGATGGGAAACTTTCCATGGTCTCCGGCCCCGGAACCTCCTGCATACTCGAATTCCCCGGTATCGCTCATCCGGCCTGATGCGATTCCCCCGATCTGCCGGCCCTGCAGACCCTCACTTCCTATCCACTCATCGGTGCACTTCGACCGGGTCGTCGGCATGCCACGCCGGCGCAGACTGCGCTGAGGGCGAGAACCGGGTTCCGGAGGCGTACCTTCAAAAGATCAAGCGCCACGAAGCTGGAGCCTTCTTTTCTACGCTATTTTGAGAATTGTCCATTATTTGGTATCATAAAAGAGAGCGTTGGGTTGCCAGGCCTATGATTTCGCCCCATTGCAGAATGCAGAGAGCTTCTTTCCACAGTTGAAAATGCACGCCGGGCGCGTGACCAATGGAAGTCGGAACACCGCAGGCTTACGAAATTCTTTCTTCGAACATACTGATACGGAGAACTTCCCCATGTGGTTCGCTATCGCTCTTGCCCTTTTGGTGGTGCTGCTTGTGTACGAGTATCGTCTCCGCAAACCGGATCAGATGGTCCTGTTTGAATCACACGGGACAATCGGCTTCCGGAAGATGCGATGGTACCCACGCCATTTCAGTCTGGCATTGCCAGGCACCACCCACCTGATGGAGTTGAAGTTCGAGGCAAATGCCAAAGGGAGTATCCCGATCATTGTCAAACTCACCGCCACCGTCGCAGCCTCGCGTGAGGCGATCGGCGCCCTGATCCGGGTGGGGGGATGGAACGCCATGGCAGTGGGAAAAGCTGCGAAAGAGCTGGAGAGCGTCTTGCTCGGACAGGTGAAGGAACACACCGAACAATACGGCCTCGAGGAGCTCTCATCCGAACTCCTGCTGAAACACCTCCACGCACGTGAGGACATCAGTCGACAGAAATTCGGACTTGACCTCATCTCTCTTTCCGTGCAGTCGATTGACCCGGTGGACATCTCCATTGCGGAAGCCCTCCACCAGCGCGAATCGGCGAGAATTATGGAACAGACGGAAGAGCTCAACCAGCGGGCCCGCGTTGCCGCCGCGCAAGCCCGTCTCCGTGCCGACGAACAGATCGCACGCTCCGAGCATCAGATCGAGATTCTCCGCTATGAGTTGAAGAATGCCGAACAGCAACAGGAATCACGTCTTGCACGGCAACGCGTTGAGGATGAGCTCCTGCGCAATAGAATGCGTCTGGAGTTTGAACGGGAGGAGATGACCATCCTCAAGGAGAATCCGCAGCTCCTGCTTCTGACCCCGCAAGCTGCGCGTCTTGCAGAAGCGAGCCAGTCGATGAAGAATGCCCGGACCGTAGTGTCGCTGTCGCCTGAGAATGCGGATCAGGGCGTGCGCCTCGCAGGGCTCTTTCAACTCTTTCTTGAACAGATCCTTGACGGTTCACGCAAGACGCCCGATAAGAAATCGAAGAATGCCCAGTGAGTGGAACGCGTTTACAGGGAGAGACCGGACTTCGCGATCCCTTTCGGTTGCGCCCTCCCCGGGCTGCCAAGGTCTCCGAAGTAAGTGAAGCGACGGCATCTTCCCCTGTCCCTCCGGAAGAGCGCGTCAATTTTCACATCGGCCATCCCGTTCAGGATGAACGCCTTGTCCATGCGTTTTTCCGCATTGCGCTCGGCCTGGACTTGCATGCAGGGATCCCCGACGCCCCCATCGACGAGGCACTGGAGGAATGCGGACTCACCGGGGATGACCGGCCAAAACTTGAACTTCTCCTCCGGCTCATTCGCACAAGCGCCCCGTATATGCCGCGGGGCGGGTATCTTCGCGCCAACCCTCAGGGATTGATCAAGACATTCGGCACCTGGCTCGAAAAAGACCAGCCGGATCCGCTCATCTATGATTTCGGAGAGAAGACGGGACTGCGTGAAGTGATTTTCTGCACGGGTGGCATTGCAGAGACATTCCGCGTGTTCTTCCATGCGTTGACCCATTCGTTGGCAGAATTGCCTGCAAGGATTGTCCTTTTCAATTTTACTCTCCCGGAACACCTTCGGTCGTTTGAAGGTCTGGAGATCTCCTCGGTCCATGGTCGCGATGAGGAGATATTGACCTTTCTCGCCACTCAGGCCGCTGGAACATCATCGACGCCCACGTTCCTTGTCCTCGGATCCGTCATCCGCGAAGACACGCGGCGGCACCTTCGCCACCTGGCTACCGACACCCCCCTCTTCATCGTTGAAGCGAATGATGCGCCGAACAGCGTGTCGATGGCCAGGGAGGCACGCATGAGTAAACGGGTGTTGCGATTCCTCACGCCCGGCGTGTTCAATCGATCGTTATGTTCCCTGCCGACAGTTTTTGTCGCCGGCAATCCCGAATTCGTTGCAGCACTCGAGGTATCGCACTTCCAGCTGAAAGGGACGCCCTCTGCTCCGGAAATTGAACACCTCACTGCGATTCTTGCGGCGGACCTCCATCTTGGAACCGGGAATGCCGACAACAACGGACCGGCTTCGCTGAATCACGATCCGGACGAACACGATCCTGATCCGGTTCAGCGATTCGCGGCGGGTTTCGAAAACCGGTACGCCGGCCGCTTCGAAAGATTCGGGAACTCCGCGGGTGAATTCCTCAGCCGGGTGTCATCCACGGTGGAAGAATTGACCACGGATGCCCTGAAAAGGATTGAGCAAAAGTCGCCTCCGGTAGAAATCTTTTCGGAGAAGTCCTATGCCGATCTGCACGATGAATTCCTTTCACTCGGTGCCACTCCGGAATGGCAGGGAGCCCTTCGCACGTCTTTTCTTGCGGCCTTTCTCCGACACCATCCGGAATATGAGCCGGAAGCGTGTGTGGTCGCCAGCGGCTCCTCCCGGACGGCCCTCGGCCTCCTGGGATTCCACTGCGGCATTTCCGACGTGGTCGCGCCGGATTTGAGCTGGACCTACGAGCATTGTTTTCCGAATGTCACGGCCATCCCCCTCACCGAAGAGCTCGAACTCGATGTCGAGGCGCTCACACGCTGCATTGAGAAGAAGATCGAGGACGACCCCGGATGGAGGACGCACGGGGCGCTTGCACTCAATAATCCACACAATGCGACGGGGCAGGCGTTCCGGGAACAGGACATCCGACGCCTCCTCCGCTGGTCACTCGAGCGCGATATCTTCGTGATTGATGATCTCGCGTATGAGAACGTAGGGCCGCGTCAGACACTCACCGGACCACCCACTCTCCGACAAATCGCCAATGATCTTGTGGAAGACGGCTACCTCACACGGGAAAACGCGTGGCACCTGATTGTCGTGCAGTCGGTCTCAAAAACGGACAGTCTGGCAGGGTCGCGGCTTGCGGTTGCCGAGATTCGTGATGAGAAGTTGCGAGCGGCATTTTCCCGCGTGAACAGCAGCCTGGTCCCGAATGTCGGGGCGATGTTTCTTTCGTACCTCTTCTACCGTGGCGCGCGGCATGAAGTGCGGGCATACTGGACTCTGAGGAACCGGGTGTTCGACGAACGGATGCACGCCATCGAAGACGCCGTCCAGGCTCTCCCGGCGGAGAGAAATCCCTTTTCCATCACTGTCCGCCGACCGACGGGCAGCATGTATCCGCTCCTGCGCATCGATCGGCTCCCCTTCGGCGTATCTCTGGATTGGCTCTCTTCCGGACTTGCCCGCCGCGGTATCGGCCTCCTTCCCTTGTCCGCGTTCGCCCGGACGGAAAAGGGATTTGATACCGGACGAAAAGCATTCCGGCTCACCCTTGGCGGAACAGACGGCGCCGCACAACTTGGAGTCAAGACGCGTCGGGTCGTCATCGACCTGAACAGGATGATGGCAGAGGAGGAATCCCGTTACAACCGGAGTACGCTTCCAGAACGCCGGTCGCCGAGCATCGGTCGATTCGACTCTCAATCGGTCATGGCGCGGTTCGCCCTCCTTGCGCAACAGGTGTCCGCCGAGGCCGAAAGCCTGTCGACACAGGCTCGGTACCAGATGACGGTATTCGGCGAGCTTGCCAGGGATGCAGTCCGGAAAGAAGCGCTGGACCATGCACACGCACGTTTGGAGTTCTTCCGGCAACGGACCCGGGACCGCGCGGATCGCATGCGGTCTCTGCTCGCGGAGGTTGATGCGGACAGCGGGAAATCGCTCGGGGTGCGACTCGAACAGGAGCTTTTCAAAGACTCTCTCCAACAGCGGCGGGAGCGGTTTCGCCATAGACTGTACGATCGCACTGTCCACCCGACACAAATGTACTCGCTCCGGGCGGAGGCCATTTGGGAAGAAGCGATCGAACGATTGCTGAACCCGGAGCAGGATCCAGGAGCACTCGCCCACTCCATCGCGTCTGCAACCCTCGAAGAATACGCCGGTCTGAACGTCGCCATCACCTCTCGGGAGGAAGGACAGGAAATCCTCCTCGACCTGAAATCACTCCTCGCCTCCGAGGATGCGATCAGGATGGCCGCCATCTCGGACTATGATCCGTTCATCTCCTATTGGGGCGATTGGGACGGAAGCACACGCCCTTCCGGACAGGGACACCTCCTCGTTGCAGCCGTGCTTCTGGAAAACGTACGTCAGATGGCGGCCCTGCTGACGACGGTCCTTGCAATCGAACCAGGGATCCCGATCGATCGGGACCTGCGTTCTCAGCTCTCAAGCCTCTCGCAAAGCATGGCAGGATTCCAGCGGCTGCTGGACGAGATTACCGCTCTTACGAACCAGCTTGAAAAGAGATACCGGGGCGTCTTGCCGGTAGAGATGACGCCGGGCCCGGTGAGAAAAATTGGCATGCGGCTCCATCTCGCAACAGATCCTTTGCGCTCTCTCTGGCAGCATAATGACCGCCTGGAACGGAGAATGGTCACCCTCCGGCAACGGCGGAGCCAGGGGCTTCGTTACTATTTCTCCCTCAATAAATCACTGCGAAAGACCCTGCACGCGGCGATTCCTGCGATTGTGGAACACTCACACTCGCCAAATCTCGCATTATTGGCGGCGTCTTACCGTGATCTTCTCAAGCGGATCGTTATTACCCCGCGGATCCATCAGAAAATGGTCACGGCACAGGACCAGTTCGCCATCGACACCACCGTCCATAACATCACGGAGATCAACGAGATCGCCGGGACATTCGGCAACCCGGGGATGCTTCTTTCCCTTCAGGTGAGCATGGCGACGTCGCCCGACGCATTGATCTCGCTCGACAGAAAACTCCGGGCAAGCAGGGAATCCGCACTTCGTAAGACCGAAGCATCGGAAGTCGCCCCGGTCTGGGTCATCCCATTATTTGAAGAAATGTCCTCTGTAGGCGGAATTGCAGAATACCTTTCGAGGATCTGGGATTACGCGGTTCAGAGCCGGCGGCTCGATCAGGACACGCGTTCCAGGTTCGCCGAAATCATCCCGGAAGTTTTCATCGCCGGATCCGATCTCAGTCAGCAGGTGGGCCAGACGGCAGGAGTGGCTCTGTTCAAAGACGCGAAGCACGCCATTGTCACATGGTTGGCCCAACGCGATCTCGTGGGGTCCGTGCGGATCAAAATGGGAAGCGGTGAGCCGATGCAACGCCAGGGGGGCTATTATGCGCCGCTCTCGGGACTGCCCGCGTTTGTGCCGGGCAATGGAAACACGAGAAGACTCGGCGCCAATCTCCCCGCCTCCGCAAAGAAAAGCACCGAGTATGCAACGACGCCGCTGATGGGCGTCTTCGCATCGGGGGACCTCCGTACTTTCCAGAGCAATATCTCGGAACAGATGCGGTATATGTCCGTAGAAGAGTATGCGGGCCTGCTCTTGCATCTGTTCGAGTCACAAAGATTCTATGAACGTGAGCTCATGCGTGCAACGGAACCGTTGGTGGACACCCGGCTCCGTTTTTCCACGCGGGGACAGCAGGACCTTGAACGTCTGACGCTCGGACGAAGGGATGAGGTGTTCGACGAATTCGTCAAACTGACGACCGAGAACTTCCGGCATATCGTCTATGGGAAACCGGAGGATGTCGCCGGGATCCATATCATCTCCTACTTTGTCGCCAGAACCACTCCTCCCCTGAGGGATCGTCCCACAGTGAGACCCGGGCGAGGCGTGGGAGAAGGAGAAGGACGACAAATCCTCGAGCGCATTGCCGAAACCATTCCCCTTGCCAAGTATGGAAGTCTTCTCCGCGCGATCGCCCACAACCAGGCGCAAACGGCGGTTCTCGGAATCAGCCAGTTGACCACCGGTTTGTTCAGGGCGTTTCACATGTTCTCCTCGAGGCAATTTCAGGAAGGGACGGGTGCGTCCCTACTCGCAGACCGGATCCTCCCGGAGCTCCCGGTCTACGAAATCCTTCATACGTTGCGGATATATCACGACCCGGGCCTCCCGCACCTCAGGTCGATGGAGTACGCGTTCCCTGCCGGAAATTCCGCGCTCTCGGCCCTTCGCGAGGACCTCGATGCCATGCCGGCGTTTCTCGGCTATCTGCGCCGTGAGCTTATCCGGCGCCACGGGTTGAGCGTTCCCGACTTCTTCGAGGGGGATCAGTTCCTTCCGGGGCTCCTCCCCACGCTCAGACCGGACCTCGCAGTCCTTCTTCAGCCTGACTTATTCAATACTGATCCGGATGCTCTGCTGGATCGCATCGGCGGACGTATTGAGAACAGCTGGATTGCGGCGACGGGTGCACTGTTGTCCGTTCCCATTGCGATCCGCGTGTGGCGCGCACGGGCATGGAATCTGCTCCACAAGCCGGTGTATGCACGGGTGCAGAGTTTTATCGAGCTGGCCCTGGCACTCGCCTCCCTGTCAAGCACGAGTGCCCGTCGGGTCCCCTCTCTCAATGCCCCGTTGCCGCGCAAAGTGCGCGCAAGCTTGAGCGGGCAGCCCGACGATTCGATGCAGCAGTTCCTCAGCGCAGCATTGGAATATCTGACGGAATTGAGCCGTGAGCAACTGGAGGTCCCTACCACCGTTGTCCGGGCCCTTCAGGAAGTGGAACGCATTCTCCGCATCGAAGAGCAGGCTCTTTCGGAGCGTCAGCAGGAGGAATTGAGGTTTTGCCTCCTGCAAATTGCGCGTCTGGCAGGTGAGAACGGGTGAGAGGACGTCAGAGTCATCTCACGCTTTCAGCTCTCCTTCAGTGACCTCATAACCCGCGCGCGCCAATGTACGTATCGCCGCCTGATAGGCGACGAGATCGGGATTATGGGGTAGGACGGGAACCTCAGGGATTGCTTTTGCCTTTTTCAGAACATCCTGAGCGCGATCACCGGTAATCCGTTCACACGATTCGTACAACCCTCCCGCCCCCTCTTCGAGATGATGGTGATGTGCCAGCACCTGTCGGAGAACGGAGATAACTCCTCTTCCCGGCGGCGGAACGAGCAATGCCACGATGGCACCGTGTTCCAGCTTTACCTGTCGCACGATATGAAGCGGATTCCCCCCACGCGCCTCAACGAGCGCCGGGATAATAGACTTTTCTTCCATGGAGATATGCCTGAGCATTCCCTTTCGGAACTCGGCAAACGTTTCCATGTTAATGTTGTCCAGATCTGCGGTGGCGCGATTAAGCAGATCTTCGAGACGACGATGGTCCCCCTCAAAAAAATCATTTAATTCGTTCACTCTGTCACCACCTGGAATGTTTTTATTTCATCATAGAAACACTTCTGAGTCACCCCTTGGTTCCTTCGGTGCGAACCAATGCCAGGTTACAGCGCATAGGGCAAATCTGCAATAAGAAAAAGGGAGACCCAATGCAACGTGTCTCCCTGTAGCCGTCCCCCCTGCGCGCTCCAGTCCCCGGAGCTAGAAGGATATCTCTCTATTCCTGCACCACCGGTACCTCCGCCCTATTGTTGCGAACCACCCTCGAGAAGAGTGAGAGGTTTCCGTCGGTCAAAAATCTCCAGAGCAGTTTCGTCCAGGAGCGGTGAGCAATAAGGCCGGAATAAAATTCCTCCGCTCCTTTGTGAAGGAGCGGGAGTCTGTTCCAGGGGATCGAGGGAAGATCATGGTGTTCATTATGAAATCCCACATTCAGTGCGACGACGTTCAGCGGGCCATAGTAGCTGTACGTTTCCTGCGGTGGAGATGTCAGGTAGTGTTCCTGGATCCATCGGGCTCCCAGGGGATGAAGTCCGATAGAGAATACGAAGGAGGCCGCGATGTAGAGGAACGACACCGGCCCCAGAAAGAGGATCACCAGTGCATCGAACCCAAAGACAGCGATCCAATTTGCAAGCGTCCACAGATTAAGAAACTTGATCTCCTTCAGCCGGGGGGGACGCAGCGCCTGGAATACAGGGAATAACAGCAACCAGATCGCCTTGCCGAAGAAGGACGAACCGATGAGCCGCGCCTCCCATCTGCTGGCAAGGTCAGCGTCCAGATAATAGTCCCCCTGAAACGCATGGTGCTTCAAATGGTAGCTGCGAAACGAGACCGAGCTCGGGACCACGTTCGGAAAATCAGCGAGAATCCCGGCCAGGATGTTCGCGGTTTTGCTCTTGAATACGAGATTGTGGGCACACTCGTGAATGAGAACGAACAGACTGTGGTTCGCAAATGCGCCGATCAGATAGGCGACAAGAAGTGCGAGCCACCAGGGCTGTTGCGACAGGAGTGCGGCGATTGCAGTCTGGGCGATGACCACCCCGGCGATCAGCGCAAAGGACCAGGGGTTTCGACCGATCAGGGAACGAACCTCGGGGTGAGATTTCAGGATGGCTTTTGTGCGTTCACGATGGGGTTCCGGAGAGTCGGATTCGAGAAATTCGGACGGGGCGGGGGCCATGGTCTGCATCCTTTCACCTGTCTGTCAGAGAGAAAGGTACACTCCTTTCGGAAGAGAGGCAACTCGCCCCTGATGAGGGTTGCCGCGAATTGTCCCTGGCCGCCATCTCCTTGAGGGGCTGCTTCCCGTGCTTGAGGTGCGTTCGAGAGAATAATCGTCGCCCCCGCCTCATCAGCTTGATTTCAAACCACCGGCCTTCTATATTGATACGCAGGCTTAACGTCGTGATTTACGCCACTTGCAGCGACGCAAAAGAATTGGCTAAATAGCATTCTCCGCATTTGAACCCCTGCTATTTGGTCCGTAGCAGGGGTTTTCGCTTTTTGCCGGTGTCCATGCAATCGCCGCCGGGGTCACAAGACATTTTTTCACTAGCGCCGGACGTTCATTATGGCAGTCATTCTCCCCACCGGGTATCCTCTGCAGGGGCGCCGGGTGGCACTCCTTTCCGCCGAACAGGCACAACGAGCGGACATCAGACCTCTTCGCATCGGCATCATCAACGTGATGCCGCAGGCGGAGCTTTATGAGTACCATTTGCTCTACCCGCTCGCAAAAACCATCATTCAGGTGGAACCCGTGTGGATCAGGCTCACGACGCATGCGTACAAGAGCAGCGACAGGGACCATCTTGACCGGTACTATGTTTCGTTCGAGAAGGCAAATACGCCTCAGAAGCTCGATGGCCTCATTCTCACCGGTGCGCCGATCGAACAGCTTCCGTACGATCAGGTAAGCTACTGGGAGGAACTCTCGACAATCCTTCGCTACGCCGAAGGGAACATCCCGTCGACAATGGGGATCTGCTGGGGAGGACTTGCTCTTGCGAAGATGCTTGGAATAGAAAAAACCTCCTACCCCATGAAGATATTTGGCGTGTACGATGCGCGGAATCTGGACAGGGCTCATCCGATCACCGGGGACTTCGATGACGCCTTCGCCTGTCCTCAGAGCCGTCATTCCGGAATTGACGACACGGTCCTTGAGCAGGCGGCTCAAGAAGGGAAAGTGCGTTTGCTTGCCCATGCCGATGGAGCCGGGTATGTGATCTTCGAAAGCAGAGACCGGAGGTTCTTGATGCACCTCGGACACCCCGAGTACGAAGCAGGTCGCATCGCGACCGAATACTGGCGTGATCAGGAACGCGGACGGACGGATGTCGCCGCGCCAACCAACTTTGATCTCCAGAACCCCTTGAACCGGTGGAGAACAAACTGCCTTGACTTTTTCACCCAGTGGTTGCGGTTCCTGTATGAGGCATCGGGGCCCGGAAGGTCGGTGTGAGAGCAAAAAAAGTGGGACGCCGACTCGCGTCAACGTCCCCGCACCAGCACACTCATCGAGCGCTTACTTGTTCATTCCCCTTCGGCGCATCGGCATTTGCGCCTGAATCTTCTGGAATTGGCTGTACTGGTCATCTGTGAGGATGGTTTTCATCTTTGCACTCGTCTCAGTGCGGCTGCTGTCCATTGCCGCCCGGATGGCATCACGATCGCCCTGATGGTCCTCGAAGGCTTTTTGCCGGAAGGCATCGGCGCCCTTGAAGACATCGAGAACTTTTGCCTTTTGGGCGTCGGTGAGCGAGAGTTGTTTGGCAAGCGTGTCCACTCTCGCCTCAACAGACATCCTTCTCATCATTCCCTGGGCACAACCGACCGAAATAGAAATCAGCACGACGCCAAGAAGGGTCGCGAAACGACGGACATTCTGTTTCATGAACTTTCTCCTCGAAAGTGGGACGCATGTTGGACACGCCCTGCGGCGGAGAGTTTAATACAGTCCGGATCGCCCCCCCGGGCACGAAGGCGATCGCCCGTCCTCAGCAGCCTCCCTGAATCTTCTTCATGGGGGCCTTCGGCTTGTTTGCCGCGTTCTTGTTTTCTTCGATCATTTTGGCCAGCTGGGTGCTTGCCCTCTCACGAAACCTGTAGGTATCCACCAAGTCGGGATCGGGCACCCCTTCCGGAGCCTTGAACCGGAGAATGTTGGCCTGCAATCCCGTAAGGCCGCCCTCCAGCACGCGGATGTCGTCGTACCCCAGGCGGGTGGCCAGGAGCGCGGCGGTCTTTGCGGTCGTCCCGTCATCGTCGACAAACACCCGCTCTTTGTGTCTCATCCCCAACACGCTTGCGTATTCCTTTCCGAACAGCCCATCCAGGCCGACATTTACCGAACCCGGGAGCGCCAGCTTTTTGTACTCTTCGGGATCTCTCACGTCAATGATCACGAGCCGCGGGTCTTTATCGAGGATTCTGAACGCCAGCTCATCATCGGTCATCAGATGGAGCGGATGCTCCTTTGCGTACGATGCTGAAGCGACCTCATTGAGCAAGCTCTGTTTCCGGCCGGGAAGCACAATCATCACTGCGCCCAGAAGGAGGACAAACCCGCCGGAGGCGACATGTTTTCGCACCGGCCAGCGTTGCGTTCCGTTTTCGGGATTGACCTTGCGTTCTATCCTCGTGGTGAGGGCAAAGGCGAGGACTGCGAAAAGAATCAACACAAAAACGAACATCCCGCTGGAGAGGCCGAGAGAGTCGAACACCTTCAGTGGTCCGAACGCCCCGCTTTCAAAGAACCCATCATACAGGGAGAAGAATTCTCCGAAGAGAAACACGCCCAGGAGTCCGCCGAACACAAACGCCAGTGCATCCTTCTTGCCTATTGCGGCCGCGCAGACGCTCGTTCCCGGGCAGTAGCCGCCGATCACAAAACCCACTCCCATGATTGCGCCGCCGACAATCGCCGGCCCGAGAAATGTGGGGTTCACATAGATGATGTCGGTATCCAGCCAGCCAAAGAAGCCGAGCAGGATGATCCCGAGCATTGCTGTGATCGCAGCGGTGAAGAAGACGCGGAGGACTGTGAAATCGTATCCATAAAACACGCCGGCGAGCCGTCGTGAAGATGAAAACCCTGCTTGTTCCAGCACGTACCCGAAGGCAATGCCGAGGAACAGTGCGACCACCAGGTTCATCTCGTCGGTAATGAAGTCAGGCACAAATGGTCCCATAGTCGCCTCCTCCTAGAGCCAGAGTTTTCGGAAAAAGAAGGCAACGGCATACCCGGTGCCGAAAATTGCCATCATCGTGATGAATCCGCCGGTGGAGAGTACCGCCATCCCGCTCAACGCCGCCCCGCTTGTGCACCCCCGTGCGAACTGGGCTCCAATTCCAAAGAGGGCTCCGCCGAGTACGGCAAGTCCGATGCGTAAGCCGCCCCCCACGTGAGGGCCCTTTTCCGTGGTCCACTTCAGTCGCTTTGAAACGACACCGGAGAAGAATGCTCCAATGGCCACCCCCAGCATTTCAAACACGAGCCACTGCTTGAGCGGGCTGCCGGAATGACCTGAGCTGAACTCTTTGTAGAATTCCCCCGACTGGAGGTGAGTGGGAGCCACAACGCTCACACCCTCCACCACAACGCTTTTGAGCGCTCCGCTGGCTCCTAATCCACGTCCGGTGATGAACACTGAGGCGAGCAGCACCAGCCCGAGAAGGACGCCGGCCAGATAGGGATTCATGTACTGTGTTTTCATGACGGGACTCCTTCCTGAACTGCCCGTTTGGGAGCATGACTCTCTGCGTGCGGGAGGTCTTCCCATCCCGTGATCATCGCACGAAGGTTTGACGTGGGCGTTTCTCCCGTAGTGATCAGATACAGGTGCACGATAACGAACGCGACCAGGAGAAAGGCTGCCGCCGTATGAATGAACGCAACGAGCTGAAGACCGCTGATGTTCAGTGCAACGATTTCGTGGCGCTGCGGATACCGGTAGAACATGTACAACAACCCGGAAAACACCATCACCGGAATCACGAGGATTTTAAGTCCGAGGTACACAAGACGCTGGAGCGGGTTCAGCTTGCTAAGGACGGTTTTTCGCGTCGGGTGCGGTGCATTATGGAAGATGCCGATGAGATAGAATTCCGCCTGGGCCCGCAGGTTGTGCCACGTGGGCAGATATTGCCGCCATTCACCGGTGGTGACATGCCAGAAGATCGCAAAGGCAATCAGCGCGAGGAACGCCCACGCTGCAAGACTATGATACCGGACGGCTTGATCGTATCCGAAGAAGGAGATCGAACCGTGAATCTCAAAACCCGTCACCCCCAGAAACAGGATGAGCACGGCCTGCGTCCAATGCCAGAAGCGTTCAAAGGCCTTATACACATATTCCCGTTTCATGCGTGATGACTCCCCTCCTTGTGACGTCGATTGGACATGATGCGGATAGTGGCATGCGTAACAACTCCTGCAAGGGAGAGACCGATCAGGAGTAGTCCCGCGCCGTCGATGGCTGCATTGTGGTCACGACCGGGCAGGTAGAAGTCCTTCAGCCCGGCAAGCCGGGAGTGGTTCCTCGTGTGACACTCAATGCACTGAACGGTCTGTCCTTTGGGCGAGACCATGTGATTGACGGGTAGAACCATTTCCGTTTCCACAAAGCCCATGTCGCCGCTGAACGGCTTCCCGACGACAGCCATCCCTTCCTTTGCCGCCTGGTTCCAGTCAAAATCCTCCCAGAAGGCACCTTCCCCCTTCTTCTCGCCAAACAACTTCGGCTGGATAAGCCAGTGGTACCGTTCATCGTACGGTTGTTTCGCCCGCGAGATTTTCACCGGGATGATCTTCGCATCGGGATCGCTGTAACTCCCATGAAGATCGTTCAGCCGGATCGGGACAGTCGTGATCGTGTCCCCGAGGAGATAATGCGTGGCAGTCCCGTTCGACCAGACATACTCGGGGACAAGATTTTTCGCCCACACAAATGATCCTTTGATGGACAGGTACGAATCATAGCCCGACGTGTCCCGCACTTCGTACGGTTCCCCGTTGCGAAGTTTGCCGGCGGTTGACCAGTCCCAATAGACTTTCGTCTTGTTGACCTTTGCGTAGATCGGTATATGGCATGTTTCACACGCCACCTTGTACGTATGTTCATTCAGGACTTCGCTGTCGTGGGGCATCGCCGTGTGGCAATCCTGGCACGCCACGAGACCACGATTCATGGAGGAGACGGCAAACGATTTCCCCTTCATCTGATGTTGTGTCGCAGTATGACAATCCACGCATTGCATATCGGCGCCATCAGATCCCATATGCACGTCGACGCTTCGCGAGGGATCGAACATGGACATCTCCAGGTCCCCGTGCTTTACATTGTTTCCCCCGCCACCGAAAAAGTGGCACGTTCCGCACGTGACGCGTGTCGGTCTCCCCACCGACTGCGCCACCTTGTTCAGGTCAACGGAAGAGTCGGGATACCCGGCCATGCCTGTCCCCTTGATATAGGTATTGCTGTTATCGTGGCACGCGAGGCAATCGACGTTCAACGAGTCAGTGAAGTCGAACTCCCCTTTGTCCCCCCACCCATATCCGATATGACATTTGTTGCAGCTTTGATGCGACCCCGCGGTGCCGATGCAGAAGTTGTTGAGTATATTCTTCTTCCCTATCGCTCGAATCCCCCTGCCCTCGATGTATTGTTCCGACTCCCAGTTCCAGTGGGAGGAGCGCATCACCTCGCTTGCCCTGCCGTTGTGGCAGCCGATGCACGCTGCGGTCACTTCCTGGGGTTTGTTGAAATGCTTTTGCAGCTGGGTGAATTTCGAATGGTCCACCGATTCCGAATGCTTCTGCGAATAACGCTGCCGCAACAGCTCGATGTCGGACGGCTCACTCGTTTTTCGGTCCAGAGATGTGAGAATTGCTCCCATGATCACGAGAACCAGAACAACGCCTAGAAGAATCCGTTTCATACGCTGGTCTCTCTCTCCAATTTCCCGCCGTCCGCGGCACGCGCCGGTCGCACTTCCGTCCGCGGAACGATGGTGGTCCTTGAAATGATTTGCTTTATTCCTTCACAGGTCGAGGAGAGCTGGTACACTTCACAGAGCCGGCAGTCTTTACCGGAACACACGTTGTCTGCGTGCTTATAGGTCCAGCAACCGCCGTCATGGTCGCGGAATGCAGGACAGACGACCCGTTCTGCTTCCGTACAATGGACGATCGACCAGCAGGGCACGAGGGATTGCATCCGCCGTATCCCGGCAACACTGATCCCGTCCTTCACGATTGCCTGACGAATGCATTCCAGGCGCTTCACATCCCTCTCAGAGTATCGCCGCTGCCCCCCACCGGATTTCGTCGGGAGAATCATCCCCTCGGCTTCGTACAGCCTCAGGGTCTGGACGGAGACTCCCAGCCTGCGCGCCACGCTGCCAATCGAATAAACCGATGTGTCCTGGTCGAAATTCTGCATAAGTGTTCCTCTGGCTCCAAAACCTATAGTCTAGATCATCAGGTTTCATGCCAATGCACGTTATCATATATTATCTAATAATCATGTTGGCCCGACCTCGAGCTTTCCAATTCTTGAGAATGTATCGTCGCAGGTTTTGCATTTCATTCAGGGGTGGCAACGTCGCGACGATTTCCGTACCATCCACACTATCTCTCACTCATACTGCCACAACCGCTTCCCTGTCCAATGGCAATACTCGATCGAGACGAGTTTCTCCGTGTCCTCACGCCGAACGAACGACGAACCGTGCAGTCTCTTCGTTCACCCTTTGCTATCCAGTCGTTCATGGATGGGATGACGTACAGTGCCGAGTCCACGTACCGTTCGCCACTCCGCGTTCTCCGCGACGGGCAAGCCCATTGTTATGATGGAGCAGTCTTTGGGGCGGGGATGCTGAGTCTCCTCGGGCATCCGCCGCTCATCGTCAACATGTTCCCGAACAGCCGGGACGACGAGCACCTGGTGGCGTTATTCCGTCGGCATGGAGCCTGGGGAGCACTGGGGAAATCGAATTTCGTGGGGCTCCGCTACCGCGAGCCGATCCACAGGACTTTGCGGGAACTCATAATTTCGTACTTCGAGCAGTACTTCAATGTGGCGGGAGAGAAAACGCTGCGGGGGTACACGCGACCGCTTCGGCTGACGACCTTCTCCTCCCGCGCCTGGATGACGCGCGAGGAAACAATGGAACTCATTGCCGCGAAGCTTGAGAAGATGAGACGGTATCCCCTTCTGACCAGGGGAATGGTGGCGGGGCTGGCCAAAGTTGACCCCCGCTCCTACGAGGCCGGACTTCGAGGTTCACGGCCGGAAGGGCTGTTCAAGCTGACACCATAACTACTTCTTTTCCATGCGTTGCCAGTGAAGGTTCGAACCGATATTGGGGTTGAAGTCTTCGGCCTCGCTGATCACGTACTCCCCGAGATTGTTGGTCCATGCCTGGTTGTACCCCGCAGGAAGTTCCACTTCCTTTTCTGCATACGGATCGTAATAGGCATCCACGTCCCGAATATGCCTGCAGAAGTCATCAGCAAGACGGTCGTACACATTCTGGCGGTCGTTGTATGAACGGAGCATATCATCGGAAATCTGGTTCGAGGTACGGCTGATGATTCTACTCAGCTCCCCCACGCGATGGATCTGCTGGATGTTTGCGCGGATCAACGCGGCAACGACCTGTCCGTATCTGTTGAACCATTGCGGATTGACACGAAAAGAGCCGATAATGACACGAAAGAGCTGGCCGCTGGAGTCGAGTGTGCCTTTGCCGGCTCTCAGGGAAAAGAGGTAGTCGGCAGTCCACATGGTGTTCGTCGAACTTCCGGAAAGCGTCTGAAGAGGTATCCCATAGCTTTCCACCACACCGTAGAGATCTTCCTCGCTCCACGCGTTTCCCGTCCTGTATTCAATTCTGATCTTGCCCCCTTCCGCGTGGAAAAGTCCGCTTGCCGCTGCAGAATTTCCGGTTTCAGCGATTCGCGCGAGGGCAGGCACGTTTTCCTCCTTTACGACTTTCAACTCTTTCGCGTGTCGGCGGAATCGCGGTAGGACAATCCGGCGCAGCATGTCGCGTACCTGCAAAACCGGGCGCACCTCCGCCCCAAAGTACCGCGATCCGACCGGGAACATTGATCTGGTCATGGGATTGTCGGTCCAAAAGAACGATTGATTGGGAAAGACGTCAACTTCTTTCGTGCTGTCCGGGCTCATCGTCCGCATGGTCGCGACCGCCGGCATGCCTGGATTTTGAACATTCCAATGTATTGCGGCCTCAAAGGCCCAATCTGCAGGAATGAGGAGGCTGAACGCCTCTATCCCGATGCCTTCACGATCGATGCATCGCGCCACCTTGAATCGTAATTCCCTCGCATTCGTGGATACGGAACGTTCCTCCGATTTCCCACAGACAAATCCGCCGAAGCTCAGGAGTGCCAATAACGGGAACATCATCAAAGAGCGCACCATGACTTTCTCCTTCCCGCCCTGGCTGGGCAGGTATCTATTTGGCGCCAAGAAAATCGTTCACGGTCCGGATGAACAACCCCGGCTGATCGACAAACGTCATGTGACCGCTCTTGGGAAAGATTGTTAATGTCGACCCTGCGATTTCGCTATGCATCTCCCGGGACAACGAAGGATCGCATTCGTCATGGTCGCCGACCGTGATCAGTGTCGGCACCTTCAGCGTCGCCAGGCGATCGTCATACTCGACCGACGAGAGGTTCCCGTCGATCACGAATTCCCCATGCGACCCCCACATCTCCCGATAGAGGTCCCACGACATTACACCATTCTGAACGGGGTCGTAGTTGGGATCGGGGTGGTTTTGATACAAGTACGGAAAGTAGCCTTCCCCCCACGCAGCAACCATGTACTCCGGTTGATATCTCCCCTGTTCGTATTCCTTTCCCTTGCCAAACAGGCCCGTCGATTCCATCGCGTTAATGCGCTTGCGAAGAGGTTCGGCCATCCGTTGTTTCATGACGTCGAACACTTTGTTCATTTTCGACGTGCTTTGAAACGTGCTGCAGAGAATAAGGTGTCTCAGGTGTTGCTGATACTTCAACGCGTATGCCTGCGCCAGGACTCCCCCGTAGGAATGACCGAGGAGATCGATGGTTCCGAGCCCCAGATCCGCCCGTACAGCCTCGACATCTTCAACCATTGTTTCAACAGTGTAGCCCGCAGGATCTTCGAGCTTTTCCGATCGGCCGGAACCCCGCTCGTCGATGAACACGAGGCGGTGCGTGCGCGCAAGCGGAAGGAGGTAGGGCAGGAAATAGTCGTGCGACGCCCCCGGTCCGCCATGGAGGATCAGCAGCGGCGCTCCATTGCCCACGATCGTATAGTAGATCAGAACTCCATGAGCGTCAACATAACCCTCCTGCACAGGGTAAACGTCTTTTGACTCGACGCCGTGATAGTCGCGTTTGGCGCAGGAGGAGAGAAGAACAAGGATAAGGACGGCGAGAGATAATGCCGGGCGAGGGAGCGGTACCATGGGACCTCCAGACAGGGTGGGTGGTGGTCCAATGTAGGGACACTTCACCGACCTGTGCAAGTGGGCATGGACAAAAAAAAACCCGGCGCGGTTGTACTCCCACGCCGGGCGTTCATGGAACGGCCACCCTTCTACCGTGCTTCTCCCACCACAGAGCCTCTCAGCTGCCCACGTTTCGGGATGGCCCTCCAATCTCCGGGGACATCAAACGGAAATGACAAGTTGGTTATTCGCATACTGGGCGGGAATCTTTCGTAGAGCAGCCGTGGCGGGCCCATGCACCACGTTGCCGTTGGTATCGTATTCGGCTCCGTGGCAGGGGCAGGTGTAGATCCCGCCGCTGAATCCGTCCACAATGCACCCCTGGTGTGTGCAAATCGCCGTCAGGACCGTGAAAGCATCCTGGGCGGTATGCGCAACCAGAAGATTCCCGTTGCCATACTGCACCAGTGCCGCACTGCCGACACCTGCGATGGGAGAACCGGATGCAGTCGAAATCGTGATCGTATTGTTCGAGACGGTAGCCTTGATGGTCGGGAGCGTCGGCGCATTCCCGAGACTATTCCCGTTGGAATTACATGCAGAGAGAAATGTGCTGAGAACTCCCCCCAATGCCACGAGCGAACCGGCCTGCGCAGTACGGATGAAGAATTCTCGCCGTGTTTGAAGACTGGTGTCCATGTGTATCCTCTGTTGTATGGAATGTCGCACCCTGTGGTCCTGAAGCCTGTCCAACGATTATTTGCTCGACAGACCTGAGTTCGGGAAGACCATCGTGAAGGAGATATGCAGCGTGTCCTCCACCGGGATTAAAAGAAGGGATGGTCGTTCAATTCCGAACGCCGTGAGACTCACCGCGGCATTCCCTTCTACGGAGATTTTCGATCCTGCCGCATCCAGCGTGGCCGGGAATGCAACGGGTTTCGTCTGTCCGTGAAAGGTCAAATCCCCCTGAACCTGCATGTTCCGTCCTGAACTCGTGATGCTCTTGCTTGTAAAGGAGACCTCCGGGTATTCCAGAGCGTCAAGCACCTCCATCGCGTGCGAGTCACGGCTGCTGTTCCCGCTGTCAAATGATGCCACATCGGCCTGAAACGACGCCGCCGTGACCGTATGTGTCGCGTCATCGTAGTCCATCGAGCAAGTTACCTCTTTGCTCACACCCTCCACGTGATGAAGTGGATGGACAAGGATGTATTTCAAGAACGAATCCCCCTTGAGCGCCGTCAGGTGGACCGGCGCACCTGCGAGCAACGGTGCAGCGCCCAGTGTCACAAGGAGCGCCAGGCCGGTGAGAACATGAAAGACTTTTCCCATGAGACTCCCCCCTTAAAAAGTTATGACAATCATGGCGGTCGCGAGTGCTGCCGCAGTCGTATAGGCAGTGATCGCGTGTACGGTGCGCAGTGTCTTGGCCTGGTCTGCAGTGTTGGCATGTGCTGCAAGCGCGCCAAGAATGGGCAGGGCGATCATCCCCGTGAAATGGACCCATGCCAGAATCTTGTGCGTGGTAATCGTGCTTGCCTCATTGCGACGGATGATCGGCGGCGGCGAGAGGATCGCCATCGCGGCCGTGACAAGATAGGATGTGAACGCAAGATCCGCCCACATGCGATGGGTCCGGTTGAGCTGACGGTCGAGCGGGCGCACGCCCATCATGGCATCGTTCCAGTTCTGGATGTTGCGTTGACCATAGATGATGGTGGGAACAAGAAGACCAAGGGTCACAAACCCACCGATCTGATGAATTGTCAGCATGGTCCTCCGGAATCGGAGTTCACTCATCCGTGCAGAAGGGGTCAGCGGCGCGATCCCGGTGGTACGCAGGAACCCGCTCTCTCCCCAAATGATTTTCTCAACCGGGCTGAGCGACGGAGGCAAAAGACGTGGTTCATGATGCTCAACAACAGGAGTATCCTGAAGAGTCACCAGGCTTACCGGGAACAAACCCGATTCACCATCGACCGGCTCGACGCGAGCAAAACTCAGCGATGAAGGGAACACCGCCCGACTCGAATCGATATGCAGTTGGGTCCAGAGGACGCCTGACCTGCCGCTCGATGGAGCAAAAACGATGAGAACGCCAATGAGACCTACGAAGGAGAGGATATTCCGGCGTAACGCTGGATCGAGCCGACAGGAGAGGGACACGAGAATCTCCTTGTTGGAGGATTACTGGTTAGACATTTTCTTGAGGGCGCGTGCATTCCCGGGATCCCGGCAGGTTACACCAGGGTCTGGATACATAACACTTGAGAATGGCAATATGTGGCACAACGCTCCCCGGGAGATGAGTTCGGCGATTAAACCGGTATCAAAAGAGGATCATTGTACCTTTCGGCAGGTTGGATACTGTGGGGTTAACACATATGGGGTGCGATAAGGTTCCGGCCTCCTATTGTCAAGATGCCAGGTGAACCCGCAAGGACAGGCTCATCGAATCTGGTTTTCTTCCCCCTTCGCGGTCGCGTGGCCCACCTTCCGCTCCTTCTCCCCCTTCCGGACGGCCTCTCCCCATTCCCCCCCGCATTCCGCCGCCACGCCTCCCCCCCTCACCCTCGCGTTCGCCATCACCGCGGGATGAAGAAGATGAGCCTCCCGTCGGACCCTTCGACGTCTCAACTTCAACCCCTAGAGTTTTATCGACGATTTGTTCCAGTCCTACATCGCCTGCCTTTACACCCCGGGGAACCTTCATTTCGAAGACCGCTGCCCCGCCCGAATCGCGGAGAGCGACCTTGAGCCCGTATTCCTGCTCGGAGCTTATGGAGGGGATTTTCATTTTGATCGCTTTGTCGGGACCGAGAATCTCGATGTCTGCTGGTGACATCGGGTGAAACATCTGATCATCCTGTTCACGGAATGCCCCTCCGTGCATCCCTCCGTAATGAACGCCGAACCTGTTTTGCTCCCCCGAACCCGGATCAAACCAGATTGTGACACCTCCCCGCATCATCCCCCGGGACGTCGACGGATCGAGGCCTTCTACACAGACGTAGACATCACGGCTATCATCCTGAACACCGACGAGCAGCCCCTTGTCTTTGAAGATATAGAGCTTCCCCTCCCATTCGTTCGGGATCCCATCGATAGCAAGGCCCGGATTTGCATGATCACTGGTCATTTCAATCACCGATGAACAGCCACCTACGGAAAGGAGGACACTCACTGCAAACGGAAGCGCCAAGGAAGAGGATCGGAGGGTCATTATGAAATCTCGCAGGCCTATGTGGAGGTAAAACGATGGATTCACTGTTTGACATCGGAAATGAAACGCCGGTTTAATCTTTGCAGGGTTCTCGTTCCGGACTTCAATCCCAAACCCTCCGACGGGAAGGGACCTACCACGTCATGCTGCCCTACTCCGTGAGCGAACTTCCCCTCACCGATCTCTCTGCCGTCATAATGATAATACAACGGCGAGCATCCATTTTTGAGTTCCAGTTGCTCAAAACGGAATTGATTTGACCTCCCGGGAGTCTGCCGCTTCGCTGTTGAGAGCCCTCCTCGGAGTGCACCGATTCCTTGCATATTGGAGAGGATTTGCGTTTCTTTTGAATGTAAGTGTCTCTCTGCTCCTTCCTATCGCAATCACGTCCAAGACTCTAACCCCTGCTCCGGTGAACTCTCTTCGAATCCCTCTCCTCGTCCTCCTTGTCCTGCCCGGAATATCTCTTCGAGCACAATCGTTTGGGACTCCGCGAGAGGAAACACCGCAGGTTTCTGATGTTCGGGGAATTGTCTCTGATAGTGCGAATGGCGAACGGCTTCTCGGTGTCAACCTGACCGTGTCGGGGACAAACCGGGGGGCAACAACGAACCTGAACGGTTTCTATATCATCACCGGACTCCCCGCCGGCACCTATGAGTTAATGGTCAGCGCGGTGGGGTATGAACGACGCGTGACCACTATCCGGGTCAACGGCCGGGACCCGCTGACCGTAAATGTGCGCCTTGCAGCCCGGGTGATTCAGACCGGCGAGGTTGTGGTGCGCTCGCGCGGCATTTCCACGCTCTCGGAACAGAGCGCGAGTGTGCATATTATCACTCCAAGAGAGCTCCAATCGATTCCGGCGGTCGGGCAACAGGATCTTTTGCGATCTCTCCAGATGCTTCCCGGGATCACGTCGACCTCGGATGTGAGCGCAAAGTTTTATGTCCGGGGAGGTGCAGGAGACCAGAACCTCATCCTTCTCGACGGCATGAAGATCTACAACCCCTTCCACGCTTTCGGCCTGTTCAGCATCCTGGATCCCGACATCGTCCAAACGGCGGAAGTGTACACGGGAGCATTCCCCGCAGGCTACGGTGGAAGGCTCTCCTCTGTTGTCAACGTGACCTCAAAGGAAGGTAATCTTTCGAAAATTTCCGGGTCAGCGAACATAAACTTCCTTTCCGGGAAACTCGAACTGGACGGCCCGTTTTCCGGAGATAATTCCTGGCTCGTCAGCGGCCGCTCATCGCTCTTCCGCAACGCGGTGGACAAACTCATCCCTAACCCCGCACCTCTCTCCTTTTACGATCTCTTTCTCAAGGGGACGATGGGCACCTCCACCGGGCGGATCGGCTTCCGCGGCTACATTAGCGGCGATGATGTGCTGCCGAACGATGTCGATCAACCCAATCACTCCTGGCGCAATTCAGCATTCTCGGCAGTCCTTTCCGGCCTGGCGGATGACAGGACCTATTTTGATGCAGCCTTTACGTATTCATCTTCGACCATCAAACGGGAGCCGAAGCAGGCGCTTTCGGTGACCCCGGCATCCTCAAAACTTCAGGAAGTCGGGCTCAAAGTAGAGTTCACGTCATTTACCGAGAGCCAGAATACTTTTTTTGAGGGGTTTGAAATCAACTTCCCTTCAGTTGATGATTCACTGTACACCAATAACATTTTCCCGAACGAAATCAAAGACAGCGATATCGAATGGTATGTCTGGCTCCGGTATCAGGGAAAGATGGGAAATCTGGGATTCGACCTGGGCATACACTCCGATATCCTTCTCATCATGAATGGCGGGCCACTTCGTCAGGGGCTGCAGCCGCGGTTCACCCTTTCCTACGATTTTGGGAACAGCTGGATAGCGAAGGCCTCATACGGTGTCTTCACCCAAAATTTGATCACTATCAGCAACGAAGACGACCTGATATCCCTGTTCGACGCCTGGATCCTGCTCCCGACGGAATTACGGCCGGAGGAGGCACACCACTACGTCCTGGGTCTCGAAGGGAACATCCTCCCGTCGCTTGCTCTTAATGTCCAGACGTATATAAAATCTTACCGGTCGCTCACCCTTTACAATAGCGCGAAGGTCTATCCCGGGGACCCGGATTATCTCAATGGGACGGGCCGGGCCTACGGCTCCGAGATCCTCCTTCGTTACGCCTCCCGGTTTGTCGACGTCTACGCCTCGTACGCCCTTTCGTATGTCACGGTCAGTGCAAACGATGTGACCTATTCGCCCCGGTACGACAGGAGGCATACCGCAAAGGCGGTGACGACTTTCCATATTCTCCCCGGTCTGGAAGCAACGTTGCGGTGGGATTACGGCAGCGGGTATCCTTTCACCCAGAGTGCCGGCTTCTACGATCGTCTTCCGCTGTCGGGAATCGGGACGGACCCCTTCCCGGCCGGTCCAGGCTCGCCCAGTCGCACCCTCGGGGAGAAAAATGCAGCGCGTCTCCCCGCCTATCACCGGCTGGATGCGGCGGTGTCGTATGCGCTGTCTCTCGGAGGGGTTCGCAGTACCGTCGGCGTCAGCATCATCAATCTTTACAACCAGAAGAACATTCTCTACTATGATCGCAACACCGGAAAGACGGACTATATGATCCCCTTCTTTCCCACCGCTTCACTGTCCGTCGAGTTCTGAACATGAAGATTCCACTCCACAGAGGATTCGTCGTTGCGGCGTGCGCAGTCATCGCCTCCTGCAATCAGCCGTTTGAACCGGACGGCCCGGTAAGCAGCAAACTTGCGGTCTATAGCATTTTGAATTCTGCGAGCAGCACGCAATTCGTGCGTGTGGGAACGACCTACGCGAATCCACCCGGACCGGTGATCGATAATGCGACGGTGCAGATGTTCACCAATGGCAGGACAATTCCCTTCCGCGACACGGTTGTGGTCGGTACCGACGGCGCAGGCAACCCGCTCCCGATCAATGTGTATGTGGCCTATAACCAGCCCATAAGTCCGGGAGGTAATTATACTTTACAGGTTTTGACACCGACCGGCCTCACCGCCACGGTTAATACACAGGCCCTTCTTCTCCCCTCGATGGCGTTGAAGGATGCAAGGATCCTGGACAGGTCGACCACCGAACAGATTACCCTGAACACCATCTTCCGGAGTTCGGGGGGTGCCTATGTTCTTCACTTCTACATTGACTACTATGCATTCGTCGACGGCGGATGGGAGTTCCATCGCTCGGAAGTCCCTCTGAGCAGGTACTATGATAGCAACGGCAACCTCATCAAAACGTATCCGTCGCTCTCACTTGTTCGCAGCCTGACGCCGGCTCAGAAAACCGTACCGATATTACTCGACACCACGCAGTATGTCAGCACGCGCGCTGAAGTCATCCGGCAATATCCGGAGGCTCCCGTCATCTGGCTGCAGGGTGTTTTTGTTCTCACCCAGATCGACGACGTGTTATATAACTACTATTACGTGAACAACGGGCCGGTTGACAAATCGAGCATCAGACTGGATCAACCGGACTACACGAACATCCCGCGGGGCCTCGGGGTATTCGGGAGCTCTGTGACGGTGACGCAAACCTATCCGATCACCAGATAGCTCTTTACTCCCGCAAAAAAAGGGCAGCCTGATCGGGGCTGCCCGGGCCAAAGACAAGAAAACCTCCATCGTGATTTCTTATCGAAGCAGAACCATCGCTCTCGTTGCACTATAGCTCTCCCCCGACCTCCTGGTCCCACGCACGTCGATCCTGTAGAGATACACGCCACTCGCCAAACCCGTGGCATCGAAGCCAAACGAGTATCTCCCGGCAGGATATCTCCCATCAGCCAACGTCGCCACGACACGTCCCAACATATCATACACCACAAGCCTCACCCGACTGTCTACCGTCAACTGTCCACTGATAACTGTTGATGGATTGAACGGGTTCGGATAATTTTGTTCCAGCCGAAACTCCACAGGGAGGGACGGGTGATTCTCGACAGCGAGTGATGTCACTAGATCGCTGATGGTTCGTCTGCAGAGACCGCCCCACTGTGTGCCGGCGTACACATAATCTCCATCGATCGCCAGACCCTGAATTGTGGAGACCGGCAACCCGGAATTTGCGGCCTGCCAGTTTGCCCCACGGTCAGCGGACACAAACACCCCGGCACCGCTTGTTCCTGCGATCAGCACATTCCCGCTCGCTGCCATCGTGAGTAACGGATGCGTCCCGAAACCATTTCCTGCCGCGTTCCAATGCGACCCGTCGTCACTCGTCACATACGGTCCGCCACTGGTTCCCGCAAACACGAGAGTATCGAGTGTAAATAAGGAGAGGACGTGGGAGGGAAGCGGAGCCGCACTCACTCTCATGGATCTCATGCTGTTCAACACAGAAGAGGTCGTGTCTGGGAAGCCCCAGTTCTGCCCGTCAGTGGCTGATATCAAAACACCAAATCCGTCCGTACCCGCCATGACCACATTCCTTCCGCGGGTGAAAGCAAGGACATTTGTCCCCGCCAAACCGCCGGGATTCGATCCACCGCCGGCATTCCATGTCGATCCGCCATTGGAGGAATAGTATATTCCGGCTCCTGCAGGGCCGGCAAAAAGCCTCGTCCCGAGTGCCTGGAGAGCATTGAGAAAGTCGGTCGGTAAACCGACGCTCTGATCCGTCCACATTGTGTCGCTGTCTGCGCGTTCGAACACGCCTCCTCCCCCGGTCCCCGCGAAGGTCGTTGTACCCAAACGTGTCATCGATGTGATTGCAGTGCTCGTCAATCCCTGGTTGGCACGAGTCCAGGATTCCACGGCGCCCGTAGAAATGCAGACCCCTCCGTTTTTCAAACCGACGAAGATGTTCCCCCCGCCGGCAACAACCGCCGTAACGCTTGAATTGGAAAGGTTGGAGCTGAGATCGGTCCAGTGGAATCCCCCATCATTTGACACAAAAACTCCGTCTCCTGTTCCGGCATAGGCACTCGTCCCTGCGGCGGCAAGCGTGTTAACGGCCTTGTTCACCAGGGAAAGTTCTGCCGGGTTCCACGAAGCGCCGTTGTCCGTTGAGACGAACATTCCTCCGCTCGCTGTCCCTGCAATCAGTGTCGCGTTTCCACCTGACGGAGTCACTGCGGTCAACGACACCATTTCTTTGTTGGTCAACCCGTTTCCTACAAGATTCCACGAAGCGCCGCTGTCGGCGGAAACAAAGACTCCCGCGCTCTGTGTCCCGGCAAAGACATGCGTTCCACTCACTGCGAGTGAGGCAACAAACGGCGAAGTGAGGCCGGCATTCGATTGCGACCAATTTTTGCCGCCGTCACTTGAAATGTAAACTCCCTTCTGGAGGGAGCCGCCGAAAATCAACCCTCCCAGGCTAACAAACGACGTTGCCGTGCCGCTGGCGAACCCTTTCCCGGCGGGAGCCCAGGTCGTTCCCCCGTCCGTCGACATGAACGCCCCGAAGTTACCGGGGCCCACAAAGAGGGTGGCGCCGACCGATGCGATTGAATTGATGCTCAGGCTGATCAACCCCGTTTTGCTGGTGTTCCAGGTAATCCCCTCGTCTGTGCTGAGAAACACTCCTGCGTCGCTTGTGGCGGCAAGTACGTTGCTCCCATTCGTCGCAAGGCCCGTTACATTCAGACTCGTCAGCCCCGTTGAACTGGCTTTCCAGGATCCTCCATTGTCTGATGACACATAGACTCCTCCGCCCAAAGATCCTGCCAGAATTGTCCCTCCCACTGTCGTGAGTGCTGATACGGGTCCCGGAGGCCCGAGTTGGGTCCATTGAGAGTCGGCCGGAGCAACAGCAAAGAACGCCGTGGTAGCCAGAGAAATGATAAACGCCGGGATTTTCATGAAGAACTCTCTGAAACGGAATCATTCGAGAAGGATTTCAGCGGGCTGTCCATGAATGTTGAAACAAAAATCGTAACATTCAAGGAGATGCGCACAGTCGGTTCAAAGGGTTACCCAAGAAAATTGATTTTCGGCGGAGAGGTGATTACAATATCGTACGCCTGCAAACGGCCGGCAGCGTTCTCAAACATACTCAAACCTTTTGCCTCCGCCAGTATTCTTGAAGGCGTAACCTCGCCGTGAGGTGCACGCATCGATGTCTCGAAGGTCCGCCCGCTGCAGAGATCCCGGTATCACATCAAAGGCATCTCGTATGAAATTCCACTGCTCCATCCTGCTCTGCCTGCTTTTCTCCCTTCCCGCCCTTCATGTTTCTTACGGCGAGGAGCAGATTCCACTTCGCGGTTATGTGCGGTCCATCCATGGAGGGGTCATCGAGTATCGTTCCTGTCAGCCCGACGCCAACGCTGCATTACTCGTGCGCTCCCTGGACTCGACTGAATACATCGAATGGGAAACCAGCCCGGTGCCATCACAATTTCACGGCGAAGAGGCGACCTTTGCATGGATTTTTGGGATCGGCGCAAATATGGAAGTGCGGAAGTTCCATCTTTCCGTCAATGGATCTCCACTTGTTGCGTTTTCCAGACCGGAGAAAATTGAACAATCTGAATGGACCGTCCGGGCAGCAAACGGGGCGAAGCTGCATTTTCGCCGGACCCTTATCGATAAGAACGACGACCTCTTCGGATATGCCTTCCTGACCCTCCCCGCCTCACTCCTGGAGCGCGGCAAACCGCTGCGCATCCGCGTCAATGGTGAGAGTGCAGGCAGCCAGGTTTGGTATATGACATTCCAGTACGGCCTTGCTGATACCGTCATGATCATCCCACAGGAAGCGTTGCTCCGTGAGGGGAAGAACGGGCTCCAACCTGTGAGCGTAGACATCATCCACTTACGCGACGGTGCCGAGGTGCACCTGAAGTCACCGGAAGGTGCGGAGGTGCATTCGAAGCTGCAATTCGGGTTCAACAGATTGGTTCTCAAACTGCGCAACACTGATGCAGAGAGAACCGTCGCCATCGGCGTGGGCTTCGACAACACTGGCATGAAATCGTATTCCTTTCTGCAGAAACCGATCCGGAAGTGGACGGTGTACCTCGTGGAGCATGCCCACACGGATATTGGGTATACCCGCCCCCAGACTGAAATTCTTCCTGAACATCTCCGCTTCATCGACTATGCATTGGACTATTGCGATCAGACGGACAGCCTGCCCGACGATGCAAAGTTTCGTTGGACGTGCGAGGCATCGTGGCCGGTGAGCCAGTATCTTAACAATCGGCCCCCGGAACAAATCGAGCGGTTCAAACGCAGGGTTCGGGAGGGACGAATCGAGGCTACAGGAATGCTCTTTAACATGTCAGAACTTCCTGATGAAAACGCTTACGTGACTTTTCTCAAGCCGATCCTCCAGTTCAAGAAGCTTGGGATCCCCGTGCAGACCGGAATGCAGGACGATGTAAACGGCGTGGCCTGGTGTCTGGTCGATTACTGTCATGATATCGGCATCAAATACCTCACCATGGGCGAAAACATTGCCCGGGCTCTCAGACCTTTTGATGTTCCGACCCCCTTCTGGTGGGAATCCCCTTCGGGAAACCGGATCCTGGTGTTCCGGGCCGATCACTACATGACCGGAAATTTCATGGGGATAGAACGGGGAAAACTGGACATTGTCGAACCGGATATGTTTGAATACCTGAACAACCTCGAACGGCACGCATATCCGTTCGACAGGATAGCGGTCCAGTATTCCGGCTACTTCACCGACAACTCACCGCCTTCCACTGCGGGGTGCAATGTCATCGAAGCCTGGAACCGGAAGTATCTCTGGCCGCATCTCAGGAGCGCAACCGACCATGAGTTCCCCGAATATATCGAGAAGACACATGCGAACGACCTCCGGACAGTACGCGCCGCATGGCCCGACTGGTGGACTGACGGAACCGGTTCGGCCCCTCGGGAGACAGCCGCGGCACGGAGAACCCAGGCGGAAATGATCTCAACCCAGGGTCTCCTTGCCATGGCGAGGATCCTTGGAGTAAACATCCCTGCCGGGATGCTCGATCACAACAGCTCGATCATGGAGAATCTGCTCTTCTACGACGAACACACCTTCGGCGCCGCTGAAAGCATTACGGATCCACGGGCGGAAAACTCTGAGGTCCAATGGGCGGAAAAAAGCGCGTACGTCTGGGATGCCGTAAAAAACTCAGGGCTCGCGCGCGAATACGCGCTCGGACTTCTCCAGGATAAACTTTTCCATTCGACCGTCCCGACGATCACGATCTTCAACACCCTTTCCTGGAAACGGTCCGGGCTTCACACGGTATACATCGATAACCAGGTTCTTCCGTCAGACCGGGAATTCACAATCCTTGATGCTCACGGGAAGGAAGTCTCTGCGCAACTCATCGCGAAGCGTGCGGATGGGAACTACTGGGGTTTGTGGGTTGAGGATGTCCCGCCGATGGGGTACAAAACACTTCGCATTGAAGTGTCGGGGACACCTGCCGCGCCGGAAATCCAGAGTAATGCCGCCCCTTCGGTGCTTGAAAATGCATTCTACCGGGTCGTGCTGGACCCCACACGGGGGACCGTGAAAGACATTTACGACAAGGAGCTCCGCAAAGACCTCGTCGACACAAGCTCTCCGTGGCAGGCGGGACAATTCATCCGCGAAACGCTGACAAACCGGCAACAGCTTGAACAGTATAGGATGGACAGTTACAGCAGGTCAACTCTCAAAGATGTGCGCATCAAGAGCTGGTCAGAAGGCAAAATCTGGAAGAGCGTTGTGTTCGCCGGGAGGTCGGAGGCTTGCGAAGGCCCGGATGGTGTGACCTGCGAAGTCCGCCTCTACAACAATGCAAAGAGAATTGAGATCCGGTACTCCATCATGAAGCTTCCGATCACCGACCCGGAAGCACTCTATGTCGCGTTTCCATTTTCCCTCCCCGGGGCTACCATCCACTACGACGTCCAGGGGGGAACCGTCGTTCCCGGCATTTCACAAATTCCCGGCTCTTCCTCCGATTGGCAGACCGTTCAGAATTTCGCCGCCGCGAGAAACCCATCGGGCCAGATCATTATCGGCAGCGATGAAGCTCCCCTGATGCAATTCGGCGATATCAATACGGGAAAATTCCAGCGCATTGCCCGCATCGACCGTCCCTCTGTTTTTTCATGGGTCTCAAATAATTACTGGACGACGAATTTTCTCGCAGAAGAGGATGGAGAATTGAAATGGAGTTATTACCTCACATCGACGCCAGACACTTCCGATTCGTATGCGACGGAGTTCGGCTGGGGCGCAAGGGTACCGTTTGTCTCACGAGTCCTTCCCGCAGGAGCAGGTCACGGTTCCGCCATGGATGCATCGTTTCTCAAAGTTTTGCCATCCAACATACTTCTGGTGGGGGCGACGCCGTCAGGGGACAATACCGGCATTATCCTCCAACTGCGAGAGGTTGACGGGAAACAGACCCATCTTCCGCTATCCGGTGTTCTGGAGAACGCCCGGGTAAGATCCGCGGACCAGGTTAACGTTCTCGGAGAGAAGATACGACGCCTCGACGATGCACTTGACTTCAAGCCTTTGGAAGTCAAGTTCCTGGAATTGGCACAGTGATTCGGCTGCATTTCTTCACAGGGCTTTCAACGGGGCCTGCGAATGAAAGGATGCTTCCACCTCTTCAAGAGTCTTTCCCTTCGTTTCCGGCAACACTTTGGCGAGGAAAGGGATGGAAGGAAGGCAGATAATCGCGAACGTCCAGAAGGTCCCGGAAGACCCGAGATGCTCCAACAGCCAGGGGAAAAGCTGTCCGACAACGGCGTTCGTCCCCCACACTGCGAATGTTGCGAGCGCCATTGCCCGTCCACGGATGTGCGTCGGGAAGATCTCTGAGATCACGATCCAGGTCACTGGACCGAGAGAAAACGCAAAACAAGCAATGAAACACATGATGAAGCCGATAAGAAGCCAGCCATGCGATATCCCGAGGGCAAAAAGAAAGCCAACAGCAGACAGAGACAGGATCACCCCGCTGATCCCGATGAGGAGTAACGGTTTCCTCCCCCAACGATCCACCAGTTGAATGGCGAGAACCGTGAAAAGCACGTTGACGATTCCTATCGACACCTGCCCGCCGAGCGCATCGCTGATTGAGAATCCCGCTTCGCTGAGGATTTTCGGGCCGTAATAGATGATCGCGTTAATGCCGCTCAGCTGAGAGAACATCGGGAGAAGAAGACCGACAAGGAGCGGCTTCCGCATCCCGGCCTGGAAAAGCTGCAGAAAGGAAGGCTGTTCGTCAAGTATAGCGTCGGAGATCTGGCGGAATTCTGACTCCAATGATCCCGGAGCAACGATCTTCTCCATGATGGCCCGTGCCTGGTCTGCGCGTCCGTGAGCGATGAGCCACCGCGGGCTCTCGGGTATGAACAGGAGAAGAAGGATAAACACGATGTTCGGACCCAGCATGTTCCCGAACATTCCTCGCCAGACTTCGTCGACATAAACGAATTTCCAAAGCCCTGATTGCAGACTCAAGCGGTTTGAGAGGTCGACAACCCAGGCATTGGAGAAATATGCGCAGAGGATCCCGAGCGTTATCGCAAATTGGTAGAGGGCCACAAGCATACCGCGGCGTTGAGCGGGCGCAATCTCGGAGATGTAGAGCGGAGCAAGCATGGAAGCCACGCCGATGGCCATTCCCGCGACCAGACGCGATGCGATCAAAGTGGGCAACGCCGGAGCGATCGTGCAACCCGCAGTCGACAGCAGGAACAAGAATGAGGAGAGGAGCAGCACCTTGCGCCTGCCGAATCGATCGCTGAGAGTTCCGGCAATGGCGACCCCCGCGATGCATCCCACAAGAGCTGAACTCACATACCACCCTTCCTCAAGAGTGGTGAGGTGGAATTGCTGCTGGACGAAAGAGAGCGTCCCGGAAATAACCGCCGTGTCGAAGCCGAAGAGAAAACCGCCGAATGCCGCTGTGAGAGAAGCTCCAATAAGAATCCAATTTCGTTTTCCGTTCATAACCTCTCCGCATGGTCAAAGCTTTTCACGGTCCCACAACCTGCTGCCGAAAGTCCGTTGCAGGAATGGTCCCGTCCCGATCATAGTTCCCCCCGCCCTTTTGATTCTTGGAAATATACAGAATAGTGGCTAGCTTTGTACTCACCGTCCAAGAGATTTTTGAGAACGTACGGCTCTGAGATCTCCAATGCCCTCAGATCGCCGGACATTCTTCCATTGCACGTACAGACTTCGGAAACAATGAAAATTCTTGCACTCGACCTCGGTGGTACCAGGATAAAGATCGGCGTTGTGGAGCAGGAGAAGATTCTCGAAAGTCGCGTCGTTGAGGCACTCTCCGATCGCGGGTTCCTTCCGCGGCTGACGGCTCTCGAGCCCATGCTCGTCGAACTCCTTCACGATCCACGATTTTCACGCGGGGATATCCGGGGGATTGGGTTGTCTGTCCCCGGAATCGTGGACTCGAAGGTCGCGCGGGTGCTCTCCATCAATCAAAAATATAACGACATCGTGGGATTTGATTTTCGACAATGGTCGGATAGCACATTCGGTCTCCCTCTCTTCCTGGAAAACGATGCCCGGGCAGCGCTTGCAGGCGAGTGGCAATTCGGTTCCGGCAAGGGATGTGACAATCTCGTGATGGTCACACTCGGTACAGGAGTCGGCGCCGCCGCACTCATGGAGGGGGAGTTACTTCGCGGGAAGCATTTCCAGGCCGGGTGCCTCGGCGGACACTTCACGATCGCTTACGAGGGGCAAACCTGCAACTGTGGCAATATCGGGTGCGTGGAATCCGAGGCCTCTTCCTGGCGGTTGGCTTCACTTGCCGTAGCCGAGAAGGATTTCGCCACCAGTGGCCTTTCAAAAGCGCCCACCATCGATTATGAGGTGCTCTTCCGTCTCGCCGCAAACAATGATCCTCTCTCCCAGCGCCTTGTCCATCGCAGCCTCCTGGCGTGGAGCGCCGGTGTGATCAATCTCATCCACGCCTATGACCCCGAACGAGCCATCATCGGTGGCGGGATGATGCGCAGTGCGGAGAGAATTATCCCCTTCATTGCCGACCAGGTCGCCCGGCGTGCATGGACGCCGTGGGGGAAGGTCCATGTCGTAAAAGCCCAGGACATCGACAACGCCGCCCTTCTCGGCGTCGCGCATCTTCTCTCAGAAAGTCTCCGGGGATCTCTTTAGGAAAACGGAAAGGACCGTATGTTCCAGAAATATCCGGCGATCGACGTGCAACGTGACACGGAGGTTGCAGAGGGTTGGGACAGGATCATTCGCGTGCTTCGGGAGCGCATCGCGGTACTCCCCGGGAAGAAAAAGGTCGTCGTTGTGGAATACTACCACGGCGTCCTCGAAGAAGAGGTCACACGAGCCCTGGTCGAGGGGTTGGTTCCGGACTTTCTTCTCACTGCGGCGAGCCTCTATCGGGACATCAGCGAAGTGAAGAATCTGGTCCACCCGGATGTGACGGACGACCGCCTCTTCGGGCGTCTCACCCGATTGACCATCGAAGATTTCTTCGAACCTGACAAACTCCAGGCGGCCCGACAAAGGATCTCCTCCCATCATGACGGAATCCTTCTCGTCGTTGGATCCGGCGCGGCGATCATTCCCGAGGAGTTTGATCTCCTGGTCTATGCCGATATGGCGCGGTGGGAGATCCAGCTCAGGATGAGGAGGCACGAAATAAGCAACCTCGGGGTCTCCAACAAAGATACGGAAGACTGGATGCTCCTCTACAAGCAGGGGTACTTCGTCGATTGGAGGGTGTGCGACAGGCTGAAGAAGCAGTTGATGACGCGCTGGGACTTCCTTCTCGATACGAATGATCGGTCGATTCCAAAACTCATCGACGGGGAGAGCGTTCGCGAGGGGCTGAAACAGGCCTTGCAGCGGCCGTTCAGCGTGGTCCCTTTCTTTGATCCCGGCCCATGGGGAGGGCAATGGCTGAAGAAAATCTGCAACCTCGATAGATCCGTCAGCAACTACGCATGGTGCTTCAATTGCGTCCCCGAGGAGAACAGCCTGCTGCTCAGTTTCGGCGGAACGACTATCGAAATCCCTTCACTCAATCTGGTGCTCTTCGATCCTCAATCTCTGCTCGGGGAGGCTGTGCGTGAGCAATTTGGTGATGAATTCCCCATTCGATTCGATTACCTCGACACCATGGACGGAGGCAATCTCAGCCTTCAAGTCCATCCGCTGACGGAATATATCCGGGAGCAATTCGGCATCCAGTACACGCAGGACGAAAGTTACTACATCATGGAGGCCCGAGATGGCGCCGTCGTGTACCTGGGGCTCAGGGACGGGATCGATCCGGACGAGATGATCGCGGGACTGGTGGAAGCGGAGAAGGGATCCGTTCCTTTTGATGCAGAACGCTACGTACAGACCTGGCCGGTGCGAAAGCACGAACATTACCTGATTCCCGCAGGCACAATTCATTGCTCCGGGAAAAACAGCGTGGTACTGGAAATCAGCGCGACACCATACATCTTTACGTTTAAGTTATGGGACTGGGGACGCCTGGGACTCGATGGAAAGCCGAGACCCATCAATATCGATCATGGCAAACGGTCCATTCAATGGGAGCGGACGACACTCTGGACGGAGGAGAACCTGGCAAACCGGGTGGAAAGAGTCGCAAGCGGCGATGGCTGGGTGGAAGAACGAACGGGCCTTCACGAACGGGAGTTTATTGAAACGCGCCGGCACTGGTTCACCGGTACGGTCTCCCATGAGACCGGTGGCGGCGTGAATGTCCTCTGTCTTGTCGAAGGCGATGAAATCGTCGTCGAAAGTCCGACCAATGCTTTTCCCCCATTTCAAGTCCACTATGCGGAAACGTTCATCGTCCCCGCCTCCGTCGGCAATTACACGATCCGGCCTGCCGGGTCAAGCAACAGAAAGAAGTGTGCAACCATCAAGGCTTATGTGAGGACGAATTCTTGAGCTATGAAGCGCGGGTCGACGACGGCCCGCAATCGGTTAAAAGCGGTGGGATCTGTGGGGTATGCACAAAAGGATCCGGCAAAGTTGATTCGACCAGAAGGCACCAAGAGGCCCGTCTGGTGCGGCGCAACCCATCCGAAAATTCCGCGAGGTAGACCCTGGAAACTTTTCTTTTTCTCCAATTTACTGTGGGGCTGTTAGTGTCGGGTGGAACACGTTTCCCGTGTTCCTGACGCCTGCCGGTTCGAAGAGCAAAGCCTCCGCTTCATTTTCAGCAATTGTCCGGTGTTCGACGCCTCGCGGGACGACAATCAGATCTCCGGGTCCGATCTCCGCGACGTGATCACGGAATTCCACCCGAAAGTATCCCTTTACGCCCAGGAAAAGTTCGTCCTCATCCTTATGGGAGTGCCATACGAATTCCCCTTTGAATTTCGCAATCTTCACTTCTTGTCCGTTCAAGGAGGCGATGGTGACGGGACGCCAGTGTTCGTGAATCGCGCCCGCTTGTTCCGCAATATTTACCTTAGAAATCACTGTCGTCTTTCACGTTTTCGAATGTTCAACGGTCAGGTCATCGACTTCCAGTTTCTCTGGAAATACTTGTCGTGCAGAGGCCATCTTTCGTTCCCGTGGGAATACCTCTTCGTCGAATCCATTGTTCTCGAGCGTTTCTTTGAGCCATTGTTCCTCGGCGGGGTCGAGTCTATTATCGGAAAATGCCACAGCAAGGCCGTCCTTGACGAATTTCAGGGCTAATTCCTTCGTGGAAAACACCGGGGGGGAGTCGATAATAAACCTGTTTTCAAGGATTTCGTTGATCGCATTCGTGCAGAATTCCGGTTCAAAACCGAGGGATTTGCCGATATGCTTCACAAGTTCAACTTCCGGTTCGGTGATTTTCCGGTCCTTCCGGATCAGGAGAAGAACACCCTTGAAATAATTGCTGGCGTCCAGGATGCTGATATTCATGAGATAGGCCTTCTCTGACATGAAGTGGATCGCTGGCACCTCGTATCGACAACTTTGATCGAGCATGATAAATCTCTGCAAGCGTTCCTGCGAAATAATAGCGGAAGGAAAACCAATTGTCAAGAACGCATGAGAGAATTCACAATCAGTGGAGCCCGCCACGCGCGCCGAATCAAGCACCCGAACAGAAAACAAAGCCCGCACACCTTCGGGGTATGCGGGCGCGAAGACACTTCACGCACAGAGAAGTCCGCAGCTCAGGACTTCATGCTTTGTACGCTATCGCTGCGCTGGTCGGTCCGGCGAGGGGCAGCCATTCCGTGCGGTGGAATCCTGACTGGTGAGCCCATCGATCGAAATCATTGAATGTATAATCGAAACCGCCCTTGGTCTCGATCAGCATATTCAAGGACATCAAGAGCCCGAAAGCATTCTCACTTCTGTTGTTGTCAATAATGCTCTCTATGCACACGAAGGCCCCGCCGGCGGGCAGGAGGTCAAACGCCTTCTTCATGAGCAAGAGTTTCTCTTTCTCATTCCAGTCATGGAGGACATTTCCCATCGCGACAACATCGCCTTGCGGAAGGTCATCGTTGAAGAAGTCGCCTCCGGCCGTGCGAATTCTTGTGGAAAGGCTGAACCGGTCTATCGTATCTTTCGCAACCGGCTCCACCACCGGCAAGTCGAACGTCGTGCATTCGATCTGAGGATTGTGCAGGGCCACCTGGATGGAAAGCGATCCGTTTCCACCTCCGATATCGACAAATCTCCTGTACGGTGAGAAGTCGAATTGCTGGGCCAAAGAGATGAAAGCGCCCATTTGTATTCCGGCCATGGCCCTCATGAACTCGGCCAGCGACTCCGGATTGCTGTAGAAATCGTTGAATTGCGATTCTGAGTGAGAATCCTTCAATTCGTTTTGCGGGAGCCCGGTTTTCAAACCCTCTTCGAGATCGTTCCAGTACTTGTACAGGCGGTTGTTGCTCATTTCCAGAATCCCGCCAAGGTAGGATGGCTTGTTCCTGTCGAGGAAAGTATCGGTCTCCGGCGTGTTGGAATAGATTGCTTCGCCTCCCAGCCCTTTTCGTTTCAGGAGTTTCAATGCTACCAGTGCGTCCAGGAAGTCAAGATACGAACGTTCATGCAGTCCCAGACGCTCCCGGATTTCGCCTGCGCTGTGCGGCTTTTGCGCAAGAATGGTAAACAGCTTGAGTTGCACTGCGGTCAGGACGGTTTTTGAGGCCCAATACCCCATCCCCAGTTTCAGGATATGTTCGGGGCTGACCGGAGTGGCCGGGCTGACTACGACCTTCGAAGCAAGTGTTGCGGTATCCATAGGACCTCCCTTTGATGGTGTTGTTGGTTGATGGATCAAAGGTACAGGCCGATGGACGGCAAGTCATTGACGATGGTTAGGATTTCTTTTCGGCGAGGCGCCTGCGGAGACGGCTGAGCGATTCCGGTTCAATGCCGAGATAGGAGGCTATATAGTGGAGGGGGATGCGCTGAAACAGCTGCGGCTGCTGTTTCATGAGCAGGAGGTATTTCTCTTCGGGGGTCCCCCCCGAGATGATGGAGAGCCGTTTGAGGGTAGCGTAATGGGAGCGTTGCTCCTTCCGTTCATGGAAGACTTTGTATTTCGGCAACTCCTCGCACACGCGCAAAAAATTCTGCCGGGAGAGGAGGAGCAATTCACTCTCTTCAAGAGCCTGGATGTAGTATGGGCTGGGCCGCTGGAAATGAAAGCTCTCCAGGTCGCCGATCCACCAGTCTTCCACTGCAAAATTTATGATTACTTCTTTGGCATGCTCATCGATAACATACCGACGGAGGCACCCCTTCTTCACGTAGGATGTCGCCCCGGATATTTCTCCTGCGCGGAGGAGGTGCTCCTTTTTTTTGAAGACCCTCAGATCCAGGAACGACTGGAAGCATTGGATTTCGTCCTCAGTGAACGAAGCCTGCTCTCTGAGGACTTCAAAGAGGCGAAGAGACTGGGTGTCGCAGAAGGCCATACCGAGCAACCGTTTCCTGGGCATACGAAAACAATTAAATTGGCAGGAACCTTACGAATTCCTAATCTAAGAGTCAATAGAAATGAGCCGGCTCTGCACACGATCGATGCCCCACCCCTTGTGCACATGCCTCTGGCTACTGATTCTCTCGCAGCTCACGCAGATCTTGCATCAGAACTTTTCCCATTTCCATAGAGATATCCCGTACGCCTCTCATCGCAACGTGTAGGTGAACGTTACCAAAAAATACCTTGTCAGCACTTCATTGGAGGTGTCGTCGATGTAGGTGCCGGTGACCGAACGATTAACGCTCTTGTTCTGCCCCAGAAGGTCCGTCACTCCCATCTTGATCTCTCCCCTCTCCTCTGCAAAGAGTTTCTTCCCCAGACTGACATTCCAGAGGACTGAGTTTTGATTGAAACCCTCTGCAAGCCCGTTCGTCAGCGCATTAGTCACATCGTTTCTCAAGACAAAGCCATTCCAGAACGTCCATACCCACCGGAGCGACGCCGTGTGAGAATAGGAGTTGCTGTTGGCATTTGGTTGCAGTGAATTCCGTGAGAGTGTATAATTGCCGGAATAGGAAATGGTGAAATCAAAGTCTTCACTGAGATTGCTTCCCAGGACAAACCCCTCAGTAAAGGCGACCGAGTTTCCGGTGCTCCGGACGGCGTTGAGCAGTGCAGGAGTCCGGGAAAAAGTGACGCCGCTATTGAGGTTCAATGTACTGCCCAGCAGGCTGAACGGTAATCCGTACGTGAAGAACGAACGGACGTTCCAGTAGCCGTTTAAGTTCACCGGGTAGGTCAACTGGCTCCCCACAGGCACAACCGTGCCTCCGGCAAGAAGTGTGTCGCGCGAAGGGATGAGTGTCGCATTGGCAACGTAGTGCGATGTATACGTCCCGGCAAGAAGCAGGAACATGCTGTGAACCCTGTCCGCCGAGGTGAGCGCATACCGCGCAAGAAGTGAATGAGTATACGACTGTATGAGGTCCGGATTGCCTGTGGTGACCAGGAGAGGATTGGAATTATCAACGACCTGCTGAAGTTGTGTCACACTGGGAGACTGGGTCGATGTTCGATAGAAGATCCTGAGCGTCCGGTGGTCCGCCATCGAAGAGATGAATAACGCGCTGGGGAGAAAGGATCCGAATCTCTTGGAGAGGTCCGCCCCGGGGAGAATATTGTCACTCCGCAGCTGGGCTACCTGATACGACAAGTTCGTCATCAGGTTCATCGCCGTCCCGCGCCAACGATACCCGACACCCGCACTTTGCGTCAGATAGTTGTTCGCATAGGCGTTCGAAAGAGCGGCATTCGGGATTGAATACATCCCCACCAATCGATCGAGATCCAAGGTGTTCTTGTCGGCGGTACTCTTCGTGAGAGACGGCGTGTACAGGAGTTCCACGAGATCGTCAACGCTCACAGGCTCGGTGTAGACAATGTTCGCGCTCACCGTGTTCACATTGGAAAGGTAGTCGGAGCGCTGCGCGAGGGAGTCATTGATCCCCGAGGTCCCTTCGTACTGATCGGACGCCGAAAGGAGTCCCACCGACACTTTCCGATTCGCCGCCATTCCGACGTCGAGTGATATCGTACGACCAGGGAGATCGAATTTGTGCCGGTAGACCACGTGGCCGGAGAGATTGTACCCGGAATTCGAGCCATCAGTAACGCTTTGCGAAAGGGACGCCGTGGAATTCAGCGCCGTGATCGCGTCCAGCATGTTCGATGAGCGGTTTGATTGGAAGTACAATTGCGGGAGAACCGTGAGCACATCAGATGGATCAGGGGCGTACTCGATCCTGCTGTTGATCCGGTGATTGAAATTCTTCCCGTCGGCGTTGGAGGTCTGATGATAAAGACCGATCGAATCTCCTCCCAGGAGGTACTGTCTCCTGTCCAGTTGTTCATTGGTGTTGTCGATACGGTTGAAAAAATACGAAGACTGCATGAAGAGATTCGACGCAAGACTATCGGAGTAATTCGTTCCGAACATGGAGGTCGTATTGATACCCTGCTGCTGACCAACGAGTGAGGAGGGGTTGCCGCCGGCGCCCGACCGCCCGAAGGGGCTGGCCTGCCGGAATCCTCCGCCTCCGCCCGGCCCGCGTCCGCGTGGGCCCATCCCCGGCGTGCGCATTTGATTGTTCGACGAGATCACGCCAAGGATGTCCTGCATCGAAAAGTTCTGATCGTTGACGTTGTTGGAGAGCCCCAGCACAGAAATCCTTCGATCGCCATCGAACAGATGGACGTTCCCTCCCACCTCGTATCGCTGGTTGTCCCCGTAACCTGTCGCGACCTTGCCGAAATTGAGATCCCTTCCCCGCCGGCGGGTGATGATGTTCAATGCTTTCACCGATTGGCCGTCGTCGAATCCGGTGAATTGCGCCTGATCGCTCATCTGGTCGAACACCTGGATCTTGTCAACAACTTCGGCGGGAAGATTCCGGAGCGCGAGGGTCGGATCGTCCCCGAAAAAGGGTTTTCCGTCCACGAGAACCCGCTGGACGTTTTCTCCCCCCTGGCTCACCGTTCCGTTTGAGACGGTGATTCCGGGCAATTTTGTGAGCATATCCTCGGCTGTCGCATCCCTGTTGACCTTCACCGATGCGGCGAGAAATTCCGTCGTGTCACCGTTTAACACGGCGGCCGGCGGCCGCCGTTCGATAAGGACTTCGCCAAGCTGGATTGGACTCTCGGCTAAAACGATGGTCCCCAGGTCTATGGCCCTCCCCTGCACTCTGACAACTTGTTGGATGGATCTGTGTCCGATGGCCGTAATGTCGAGGCGGTAGCTTCCGGAGGAGAGGTCTGGGATCTGAAAACTCCCATCCAGTCCGCTCGTTGCGAAGATTGCCGTGGAAGTGTCCAGGATGGTTACGAGGCGCACATGCACCCCGGGAAGCGGAGTGTTTTTCTCGTCGACGACACGCCCCCGAAGAGGGGAATCCCGGGCAAACGAAGGGAAGGAAAAAAGAATGCAACTCATGAAGATGAGAGGTGCACGCATTGTGCCGATGCTCCTCGTTTCTTCATTAGACCACCGGCATGGAGAACCGTTTAATCAGAAATGGCAAACCCCCCTTTTGTGAGTATCGTGTCGCCCGGCAATCAGAAGTCCAGCACAAATGTCTCGATGGCGTGCCCTGCGATATCCAGCGAAAGATGTTTGCCCTCCGCAGGTACGACTTTTCCATCATTCTCAATGATGTTCGTCTGCTCGGCCCGATGAACCCGCCCAAACAAATTCAGGGTTACCTTTCCCGCCCTCCCTTCCTCTTCAACCAGTCTCAGGACCACGCGATCGCCGTCTTCCGCCTTTTTCATCGTGCTGAGAAGAACGTTTTGAGAATCGAGAGAGAAAAAACTCTCTTGTTCAGGCAGTGTCTTTCTTATGTTCTGAAACGGTCCGGCTGCGACGAAAAGCGGTGTATTTGCCCCCACCCCGAACTGTCGACCCATCCTCCAGCCCCGACTGTGTGAGGTCAGGGAGAACCGGAAAGAGTGATCTCCTTTCTGAAGATACCAGTTCCCTTCCCAGTGACAACTCTTTCGTGATGCAAGGAGCACGGGTTGAAGCACAGGCATCGCTTCCGGATGGTCTGTCGGATCCTTGTAGTCCCACACAGCAACGCTGGAACTGATTGTTATCCCTGCTGTGCTATCCGAAACATCGATCCAGTTCTGAATGCTTCTCGGCCTGATCTGCCGCGCATCCTGCGTATACCGCTCTCCGGGAGCACCCGGTAGTTCGTCCTTCCCCACCTCAACAGTGCCAAAGGGAACTTCGTAGGTGACCTGGCCTTTTGGCATCGCCACCGGAAACGCCAGACGAAACTCGCGGTATTTCGTCCCATCCCACCGGAGGAGGGCTGTCTCAACATCCAGCTGCTTCAGATGGTTGTAGAGGAGAAGCCGTTGGTGCACAGTCGCGTGGTCGATATCTTGCCGGAGTTCCACCACTTGCCTGACGGGGCCTGTCTCCACCAATCGCCACACCGGTTTGTGGCGCTGCAATTGATCAAACCCCTCCATGGTCGGTTGTTGCGGCTCGCTCCATTCGCCTGCATCTTCGCCCACCGATTGCATGGTGAAGAGCTCGCCGCCGAGAAACTTCCCGGTTGAAAGAAGGTTCCTGCGCAGGTCCTTGTCATAAATTTGCTGAATCCCCCCGGCACTCAGGGCAAGCCGGTAATCGGCGCTTTCCAACAATGGAGGAGCAGCAGTGTCTTTTCCGGCAAGCGCGGGGACTCCCTTGACGGAATGAACATAGTACGTCGAATAGCCTATTGAGGGCACATTTTCCGCAACGAAAACGATCCGCGCCGATTTGAGCGATCCATCCGAGTTCCTCGTTATCGAAAGCAGTTGCACCGGGACGGATTTCCCGGAGGAGGTCGACAGAGAGAAACTTCCTCGAAAGAGGGCCGGGGGAAACTGCACCGTGCATTCCACCGGCGAGCTCCTCTTCCAGGAAAGCGAGTTGAAAATCACCAGCGGTACGCCTTTGCGGGACGAAGTTTTCACTCGCGATGCGAGCGCGTTCGTCGCCGAGGTGGTGATCCGCCGGGCCACATCCCTGGCAAACTCAAATTTCGCACGGAACGTGCTATCGGTAATTTCGCCGTTCTTCCCACCCCAACCGTGATCCGGATAGAGTTGTGCTTCCCAGGCGTTGGTCAGCTCTTCCTGGGGGTACCGGGCGAAGGAATGCTCCAGCAACCCATCGACAGTCGAGAATATTTCCGCGGAAGTCAGGAATCCATCAGCTTGCCGCTTTGCGTCTATCGCACGGTGATGCGTCGGTCCATGAATATACAACCAGATGTTCGGACGCTCGCCCCGGATGGTTGGGCGGGGCGCGTCTTCCCGTTCGACGGCGGAGAAGAAAGCGCTTGCGGTTGAATAGTGAAGAGACGGGAGGGTGAGAGGACGGGACTTCCCGCCGGCGACCGCAATGGAATGCAGCCCGTTCCAGGTATCGATGAAATCATCGTACCGGACCGGAGCGCTCATGTCCGACATCGAGAGGACCGGCGTGTTTGTGCTCTCTTTGTTGACCGCTGCTTCCCATTGCCGGTCAAAAGATGCAAGATAGGCCGCTGCTTCAGGGAAAGGTTTCCCAGTCGTTCGTTCGTTGAACAGGGCATAGTGACCGGGACTGAAAACAAGGACGCTCGAGCCATCCGGACTGCTCCAGTCATAGAGACCCGGCTTCTGCCGGCTGATCAGCAGGAATCGCACGCCGGCTTTGTGCATCACCTGGAGAGCCTGGGTGGACCTTCCGGGGACGTCGGGATTCCATACCGTTCGGCTGTCACAGCCGGGGAGATTCTTTCTCAACCAGCGGAGCCCGGCATAGAACTGCCGGACCAGCATTTCGCCGGAGCAAAGATCTTCATACGGCATGTTGAAGGAAGCGCCGATCCCCAGCCTCCCCTGCTTGATGAATCCGGAGATCTCGTCCTTTCGATCAGGATGACGGCCCAGGTACTCCCTGAGTTCGAGGACGTCTTCGAGGTCGAAGCAAAACCGGGGATCATCATGAAGCAACGACAGCGCCGGTGTGATAACCTTCTCATCCCTCTCCTTCACGCATTCAGTGGGTGTGTCCATCCAGGCGATATCCTGGTGGGATGAGATGATCAGATACTGGCTCCCCTTCCCCCTGGATTCGTCCGAGAGTTCGAGGAGCGACGTTCCCAGTTCGGGCATATACGTCGATTGATACTCCACGCTCCACGATTGGACTCCGGAGGAAGACCGGCGGGTCACCAGTCTCTTCGGGTAAATCGCACTTTCTGTAAGGCTATCCCCGGAGATTGCCCCGCGAAACAGCGTGTCCATTCCCACGGACAATGTCAAAGCATCATGCGGTTTCAATTCCATGTGAAAGACGGCGCGGGCAAACTTGTCGTGAGAAGTGAGCTCGGTGCTTCCCGGAGCCTGCGATCCGACCTGCCAGGTCATATGCCTTCCCACCCAGGAGGAAGAAGCCATACATGTAGCGAGAGCCTCCGGGCCCGACAGGTCCACGTCAACCCGGCACCATGCCTGTTCAAGAGCCTGCTCCCGTAGATACGATAAGGCCGTCGAATCCTGGTAGATCATCACCCATGCCGACGACCCTTCATTTTCACCGACGATCTTCAATCGCACAGGTGCATCGCCGGTCGTCCAACTGGAGGGGATGGTCAGGCGCAGGTATCCGAACAGATCGCCGAATTGATCTTTCATCACGCTTTCAAAAAAGAGTTCACTTCCATTTTCCCCCTTGATCACCCATCGGTCACGATTCGACGTTGAAAACGCGATGCGTTCCGCGCCATCCACGAAGAGATGGAACTTCTTCCCCGGCTCTTCCTGTCCGTAGATCCCTGCACGCACCACAAACGAAACCGACTCAGTGCTTCGCGTGGCCGGGACCGGCCCTGTCAACCATTCAATCACTTGTTTACCATCGGTGGCACGGGAGATCAGCGCGTTGGGAGCGTCCGATCGGATCCGGGGGTATTGAAGTGTCGCTCCGATACTCGTCGACCCATATCCTTCCGCACAGCCCTCAAATGCCTGGACGAGGTGAAGAGTCTGCTCGACCGATTCTTTGAATCCGGCCAGGCACAATGCAGGGAGCACCACCAGCGAGAAGAGAAGAGGAGACAGCCGAATGCGTGTCAATGCGGTAGACATAGGGACTCACAGTATTCTGGAATGCACGGGAGGGCAGCGTCGGTCACACTTTCGCCTGGAGCACGATTACGAAATTCCGGGGGGGCATCACGTTGCCTATTAATTCGATATATCGGTGTTGAAAGACATTATTCACGTTAAAACTTACGGAGAACATCGTGGCGCCAAGAGAAAAGTCGCCGCCTATCCGGATGTCGGTCACGTAGATCGGGACTCGCTGGTCTCCGTCGGGGATCACCCCCGCAAAGACAAGTTCGTCGTCGATGCGGTCAACTCTGCTGATATACCGGAAATCCACGGAGGCGGTGAACCAGCCAAGTCGGGTGTCTGCATTGAGATAGAGCACATGTCGAGGACGGTACTTGAGCAATTCATGAAGCGTGAGGTCCTGTGGATAGGCGTAAGTATATCCGACGCCGGACATCAGTGCGCCGCCGAAGAGCCCCCATTTGAGGGACGTTTCGAAACCTTGAATGCGTGCTCTGGTGACATTCCTCCACTGGACTTCAAGGTCAGTCCCCGAGTAGATCAGGCCGGGCTCGATCAGGTTGTCGATGTCGGAAAGAAACGCTGCAATATCCATCGACCCGATCTCGCCGATTCTCTGTGAAACTCCGAATTCCACCGATCTGCTTTTTTCCGGTCGCAGATCCTTGTTGGGGACGGCAATCACTCCCGTCGACCCTGCCGAAACGAAGGCTTCGGGCAGCGAGGGAACCCGGTACCCCTCACCGAACGACGCGCGAAGGACCGTCCCGGGGAACAGGTTGTAAGTGACCCCGATTTTCGGATTGAGCTGTCCTCCGTCGCTTGAGAGTCCGACAGATTGAAAATCAAACCGCATGCCGATGGTCAAGCGGAGTTGTTCCAGAAGCCTCATTTCATCCTGACCATAAAATGCAAAGCCCCCCAGCTCCTGCTTGTCGAAAATATCCCCCCCGATTTGATCAAGGCTGCCGACGACGCCGACTGTGACGGCATGAATGTCTGCCGAGAGGATGGTGGCGAGAGCTTCGAGCCGAAAATCATCAGCAACGGATTCCGTACGTGCGTCGGCTCCTGTCTGTTCCACCCCCCAATTATTGTGATACCAGAGGCCTTTGACGGTAAAGAGGACATGGTCGGACAATGCGATATTGTAGAGACCGCTCAGGAAGTATCTCGTGGAGACTTCATTGTCGGTCTCGTGGCGGAGCGGCGGAATCAGCGCGGAGTCGATATTCCGCCAGTAAAGAAACTGCCCTTCATTCTCGGACGCCAACCCCAGGTTGAGCGCCAGAGAACTTGTCGACGAAAAATTCTCCTTCGCGCGCACAAGCACGTTGTACCGGTGGTGGTAGTCGTTCTGCCGGTATCCGTCGTCCGATTGGTGTGAGAAAAAGAACGACAGGCCGAGATCTCCCACTCTCCGGACATGACTCACCGATTGACCGGCAAAATAGCGGTCTTTGGATGACCAGTTCCATTCCGCATACGGGAACTTGCTGTACACCCCTTCGAAGATGCGGACGGTAGTCGCCGATCCCTCCGCGATGGGCTTCGTAATAAGATTGATGACGCCGCCGAGGGCATTCGAACCGTAGAGAGCCGAACTCGCTCCCTTCACGACTTCAATCCGGTCCACCTCTTCCATCGGGATCGATTCGAAATTCAGTTCTCCGGTGTCGCCCGCAATGAACGGGATGCCATCGAGGAGCATGAGCACACGGCTCCCCGCCCCGAGACTGTACCCGCTGGAGCCCCGGATGTTCACCTGGGTGCCCGTGATGTTGACCCCGGGAATGTAGCGGAGTGCTTCATCGATGGTCTGAGCATTACGGCGTGCGATGTCGGTTGCATCGAGTACAGAGATGCTCACAGGGACCTCTTCGAGCGATTGTTCCCGCTTATTTGCGGTGACAACAATGGGGTCAGTTTCGATCGGCACGGACTCGAGCGCAACATCGACAGTCGTCGTCCGCCCTTCTTCCACCACGATCTCGGGGCGCGTTTCCCGTCGATACCCCAACGAGGAAAACATCACAGAGTACTTTCCTGCAGCGAGATTGGGAATGACAAAGTCTCCATGCATATCCGTACTTACCCCGCGGACGGTCCCTACGAGGTACACCCTGACGCCTACGAGTCCCTCCCCGTTCTCCCTCGCGGTCACGCGCCCCGCGATCTGCCCGCCGAACGCTCGGGCAAAAAGTACAGATGCGAGGAGACACAATATGAGGTATCTACCGCTCATGGGCGCCATGGGATGGGTGGAAGACTGTCAAAATCCACCTGAATGTCGATATTGGGAATGACATGATGCAGGATAACGCGTACAGCAGCCGGTTGGGAAGCCGGTGGTCCGGAGGAGAAGACACCCGCAGGACGCCAGTCGGATAGGATGTTCGGACCATACTGGTACATCACTGCTACGTACTCGTAGTTCTTGATCTGAAGGTTCGTTCCGATCGCTGTGGTGAACTCGTAGTGCACGCTATCGACGAGCGTGGGGAGATAGTCCTGCCCGATCGGTGGGTATGCCGCAGCCTTCCCGGCAATCAGCATCGGGATGATGCCCCCGCTATCGGTAGGAACTGACTCGAATGCAACAAGTCGCATTTCGCGAATGCTCTCTACCGGCGGCCAGTGACGGAACCTGATGACTCCACTGAAGCCCGAGGGTTCGTTCAGAGGACCCAGCTCTTCGTTACATCCCCCCAGACCAAAAAGGACAAGCAATATGAGCACAGATCCGACTGCCCGGTTCATGGTTGGAGCTTCAGGGTGAGTGGAAGGAAAGCCCGCCTACAGGTCGAGGCACCTCCCCCGGGGGTTCCGAAGGCCAGCGCCTATGGACTCTTGAACTTGCAGCTTAGAGGAAAAGAAAAGAAACAAAAGGTAAAATGCCAAGCCCAACCACCGAAATAGGAGGGTGGGGGTTATCGTGTCTGGCGCGAGGTTTTTTTAGGAATGGGATCTCCATGTGAGGCCCAAGAACTCTGAAATCAGACCAGGGAGGGCCCTCACCTGTTCCACCAGTACGTGAGCTTTGCCATGAAGATGTTATCCGGCCGGATATTCACAAGACGGCGGACAGACGAGCGGAACAGAATATTCTCCCATTGATCAGATTCCGACCTTGTCTGTGTCCAGACGAGATAAAGAGTCGAGCCCGGGAGATATTCCCAGCGAAGGACTGCATTGCCCCTGAGGGAACTGAACAGAAAACTCGGGTCGGGAAATCCAATCGATGCCACGGGACCGTTCCCGTCGGGATCGGCCACAACATTTCCTCCGTTGTTTGACACGGTCGATCCGTTGGTCCCATAGGTCAGAAAATCGTATGACCCGGGCCTGACGAGACTTCGGAAGTCACGGTACGATGCAGACGAGATCAACGGCTGCAGGTAGAGCTGGAGGCTCAGATGCGGAGTGAACGTCCAGTTTATCCTGATGTTTGCTGAGAGAGTTGTCTGATCCAGAAGGGCGAACATATACCGTGTACCGTACGTCGCAGTGGCTGCGGGATCCGCAAAAGCACCGACCCACTGGGCATAGTCGCTGTTCTTGTCGATCTCCGGCCCAACGCTGATTTCCAGGTTTGGGAGCGGGTGTGCATCGATGGAAGCCGAGAGTGACCAGGTTGCCTCGCGGTCTCGATAGAAAAAGAACGAGACGTCTCCCACGATGTCTTTCCTCGGGTCCGTCTGAATCTCCCAATCGATTTGGTACCCCTTGGGATTCAGGGTTAGAGGCCCGCCGCGAGTCCGCCGGTCATTCGAGGTTTGTGGGTTGTATGCCCAGTCGAATCGGAACGTGTAATAATTGAGGAACTGGTAGGTCGCGTAACTGTAGATTCCCTCCCATGTCGTAATCCCGTCAAAGTTGAGCGTGCGGAAGAGAGCGGTCCCGGTAACAATGCTTCGATACCAGGATGTTGGACTGGTCCACTGATACCCTGCCACGGCATGCATATTGACCACATCGGCACGCCAGAGGAATCCCAGGTCGTTGATGTCGAAATCGGGACTGATCACACCGATTGCCGAGTTTACAAAGGAATTCCCTTTTTGTTTGGAAAGCATGAGACGTCCTGCATATCCGGAGACAGACGTTGCACTGCTGTCGATCCTTGCATGAAGGGCATCCGGCCGCTGGCGGTAGTGCTGCGCATTGCTTTGCAGTGCGATCATACGATCACTGCTCCCGCGCGCGAATGAACCCGATCCCCAGCCGGTGAGAACCCATGTGCGACTACTGTCGAGGAAGGTCCAACCATCCAGTCCGGCGACGTTCGAGCCGGAATTCAATTGATCCCGGAGCGAGGATTCGTCGAAGAATCGAGAGGTCATCGTCGCCATCGCCCCGAGACCCTGACCGCCTTCGCTGAATTCCTTCTGCACGCGCGCGATTGTGTAGGAAGTCAACGGCTCCACCTCCAGTCTCGATCGATTCCCCGACAATTGAATGTCAGCGTGTTCTCTTCCGGTCACCGCCTCGATCGCACCAATGTTCCACCCCTGGCCTGCTTTGCCGGTCAGCTTTGCAGCACCGAGAATCGCTGTTCCCGATGGCACGTCGGCAAAGTCGGCCTGTGGCAATGCTCCCTCCGGAGCCCTTCCGATCCGTCGGCTGTAGAAGAACTGCGGATCAGACCAGTTGAATCCCCAATAGCTGACCGCGCCGCCACGGCCGAAGTTGAACGTTGAAGAACCCTCGATGAAAAACGGTCGTTTCTCATTGAAGTATGTTTCCACATCGCCGAGATTGACCACAGCAGGGTCGACTTCCACCTGACCAAAATCCGGGTTTACGGTGCCGTCGAGGGTGAGGTTTGAACCAAGCCCCATTTTGACATCCAGCCCGACCCGGGGTGTATACCGCGCGCCGTTATTGAACGGATCGCCTGAAGGGTGTTGGAGATATTCCGCACGGGTCGTGAGATATGGCAGGAGTTCAATGCGTCGTGGAGGCGTTATTTCCCCAATGCCCGTCAGAGTGGCAAACCGGGACACAAATCCGCTTCCATTCTTTGGAGTGAAGGTAATCCAATCCGTCTCACTCCGGCGGGCGATGTCACGCTGGAAATTGATCCCCCAACGATAGCTCTGTTGATCCTGAAATCGGAGCTGGGAAAAGGGAATCCGGAGTTCGGCTGTCCACCCGGATCCATCGCGCCGGACCTTCGCCTCCCACACACCATCCCAGGAATCGTCGTTCCAATCGTCGTTATACAATATTCCGTCGTACATCGTGCCGGCAGCGTCGACACCGAAATAGTAGCCCGATCGGCGGTCGTGATAAGTATCGAGATACACCTGGAAGAGGTCGGCGTTTTGCTGCACATCACGCCGCCCGAGGCGGACTGTGATTGAATCCGCAGCAGGGTCAAACATCCGGGCGGCGATGTAGATCGCGTCATCATCGTACGCAATGCGCACTTCTGTCCTCATCGACGGCGATGCGCCCTCAATCGGATCCCGCTGCACAAAGCGGGTGAACACCGGGACCGATTCCCATTCGGCATCGTCGAGCTTTCCGTCCACCACGATGGGCTCCGCAACCCGAAGTGCTTGAACTTCAGGAGTCGCCGTGGATCCCGTGTCTGTGGCGAGCGCCATAACGAGCATTGCTGCTGCAATCATCTCAGTGCGCGCCTTTGCGAATGGTAATGCTGCCCATGGAAGCATCAAGAGTAATACTGCCGCTTCCGCCGTTCACACGATAGGTTGCAATGATCTCCCCGGACTGATCATCTTTGTGGTAAGATTCAGCGGGAAAATCCGAAGTGATATATTCTTCGTCGTGATCGCGTTGCCACCGGTCCGTGAAATGCACTCTTGCGGTGATCACCGCACTGATTGCAGGAGACACGACAATCCGGATATTCCCTCCGCCACTTGCGAGACTGCCATCGGTTCGCTTCGATTTGCCGCTACTCAGCAAAGTTGCCTCGATATTGCCCGCGGCAGTCGAGCCGGAAAAAGAGCCGGCAACATTCTCAAGGGTCAAATCGCCCCCTGCAGTGCTTGCCGAGGCCTTCGCCTCGCACCCGTGGACAATAATATTGCCACCCGAGCTGGTGAGAGAGCAATCTCCTCCCACAGGACCGACTTCCACATCCCCGCCGGACGTCGAGAGTCGCGCGGACCCTCCGACTTTCCCGACCGATACGTTTCCACCTGACGTGCTAGCGGAAACCGACTTCCCGACCTCTTTGACATCAATATCTCCACCGTCGGTCTGAAGATCCGCATCGCCCTCCACGTTCCCGAGCCGGAGATTCCCACCGGCCGATACCACCGATACCTTCCCACGCATATTTCCCCCGGTGATCTCTCCGCCACTCGTGCTCATCGTGATCGTCCCGGAGAGATTTCCGAGATTAATACCTCCGCCGCTCGTCTTCCCCTTCAGAGATCCTGCCAGCGGGCCGTCGATGCTGATGTCGCCGCTCCCGCACTGCAGATCAATATTGAAACGTGAAGGGATGGTTGCCTGGATGTCTACGTCTCCCGACGACTTCACGACAACCGTATTGCCGTCCTGCGTCATGAGGAGCTGATTATCATTGTCGACGGCGTTTATTCTCACCTCCCCTTTCTCCCACGTGGCAATGTGAATATTCCCGGCGCCAAGGGAGATTTTCAGCGTACCGTCGGGCGTCACGGAAAAGGACTTTGCGCTGAGCCCTTGTGCCCGGGCCGGGGTTACGGCAATGACACAAGCGATGAAGAGCGCAGTGAGCCAGATTCTACGGACGTACATGTGAATAGTCATGGTTTCTCCAGAAGGACGGCCTTCGCTTTCAGGCGAACGTAATCGTTTTTGTCGGATTGCACTCTCTCTTGAAGGATTTCACGTATTTTCGGGTCGATGGTTCCCGACTGACCCCACGTCTCATCGAGAGCGTTAATTGCAGCGACCCGAAGCCCGGGGTTGGCGTCGGATACGAGAGTATTCAGAAACGCCTGTTTGATCTCTTCGGTAAGGGGCATTTTGTGCAGCATCGCGAGCGCTTGCTTTCTGACACCGGCATTGGGATCAGATTTCAACGCTTTGACCAGAGCTGTTTCAATTTCTTTGTCCTCAGGGAAAGGTTGCCCCGCACTGATTGCGTTCATCGCCGTCAACCGCACGCCGGGATTCTCATCGTGCAGGACCGCCCTGACCAGGACTTTCTGAATCGCCGGGTCATCGACGCTTCCACGCATTCGCACAGGTGTGATCGCGTCGAAGGAAAACTCCACCGTGCCGGAAGATTCTCCCCTATCAAAAAATCGAACATTCGCAATCTCGGTCTTTCCTTCCTGTGGAAATGAAGCCGTTGCAGGAGTTGCGAGTCCTTGCGGGGATCTGGCTGGTTCATGATCAGGCCGCAGGAACCATCCGGCAACGAGTCCGACAGCCAGCATGAAGACGAGTGCGCCGCCGAAGCTGATTCGAACCGGCGAAGCCAATTCCCGAAAACGAGCAAACAGCGAGATCCTTTGCTGGGCGTGCACCTCCCTGAGGAGCAAGGCATGCAGATCCCGCCGCGATTCCTGTAAGAGGGCTTCGTCGGCCCGGGGGACTTCACGGGCAGCCTCCACAGACTTCTCCAGCTTTTGCAGCAACACCCGTTCATTCCTGCATTGAGAACAGCCTGCGAGATGCTGCGCGAGCTCTGACTCTTCTGCCGCATTGAGCACTCCGTTCACAGAGAGAACGAGCAGCTCTTCATATTTCCTGTGTCTCATGCGAAGTCCTTCAGGTGATTTCTCATCTTGCGGGTTGCATCGAACAGATACCTCTTCACTGTGCCTTCTGCACAATCCATCATGGCTGCAATTTCCTTCAGAGAATATCCTTCGAGATGTCGCAACGTGAATACCATGCGATGCTTTGGCGCCAACCGGGCAAGCCCGTCATGTACATGTTCAGCAATATCGGACTGCACGGCCTGTCCGTCAGGACCTTCGGCAGTGTCTGCTATATCCCCATCCTCCTGGCTATCATCCCCGGATTCATCGTGATGCTTCTGCCTTCTCCCGGAGGAACGCTGGCTCGAGAGGTGCGTCAGACAGACGTTCACTGTGATCCGATAAAGCCATGTCGAGAACTCGCTCTGAAACCGGAAATCCTTCAGGTTGCGGAACACCCGCAAAAAGACTTCCTGATAGATATCCTTGGCCTCTTCGGAGCTGGTTACATAACGTGCAGTGATCGACAGGACGCTTCTATCGTGCCGATAGACGAGTTCCTCAAAGGCGCCGACATTGCCGTCGCGCGCCATTCGGATCAGTTCGTGATCGTTCATCTCGCCCCGCGTGGTGGGTAACGCACAGTGCTGATACATCTTAGACTGGGATAAGGGGGAAAAGGTTGCGGAACTCACAGCATTGGGAGATCACGGGAGGTGGAATATGCTTCGGGGGTGAGTTGGCGGGCCCTTGCGGGCAGAATGGAGCAGCCCGCGTCAGACGGTGAGAAGATCGTTACCTCGGAGAGGAGAGAAGCGATGGTGAACCAGGATTCAGATATTTGCTCACCCGATGACCCCCCCGAGGGAGCGAAGAGGCAGCGGGCAGGGGGTGGAGCGCCCAAACGCCTATCCCTACGGATTTTGCGCCACTTTTCCTGTTATGGCTATCTGACATCCTTGTTCCTGTCACCCCCCACAAAAAGTCGCTTAGTATTCGAAGGGTAAAAGGGACTCCGGGTATTCATGCCGAAAAAGAATGAAGATTTCGTGAGTCCAGACCGTTGCCGAATTGTCCCCGTCAACGCCTCCCGGTAGATGTTTTCCATTTTTCCTGCAATGATTCCCGGGTCGTGTTGCGTCTTGATCCGTTCAAGTGCGGCGGCGCCCTTGAGACGGACAACAAGCGGATCTCTGCAAATGTTTTTCAAGAGGGCATAGAGCCCAACCTCAATGGCCTTTGAGAGTTCGGCACGTTGTTCCACCGTGTCGTGGAGGGGAGTTCCCAATTCATCCACCGGCACGTCGATCAGCCACCCACAGTCCGAATTATTGATCTCCGGCAACGCACAGCAACGTGTTGTGATCACGGGGCAAGCCGCGGCCTGCGCCTCAAGAACGGAAAACCCAAACGTGTCATCATACGTCGGCAGAAGGGCCAGATCCGATCTCCTGAAAATCTCCAGGACTTGATCTCGGGGAATTATCGAGTGGTACTGAACATGATTTCCCAGCCTCTCGATTGTCGCCAGGGCTTCCCGACGATCTTCATCCGTGGAGCACGAAGCGTAGTCTCCGGTGGCCAATGAAGAGACAATCGTAAGAGAGAGATGTTCGCCTTCGGAGATAAGTCTTTCGAAGACCCGGAGGACTTCTTTCCCGCCTTTTCGAAAGAACTCATGCCCGACAAGCACGACGGAGAGGTCGGCGTCCGCCGGTCGTTTCTCCCTGGCCGAATTCGTTAGCGTTTCCTGAGCCGGGTAGACCACCGTCATCTTATTCCGTATGGCAGCTTCCTCCCTCGGAAACTGTGCAAGGATGCTTTCCTGTGTTCGCAGGGCATACTCGCTCATCGCAATAATCTTCCTGCAGGAGTTGCCTGCAAGCAGTCGGATCCCGAACGTTGACGATTTGTCCCATCGAGGTAGATAGTGTTCAAACGTGACCACCCAGGGTTTCCAATTGAGAGACAGCACGTTGACCAGATGGAGAAGATCTGCACGTACGATCCCCGGATGGAAGTGAATGCAATTAAGGAATTCGGTGGCCTCGAGTTCCGAACGCATAAACCTTCTCCGAAGAGAGTTGAGGAGGCTGACCGGATCGTGAATGATTTTGAGGCGCACTGCCTCCAGAACGTTGGCAGGATAGCGGTTCATGATGAGATTGAACCTGTTTATTCCGACCACTATTTCCTTGTCCGACAACGTTTGTCCTTGCAGCATATGAAACTACCCCCTGATAGATACGCAACGGACCGAAACGAAAACTTCATTTGACTGAATGGGAGGCAACCCGGTGAACCAGGCACAATACGTGATCACCGAAGGCGAAAAAGTCATTTGTTCAATAGTGAAGCCACAAGTCTTCCTCCCTTAAGAAAGACCATTGCGTGAGTTTCCCAAAGGAGCCAGGCCGAACACTGGGGTGGAGATATCGAAAGAGCTGTGAGAGCAGGCAAAGCGAGCGGGGGATCGGATGGCCGGTAATCATAACGTCGCGAACTCGTTGCCGCTGTCTCTCCCCTATTCGTGGGGAGGGGGACGACAACAGTATTACGATCTCTAGAAGATTATGCATTCAATCGTTAGAAAATTGTGATCCTTCGCACACAATCCGCATTTCGTGATGATAGGAAATATAGCATTTTGCCCGAATGGCTTCTATGCGAGGTGACGAGGATTCTCAATCGCGTGGACGAATGGAAATTTTTCATTACAAGCCAACTCAGACTTAGATCGGCGTGATGTATCTATCGGAGGTTAGCAGGATGCACGAGGACATTCCGCTGCCCGGCATAGCCATGACGAGCCTGAACATTCAGTCAGGCCTTGAACGAACGGGTGGAAATTCCTACGTTAGAGTCTTTCTGAGGATGAAGGAAGATCCTGCGGCTCTGTGCAATCGCTTGAATGGGTGGATCACGGGCTGTCTCAATATAACAATTCCAGGAGGTTTATATGCCCGATCTGCTCCAGTTGGTGCCGGAATACGTTCTTCAGTGGATGGTGCAGAAAGGCAGAGACCGACTTGTGTCGGAAGGCGAAGTCCTTATAAAAGAGGGCGAACGCTGCGATTCGTTCTTTATCGTCCTTGACGGTCTTTTTGCTTCGATGGGCGGAGCCTCTTCAGCGCATCAGGTCGAACGGATTGCCCCTGGGAACACCCTCGGTGAAGTCCCCTTTTTCACAAACGACCTGGCCCACACCACCTTTCGCGCCGTGGAACCATCGCGTGTCCTGGATATCCCCCGCTTGCTGCTCTCCCCGAAGCTCGAACACGATCATATTTATGCTGCCGATCTTTACAGAGCCGTGATCGCGTCGATGTCGGACAAATACCACCGTCTCTCTCTGAAATTTATCGCTCTCCTTCACGAAACCGGTGCTGAAAAATCGCAGAGCGACCTCGTCCAGGCCACGCAGGAGGAAATCGACCGATTCAAAGCACTGATGGTGCGTATCGATAAAGAAGCGATCAAATCGGGAGTGATGGCAGATTCGTCGACGACCGCATTCATGGATCAGGCCAATTCGATGATGAAGTCGTTGCACCGGGCCCTCGGAGAGGGCTCTCCCCTGACCGGTTCGGAAAAGGAGCAGCTCGGCGCAAGCCTTCAAAACGATATGTTGCCGTATCTCCTTACGACAGGAACCGCGGAACGCTTTTATTCCAAGCCCAGAGGGTACGCGGGGGACTACCTTGCGATCCACGGCATTTATCAGAATATGCCCTCCGGTGCAAGCAGGCTCGGTCCACTCATTGACAGGATGTTCCTCGAAATGCCCCCATGCATCGCGGTAAGGAACCGGCGCAAATTACTCGCGGGAGAAATTCTCCGGACGGTTGAAGAAGCACCTCATCAGGCGCGCGTCATGTGCCTGGCGAGCGGACCCGCATCGGAAGTCTTCGATGCATTTTCGGAGCTTCCGGATAAGACGAAGCTCAAAATGACTCTTTTGGATATCGACCTCCAGGCTCTTGCGTTCGTAGACGATCTTCGGGGGAAGTCAAAGCTCGCGACGCAAATCGACCTCATTAACGAAAACCTCATTGCCCTCTTCCTTGGCCGCGGCAGGGTTCAGGTCCCGCTTCAGGATATGATTTACAGTGTTGGTTTGATCGATTATCTCAACGATAAACTGGTTGGCAAACTGCTCCACTTCGCTTATGACCACCTGAACCCCGGCGGGAGGATTATTCTGGGGAATTTCCATCCCGATAATCCCGCAAAGGAATTCATGGACCATGTGCTGGAGTGGAACCTGATTCATCGCACGGAAGAAGATATGCATCGGTTGTTCCTCGCCTCACCCTTCCGTTCGCGGTGTACAAAGATAACGTTCGAGGAGTGTCGGATCGATCTTTTTGCCGAGTGTGTGAAGACGGCCGACTGATAGTCCCTTCACGACATCGATTCCTCGACATCGACTCCACTTTCCGCAAAAGCAGACCCAGTACACCGGGTGGCCTGGCGGCCGGCTCGCCAGAGGTCTTGATACTGCGCTAAATACAACCTATTTTAGTCGCGCTCCCCGGATCGAACAGGCGAACAACCAAGGTCTCGTCCTGGTCTCCTGAAAGCAAATGGAAGCCTGGCGAGTTCCGTTCCGTCGTCTATTCGTCCCATGCCAGCGAATTCTACCAAACACCGTGGGAAACCATGCCGGCAGAATGAACGTCCGACACAATTCTTTCCCGGGGCGATCAAATGATAGTTGGTGAGAAACCAGCCCATCGCACCACGTACACCAAAGGAAACCCTGTCATGAGTGCACTTTCTTCTTCCCGTCGATCCTTTTTGCGACTTCTGGGGATCAGCGCGATTGCCGGAACTCTTTCCGAAACAATGCTGCACGCCTCGGTGAAGCGGAAGGCGCGACTGGGCATACAGCTCTATACCGTGCGCAAGGCGATAGAAACAGACTTTGACTCGACAATCCGGCGGGTTGCAAAGACCGGGTTCTCCGGGATCGAGACGTATGCCCTGCCGGAAAGCGTCTCACTTGATCATGCAGCGAAAACCTTCAAGAGCGTCGGCCTGCAAGTCCTGGGGATGCATGTTGAGCTGCCGGTTGGAGACAAGAGGGAAACTGCTCTCCGGCAGGCGGATGCTTATGAGTGCGACAGGGTGATATACCCCGGATGGCCCGAAAGCGAAAAATACAAGGGCCTCGATGCGATAAAGCACACGATCGGCATCTATAATGAAACCGCGGCTTTCCTTAAGACGCGCGGATTGCGCTTCGGGCTCCATAACCACTGGTGGGAATTTGAAAACACGGCTGGATTCAGGCCGTTCTATTACCTCCTGAAACACGTGGAACCATCAATCTTCTTCGAAATTGACACGTACTGGGCGAAAACCGCGGGGGGCGACCCGGCGAAAATTGTTCATGATTTCGGCAAGCGTGCACCTCTCCTCCATATCAAAGACGGGCCAGCCGTTAAAGGAGATGCCGCCAATCGCCAGGTCCCGGCGGGAGAAGGGGTGATGGATTTTGGAGCAATTGCCACTGCGGGAGCCGGGAACACTGAGTGGTGGATTGTGGAGTTCGATGAATATGATAAAGACATTTTCGACGGCATTCGACAGAGCTACCAGTATCTCTCTTCGAAAGGTTATGCTGTCGGCAAAGTATGACCCCCCCACGCCTCTCTTTCGCGAAAGGAGATTCGAGTGAAGGTACTGTTCATCGGTGGAACAGGGAACATCAGCAAAGCTGCCAGCCGGCTTTGCGTTGAACGCGGCTTCGATCTGACACTGATCAATCGGGGAACCACGGAGGCGCATTTTCCTGGAGCCAGAACGATCGTTGCGGATATCAAGAACCGGGCGGCAGTCCTCGCCGCTCTTGCCGGCGGCCGGTGGGATGCCGTTGTCAACTGGATTGCATTCGAGCCGGGAGATGTGGAGCGCGACATTGAGCTTTTCCGTGGCAGGACCGCACAGTACATCTTCATCAGCTCCGCATCTGCATATCAGAAACCCCTTTCTCATCCGATCGTTACGGAATCCACACCCCTCTGCAATCCCTTCTGGGAGTACTCACGGCAGAAGATCGCCTGCGAGGAACGGCTTCTCCGTGCCTACCGGGACGAGGGCTTCCCGGTCTCGATAGTCCGTCCCTCCCTGACGTACGACACCGTAATCCCCGTCCCCATCGGGGGCTGGAAGGAATTCACGATCATCGACAGAATTCGTCTAAAGCGGAAGATCATCGTCCATGGGGACGGGAGTTCACTCTGGACCATTACGCACGCAGAGGACTTTGCCGGAGGTTTCGTGGGGCTTCTGGGCCATCAACAGGCAGTGGGTCAGGCCTTTCACATCACTTCGGATGAGATTCTTACGTGGGATCAGATCTATACCGCTGTCGCGAACGCTGCGGGCGAAGAGCCGAACATCGTCCATATCGCCTCTGACTTCCTCGCCCGGTGCGAACCGTCGCTGTCCGGCTCATTGCTCGGCGACAAGGCGGTGAGCGTCGTGTTCAGCAACGAGAAGATCAAACGCTTTGTACCGGATTTCAGCGCGGTCATTCCGTTCTCCAATGGGATCAGGCGGACTCTGGATTGGTTCGAAGAGGATCCGGCCCGGTGCATCGTTCGTGAAGAAACCCACCGGATGATGGACAGGATCCTCGAAGCCTATGAACGGTTGTAACCCATTCCCCGGGGCAAAGCCTGGTGCGGCTACCCCGGAATTCCGATCGGAAGTCATCTCTTTCTTCATCCTCTAACGGACAGACAAATCTTCAATCGGACCGACAATCGGCACCGAGTTGATCATGTCCAGAACCAGTTGTCGTTCGATCTGTGTGCGAAGGTTCGTGTCGAGGCAGAAGATCGCTGCTTCATGATTCTTGTCCGCCGAGTTACTGTCAAAATTCCAGCTGGCGATGCCCACGAGCAGCCGGTCAAAATAGAACTCCTTCGCGTGTATGTAATTGCAGTATTGATAGACGTGGATACCCGCTTCAATGAAGGGTTTCGCAATTTGTCTGTTCCCCCTGTTTATTCCCCTGCTTCCTGTATCGATAAGAGGCGTCAACATATCGATCCAGAATGGATCGTTTGCCAGCCTGGCATTCTTCACCCGCAAACGGAGAAACGAGGTTGCTTCTCCCATCCCCCCGTCGCTGCCGTTCGTAATGACTGACGCCGAGAAACCTGGAAGCGACGCCTTTTCAATCATCGTGCGGGCAAGCGTATCGATGGAGGCTGGTTCCCCGCGATTCGGTTCATACTCAATCCCCGGAGCTGGTCACGTAGAAGGAATGCTGCGCCACTTCGAGATACCTGGTCAGCAGGGTGGCAATCTTCTGCGAGGACGCGTCATCGCCCTGAACAGCAGTCCGGCAAATGCCGTTCATTCGGGTATCCGGATTCCCCAGCCACCGGGCGTAGTTCTCTCGCCCGCGGACTCCGGATGCGCGCTCGGAAGCAAGCTGTCGTTTCATGTACGCTTCGGTTTGTTCGATCGACCGGCCATCCCGGTCGTACCTGTGCCACAGACTGATGAACCTTTCCAGCAAATCCGTTACGGCTGGTCCACGGATAAGGATGTCTGTGTCCCGGTTCAGAAAATCGAACCCGTTAGCGGTGTTCTCATAGTCGATCACGTTCATCCCGCCCAGCACCGCTTCTTCCCCGTCTCGAATCCAGAACTTGTCGTGGAACATCCTGTCGACCTGGTTGAGACGCTTGTCTTCCACGCGAACCACGGGGATCCCTTCTTTTTCAAGCACGCCCATCGCAAAGTTGGACAGGGAGAACGTGTAGAAGCCTTCGGTGATAACGCGAACGTCCACACCCGCCCGTTTTCGATTGACCATGATCCGGAGTAACTCCCGGCCGGTTTCATCGGCGACGATCGTCATGACTGCGACGTACAGGAATCTCTTGGCTTCGGAGGCAAGCCGTAATTTCTCCGGGTATGACTCTACGCCATTGAAAAGTGCCCGGACGTAATTTCCGTATGTCAATTCGGTCCCTGTGGCGTCATCCAGGTTCATCTGGAATGTCGGGTCAAAATACACCGAAGAAACCGCCCGCGGGTCGAATTCGGCCGTGAATCCTGCATGGTAGAACGAAAGCGGCTGAGTCAATTGCTTGATCGGCGGGTAGAAAAGACTTCCCCAATATTCGAGTGTCCGGTACGGGGGGACGAACCTTTGCCACTTATGATCAAACGGTCGAGCGGCATACCACTGATATGCGGCAGAGAGGAAGTCGACTTGGCCGGAACGGCTGAAGAATCGCTCGGCATCAAACCGGAAAAGGTCCTGAATTTCGTCTGGCCCAAAACGGGTCGGCGCGAGGATTCTCGTGGAGTCGAATTGATCGACTCTGAACCAGAGTCTGCGGGCTTGACGTCCTGAACCCTGATTCACGGGCAGGATGAGGCTGTCCGATTGCTCCCGATAGTAGCGGGTCAGTTGGCGCATCGACACACGCTTGGCATCGTCCGGAATCCCGGGAAAGGTCCCTCCTCCACTGAAGTCTCTGCAGGAGGAGACCGCAAAAGCAGTAAGGGCACTGCATACGATCAGAAGCCGCATGGCAAGTCTCCCGTTAGCGCCGGAGGTAGATATTCATCCCCAGATAGTAGCGCAGAGCTTTCATTGTAACTCTCGAGTCCTGAAAGTCATTGTTCTCCCATTCTTTCTGTATTCCTCCGACAACGTTGACCCAGCGACCGGTGGCCTGCAAGCCCACGTACAGGGAGCTTCGCGATATATCTGAAAACACTGTTCGTTTTGTAGCCAGGTAGAGACCCCCCGTGGAAAAACTCCACTCACCGCCCACATAGACGCTCAGGTTCACCAGGCTGTTCGCATTCCAGCCCGCACCAAATACCCAGCCGACTGAGCCGATCTTAGCGCCGACGAAGTTGCCCAGACCAGAATAGTACGTTTGATACTTCAGTCCCGCAAGGTCGACGGCACCGCAGAGGGCCAGGTTGATTCCTCCTTTGCTGGGAGAAAGGGGCATGACATAACCCCCCACGAGCTGCATCCAAGTCACCTCTGCTTCCAGTCTTCGGTCCATCGGCTGGTCGGCACCTATCAGCAGATTCCGTTTTGCGACTACGACGCCCACTCCCGCCATGCTCAGGCTGGCCGGCTCTGTTTCCGCGTGAACACGAACCTTAAAGGACCGGAATCCGTGTTCCCGGTACGGATATTCAAATGATCCTTCGAACGAAAGAAAGTAGTACGACACATCATCGTCCAGCAAAGAATCGTACCGTACCTCCTGGAACCCTGACGAGCGCACCTTCATCATAAACCCGAAGCCATGGTCCTGATATGCAGACCAGCCTGAACCCAGAGCAATCTGCAAAGGGGAATCAAGCATGTATTGCAGGCCATAGAATCCCGAACTCACACTGGTAAAGTATGTCTGCACGACATTGTCATAAGGACTGCAGGTCAACACCCCTCCTGATCCCTGGCCGGTCTGATCGGGCATGTTTTCCTTCCCGAAAGGATCGTAGAGGGGCGGCTCCATCCCCGTCGTATCATCTCCCGGACGATCGGTTTCCTGGGCCTGCACGACGTCTGGGGCCAGCACGAAGAAAGAGAAGGTGAGAAACAACGCGCCTGCCCGACCCAGCAGGGAGCCTAAGGGACGCAGAAGAAGAAATTGCGCAGACATTTGAGACCCTCCGAGGAGTGACTGCCATGTCCCCTCAGATGAGAAAATGAGGGAACGGATTGGCCGGACTGCGATTACGGAAGAGAGGGATGGGATGTGGCGAACATGCTCGCCGGGACAAAACAAATGAGTCTTCCGGACAATGAAGCCCAATTCACCTGCGCGAATATACTTCGAGGGCGTCACAAAGTCAATTTTAAAAGCTGCCGGAAATTCTTGCGGAGGTTGGCAATAACATTCCCCGACAGCTGGTAAGGCGGCCGGGAAGGAGACAGAGAGGAAAAAGTTTCCGTGGTCAATGGTCCCGCGGGAGTGATAACAGGACGTTAACGAGCCGCGGGTACTCCGTAGTTATCGTGTAAACCCTTGAAGTGATGGCGCACGTGTCCCGCCATAATGTATGCGAGCGCACGGACGGAAACAGGATGGTTGTTCGCGGTCCCGATGTGTTCCCACGCAGAGTTGTCCAGAAAGCGAAGGAAGGACAGATTTCCTTCCCGGACGATTTTGAGCTCCGTGACAAGATCTTTCAGGGGGCATTCGTCATACCGCGATCGCTTTACGTAATCATTCTCTTCGAACGAGGGGAGCGAGACTGATTCCCACCGGCTAATGCAGAATGCCCGGTATCCGAATACCCGTTCGGCATCTACAAGGTGACCGAATACTTCGCGGATACTCCATTTCCCGACGCCGTAACGATATCGCTCGCGATCGGCGGCGACCTGAGCCGCCTGTTGAAAGACCACCGTGATTTGATCCTGAAGAACTGCAAGCACATCGGTCTCGGGGACGAGCGCCACGTAGCCCGCGAATGATGACGCAAACTCCGAATTGTCCGGTCTCGAGGTCATAGACACCCCCTCCCACCAGTGAGATTTTGGCTATACTCCGTACGGCACCCAGATGTTTTTCACCTGTGTGGACTTCAAGAGCAGTTTTTCGTTGCGAACACGACTCCAATCTATCTGCTTGCCGTACGATGTCCAGGTCTGTTTCATGTTGCTGATCGAGGCCGCTTCAACGGCCCTACTGCCCTCCGGTCCTCCAAAGAACCAGATCGCATCGACGTCCTCATGTTCGGCAAGGATTCTGGCAATCGCGTCCGGGTTCTGAGCCGTCACAATGTTCATGACGCCTGGCGGAACATCTGAGTGTTGGATCACCTGGACCAGGTCCATCGCGGTCAGAGAGTGTTTCCCTGCCACGACTGCCACTGTGTTTGCCATCGCGACCGCTGCAGAGATGACGGTGACCAGATTCAGGAGCGGGGAATAGTCCGACGCCCGGATACCAATCACCCCAACAGGTTCACGCAGGCCAACGACCAATCTCCTGCCGAGGACCGGTTGGACGGTCCCGCCGAACTTATCCGCATAGGCCGCGAAATCAAAAATCCTGCTGATCGATTGTTCGACCTCCGACAGCGCTGCATCCTGGTTGCAGCCGGTCTGCGCGGCAAGCGCGAGTGCAAACCGTTCTTTCTCCACAGCCAGGTTCTCCGCCCAGAAGTAGAGGATTTGTGCACGGAGATGAGCGGCGGACTCAAACCAGGAAGGGAATGCCGATCGCGCAGCCTCCACAGCGTTGCGCACGTCTTTCCTGTTCGCTTCCCCGACCACCGCCAGCAAATCGCCCGATGGAGTGGTCACCGTAAAACTCCCGGCCTGGTCCGGCCGTTGAAGTTTCCCCCCGATCAGGAAGCGGAAGGTCCGATCAATTTCGTTGTGCGACCGACCGTTTCCATTCGCCCCCGCATGAACCGGGATCTCCTCTGCACTGCTTGTGGTCGGCCCCGATCCGGGCTCACCGGAAGATATCACCGGATCAGTGTCGACAAGCACGTCATACATCCCCTCCCGCCCCCCTTCCCTGCCATAGCCACTTTCCCGGTACCCTCCAAACCCTGACGCCGCGTCGAACAGGTTGGTGGAGTTGATCCAGATCGTTCCCGCTTTTGTCTTCCGCGCCACATCCATTGCCGTATCGATATCCTGGGACCAGATGGATGCTGCCAGACCGTATCGCGTATTGTTGGCAAGTTGTACCGCTTCGGAAGGAGTCCGGAAGGTCAATGTCACCAGCACCGGCCCGAAGATTTCCTCCTGAGCGATCGTGTGGGAAGGTTCGACGTTCGTAAACAAGGTCGGCGGGAGGAAGAAACCTCCGGGTGGACAAACGACGTTCTCCGGCTGCCACATGACCGCGCCTTCCTGCGTCCCCAGCGCCATCATCCGTGTGATTTTCTGTAGTTGCTCCGCATTATTGATTGCACCCATATCGACGGCCTTGTCCAGGGGGTTCCCGACACGGAGCTTGCGCATCCGGCGTTTCAGCCGTTTGATAAAATCATCATGGATGCCTTCCTGGACAATGAGCCGTGAACCGGCACAACAGACCTGTCCCTCGTTGAACCAGATCCCGTTCACCACGCCCTCGATGGCCGAGTCGATATCCGCATTTTCAAAAACGATAAAAGGTGATTTGCCGCCGAGTTCCATCGTGAGATGTTTGTGAGATCCGGCGGTACCCGCTCTGATGATTCGCCCGACTTCCGTCGATCCGGTGAACGTGACCTTCCATGGGATAGGGTGCTCGTAGAGCATCGTACCTGTCTTCGAATCGCCCGTGAGCACGTTCACCACCCCCGCGGGAAGGTGAACTTCATTCATGAGGATATCGGCAAGAAGAAGAGCGGTCAGCGGCGTGGACTTTGACGGCTTGATCACGATGGTGTTCCCGGCCGCGATCGCGGGCGCGATCTTCCAGGCGAGCATCAGAAAGGGAAAATTCCACGGAACAATCTGGGCGATCACCCCTCCCGGGCGATATCCCGGGAATTCCTGTTCCATTGTCTGCGCCCAGCCTGCATGGTAATAGAAATGCCGTATCACCACCGGGATATCGATGTCCCGCGTTTCGCGGATCGGTTTGCCATTATCGAGCGATTCAAGCACCGCAAAGACGCGCGCGTGTTTTGCTATTGAACGCGCGATCGCATACAGATACCGTGCACGCTGATGACCCGCGAGCGCACTCCATCGCGGAAACGCTGCTCTGGCAGCTTCGAGCGCTGCCGAGACGTCCTCTTCTGATCCCAGAGCGACCTCGGCCAACACTTCGTCGCTTCGGGCCGGATTGATGGTCGTGAAGTACCTGCCCCGTTGCGGAGGTCGCCATTCACCGTCGATGCAGTGCGAAAATTTAGCATGGTGAGACTTGATCCATTCCCGCGTTTTCGCTTCCGACTCCGGTGCGGGACCATAATCCAACTTCTCGAGAAGAGACGCCAGCGAACCTTGGTTCATGATGAATTCTCTCTTGGGTAGCGATTCTCAGGCCATCGGATGATACTGGGCATTTGCGTAACGGCCGAACGCAAGATGGCGGAGCTGTCGTTCGATGTCAGTCAAGAGTCCGCTCGCCCCGATGCGGAAGAGATCCGGCTTCGTCCATTCCTGACCGAGTTCTTCCAGCATGAGGATCAACCAGAGCATCGCGTCCTTTGCACTGCGGATCCCGCCGGCGGGTTTGAACCCTACATACTGGCCGTTGAGCGCGCCGGTATCCATAAACCGCCGTATCTGCCGCACCATCACCAGTCCACCGGGGAGTGTCGCATTCGTCGGTTCGAACCCGGTCGATGTCTTGATAATATCCGAGCCCGCCATAATTGCCACGGACGCTGCCGCAGCAATGTTTGTCAGGGTTTCCAGATTCCCGATGCCAAGAATGGTCTTGAGCCTGGCCCGCTGCCCGCACACCTGGCGATAGGCCACGATCTCATCATACAACGATTTCCATTTCCCGGTGAGTACTTTTTCCCTGCTGATCACCACATCGATCTCCGTCGCCCCCGCTTTCATCGCCAGCTCAATCTCAACAAGTTTGACGTCCGGGAAGGTCTGCCCGGAAGGAAATCCTGTTGCCACGGAGGCTACAGGAATGCGGCCATTGAGGCACAGCACGGCCGACCTTATCTGGGCGGGATACACGCAGACCGCCCCGGTGGTGAGAGGACTCTGTAATCGCACACCCAGTGCGGAAATGATTTCTTGTTCCACGGGAGCGAGGGCTTTTGCACAAAGACGGGCGATCCTCCCGGGTGTATCGTCACCCGAAAGGGTTGTCAGATCCATGCAACGAATTGCGGCAAGGTAGGCTGCGACCTGTGCTTCAACCTTGAAGGACCGCCGTGTGCCAAGTTCGGCTGCTCTCGCCTCCACGGCGCTGCGGTTGACCCGGATGGACTGAACGAGGCCAATATCAAACGGGATCGGCGAGTTCGTAGAGAGCTGCCCGACAAGCGCAGGCGCCATGGCGGATGTTGAACGCATCCTGAGTGAGACGCTCTTCTTTTGCACTGCGGCTCTTCTCTGCCGCAACACCACGACTTCTTTTTTCATGGGGGACTCATTCTACAGATCACATGGTCAGCGCGATCAAATAGCGTTCTTATAGTACCGATTTGCGTGGCGAATTTCAAACGAGTTGTGCGGTTCCTACACTACAATTCCTGCGCCAGCTGTGGCTCTGGCCTTCACGACCCCGAAGATTCGATCGTGCGAATGGACAAGATGGCGCTCAACGTGTTACGAATGCAACCGAACACCACCCCACCCAATGCCTCAGAGAAAATGGTGCGGTGGTCCCCATGTGCGTACCCCTTAGCGGGAGCACCTTTTCCGTCCAGGTGTCTGAATACGCAAGTGGCACGGTCGTCACTCTTGCGTCCGATGTACTCTTTACCAGATCCGCTACAAAGAGGAGCCCAAAGGGGACGGAGAATTTCCCACACCAGAGGCTTCTTCCGGGGTCGGTCGGATGAGCGCCCCACGTATAACCTACAAATCGCGCAACGTGATCCGTGTCGACAGTCCCCGTAAGCGCATCGGTGATGATTTCCCGATCCAGTGCAGTCCCGCGGGCATGGGCAATGCTATCCTCACCAAAGGGAGTGTTCCCGAAATCCGCACCGTAGTGGTTCGCATCGGTGGAGATGATCACGGCCAGATCCTTCCCCAGAACGAGGTGGCGTTCTTTGACGTATCCCGCGACAATGGAAGAAAGCGCTTCGGCCACACTTTTCATTCGATCGAGCGACATTGCAGTCACCATGATCGGGAAGATCTTTACGTCCCGCTGATAGTATTGCAGAAACGGGACAATTGCTTCAATGGAGTGTTCCACCATCTGCGCCTTTCTGTTCGTGCGCCAGAAAGCCGTATCAAGATGCGCCGAGACATAGGAGCGCAGGGGCGAAATGCTCACCGGCCCGTACGGCCCCGCCCACTGGTCGAAGTCGTCGAAGAGAAGAACCCCGCGGAGATCGCCGACCTCTTTACGGACCGTTCCATGGGTGAGGCCAATGACGATTACCTCGGGCGCTTTCATCATCGCAAAGAGCGGATAGTATACGCGACCCGCGTACAGGAAATCGTCATGTGGGGAAATCCCTCCAATGATCGTACCGTCCGGTCGCGGGGCGGGTTCCTGATGCGCGGCAAGGTAACCCATAAGAGAATCCATCTCGGCCGCGCGCCAGCAGAAACCTACGTCATCCCTGATCGGACGAACGGATTGACTGAAAGCGGGGTAAGATGACACGAAAAGAAGGGTCAAGAACAACAACCCACAGGGAGAAAGCAATTTGCGAATCATGGGGTGTGCGATCAATGTGAGAAAAAACACCACCCGGCATCCAAACGTCAAAAATCGACGGAATACCCCGCCCCCACAGCCACAATGAACTGTGAAGTCGTGCCCCCGAGATCAGACGGAGAGTATTCCCACGCCGGCGCAAGTGAGACGGTGAACCCCTTGCCCAGAGGATAACTCATCGTCAAGACGGCCCTAAAATTGCTCAGTCCCCGTATAGTCTCGGTTGTCACAACACTGGTTGTGGCAACGCCGGGCTTCTTAGACAATCCTTTCCCCTTCCCGCGGTTCTTGGGGAGAAGACTGATATCAACCTCCTGCGATACGATGCTGGCTTCGAGAGCCGGTTGAATAGTTAAATCTCCGATCACACCCGTCGTTGACAGTCCACCCGAGAAGTAGTTTGCGCTTGCGCCTCCGAAGTAGAGATTGTAGGAAGCGGACAATCGAATCCCCTTGACCACCAGGGCAGCGCCAAGAGTAAGCGTGTTCGAAATCCCCGTAAGCGCGTTCAACGAATCGTTCCTGTAAAGGTGGTAGGTGTATGTTCCTGAAAGAGTCAGCGCGTTCATCAACTGCCGTTCGTAACCCAGGTGAAATGAAGATTCCTCGTAGCCTCCGTTTTCTCCGGTCAAGCCAATTGCTGCGATGCCTGCGCTCAAGCCGGAGCTGTGCAGCAGCGCTGCCTCGAGCGACACTGCGGGTTCATTCTGGCTGAGGTCAACACCGAATCGTGTGTACCGACTGAGATAATTCGCGTCTATCGAGAGGTTCCAGGGTTGCTCTTCTTCAACTTCGGCTTCCTCTTCCTCCTGGGAAAAGGAGAAGCTGGTAAGGGTGGCTGACATAATTGCAGAGAGTAGAAAATACCGCAGGTACGACCTTCGCCACAGTATTTCTGGCATTGGAGAGGCTTTCCGGCATTGGAATTTTAAGATTTCAGAATAAAGTACATTAACGGCTTCACAATTCCAAGATTGCGTATGACGCTACTGGCGAACTACTGGATGACAAGGAACCCGGCACGCACGCCGGGTTCCTCGTGTGTTCCTCGTGGCAGACCAGTGAAGTGTGACACCATGGTTAAGGCGAGGATGGGGAACAGTCGGATAGTGACCTCTACACGCGGTCACAGACTTCCGCCTCATACTTCTCCAGAATAGTCCGCAGTTCCTCTACACGGACAGGTTTGCTGATGTACCCGTCCATGCCGGCTTCCAGACATTGCTCACGGTCCCCCTGCAACGCATCCGCAGTCATCGCGATGATCTTGGGCCGCCCGGTTGGCCACTCGCTGCAAATGTGCCGTGTTGCCTCGAGGCCGTCCATTCCCGGCATATGGACATCCATGAATACCAGGTCGTAGGACTGACGGCGAATCGCTTCGATGGCCTCGACGCCGTTCGCAGCAATGTCCGCACGATACCCAAATCGTTCAAGAATCCGGACGGCTACTTTCTGATTGATCACGTTGTCTTCGGCGACCAGAATCCGGAGTCTCCTCGTTGTACCACCCTCAACAGCTTTGGCCTCGCTCACCGGATCTTTTTGCTCTGTTGTTATGTGATCGGCGAGAACACTGACTATGGTCTCATAGAGCTGCGACGATTTGACGGGTTTGTTCAAATGGGCTGCAATGCTGAGCTCGCCATACTGTTCACGCAATTGACGGCTACTCTCAGACACAGATGTGAGCAATATGAGAGGAAGCGCCGGGAGTCCTGAAGTCCGGCGGATTTGGATGGAAAGCTGTGCCCCATTCATCTCCGGCATTTGCATATCAAGTATTGCCAGAGAGAACTTCTTTTCTTGCTTGAGGAGCTCCAAGGCCTGGCGGCCGTCAGCGACAGCCGTCGGTTTCATTCCCCATGACTGGGTTTGCAGAGTGAGGATCTGTCGATTAGACGCATTATCGTCGACAATCAAGACCGCTTTCCCGTCCAGCTGCAATTCCCCATCCTTCCGCGACACGCGGGTAATGCTGGGCGCGGCCGTCGCGATGATCGTAAACGAGAACGTTGAACCCTTCCCTTCCGTGCTCTCCACCCACATCCTCCCCTTCATCATCTCACTCAATCTCTTGCTGATCGCCAACCCCAATCCCGTTCCTCCATAGTGCCGCGTCGTGGAAGAGTCGACCTGGCTGAAAGACTTGAACAATCGATCCAACCGGTCTTTCGGTATGCCTATCCCGGTGTCCCGAACGGCAAATTGCAGTTCATATTCATCATCCTGCAGCAATTTCGATGAGACCGAAACGATGACTTCCCCGTTTTGGGTAAACTTCACAGCGTTGCCGACGAGGTTCATCAGGATTTGCCGGAGGCGCGTCCTATCTCCCACGATGTCGCGGGGAGTTCTCGCGTCCAGGAGGTACGCCAGTTCTATGCTCTTCTCGGATGCTTTTGAACTAAGAAGGTCCAGCGAATCTTCAATGCAACGGGCCAAATCAAACGCCTGGGTTTCCAGTTCGAGCTTGCCGCTCTCGATTTTCGAGAAGTCCAGGATGTCATTGATGATCGTGAGCAGCGTGTCGCCACTGGTCCGGATGATATCGACAAACTCCCGTTGTTCTGCATCGAGATTTGTGTCGCCCAGAAGACCGGACATCCCTATCACCGCGTTCATCGGCGTCCGGATTTCATGAGACATATTTGCGAGGAATTCGCTTTTGGAACGGGTAGCGGCCTCGGCGACTTCTTTTGCGGCTTTCTGCGCAGTAATATCGGTGGCTACCGCAAGCACCTGCTGCACAGTCCCCTCTTCGCTTGTAATCGGGATTTTCGAGACTTGCAGCCAACGCGATTCGCCGTCCGCCCCGGTGAATCGTTCCTCCGGGATGTACTTCTCCGTCTTTGATTCAAAAACTTCTCGATCATCGGCACGGAATTTATCCACTTGCTCGCCGTGACGATTGAATGCCTCATCCGTCCTTCCGATGAGGCCGTCGGATGTCGCCCCATATGCCTCAGCGAGCGCGCGGTTGGCAAGGGTGAATCTCCCTTCAGAATCCTTTGCGAATATGAAGCTCGGATTCAAATCAATGACTTTGCGAAGGAAGGACCGTTGATCCTGCACCTCCTTTGTCCTGACATGGACGATTCTTTCGAGCTCCTTTTCCCTTCTCTGCAGTGTTCTGAGCCGCATCTTGACAATGAGGACGATTAACGCCAGGATCACACCGGCAACCAGGACGGTAAACCAGTATGTCTCGTAAAAGTGCGGGGTAAGGATTACTCCGATGTCCGCTCCGTCTTCGTTCCACAGTCCGTCGTTATTGCAGGCAATGACCCGGAAGCGGTAATTCCCGGGGGGGAGACTCGTATAATAGGCTGCGCGCCGTGTTCCAGCCTCCACCCAGTCTCGATCGTACCCCTCAAGTTTGTATTTGAAGAGCGTGCGCTCGGGAACCAGGAAACTCAGGGCAGTATAATGGAATTCGAGATTCTTTGTGCCGGGCTCGAATACCAGCTTCTGTTCCGGAGCGACTGTTCGTTGTTCGACAACCACTTTCTCGATCCTGACCGGCGGCACGACTTCGTTCCGTTTGAAGGCACCCGGATCGATCATTACCGCCCCTTTCTTCGTTGAGAACCAGAGGCGACCGTCTGTCGCGCGGATTCCGGCGGGTTGCCACTCGTCAAAGCATGCATCAGACTTCATGCCGTCCACCATAGAATAAACATGGGACGACATCGCGGGCAATGTTCCGGCTGCATAGCCATCCAGATCCGCTCTGGCAATGTGCTCGATCCCCCGGGAACTTCCCAGCCAGAGATCGCCCCGGGCATCGCCGAGAACACAATAGATCTCATTGGAGAAGAGTCCGCTCTTCGCGGAGTAGGCGGTGAACCTGCCGTTCGAATACCTGGTCAATCCGCCATTCGCGGATCCAAACCAGAGGCTTCCCCGGTGATCATCATAGATGGCGCTCACCCAGTAATCGGCCATCCCATCGACTGTGCCGAACACGCTATACTCCCCGCGATACATTCGCACGAGACCATTTGTCGTCCCGACCCATAGCGTGTCGCCGGGGTCTGTATAGAAACATTCGACGTATTCCGTGGAAGGATACATCCTGCCATCCCGCAAGAGGAAAGGCCGGGCCCGACCGCCGGTAAATCTCTTCAAGCCGGTATGATCCACGAAGATGATCAACCCTTGCGCATCTTCCGTTATTGCGGAAATCCACTTGGCGGGCAAACCTGCAGTGGTATCGAACCGTGTGATGTGTCCATTCCTGATATTGATCAGTGTGCCGTTCTGTCCGATCCAGAGGCTCCCGTCGCGGGCGACATACGTAGGTCCGACTGAGCTTGAAAACGTACTCATCCGCCCGTTTCGCAGGCAGGAAACGGTTGAGTTTGCATTACTGAGAAAGTAGATTGCCCCGTCAGGAGTTTCGGCGATCCCTGAAACGTAGTCATTACCGAGCCCGTCCTTCGTGGTATACGTCGTAAGGTTGACATCTTTAAATCTATTCAATCCTTCGAGTGTTCCCACCCAGAGACTCCCCTCTCGATCTTCGGTAATCGAGAGGACCTGGTTATTGCTCAGCCCGTCATCCACGGTGAAGGAAGTCCAGACATCATCGCGCTCGCGATAGAGACCTCCAAACGTGCCGACCCAGAAGTTGCCGTCTTTGTCTTCATGCATTGCACCGACATGGTCATTGTGAAGGCCATTTCCTGTCGAATACACGGTTGTCGATCCGTTCTTCCATTTGAACAGACCGTGGGAAGTCCCTACCCAAACACTGCCCTTGCTATCCGACGCAATCGCTGTGGTGATTTTATCGGGGAGTCCTTCTGCAGTTCTGAGGCTCTGCAGCAACGTCATCCGTTCATCGTCGAAGATCCGGACCCCGTCATGAGTTGCTACCCAGATCCTTCCCTGGGTATCCTCTGTGATGCCGGTGAAAAAGGTCTGGTCGACGGGGACGGGCACAAAGGTGTTTCCAGAAGATCGAAACAGCCCATTGGTGGTGCCCACCCAGAGATGGCCGGCTCGGCTCTCGAACAGGGTTCGGATTTGCCGTTCGGGCAAGCCTTCCTTTTCGCCGAACATGGATACCTGATCGTCTTTAATGCGGCGCAGGCCGCCATACAGCGTTCCGACCCAGATGCTCCTGTCCGACGATTCACACACGGCGGCGATGGTTTCTGAGATTTTCTGCTTCTGCGTGTCAAGGGAACATTCGCTGAAGCGGACGCCATCGAAACGATAGAGGCCTGATGTCGTTCCGACCCAGAGATAGCTGTCGCTGGACTGGAGGAGGGTATTCACGATATTTGCCGGGAGGCCGTTTTGTCGCAGCCAGACATCGTGCCCGTATTGGCCGATACTTTTATGAGGGTCAAGCGCAAGAACTTTCCCGGGGTGGATTGATGCGAGAAGCACCAGCGTCATCAAGAGCCATAAACGGATGGGACTGTTCCCGGCGGATGACCCACGAGGGAGGCAATCGTTGCCCCTCTGGAGGTGGAGAGCAGAGGGGTATGTTTGCTGCAGGAGTACCTTATGTCGCAGGGAACAGAGCATTGCTAATCCCCAGAAGTAGACTTCCCAAAATCGCTTCTACATAGCCCTCCAGAACGGTTCTCTATCAAGTGCGACTATGAAAAGGTACAATTTCCATACCAACAGCCCCTTTCTCTTCTGTTCCGAAACACGCACAATTGACCGGAAATCGGCTGTTGTTTTGAGGAGGGGCAGGAAACGGTGCCGGAGGGCTTTGTTAAGTGCACAAAGGGGGGGCCATTGCGTAAAAAGGGGGGGGATTACTGATGTTGGGGGAAAAAACATGGTTGCCTAGGCTGCCATGTTTTTGCCGGGCAAAAACATAGCGGCCCAAGATATGAGTTCCTCGTTTGGAGTCGATCTGTAGGGTGCCCGCGTTGTGGAAGAATATTCCTGGCTGCCTAGGCAGCCACTTTTCTTGGCTACCTGTCAATGACGGATCGAGAGCTTGACCGCTTACACCTGTCCCGAAGAAAACTCCGACGCCGCTAGGTGTCTAAACGCACACCCCTGGGAGTTACAGTGCGAAGGGCTCAGGTCTGGTCCTGAGCCCGGAATGTAGTACGCTCCATGGAGAGCCGCGCGCTAGTAGCACGAAGCATGAAGAGTCCTTAGGAAAGGGACGCCGATGATTTGAGTGGGCTTATCGAGGGGAGACATTCCACTGTCCATCTTCCAAATTGAGATTGATGGTAGTAGTCTCCCTTGACACCTTTGTCTTTTGTTCAAGAGTTATCACCGCAGTTTCTCCATTCACATCGACTCGCGCGATTCTGGCTTTTTCCGGGTCCGGATCGAGTTTCATCATTTCCACGATGTCTATACCCTTCGGACCATCCAGATCGGCGTGGCTGCTCACGACAATTGTTCTTTTGACCGCAGCGACAATGCCCGTTCGCCCGCTTTCAAGAAAACAAGGGCCGCCTTTCCCTGGAGGCTAGTAATTGCTGCGGCGCCACTGTAGTTGGGCGGGGGTTCCTTCCAGACTGGTGACGTGAATGTGGCGTCATAGGTGCACTTCACACCTTCAAATTATCCGGGAGAGTTGCGATAGACTCCTCCTGCGACACTCTTCGAATCGATCCTGGTAGCCTCAAAGAGATCCTCCGTCGATCCGCCACCGCCGCCGGTCGTTAAAGCCTTGTGCCGTATCGAGGGGGAGATCGGTGTTTTCTGAGCATCGAGAACGCACTCGACCGTATGGATCTCGTTGGCTTCCTCCCGGAGGATACGTTCAAAGACGTCCTTGAGACCCTTGTCTGCAGAGGTTGATCGCTCAGGATCAGGGGCATCTCGTCGTTGCTCAGGGGGACTGTGTAGGCGTAATTAAGCGGAGATTCTTTCCTTCCGACTTCGAGTTTGCCGTGCGCCGTCTTCTAGAGGAGGTCTCCCTCACCGGATGCAATTCCTGCACTGAGAATCGCCATCGCGAGAATTGGAGCGATGCTGGTCAGTGTCCATGGACGTATCGGTAGATTCTGTCGCCGATGAGCTCCTAGCAGGGTGGGAAACAAGTTGTTTGCGCACCTGGAAGGGGGAGCACAGATGGGGTTCTCATCGAACACGCTGTTGAGCCTTGAAGTATCAATCGTGCAAAGAGAGAAAAGAAGGTTGCCTAGCCTGCCATCTTTTTCGGCCGGCTCTGCCGCAAGATCGTTTGAAGAATCTACGGTTGCCTAGGCTGCCACTTTTTTCCTTTCGTAGTCGGAAATCGGCCGGGCGCGCCGTATAGATAGATGAGGGCCTTCACTTGGGACCGGGCAACTTGGAATCAACCATCTACAGAAATGGAAAATCGCCGCAAGTGAAGTCCCAATGGGCCACTGGTCCGTAGTACAATCGTAAGTCCCGCATGCTTGAAGCCGATATGAAGACCATCTTCGAACGAACAGAACAGCAAGGGACATTCTAATGAATCGATTTCCGCGGCAGGCACATTCCCGATCTGAGATGATCCGCTCATGCAACGAAGCGTTCCACGTCTACAATAGAGGTGTCAATAAGCAGGTTATTTTTCATTCGGAGCGGAATTACAGGAAGTTCCTGGAGTTGATCAATCAGTACTTCAACCCCAGCGAGCTCCTCATAATGGCATTTTGTCTCATGCCGAACCACTTTCACCTGTTGATCCAGCAGCTACAGGCGTTTGGAATATCAGGCTTGATGGAACAGGTTTGCGGCGATTACGCCAAAGTGCTAAATCACTCTCTTTCTCGCAGCGGCCATCTGTTTCAGGGGCGATATGGAATGAAATGGGCCAAACGAGATGACAGCGTTCCCTATTTGGCAAGTTACATACACCAGAACCCCCTCAAAGCGGGGCTTGTTAAAGAGCCCGAAGATTGGCCTTATAGCAGTTGTCAGGCGTACCTCGGGGCAAAGTCTCAGCCGTTTCTTGATACCAGTACATTGCTTTCTCAAATCGTTGGAGGTACCGATGATCGATCGATCTTATCGGGGAAGGCCGATCCTGCCAACGAGATTCCTCGTCGGCTCCTCTTCCGTGAATGACTTTCTCGGCAGAAATATGGCAGCCTAGGCAACCAGAATACTCGCACCGAAATCACAATTGCAGAAGATAGGGAAAATCCTGAAATTCGCATGAGTAGTCTTGTCTGAAGGTGTCATCACTTTTTTGATTCGTTGATTGAGAGATGCCTCAGTAAGACCCTGAGTTCAACGAAATGAAAGACCGGAGCCCGGTTGTGCATTTCGTATCTTCGGACTACTTTCCCTGGCCAGGAAGAACGGTGCGAAAGGGACCGACTCAAAAAATCCGGGAAGCAGACTGCCAGACGGCACGGTCACGCACATGCAAAGCCGCGTAGATGGAGAAACCCGTTGGGTCACTGCAGGGTTTGGCTCGCAATCCTCTCTGCCGGCATACGATTTCAGGTGGTGCCCACATGAGAATGCATTACCAGAACGACAGCACCACCATCCCTCTTTGAGCAACATCACGAAGAAGGTCGCCTCTGTATGCACACTTCCTTGACTACGGTCCAAGTAGGATGTCGAAATCTTAAGCGTATACGACACTCCGTGACGCTCATTCTCGTGCTGAGCCTCTTTGGATTGCCACTCCACGCGCAGGAGAAGTGGATGGTCGGTCCGTTTCTAAAAGTCGACAGCACCAACCCCTGCCTTGCCTCGAATCCATCTTCACGGTTTCTTTGCCCGATCCGACATGAAAACGTCTCCTGGGAGGCAAAGGACGTTTTCAACCCCGCTGCAGTGGCGCATGAGGGAAAGGTCTATCTCCTGTACCGAGCCCAGGATAGCATTGGGAAACCTGCCGGCACCTCGCGCATCGGACTTAGCTGGAGTAGCGACGGTCTGAGGTTCACGCGCTATCCGTTTCCTGTTGTATATCCTGATAACGACTTTATGAAGCAGTATGAATGGGAAGGCGGTTGTGAGGACCCCCGGATGGTCCAGAACGCGCGAGGGACGTATGTTATGACATACACTGCGTTCGACGGGAAACTCGCCCGCCTCGCAGTTGCAACCTCGAGCGACTTGCTCCATTGGACGAAACAGGGACTTGCGTTTGGAGAATCCCACGGCGGCAAGTATCGAGATGTTTGGAGTAAATCCGGTTCAATCGTTTCCCGATGGGTGAACGGCAGTCCGGTAGCGACGAAGATAGGGGGACGGTACTGGATGTATTGGGGGGAATCGGATATTTCCCTTGCGACCTCCGAGGACTTACTCCATTGGACTCCGGTGGAGGACAAAGACGGAAGTCTGGTCTCCGTCCTTCGAAAACGACTGAATTCATTCGACAGCCGGCTTGTCGAACCGGGTCCTCCGGCGTTCATGACCGCCTCTGGCATCGTTCTCATTTACAACTCCTGTAATAGTGGGGGAGGTGGCGATGCGAGTCTCCCTTCTGGGACATATGCGGCCGGGCAAGCACTCTTCGCCGGGGACGATCCTACCCGTCTCATCGGCCGGAGTGCATCATACTTCTTCCATCCCGAAAAACCGTACGAGAAAACAGGGCAGGTGAACAATGTGTGTTTTCTGGAGGGACTTGTTCGATTTAAGGGGCGATGGCTCCTATACTACGGCACGGCGGACTCCCGGATCGCAGTCGCTTTATGGGACCATCCTTAGGGACAATCGGAAGCGTCGGAAGTCTGGCTAAACCGTGCCCGTTGTGACTTTTCGACCTTATGATAAGGATTCTCGCTGAACGATTAAGCGGAAACATTGCTACGCAGCGACGCATTGAAAGTCGAGGCAGACCAATGAGTCGATCGACAGAGCAAGCGATCCCCAGAAGACTGTACAAGAACAGCGAGATGCTGTCCATAGTCGGATTCGGTGGAATACTCTGCCTGGGGCGCTCGCAGCGCGAAGTCTCAGATCTTGTCGGGGAAGTGTATCGCAGAGGGGTTAACTATTTCGATGTGGCTCCATCGTACGGTGATGGAGAGGCGGAGGAAAAACTTGGACGCGCGCTTCAGGCTTTCCGGGACGACATATTTCTGGCGTGCAAGACCATGCGCCGGGATGCGCACGGCAGCCTGTCTGAGCTCGAACAATCACTGAGGCGGTTGCGGACCGATCATTTCGACCTCTACCAATTTCACGCAGTCACAACATTGAAAGACGTGGAAGACATTTTCAGAGTTGGAGGGGCAATGGAATCCGTAACACGGGCTCGAGACGGTGGCAAGGTTCGCCACCTGGGTTTTTCAGCCCATTCGGAAGAGGCAGCGCTGGAAATGCTGGAGCGCTTCGAATTCGATTCAATTTTGTTCCCGTTCAATATCATCTGTTCGACAAATGGGAATTTCGGACCGCGGGTTCTGGACCGCGCACGGGAGAAAGGAACGGCACGCTTGGCACTTAAGGCGATGGCCTATTCTCCGTGGCCTTCCACGGGTGAGCATCCTTATCCAAAGTGCTGGTACCGCCCGATCGACGATCCTGACCTTGCGCGGCTCGCTCTCCGATTCACTCTTGGACAAGATGTTACTGCTGCAATCCCTCCCGGCGATGAGGTACTCTTCCGAATCGCACTTGAGAACGCTTCCTCCTATACGCCACTGACGGACGACGAACGAAACGACCTGATGCGACGGATTCCCGGCGTGTCTCCATTGTTCAGGGCCTGATGGGTCGCAGATTCTGGTACGACGACTCGGAGTGATATTGGGCGAGCTCGTCAGCATGGGTTGGGCTTTCATGTTCCTTCGTGGAGCCTGGGAGCCTCGACGTCTATATTACGCGAATAGTCACAGCGATTGTCCGTGTTGATTCTCTTCGTATCGTTGACGAATACATGAATGCATGATAACGAGACAAAGATCGACCGAGGAACGACTGCGTTGGTAGCGCAGTCAGAGATCCATGCGCGAGTGAGATGAGATCATCATCCGATTTCCCGGAACCTCACAGAGTACATGAGAAGGAATGAAATTGCGTTCCACCTTGCTGGTGGTTTGGCGAATGTGACCCCAACAGGTTCAACTCACTTGCTGATCGCGTGCGTTGGTGTGAAGTCTGCCTTGATAGTTTCTCTAATCCCTTCAACATATGGGGTAGGTTTCACATCAAACCTTTTTTCAAATTTGGTGCTCTTGAATACATAGTCTCTGTCATACTGATAAACCATTTCAACCAGCTCTCCCATAATCGGCACGAATACACCGATCATGCGCAGAAGAAATTTGGGAACTACGTGATACCCAGGCTTTACTCCCAACTCTTTCGCAATGGCTTCAATCCATTCTTTTCCGGTAAAGGGATTTGCAGATGTAGGCAGATGCCACACCTGATTATAAGCGTCTTGGGTGTTTCCTAAGAGCGCGGTTGCCTTGCCGGCATCGGGCGTGTATGTGTACGAGTGTCTATATTCAACTGAGCTCATCCAGATAGCCTTCTTTCCTCTCCCGAGAGGCTTGATGACCGTTTCGCCGAGTACGCTGGTGCCCTGGATCCCTGGACCGTAAAAATCAGCAGATCGAGCTATGAGGGCTGTGAGTGTGCCATTCTGAACCTCGCTCATAATCATTCGCGCCACCTCAGCCCTGATTTCCCCTTTCCTACTCGAGGGCTTGACGGGAGTTTCTTCTGTCATGTCATTCAAATGATTGGGATCGTACATATAGACATTGTCGAAGAAAACCAATTTGCATCCGCATTCTTTGCACGCCATGATCACATTGGTCATGAGCTGCGGCCAACTCTCCTTCCACACTTTCAGACTATACTGAAGACCGACCGTAAGGTATACCACGGATGAACCCTCTACGGCGTTTCTCACCTGGGTGGCGTTCAACAAATCCGCCGACACAATATCGTCTGTCGAATTGATCTTCTTGGGGTTCCTGCTTACCAGCCTGATCGAATTAGTATACTTTTTAAGTCCCCTGGCGAGTTCGATTCCAATTGCCCCACCTGAGCCCAATATGGTTTGCATACGTGATACCTTTCCCTTGTCCTCACATGTAGCGCACATTGGCGGGAGTAGGAGCAACATCTGCGCTCTTGATGTGCGCTACCATTTTTGTTGCCCAGTACACATCCGCCTTCGACAATAACCGCCATATCCTACCAGCATGTTGATCATGATTGGTCAGCCCTGGAACCTTCCAGTCGAAAGCAAAAACTTAGCAAAACAAGCCTGCCTAGGCAGCCATATTATCTCACCTAGGGTGAGATCAAAGGCGTTTCGATGGCCCAGTTCCGGTGCTCGCGGCCAGAAAAGCATGGCAGCCTAGGCAACCTGATTTTCTCCACAAGGCCAGATTAAAGCCGTTTCAATGGCCCACTTCCAGTGATCGCCGTCAAATAAACATGGCAGCCTAGGCAACCTGATTTTCCCCACAAGTCCAGATCAAAGGCGTCTCAATGACCCACTTCCGGTGCTCGCGGCCAGAAAAACATGGCAGCCTAGGCAACCATAAATTTCTTTGACCGGCGATCACTGAAAAAGAGCGCCCTCGGTTCCCCCACTACCAATCCCGCCGTTCTCGCGCGCAATCACGCAATGCCTCCCCTTGCGTATAAGAACCGCAATTTCGACATTCCTTCAGAATGACCAGACATCGGCTCGTCAATTCTACGGAGGCGAGGATGAGCAAAAGCTATCAGAACGTAACCGAAATGATCCTCAATCCTGCGGGTGTGACTGTCAACGGCAACAATCCGTGGGATATCACGGTTCATGATCCCCGATTCTTCAGGCGCGCAATTACCGGCGGCGAATTGGGCGTCGGAGAATCGTACATGGATGGATGGTGGGATGCCCATCAGCTGGACGAGTTCTTCAATCGTGTCTTGAGGTTGCAGCTCGAAAAGAAAATTCGCCAGGCATGGTCGACTCTGTTAAGGATCCCACTGGTCAAATTGAAAAATTTCCAATCGAGTAGCAGGGCCTTCATCATCGGGGAGCGGCATTACGACCTGGGAAACGAACTGTTCGTCAGGATGCTGGACAAACGGATGAACTATAGCTGCGCATACTGGGAAAATGCCGATACACTCGACGCAGCTCAGGAAAAGAAGCTCGACCTCATTTGCCGAAAACTGCGTCTCCAGCCCGGAATGCGCGTTCTGGACATCGGCTGCGGATGGGGCGCGTTCGGTAAGTACGCCGCTGAACATTATGGAGTCATCGTGGTCGGCATCACCGTCTCAAAGCACCAGATCGATCTTGGGAGAGTCTTGTGCAAAGGACTTCCGGTGACGCTCCAATTGATGGACTACCGCACTGTCCAGGGCACCTTCGAGAGAATCGTGAGTGTCGGGATGATCGAACATGTCGGCTACAAGAATTACCGGCCATATTTCGAAGTTGCCCACAAGTGCCTCACGGATGACGGACTCTTCCTTCTCCATACCATCGGAGGCAATCGCTCGGTATCGTCGATCGATCCATGGACGAACAAGTATATTTTCCCCAACGGAATGCTCCCGTCGATCGCCCAACTTGGGAAAGCCATGGAAGGCCTCTTCGTAATGGAAGACTGGCATAGTTTCGGCCAGTACTATGATCGAACCCTCATGGCGTGGTATCACAATGTTACGAAAGCCTGGGAGAAGCTCAAGGATCGATACGATTACCGGTTCTATCGCATGTGGAAATACTACCTGCTCTCAAGCGCAGGTTCTTTCAGGGCTCGGCGCAATCAATTATGGCAAATTGTTCTCTCGAAAAGAGGGATGGCGGGGGGCTACCAGTCCATCCGTTGATCACGCCCAAACGCCTTTTGCCGAATTCTTTTCGTGAGCCGGTCTTTGTACTCTCCTCCGACCATTTCATGTCTGGCCCTTCGCTACGCCAACCCCGGCGAATCTCGCAAGCCGTTCCTTCAGGTATCCATGACAAGGCCATGCTTCAATCCAATTGGCCACTGGCCTTTTCGGAACAGGCGGGACCGGTGTGAGACATGATGGGAAGGCCCATTCATCACAGCATCAACGTAATAATGGAATGCGCCGGGCTTGTGGTTTTCACCGTCTGGTTCTCAATCCACGTATGAAAGGCAATCTCGTGATCCGACGCATTCATCACCACGACGGCTATCGTGCCGTCCTCATTCACAAAAGCCGTCGCCAGGAGATGGTCGGTGTTCGAAGAGCAGACTATTCTTCTTGCCCCCGGGCGGATGAACCGGGAAAAGTGACCGAGGTAGTAAAACGAGTTCATGTACGTCAACTCTCCCGATTTCGTATTGCAGATAATTGGGGCCATACAAAAGTTGCCGAGATGATTCGGGCCGCCTTTTTCATCCAGGATGACATTCCACGCCGTCCATCCGGAGGCCCAATCGTTCAAATCCATGATGATCGATCGACCGAAGACCTCGCCCCACCGCCAATCTCCTAGACTATCTGCATTGAATGTCGCCTCAGTGCCCTCCGTAAATACAAGCGCCTTGTCGGGGTAGGCATCGTGAACCAGACGAACATTGTCAAAATGATCCCCGACATACCAATGAAATCCCGTCCCCCACACGTATTTTGAAGCGATCGGGTCATCGTAGACAACCTTTGCCCGTTGGTACATGATTCCCCTGTTGTGATCCCAGATCATGAGCTTCAACGATGACAACCCTGACCGTGCAAGCTCCGGACCGAGATGATCTTTTACAAAATCTCTTTCCTCTGCCGCAGTGAAGACGCATGATTCCCAGGTTTGGACGGCCATCGGTTCATTCTGTACGGTAAGCCCCCACATCGGCACGCCGGCCTTTTGGTACTCCTTGACGAAACGGGCAAAGTACGACGCCCAGGCCTGGCGATACTCAGGCCGCAGTCTGCCGCCCTGCAACATCGAGTTATTTGTCTTCATCCACGCGGGCGGGCTCCACGGAGAGGCAAACAGCCTGAACTCGTTGCCGGCGACTTTCATCGCGGCCTTGATGAACGGAATCCTGTACCTTAAATCATGGGCGATGGAGAAGTGCGCGAGACCGGAATCGCCAGGGACATCATCGTAGGTATACTCGCCGCTGGAAAAATCGCAGCTGTGGATGCTCGTCCGGCATAACGAGAAGCCATTCCCCTTCTGCCGGTCGAAAAGCGCTGTCACAATTTCCTGCTGTTTATCGATGGGCAATTTGTAGAACGTTTCGGCCGACGCGTCGGTCAAGGCGCCCCCGATCCCTACTATACTCTGAAACATCTTGCTACGATCAAGAATGATCGTCGAAATATGTTCATCGGGTTGTTCCAGAGGCTCGAAGATCAGCGGTTCTTTTTGCGTGATCTTGTCCCCTGTGCCTTTTGCAGTTACATAAACATCGGCCTTGAGTAACTGACGAGGAGGGGTGGCGGCCTCCCGATCAATTCGCGCCTGCGGCTCGCCTATTGCACGGCAGGTACTGAATGCAGTGGTGATCGCGATGATGCACAACGTCAGGTTGGCGAAAACATAATTGCGTGGAAGGTTCATCATACCGCTCCGGAATTAGGTACACAGTTCGGCGTTGCCATTTCGGTAAGATCCAGCGAGGCACGCCGGGCTCGCAGGGTGCGAACCAACTTCGTGATTCAGTCCGCACCGATCCGTTCACCTCTCGCCGCATTTGTCGGTGAGGTTCGTTGCACCTCGAAACGCCCTCCGCACACAGCGAGGGAAAAGAACCCCAGGCGTGTGCGAAGCGGAACAGATGCCGTGGCTCTCGAAGGACCATCCGACTGAATATAGTAAACGGAATCGCCGGATTCACGTCACGCCTGCCTCCCAACGTCAGCGTGAGCGTCGCAAGCCTGCGTCTCGACCGGACAGGCCTTGAGACGACCGACGGGCAATTCACCTATCACCCGGAGTCGATTCCTCCTTCAACAACACAATATGTTCCAATTCTTCCAGTGACCTTCCCTTCGTTTCAATGAGGAACCTCTTGAAAAAGAAGAAACTTGCCAGCGTTGCCACGGCATAGAACATAAACACGGCGCCTATTCCCAGCATGCTGCTGACCACGGGAAAGAGAAACGAGGTGGTTGCATTGAACAACCAGTGCGAAAACGAACCAATGCTCGATGCGCGGGCACGGATATTGTTGGGGAACATCTCGGAGAGAATCACCCAGATGACCACGCCCTGCGAAGCAGCGAAGAACGCGACAAATCCGATCAGACAGACCAACAGCACGTATCCTCCGAAGGCGGAAGAGAGGTATGCCGCCGCAAACAATCCCAGAAAGACGGTCATGCCAAGCGCACCCATCAGCAGCAGGAATTTCCTGCCGACCCGGTCAATGATCGTCATCGCGATGACTGTCGAGACGAGGTTCGTCGCGCCGATCAGAACAGTCTGCAGCAGAGAGGCGCTGTCGGAAAACCCTGCGGACCTGAAAATCGACGGCGTGTAGTACATGACGATATTGATGCCCGTGAACTGGTTGAACATACCCACGGCCGTCCCGATCAGCACAAGGCGCAGATAGGGTTTCTTGAACAAAACACCGAGATGTGCGAACGCCTCCTTGTCGATCGATTGCAGAATTTCGGCGACCGCTTTGTCCACATCCACCGCTGCATCGACCGACCGGATGACGGCGCGTGCCTCTTCGAGTCGATCCACCTTCACCAGCCATCGGGGACTTCTGCTCACGAAGAAGAGCAGCACAAAGAACACTCCTGCGGGGATTCCTTCAGCCAGAAACATATACCGCCAGTTATTGTCACCGGAATCGACGAGGAGATAATTGCTGAAGAAGGCAGTGAGAATACCGATGACGATGGCCAACTGTGCCGTGGCCACCAGTCTGCCCCGTTTGCCGGCTGGCGCAATTTCCGAAATATACATTGGGGAAAGCACCGAGGCTCCCCCGACGGCGATCCCGCCGATAAACCGCGCGATGATGAATCCACTGAACGCTGTGGCAAGGCCGGTCCACACCGCGGAGACGAAAAAGAGCACCGCCATGACCTTCAGCATAGTCCGGCGGCCCCATACATCAGCGGGGCGGCCGACAAAGAGCGCCCCGAGGATACAACCGATGAGCGCCGAGCTCACAGCCCAACCCAGCGACACATCGTTCAGGCGGAAATATTCAGTGATAAAGGGAATGGTCCCTGAGATGACTGCCGTGTCAAAGCCGAACAACAGTCCACCCAGTGCGGCGACGAACGTATAGAGCAGTAGTCTCGATTTCATCTCATTTCCTTGGAGAATCGCCGTGAAGGGTTTAGTAGTAGTAGTCCCTGAAGCCCTCGTACATGGCCCTGATATTTTCAATCGGGATATCCGGTCCGATCTCACCGCAAGCGATGATGCCTCCATCCGGTGTTCCCAAATGTGCGAACATATCAAGAATATGTTCTTTGACATCTGCAGGCGAGCCGAATGGCATGACGCGCTGTCGATCGAGATCGGTCCTGAAGCACATTTTCCCCGCGAAGTCCTTCTTCAATCGTTCCAGCCCGATCACGGTGGACTGACAATTGAGCACATGGACTCCAAGATCAAGGAGATCGGGGATGATGTCGATAATCTGACCGTCCGAGTGGAAATGGACGTCCATGCCGGCCGCGCGGACCTTTTCGAACATCGCCCTGTACATGGGTTTAAAAAAGCTCCGCCATTTTGCGGGATCAATCATCAGGGCTCTCTGGGTCCCCCAGTCATCCGCGAAATGCAGCCCGTCATATTCGAGCTTCGTCCACTTGTCCAGCCAGGTGAGGTTGAACTGAAGCATATCATCCCGCAGGCGATGGATCTCCTTCGAGTCAAAGGCTATATCTATCAACAGATTCTCCATCCCGCGCAATTGCTGCATCTGCTCGAAGGTAGTAATCCAGGCACCCCTGGCGTAGTACTCTTCATTGAATCCGGCCAGATGGCCGCTGTATTGGCGGGCTTTCGGAGGACCGGCGCTGAATTCGGGCCAGGCAAAGCTTTCGTATTTTGACCAATCTTCAAGCGGAAGACCAATGGGAATGCCGCAAATCCCTTCATGCTCCACCGACCATAAGGTCCCGAAATCATCGTAGTTTCTCCCGAGCTTGTACAGCGGGGGAAAGTTCTCACGCTTCAAATCTTCCTGGAAGTCCCATCCGAAGTCCTCATGCACTCTATCCAGGATATCGTTCAATGCCTGTCCGTATTTGATCTGGGCGGCCGGAAGAATGGCGTGTGAAATGGGAACACGGTCCGGCCCTTTGAAATGGATCGCCCTCTTCACGCGCTCACGACTTTTCATGAACTCCTCTCATAGCAACCTTTTACGTTGTGCACGATCGCACGTTGTCAGGCAACTCATCCACTATCGATCGGGCTGCCCGATTGTTTTCACGTTGTCACGCTTTCAGGAGGCGGTACGAGCAGTCTCCCTAAGCGGTAACCGGGGACGGTTCATTCGATTCTCACGGTGACAATTCCGTTTGCGGGAAGCGTGATCCGTTCGAGCCGCTCGCCCTTTTCTTCAAACGGACTACTCTTGTAGACCGTCTTCTTCGAGTCGGCAGGAATAAGTGTGGTCTCTTCAGGCTTCCCGCCTGCATTGTAGAGTCTGACAATCACCCCTTTCCCCTGCGCGCATGGGTAGACCGCCGCAGCGATGACGTTCTCCGAACTGATTCGGAAGAGTGAGGAATGGGGCACCTCTCCTGCCGTTACAGGATGCACCATCAGCGGCTGGCTCTCTTCCATGCCGCGACGTGCCGCCTCCGCCTCATGAAACAGCGCATGGGGCTGCAGGGAATAGTGATAGACACTGACCCCCTCCTGGTCGGCTTTGTAGTTTGTATACCAGTAGTTGTTCATCACATAGGAGAAGAGAGTCGACGAAGGCTCCTGATATTTCTTCCAGTCAGGCTTGTGGCTCGAAGGAAGTTCGCTGTGCATCGAACCCAGCTCCACGAGTGGTGCTTCATCGACCGTGACTAGAACGCCATAATCCTGGTTCGCAACGTCAACCCATCGCTGTGCAGAATAGTAATCCTTACAAGCACCCGCAAGCTGGTCAGCCTCAGGCCTGACAACGGCAAAGCCCTCGTCAACCCGGACAACTCCCTCAGGTACGTTGAACGGGAAGGCGACATGCACAGCCTCCCCGGTGCGGACCCTCCGTTTGTCAATGGTGTTTGTGAGATCAACCCTGTTCAGACCGTGGATGACGGTAACCTCCCGCTCCAACTGGTTACAGCCCGGCGCATCGGAAGTCACAAGAAGAGACGCAACCAATGGCCCCTGCTCTTTGATCCTGACAGTCGTTTTCCCGACCCGACGGGCATCGCGCGGATCAAATCCATCGACGTAGAGATATTCATTGAGACCCATGGACTTCGTCGAATCAACGAGATCCACCCCCGGGTCCCGCAGAATGAAATGACTGATGGCGCCTGAATGGGGATCAACGGTCACGGCAAGATTGCCGTCCGTGATGGTCGTGCCCGTGATGCTGATGCTCCCGGTGTGCCCGATGTCTCCTTTCACCAGAGAATAGCGTTTCGCGCCAAGAGCGGGGACGATCTCTGCAAGGAATGCAAGATCGCCATTGCTCATCCGTTGCTGCGCCACCTCCCGTCCACTCTCTTCTCTGACGATCTCACCCGAAGTCAGACCCGAAGCGGGAAGAACAACGAGATCGGTCCGATCCCATGTATTCGGGTTGACGATATCGAATGTCGTGAGGCGGCCGCCGGAGGGGGTTCCTGAGAGGGCGGTCTCCAAGAGTGTTTCCGATTGGCTCGTCGCGTCAAGCGCGTACTGCCGTTTGACCTCCCATTGATGAATAACAAACGGGCTATCGGGCTCCGTGGTGCTGTTCCATGCACCCCAAGTATGTTCATCGAAAAGCAGCACGTTCCGCCATGCCTGATAGAACTTCGACTCGTTGTACCGTGCCGGATCAATGATGGCAGAGAGCGCCCCTGCTTCTACGAGACGCTCGGACGCTTTCCTCGTCAGGCCCAGTTCCCGTGCTGTGGACGCAGCGCCGTCCTCCCAGTACGGCGTCATGTCCCCCGCAAACGACGGGAGATTCGCACCATACTTGCGTTCGAAATCGCTGAAAAGCTGATCCGTCGTGGCAATCACGATCTTCGGCGAGATGTATGAGGCATTCCAGTTCTTGACGAAGTCCGGCAGGTCGGGATCCACCGTTCCATTGTCCCCGTTGATGGTATACCGCATCTGAATCATGTCGTACGGATACCCGATCGTTTCCAGCCACTCGGTGTATCGCGTGAAGCTCTTAAAAAAGTCGAGTCGCGACGTGTTCGCCGCCGACATGCCTGCGAACGGCGATCCATAGCCGAATCCTGTCATCCAGTAGAGGATCTTTTCGGTCCCCGACGGCGAAACCCAGTAAAACGGACGATCGGCCCATGATCGATTTGTATATCCTGTTCTGTCTCCCCCGGTGTAGGGGCCGTTCGGGCCGCAGGAAAAATATCGAATGCCGGCCTGAGCAAGCGTCGGGATCATGTTCCAGGTCATTCCGGGCACATCGGATATCATTGCAGAGGTAATCTTCACGCCGTAATCGTGTTCGAGCTTTCGCGCGAATCCAGTCAGCTGGTAGAATTCCTCGGGCCGCATAAGACCGGTGAGCATGTTCAGGTAGAGGCCCTCGAGGCCGAGACTTCCATCCTTCACCGCCTTAACGAATTCCTTTCGTTCCGCCTCTGATGCTTCCTGAAGGAATGCTTCCACCCCCCAGAGCACCTCCTCGTTCCAACGGAAACGGGCCTCTGGCGGATAACCGGCTGTCTTCTGAATGAGGCCAAGCGCATCACGGATGTTCTGAACCTGCTTCTTCAACACCTCCGACTGAAGGGAGGTGTAACCGATGTCATGATGGGAGTGCGGCAAAAGGTAGATCGTCCGGGGTGTCACCGGCTTCAATTCGCTGGTGAAGCTTTCAGGAGAGCCTTTATCGAAGCCCACCGCCACCTGAACTTCTCGCGGATGGTCAACCGCCGGCACGGTGAACTCGAACTCGTTGAAACCCAGGCGCAATGCTTTTTCCTGTCGTTTCCCGTTGTCGACGGAAACCCACGCTCGCCCCTCGTGCCCGAGGAAATTCACACCCACGAAGACTATCTGCTCCGTCTTCCCGTTCACCTGCCGGAGGAATGGCACCGGCACCACCTCGACACTGCGGTCCTTCATGTCGTACATGAATGTCATATACCAATCGTTGGAACGGGCGTGTTCCCCCACAACTTTAATGTCCAGGGCCGCACCCTTTTTAAAGCGGGCTATCGGGACTTTCAGGTACATGTACCCGTTGGCGTCCTTCGCGAGATCTTCATGCACGAGTCTGAAGGTCAGCTCGGCTCCCCCGTCGCCTTCTACTGTCCAGAGCGAATCGGTCCGCCCCCGGTAGGTCTTGAACTCGAAGGTCTTCGTGTTATTGAGGAAGACATCGAAGTGCCTGTCCCCCGTGCTCGTCGTTGTCGAGTAACTGGCTACCCAAACGAAGTACGCATACGGCCCGGTGATATCCGGTGGAATCGGTTCGGTTTCCCACTCAATCGCCATGGATCCCGTGGTACATCGCGTGAGCAGAGCCGTCTTCGCGAGAGGGTTGAAGCAATTGTAATCGATCGGCTCGCCGGCGATCCTCTTGACATACCCCCTGAGCAGCTTTGCGCCGGCAAACTCATCCTGCAACGGATGCCCCTGCACCGGCAGGAACCAGAGAACCATGATCATGAAGAATCCGATGGACATTTTGTGTGCCGTCATTGCTGCTCCATGGAGTTTGATGTTTCGTGTCAGAGCCTCACGGGAGACTGGAGATTGAAACCTAAGAGATGGAATTGACACATTCAACTATAGAACGCTATTGCGGATCCGATAAATGGCGTCCGAATTTCCATTCCATATTGCATACTGTGAAACAATGCAGGATATTCCCTCAATCGTCGTGGAAGTCTGATAATGAAGAGTCGCAGAGATTCATTCAGATTGGTCATTGAACGATAACACCAGGAGGTATTTCATGATCAAGGTAGCCTACTTTTTGCTAATTCTCGGATCGTTCGCTCCTGCATTCGCGTGGGAAGCGCAATCCACTGACACGACAGGTCCGTTCGTGATACGAACCGGGGTCAACGTGAGTCATTGGCTCTCACAGAGTGAGAAGCGCGGCGAAGAACGGAGAAACTATATTAGACAGGAAGATTTTGACAAGATTACTTCAATGGGATTCGATCACGTGCGAATACCGGTGGATGAGGTTCAGCTGTGGGATTCTCTCGGCAAGAAAGATCCGGAGGCTTTCGAGCTTTTGCATGACGCAATACGCTGGGCCTTCGCGGCCAAACTACGAGTCATCGTCGATCTGCATATCATCCGGGCTCACCATTTTAATGCCGAAAGAAATGCATTGTGGACCGATCCGGCGGCGCAGGAGCATCTGGTGGACATGTGGCGCCAGCTCTCGGCTGACCTGCATCAATATCCGAATGACAAACTTGCCTATGAAATCTTAAATGAAGCGGTTGCCAAAGACCCGGAAGATTGGAATCGGGTCTTGAACAAAGTCTTGACTTCGATCAGAGCCAGCGAGCCTGGAAGGACAATTGTGGTGGGTTCCAACATGTGGCAAAGCGCCGAAACGTTCCCGTTATTGAGGTTTCCTGAAAATGATGCGCACTTGATCTTGAGCTTTCACTTCTATACCCCAATGGCATTGACGCATCACACGGCACCTTGGACTCCGATCCGGGACTATACCGGGCCGGTACATTACCCGGGACAAATAATCGATACTGTGAACTACAAAGATATGTCCGCATCTGCCGCTGGCGCCATGAGGGATGGTTGGAACGGATATTACACGAAAGAAATCCTTGAAGAGAGAATGCTGCCGGCAATCAAGGTTGCTAAGGCACATCACCTGCAACTCTATTGTGGAGAGTATGGAGTCTACCCTTCAATTCCAGAAGGCACTGCGCTTCGTTATTATGGTGATCTTTGCGAACTTTTCCGCAAGCACGGTATTGCTTACTGCCACTGGTGCTACAAGGGAGATTTCCCAGTGCTGAAGAGCGATGGGACGCCAAAGCTGAAATTGGTTTCCATCTTAACGGCGAAATAGGAATGAAGGACTAACGCTCTTGGGAGGTGTTCTAGACCAGGACACCCAACTCTTAACCAGGATAGGACTGAAATGCGCGTTGTGCGATTGCGGCGGCTGCGTTGTCGCTTACCTGGACAGCGATGGGAACAATGGCAGAAGCGGTGGCTTAATCAAAGGCCCTGGATATCTGAATACTTTCAGGAGTAAGAGGCGCCCGACATTTCATGTACAAAGCATCCTGACAGTATTGTTCCTCACGAGTTCACTAAGGAATCGCAATCCCGTTCAAATGGTTTTGCCATCTTCTCTCATGGGTGCATGGCACAACAAACTGACCACAATACAGGGCCGCTCCCTTCCCTATCGAGCCTCAACATACACCTTGAGCGTGGCCGATCCGGCAGGCATTCCGTTCACGTTGGATATGCACAGGAGTTCATCCCACCGGGACTTGCGTACCTGCGGAGCGATGAGTCGGATGCGCAGGGGAAACTCATCCTGAGCCCCGACGACGAAATTGTTCTGAGGAATGGCATGATGAGCGTATTGTGAAGAGTTGCTGTCGACCGACCACCCAGAAGGCAACTGTAAACGGAGATTAAACGTCTACAGGTTGGTCAGTTTCATTGTGCAGGACCAGAGGAAGCGGGAAGTTCTGTCCGCCACCGACCCCGATTTCCGGCGCCAGCAGGTGCTGGAGAGAATCAAGATTGTGTGCGGGCCAGAATCGACTGTAGAATGCCCACCCCCCGCCAAGTTCAGTCCAGTAGTCCCCAATCCTCCCTTGACTTGCCGTCAGTGGTTGAAGCCCTCGTGCCGGCCGAAAGGCTATTCGTCCTTCGGCAACCCCCTGGAAGAGGTCGCCGGTGGTTGCTCCCGCGACCAACGACTTGCCAAGTATGAATGTCAACGGCTGTTCGAACAAGTTCAGGTCTCCTGTCGCGAGCGCTTTCGCCGGATCACCGTCGTATTGAGTCTGGTGAAATGATATTTCTTTCGCGGCCAGGCGCGCATATGAAACTTGCTGCGACGTCGAAATCTCCGTCATCGAATACTCCGGACCTTTGCTTCGCATGAAATCGAAGTGCGACGCGTCGGTGAAATAGTACAGCTTCTTCGGCTGCCAGGGGTGGAGTCCTTCCATCAGGTTGGAGTACCATAGTCGGTCTTCCGGCGCAGCCACCTGTTCGGGAAACCATGTAGGATCACCCGCGAGGTCGAACGCTTCCGTGGCGACGACGCCGGAGGCCTGATGATCTTCGTGGTTCTCTCCCACCACGACAACCGGTAGCATGGTGATGACTACTTCGGGCCGCGTCAACCTGATATATCGCACGATCTCCCCCAGAACGTTTCCATGGTTCCATGTTTCGAGCGAACGCAATACGTCGGGAACATCGGGCGACGGGGTGTCCGGTGCGCGAAGAAACCACGCGTCATGAATTCCAATGCATGCAAGTCCCTGTCGCGCTTCCATCTCGCGGATCTCCGCCAGGGTGTGGGCCTGCTCATACCCGACGAGATTTTGCCCTGCATCGCCGCGCGTGGTGAACACTACAGCAATGTGCCGATGTTCATCGAGTGCAGCGCGGGCAAGGTAGCCCGCGATAATCGACTCGTCATCAGGGTGCGCTACAATGACGAGGATGTCGGCTTTGAACCGTCCGTCGGGCAACGGACTCGAGGCAGATTGCGCAACGGCGATTGATTGGAAGAGAATTCCCCAGAGAACAAGGGAGCGGGCGATGCGAAAGATGGGGCCGGTCATTATTTGTTCCTCGCTCGGAGTTACCAACGAGTCCTGCGCTCAACTTCAATGAGCTTGTGCGGGAATCATGAACGGGCAGCCGGGAAGGCGTTGCTCATGGCTGATATTGTAGTCGGATGCATGCAACCAGAGAGGCACGATTGATGAGCACGACGAACAATGCCAGCTTGACCTCACTTCCCGTCCTGCTCACACGGAAGGCCTGTCAGTCATCAGATGAAGGGGCTTCAGTAGCGATGAGCATGGAAAACCGCCACCCGAAATGCTCCATCTGTGTCCAAGCAAGTTCTTCGGTTGCGTGCCTGTGGAATCTACCGATTGCATGCTCCGTTGTCAAGGCTTTGTCATCGAGGAATCTGCAGTCTTGACGGGGCGGAGAAATCGGGACACCGGGGGAATCAGTGGAATGTCATGGCAAAAAACATTAAGATCTGAAGCTACAGAAATCGCGCGCGCGGCATCACGCAAGGGTTCTGAACGAAGAGTGTTATCATCCGACCGGAGGTTTTTCTCGCAAATCGGAATGTAGTGATAGGCTGCACATGGAAGGGCAGCCGCGCCACTATACCATCCTTGAGGATCGGATGGAGGCTCACCGAGGACCTGCTCCACGAAACGTGGTCCAAGAATCTGTCCGATCGACCGAATTCTTCCCGCGACACATTGTCTGATTGACGACTTCACTTTTTTTTCAACAACCTGTTTGGAGGTCCCATGCACCGCATCCTTATCGCTATCGCCGGAGTGCTCGCGATCGCATTCTCGATCGCGCATGCTCAGAGCGGCATTTCCCCCGAACTCGAAGCGGCGATCCACTACGAATTCGACTACCGTGTGGTGCCGAATATCGTCTACTCTACAGCGAGCAACTACCAGTGCAAGCTCGACGCCTACGTGCGTCCCGGCCAGATGTCGCCGGTGGCGATTGTGATTCATGGGGGCGGATGGGTGGCGGGTACCAAAGAAGACAGGACTCTCGAGTGCCTGCCGTTCATGGCAATGGGGTTCTCCGTCGTGAATGTGGAATACCGCCTTGCTCGGGTCGCTTTCGCCCCCGCCGCGGTCGAGGACTGCCGGCTCGCGCTGGAGTGGGTCTTCCGGAATGCGGCAACGTATCACTTTGACACAAGCCGCGTTATCGTCACAGGAGGATCTGCTGGCGGACACCTTGCCCTCATGACGGGCTTGCTCGAGCCCGGCGACGGATTCGACGCCTCGAAGGAGTGGGAAGAGAGCATTCCGGGCCTGCACGTCGCTGCGATTATCAACTGGTTCGGCATTACCGATGTGAACGAACTCCTTGCCGGTCCCAATCGACAGGATTACGCGGTCTCCTGGTTGGGCACAGTTCCCGACAGGGAAGGCGTGGCAAAACAGGTTTCACCTCTGACCTACGTGAGGAAGACTTCTCCGCCCGTGCTCACCATCCACGGCGACCACGACCAGCTCGTCCCCTATCAACAGGCGGTCCGACTGAAGCACGCGCTCGATGCCGCCGGCGTCGAGAACACGCTGATTACCATCCCAGGGGGTAATCACGGCGGGTTCAGCCATGCCGACTACGTCCGCTGCTTCACGGCAATCAAGGATTTTCTCCGGGGGCAAGGGATACTTCCGCAGGGGCAGTAGCGCAGTCGTTGAAGTTGACCCGATTTCAGAGTATTGTGAAGACCGGCGAGATCAGCAAAAGGCTGGGGGAAAAGGGACAGTCCGAACGGCGCGGGAAGATGTAGAAACAAAGAGGAGTCAGCGACCTCCAATCCTGGAAGGCTGACTCCTCATAGTGTTTGGCTCCACCAGTCCTGTCTCAGAAATTATTCCTGAGGGCTGGACACTACTCGAACGAGTTATGATCACAAGTGGTCGACGACCTGCCAGGAGCTCTCGAGGACGTCTCTGCTACGATCTGGCGAGGTCGAAACGATCAAGGTTCATGACCTTGTTCCACACCGCGACAAAGTCGTGCAGGAACTTCTCCTGAGAGTCCACACATCCGTAGACTTCCGCCAGGGCTCGAAGCCGGGAGTTGGATCCGAAGATCAGATCCACACGCGTGGCGGTCCACTTCAGTGCACCCGTTTTGCCATCACGCCCTTCGTAGACATCCCGGGCGTCCGATACCGCTTTCCACGTCGTGCTCGAGTCGAGCAGGTTCACGAAGAAGTCGTTGGTCAGCGCCTCCGGCCGCTTCGTGAAGACGCCGTGCCGGGTCTGTCCGAAGTTGGTATTCAGGACACGCATGCCACCCACAAGAACCGTCATCTCCGGGGCGGTGAGCGTCAGCAACTGCGCCCGATCGACCAGCAGCTCCTCGGCCGAAACCGAGAATTTGGTCTTGAGGTAGTTGCGGAAACCATCCGCGACAGGTTCGAGAACGGAGAACGACTCCACATCGGTCTGCGCTTGCGAGGCGTCCATGCGTCCCGGCGTGAAGGGAACCGTCACCTTCTGGCCGGCATTCTTTGCCGCTTGCTCGACCCCTGCGCAACCGGCGAGGACGATCAGGTCAGCGAGGGAGACTTTCTTCCCGCCGGACTGAGCGCTGTTGAATGCGCTCTGGATGCCCTCCAGGGTCTTGAGGACCTTCGCCAGCCGGACAGGCTGATTGACTTCCCAATCCTTCTGCGGTGCCAGACGAATGCGGGCACCGTTCGCACCGCCGCGCTTGTCGGAACCGCGGAACGTGGACGCCGACGCCCAGGCTGTTGAAACCAGTTCCGACACAGACAAGCCTGAAGCCAGTACCTTTACCTTGAGGGAGGCAATGTCCTGTCCATCAATCAGTTTGTGGTTGACAGCAGGAACGGGGTCTTGCCAGATGAGCTCCTCCGCAGGGACCTCCGGGCCGAGATACCTTGCGCGAGGGCCCATGTCCCGGTGCGTCAGTTTGAACCAGGCGCGGGCGAATGCGTCCGCGAACTGATCCGGGTGCTCCATGAACCGCCGCGAAATTTTCTCATAGGCGGGGTCAAACCGCAGGGAAAGATCCGTAGTCAGCATGGAAGGAGCAATATGCTTTGAGGGGTCGTGTGCAGCCGGCACGGTGCCGGTACCAGTGTCACCCTTTGGCTTCCACTGCTGGGCACCGGCCGGGCTCTTCGTCAGTTCCCATTCAAAGCCAAACAGGACCCTGAAGAAGTTGTCGCTCCACTTCGTCGGCGTGGGGGTCCAGGTGACCTCCAAGCCGCTGGAAATCGTGTCACCACCTTTGCCCGTGCCGAAGCTACTCTTCCAGCCGAGGCCCTGTTCCTCGATACCGGCAGCTTCGGGCTCAGGCCCCACCTGTTTCACATCTCCGGCACCGTGGGTTTTGCCGAACGTGTGGCCGCCCGCAATAAGCGCAACCGTCTCTTCGTCGTTCATCGCCATGCGAGCGAACGTCTCGCGGATATCCCGTGCTGCCGCGATCGGATCCGGATTGCCGTTCGGCCCTTCCGGATTGACATAAATCAGACCCATCTGCACGGCAGCGAGCGGATTTTCGAGATCCCGGTCGCCGGAGTAGCGCTTGTCAGCCAGCCACTTGTCTTCAGAGCCCCAGTAGACGTCTTGTTCCGGTTCCCAGATGTCTTCACGCCCGCCACCGAACCCGAAAGTCTTGAATCCCATAGATTCCAAGGCGACGTTGCCGGCGAGGATCATCAGGTCGGCCCATGAAATTTTCCGGCCATACTTCTGCTTGATCGGCCAAAGGAGCCGTCGTGCTTTGTCGAGGTTGACATTGTCTGGCCAGCTGTTGAGGGGAGCAAAGCGTTGGTTACCGTGCCCGCCGCCGCCGCGGCCGTCGCCGGTGCGATACGTGCCGGCGCTGTGCCATGCCATGCGAATGAACAGTGGTCCGTAGTGTCCGAAGTCCGCCGGCCACCAGGGTTGCGAGTCGGTCATCAGCGCCAGAAGGTCCTTTTTCACGGCCGCAAGATTGAGACTCTTAAACTCTTGAGCGTAATTGAAATCCTCGCCCATTGGATTGGACTTGGAGGAATGCTGGTGCAGAATATCGAGCGGCAACTGGTTTGGCCACCAATCCTGGTTCGACGTGCCTTTGCCGGCCGTTACGGGGCACTTGCGATCCTCATTCATAGTATTTACTCCTTTCCTTGTGGATTGTTATACAACACCACTACGCATAGGAGTAGTTCACTGCCTTTCCAGGGGTGAGGATTCACCTGCCTGCCGGCAGGCAGAGGCGTCAGTGGAACCGGCAAGGCAAAAGACATTGACAAAACCCCTGAACCCTGACCCCTGCTTCTTAGAACTGATATCCGACCAGGTTCCAGTACCAGAGGAACCAGACAAACGCCACCCCGACCACAGCAGTCACGACGCCCCGCCCCCCTGACCGCGATCGTTCCCCCGCCTTCGCACCAGGTCTCATCACAAACCGCCAGAACAATACCGCAAGCAGTCCCGCCACGAACAAGATCCCCAGAAGCGCAATACTTTGGATGAGATACATCGTCCAGTCTATCCCATGAGCAAATCCGACCGTCAGTTCTTCCTGCGGAACAATAAATCCCATCACGATTCCTGCTCCCAGAAAATAGACAAGGAACGTGGAAGCCGTCATCTGCGAGAACCAGCGGACAGGATCGACTTGCAGTCCCGAAGGTTTTCGTGTCTTCCTGATCTTCTGGATGATCGGGAGCGCGATGGACACAAAGACAAACGCGAGCAGACAAACGCCAACCAGGGTGCGCTGGAACGTCGTCGTCTCATACCAGGAGATCTTCTCGAAGGCTGTCGTGCCATCAGTGAACAAGTGCGAGATCCTCCCGGACGCGTCTCGACGGAACGCGCACATGTACCGGTCGTCGATGGACTGGAACACGCAGGGCTGGATCTGAACCATCCGGCGCGGCTTGCCATAGAATGTGTCCATCAAAATCATCCCCTCCTCGTTCCGCCCGATGGTCATTTCCGTGCCGGTCATGCCGATCAGGACACCCGCTTTCTCGAATGAACTGTGCACATACCGTGAGAATCGATACGTGCCTTCAAAATCTGCGACGTTTCCGTCATGCTGCGGAAGCGTGGTCAGCGGGTATTTTGTCGTATCCTGTGGGGGAGCGGGAATTATCCGATCAAGGAGCGTGCGCGTCACCTCATTGATCAGCGCACCATCCATGATGTTACACGCCATGAAAATACCGATTCGGCTTTCGGTGACGAGCACGAGCCTGCTGCCGACTCCGGTATAGCCTCCGTCATGCGCGAGTGCCGTTTGTCCCCTGGCGGGGAGGATTCCGAAACTGTATCCGACGGCATGTTCCAATTCTCTGTGGTGCGTGAATTGCACAGAGTGCATGGCTGTTGCGCCACCGTCGCTCAGTATTCTCACTCCAGCATATCGCCCGAGTTGCAGATGGGCGATCATGAACTTCGCCATGTCCCTGCCGGTCGAGAGCATCTGACCGCCGGGATAGTCATTGATGAAGTCAAACGGGGTGTGAAGAAAGCCCTTTCCGGCGTGAGAGTAGCACTGCGCCAATAGCGGCTGAAGATCCGGGCGCAGCCGATAGTCGCTCCTTTTCATTCCGAGGGGTTCGAGAATGTTATGGCGGACATGCGTCGCATAGTCCTCATGAGTGACTTCCTCCACCACGAAGCCGGCCAACGCGTTGGAGAAGTTCGAATAGGTATACACTTCGCCCGGCGGACAGATTCTTGGCGGAAGGCGCGTTGCGAGATAATCCCCCAACGGGATCTGGCTTTCTTGTGTCCAGCCTGACTTCCCGATGGACCGGTCATCAAACCCGGCCGTATGGGTCAGAAGATGTTGAAGCGTGATCGGCATTCCGGGCCAGTTCTCGACTTTGAACCGGGTAAGATAGGTGTTGATGTCCTGATGCATGTCGAGCATCCCCCGATCGACGAGCTGCAGCACTGCCGTCGCGGTAAAGAGCTTCGAGACCGAAGCAATCCGTATGACGGTGCTGTCCGGATCGAAAGGGATCTTTCGGTCGACATCGGCGTAGCCATACCCTTTCGCCAGAACGATCTCACTGTCACGGACGATGGCGACGACCATGCCGGGGATGTGATATTTCTCCAATCCCGGGACGATGAGAGAATCCAGGAGATGCACCAGTGAGGATGAATCGACGGGTGGTGACATCTGCTTGACGGTCTGCGCAATCGATGGTTTCAGAGCAGAGAGGAACACCGCCACGATGACGGCGGCCACGGAGAACGTGGTTGCGCTGCGGGGGTTCATGGGAGTTGTCGGGGTTGTGAGTGAGGAAGAGCCTGGCGTATGCCCGTGCATGTCCTCCGCGGTTCAGGGCGACGACTCGGATGCCGCTGACATCCTGCTCTGGTAGAGTGCCATCAGGGCGGCGCCGATGGCTTGCGACAGGTCACCGAGGGCTGCAGGGACCACCTTCACACGACCCCTCTGGGCCGGCCACAACTGCGGCTCCATGGTCTCGCGCACAATCCGTAGATATCGGGCGCGAAACTCTTCCGTGGTCGACTCCGGGTCCATCAACCCGCCGCCGATGACGACAAACTCCGCATCGAGCGCCATCGTGAGGGTGGCGGCGTGCAAACCAATCACCTTCGCCTGGAAATCGAAGATCTCCACCGCGAGCGGATCGCCCTTCTGGGCCAGACCCCGCAGGCTCAACGCTTTTTCCTTCGGGCTCAGCGGTGACTTCGCGAGAGGATGCTCCGGATACTTTGCTAATCGCTCCTCGAGCAGGTACGGGAGACCGGAAATGGTCGTATAGACTTCCACACAACCCCATGTGCGCCCGCATCCGCACGGATACGGCTTCGTATCCAGAAGATGGAGGGGCGCGGGCATGTGACCGCCTTCCATGCCGTTCAGCGTATCGCCGTCCAGCGGCAGGCCTCGCGAATCAACATACGCCGTGCCTAGCCCGGAGCCTGGCGCGAGCAGGATCGCCGCCCCAGTGCTTGACCCTCGGGCATGCTGTGCTTCCGCCACACCGCCATAGTTCCCATCGTTCCCCACAATCAGCGGAATCGGACGGCCTGCACGTTCAGCCAAAGCACTGCTGTACTCCGCGTGGAATTCCCACCCTTCGAAACTGGCAGGAAGGTTGGCGGCCCGACCCAACACACCATATCGCCGGTACGGTCCTGGTATGGCCAAGCCCACACCGTCCACCTGCTCCCAGTTCAGGTCGTTCCGTTTCAGAAATTCATTGATGCCTTCTATCCACCCGTGGATGACCGCTGCCGTCCCTGCCTGGGCATTTGTCGACTCCTGAGCCAGTTTGGTTGAAATCGTGGTTCCATCGTCCCACACACCACCGGTCTTGGATGACGTTGCACCACTGTCCGTTCCTATGTACACCTTGCGCTTGCTCATACGGAAATCCTGGAGTGATAGTCTCTATCGATTTAGCGTCTCTTGATGGGTCAGCCGTCAACACAACAGTGAATGAAGACTCCAAACTTCTCTTGCCCAGCAAAATAATGAATGTAAAGCAGAATCCCTAGCCAATTTGTGTGAAGGGCATCTTCATCCCCCCTCTCTCTCTTCTGGATCCTGACGTCCACAAGGCGCGATCGCCCCGCCGCCGCTCTCTGAATAGAAACTGGTCGGTCCGGCGGTCCTTGACTTTGTGGGCGAGAGTACTTACTTTGTAGCACAAAGCACTTTGACTTTTCAGATTTTGGAGATGCCATGGGCCCCCTTGAAGAAGGACTTGAAGATTTGAAAGAGATCCGCTCAATCATGGAGCGGTCATCACGGTTCCTCTCGCTGAGCGGGCTCTCAGGCGTCTCGGCCGGGATCGTTGGGCTCCTCGGCGCCGTCGCAGCACAGTGGTACCTGGTGTCCAGCGGACTCGACGTCGGAGACAGTGCCGCTCGCGACTTCCTCGTTGTCACCGGCGTCGCCGCTCTCCTGCTTGCCGGCACGCTCTCGTTCCTGTTCTCGTACCGCATGGCCGCCCGACGCAACCTCTCGTTCTGGAGCCCGCTGGCCCGTGATGTCCTCGAAAGCCTCTTCGTTCCCCTCGTCGCCGGCGGTATCCTGTCGCTTCTTTTTATCGGTCAGGATCATCTGCAACTTGTTCCGGGGACCACGCTGCTCTTCTACGGCCTGGCCCTCTTCGCGACGTCGCGGTACACCGTTCGCGATCTCCGCGCGCTCGGGATCTTGCAGGCGATCCTCGGACTGCTGGCAGTTGCGCTGCCGCAGCTGTCGATCATCCTGTGGGGGTTCGGTTTCGGCCTCCTTCATATCGCCTATGGCCTGATGATGTACAGGAAGTACGAACGATGAAACAGCTCCTTGCCGGCCTCGACCCGCTTCTGGAAAACCGCATCCGCCTTGGCGTGATGTCGCTTCTGGTAGTCAGGGAGGAGGCAGACTTCAACTCCATGAAGCAGATGCTCGGGGTCACCGACGGCAACCTCGCCTCCCATGTCGCCACCCTCGAGCGCAACCGCTACCTGACGGTTCGCAAGGCGTTCGTAGGCCGCAAACCCCAGACCACCTACACGATCACCGAGGCGGGCCGCAGGGCCTTCTCGGACCATGTTGAAGCGCTCGAACGCCTTCTCAGAAAAGCACGTTGATGATGTTCCTTTTTTTTTGTGGTCCACACTTTGCCGTACAAAGTCCTTTGAAAGGATGAACCCTATGAAAGACCGCATTCCTGCATTCCTGCTGGTGTCCCTCGCGCTCGGCGTGCTCGCCGACATCCTCTTGCGCGCTGAACCGTGGGGCATCAATGTCCTCGCCGGCCTCTTCCCCCTGGCCTCCGCCTTCGTCTGGCTCCATGCCCGCTCCCGCTATCCCCTCGCCGAAGGCTGGCAATACACCCTGGCCGCCGGCCTGGCAGCAGCAACCCTTCTCGCCTGGCGCTCTTCTGCTCTGCTCCAGGTTACCAATATTCTCTTCATTATGCTTGCGCTCCTCGCCACCGTCTCCCGCCCGGCGTCAGGTTCCCTGCGCGACGCCACACCAACAAACCTCGCCACTGCAGGGCTCGTCTACGGCGTTCATGCGATGTTCGGATCGGTCTTTCTTGTCGCCGGCGAGCTCCGCCGCACCCCTCCCCCTTCTGCCAAACCCTCCTTCTTGCTGCGAGTGGCAAAAGGGGCCGCCCTCGCTCTTCCGCCCCTTGCCATTTTCTGCATCCTCTTCATGGGTGCCGATCCCGTCTTCAACCACGACGTGCACGCCGTCCTCGATATCGACTTCCAGGCCGCCGCCTCTCACCTTCTTCTCACCGCCGTCGCCGCCTGGTTCATCGCCGGCTCCCTTCGAGGCCGCTTCCTCGCCGAACCGGTTCCGCTCCGGTTCGGAAACATCCCCCGGTCACTCCGCCTCGGCATCACCGAGATCAGCGTCGTTCTTGGTTCTCTGATCGCCCTCTTCGCCGCCTTCCTCACCGTCCAGTTCCGGTACCTCTTCGGAGGCGCTTCCCTGATCGACGTCGTCCCGGGCCTCACCTATGCTCAATACGCCCGCACCGGCTTCTTCGAGCTCGTGTTCGCGTCTGCCATCGTCCTCCCGTTTATCCTCGCCGCAGACTGGCTCCTGCTCCCGGATGTCGGACGCAACCGCACAGTGTTCCGCGTCCTCGCGCTGGTTCTCGTTGCCCTCGTCTTCGTCCTGATGGCCTCCGCCCTCCAGCGCATGCTGCTCTACCAGAACGAATTCGGCCTCACCGAGCTCCGCTTTTTCGTCACCGCCTTCATGGCGTGGCTTGCGCTCATGTTTATCCTCTTCGCGGCAACAGCCCTCCGCGGACGCCGTGACTCCTTCCTCTCTTCCGGTTTCGCCGTTACGTTCGCATTCTTGATCGTCCTGAATGTCATAAATCCCGACAATTGGATCGCCTGCACCAATCTCGCGCGCGCTTCCGAAGGCAAATCCTTCGACGCGCAATACAATGCCCGCCTGGGCGATGACGCCGTCCCGGTGCTCATTCAGAACCTCTCGGCTTTGAAGGATACGGATCGCCAGTTGCTCCTGAAGGGCCTCTCTCTTTCCTCCCGACGCATCGAACGGGCCGACTGGCGCAGTTGGACAGTTTCCCGCTCCGTAGCGCGAGAGCTCCTTACTTCCAGGCTCACGACACCGGACACTGTGAGGCAACCATAGCCGCGAACCAGTTGCCGAGAATCGTCAGCTTCTCCACTCTGGTCCTCTCCGACCTCGCTGTCAGGGTGTGTGCCGTCTCGTCGTTCGCAGGTCCGCTCGCCTCACCACACGGGACTCCGGAGAAGCCCCGAGCGAGCCCCCAAAAATACATCGCCCCACCTTGTTGGTGGGGCGAGTCAAGCGGCTCCGTAAGTACGAATCACGTCTGGGGGAGGATCCGGCCAAGTCCTCTTCTTGCAGAACTTTGGGATTTATGTTCGTCCGACCTCACCCGAAGAGTATGACTCTCGGCTGCAGGGGGCCCTTTCAGCATACACAGCTCGAAACTACCTCATCAGCAAAATCTTCTCGGTGGCGACGAACGTTCCTGCCTGCATCCGGCAGAAGTATACCCCGCTCGCCAGCGATTTCCCATCGAATTGTATATGATAACTCCCCGCAGGTTGTTCCAAATCCACAAGGGTCACTACTTTCTGACCCAGAGCATTGAAGACCGTGAGTGAAACGTGCGATGCTTTCGGCAAGTCGTATCCAATCGTTGTTGTCGGGTTGAAGGGATTGGGGTAGTTCTGCTCCAGGGCAAACACTGTCGGTATCTTTGGGACAGCCTCGTTCAAGGAAGTCACCACAACGTTCCCGGGGAAGAAAATATTGTCGAGCCACACGTTGTTCATAGCCGTCGAGGAATTATTCCCATAGGTCCAGGAAAGACGATGCTTCCCTGCCGGTACGGACTCGGTGTAGGGTGTCCAGTCACTGATTCCGACGAACTGATCTACTTCCAAGCTATCGATATAAAAAACGACCTGGTCGACCAAAAGGTGGGTCAAGCTGCGAAGGGAGAACGCAATAGTATCATCCTTTGACAACGAGACATCAATGCCGAGGGTTGAGGTTTGGCCATTCGCTACAAGCCCGGGTTGCGCAGAGTAGGTTCCGGTCTCAGCGAAGTTGCTCGTTATCGTCCACGGCACATTCCCATAACTCTTCCAGGGATATCTATCTGTGAGACCGGGGTGTTCGAACGTTTCTGTATAGCTGTCGGGGACGATGATGTAGGCTTTGTGGTCAGAGGAAAAGGTCTTCTGCCCGTGCAGGGAATCGTTGAAAGAGACGTTCACGCCAACCTGATAGATCCCGCTTTTCGCAGGTGTCAGTGAAGCAGAAGAGTCTGCACCTACAATTGCCACACTGTCACCCGCTGTACCAGTTGCACTCCATGTAAGTCCGATTGGTGCGGGCGCTCCCGGCGGGTGCGATATTTGCACACTGAGCGTGCTTGCGTTTCCGACCTGACCTGAGGAGAAGGGGGGCTCGATGTCCGCCACGTAGAGCTGGTCGGGGATATAGGGGTGCGACATTGTATCCGTAGCGCTGTTTCTGTCCATGCGAGGGAAATCCATTATTTGCCAACCAATGCTCATCCCTGCGGCGGAAAAGAGAGAATCTACTTCGGAAGCGTCGAAGATTAATAAGTTGTCGCTGATCCTCCAGATTGCCTCTTGCGTAACTAAGTTGAGATCGCAGAACAGTCCTGCACTATCAACGTAATGGAGAAGGTTTGCCAGGTATCCTGCTGCGCGGATGCCGGTCCACTGGTTCAATGGAGGAGCAACATCGAACACGCCTCCGCTTGAGGGGATTCCGAGATCGAGATCGATGCAGGCAGCATAGACTCCGTTCAATGTCCGTTGTCCCCCGGGTCCTGCATAGACATAGTCGCTATGGGTTACAACAAGGTCCTGCGCTCCGTTTGCCCTGTTGACAAGGGGGGTACCGGCAGGAATTGAAACAAGCAAACCCGGATGCGCAGTGATTTGGTCGATATCCGACTGTATCGGCTTTTTACTCGGGTCGGCCATCAGGTCGTTTTCACTCCCGGTTCTCGGAATGCTATAAGTGTCGTTCTTCTTGAGAAAATCCTTAATTTCATTGACGTCATATGCGGGATACTTGGACTGCACGAAATTCGCGAAAGCATCATCACTCGGATAGGACTGGGCTGTCCTGGCGTCGACCCAGCTCCCATCCGGCTGCTTATTATAGTCATCGTAGCGATCCGGGAGCCCCATCAGATGACCTGCCTCATGCCCATAGTTTCCAGGAGGGAGCCCCACCTCCCATGTGCCCGACCCCGTCCCGGAGTTCACGCTCCCACTGGCATCGCTTCGATACGAACCATTCGGGACGAGATCAATTTCATTGAAACCTGGTGTGTTGGGAGGCGATGTGGCGTAGGTGTTTGCGCGATCCACGAATCCAACCTGTACCTTTTGACCCGCGCTATTTGTGACCCCGTCCCATTTTGCGGCTATGTCTGCCTCAATCGCATCGATGTTGGCCTGAGTGGCAAGTGGCCCCCAGAACTCCAGGAACAACGTGATGGATATCGTGTTCGAAGGAGGTGGGTGGTTCTTGTTGTTTACCGTCACCGATACGGCGTCCCCGAAATAGTTTCCTTTACTTGTGAGATTCGCCCACCCGAGCGCGATCGCGTCCTGCAAGGTCACGTTATATGCCACCACGGTGCCGGGATGCGAAACGTCGAGCGCAGAAACACGGCTGATTCGGTGCGGGTATGGGCCGGGAAACATTTGAATCTTGAGATCGCGAGAGTTTTGAATCCGGGCGTCAACCTTTGGATTGACAAGGGCTCCCGGGAAGCTGAGGCACGGAGCTTGCGGAGTGTAATCAAATTGGTGGGGGGGAGTGAACGGGATCCGGAAACTATCCGGCACGACCGCATTGAGGTTCTCCAGTATCCCCTGGATCGTCGGTTGGGCGATGTTCGTGATCTTGACCTGTTTCGTTGCCCCGTTGGCAGTCACGGATATGCGCGCGAACATGCCATCATGCACCGTCGAGTCAATGTATGTTGGGTCAAGGGAATAGAAACCGCTGTCCTGGATGGTCTTCCAGAGTTGCTGCAAGCCAGGGGCGCTGATCGTGAAGCTGCCTTCAGCAAGGATGGTTGGAGGCCCGCCAGATTTGGAACGAACGTAGGTTGCTTGACCGACACTGTCGATCGATATCCGCACCATCTCGCTCCATGGAGCAGTGCCTCCGCTGGTCGCCGAGAATTGAAAGTCCGCGGGGGGGGATTGGGCCTGAAGGGTCGGAGGTGATAGAAATCCGGCAAGAAGGACGGCTGGAAGTAAGAGATGAAGCAATGTTCTCACGGCGGCACCTCCTCATGATTCTTACAAGGACAGCAACCCTGTGGTCGCTGAACTACTGGAACTAAATCTTCTCCGCTCTTGGCGCCTGATCGAGAACAAGGGATGTCATTGTGCGTTGGGGTAACTGCAACGTCGGATTGCTGGCGTTCCGATTCTGGGCAGATCCTCGGTATACGCCCGGCAGTGATGGCTGCTACGTTAACACGGCGGAGGCTACGGTGGTTCCTAAGTGAACAGGCGGTGGCCACCTGGTGAGGATTCCCGACTCGTAGAGGGGGTGACATTGAATGTGATCCGCAATTTCGTTATTTCATGGGGTAGATCCCAACAAGGTTTGTCCCAAACCCCATGATATCACTGTGCCGTCTGGCACCCGTGCTGTTGTTGTTTGCATTGCGTGGTCAGGCCCAGGTCGACCAACCGTCAAGCGCAAGGACGGGTCCCACAGCCGCAGAGATTCACGGCAAGGTTGCGATTTCTGCCGCGAGGCAGGTCCTGGAAAGTCGTAAGCGGGACAACCTTCTCGGACGGTATGCTGGTCACGGGAATAATGAGTCGGCCTTCCTGGTGGTTCCACCCGCGGCGAGCACCTCCAGGCTCTCCGAACGCGCCGTGGTCTACCTTGAGAGCGACGAGCTGGACCGACACGAGTATCCCCTCCCCACCAAGCACCCCATGCTCGATCAGAAGAATCTCCAGTTCCATCCACAGGTGCTGCCAATCCTGGTCGGCACGACGGTTGATTTTCCAAATCGCGACAACCTCTTTCACAACGTGTTCTCCTATTCCGAAGCGAAGGATTTTGATCTCGGACGATATCCCAAGAATGATTCCCGGTCGGTCACCTTCGACAAGCCGGGGATCGTGCGGGTGTACTGCGATATTCATTCAAATATGTATGCGACAATTCTGGTGTTGCGGCACCCCTATTTCGCAGTCCCGGATGATAACGGCGACTATTTCATCCGCAACGTCCCCCCGGGGAAGTACAAGATCGCTCTCTGGTACGATCGCGATGTCGTGGAGCGTCGCACCATAGATGTTCAGGAACACTCGCTGGTTGAAGCTGACTTCACATACTAGAGCCATGCCAACGAGTCCTGCTGAATCCCGCAGAGCGGGATGAAGGTAAGGTTATCCCTGGAATGAGCCTGCCCGCCGCCGGTTGTTGAATGAAGGCGGCGGACATCCAGGCGCCCACTTTTATGTCGGGAACGGTCAAATGATCGTCGGACGGATACTTTTCGACGGGATGAACAAAACTTGCATTGCCGCCGCCCTGTTGCTGGCGCCAGTCATTGCAACATCACAGATCGTCGTGAGCGGTCAGACTGCCGTACAGTTTTACAAGAGCGCAGCGACGACCTCACCACGTTCCATGAACAGTGGGAGACCGTCGTTCGGGTTGGAGTCTGATTTGTTTCTCGACGGGTATGTGAATGACAACGTCGCCGGTCTCGTGAATGCGAGAGTCCTCGATAATGGATCCGCCTACTTCGACTACGTCGCCATCCGGCTTGCGAACCTTACTCCTCTCAACCTGAACATCCTCGCAGGGAAATTCGATCTCCCGTTCGGCAATCTTGGTGAAAGAATTTTCCCCCGACAGAACCCGTTGTTCGGGCTCCCGGTTCTTTATGACTATCGCACGGCTCTCCCGGCAAGGGTGACCACCGAACGGGATATTCTTGCAGCAGAGGGGAGCGGATCCGGAATGTATCTCCTGGACGGAGGGATCTACGATATCGGGATGATGGTCTACGGCTCGTTCGGGATTGTAGATTACGCAGTTGCCGTGACAAGCGGGACAATCAGCGAGACGTCCTATGGCGGAGGAAATACAAACAGCGATTTCGGAAAGCTCATTCGTCTCGCCGTCACCCCGTTTGTCGGCCTGACCGTGGGTGGTGCCTACGCCTGGGGCCCCTACCTCGAAGAGACGTCCACTTCACTTCCCCGTGCGATCGATGTCAATACGTACAACCAGCGGGCGATGGAATTCGACATCGAGTTCAGCAGAGGATACGGCGTGCTGAATGCTGAAGGCGTCTACAGCACATATCAAGTCCCTCTCGAGACCAACGATGAGACGTTCAGAGTCCTGGGGTTTTCCGTGGAGGGAAAATATACCGTCATGCCCCGTCTCTACCTCGCCCTCCGGCTCAGCGGGATGCATTTCGGGGAAGCGCTTCTCGGTGGGACGGAGCAACCCTGGGATTACGATGTCACGGAATTTGAAGGCGGCTTGGGATATTTCCTTTATAAGGATGTCCTCCTCAAGCTTGTCCGTCGCGAGACGAGGATCCATGGCACCACCATGCCGAAAGACAATCTCACCGTGCTCCAACTTGTAGTCGCATATTAGCGCCGATGACATTCCGCACGAAAATCCTCATCTCCATCTGGGGGGTGGTGCTCGGTCTCCTTGTCATCACCTTTTTCGTCATCAACTACTGGACGCGCGGCAAGATGGAGGAGTCGTTCACGGCCGAGCTGCGGACGGGATTCTCTTCGGTTTCTGTTTATGAAAAGCTGCAATCCGAACAACTCATCCGCGCGTGTCTCGTCATCGCGGAATCTCCCAGGCTCCGTGCTGTCGCAGAGCTCGGAGACGCAAAAACCGCGTACGAGCTGTTGCAGGAACTCAACCGGACGACCCTCAGTCAATTGTTGGTGCTCACTGATCGCGAGGGCCGCCCGCTCGTCCAACTCCTCCGGGGGAAGAGAGACCAGTGGGATATTTCGAATGCCGCCACGATCACGAACGCGCGCCACTTCGTCGCCACAACGGATATCTGGCCGATTCGCGGAGTCATCTACCGGATCGTCTCGGCTCCGATCGTGGTCGAAACGGAGCTCGTCGGCACTCTCACCATCGGGTTTGAAATCACCCGCAACGACATCGCCACCATCAAACAGGCGACGAATAGTGACTTGCTGCTGATCAGCAACCGGACCGCCGTTCTATCCACCCTGGACTCGGCAGAGGCCGCCGCCCTTCTCCCCCCCATACTGCTGCTCGAGCAACGTGCCCTTGACACGGGGGGAGACACGGTCGCGACGGCCATCAAATTTGCCACCGCGGATGAGACATACCTCGGGACGGCGTTTCGGCTGCACAGGGCTGCGGCCGGCGATACCACCGAAGTGTTCTACTTGATGATCAAATCGTTGAGCCGTGAAGTGCGCAAGGCGATGGCGTCGATACTGGGGACATTTGGCCTTGTCTCTCTCGTGTTCCTCGGCATTACAACGGTCATCGGACTCGTGATTTCGCGAAGCATAACACGTCCAATCCGTCAACTCGTTATGGGGACGACCGAAATCAGCAATGGCAACTATGATTATCTGATTCAGGTAAAAGGCAAGGATGAAATGAGTGTCCTTGCGCAACGATTTATGGAGATGAGCGCCTCGCTCAAAGACAAGCTATCGCAACTCGGGACGCTCAATCAGGACCTGGTGGAACGAAACAAAGCCCTCGATATCGCGCTGCGCCAGCTCCAGACAGCCCAGCAGAACCTTCTGCGGAGTGAACGTCTGGCTGCAACGGGGAAAATGACCGCGCAGCTCGCTCATGAAATCAACAACCCTATTCACAATATTCAAAGCTGCCTGAAGACAGCACTTGCGAGGGTGCCGATGGAGATCAAAGGACGCGATCTCATTGACGTTGCCTACGACGAAGTCGAGCGCCTGTCGCGCCTCACCTCGCAAATGCTCAACCTGTACAGGGGTTCACCCGTCGAGGAAGAAATGAAGCTGACCGACTTGAACAGCATCCTCGACGAGGTGATTGCCGTAACCCGGAATGAACTCGCAGGCAACAACATCCATCCGGTGGTGAACATCGATGCGGGGCTCCCGAAAATCCGCGGTTCAAAGGACAAACTCAAACAGGTCTTGCTGAACCTGATCGCCAATGCCCGCGACGCGATGCCCCGGGGTGGAGACCTTGTCCTCGCGGTCTCGGCCCACGACGGGACAGTCAGAATCATGGTCAAGGACACAGGAGTCGGCATTCCGCAGGAGCACATCAATCGCGTTTTCGATGCCTTCTTCACGACGAAGGGAAAAGTGAGCGGGGTTGGCCTCGGCCTGTCCGTGAGCTACGGCATCATCAGTCAGCACCAGGGGTCGATCGAGGTCGAGAGTACTGTCGGGAAGGGATCGACATTCACCGTTCTTCTCCCCTATGAGGCCGCCGGATGAAACAGCAGCGCAAAAGGAAGATTCTGATTGTCGACGACGACCACGCATTCCAGGTCGGCACAACAGCCTTGCTGGAGGATCATGGGTATGCGGCGGGAAACGCCGCGAGCGGTGAAGAGGCCCTCCGTGTGCTTTCGGAAACCAAGTACGATCTCGTCCTTTCAGATCTGGTCATGCCGGGGATCAACGGCATTGAATTCCTCTCGAACATCCGCAAGAGCCAGCCCGACCTCCCCATTATCATGGTAACCGGCTTCGCCTCCGTGCCCACAGCCGTGGAAGCGATGCGGCGCGGAGCGTACGACTATGTCACCAAGCCAAGTGACAATGACGAGCTCCTGATCAAGATTCGACGGGCTCTCGAGGAGCAGGAAAAGACGCGGGAGTTGCTGAATTTGCGGGAAGAGGTGCATGAGATCTACACCTTCAGCAATATCGTCAGCCGGAACAGCCGGATGAAGGAGGTGTTCCGGCTTGTGCAACAGGTCGCGGGAACTGACGTTGCGGCCCTCATCCTGGGCGAGACAGGAACCGGGAAGGAACTCGTGGCAAAAGCGATTCATTACAATAGTTCACGGCGGGACAAGCCCTTCGTCGTGGTCAACTGCTCGGCCCTGGCGGAGACACTCCTGGAAAGTGAGCTTTTTGGCCACGAGAAAGGGTCATTCACCGGCGCGAACCAACAGCACATTGGCAAGTTCGAGGCGGCTGAGGGGGGAACCATCTTTCTGGATGAGATCGGCGATGTTCCGCTGAATGTTCAGACAAAACTGCTTCGCGTACTGCAGGAGAACGAGATCCAGCGTGTCGGCGACAGGGAGACCATCAAGGTCGACATCAGGGTCATTGCAGCGACAAACCGGAACCTCGAAGCCATGATGGCCGTTGGTCAATTCCGTGACGACTTGTACTACAGACTCAACGTATTCCCTATCGTGATGCCCCCGCTCAGAGAACGACTGGACGACCTGCCGGGCCTCGTTGAGCATTTCATCAAGAAACATTCTGCACTCTCGCAAGACCGGGTGACGAAAATATCCCCTGCAATTTACCCGTCCCTCATGAGCTACCAGTGGAAAGGCAACGTCCGGGAGTTGGAGAACCTTGTTAAACGTGCGATCATCAAGACCACCGGGGACACGATCCTCTCGCTGGAACTCCCCACGGTGGCCCAGGCGACCCATCAGGTCGCTCCACCAGCGGATGGGAATCTTGAGAACATTGTCCCGTTCAAAGAATACCTCTCCACAATTACCCGCCATGCCGAGGAAACCTACCTCCTCAGAATGATGCGGGTCCACAAAGGCAATATAATCCAGATCGCGAAGCTCATGGACCTCGATCGCAAGACGATCTACCGCAAGATGGCGGAGTATGCGATCGACCCGGCATCATTCCGCGAATGAAGAGACGCCCCTGCCTCCCCTGCCATTCGCCAGGGTTCGATACTTCGACCTCAGGCAAAGTGCACGCGTAACGATACAGACACCCGACCCTGCTATTTCAACAAAAGGAGTCGCTTTGTCGTTACGAAGTCTCCTGCCTGTAATCGATAAATGTAAACTCCACTCGCAAGATTCGTTCCAGCGAATTGCACAGTGTACGTTCCTGGCTCCTTCACTTCATCGACCAGCGTCGCCACTACTCGACCCGACACGTCAAAGACTTTGACAATTGTCCGTTGACGATTGGGTAGAGAAAATTGAATCGTTGTCGAAGGATTGAAAGGGTTGGGATAATTTTGCGACAGTTGGAACACCTCCGGAACACTTTCGCGTTCGATGACATGGCTTGGAGTTGATTGTTCAATATCGATCAACTCAATACCGTTACCTGTTCCGAGGTTCCGTGAATACTTCTTGTCGATCGCACTGTTCCAATGCTCATGGACACCCAAGCTTGCATAGCACACGCCGTCGTTGTCGGGATCATATCTGATGCCCCGCGGCCAGTTTGCCGAGTCCGCTGCTTGATGGAGATAGTCGTCGACGCCGGACATCTGCACAGAAGAGTCCGCCCCTCTCGCAGCGGTGAATTCAGACCTCAAGAAGTCATACCCCACTGATTCGATGGCAAGGGGATCCAATGAAACAAACAATGATGATGTGTAGTCATTATTGAAGGGCGACATCTGCCATTTCACCGGCTTGTCAAGCTCCCAATCCGTCGACCAGAGGGCGTCCATCACGTACACGAGGTTCTTGCCACTCAGCAGCTTATGACTCAACATGTCCACCAGAACTCGGTAAACGCCATAGCCGCTACGCCGCTGGTCTCCCGGTCCGTTTGGACTCACCAGTCCTTCGTGAAGTTGGGAGGCGTACGCCTCTGCCTGGGATCCGAAATGGTTCTTCGCAAACATCGTCATCCCGGCACGCTGGTGCCCCTTCAACATCGGAATGTTGAGTACATATTCCGTTTGTTCAAAGATCGCGTACAGATAGTCGCTGGAAACGGGTAGGACGGTGCGCTTGTCAGAGTACAGAATTCTGGCCGTCGTACTGACAACCGCTTTTTCCCTCCCGAGAGAGCCATAGTCGTCATGGTCGAGATAGTGCACATCAGGAAACTCTCCGTGCCAAGTGTCGTAGAGGTGTTTGTAAATGTGTTTCATTGGGTCGCCAATATAGATGTCGCCCTGCGCGACGCCGGCCACGTTGACGAGTTGACGCAAGACCGCACGCACGGACGCCATCGAAGTCTCGGAGACTCCGTAGTATGAGGTCGATGTCAAATCCGCAGGATTGACATGCATCGCACTCGTCGCGTTTATCTTGATGAAGATTTTCTCTCCCTTCACATAGCCAACAGCTCCTTTACCGCGGATTCCATTATGGTATCGGAATATTGCCCCCCAGGAGGCACTATCACTGGCCTCCCCGGTGACACTCTTGAGAGCAGCGGAAAGCATCTGGTCGACCGCTGCCTGGTTCATATTCTCGCTCTCGACCCATCCGTGGCCGGGAGAGTCCACCACACACTGCGCATTTGTTGCATCGGGGTTATGGACCCAGACGACCCTCCCAGGGAGAATGCCTCTCGCCGCGCCGAACGGATGGTTCGCAGAGTCACTTGGACCGGTGAATAAACCCGGAGTACCTGCAGAGGCGTGCGATTCGAGGCTTGTACCAGACAACGTAAACGCGCTTGCAGCGAGGCCGGCGACAAGAAGAAGTGAGGCAAGCATGTATCGCGACGAGTGGAGTAGCGCTCTGGCCTTCCCAAAGGAAAACACTGCAGCCGCCAGCCCCGAAATATACAGGAGGAAACTGCTTGCCATCGGTGCAGCAACTTTCATGCAGGGGTATTGCAGCCGGCTGGGTTTGGGGACAACACGTACCAGGAACCAGATGAGGCAGGCCACCCCGCCAAGGGGAAACATCCAGCGACCGAATCTGGCATTGATGAATGAACTGCAATGACGATTCTCTTTTGATCCGTGATGTGAGTTCGGAGACATGATTTCGTTCCGTTCAATGATCAGTCTGAAACAAAGGTGGTGACACTCGATGAATCCAAAGAAGCAGTAAATTGACCGCCCGATACCGCAATGATGCTGCCCGGGACGCAATTCTTGGAGCTCGACGTGACATACGGGCTTACCGTATTCACACTCCCGTTATGGATCGAGAATGCCTGTTGAATCGATGCCCCGGTGTTCACAGCAACGAGGACCACCGTGGAGCTGTTCGCATACGCAGTAACATACACATTCATCTGAGGATTCGGCGTCGCGTTCACCCGTGCATATCCCGGTCGTACGAATCTCGCGTACTGTAACATCACAAAACCGCGTTTGGAGACGGTGCCGTCTTCTAGAATCGGTCCATAGAATCGCACGATATACCACCAGACGTAGGCATTCATCCCTGCGACCATGCAGTCATGAATTTGCCTGCCGGTGGCCAGAACAAAAGGCCAGCTGGTATCGAGATCAAGAAATTCCGTCATCCAGAGGTCCTTGCCTTTGCTGTTGGCCAGAGGATAGGTTGCTGGTTGCGCGCCATACATTTGAGCAATGACAATCCGGCTTCCTGGCAGGGGCAATAGGACGGCGGCAGTAAACTCTGCCGACCGCGCCCGGTTGCACGTGGTGCTCAATGCATTCGCTGTGATCCATATCCAGGCGTTCGACCCGAATAAACGAAGTGCGATTGAGAAGCCGGCACTCACACCCGTGGTGCTTCCGGATTCTTCCCGCCGAATATCACTTCACGGTATCGCTGATACAGATAGGACACAGCGAGAAGTATCAAACCAAGACCAAGAAATGAGAATATCCGGTAAAGCGTGTCGAGAAACGACAGGTCATAGGTGAAGATCTTTAGAATGGCAATGCCGAAGAGGCCGATGGAAATCATTCGGAGAGCCCTGATTCTTCTCCAAATTCCATAGGCCATGAGAAGTATCGAATAAATCAGCAAGGAGGAAGACAGGAGGAGCTGTTTGAGGTTCTCCATCTGACGGGTTGTCTCCTCATTCCCTCCTTCTACGATCGCCTTCTCGAAGAAATCGCGAATCTCGCTGGTGATGAGCACGAGGGTCAAGATGACTGTGAGAACACGCATGACCGATCTCATCTCGGCAAGCCAGCCAATCTGCACTTTGCCTTCCCGGACCTCGTAGAGGAACCAATTCAGTCCGCCAATGACGATCAGGATTATCAACACGCGTACATTCAGAATCGGGGAGTACACCTGTACCGGATCATACGCTACTCCCCGCAAACCCGCAATCACCGACGCGAGGATCATTACCCAGAAACCGGCGGCCAGCAACGGCACGCTCTGTGTCCGCAGGCCAGCCCATCCCAACAGCAGGGCATAGATGGCCCACACTCCCCCGAGCGTCATGAACCGCATAAACGTAAGTTCCTCTGCACTGCCGCCCCCGAGCGCCAACGCCCGGTGACGGAAGAAGTCCACTGTTTCCGCTGTGCAAAGGATGAACATGAGAACGATCCAACCATAATGGAGTATGTCTGACCGCCTGTCTTTCCCAGACGTATCACTTTTCAGTATCCGTGCGTAGAGCAGGAACACCAGACTTACGAGCAGGAGCAGCCCGCATCGAATATTCGTGACGACTTGAAACTCACCAATGGGAACGAACGACGTTCCCCTCACCGCAGCAGCAGACCAGGCCAACCCGGCAATCACGATCCCAGGGACCAGGAGCGTGCTTATCGACTTCCATTTACCGACGACAACCAGCGGAACAGAAAACAGAACCCACAGACCCGCCAGCGACAACATTCGCTGGAAGTTCAGTTTTAGCGTCTCCGATAAACGATCAGCCACTGTCACTTCCAGCCAGCGGAAGTAGTCAGCACACTCCACGGTAAGAAGAAGAAAAACCAGCAGTACCCACCCCACACGGAGAGCGCCACGAATAGTCTCACCTCTTGGCGTCTGAAAAGTTCGTGCCATCCAAAGCATCGACCGCAGCACCCACGACGAGAGAGAGATACGCTGCCACCCGCTGTGGGATAACGCCTGCAATCTGTGCAACGTCTTCCGCGCGGAGGGCTCCGGGCGTCGCAAGCAGCACAAGAGCTCCCCAGAGAAGCACCGCAGATCCAGCGTACCAGACATAGTTCAGATTCCAGCGGCGCCCCATCCACGCCAGTGCTGCCCCTTCAAGGGCATAGAACATCACAACCGTAAACGTTTCGAATTGGATAAGCGTCGCCACAGCCAACAACAGAATGCCGGTGATCGTGTCTTGGACGACCGCTACTCTTTCCGTCCCCGCGCGGCGCTGAATCACCATAGCGCTCAGGACATACACAATGCCAATGAGCAGCGTTGCAGCAGCCAGCCAGTCATGTTGGTCTCGGTTGAGAACTGCATAGAGGCCCACGTAGTAGGCCAGTCCATTGACCACACCTCCCCACCGGCGCTCTGCGCGGAACAGCACACGCTTGGCAACACACCATGACGTATCCAGCGTATGAAAGAGAAACCAGAAGATCGTAAGAAATATTGCCGCCGTCCATGCATCGGCGGGATGGTATTCTGCCCCATACCAGAGATAGTACATCAGGTATGTTCCCGTGAGTGTCAACGGCACTAGAACAATCCATCGGTCCTTCATAAACAGAACTGCCAGCACGGCGATATCGAGGAGAGCAAGATAGGTGAAGAGGCCCACCGCATTTACCGCGCCTGTGCTCAAGAGAAACGGAGTGAGGAATCCACCCAACCAGCCGAGCAGTGACACTGCAAGAGAATCATACTTGAAGGCCTGCGTAAAGGCAATCGCCGTCACGCACGACATCAGGATGAATGCCAATGGCTGTGAGACAAGCGAATAGAAATTGAATGAGGCATACACGGAGAGGTACAGAATTGCGATGCCGGCACCGACAAGGCCCTGCGAGAACATTTCCAGGCCTTTACGGTGTGAGCGTGCTGCGAGTAGGAGAATAACTGCGCCGGTCAAGCCTCCGATGGCAACGCGCATCCATTCCGTGATCCAGTTCTTATCGAAGGCATACTTAAGAAAGAATCCTACACCAATGATAAGCGCCAGCGCACCTATCCGGTTCAGGACCTTGCCGCCTATAAGCGATTCCCATTCCTCCCTTGTGCGAGACGGCGCAGACGGGGGCGTGACAGATACAGGTCGTGGGGGAATGACTTCGTGAGGTTGCGGGATAGGAGCCGACACCGGAGGAGGGGGCTGTATCGCAGTTTGCACTGACGGCTGCTTCACCGCAGGCGTGGGAACTTCTACCCCCGGCAATGTTCCCCTCTCTCGCGACGGTTCCTTTTCCTCCAATTGTGTCAGCCGACCAGCCAGCTTGGCAATTTCCCAGCCCAAATCCTGCAACCTGGAACTCAGATCACTGGTCTTTGCGAGAAGAAAAGCCACGGCAATAAGCAAGACCACGACCAAGAACGCCAAAATTGCGAGCATGGAAGTCTCCTATGCAATGTTTCCTCGGAAAACCCCATTGTTCCAGAACCAAGGACTGCAACACCTTCTCATCAACCAGTTCCGGGTTTCAATCACCGTCGACTGGGTGTTACGGAAGTATTGCTTCGCAATGCCTTGATTATCAGCGCCGGTGACGCACCCCACTCTGCCAACGAAATCCTCAACTGCCCTCCAGCCACGACCTGAAAGCTCGTGGAAGGCCAAGAACTGTCAGTGTGGTGCGTTGGTCTCGCGCTGAGTGTAGAAACCGGTCAAGAGCATTGTGATCCGGTCTTTCAGGACTCCGGCACACGCCGGATCGTTCTGCATCTTCTTCGGCTCACCGATGATGACCTTCACTGCGCTGTCTGGAAGGACTGAGGAGACGTAGATCGATTCTTGATTGGTGGATCGATTTACGATACGGGCTTCGTAGACTACGCCCGTTCCTCCGCTGAGGTGCTCGAGGATTTCGAGGTGGGATACAACTTTGCCGATCATGGGAAGCCTACACTGGCGTGTATTGTCCCAACGGCACAAGGGACCAACGGTACGGCAGCAATATAGGGGAGGGGAAGGCGAGAGTCAACGCCGCGTAGGCACCGGTTCGATCAAGCCACAGTGAGGAGACCCGAAAACACGAAGACCCAAAGCCAACATTTTCACGTAGTTTGGGTCCTCGTGTCATTCGCTCCGCGAGCAGGATTCCCCGCCTGACCGACAGCAGTCGGGCAGGGAACCAGTCGGTGTACCCGGCTGTGCCCTTTAATTGCTGGATATCTGGATTTCATTCGTCCAAGAGTCACACTTGGAGCATAAATCTCAGCCGCAAGGGTACAGTTAAGGGTACAGTCACTTGAGACTACTTCATGAGCAAAATCTTCTTCGTGTCGACGAAATTTCCCGCCTGCATCCGGCAGAAGTACACACCACTCGCCAGACTCTTCCCGTCGAACACCGTTTGATATCTCCCGGCCGGCTGTTCTGTGTCGACCAGCGTTGCCACTCGCTGTCCCAGGGTATTAAACACCACGAGCAATACGTGCGACGTTTTGGGCAAGTCGTACCCGATCGTTGTCGTCGGATTGAACGGGTTCGGGTAGTTCTGTTCGACAACATATCTCTCAGGCTGACTTCCCTTCTGGTGCTCGCTGATTCCGGTTGGCGATCCATAATTCGTCGCGAGGTAGCTTTCGACCGCTTGCCGTGCCGAATCGGAGAGCGCTGAGCTGTAGACGAGCACCTCGGCGACATGGCATCGCGCGATGAGGTAGGGGAGCGGGTTGCCCTTCGTCATTCCGAGTCCGCCGTACTCTGAGTAGATGGCTGTGCCGAGCGGTACGGAGAGAGCGGTATTGAATCCTCCCTGGGGTGTTATCGTCGCGGCAACACCGTCGACGTGCATTGTGGTGTTCCACATGTTCGTGTTCGCACTCACTGAGATGATCTTCCACTTACCGAATGCAGCGCACCCCGACCCCGGCGCCACTGCACGGACCCAACTATTCTCGTCGATGAACGGGTCGATCTCATCGGGTGAATTGTCGGAGAAGCCGTTTCGCATGGAAAGGCCATAGCTTCCAGCCGAGTCGCCGAGACTGATCGGGTAATAGTAATGTTCGTCAGCAGCGCCGGAGTCGATCTTCTGGACGATGAAGATGCTGAACTGGGACATGCGCGTCGTCCCCGTGAAACTCAGGCGGTCGTTCACCCCGTCAAACCCCAGCGCAGGCTTGCCGTTGAAGGCGTTCCCCTGCAGGAACGGCTGCCGGGCAGTGTCTGACTGAATGGCGTCATTTCCGTTGCCGCTCTGGTCATGCCACCTGCTCACCGTCCCATTGAGCGTGTCGACGCCTGCATCAGCCCTGAGCCAGAGCTGGAGACCGGCGGTGGGTATTGACGACACCCTGGGGGATGTGGCATATCCCACCGAGTTGCTGACAGTCCCCTCCCCCGCGTACCACATGTGGAAGGTGGAATCCCTGAGGAGCACAAACGGCGCACTGGCCACCGTCGTCCACGACCCCGGCAGATTATTGGGGAGCACTGGATTGCCGGCGTATTTGACCCAGTGGATCCCGTCCGCAGACGAGGCATAGCCGATTCCGGAGGTTTCCTGGAAGAAGTCGAGCTCGTTGCCATCGTAAAACATCAGGTAGCGCTGGCTAACACTATCGTATACCACCGAGCACTCTCCGACACCATGCTGATCCCATGCCCCGGCGGGCCCGGCCGCAAGGACCGGATTGTCGAGCGTGTCTTTGATCCAGTGAATGCCGTCGGTGGAGGTCGCCAGGCCGATCCCGGCACTGCCTTGAGCATATCCCTGGGACAACCCGGTGTACCACATCCGGTACGTGGTACCGTCGAAGAGCACGCTGCCGGTGTGCACCAAAGCGGCGTCCCATTGGCCTAGCGCGCCGACCCGGATGACGGGATTCGTGGTGTCCCGCACCCACACCCTTCCGTCCGTCGAGGTGGCCCGGCCGATCTGCCAGACGTCAGAAGTGTTCGACCCTGTATACCACATCGTGTACGCGTTGCCGATCTTCAGCACCTTGGGGATCCACGCGGCCTTGGCGTCCCATGCGGAAGAACCGTGCTGCATCACCGGATTGAGCGTGTCCTTCGTCCAGTTCAGGCCATCGGATGAAGTGGCTCGCCCGACGCTGGCATTTACGCCATTCGTGTTGTCTGCGCCGCTGTACCACATGACATACTGGGAGTCTTGATCGATGACCGAGGCGAAGGCCACCCAGGACGATGCCCAGGCCGGCCCGGGGCCGAGCACGGGGGTGCTGTGATTGGTCCACGTGATCTGGGCAACGCCGCCGGCCGGGGCAAGAAGAGCGAGCACTGCGCCCACGAACAGCATCCTTGTCGCCACGATGAGAAATATCATTCTCTTCATTCTTACCTCCACAGTAAAAGTGATTGAAAGTGAATTGAATTGCCGGTGACGGAGGCACACGACATTCGACCGCTGCTAACTCTGACTCTTCTCGTCGATGCCAGATGAATTATTCGTTGCTTGAGAAATGATGACTGTGTGATCGTGTGACCTGCAAAGCAATCCTCATGCCACCGGAAATTTGTCAAATCAGGGCGGGTCAAGCACTTTGGAACGAGAGTAGTGCTCAATCCTGAGCGATGAATTGCTCATAACCGAGCATAGGAGAGCATCACAAAAGGAAGATTCTCCGAGGGGACGAGTGGAGTATTGAAGGGACTAAAAATGGAAGTGAGGAGACTCGGAAGTGGGTGACATCAGACAACGGTTGCAGTGGCGTGAGCCTTAATGTCACTCGAGATGGAGCTTGTCTATCCTTCTCTGGAAGGCATTCCTGTCGATGCCCAGTGTCTTTGCGGCCTGAGAGACATTCCCTTTTGCCTGGCGGTATGCGAGCTGCACGACGTGCCATTCGAGCATCTCGAGAACATCCTTTCCCGGTTCGACCGTCGCCAGGAATGATTGTAACGCCGTATCGAGGTGTGAAGCGGAATGGCTATCCGCGACGATTCCCTGTTGCACCAGATCCGCTGCAGAAATTGGGCCCGGTGGAAGGAAGATGCAGATTCGTTCAATTGCATTTCGAAGTTCACGAACGTTCCCCCTCCATGGGAGCTTCTGCAGAGCCTCCAGCGCTTGAGGGTCGAAGGTGCTCGCACCACGGGAGAACTCCTGCAGGAATGCGGAGGCGAGGAGAGGAATATCGTCCGTTCGCTGGCGCAGAGGCGGGATAAAAAGAGGGACAACACTCAAACGGTGGTAGAGCTCCTCGCGGAACGCACCTTGCTGGACCGCAGCGTGTAAATCTCTGCTGCATGCAGCGATAACCCGCACGTCGACTTCGAGTTCGGTTGAGGCGCCCACACGGCAGAAACTCCGCTCTTCCAGAACGCGGAGAAGCTTGGGCTGAAGATCAAGAGGCATCTCCGCGATCTCATCGAGGAAGAGCGTCCCCTCGTGGGCAAGCTCAAACTTGCCTTTATGAGTCGCAGACGCCCCGCTGAAAGCGCCGCGTTCGTGCCCGAAAAGCTCGGATTCAAACAAGCTCGCAGGGATTGCGGAGCAGTTGATCGCTATGAACGGCTTTTCACATCGCGCGCTTTCGATATGAATGCCTCTCGCTACAAGCTCCTTACCGGTCCCGGTTTCTCCGATGAGGAGCACGGAGGCGGATGACAGAGCCACGGCTGAGATTTTTTTGCGAAGTTCCTGTATGCCAGAGCTGTTACCCAGAATTTCCCTGGCTCCGGCTTTTTGATGCAAGGCCGTCTTCAGGCGGATATTGTCCTGGAAAAGCGTGTCGTGGAGCTTTGCACGCACGATGAACCGTGCGGCGAGGGACGCAATCATCTCAGCGAGTCGGAGAGCATCCTTGCCAAATTCACGCCCTCCTTTATGGTTTACGAGATTCAAGAGCCCAATGGTTTTACCCGCTGACTCCAGGGTAACAGCGACAGCCGGCCCCATTTCGCGCCAGCGTTCATTGCCGGACTTTAAATTGAGGTCACCCACGAGGTCCGCCGTGAGAAGCGGTTTGCCATGGTGCTCAATCCATCCGGCAATGAGCAGATTCAATCCGTGGTCGATACCGCCGCCGAATGAACCCTCACTTCGAATCAGGGTCCTGAGTGCTCCTCCGGAGAAGGGGCTAAACAGAAGTATCGCCGCATGGTCCGCCCGGCAAATTCGGACGCACGTTTCAACTATTGACGCGAGCACCTCTTCGACATTCGAAGTGTCTCCCAGGGACTGTGCGAGGTGAAAGAGTTCGTCCATCTCTTCCAGACGTCCGCGTAACCTGTTGATTTCATCACTCATAGCACCTCGCGAGAATTGAGACTCGAAGAGGACTGCGCAATTTGGTGAACCCTGAAGTCAGATACAAGGGAGAGCTTGAGATGTTGACATGTCGTACAGATTCGAGTATATTTGCCCATTCGAAAGAACCCCGGCCGGCCGATGGTTGGAAAGAGGTTTCTCCATTACGAGGTGCTCGATAAACTAGGTGAAGGGGCCGGGGGAGCAGTCTATAAAGCCGTTGACCTCCGGCTCGATCGCATCGTAGCGGTAAAATTCCTCTCCCCCTCCAAGCTCAATTGGGACGATCACCGCGCAAGATTTGAACAAGAAGCGCGTGCCATTTCTGCCCTCAATCACCCGTCTATTGCCACGCTGTTCGACGTCGGTTCGCAAGACTCAAATCTCTTCTTGGTTCTTGAGTACCTCCCGGGCGGAACGCTCAAGTCTGAGGTACAACGACACCTGAAATTGGGTCACCTACTGTCCATTCAGAAAGTTCTGGGATACGGTGGCCAAATAGCCTCAGGTCTGCTCTACGCACACAACCACGGGATTGTCCATCGGGATATCAAAACCGACAACATGATGCTGACGGGTGATAGGAGGGTGAAGATTACTGATTTCGGCCTGGCCATGCTGCAAGGGAAATCACCTCTTAGCCCTGAAAGCGGAATGGTCGGAACTCTTGCGTATATGTCGCCGGAACAAATCCAGGGCGGTCCAATCGATGAGCGGACGGACATCTATTCGCTGGGGATCGTGCTTTTTGAATTATTGACGGGACGCCTCCCGTTCGTGGGGGAACATGAGGCGGGCCTTGTCTACGCCATTGTGAATGATCAACCTCCTCCCGTCTCAAGCTTCCGCCCGGACGTTTCTGAAGGGCTGGAAGAAATGATCAGGCGGATGCTCTCCAAGTCTGACGACGCCCGTCCTCGTTCAATCGAAGAGCTGGATCAGGCCTTAGACCTTTCCAGTGTGCGGGAACCCTTAACCTTCCCCCGCAGGAGCGAATCGGGCAAGACGCTCACATCAATTGCGGTTCTTCCTTTCGCGTGCCTTAGTCTGGGCGCAGAAGACGAGTATTTTGCGGAGGGAATCAGTGAGGACCTGATCAACGCTCTTGGACAGATCCCTGCGTTGTTTGTGCCTGCCCGCACTTCTTCTTTTGCGTTTCGACAGGAGCATGACCTCCGATTGATCGGATCTACGCTGAATGTCCTGCACGTTGTAGAAGGGAGCTTCAGGCGCTCCGGTTCAATGGTGCGGATTACCGTTCGTTTGGTCAACGCGAACAGCGGGTATCAGATTTGGTCCTCGTCCTACGATCGTGATGCCAAAGACATTTTTGACGTCCAGAATGACATTACGCGAACGATCGCTGAATCGCTCCATGTGGAGTTGACACGGGAACAATCCGGCGCAATACTCAGGGCGCGGCCGGCGAATTTTGACGCATTCCAGCTTTGCATGAAAGGCAGGTACTACTGGGCGAGACGACCAACCGGGATTCAAAATGCCATTCAGTATTTTAAGCAGGCGATTGAGCTTGATCCCGGATACCCGCCAGCTCTGATAGGCCTGGCAGACTGTTATAACACATTGGGTGCCTGGGAAAACGGATCGGAGCAACCCACGGTGGTCATGCCGCTTGCAATGAATCTTGCGGAGAAAGCGCTGACAATCGACGACCAACTGGGTGAAGCTCACACGTCCAAGGCCTATTGCCTCTTACACTACAACAGGGACTGGGAATCCGCTGAACGAGAATTCCGAAGAGCAATTCAGCTCAGCCCCGACTACAGCGCGGGCCACCACTGGTATTCTCATTTCCTCACGGCGATGGGCAGGACCGAGGAATCGCTGCGTGAAAGCAGGCGGGCGTTGGAACTCGATCCGCTCGACATGCTCATGAATGTCCATCTGGCCTGGCACTTTCAACTCGCGGGACAGTTCGACGAAGCCTTGGAGCAAGCCGAGCGATCTGTTCGTACGGAGCCGGGATGGCACTGGTCGTACTTCTTCCTCGGGTGGGCCTGTGAGCAGAAGTCCAACATGACGAAAGCCATTGACGCGTTGAGTAAGAGCGTCGACTTCTCCAACGGACACTCCGTTATGACGGGGGCGCTCGGCCATGCGTATGCGATCAACGGGGAACGGAACAAGGCGAGGACAATCCTGCGTCAGCTGGAAACCGTGGCAAAAACAAAATACGTTGGGTCGTATGAGATCGCATTAATCCATTTCGGACTCGGTGAGACGGATCAGGGATTTGACTGGCTTGAGAAGGCTCTCGTGGAAAGATCCGGATGGCTTGTGTATCTCAATCGGGAGCCGAGGTTGGCCGCGATGCGAAGCGACCCGAGGTTTCAGGACATCCTGAGACGAATTGGTTTTACTTAATGGTGAGCGTGATGCTCTGTAAATCAGTTGAGTCGTCCCAACTTCTCCCCCACTTGCACGGTTATTCAAGCGGCGAATGCGGTAGCAAGACACCGTGCTTCACACATCTCCTCAACGGCCTCACTCCACTCACCGTTACCCTTAGGCTTCTCACTATTCTTCCGGATATCCTCTCTGAATTCTAGACCGAAATCAAATCCCCCCTTTCCTGAAGAGCAGGGTCTTGACGGGCTGCGTACTTCATGGCATACCGCCTGAGTGTTGGGAACTGTCGAAGAGCCATGACGGATTCCGGAATGTGGGTAGGATTGGCTTCCTATCTTCTTATCCCATGAAGTCCTGGGGTATTAGGAACAACAAAGCCCGGACGATTCCGGGCCTTGAGGGACTTCGATTTGACTTGTTGATCATCTCTCAAGACATAACTTGCGAGTTTGAACGAAGCTCCCCGCCTGCAGTCTGTACAAGTAGACACCGCTCGCCAGATTGGTGGCATTGAACACGGCTTCATAGCGGCCGGGTTGCTTGGATTCGTTCACGAGGGTTTGGACTGCCCTTCCCAAGAGATCATAGACAGCGAGCCTGACCTGTGATGCTTTCGAAAGGTCGTACGCGATTGTCGTCGTCGGGTTGAAGGGGTTGGGATAGTTCTGCGACAATGTACATGTGGAGGGCTCATCGCCGTGGGGCGCGGCGACTGATCTGGAAACCATCTCAGAGAGGATTCGTGACCATACGCCATTATTCGTCACTCCGACATAGAGAGCAGTGCCGGACATGGCAAATGCTCGGATGGGACCGGGGTTGACCAATCCGGTGCTAACGGAATTCCAACTTGTCCCATTGTTCGTGGACAAGAAGACGCTGCCCACCCACGTCCCTGCGAAGAGATTTGTTCCTGCGACCTGAAGCGCATAAACGGCTCCGGCGCTCTCCAAACCGACGCTGACTGAACTCCAGCTTGTCCCGAGATCCGTGGACAGGTAGACACCATCGCCGGTGGCCGCAAAGAGATTCTTACCGGAAAATGCCAGTGCATGGATGGAAGTGTTCCCCAGATTGGAATTGACGGCATTCCACTTTGTCCCGCCATTCGTGGACAAGAACACGCCGCCGCCCAAGGTTCCCGCAAAGAAATTCGTGTCTGCTATTGCGAGGGCCCGGACTGTCGTGTTGGTCAATCCTGACTTGACGGACTTCCAGGATGTTCCGTTGTTCGTCGACACATACACACCATTGTTGGTTCCGGCGTAGAGATTCGCGCCGGAAACGGCAAACGCCGACACGCCGATGCCCCCCATTCCCGAGGTGGCTGGGCTCCAGCTTGAGCCGTTATTCGTTGAAAGAAACACCCCACCGGAGGTACCTGCAAAGAGGTTCGTGCTGGAAATGGCAAACGCCCATACATAACGTTCGGTCAGGTTGGTGTTCATGGGATTCCATGAAGCCCCGCTGTTGGCGGTGAGAAAGACCCCACCGCTATCAGTGCCTGCAAAGAGATTCGAGCCGGAGGCGAGGAGACAACCCGTCTTGTTACCCGAAATAGGTCCATTGGTGGTTGTCCATTGAGCACTGGCCTGTGCAACGAACAAGAGCGCAATGAACGAGAGAGCTGCGAGACCGTGACGTTTCATGAGACCCTATGAGTTATCACTGAATAAGAGCGAAGTCTGGTCCAGAATTGCTTCAGGAAGACCACCGGGAGGGGCAAACACCACTCTCCGCATCGGCCCAGAGATCAATGGAATTCATTGAATCCCTATGAATCTCAAAGAGATGGAAGAGCGTCCGTGAGGGATGCCATCCGCCGAGGGCGCTTCACCCCTCCTATGAGATGTCACGAGAATCCGGGCGAAGAAGTGACATTGAGGCAATCGTGGAGAATCCAAGGAATTTCACCTGCAGAGGTCTGACCATAAGGTTTGACCCTTGCGCCCGGCCAAGAACGCCAACGGGGGTTGTCGGAAAAAAGGACAGCATCGAGGGCGGTGTCTGTTGCCCGGACATGGCAAAAACATGGCGAGGGCTACATTGATTCGCCCACTGCGGGTCAGAACCTTTCCCCCTCTACCGGGACGGTAGACCCACCTGCATGCAGATCTTCGAATCATCGCCAATTTGTCCTTCAGTCGTGTTGACCTTCTACTAAGCAGAAGGAGGACCCGTTGGCCTTTCCCTAGATCACGCTCATGGATGTGCAGAAAGTATTCCGCCGCTGGCACGGCGGCGCGGGAAACCGAGACATCGCCCGAGGCCTGGGGTATGACCTCAAGACCGTTCGGAAGTTTCTCTGCTTGTTCCAGCAAATCGGGCTCACCCGAAGTGAGCCCCTGCCGCCACGGAAACGCGTTCTGGAGCTGCTCCGCGCGACCACCTCCAAAGCGGCAGCGAAGAGAACGACAAGACACGGCGAACTACTCACATTTGAACAGTGATTCGAGCCTACGCCAATAGGAGGCTTTATGACTGAATGGCTTTTGATCGTTGTCAACGGCTGCTTCGTGCTGGGCGGAGCCTTGCTTGGAAGTCTTCTTCACGCCCGTGGTGAGCACAGCTCGTGGACAACGAAGGCACGGGAGACTTCCTACCGCAAGTTCTTTGCCTACTTTCCCACAGTTCTGACTACAATGGGTGAGAGGACAAAGGACACGAAGAGCTTCGATAAGGAGACGTTCCGGGAGCAGGTCAGCCGACTACGTGAAGTTCTATCTGCTCACAGGGCTCAGGCAAGAGGACGGTTTGCGGGTAACGGCCGCTAATTTCGATTTCAAACCCGGGATAGCGACCTTCTTGCAGCACAAGACCGGCACACACAAGACAATCGCTATCAACCGCGACCTTCGACCTCTCGTGAAACGCATGATCGCGAGGGTTGGAAAGAGAGAGCCGATCGTTCAGATGCACAAGTCCCGGCTCACGGCAAATTTCGCGAATGCAAGGGATCGTGCAGGACTTCCAAAGTCGATCACGTTCCATTCGCTTCGGCATACGTTCGCTACCTGGCTTGCCGCTCTTGGGACGGATTTCAAGACGCTCCAGGAGCTCATCGGACACCGGTCGCAGGAGAGCACGCAGATCTACGTTCACGGGAGCGATCCCAACAAACGTAGCGCGATCCGGCTGTTGAGACTCCCAAGAAGAAAGGCAGGCTGACGATGGGAAGGGTACAGATACGCGTACACCCCTGGCTAGAAAATGAAAATGCCCCTGTATTCACAAGGGCATTCTCAGCTCCGCGAGCAGGACTCGACCGATGGGTGTACCCGGCTGTGCCATTTGTTTGCTGGATTTCAAGATTTCAGCCGTCCAAGAGTCACACTTGGAGCATAAATCTCAGCCGCAAGGGTACAGTTAAGGGTACAGTCACTTGAGACTACTTCATGAGCAAAATCTTCTTCGTGTCGACGAAATTTCCCGCCTGCATCCGGCAGAAGTACACACCACTCGCCAGACTCTTCCCGTCGAACACCGTTTGATATCTCCCGGCCGCTTGTTCTGCGTCAACCAGCTTCGACACTTTCTGCCCCAAGGTGTTGAAGACCGTGAGCGTAACATGCGACATTTTCGGCAGGCCGTACCCAATCGTCGTCGTCGGGTTGAAAGGGTTGGGGTAGTTCTGATCCAACTGGAATTCCGCGGGACGCGTGGCAGCAGCGATGGAAACACCTGAGGTGAGTTCTGCCACGCAGGCAGAGTCCAGCACCCCGATTGAATCCCCCCCGACAGTGTGAAGCACGATACGCGCCACCTTCGCCCCGGCGGGTATGGGAATGGTGTCGGAGAACACGCACTCACGCAGCGGCGTTACGGCGTGTAACGGGCCTTTGAGAAGCAACTGGCCACTTCCATCCGCAAACTCCACTCCGAGAGTGCCCTCATGGAACACGCCGTAGATTCCCGCGAGAACCTGGGTGGTTGGTAGGTAGGAAAGTTTCGCGGCAATCGCCCCGCACGCGTTCACATCTATGACTGGCGCACGCACCTTCGCCGCCCACCAGTTTTCCGTAAACGTGTACGATCCACCCGCAGGATCGAGTGTCACAAGTGGACCCGTCGTCTCCACCTCCAAATACCACGGATTGCCTCCGCTCACATACACTGCAGCCCGACTTCCACTGTCCGGATACTGCATCCCTTCGAAGACGTCGAACGTCTTCGCAAAAATCGCCGAGTCGGAGAGACTTGCGTAGGCAATCCACCCCTTCTGTGGATCGGCGAAGATTTTCTTGTTGTCCGCGACAAACTGAACGCCATACACTCCGGGCGCGACCTCTCCTTTCCACGCCTTGCTCGTCCCGTTCGCTTTCACCCCTGAGGTTCCGTAGAGGCTGTGCGGATTCGTCGGAAAGTAGACCCAGTAGTTGGAATAGTCCGTCATCCCCGTGTGGTTCACGATTGACTCCGTCACTCCCCAGACGCTCCAGGTTACGGGGCTGGCTCCCTGGTTGATCAATGTCTGCTCCATCTTCACGTGCGTGCTGCCTTGATATAACGTTGCCGTTCGCACGAATCTCATACCCGTGGCGTACCATTGCTCCACAGGGCTGACGACTTCCACGGCAACGGAGTCGGCAGTAACAACCGAGTCCAAGATGGTGTACGCGCCATAATCCAGGGTCGGCGGGGGAGGCCAACCGCCGGCGTTCCAAGCACTTTGCGGGGCAGGCCACGTTTTGTATCCGCCGAAATTGTACCAGTTGGAATTCATCGCGGGAGTATAGGTCTTTCCCAGCAGACTCGGATTGACAAACACGGAAGGGATAGTTCCAAGATCGTACTGCATCACCCTCCCGCCAATCGCAGGAACCGTCGCCATGGTAACAAGGCCGTTCTGCATCACGACACTGTTCCACCCCCAGGACTTGTAGTTGGGAATGATCTGGAGGGAAACGGTGGAGGGTTGAGCGTTGGACAACACGCAGGCGGAGCACAACAATGCAATGAGGGGGATCTTCATGGCCAGGATGGTGTCGTTCGTTGAGTCAAGGGTGGAAACCGAGCTGCAGGTGGCAGAGCAAGATAACCCGACTCCAGCAGCAATGCAACCCTTTCAAGGGCAACGATCCCGGTCAATTACATCGCCATGGTGATGTATTCCATCCCATTCATCTTCGCAAGCTGCTTCAGTTCTTCAAGATCTCATCGAATGAGCGCTTCCTTCTTGGCGCGGGACCAGCGTTTGAGCTCGGGCTAGAGCGCCTGGCAGCTTCGGAAAATCAGGGTTGCGGGAGTATACTTTATGAGGGACTAGGGACGGGGGACCAGGGAACGAGGGCTTAGAGACTTTAGGCAGGCGATCAAAGTGAGGATCTGATGAAAATCAACTGCTACAAAGATCTTTCCGTATGGCAGAAGTCGATGAAACTTGTGGAAGAGTGCTATCGTTTTTCTGACGGCTTTCCGCGCAATGAGGAATTTGGGTTGAAGTCGCAAATGCGCCGGGCGGCTGTGTCAATTCCCTCGAACATTGCCGAGGGAAATGCCAGGTGCTCGTCAGGCGAATACCGTCAATTCCTCTCTATTGCCCTCGGTTCTGCTGCGGAACTCGAGGCTCAAATTGAGCTCGCAAGAAGACTTGGTTTCCTTCCCGAAGCGCAGGCACGACTTCTTTCCGAAGAGTGTCAGGAGATAGGACGAATGCTCTACGGGTTGCGCGCAGCTATCACCAAACGCCTCCCTGCCCACTCACCTCGTCCCTAGTCCCCGACATCTCGTCCCTCTCGAAAAGCAAACTCGCCCCTCCACTGCATCGAGTGAAGGGGCGAGTCGAGGGGCTCCGCGAGCAGGACTCGAACCTGCAACCCTGCGGTTACGGCATTCTCCAAAGCTTTCGCTTCGGTCCGGACTATCTCATCACCCCTTGGACTCGTCCTGACAAGAAGCCTCAGGACTCGCTCAGGGTGCCGGGCGCTGATGGGGCTTATTGGTGAGATTCCTCATCCCCTAGTCTCTGCACGTTCCCCGCTACAATCATCTCTCTTCGCGGGGCTTCGCTCAGGATTGCCTTACCCTCTACGAGGGGTTAGGGTTCCCTGAATTCACCCGGTTTTCCACTTCCGGTTACCCGGAAGCGCTGCTATTCCTGCATGAACCTCTCGGTGACAGTTTGCGCAGAGAAGAACGCACTTGTCGACTTCTTCTCTTACCCTTTCCCAGCTCCTCGTATACCCTCGAGACGACACTCCGAATTCCTTGCCCGTGCCATCAGAATGGTGAAACTCGAGAGCTTCAGGACACTTGTCGTACCCACAAAGTTCACACTTGCTCCCTTTGTGGGCTAATGCTTTCTGCCGGACTGCCCTCCTGCGTTTTTGAACCGCCGCAATAAGGTAGTCCCGCCGATCTGCATATTTCCGAGACTCACGACCCATGCAGAGCTCACAGCCGCATGCTCTACCATTGAGCTATCGCGGAATCTGTACATTGATCGACTGCACCCAAGCAGATTGGATCAGCCGCATGTTGAGGGCCGCGCTTCGAAAGGCGGCCCGAAATCCCGCCGGTGTTTGGCGGGACTCTACCATTGTACCCGCCATCTTTTTGGCGGGGAGCTATCGCGGAATAACGACTTCTTCATCCGACTATCAAGCAAAACAACTCAATTGTTCCCTCGAATAGTCAGATTTTGTAATATATCAATCAATTCCCTCTTTGTCAATCTTCCTTCGAATTTTTCGAGAATCGCTTTTCTAGCTGTTCCCCAATCATGCCCAAAGTCACTTCTTCCTCCTGCAACATTACGAGCAGGTGATAAAAAAGATCGGCAACCTCCCAGGCAATTTCCTCCCGGTTCCTGTTCTTCGCCGCAATCACCACCTCCGTCGCCTCCTCTCCCACCTTCTTGAGAATCCGGTCAATGCCCGAACGGAACAACGAAGTGGTGTACGAGCCCTCCGGCATCTCCACATACCGGGCGCGAATGGTACGCGAAAGAATGCCGAGCACATCAGACATCGGTCGCGTCCCCTTCCCATCCTGGTGAGCATCAGCGAAAAAACAGGAACGGTGGCCGGTGTGACATGCCTTCCCCTCCTGCTCAACCTGCACCAGGAGCGTGTCCGAGTCGCAATCCGGAACAATTCGCAGCACTTTCTGGATGTTCCCGGAGGTACCCCCTTTGTGCCAGAGCTCCTGCCTGCTCCGGCTCCAAAAATGAGTCTCGCCGCTGTTCAGAGTCTTCAAAAGACTCTCTTCATTCATGTATGCGACCATCAGCACTTCCCCGGTCTCTCCGTCCTGAACAACCGCCGGGATCAAACCGTTGTCGTCATAATGGAGCCCTTCGAACAATCCTTTCATCGAACAGGAACCCCCTTCCCTTTGAGATATTCTTTAACCTGCGGTATCGTCAGTTCACGCGTGTGAAAGAGTGATGCAGCCAAAACGGCGTCCGCCCCACCGTCCGTCAATGCTTGTGAAAAATGCTCCAGAGTCCCGGCTCCACCTGAAGCGATCAGCGGGATATTGACCCTTTGCGTCACTTCGCGAAGCAGCTCGATGTCATAGCCCGCCTGGGTCCCGTCACGATCCATGCTTGTGAGAAGGATCTCCCCCGCACCGCGACGCTCTACTTCGGCCGCCCACGCCAGAGCATCAAGTGGAGTGCGCTCCCTCCCTCCATAGATATACACATCCCAACCCTGCATCTCAGAACGCCTCTTCACATCAATTGCCGCAACAACACACTGACTTCCGAACCGATCGGCCGCTCTGGTGATCAAATCGGGATTTTGCACAGCACGGGTGTTGACACTGACACGATCCGCTCCCGCGTTCAGGAGATTGCGCATGTCTTCGTCGGTCGCAACCCCCCCACCAACCGTCAACGGAATGAATACGCTGTCGGCGACGGCCTCCACAACATGCAGAATGCTCTTCCGATCCTCATGCGAGGCGGTAATGTCGAGGATGACCAGTTCATCCGCCCCCTCTTGATCGTAAAATCGCGCCTGCGCGGCCGGGTCTCCCATGTCGACAAGGTTGACGAAGTTCACGCCCTTGACGACCTTTCCATTCTTCACATCTAAACACGGTATGATTCTTTTCCTATGCATCGCACTTTGGGTTTATGAAAATCATTCGACCACCTCGAGTGCCTGTGCGAGAGTGAATTTCCCCTCATACAGCGCTTTCCCGACAATAACCCCGGTGAGGCGCTCATTTCTCAGACCCCTGAGAGCTTCGAGATCGGAAAGTGAAGAGACTCCCCCCGAGGCGATAACATTGAGTTCTGTCTGCTCCAGCAATTCCTTCACCCGAGTACTGTCGGGTCCTACCAGCATGCCGTCACGTCCTACGTCTGTAAACAGAACGTCTTTCACACCCTCCTTCTCCATTTCCTTCGCCGCATCGAGAACGGGAATTCCTGCGGACGTTGTCCATCCCTCTGTCGCCACAATACCATCCCTGGCATCAATCGCCACAATCACGCGGTCGCTCCCATGATGCAGAAGGATACGCCGCAGCGCCGGACGGTTCTTGAAAGCCAGCGTTCCCAAGACGACTTTTCTTATTCCCATCGCGAGCACCCGATCGACGTCCGCCTCGTTCCGCAACCCTCCTCCGAACTCCACGTTGACACCAACGCCCGACGCGATCCGTTCAACGATGGACAGATTCTCCGACGCCCGCCCGAATGCCCCATCGAGATTGACAATGTGGAGCCAATGTGCTCCCTGATGGGCCCACATCTCAGCGACCGCCATCGGATCTTCTCCATACACTGTAACCGCTTCATCATTTCCCTGAAGCAGCCGTACACATTTGCCCCCGCGGAGATCCAGAGCTGGCAGAAGATTCATTCGAGGTCACTTCGCAGATGATGATTCACAGTGTCGCAAAATTACGAAGTATGTCCAGTCCGGCCTGTTGTGATTTTTCCGGATGGAACTGCACGCCGAAGATGCTTTCCCTCTGGATGGCCGAAGAGAATTCAACCCCGTACACGGTTTTCCCCGTTGTCCAGCGGACCACCGGGACATAAAATGAGTGCACAAAATAGAACGTCTTCGGCTCCTCGAAGGTCAACAGAGGAGAATTGCTGACCGGCTCAACATCGTTCCATCCCACATGCGGCACCTTCAGGCCACGGGAAAATCTGACGACGCAACCCTTCAATAACCCGAGACCTCGCGCTCCCCGGCTCTCCTCACTCTCTTCGAATAGCAATTGCATTCCGAGACAGATACCCAGGAGCGGTGTGCCCCTTGCTGCGCATTCCAGAATCGGCTCCCGCAGTCCAAGGTCGGTAATGCGCTTCACCGCTTCGCCAAAGGCACCCACACCAGGAAGGACAAGCCTCTCGGCTCCCGACACGACGGCCGGCTCGGCCGTCACAACAGCCTCAAATCCGACTTCCGCAAAACCCCGGACGACGTTGCGGAGGTTCCCCATGCCATAGTCAACAATCGTAATCACAAGACCCCCTTCGTGGACGGGATCGATCCGCCTCCGGTATCCCTCACTGCAGCCTTCAATGCCCTTCCGAATGACTTGAAGATCGCTTCGGCCTGGTGGTGAGCGTTGACACCATAAAGAAGCGCAATATGAATGTTCATCCTCCCTTCATTGGCGACTGCCTGGAAGAATTCCCGCACGAGTTCCAGGGGGAAGCCATTGATGCTTTCCCGTGAAAATTCAACGAGAAATGCCAGGCTGCTCCGACCGCTCAAGTCAAGCACTGTCCTCGCCAGCGATTCGTCCATGGGGACAAATGCTGTCCCGAACCTGTCAATTCCCCGCTTGTCTCCAAGGGCTTCCAGGAGTGCTTTCCCGAAGCAGATGCCGACGTCTTCAACCAGGTGATGCTCATCGACGTGCAGATCACCGGTCGCTTTGAGCGTCAGGTCCAGCCCGCCATGGCGGACGATATGGGAAAGCATGTGGTCAAAAAAGCCGACTCCGGTCGTGACGTCGAACGTCCCGCTCCCGTCCAGGGAAAGCAAAAGTTCGATGCGCGTCTCATTTGTCGAGCGATTCACCGATGCGCGTCGTGTCATAGTGCCCTCTTTACCGCTTCAAGAAACTCGTCGTTTTCTTCCGGTGTTCCGACACTGACCCTCATCGCCCGACCGAGAAGGGGGTATGACGAAACGTCCCTGATCAGAATCCCCTTCTCCAGCAGGGACGCGAAGATCTCCGCGGGAGTCCGCTCAAGGGTTTCAAACAACAGGAAATTCGCCGCGGAAGGATACACCCTGATTCCTTTCATTTCCTGCAGCCGGAGATGCAGGCGCGATCGTTCTTTCTTCAAAACGTCAATCCAGCCCTTCACTGCATCCCATTGCTCAAGAAGGACTTCAAGCGCAGTCAAAGAAAAAATGTTGACATTGTACGGCAGTTTCAATTTGTTGAGGTCCCGCGCGAGTGAAGGAGCCATCAGGCCATAGCCAAGTCGAAGCCCCGCCGCTCCCATTGCCTTTGAGAACGTCTGGAGAACGACGAGCTTTTCATACTTCCGGATCAGTTCCTGTTGCGACTCCGGGGCAAAATGGACATACGCTTCATCGAGAACTACCAGCGTGTCAGTCTCATCGAGGATGCGGCGAACGTCGGCGCGCGGGAGAAATGTTCCCGTGGGATTGTTGGGAGAACAGAGCACAATGAGCCTGGCATGTGCCTCGCGCGCCGTCCTGACGATGGCATTGACATCAAACGTGAAATCCGGTTTCATCATGACGTCGTGAACATCTGCGGCCAGACCCCGCGCAAGGATCTTGTACAGGGTGAAGGTCGGCTGCGATAGCACTACCGCCTGGCCCCGTTCCAGGACCGCCATGAATATCAGCTGCAGCAACTCATTCGAGCCATTGCCGATAAGAATCCCCTCCTCCTCCCAACCGACAAATTGCGCCAGCGCCGTAATCTGCGCGGAAGGGACAAATGCCGGATATCTCGACCACTGTTGCCCCTCGAGCCGCGACAGGATTTCCTGCTTGATGGGTAAAGGAAGTTCAAAGGGATTCTCATTTTGGTTGAGTTTGATCCGAAATGGGTGTTGCGAGAGCGAGTACTCTGCAAGTTGAGAGATTTCCTCCCTGAGCAAGGAACTCATTTTTTGTTCCTCCTGATCGCCGCTGACGCTGCGTGACCTGCAAATCCTTCCGCTAACGCAAGCAGTTCAACCGTCGGTGCCAGCTTGTGCGACGCCGGCCGGCTGAACTGGATGAGATTGGAGAACTTCACAAAATCATGAACACCCAGGGGAGAACTAAACCGTGCCGTCCCCGACGTTGGCAAGGTATGGTTCGGTCCCGCGGCATAGTCTCCCAGGGCCTCCATGGACCATGGTCCGAGGAAGATTGAGCCCGCATGACGGATACGGCGGGCAAAAGCAGCCGGATTCCTGACAAGCACCTCAAGATGTTCCGGGGCGATCCGGTTGACCAGATCCTCTGCAACTGAGAGAGAAGGGACGAGAAGTATCGCCCCCTGGCGCTCGATGGCGTGCCGTGCGATCTCCTGCCGCGGAGCGCGGGCAAGCTGCACCTCCAGCTCCCCGGAAAGATTCTCCGCCAGGGCTTTCGACGTAGTGATGCAGATGGGGCTTGCTTGCTCGTCGTGTTCGGCCTGTGCGATCACATCGGCTGCAACGAAGGAGACGGGCGCCCGATCGTCAGCCACGATCACCACCTCCGTCGGGCCGGCGATCATGTCGATGCCCACGCGTCCGAACACCTGTCGTTTTGCCGATGCCACGTAGGCATTCCCCGGGCCGGTGATCTTGTCAACGCGCCGGATGGTTTCTGTCCCATAGGCAAGTGCGCCGATGGCCTGGGCGCCGCCGACGCGGTACAATTCCGTGACACCGCATTCTTCCGCGGCCACGAGCACTTCCGGCGCAATCGACCCATCGGGCCCCGGGGGGGAAACCATGACGATTTCCCGGACTCCTGCAACCGTCGCGGGCAGCGCATTCATGACCACCGTCGACAGGTACGCCCCTTTCCCTCCCGGAATGTAGATCCCGACCCGGTCAAGCGCCCGGAACCGCTGCTCCAATGAGACTCCGGGTCTTCGAAGTGTCCATGACTTCGGCAGTTGACGCCGGTGAAAAGCTGTTACATTCTTCTTCGCTATCCGGAGTGCGTGCAGAAATTCTTTCGAAACAGCGTCGAACGCCCGGCGTATTTCTTCGTTGCTGACCACAAGGCCGATCCGGTCGATGTCCGCATAATCGAATTGACGGGTGTACGCCAGGACGGCGGAGTCTCCATCGCGTCTCACCTCATCAAGTATCCGGCGCACCGTTTCTTCCACCGACCGGTTCACTTCCGATGAACGCGAAAGCAACCGCGTGATTTCCTCGCGGTCTTCGTTGAAGTCAAGAATTCTCATAGACAACCCTGTCAAGCTCAGTGATCAGTTCATTGACCGCCGCGGCCTTCATCTTCATCGAGGTTCTGTTGACAATCAGTTTGGAGCTGACGGCCGCCACCTCTTCGATGATGCTCATCCCGTTCTCCCGCAAGGTCCTCCCGGTCTCCACAAGGTCCACAATCACATCAGCGAGTCCGAGGAGCGGCGCGATTTCCACAGAACCCTCCAATCGCACGATGTGGACGTGGGCGTTACGCGCCGAAAAGAACCGGCTTGCCGTCCTCGGGTATTTGGTTGCGACACTGATGTTTTGCTGATAGGACACCTGTTTGCCGTCGGGGCCGGCCACGGCAAGACGGCATTTTCCAATATGAAGGTCAAGAGGCTCATTGACATCACTATCCGCCTCGCGGAGAATGTCGCTCCCGACTATCCCGGCATCGATCACGCCCGACTCGACGTAGACGGGGATGTCGACAGGTTTCAATGCGACGAACTGATACCGGTGCTGCGTGTCCTCGAACAGGAGCGCGCGCGACGCTTGCGCTCCCGCATCGATATCGATTGCGGCGCGCGACAGGATGTTGATCGCAGCATCATACACGCGTCCCTTGGGGAGCGCAAGAAGCAGTTTCCCATTCATAACAGCTCCGCAAGTCCGTCAACTGAAAACGAAAACCCGATGGCAGGCAGTGCCCTGCCGAACTCCTGAAGCAGCCGGTCGTACCGGCCGCCCCGACCGAGTTCACTGGAGAGACGAGGAGAGAAAAAGGCAAACATCATTCCGGTGTAGTATTCCAGCTCGTCAATCTCAGTCAGATCAAAGATAATGCGTTCTTTCCATGGAGAAAGATCATCCGCCACCTCTGTCAAACGTCCCACGGCGGCCTTCGCTTCCTCATTCGTGATCAGCAGAGCCGTGGCATCGAGGAGTTCTCTTCCGCCGACGCACCGGCAGACCGCCTCCAATTGAGCCCGAATGCCCGGATCGACGCCCTGCGTTTCCAGCCGGTTTGCAACCCGGCGCATGTCTTTGTGGTCGATTTCCGTCTTCACTTTTCTCAGGCTTTCATCGGAGAGCCCCAGGCTCCCGATCAACCCCCGGAACACTCCGGCGTGATTGATATGGAGCTGAACGTCGTTGAACCCCATGGCATCGAGACAGCCAAGAGCCGTCTTCGCGATCTCAACATCCGACTCACGCGAGGCAGTGCCGATCAGCTCAGCGCCGATCTGGCGGAATTCATGGAACCTGCCGCGGTTGACGTCGGTTTTCCGGTAAACACTGCCCGCATACCAGAGACGGTGCGGGGTTTCATCGCCCAGAGCCCCTGCGGCAACGATGCGCGCAATGGCAGGCGTGAAATCCGCCCGGAGCGAGAGCAAGTTGTCGTCCCGGTCCAAAAACTTGAAGGTCGCATCTCGGACGCTCTGGTTTGCGCGCGTGTACACATCCAGGAATTCAACGCCAGAGGGGACGATCTCCCGGTATTGATACTGTCCGAAGACGTCAGCGAACGTCGCTTCGATCTGTCTGCGCGCCCGTGCTTCATCGAAGAGAATGTCGCGAAACCCGGACGGCAGACCAATGGTATTATTTCTTCTCACTTGCATCTCGAGGACCATTTACAGGATTTGTCGGGACTGTTGGGATCCCCCGGAAATTGAAAAGCCCCCCCTGGCTTTCCAGGAAGGGCTTTTCCACTGAGTTGCTGATTTCAATCAGCACGCCTTCGCTCGGCCAGGGCACAGAAGATCGGCATCGCCATGATGATGGTGATGGTGGTGACCCTCGTGGTGCCGGTCGAATAATCTCATCGGGAGTTCTTAGGGTGCAATAGATAATAGCAACGGGCCTATAGGCGGCCCCGTTAGATTACTGTGACGTTTGAAGCCTGAAGACCTTTGGGGCCTTTTTGGACTTCGAACTGCACTTTGTCACCTTCGTTCAGGCTCTTGTAGCCCGAGCCGACGATGGCTTTGAAATGCACAAACACATCTTCACCAGTCTCGCGCTTGATGAAGCCGAAACCCTTGGATGCGTTGAACCACTTTACGACGCCCGTTTCCATTGGACGTGCCTTTCTGTATGGTGATCAAAATATCCGCTCGACGTATGTCGATGACCACGGACACGCGGTATACAGCGCGAGGTGTGCCTTAAACCACGAAGGCCGCACTATGGAATAAAGCACTACCATAGTCGCGGCTTCAACGGTTCTGATGCGGTCTTTTGGATAACACCATACAACACGCCCCGAACCGGGGTGCAAAAGCTCAACAACGGCGTACTGTTACCGTTTGGAGTATAATATTTGGAAAGGAAAAAAGCAAGTCAACTGAGGAGAGATCTGATGAATTCGACCCCGAAATAGGAGATCGCGGCGATGGCAGCCGATGCAGGGATGGTAAATATCCATGCCCACACCATCCGACCAGCAACCCCCCAGCGAACGGCCGAAAGGCGTTTGGTAGCGCCAACCCCCATGATCGCACCGGCGATGGTATGTGTGGTGCTGACGGCAATCCCCCAAAATGCTGTCATCAGAAGGGTTATCCCCCCTGCCGTTTCTGCGCAAAATCCATCGGATGGCCGAAGTTTGGTAATTTTCGAACCCATCGTCTTAACGATCCGCCACCCTCCAAAAAGGGTCCCCATGGCGATGGCAAAATGACAGATCAGGATAACCCATAATGGGACGTGAAACACGGGGAGGAAACCAGCCGTCACGAGGAGCCCTGTGATGATCCCCATGGTCTTCTGCGCATCGTTCGTGCCGTGTCCGAGACTGTAGAGTGCGGCAGAAAGAAGTTGGAGTCGACGGAAGATTCGGTCGACCCTGGAGTACGAGAGTCTTCTGGCTAACCACATCACCAGAACCTCGAGGATATATCCTAAAAGCATCCCTATCAGAGGAGCAAGACCGATGAAGAGAATGGTCTTCCACCACGCGGCGTAGATCACGGCGCCAAATCCAGCTTTCGCGATCGCCGCCCCCGCATAGCCACCCATGAGGGCGTGCGACGAGCTCGACGGAAGACCATAATACCACGTAATGAGGTTCCAGGCGATTGCCCCGAAGAGAGCGCCGAGGATGACAAATTCATTCACCACTGCAAGTTCTATCAGACCTTTGCCGATGGTATTCGCGATGTTGACGTCGAACAAGAGTGCGGCCACAAGGTTGAAGAATGCCGCCCAAATGACTGCGGTTCTCGGCGTCAATACTCGCGTGGAAACAATCGTCGCGATCGAATTTGCCGCGTCATGAAACCCGTTGAGAAAATCGAATATCAACGCGACAAAAATGATCGTAATGACGAGCAGGAGCATCGGGAGGATCCGATCAAAGGATGGGGGAAAGGACCTCAGGCATTCTTCACGATAATCGACTCGATAACGTTCGCGGCGTCCTCGCATTGATCAGTCGCCGTTTCCAGACTCACCAGTATCTCCTTCGTCTTGATCAGCAGAATGGGGTCCGTGCAAGTTTCAAACAACCTCGCAATGGACCGTTCGAAAAGATCATCGGCCTCGTTCTCAAGGCTGTTGATGCGAACCAGACATTCCTTGATCTTCTCCACATGATGGAAATCCCTCAGCAGAGGAATTGCCGTGTGAAGTTCCACGACAGCATCGTGAATCATTGAGGCGAGTTGCTGATGATCGTCACTGAGCGTTTCCACCCGATACAGAATGATTCTCCCCGCCGCTCCCTGAATGTAGTCAAGAATGTCGTCCAGCTTTGAGGCCAGGGCGTGGATGTCCTCACGGTCAAATGGGGTGATGAAGGTGCTGGCGAGTTCGGAAAAGATTCCATGGGTGATTTCATCGCCTTTGTGTTCCAGCTCTTCGATCCGTCGGATCTTCTGGGCACGTTCGTCCTTCGACATCGCCGGAGACATCATGTCGCGAAAAATCACGGCAGCGTTGAGAAGATTCTCAACATCCTTTTCGAAGTACACAAAGAACTTGTCGTCCTTCGGTAGGAGGGCGTGAAAAATGGTGTCGAAACGCATGGAAGATCCTGACCCTTGGAGGCATTTGTCGAAGCGTTGCGGACGGTAGGTACCGGTTATATCAATGTACAAAAAGAAATGAAGAATGGAAATGACGAATGCGCTCTCGTCGTTCTCGCATCGGAATGACTACGTGAAGGTGAAATCGGATGAAGTGGCCCTAGTCGTCCGGTGATACCGGACGCCGCGTCTTCTTCGTTTTGCCTTTGCGGACTTTGGCAAAAATGCGGCGCTCTTTCGAAGAACGGGTAGGAGAGGTGGATTTGCGCTTGGCCCTCTGCTTCAGCGCACTCCGGAGGAGGTCCGAGAGCCGGGAAAGCGCGAGTTCGCGGTTCGCCCATTGGCTCCGTGATTCATCGACAATGACATGCAGGATCCCTCGACTGTCGAGCCGGGGTCCGAGCGTAGTCTGAAGTTGCGCACGGAGTTCTTCCGTTAACCCTCGCAATTGGGCCACATCACAAAGCACCTCAACCTTGGTTGACACTTTGTTGACGTTTTGCCCCCCCGGTCCAGATGAGCGGGCGAAGCGGTACTTCACGGCGGAGCGCGGGATGGACACCGCGCGCGTCACTGCGATGTCATTGAATATCATAACCTTTCTCCGTACGTTAAAGCACGCAAATTCACTACTCTCACCTGCTTATGACTGTCCAATCACCGACCCGGTATGCCGTCACCCTCGAACAGGGGCATGGTCTCGGTTCCCCATGGATTGTCAGAGTCTACCACAAGTGGCTGTTCGGAAAGCGCCTTGTCTCTTCTGACTGGTTTCTCGACCAGAAGCAGGCGGAGCAATTCGTGCGCGATGCGACGAAAGGGCTTCAGTCGGATAACGGCACCGAACTGCTCAAGACACGGAAACCTGGATGGATTTTCCGGCGTCCCAGTCACTAGACTTCTCCTCACACTCGGTTCAGGTACGCTTCTCCCCCATCACCCCGCTTGCCCGGAATACCCCTTCACCTCACATGGTCGAAACCGAAAGCGCGGAACCTCAACGAATAGTAGGACGTTCCCCGTGAGAAAAATCTGTCTGTCCCGGTCAGCGTGCAGGAGGACGTCCTATCAGTGAATTTTCCCCAAGGATATCAGCAAGATCAGAAGGCTTTGTTGCAGGAAGTTTGCACGTAAAATCTTCACAGACATATGCGGCCGGCTGCCCTTCCACAAGAGGGTAGCTTGCGGCAAAGGTCCTCTGGGGCACTGCACCCGGATTCGTATCAACGCGGATGACTACCGCATTGGGAAGATATCGCGAGCGAACCTCGTGCACCAGAGCTTCGGTTTTCTCATCGCCCGTTGGACCCACCAGCACGATTTCCATGGAGGGGGTCATCAACCGTTCCAGGGCCGAGACCATGTGCGGCATCACTACCGGCTGCTTTTCCAGAATGGGTTCGAACGCTGCGAGAGTGCGCTCTGCGTGGGCGCGCCACGAAGGATCGCCGGTAAGGGCCGTTAACCGGAGGAGATTCATCGCCGCGACAGAATTCCCGCTCGGCTCCGCGCCGTCATAGTGTTCTTTCATTCTGGCAATGACTGAGCCATCTTCCCCCGTCGTTTCAAAAAAGCCTCCATGTGCCTGGTCCAGGAACAGGCTCACCATGGTTTTCGTGAGCCCGGTCGCCTCATCAAGCCAGTTCCCTTCTCCGGTCGTCTCAAACAGGTTCAGAAGCCCGTGCACGAAGAAGGAATAGTCCTCGAGGTGCGCGTCGAAGCGCGCCTCACCATCCCGGTACCGGCGGTAGAGACGGCCGGTTGATGGATCGTGGAGAGAATGCAGGAGAAACCGGGCCGTCTGCCGGGCCGCGTCAACGTACGAAGGAGATGCAAGGACCCAGCCCGACCGGGCCAGGGCGCCGATCAGAAGTCCATTCCAGGCCGTGAGAATCTTGTCGTCTTTCAACGGATGCGGGCGCTTTGATCGGGCAAGAAGCAGGGTGTTCCGGCTCCTCTCCAGCTCCGCGGCCAGCTCCGGTTCGGGTTTCCGGACGGTCCTTGACAGCGCAGCGAGATCTTCGGCGATATGCAGAATATTCTTCCCCGCGAATTCATGCTGGGGATCGACAAATGCATTCCCTTCGTCTTCGATCCCGTAATAGAGCGCGAATCGTTGCCCTGCCTCCGGTCCGAGAAGTCCGAGAACCTCTTCTTTTGTCCAGAGATAGAATGCTCCTTCCCCGATCTCCTCCGGGTCATCCGGCTTTGGGCTATCGGCATCCTCTCCTGAGCAGAAGCCCCCTTCGGCACCCGGAAGGTCACGCAGAATATACGTGAGGGTTTGACGAACCACGTCTGCAAACCGTTCATTCCGGCCCACCAGGTAACCGTCAAGATAGATTTCGATCAATTGTGCCTGATCGTACAGCATCTTCTCGAAATGGGGCACTCGCCACTCCACGTCGACAGTATACCGGTGGAAGCCGCCACCGACATGGTCGTGCAACCCACCCGAGGCCATCGCGGTCAGGGTGCTGTTGACCATTTCCCGTGCGTCGATTCGGCCTGTCCGTTGAAAATAGCGGAGGAGAAACTCGAGGGTCACCGGCCGTGGAAACTTTGCGCCGGTTCCGAATCCCCCTCGTGTCCGGTCGAACGTGCCTGCGAGTTGTTCGAAGCAGCGGTCGATCACCTCGCCCCGGGGGAGCACGGTGCCATTGCTGGATTGGGACACGTCCTGAAGGTATGCCGCGATACTCGTGGCAGACTCTTCCACATTTGCGCGATCTGTACGCCAGACTTCATCGATCTTGCGGAGAACGTCGGGAAGCCCGGCCCTCCCTTGTCTCTGGTCGGGAGGAAAGTACGTTCCCCCATAAAACGGTTTCAATTCCGGAGTGAGAAACATCGTCATCGGCCAGCCGCCATTCTGCCCCATCGCCTGCAGCGCGGTCATGTAGACGCGGTCGACATCAGGTCGTTCTTCACGGTCCACTTTGATTGGCACGAAGCGATCGTTCAACAGGGAAGCAATCGCCTCATTCTCGAACGATTCGTGTTCCATCACATGACACCAGTGACAGGTGGAATATCCGACAGAGAGAAAAATCGGTTTGTTTTCCGACCGCGCCCTCCCAAATGCATCTTCGCCCCAGGGGTACCAATCGACCGGGTTGTGTGCATGCTGCAGCAAGTAAGGACTTTTCTCGTTGATGAGTCGGTTCGCCATGGATGCCCGTGATGTCTCTGCCAACTGTCAGATTCGATTCCGCTATTGCATACTGCCCACAGCATTCTGCTTACTGCCTACTGCTTACTGCCTACTGCTTCCTGCCTACCGCTTTCTGCCTACTGCTTACTGCCTACTGCCTACTGTCTTTCTTCCTACTTCCTTCTTCCTACTTCCTACCTTCTTTCCTACGCTGCCTCCACCCCTGTTTCCCCTTCAATCCTCTCGCCAACCTGCTGTCTCCACATCGCAAAGTACAATCCTTTGAGTTCGAGAAGTTCTTCATGCCTGCCCTGTTCAATAATTGACCCCTTCTCCAGCACGTAGATGCGGTCCGCGTGCAAAATAGTCGAGAGACGATGGGCAATCAGGATCGTGATCATCTCATCGCCGCTCGAAACGGCCCGGATCGTTTCCGTGATTCCGCCCTCGGTGAGGGAGTCAAGGGACGATGTCGCTTCATCGAATACCAGGAGATCGGGGCGACGGAGAAGAGCCCTGGCGATGGATAATCGTTGTTTCTCTCCACCGGACACTTTCACTCCTCCTTCTCCGATCATGCTGTCGAGTCCCTGTCCCGCCCGGGAAAGGAGCGATCCACATGCCGCCTTCTCGAGGACATCGAGACATTCTGCATCGCTCGCTCCGGGATTTACGAAGAGAAGGTTCTCCCTGATCGTTCCCGCGAACAGCTGTGTTTCCTGTGTCACAAACCCTATTCGTTCACGGAACGTGTCAAGGTTGACCTTATCCGCCGGAACGCCGTTGTAGAGGATGTTGCCGCTTTCCGGGTGGTACAATCCGACGAGGAGTTTGATCAGGGTACTCTTCCCCGACCCGGAAGGGCCGACGAACGCGATCGTCTCACCGCCGCGTACCTGGAATGAGACGTCCTGGAGGGCGTGCCGGGTCGACGATTGATGGCGGAAGGCCACTTTTTCAAACGTCAGCCGTTCAAGCTTTCCGATGGGTACCGGAGAAGCCGGCTTCTGTTCGATCGGCGTTCGGAGAATTTCTGCAAATGTATTCAACGAGACTTCCGCCTCGCGGTAGACGTTGATCACATTGCCGAGCTCCTGCAACGGGCCGAAGATGAAGAATGAGTAGATGAAGAGTGAAAAGAATTGACCCACGGTGATGAGTTGCACAAATATGAGATACAGCATCAGGCAAAGAATGCAGGTTCGCAGAAAGTTGACTGACGTCCCCTGGATAAAACTCAGACTCCGGATATAGCGGACTTTCTTCAATTCCAGCGCGAGGATCTTGTCTGTCGTCGCGTTCAGCCGGTCGATTTCCTGATCCGCAAGCCCGAGGCTCTTCACCAGCTCGATGTTCCGCAGCGATTCGGTTGTCGAGCCGGCAAGCGCGGTGGTTTCCGCAACGATGGTCTTCTGAATGGTTTTGATTTTGCGGCTGAGGACGGAGCTGAGAATTCCCAACAGCGGGACGGTGGCAAAGTAGGCAGGGACGATCACCCAGTACACCGTGAAGGCATACACCATGACAAAGATGATGCCGACGACGCTCGTGAACAGAATGTTGATGCTGCCCATGATGAGCCGTTCGACGTCGGTGCGGACTTTCTGGAGTTTTCCGAGAGATTCTCCGCTCCGCTGGTCTTCGAACGTGGCATAGGGAAGGCGGAGGGAGTGGGCAATCCCTTCCGCGTACATTTGGGCTCCCAGCCTCTGCGTGACAACATTGATAAAGTAGTCTTGAAAGTTCTTCGCCACCCGTGAAACGAGGGCAACGCCCACGGCGGCGAGGAGGAGGAGCGATACACCGCGGAAAAATTCTCCGGTGGTATATTCCTTGAATCGCGTCGCGTAGCGATCGATGACGTAGCGAAAAATGAGGGGGTCGAGAAAGGAGAAGATCTGATTAATCGCCGCAAGACCCAGGGCGAGAAGGATCAATTTCCAATACTGCCGGAGGTACGGCCAGAGTATGCTCATAGAAAGAACGGACGTTGTGGGTAAGCCTATGATAAGAAAACCCCTCCAGAGTTGCTGAGTTCCGGAACCCCCGGGCTCTCCGCCTGCAGTTCACCGGTCAGCGGAAAGAAACAAACCATCCCGAGAGTATTGAACTTTGAACCGCTTTTTCGTACCATTTCTTCGAGTTCGCGGGGCTGTAGCTCAGTTGGGAGAGCGCGTGAATGGCATTCACGAGGTCAGGGGTTCGATCCCCCTCAGCTCCACTCCTCAAATTCTGAATTCTGAATTCAGAGTTCTGAATCCAGAATTTCGTATGCTGCCTACCCAGATTCCACATCGACCATCACCTTGCACCTCTCTGTGGAAGAGGACGTCCTCCCGAATGAGCCAGAAGCTCCTTGCCGGTATTTTCCTTCTTAGCACGCTTGCCTTCTCCGGATGCGGGAGCACCCCACCGGAGGCGTTACACCCGGAGACCCACCTCACGTTTCTTCACTGGAATGACTTCCACGCTCATAACATTCCTTACGCCGTAACGGACCGCGACTCCGGAACCGGAACAGCGAGGAAACACATGGTCGGAGGAACTGTCGCGCTGCTTTCCTACCTGCACCACTTCGGGGCCGGCACGGATGGAGTGGCAGTCGTAAACGCAGGGGACGATTTCCAGGGAACGCCGATTTCGAATATCACCAGAGGTGAATCCCAGATTACATTGATGAACGATCTTCACCCCGACGTGGCCACGCTGGGAAATCACGAGTTTGATTACGGTGTCGGATCATTACGGGAACGGCTCCGGGAAGCCCGGTATGCCATTACGGTTGCGAATCTCTTCGATTCCACCCTCAACGCAACGATAGAGCCTCCTGAGCTCCTCCGGACCTTTGGAAACGTCAAAGTCGGCTTTATCGGTCTCCTCCCGCCGGACCTCGATATCCTCACCCTTCGCGGGAATCTTGCCGGTACAAGGATGCTCGATGTCGATAGCGTCCTGGATGTCCACATCAGGGATTTACGAACAGACGGGGCACAGCTTATCGTCGTCGTCAGCCACATGGGAATTGAACGCGATACGGCCCTCGCCGCACGACGTCGCGATATAGATATCATCGTCGGCGGGCACAGTCATACGCCCCTCTTCTCCCCGATCAAGAAGAACCACACGATCGTAGTTCAGGCGGGATCGTATGGCTGGTATCTTGGAAAGCTGGATGTCGATCTGGACCTGAATGCGGATTCGATTACGTCGTACCGGGGGAAACTCATCGAAATTGTTCCCGGCACCTACCCCGAGGATACTCTCGTGGCACGGACGGTGCGAAACCTCGAAAACCGCGTCAGCACACGGCTGAACAAGATGGTGGGAACACTGACGGCCGACTGGAAGACCTCCCTCACCGCCGAAAGCAACGTCGGCGATTGGGAATGTGATGCGATCCGATCGGCGACCGGCTCCGATGTCGTGTTCGTCAACTCCGGGAGTATCCGGCGGGATATTTCTGCCGGCCCGGTCACCGAACGCGATCTTTGGGAGCTCAATCCGTTCAACAATACGGTGATGAAGTTTGAGGTGGATGGAGCAACCCTCCTTCACATCCTCGAATGGCAGGCAATGGGGGCCGCCGAGTTCATGCAGGTGGGAGGGCTGCGGTACACCATCGATACAACCAGGGAAAAAGGTGACCGGGTCGTCGCCTCCACAGTCGGCGGCAATCCAATTGACCCATTGCGTACCTACAGTGTCGCCACGAATAATTATGTTACGGGACACGCGGACGCTCTCCTGGGAATTCATGGGTCGATTCCGATGCAGGACTTACTGATGTCCGATCGCGACATCATTCTCGAAGCGTTCCACACACAGGGGATCATCGATGCGCACATCGATGGGCGCATTACAATCCACTCCGACCATCCTCCACTTCAGGGACAACAATGAACGACATCGGTCTTGCTTTCAGCGCGCCGTTCAAGGACCCCCACTGGGGCCAGAAATTTGTTATCGGCGCTCTCGTCGTCCTTCTCTGCTTGACGGGGCTCGGCTTCTTTGTTCTCGCCGGGTACTATGTGGAATTGACTCAACGCGTGATGCGGAAGGAACCTTCCCCCCTGCCTGCCTGGAATGATCTGGGAGTGAAATTGATCGTTGGGGTGAAGTACGCAGTCGTCGTTTTCCTGTATGCGTTGCCGCTCATCCTTCTTGCGATACCCATGATTGTCATCATGGCCCTCGCCGCGGTCAACGAGCAATCCACGTCGGTCGCATTCGCCGCGTCCATCTATGTGTTTGCGTTTGCCCTCATTGCGTTTCCCTACGGGATCCTCTTGTCACTGCTTACTCCCATCATCGCATTCCGGTTCGCGGCACGAGGCAGAATTTCGGATGCGCTGGATATCGGTGCAATCTTTCGAACGTTTAAACGTGACCGGGAAGGCACTCTGGTCGTGGCACTTCTCGCGGTAGGGGTACAAACGCTGGGCAGCCTCGGACTGCTTGGACTGGTTGTCGGGGTCCTCGTGACGCTGTTCTACGTCTACCTGGTCTCGGCATTTCTCCATGGATTATTGTATCTTGATTATGTAAAGAAGGGCGGCGAGGTGTTGGTGTGAAGAAAGCGATCTGGGTGTGCGCGGGACTTCTTGTCTCCGTCCTGAACGGCTGCAAAGATGTGAATCCGGGGCTGGCAACAGGTGACAGCCCGTCAAATATCTTTTTCCCTCCCAACAAGGTAAGCTACTCGGCCCAGGTACAACCCCTGTTTAATCAGGCGTGTGCGCTCGTCGGCTGTCACGACGACGGCCAAAATCAGAGCCCGTTGAAGCTCACCACCTACTACAATATCGTGCTTGAATATCCCGGTTACGTTGTGGCAGGCAAGCCTGACCAGAGTACTCTTATTCTGAGTATTCAGGGAAGTATCGGGAACCGCATGCCGCCGACGACAAATCGGTTGAATGACAATCAGATCAACGGCATCCGAACGTGGGTTGCTGAAGGCGCGAAGAATAATTGAGGGGACAGTAGACAGTGAACAGTAAACAGTGGACAGTAAACAGTGGACAGTGAACAGTGAACAGGGGACAGGGAACAGTGGACAGTAGACAGTAAACAGTGGCATATAGCTGGAACAGTTCTCAGTAATCGGTTCACAGTATACACTCCCCCAGTCTCCAAGTCTCCAAGTCCCTGAGTCCCCCCTTCTCCCTTTCTCCCCTTCTCCCCTTCTCCCTTTCCCCCCTTTACCGGCTTCTTGGATTCCTTCCCCAGTGCAGTTTTGCACGCAGTACATCGAAGTAGGTCCGGTCCGTTCGTTTGACGAGTCGGACTGTGTAGCCTGCTTTCCGGACGTTCAGTTCGATAGGAGGAGGAAGAGGCAGTTGCGTCTGCCCATCGGCGGAGACGAGCACCTCGTCATTTGAGGAATGCACGATGACTTTGATGTGACTGGTTTCAGGGATAATGAGCGGACGTCCGCTGAGCGTGTGGGGCGAGATCGGCGTTATGCCAAAGACACGACTTGCAGGCGTCACAATCGGACCCCCGTTCGAGAGCGCGTAGGCGGTCGAGCCTGTCGGAGTTGAAATGATCAGGCCGTCTCCGCGATAGGCTGACGGCGTACTCCCCATCAATGTGCGTTTCCAGGTCGATGACCCGCGACGATCGGGCCTTGTCGACCACAACGTCATTGACTGCAAAAAGGGTTTTCCCGGGGGCTGACGGGGAGGTCGCCTCGATCACGAGACGCTCCTCGATCCTGAAATTCCCCGCGTGGAGATCCCGGATCGCGCTTGACAGGTCTTCCGGAGTCACTTCGGCGAGGAATCCCAGCTTCCCCAGGTTCACCCCGAGAATCGGGATCGCAAGCTCGCCCACTTCTCTTGCTGCCGCCAGGATCGTTCCGTCTCCGCCCAGTGCCACGAGGATGTCCGTTCCCGCAAGCCACGTCGCCGAATCGCGAACGTGCGATGGGGGGATTGCTTCGTCCACTGCGGCGAGAAGTTCCGCAATCCGGCGGTCCACCGCGTAATCCATCCCGAGACTGTCCAACTGGCGCACAAGCGCGCCGACAGTTTTTCGGAGTCCGGACTTTTCGAGGTTTCCGCTGATGGCAAGTCTCATGCCTTTGGTTCCCCGGCTGGAGCACTGCCTTCCCCCGAAGGAGGCTCGGGTTTCGCAGCTTCATCAACGTAATTCAGTCTGAGCTCCTGCAGCACCTGGTCCACAAATCGCGTTTCTTCCTCGGCGAGGTTTCCCCGGGTCTTTTCCTTGAGCATTTCCAGCATTTCTATTGACCCTTGCGCCCCACTCAGGTCACGATCGATTTTATCGGTCAGTGGGTTCTTCACCTTGCCGAGCTGCTGCATTGTAGCGGAGTGCAGCGAGAGGACAAGATGCATAAAGAGGATTTGATGTTTTTCCTTGGGCTCCATGGCAGCAATCCTTTCACCGGGTGGAACGGTTGAGATCCCAGAGTTTGGCATATTTCACAAACACGTACGCTGCAGAAACAACGCAAAGAATGAATCCGTGGAGTCCGTCGAGAAATCCCAGCCGGAGGACGAACATTTTAAAAAACATAAACGGCGGGCGCAGGAGAAGATCGGCCATGCCCGCATCCCGACGGGCCGCGTGGAGGTCTTGTGCGGCGAGTGAGGTGTAGCGGTTGAATTTCCAGAAATACTGATCCAGGTCCGAATCCGTATAATGCAGAAGGTCGTTCTGCAACCGTGCGACGGGCCCGTCAATCAAGAGCTGTTCATGCACGAGGCTCTCGCTGAACCGCGCCTTCCCGCGACGGAACAACCGCACAATCCGGCCGGGATACCAACCGCAGTGTTTGATCCATTTTCCGAGGAAGTAGGCCCTCCGCGCAACCTCGTACCCGGCAACACTGCGAGCATCATCCTGAAGAACGGTTTGAATCTCCTGTGCGAGCGCAAGGGGGATACGTTCATCCGCATCAAGCCAAAGGATCCAATCACCCCGCGCATGTTCCAGGGCCACATTTCTCGCCTGTCCATACCCCTTCCATTCGATCTGGAATACCTCGGGGGTGAATGTCTGCGCCACAGCCACGGTTCCATCTGTACTTCCTGAATCGACAACGATGATTTGATCGGCCCAGCGGACGCATTCCAGGCACTCCCGGATGTTCCTTTCTTCATTCAAGGTGAGGGTCACCACCGTGAGGGTCGCCATAGATTACCTGCTGTCGGTCTCAGGTATGAGATTGTTGACTGCGAGCGCCAACCCGACAGAAATCCAGAACAGAATGACCACCTCCTGGTCACCGAACGTCCACTCCGTAACACCTGCAATCTGGAATCCCACAAACACGGCAATCGAACCTGCGAGCGCCGCCCTCCCGAACCAGTCCGACCGCACCCGCCGGTAGATTCTCGCTTCGGCAATGATGATCGCTGCAAACATTGCAAGGACCACGGTCAACCCGATTGCTCCGTGCGTGACAAGAAATTGCATCGCGATGTTGTGCATATGGCCGAGCGGTTCCAGGGGATCGTCGGGGCGTTTGTGCTCTGCGATAAGCTTGCCCAGATCGATATCGCCGACTCCGACCAGTGGATGTTCCCGGAAGCTCTCAAGCCCGATACGCCACAGCATGAGCCGTGTCATATTGTCGTGATGGTGAATATTGGTGATGCTTTCCAGCCGTCCCGCGACGTACGGCGAGGCGACAAGCATGATCAGAACCAGTCCCGCCAGGAGAAAAAGGAGAAGCTTGCGGTTCACCAGAAGAGCGATCACCAGGACACCCACCACCGCTGCAATCAGCGGTCCGCGCGTCACCGTCGCGTACAGTGCAAAGACGATCGGAAATACGCCGATCAGCGCTCCCATGCGTACCCGGCGCGGGACACCGGGAACAGCGGCAAACGGGAGCAGCATGAGGAGGGCAACCATCATCAGTTCCGACGTCGTCATGTAGAACTGGAATATGCCCAGCCGGACAATCTCTCCGGGTTGCGCAATGACGAGTTTGATCGCACCCCAGATCGCAACCGCGACCGCCGCACCGAGAAGGATCGTCATCAAGCGCTTCGCAAGAGTCTCGGTCGTGATCCATGTCGTCATGAAATACACAATGCCGATGAGCAGGAGACGCTTGGAGAACAGCAAGGACTGCCCCGGGTCGGATGAAAAGACCGTGGCGATTATCTGGATGATCACATACGCGAGGAAAAACCAATCAAAAGGGGTTCGGACGAGGAAGATCTTCCGTTCCACGATCATGATGGCCGCCCAGCAGAGAGCCATCACCCCCAGCATGAGGGAATTGACCGCAATGGAAAAGAATTCAGAGGGGAGAAACAGGTAAAAGGCCCCGAGCATCACCTTAAAGAGGATGACGCCCGAAGATGTTCTCAATCCGGCCGGCGGGACGAGATCCCGCGAGCCTCCCGGTTCAGAGACGGAATTGGAGACCATAGAGTTTTCTGTACAAACCGTTTTCGTTTTCGAGGAGGTCTGAGTGACGGCCTGTCTCGACGATCCTCCCGTTCTCTACGACGACGATCCGATCGGCATGCTGGACGGTCGAGAGCCGGTGTGCGATGACGATCGACGTCCTCCCTGCCATGAGCCGTTCAATTGCCTCCTGTACGAGGATTTCCGATTCCGTGTCAAGGGACGAAGTGGCTTCGTCCAGAATGAGGATCGGAGGGTTCTTCAGAATTGCGCGGGCAAGGGCAAGCCGTTGGCGTTCTCCGCCGGAGATCTTCACTCCACGTTCGCCGATGACAGAATCATAACCTTTGGGCATGTCGGAAATAAAGGCATGCGCATTCGCCGCCCGTGCCGCAGCAACGACTTTCTCGATCGGGCAATCGTCGAGACCGTAGGCGATGTTGCTGCGCACGGTGTCGTTGAACAGAATCGTTTCCTGTGTCACGATGCCGATTTTGTCCCGCAGGGAACGGATGTCGATCGAACGGATGTCGATGCCGTCCAGGGTGATTGAACCGGCCGTCGGGTCATAGAAACGAGGCACGAGATCGACGAGAGTCGATTTTCCCGCTCCGCTCGGGCCGACAATCGCTACGACGTCTCCCTTGCGGATGAGAAGATTGATCCCCGCGAGAACCGGCTCCCCATCGCCGTACTGGAAATCTACCTGGTGAAACTCTATGGCGTCCGAGAACTCCCGGATCGAAACCGCGCCCGGCCGGTTCTTGATGTTCGGTTCGGTGTCGAGCACTTCGAATACTCTTTTCCCTGCCGCAGTCGCCTCCTGGAACCGGTTGTTGATATTGCTGAGTTCCTTGATCGGAGGCATCAGCTGGAAAATGGCGAAGAGGAATCCGATGAATTCGCTCCCCGTCATCGTCCCCTGAGCGAGGACCTGCATCCCGCCGTACCAGACAATCACCCCACCCGCCGCGGCGCTGAGGAATTCCGTGCTGGGAGAGGCGAGATTTCTGATCCTGGTGACTCCCATAACCGTTTTGAGCAGGTTCATCCCTTCGCGCGCAAACTTCCGGTTCTCGAACTCCTCCATCCCGAACGCTTTGACGACCTTGACCCCGGAGATCGTCTCGTGCAGGACGGAAGTCAAATCCGCCAATTTCTGCTGGATCAGCCCGCTTTCCCGGTGCACCCGTCGACCGACGCTGGAGATCACCAGCAACGCCAGGGGAAACACGACAAAGGCCAGCAAGGTGAGCTTCCAGCTCAGGCTGACCGCGATCGTAAGGTAGACGAGGATGAGCAGCGGCTGCATGATCAGCGTGTGAAAGGTCGCGGAGATGCCGGAGTTGATCACCGGGACGTCGTTCATCACGCGCGATATCAGATTCCCCGTTCGTTCATTGGAAAAATAGCCGAGCGGCAATTCGTGAATATGCCGGTAGAGATCGTTGCGCAGGTCCTTGACGAGCCCCTGTTCAACGGACACCATCAGGTTGGACTGGAAATAGGAGGAAAGGTTCTTGAAAAAGAAGGCGCCGACCATGACGATACAAATATTACGCAATGAAGCCGAAGGATCCCCGCTGAATACCAGTTGCTGAAACCATGTGCTGAGCACCTCCTTGACCGCTATCAGCCACGATGGGAACATGGACGGCGAAGAGCTGACGACGGCAGCTGCGGGCGTCGGATCGTGAAAGAGCGTCTGCAGGAGCGGTATCGTCAGGTAAATGGATAAGCCGCTGAAGATCGAGAAAAGAACCGAAAAGAGCACCGAGAGCCCCAGCTGCCCGCGATAGGGCCTGACATAATGGAGAATCCGACGGCCAAGATTCATTGTTTATGCTTCAGCACGTTCAATTGCGAATTCGTGATCGGGGGAATCGCTGCATTCCCCTCCCTTGCGCGTTGCCGGTATTCCCAGAGTTTCGCATACAGGAGCATCGTATACGTCGCATCGAGAAGCGACAGAACGAACCCATGAAACCCGTCCTTATATCCCTTCTTCGAGAAAAACATCCTGAGAAAATGTGAGAGGGGACTCAGGAGAAGCTTGTGCCACGGGGCTTCCACCCCGGGATCGGCCTTCAACTTATTTGACACCTGGAGCGACGTATAATCGTTCATCTTCTCGACGTAAGAATAAATCGTCGGGTACGTATGATGAAGCAGCAAACCGTTCATTCTTCCCCGCCGACCGGCCGTCGTGAAGCCACCGTGGACTTCCTGATGTTCCGGCCGGTAGTCGTTCTTCCGGAGCAGGCGCAACTGATAATCGGGATACCAGCCGCCGTGTTCGATCCATTTCCCGAAAGCCGAGGGTTTGCGGAGGATTTCAAATGCCGCAGCATCCGTGCCTTCACGGAGCATTGCCTGAATTTCCCGCGCAAGGTCTTCGGTCACTTCTTCGTCTGCGTCGATAATGAACACCCACTCCCCGGTTGCGTAGGAAATACCCCTTTCAACCTGTCTGCTCGAGCCGGGGTATTCATGCTGGTACACGCGCGATGTATACTGCCGTGCCCGCTCCACCGTATGATCCCAGCTGAAGGAATCGACCACGACAATCTCGTCCGCCCAGCGCACACTCCCCAGGCAGCGATCGATATTGTGCTCCTCGTTCAATGTCGTCAGGACAACCGAGAGATGTTCCATGGGTCAACGGACGACGAGGTTGACAAGTTTATCCTTCACCACGATCGCTTTGACGAGGTTCTTCCCATCCAGATGCTTGCGGACCCCTTCGTCGGCGCGTGCGGCTTGCTCGAGCTCCGCCTCCCCGGTCCCCGCAGGCACAACGATTCGCCCGCGGACCTTTCCGTTCACCTGGACAACGATCTCGATCGTAGCGGACTGAAGCTTGGCCGGGTCGTATGCCGGCCACGGCTCATACGAAATTGTTGTCTCGTGCCCGAGCTTCTTCCACAGCTCTTCCGCAAGGTGGGGCGCAAAGGGAGAGAGAATTTTGACGAATGGCTCCAGGACCTGTCGCGGCCGGACTTCGTGCTGCATGACCGTGTTGACCAGTATCATCATCTGGCTGATCGCGGTATTGAACCGCAGGGCCTCGATGTCTTCACCAACTTTTTTGACGGTGACATGGAATTCCCGCTCGACGTCCTCCGGGATTCCTTCTTCCCTGACGCGCGGGTCCAGCCGTTCCTGTTCGTCAACGTACAGGCGCCACACCCTGTTAAGAAACCGTGATACCCCTTCAACGTTTCTCGTACTCCACGGCTTCATTTCTTCAAGGGGTCCCATGAACATTTCGAATACCCGCATGGCGTCGGCCCCGTACTGTGCCACGACTTCATCGGGGTTCACGACGTTCCCGCGTGATTTCGACATCTTCCGGGAATCCTCCCCGAGGATAATCCCCTGATGGCGGAGTTTAAGAAAAGGCTCCTTCGTGCTGACATGCCCCAGGTCGTACAACACCTTGTGCCAGAAGCGGGCATACATCAGGTGCAAAACCGCATGTTCAGACCCGCCCACATAAAAATCAACAGGCATCCACTTTTTCTCAATATCCGCACTGCAAAAGCTGGCCGCATTGTGCGGGTCCATGAACCTCAGGTAGTACCAGCATGATCCGGCCCATTGAGGCATGGTGTTCGTCTCCCGCCGTCCACGCAGGCCGGTTGTCTTGTCCACGACATTCACCCAATCGGTGGCCAGGGCGAGCGGAGATTCCGTCGTTCCACTCGGCTGAAATTTTTTGAGGTCCGGGAGGAGAAGCGGGAGTTCAGCCTCAGGGACTGTTGTGGTAGTGCCGTCTTCATGATAGATGATGGGGATCGGTTCCCCCCAGTAGCGTTGACGGGAGAACAGCCAATCGCGCAGCTTGAATTGGATCGCCTCCGCCCCCAACCCGCGGGTCGAAAGCCAGGAGGTGATTCGCTGTTTGGCCTCGCTTGTCGACAGACCGTTCAGAGAGACCTCCCCGTTCGCGGAATTCATCCCCTTCCCCTCCCCTGTCCAGGCTTCGGTCTCGATTTCCCCACCCGACACTACCTGCACAATCGGCAGGCCGAATTTTTTCGCGAAGGCAAAATCCCGTTCGTCGTGGCCAGGCACGGCCATGATCGCCCCGGTGCCGTAGCCCATAAGGACATAATCCGCTATCCACACCGGGATTTCCTTTCCCGTTGCGGGGTTTATGACAAAGCCGCCGGTGAACACGCCGGTTTTTTCCGCGTCGATCCCACGGTCGAGATCGCTCTTCTTCCCGGCGAGTTTTCGATATTCATCAACTTCCCTGCGCCGGTCATCGACCGTGAGCAGGTCCACGGAGGGGTGCTCCGGCGCCATCACCATGTATGTCGCGCCAAAAATGGTGTCGGGCCTGGTCGTGAAGACCAGGAGATGATCGTCCCTGTCTTTCAACGGGAACCGGATTTCAGCACCTTCCGATCTGCCGATCCAATTCCGTTGCTGTTCGAGTGTCGACGCGGGCCAATCGAGTTCCGAGAAATCCCGGAGCAGCCGGTCGGCGTACGCGGTGATGCGCATCATCCACTGTTTCATCGGCCGGCGTTCGACGACGTAGCCCTTGTCCGTCCACTCTGCCACCTCTTCATTGGCGAGAACGGTGCCGAGCCCTTCACACCAGTTGACGGGGACCACCGCCTTATAGACCAGACGATACCCGGCCAGGAAATCGTACTGTTCCTTTTTGCTCTTTGCACGCCAATCGGCCGCGGTAAACCCGGGCGCGCCGGGGAGAGACGAGGAACCCCGACTTTCCAATTCCTCTATCAGCGTTTCTATCGGGCGGGCTTTATCCAACCGCACATCGTACCACGACCCGTAAATCCGGAGGAATATCCACTGTGTCCAGCGATAGTATTCGGGATCGGTGGTGTTGATTTCGCGCGACCAGTCATAGCTGAGCCCGAGCATCTTGATCTGGCGCCGGAAGGTTTCAATATTTTTTTCGGTGGTACTGCGAGGGTGAATGTTCGTTTGCATGGCATAGCGCTCGGCCGGAAGACCGAAGGCGTCCCAGCCCATGGGATGCAGGATGGAGTACCCGCGCATCCGCCGGTATCTGCAGAAAATGTCCGTCGCGGTGTATCCTTCAGGATGTCCGACGTGAAGTCCGGCACCGCTCGGATAAGGGAACATGTCGAGGACATACGCCTTCGGACCGGCGGGAATGTTTTCGACACGAAATACCTTGTGGTCGTCCCAGTATTGCTGCCAGTAAGGCTCGATCGTCTGAAATGGATATCCCATTGTGTGCTAACCCTTGTCCATCGTCTTCTGTTCTTCCTTGACCTCTTTCCTGGCGGCCTCCGCTGCTTTCCCCTCGTCGACGCGTGCTTTATTGACGTAGAGCAAGGCCGTCATGACGCTTCCCAGTCTCATCCTGTCGCGGATCTCGTCGACGGAAGCACCCGACTCGGCCAGAAGCAGTGCCGCCGTGTGCCGCAGCGAGTACGGAGTGATCTGGCGGAGACGGCCCTTTTTCACCCCGGCGGTGTCCAGATAGTGATTCACCCGTTCGCGAACCCCGCGGGTGGTCATTCGTTCCCCCCTGGTCCTGTTTCCTGCGCTCGTAAAGAGAGGATCACGGGCCGTGGTGTTGCCGCGAACCGAGAGATACTGCTCGAGAACCGTGCGAACGTCGAAGGGTATTTGCACGACGGCATCTTTCGAGGTCCTGCCTTTCCCCTGCACGCGGAGTTCCCATGCGCCGTCCGTCGTCAGGAGATCCTCGGTGTTCGAGCGGACGATTTCAATTTCTGAGAGGCCACACAATACCATGAGCTTGATGAAGGCGAGGTCGCGCAGGCCCAGTTCGTCCCCCGGGTGCACGGCATCCAGCACGGCCCGGACCTCCTCCGCCGAGAGCGATTGCCGCGTATGGGCTGTGGGTCGTCCCGCTCCCCCGACATGGCGGGCAGGGTTTTCCCGGAGCACTCCCTTCAGCACGAGATAATCGCAAAACTTCCGCACCGAAGTGAGGTACGTGGAAATGGAGACCTGGGAGAGGTGCTTCCCTGATATCAGGTAGTCCTTATAGCGGACAATGTCATCTGTTCCCAGCCGGCATTGTTTTTCGACTATGCACCAGCGCAGGAACTCCCGCAACGCCCGTTCATACGTCCCCCGGGTTTCCGGAGCTCTCCCCCGCATGCTTCTCACAAACCCGTCAAAGTGTTGGCGGAGAGCATTCTGGGTGAGTTTAACAGGCGACAGCACACGAGGACGCATCGGGAAACCACAATGGGAGATGAGCGTGGGAGCGAACGCAATAACAGAATTTAAGAAGATTGGGAGGGAGAAGCAATCGCCACTTTGACCACCATCATGGTGATGTCGTCTGACTGGGGTGCCCCGACGGTGAACTCCTGAATTTGACGGTGGACGGCTTCGATGATTTCCGATGCAGTTGAATCCCACTGTGCACGAACCGCGGCCTCCAGTCGGTCCTCTCCAAATTCCTCCGACACCCTGTTCATTGCCTCACTCACACCGTCGGTGAAGAGCACCAGGATGTCGCCAGGGCTGAGAGGAATCGCGGCTTCCTCATACGGGCGAATTGCCGGCATGATCCCGAGGATCATCCCGCCTTTGTCCAGACGGTCCACCGAGCCGTCCGTGTGGAACAGATAGGGATAATTGTGCCCGGCGTTCACGTAGGTCAGGGTATTCTGATCTGAACTGATATACCCCCAGAAAAATGTGACAAACTTGTTGCCCCCGGTATTCTGACAGAGGAGATCGTTCACGCGGCCGGTCTGTTCCGAGAGGGTAAGGTTCAGCGGGACAAGCGCGCGAATTGTGGCCTGGAGGTTTGCCATGAGGAGCGCGGCCGGCGTTCCCTTGCCGGACACATCGCCGATCGCAATGATGTGACGTCCGTCGGTCGTGGGAACAATGTCATAGTAGTCGCCGCCGACCTGTTTGGAGCTGATATTCGTCGCGGCGATATCCAGCCGGTCAATTGTCGGAAGCACACTTGGCAGCAAGCCCTTCTGGATTTCCCGCGCAATCATGAGTTCGTTTTCCATCTTTTGCTTTTCCAGCGCCTCGTTGAAAAGCCGTGCGTTCTCAATCGAAATGATGGCCAGATTTGCAAGCGATGCAAGGAATTCTATATCCGGTGCCGCATATCCTTCCTTATTCAGTTTCTCGCCCAACAATAAAACGCCGCGGGTCTCTCCCTGGAGCTGCATCGGGACGATGATCTTCAGCCCGAGGTCATTCAAGATCGGACGCGGATCCGTTGCCTGGCGCACGACGAGATTTTCCACCAGGGTGGCCGCCTTCACATTCGCGACCTTGCTCAGAAGCTCTCCCTGCGGCGCGGTCCCATCCGTTTTCGCCGCAACGACATTCATGTCGGGGCCGTCCCGCAAGGCAATGAGATACCTGCTGACCCCGACCTGCCCCAGGAGAGAGAAGACCAGGAGCCGGACGAGCTTCTCCCGATCAAGGAGAGATCCGAATTCCTTTCCCAGATCAAAAAGCGTGTTGAGCTCCTGGATCTTCCTGTCCAGTTTCCGGTTGACCAGTTGCAGGGCATCGATCGTTCTGGCCTTCTCGATTGCGGTCGCGGATATATTGGCAAGCGAGCGGAGGTACGTTTTTTCCCTCGCAAGGAGAGGCCGGTCGGAGAACCGTTCTCCGAAGGCGAGCGCCCCGATGGGTTTGTCGACTATCATGAGGGGAAGGAGAATCCTGACACCCAGATTCGCCAGCTCCGCCATCCACGGCTGTCGGGAAGCGCTGGAATGACCGAGCATGGCGAGAACTCTGGGCATCCGCGGAATCACGATGCGTGTGCCCTGGATGCCTGCCTCAAACCCCTTCACTTTTTCAATAACATAGCTTTTGTTTGACTCCGGGTCCGCCTGGAGCACCATTCCGCGGGCAGACATGAGTTTCCCCATGAGGGTGCGCAGGATATGGCTGTGAATAAAGTCCTGGTCGAGGGAGGAATTGATGACGGTGCTGAATTCAAACACCGCCTGATTGTCGAAATGGCTTTCGTACGAAGCGTCGGCGACGGAGGAGCCCTGCTGCTGGCGACTCCGGGCTTTAGCGGGGGAGGAGTTTGGTGAGACGGACTTCATTGGTCGTGCCGGGGACAATCGTATACTCCACATTATCCATCAAGGAACGCATTAAGTGCACGCCAAGACCGCCACGCCGGAAATGGCTGAAGTATTCTTTCATGTTCGGGGCCTGCACGGAGGTCGGGTCGAACGTCTTTCCGTGGTCAATGATCCGGACTTCGAAGACGCCGTTCTCCGTCGTCACGGTTCACGGCGATGTCCTGGTGCGGATCAAATTTATATGCATGCTTGATGATGTTGGTGCACGCTTCATCCACCGCAAGCGCAATCTTCCCGACGTCATCGTCTGCGAACCCGACGGCGCGGGCTGCATCGGACACGAAATCGCGGACAACGCTCAATCGTTCCGTGCGGCTTTCAATATGAATTGTTTCTGTCTTCACACGCATCAATCCGTGGGACGCTGCTGTCATCGTGAGGGGATCGGGGTTGCCTTCCCCTTATCGAAGAAACGTGTGACCGCTTCCTGTTCCTCCTTAAATATCTCGTAGAGCAGGGGAAAACCGAGGAGATCGAACACATTGTACACTTTCGGCGACATGTTGGTCAACTTAATGTCACCGTTGTGGTTGCGAACGTCCTCGATGAAGGCCATGAAGACACCCAGCCCTGCACTACTTATATACGAGAGATCCCGGCAATTGATCACGATTTTGTACCGGGATGACCCGAGGAGGTTCTGGAGGGCTTCCTCGAGTTTCGGCGCGGTGTGCGCGTCTAAATAGCCCTTCAGCTCCAGGACGTTCACCGTGTCCTGCTCCCGTTGGGCAACTTTGAAATCACTCATGCTGGACTCCTTTCACATCCATTCCATTTGAGGACAACGAGGGTAATATCGTCATGATTCGCCGTATTTTTGACAAATCCCTGGACTGATGCCATCACTGCATTCTTTATTTCTGGTGCGGACGTGTGTCGCGTGTCGCGCGCGACGACCAGAAGACGCTCATAGCCGTATTCCTCGCTCCCGTGCATCGCTTCGGGGACTCCATCGGTATAGAAAAGACAGACGTCACCCGTCTGCAATCCGAGATGGTGTTCCTCGAGAGAGTCGCGGAACACGGAATCCCGGCTGAGGCCAAGTCCCATTCCCCCGGGACGGATATACTCCACACTCTGGGCGGAGGCCAGCAGCATCGGACAATGACCTGCGCGCACCATCGTTAATTGTCCGGTACAAAGGTCGATGACGGCAAAAAGGAGACTGACAAAAGAATGTCGGTCCACCGTCTCTGCCAGGATTTCATTCGCGCGAACGAGGAGATCCCGCGGAGACGTGTAGAAGGTGCTGAGCGACTGGAATATTCCCTTGACCTCCGACATATAAAACGCAGCGGGAACACCCTTTCCCGAGACATCGCCGACGACGATCCCCAGCCGGTCTTTGCCCAGCTGCACAAAATCATAGTAGTCTCCCCCCACTTCAAACGCAGGGGTCGAGAGTGCGTCAATATCGATTGCAGGATGCACGGGGACGTTCTGGGGAAGCAGGCGCCTCTGCATTTCCTGTGCGAGCATCATCTCACGGATGATCCGCTCCCGCTCGATGGACTCGCCGATCAGGCGGGAATTCTCAATGGCAATCGCCGCCTGGTCCGCAAAGGCGGCAATCACGTCAATGTCATCCTTCACAAATCCATACGCGCTGCTCTTCGTCGCGTACAGCAACCCGATGAGACCGCTGTGAGAGATCAACGGCATAGCCACAAGGCTGGCCACGGGACTCTTCGCCTTTTTTAGATGTTCGAACCTGCGATCGCGGTAGACATCGTCGATCACCACCGGCGCGCGCCGGGCCATGGCTTCCCGGCGAAGCTGGCGGTCGGCTCCCCCGTGAAGCTGTTCGATTTCCTCGAGAGTGATATTCTTATACGCCACCGTACTGACCTTGACCGGGCTGCCCCCCTGAGTCTGCCCTTCAGTGCCCGCGCCCGCATCATATTGGATCAGTTCCAGCCAGCAACTCGTGGCTTCGCACACCTGCTGCGTCATCGACGTGACCGTGTCGACGAGCTCCTTGAAATCGAGGATCTGTGTGATCAGCCTGCTGAGGTTGTGCAGGGACGTGACCTCGGACCGTTTGCGCTCGAAGGCTTCCGCCGTCGGGAGGTGAAAGAGCGTCGAGACGAACGCCATCCCAAAGTAGATATTCCCGAACAGGGCCGAGAGCTGAACAAACTCGCGGAGCGGGTAGGAGTAGTACAGCAACGAGCGCCGGAGGTTCGAATCCGAGACCAGCGCGACATCGATACCGGTGAAAGCAAGAAAGAGGAACAAGCCGTATACCAGGGCGATGATCTTCTCCCTCTTGGAAAGATAGACGATCCAGGGAAGGCGGAACGAATTCATTACCGCAAAGAGGACGGTTGCTCCGAGAAGAATGGCGGTAATCGCACTGCTATCGAGCGGTCGCAGCATCACCACGGAACCCGATGCACACAGGATTGCACCGAGAAGAAGAAAAAAGTTCCTCTGAGTCCCCCGCCGCCGTTGGTAGAATACCAGCTCCCGGAGAAACCTCAGGGTGAGTAGGGCGAACACTCCGAGGATGATGGAGACGATCGACGCGAGAAAGAGCGTCGGATAGTCCAGGGGCAACAACGAGAGGTTCTTTCGGTCAAACCCCTGGATATTGATTGCATTGAAGGCAATTGCCAGGAAGAGCACGCCGTACGACAGCACCAGAAGGACGCCCAGGCGGCGCATCGGGGGTTGTTCGTGCAGCTTGGGAGATGCGAAAACGGTCAACGAGAGGAGAAGAAACGCCCCAACAACAGTTGCCTCGCGGATAAGCGAGAGCCCGCCTACCTCAAGCTCGACGTTCTTGCTGATCACGTCGATGGTGAATTTGACGAGAAGCAACAAGAATGCGCCGCCGATGAATAAGAATCGCCGGAGCTTGATCACAGCTCTTCCGCCTGGATCGAGGGTTGTGGATTCGTGAGGAACAGCGTGTGCACCGCGTCCTACCTCTCAGCATACAAAGAAGATGAGAGTTTAGCAAGGACGCGGCTCAAGCGTAACGGCTGCTTATGCGCCGGGGGTAATGGAAAGGGCGGCCAGTTCCCGGTCAGCATCCCTGCCGAACGTCGAAGTCGGGAAATCCTTCTTCAGCTTCTTCAGAAGCTCGATTGCGGTTCCCTTCTCGCCCGCCGCGGCGTAGTTTCTCGCAGCATTGCTCAGGTTCTCGGCGGCACTGGCATCCTTGGGGTCTTTCTTTGCAGCCTTTTCATAGTACTCTGCTGCATCTTTGCGCATCCCCAGAGCTTCATAACAGCTTCCAATTCCCGAGAGTCTGGAAATTTCCAGAGTTTCGACCGGCGGGCTGAACTTCTTGAATTGCTCAAGGGCGTCCTGGTACTTGCCGAGATTGTAATAGGCGTCCGCAAGATAAAACCGCGCGATATCGCCCGCGTTGGAGTTGCCGTAATTCTCGACAATCGCCTTCAGGCCCTTGATGTTCCTTTCCGGGACACCGTCAATCGCCAGCTGATACTGGCCGTTATCGAAGAGCTGAAACACTTCCCCGAATTCCGTCGATGCACTGATGTTGTTCGCAGTCCGGTTCTTCCCATAAATGATGGCGGCGATGACGAGGACCGCAATGACCGTCGCAACGATGCTGATCATCCGCCGGTTCTCGCTATAGAACGAGGAGAGCCTGACGTAGGAAGTGACGAGTGCGTCTTCTTTCAGTTCTCGTTTGGAGAGTTTTTTCTTAGGAGTAAGCATAGACCTGAACGACTCCAGGTAATTGATCGTAAGGGTGATGACACATGCAGTGCGCCCGTCGGGAGTCGAACCCGAAACCTTTGGCTCCGGAGGCCAACGCTCTATCCAATTGAGCTACGGGCGCGGGGAGAGCGTGCCGGGGGAATCCGGCCATTCCTAAACAGAGAAAGATACGAAACTAATGAAAATAATACAAGACGGACGGCACCGGTTTACACTCGCGCCTTCCTCCCCTTGTACTCGGAGAGCCGGACAATGAAGAGAATGAGCACGAGAACCACCACACAATACGCCGATGCCTGCCCGAAGTTGTACGACCGGACCTGCGCAAGGATTTCGACGGCGATGGGCCGATTTGAGTAGGTGTACAGAAGAACGGAAGCGACGAACTCCCCAAGGAGGGTGATGATGGTCAATACAGAGCCTGCAATAATTCCCGGCAGAATCAATGGGATGACCACACTCCGGAACCTGCGCCAGGACGAAGCACCGAGCGAAGAAGCAGCTTCAAGCAGTCCATCGTCCACCTGCTGGAGGGCGGAGGAGACCGAGCGCATAATGAGCGGGTACGTCCGGAGCACGTACGCCAGAGGAAGGATCCAGAACGTCCCGACAAGGACTTCCATCCCCGAGAAGAAGGTGGGCCGGTTGAACGCAAGGATCAGTCCTATGGCCAGAACCGTCCCCGGTATCGCATACGGTATGCTGAAGAGAACGTCCAGGAGACGCTGTCTCTTCCGGAGGACTCCCTTCGTGGTAAGATATGCTGCAGAGGCTCCGACGGCCAAAGATCCGGCAAGGGCGAGTGAACCCATCGACAGGCTGTTCGCTATCGGTTGAAAAACAGACGGGTTCATCAGGAGTTGCGTGTAGTTCCCGAGCGAGTAGGCCGAAGGAAAAAGCTGGTAGGTCCAGGAACCTTCCTGTGCAAACGATACCATGAGAATCACTGCCAGAGGCAGGACTTCCAGAGACACGATCACGACCGTGCAGACAATGAGTATCGTTTTCAGAATGCGGGGAACCCTGAAGAATGCAGGCTTCGACGAACCTTTCGAACGCCGCAGCGTGAATGCTGATCCGGCCACTGCGTGCATGACGACAAAGCAAATGAGTGACACCGACAACAACAGCAGGGATTGACGGGCGGCCAGGGCAATGTTTCCGTTCAGCTTCGTCGTAAATATTTCCAGCGTAATAAACCGATGGGAACCGGCGAAGAGGAGGGGTGCGGAGAAGGATGCCATACTCGCCAGAAAGGTAAGGATCGAGGCGCCAAACAGAGCCGGGCGCAGCTCGGGAAGCAAAACAGAGCGGAACACTCTGCCGGGTCCCGCACCCAGATTCTCCGCCGCTTCGAGAAGCGAACCGTCCACCTGCCCGAGGGCAGTCGAGGCAAACAGAAAGAAGAAAGCGTTAAAGGAGTACGCGTGGACCGACAGGATCGCAGGAATACCGTCAAGACTGAGCGATGACGCCGCAATACCGGTCGCCTTCTCCATCAAGCGGGGGAGAATCCCGGTTTCACCGAACGCAAACATGAATGCAACCACGCCCACCAGCGGAGGGAGTGCGACCGGAATAACGGCAAGGAGTGCCAGAAGTCGTCGGCCGGGAAATCTGAACTGGGTCAGCGTGATTGCCAGGAGCAGTCCTACACCACCGCCGAAGAGAACGGACAAAACGGAAACGAACAACGAGTTGCTGATCGCTTCCATTGTCGTCCAGCCGTGCAATGCTCCGAAAGAGAATACACGGTTGAGCAAGGGGCCCTGGCCGGGGAAGCCTTCAACGGCAAGGGAAGCAACAGGATACAAGACGTAACCGACGAAGAAGAGCCCCAGAAGAGCGGGAAGGATCCAGGATCGGAAGCGCGGGCTCAAATGCGCCCCCTCTCAAAAATGGTGCAACCATTCCAGTCCAATTCGACGCCGACCTTCTCGCCCGGTTGCCACCGGTGGGTCTCCGCTCCGTTCAATACCGTCGCCTGGAGACGGATCTCGCCGATCCGCACTATCGCGGTGGTCACAAATCCGAGATACTCGCAGTCTTCAATGACTCCGTTCGGGATTCCGGTTCCATCTCCTGCTCGCAGCCGGATGGCCTCAGGCTTGATTGCAAGGATTCCCCTGCCGTCACCCTCCCGGCGACGGTCCTGAGGCAACGTCAGGATCAAATCCCCGGCCCGGAAGGTTGTTCCCCCGCCTACCCATTCCCCTTCTACCAGAGAAGCCGATCCGAGAAACTGTGCAACGAAAGGCGTCGAGGGGTTCCTGTACACTTCTTCCGGCGTGCCGACCTGTTCGAGTTTTCCATTGCGAAGCACCGCGATGCGGCCGGACAGACTCATCGCTTCCGTCTGATCATGCGTGACGTAGACCGTTGTAATATGTGTCCGTCTTTGAAGAGACCGGATCTCCTCCCGCATCTGAAGGCGAAGAGTCAGATCCAGATTGCTCAGCGGCTCGTCGAACAGGAGCACCGACGGCTCGAGTACCAGTGCCCGCGCCACCGCGACCCGTTGCTGCTCTCCCCCGCTCAGAACCGGGACGGGCACATGTACTCTGCGTTCGAGATCGACGGTGGCGATGGACCGTTCGACTCTCGATTTGATCTCTGCCGCCGGTATGCCCCGTGCCCGCAGACCGAAGGCAACGTTGTCAAACACCGTCATGTGCGGAAAAAGGGCATAATTTTGAAATACCATGCCGATATGACGGTCTTGGGGAGGAACGCCTGTGATATCGCGACCGTCGAGAAGGATTTTTCCCTGCGTCGGGTTTTCAAACCCGGCGATCAGTCGCAGAAGGGTGGTCTTGCCGCAACCGGAAGGGCCAAGGACGGAAAAGAATTCTCCTCCGGTGACTTCGAGAGTAATGCCCTCCAAAGCATGGAGTGTCCCGAAGTCTTTGCGTATGTCGAGAATGGAGAGGGGGGCCATGAGGCTAGGGGGTTGAATGAGAGGAGTTCCCCGTCCCTTTTATATGCTCGTCCCAATACTGCATCCATTGCTCTTCGTGGAGAGAAAGATCCTGCCAGTTGATGTCCATCGGCTTCCAGGGATGCGTCGTAATCCACGAAGGAAGGCTATCGGCGGGGATGTCCGACCGGACAGGTACGCGATAGAATTCACGGGCTTCCTGGAGAATACTCGCTCGTGAGGTAACGAACTCGTAGAACTCCCGGGCGGCTTCAGGGTGTGGCGCGCCACGGACGATGGCGATCCCTTCCACCAGGACGGGGGTTCCGCTCGCCGGCATATGATAACCGAAAGGGTCGTGGTTTCTATGGACCTGCAGTTCAACATCAGCCATATTCCAGAGCGACACCGGGGCTTCTTCCCGGGAAATCCGCATGTAGAGCTGGGTCGGATCCGCCACGTAGGTTTTCGTGTTGGCGTCCAATCGCCGCAGCCATGTAAACCCTGCCGTCGAGTCACCGGTTCGTGCGTTTTCCCTCTGGATAATGGCGCAGAAGATGACTCTCATGGTTCCCGATGCGGGTGGTGATCGGAGGATGATTTTCCCCCGCCACTGCGGGTCGAGTAATTCATCCCAGTCGGACGGCGCTTCCCTATCGGTCAGCATCCTGTTGTTGTACATGATCACTTCAGGGGTATAGAACGTGCCGTACCAGAAATCATGCTTACTCCTGGCTCCGGGGGGAACGACATCCGCCCACGAAGGCTTATACGCGGAGAGCAGACTCTCGGCCTCCGCGCGTTCGAAGGAGGTCATTGGTCCGCCCCACCAGACGTCCGCCTGAGGGTTGTTCCGCTCAACTTTGACGCGCTCATAGGCATCCTGGGCTCCCATGTCGAGCCACTGCACTTCGATATCGGGGTGCGACCGTTCGAACTCAGCTTTGAATGTCGAGAGCATATCTATCCCGTGCGGGGAGTAGACCAGCAGCGAGGTTTTGTGCGAATTCCTGGAACAGCCCGTAAGACCGAAGACAAGAACCAGCACAAGCGCGCTTTTTCGAATCAATGCCTTCCCTCCCCTTGCAGCGAAATCATGTTGGCAAAACAGCGGAACGCCCCCGGATTTCCCTCCTTGAGCTCCCGGTACCAGACATAGGAAGTATAGATATATTCCCCGCGTCCAAACGGTGCACAGAGATAGCCGGTAGTCAAGGGCTCTTCATCGGGATCGGCACACGAAAGAAGCCTGGAATATTCCGAAGGGACATTCCTGGGAAAATACAACCCACGCTCCTGCTTCCAATTCAGCCAGTCTGAAGCACCGATCCGGTTGGGAGAGGTCATGAGCGGATTGTCCGGAGTGAGTACTGTGATGGGCGCATCCTCTCTGGTGACCCGCCGCCGGGAGATCTCGAACGGGAAAGGCGCATATTCAGGCTTCCATTCCCTGTCCCGCTGATACATTACGATGAGTGTTCCCCCCTGACGGACATAGTCGAGGAGCCGCGCGTTCGATGATTTCAGAATATCGCGGACCAGATATGCCCTGATATCGACTATGATCGCCGAGAATTGTGCGAGATCGCCTTTTGCAATTGTCGAGTCATCAATCTTCGTCGAAGGCACGTTAAGGGTTTGTGTCGCGGCCTCGAGAGTGTTGTCGTAACTCTCAACGATCCCGACCCGAACATCCGGGCGAACATCGGCACGGAACACATGGACATGAACGGGCGTCTCAGCAAGACCGGTCTTGACGTGGAAGGTGTATTCTCCGGGGACAACACCTCCCGGCGGCCGGAGGGTGAGTGTTCCCGTGCTTGTTCCGTTCTCTCCCGGTATTTCAAAATGCCCGGCTGTCGATGTCCAGTCCGCCAGACCATTGATGTTCACGGTCCCCTTCACCGCGGTGGGGTCCCAGTTGTGTACTTCCCAGCTCAATGGAAGTGATCCGCTGCTTCTTCCCGGGATATAGACAAGCGACGGGGCGGCAACGGAGATCGTCTGGTGCGGAGCTACATCGAATTCCACCGGTGTCGTGAAGCTCATCAGCCTGCCCTGAATCCGACAGGTCAAGATGGCGCGGATGTTCTGGTGACGATCAAGCGAGGAATACTGGTAGATGACACGGGGGACGGTGGGAAGGGCGTTCTCACCAATCGCAAGCGTAAAGGCGCGTTCGTTTGACCCGGCTTGCACCCGGGGGTCATTCGGGGCTTCTCCCTGAACGGACCACTGGGAGGGGAGGCTGAAGCTCCACCGGACTGCCGTCAGCGGGCCCGCCGTTGCTTCGGCGGAGACCCGGCATGTCACGCGCTGACCCGGCACAACTACTGTGTCTACGAGGCGGGCAGAAACCGTAAGACCGTACGAACTCGACACAATGCGGGCGAGACATTCACGCCAGTGAGCGAGAAGCCGGTTCGCGAGAGGAGAACCTTCGACGTGTTTCGAAAGTGAATCGATCCTCGCATCACACAACGAGGCAATGGACAGGAGCGAATCTTCGGGCATCCCGGGGCGAATCGTCGACAATTCCTGCCGGAGCGGGTGGAGAGTCGCGAGCGCGGGGTCGCGCCAGAAATCGATTCCCGAAAGAAAGCTCGTACTGTCCGATTCGTAGAGACTATTTGTCCGCATCAGTTTGTAGAGATTCTTCCCCCTGCTGAATGCCCGGAGGTTGACATTCTCCATCCCCTGTGTTCGGTGCTGGCGAAGGGCCTCGGTGGCGATATCCAGATACGTTACTCCCCTCACGCGGTCTGTATCACCGATCTGGTTGGAGACGTCGGCAGCACCCTCCATTCGGCCAAAGGCGCGGAAGTACAGCTTTCGCGGCTGCCATAAATCCACTCCGGGCTCTTTGAGTTGCTCGGGAAACAATGTCGGGTCCGCCGCAGCATCAAACGCCGCAATCGCGGTGATGGCAACCGCCTGATGATGACCGTGTCCATCAATCGTGTTGTGGTTCGTGAACAAGACATCCGGCTTGTATTTTCGAATGACATAGACGAGTCTCCGGAGTGCCTCCATCTGTCCCCCCCAGAAATGGAAAGCCTCCGTCGCCGTCTTCGAGAAACCAAAATCCAGGAAGTCCAGGAAAACCACGTGTGTCCCGAGAATTGCGCCGGCTCTCCGTGTTTCCATCGACCGGATCACCCCGAGCTCTTCGTACAATTCTGGTCCCTTTTCGTTCTGACCGCCCTCCCCCCTGGTGAAAAGAACCGAATAGGTTTTCACTCCATACTTCATCCGGTAGTATGCAAGGGTCGCGCCGTCTTCATCGTCAGGATGCGCTGAGATATCCATGATGACTGCATCATTGGAGAGATCAAGATAGGCTTGTTGCTTATCGAAGGCGGCAGATTGGGAGTTCGCCCCCGGGGTGAACAGAACCCACAAGAGAAAGGCAAGCAGGACATTCGTTCGTTTCATCGCTCACGCATGAATTTCTGGAAGGACTTGGTGCAGACGTTCCTGCGAAATCACCCCCTGCCGCACGAGGCGGGGGAAATCCCCGGAAACATCCACAATCGTAGAAGGGGGACTGGTCGGCAATGGACCGGCATCGAGATACAGGTCGACGTCGTCCCCAAAGATTGATTCAATTTCGTCGATAGTGTCGGGGGTCCGTTCACCGCTGATATTGGCACTGGTGGAGGTAATCGGCCCGTCAAAATGTTCGGTCAATTGAAGACAGAAGGTGCTCGAAGGGATACGCAAGCCAACAGTCCCTGTTCCCTGTGTTACAAAGGGCGAAAGTGTCGGAATTGCGGGGAGAATCATAGTCAGCGGACCCGGCCAAAACTCCTTAGCCAAACGTAACGCGGCGGGTGGGAAGTTCCGCACAACGGTTTCAGCGGAGCTCAGGGAGGAGGCGATCAACAGGAGCGGTTTGGGTTCGATTCGGCGCTTTATCCGCTGCACCCGCTGGAGGGCGGCCTCGTTGCCCGGGTCGACGCCGATGCCGTAAAGAGTATCCGTCGGGTAGATGATGACGTGCCCTTCCTTCAACACAGCGACGGCCCGCCGCAAGGTATCCTCGTCGGCGAGAAGAGGGTTAATGGTCAGTCGTTCGTGCACTGGTCTTTGCGCGTTCGGCAACCCTGTCAAGAGCAGCCAGCACATGCTCCGGAAGAATGTGATTCATGCAGTCGAAAGTCCCGATGGGACATTTTTCCCCGCCATGAATACTACAGGGCCGGCATGGGAGACCCGGGGTTTCCACCACTTCATCATATGGACCGACCGGCGCGAAGCCGAACGAAGTCACCGTGGGGCCGAAGATCGAAACAACGGGGATGCCCAGTGCCACTGCAAGATGTTGTGGAGCACTGTCGTTCGTCAACAGGATCCTGCTTGCTTTCACCATTGCTGCCGACTGCATCAACGACAGCGAGCCCGCAAACGAGTACACTCCCGGTCCCGCCCGAGCCGCGATCTGCGCGCAGAGGTCGGCGTCGCTCTCCCCCCCGATCAGGACCACCGGTTCCCCCCGGGCGGCCAGCATGCGGCATACCTTCACATACCCCTCCGGCACCCAGCGCTTGGTCGGCCATACTGACCCCGGGGCCACCGCGATCGGCTCGCGCACCCGGATATCAAAGAATGGTCGGGTCATCTGTTCAACAATTTCCGCATCCCTCGCGTTCGGATGAAGAGTGGGAAGAATCCGTTCTTGCGGACGAAGGTCCAAAGGATCGAGCAGGTCAAGATTCCTGTCTATTTCATGCGCATTTTTCCTGTACCGCACTCTGTCCGTAAAGAGGAAGCTCCCCGCAGAGGTGGTGAATCCAATCCGCCGCGGTATGCCCGCAAGCCTGATTGCCAGTGCGCTCCGGAGCGACCGGTGCGGAACGAATGCGAGGCCTGCATTCCATTGACGCAGTGCGCGGATCACGCGCGCGGCACCTGCGAACCCGCGATCGTTCCCGTGCTTATCATAAACGATGACTTGCGTCACATCCGGATGTCCCTGCACCAATGGAGCCGCAGATGGGATGGTCACGAGCGCAGTTTCTGTGCCGGGTGCAGATCGGCGAATTGCCGTGAGAAGGGGGATCGTCAATATCACGTCACCAAGGAATGCTGTTTGGAAGACCACGATCCGGGGAGGAATCATGCAGGTGTCCCGTCCGCTTCCTGCCTGCGTTCCTTGAGCTTCTCTTCGTAGTACGGAGTGTGCTTCCACCGCTTGTGCATCCAGAGCCAGTGATCGGGATATCTCCGGACATAGCGTTCGAGGACCGCGGCATGCCTGCGCGTGAGCTCGACGATATTCTCTTCGGTGTATTCCCTGAGGTCGGCGTACACCACTTCCTCAAACTGGAAGTCGTATCCCCCATCCTCACGCCGGATCAGTAGCGCCATCACCAGCGGTGCACCGGTCTTCAACGCGAATGCTGCAGCTCCACGATGCGTCGCCGCAGGTCGGCCAAAAAAAGGGATGTAGACCGATTCCTTGGACCCGCTCTGGTCGCCAAGCAGGAGCAGGACGTTCTTTTCCTTCAGGCATTTCAGCACTTCGCGAACGGACTGCCCCATCGCAACAGTCCGTACTTCAAACCGGGACCGGTTCCGGTCGACAATCGCATCAATTTTCTTGTTCCGCTGACGTTGGACGATGGCACTAATCGACCAACCCAGCGAAACGAGGAAGCCCGGGAGAAGGAGCTCCCACGAGCCGAAATGTGCGGAGAGAAATATCAATCCCCTTCCCCGTTGGCGGGCCGCACGGGCGACCTCAGGGTTCACTGGGTGAATGATCCGCTCGAACCGCTCCGGGGCTGCTCCCCAGGACCAGAACATTTCGAAAATGGCCCGACCGTAGTTCCGAAAGGCGCCGAGAGCGATGAGCTGCAACTCCGACCCTGTCTTCTCAGGAAATGCTTTCTCCAGGTTTTCCATTGTCACCCGCTTCCGGATCGCCGTGAAACGGTAGACCGCTCCGCCGAGAAATTGTCCGATTGCACCTGCGACGCGAAACGAAAGGCCACGCGCTACCAACCGGACGCCGAGAAAGCCGATGTACTCACTCCATGTTTTGAGAAACAGGACAATTCTCTTCATCGCAAAAACCGCAGGGCAAAGTTCATAAGGCAGAAACCCCGCTTGTGCGGGGTTTCTGGGTTCATTCTCTCCATGCGGACCATCCGTTTTCACCTCGCGGAAAATTCACGCGTATCAATACTGGGGGCTGGATACATTGATCTGATTCTGGTCGTAGTTGGGATTCAGATAGCGCTGCCAATTGTTGTCCTGCAATTCATTCCGATCGGTGGAATGGACCAATTCATACTCACCGGTTGCATTGCGCTGGACAAACACGAAGATCACACCGCCCTGAATGCTATGATAGGACCATATCTCGTACGCCCGGGTGTCGGACTCACTCGGGTGGCGTTCAACATCGTCAGGCGGCCCGTACACGATATAGACCCTCCCGCGATCGGACCGATACCCGGGAGTCTTCATCAGCGTGTAATTCTGATTGGCATAGCCGATCCGTGCCATATACGCATCGCGGTAGCCGGGTGGCCGTCGGCGCCAGAAAGCACTCAGAAATTTCCTTTTCGCGTCCTCGCCCTTGAGCAACTTGTATTGCGTCTCTTCACTCCCGGTCGCCTCGTATTTCGCCTGTTTGAATTCCTCGTCAAGATCCTTCTCGCTCATCGAAGCAAGAACCACGAGCGGAACGGAGGAACTGGCCGCCAGAAGCGTCGAATCCGTACCGAGTTTTTGATTCAGAACAAAAAACTTTCTGGAGGTACTGGTCATGACCTTTTTCGATGTATCAAGCAGGGACACCACAAGTGAATAGGTGCCGGTCTGAAGCTCCGTCAACCCGATCTGGTTCACCAGCACGCTGGATTCGCCAAAACGCTTCTTCTCCCGATCCTTTACGAACCTTTCGCGCCCGATGGCATCGTAAATGGCTGTGCGTTCAACATAGGCCCCCGTATCGGGACCGATGAGGAGATTGTAGGCCTCCGCATACATGTAGCAGGGCTGGTCGGCTCCGTACACGCCATCGACGTTCGGGATGACCTCGAGGGTGTTCTTGTAGAAGGGCGTCCGATGTTGTGATTTTCGTATCGTCGAGGCGAGTTCGATGTCGCTCAGGGTCGTGCGATCCGATCCCACGGGAACGAACGTAAGCTTGATGAGCACACTATCCTTGCGGGCAGGCGCATTCTTGTCACGCCCGAGGATCTTCACAACAAATTCCCCCCGTTTGAGCGGGATTTGACAAATCCCCACGAGGTTCAGACCCCCGACGAGATCGGCCGTATCCTTCACCCGGCTCGGCGCCAGCCACCGATCGGCGAATACAAGCGAATCCTTTTCGCTGACAATGATCGAGATGTCCATCCCGCCCACAAATCCGGAGGTATCGGCAACATAGACGAGACTTCTCTGGGGAAGAGAATAGTAGAGTTCTGTCAGGCCGGTCGAATCATCAGGTCCACGGAAGCGTGCAAGGTCTACGCTCAGCCTGAATGGCTCCGGCGAACGGACCGATTGTGCAACGGCAACTGCCGCCACGATCGAGAGAACAAAAACCACTCCTAATTTATTCATCGCGTTTGCATGTCCAGTAATAATAGAGGGCTATTCGCCCATGACTTTGACAATTACCCGCTTTCTCCGTTGGCCGTCAAATTCTGCATAGTAGATTTGCTGCCACGGACCGAAATCGAGGCTCCCCCTGGTTATCGGAACGATCACTTCATGATGAACAAGAAGGCTCTTGAGGTGCGAATCCCCATTCGTCTCGCCGGTCCGGTGATGGCGGTAATCTGCCTTGAACGGAGCCATCTTCTCCAGCCACTCGTCAATATCCTGAATGAGGCCATCTTCGGCATCATTCACGTATACTCCCGCAGTGATATGCATTGCCGAGACAAGAACCATTCCTTCTTGAATGCCGCTCCTTGAGACGATCTCCTGGACCTGACGGGTCACGTTGATGTATTCGCGATGCTGCTTCGTCTGAAACCAGAGGTATTCCGTCGCGGTTTTCACTCTGCGCCCATGAGATTCCGGATGGATTCGACGAGTTTCTGAACACCGAACGGCTTCTCACAGAACAGATCCGCCCCCGCGGCAAGTGCAAGCCGGCGGGCATCCCCCCCTCCATAGCCGCTCACCCCGACAATCTTCACAGACGGTTTGAGTTTCCGGACTGCCGAAATGACCTCCGTGCCGCTCAAGCCGGGCAAACCCAGATCGGTAAGAACAATGTGAATGTCATCACTATGACCCCGGAAGATGTCCAGGGCTTCCAGCCCGTTACGCGCGCGAAAAATAGCGTACGATTCGCCCTCAAACACTAGAGCAACGAGACTGAGCAATTCTTCTTCATCCTCCACGAGGAGAACGCCGGGACGGAAGGGACGCTGCATGGATGTCTACAACAGAGAGTATGGTGAGATTGAGAAAAGATAGCACATCACAGAGTGAACTGCAACTGGGCAAAGTGGCCGCCGTACTACCTTTCAGGCACCTTTTTTGTATATTTCCCACGGAGGTACTCATGGTTGGCCTTGATCTTGTCTTATTCCTTGTCTTTGCCCCGCTCTTCGTCCTGGGATCGGCAGGCGTTGTTCTCTGCTTCCGGAAGTCGCTCCGGGTTGCGGGAGAGAGGGACGGCGACCTCAAAATGTTCTTTTGGGCCTTCGGCGGAATGATCTGCCTGATCGTCGCCGGCATGAGTGCCGCCTATTTCCTCATTCCGCTCATCTTTCACCGGTAACCCTTGACCGTTCGGATCCTCTTCTTCTGCATCGGGGCCGTTGCATTTCTGGGCGCGACCATCCTCCCGGTCGATCAGCTCGCCCAATACCCTCCCCGCACCTCCCAGGCGATCACCACTCTCCGGGAAGCCATTTCCCGGATCGAAACACAGCAGGACTCCACTGTGCGATGCCACCGCGCAGACGACATCCTCAATCGGGTTAAAACCTCCGGAGGAGTCCTCACGGAGGATTCGACAGTGCTCTTCCTCTATCATGGCCCCGCACACCGCGTATTCATCCCCGGCGACATGAATGGTTGGTCACCCTCTGCAGACTCCATGCGCCATATTCCACAGACCGAACTATGGTACTGCATCAAGAGCATCCCTTTAAGGGGCCGTGTCGAGTACAAACTGATCGTCGACTCCACCTGGCTGCTCGATCCGTTAAACCCGAGGCAATCTGCCGGGGGATTTGGACCGAATTCTGAAATCCGCATGCCCGGTTATGCACCACCCCCCGACATTGTCCCGCACAAAGGTGTTCCGCATGGACGAATCGACACTATTGCATTCCCGAGTCTCACTCTGGCGTGCTCGCATCCGGTGTTCATCTACCTGCCAGCGCTCTCCATGCATTCCGATTCCGCGCTGCCGGCCATAGTCATCACCGATGGCGGAGACTACCTGAGTCTTGGCCGCATGAGTGTCGTCCTGGACAATTTGATTGCCGCGGGAAGCATCCGACCCGTGATTGGTGTCTTTGTCGACCCCCGCACCGATATCGGGAATCCGGCATCAAACAAACGCATGGCCGAGTATGCGATCAATGATCGGTTTGTTTCGTTCGTGTGCGACGAGCTGCTGCCGTCACTTCGGAAAGTCTATCCCATCGCCGGAACTCCTGCCCGAACCGCCATCCTCGGCTCATCCATGGGAGGACTGATCGCAACATATGCAGCAATCAGGAGACCGGACGTCTTCGGTCTGTGTGCTGCGCAGTCACCCTCCTACTGGTGGCGTGACAATGAAATCATCACAATAGTCGACAGCCTTCCGCGCAAAGCTGTCCGTTTTTATATTGACACCGGAACAATACATGACGCTCAGGTCCAGACCCGCCTGATGCAAGAAATCCTTTCTTCAAAAGGCTATGATTTCTCGTACGCCGAATATCCCGAAGGACATAATTGGTCCAATTGGAGATCTCGTCTTGCCAAAATCCTCATCCACTTTTGGGGCACTCGTTGATGAGAATCGTTGCTTTGCTGTTTCTCCCCCTGATCGTTCTCCCTGGGCAGCTCCTTGCACAACCAGCGTTGGATTCCCTTGCGATAACCGTTCGCGGTTCTTCCCGGCCGTTTCTGTACACAAACAAGGAGTCAGCGTACTATTACGGCGAGACCAATAGATCGGCGGTGAACAGCTGGGAAGGACTGAACGTGTTCGGGAACAAGTTCCTGGACGACTACGATCTGCTCGTGGACGGACATCTTCTTGATCGGACTACGGCTGTCACAACGGTATATCCCGACTACTTGCGGAGGGTGTATCCGGGCGGGATCGTCGAGGAGGTCCGCCTCGCCGATTCGCTGGCGATCCTTTCGGTTGCCGTGACCATTCCCGGACAACCGGCGGCACTTGAATTTGTGCCGTGGAGATCTGATGGACTGACCACCTCTGCTTTCCAGATCGTAGATTCATCATCCACACAATTCATTGCCAACCTCAGACATCTGCATCGTACCCCCTCGGAAAATTATCCCGTGTGGCTGGCAATCCAATCGGTCAACCCTTCGCATGGCGGCGGCCCGCGTCTCGAAAAACTCCGCTTCTCCCCCGTTTCTCTGAAATCCACCTCCCCGGGTCGTGCGGAGTTTCTCATCGCAGTCGGCGATGACGTGGAGGAAGTATCGCGGAGTCTTGCACGCTACCGGTCTCAGGCAGCGCAACTTGCGCGCGCCCGACGCGCACGAATGGAGCATGTGCTCAGCTCCGCACAAATCCGAACGGACGATCCAAGGTTCGATCGGGCTTTCGGATGGGCGAGACTTTCCCTCGATGCTCTCGTGATGAATCAGGTATGCAAAGGTATTTTTGCCGGACTCCCCTGGTTCAACAACTACTGGGGGCGCGATACGTTCATATCGCTCCCCGGCGCCACCCTCGTCACCGGACGCTACAACGAAGCGAGGGAGATTCTCCTTTCCTTCTCCGCATTTCAGAACACCGACACAGCATCGACGAACTACGGCCGGATTCCGAACATCGTGACAACGACAGACAAGGCCTATAATACAGCAGACGGCACGCCGCGCTTCGTCATGATGGCAAAGGAGTATGTGGATCGATCCGGCGATTCCTCCTTTATTCGAACGATCTATCCTGTCATTCGCCGCGCGACAGAAGGGACTATCTTGCATCATCTCGACTCGCTCGGGTTCCTCGTCCATGGAGATGCAGAGACCTGGATGGATGCCGTTGGGCCGGATGGACCGTGGAGTCCGCGGGGTAACCGGGCCAACGACATCCAGGCTCTCTGGGTCGCGCAATTGGAGTCCGCCATCTGGTTTGCCGATCAGTCGCGCGATTCGGCATCGTCCGCCCTCTGGAAGGGTGTTCGAGATCGATGCGAAACAAATTTCCTGAAATATTTTGTGCGCCCCGGGGACGGACTTCTGGCCGATCATCTCATGGCCGATGGGACTCCCAATCTTCAGCTCCGGCCAAACCAGATTTTTTGCGCGTCGCTGCTGAACGAGGCTACTCGCGCCGGGGTGCTCCGGACCGTTACCACAAAACTCACTTATGAGTACGGCGTAGCTTCCCTCTCTCAGGAGGACGAGAACTTCCATCCTTACCATCAGTACGAGCCTTACTACCCGAAGGACGCGGCATATCATAACGGCACGGTGTGGACCTGGCTCCAGGGTCCCCTGATCTCAGAACTCTGCCGCGCGGACCGAGCGAGAACTGCGTTCAAGATCACCCGTAACTCTATTCACCAGATCCTCGACCGCGGTGGAATCGGGACCCAATCGGAACTTCTCGACGCGATTCCCCGACCGGGCGAACAGGAACCACGACTCTCGGGCACCGTCTCCCAGGCATGGAATCTCGCAGAATTTGTCCGCAACTATTATGATGATTACCTGGGCATTCGTGTCAACCAATTCTCGAGGACTCTTTCCCTGAACCCCCACCTCCCGGCCTCGATTGCGAAAGCAGAGGCGAGAATCCCCCTTTCGAAAGGAAGTCTGAAGGTCAGCGTCGATACACGACCAGGAGTGAAAATCGTCAGGTTTGACACACGCGATGCGTCACAAATGCTGACGGCGGTGGTGGAGCTGCCGTCTCCTGCGGATGGATTTACCAAGACCCTCTTCTCTCTTCCTCCGGGGCAGCTGCTGACGCTCAATTATGCCACCACTCACGTTACAGTGGCATCCCGGCAGGGTCCTATTCCCGCATCCACATGGAAGATTGCAGGGACCGGAGTGGATTCGCTGCTCGGGCCCCTTCCGCTCGCAATTCCGGAACTCAGGCCGAACCTCCGTGCGCTCCGTGGTCCTGAGTATCCTCTCATTCCGGACTCTCTGATCAAGAAGGAAAACCCTGCAGCGACAGTCCTCGTCGATCAGACCGACCCGCCGTTCGACGATGTGGGCACAGGACAATACGTATACCCCCAGAGTCCGTTGTTTGTGCCCGGTTCGTTCGATCTGCTCCGGTTTACCGTGCGGGCAGACTCCACGGATGCCTACTTCACTCTCCGACTCAGAGCGCTTTCGAACCCCGGGTGGCATCCTGAATATGGTTTTCAGTTGACGTACGTTGCGATAGCCATTGATCAGAATGCTCCGGCCGGCGCAGGTCGGCAGGACATCCCGGCCAACTCCGGTTTTACTTTGCCACCAGGCTCCGGCTATGAAAGGCTCATTCTTGTCGGAGGAGGTGTGAGAATTGAGGACGCAGCGGGGAGCACGCTTGCGGCGTACATCCCTTCGCCGGCCGACACCACGCGACCGCTCGGAAACATCCTGAACGGAACGATCTCCTTCTCCGTGCCCCTCCGGTTCCTGGGCAGTCCGTCGGGTGACTGGCGGTACACGGTTCTTGCAGGTGGTCAGGACGACCATGGAGGCGCGGGTCTGGGTGAATTCAGGACAGTCGAACGGGAAGCCGGCGAATGGCACGGAGGCGGAAAAAAGACCGACGCTGAAAGTAACGTGTACGACACACTGCAGACGAAGTAGCGTAAGGAGAACTCAATGACCATGGGCAACGGCTGGAGCCTTGAATCGAAACGGGCGCTGGTGACGGGAGGCAGCAGGGGAATCGGGAAGGCGGTCGCAGAGGAATTCCTCCGCCTGGGCGCGGAGGTCATCATTGTCGCCAGAAATCAGCAGGGGGTCGACGGCGCTCTTGCGGAATGGAAGAATGCGGGATATGAAGCTTCGGGGATTGCGGCTGATATCAGCAAGGCGGACGATCTGCGTGCCATTGAAGAACGTGTCCGCACCCATGGAACGCTTGATATCCTGGTCAACAACGCGGGGACAAACATTCGGAAGGGGACGATCGAATTCTCCGCCGATGAACTTGACCTGCTGTTCCGAACAAATATGTTCCCGGCGCTTGAGCTTACCAGGCTGCTTTATCCCCAGCTCTCCGCCTCCTCTGCGGCCAGTGTCATCAACGTCGTTTCCGTAGCGGGTTTGACCTCCGTGGGGACAGGGTCACCGTATGCGATGGCGAAGGGGGCCGTGATCCAGTTGACACGGTATCTTGCTGTTGAATGGGCGAGCGCCGGCATCCGGGTAAACGCCGTGGCGCCCTGGTACATCCGCACTCCCCTGGTCGAACCACTCCTCGGCGACGCCACCACCTTGCGGCGGATTATTGACAGAACGCCGATGAAAAGGGTTGGGGAGCCGACTGAAGTCGCGAAAGCAGTAGCATTTCTTGCCATGCCGGCCTCATCCTATATAACCGGACAATGCCTCGCGGTCGACGGTGGATTTATGGCCTACGGGTATTCGCGCGAGTGAACCGATCTCCCTTTCATCGACGCACGTCACCAGACACTCACGTCAAACCTGGTTATGACCTGGTCTTGACCAGGTCTGCACCTTCGTTCTTCCCTTCATCCACGTCTCTCACGAGAAGTGTCGCGAATCCCGCGATGAACAGCGATATCCCGCCCAGCAGAATTGCATTCATCGCATCGTTTCCGAGGAGTGACCGCATAAGAGCCCCGAGGATCCCTGCGGCGGCAATCTGAGGGATGACGATGAAGAAGTTGAAAATCCCCATATAGACTCCCATTTTCTCTTTGGGGAGCGCGCCCGCAAGAATGGCGTAGGGCATCGAAAGGATGCTCGCCCAGGCAATTCCGACACCGATCATCGACACGAGAAGAAGTCCCGGGTCTGTGATCACGGCCATCGAAGCCAGTCCTATCCCTCCGCAGAACAAGCTTACCATGTGGGCTGTTTTCCTGCTCGTTCGTCTCGCGAGCGCAGGGATGAAGAATGCCGCAACCGCAGCCAGACCATTGTACACCGCAAACAGGACCCCAACCCAGTCGGCTCCCTCGTTGAATGCCGCCGAGGTTGGATCGGTTGCGTGATAGATATGGCTTGTGATTGCGCCCGTGGTGTAGATCCACATGCAGAAGAGCGCGAACCACGAAAAGAATTGCACAACAGCAAGCTCCGCCATTGTGACCGGCATATGCCGGAGATTCGAAAAAATCTCTTTCGCGCCGACGGCAAGACCCCGGTGTTCTCTTTTCCTTTTGCGGAACGCTTCAAGATCCGCCGGCGGATACTCCTTCGTTTTGAAAACCGTCCATCCCACCGCCCCGATGAAGGCCACCCCACCGGCATAAAAGGAGTACACCACCGAGGGCGGAATCTCCCCCTTCGGCGCGGTGTTGGGAACGCCCAGGAGATTTGTCAGGAGATAGGGAAATGCGGATGCTATCACCGCTCCTATCCCGATGAAGAAACTCTGCACGGCAAAACCCGTCGTCCGCTGTTCCGACGGCAGCAGGTCGGCCACGAGCGCCCGGAACGGCTCCATCGAGATATTGATCGAGGCGTCCATAATCCACAGCATCATGGCGGCAAACCAGAGCACCGGCGAATTCGGCATGACGAACAACGCTGTTGTCGCGAGCACGGCGCCGGAAAGGAAATACGGACGCCGCCTGCCAAGCCGACCCCATGTCCGGTCGCTCATGTACCCGATGATCGGTTGAACGATCAAACCGGTGGTCGGCGCCGCTATCCAGAGGATGGGAATCGCATCCACCCTCGCACCGAGAGTTTCAAAGATGCGGCTTACGTTTGCATTTTGCAGGGCGAACCCGAACTGGATGCCGAGGAAGCCGAAGCTCATATTCCAGATCTGGCGCAGGGACAGGCGGGGGATGCTCACAGGAGGCCTTTCACTATCAGTATGTCTGATGAAGCATCACTCAGTGCGCACCGCGGGTTGCAGAACCGGCTGCACCCACGCTGCGCGGGGACTCCCGGACAAGGAGCCAGAGGCCGGCAGAGGCCGCCAATGTCACAGTGCTGATGATGAAGATGATCGATTTATCGGCCGCATCATGGATGATGCTCCCGAGAATAAGGCTCACAAACAGTTGCGGGATCACCACGGACAGGTTGAAGATCCCCATGAAGAAACCCATCCGCGATTTTTCCACTTTCTCCGTCATGATTGCAAACGGGAGGGAGACAATCGATGCCCAGCCGATACCGAGGACCGCCATGAAGACATACAGCGCGATGGGTGACCCGCCTGCAAAGACGATCCCGAGGTAACCGGCCGCCATGATCGCGACGGCCCCCATGTGCACACGGACCCGGCCGAACCGGACGGCCAGCGGTTCCAGAACCGGCGCAGGCAAGAGGAAGCCCACGGTGTTGAGAATCGCGAAGGAAATGGAGATTACCTGTCCGGTCTGCAGAGCTGACTCGACAGGACTGCCCGGCAGCGGAATCTTCTGTTGCACGAAGGCGATAATGTACACGAACATTGTTTGTACGCCGATCCAGGAAAGACCGTGCGCAAAATAGATCCGGAAGAGTTGTCCCCACTCCGTCGCCCCGCCTCCGTCGCTTGCCTTCCCTCCTTCTCCGCGAACAGGCCCGAGTTCACGCGGCTCATGAACGAACAGCACGGGAATCACGGAAAACAGGAACACGAGGCCGACGCCGAAATAGATCAACACGAAGTTCCCCGCCCACGCACCAATGACATAGGCAAACACCCCGAAAAACCCGGAAATTGTCTGCATCCATGTGTAGCCCTTTGTCCGAGGCTCCCCTTCAGGGGTAACGTCCGCGATGATTGACCGCGTAGGATTGAAACTGATATTGATCGCGAGGTCCAGGGTAAGGGCGATCGCCGTAGCGACAACAATCAGACTCCCGAATCCGAGTGCCTCATGAATTCGTTCGATGTTGGGGAGGGCAAGGAGCATGAGGGCAGCCAGGATGCCTCCGACCAGGATAAATGGTCGTCGCCTTCCCCCCCAGAACCACACCTTGTCACTGATCAACCCGATGATGACTTGTCCCGCAATGCCGGCCAGGGGACCAGCCGCCCACACGATTCCTACTTCATGGATGTCAAGGTGCAGTTGCGTGGTCAGAAGCCAGCTCAGTGCGGATATCTGGATCGAAAGCGCGAACCCCATGGCGGTGGAGGGGAGGCTCACCAGCGCATAGAATCCGTTCGAAAGGCGTTCCTGGATTCGGAGCATCACGAGGTCCTTTCGTATTCCACTACCAGGGCTTCTCCGGGCTGGAGGTCGACGTCCATTGACCCGGCTTCAATCTTGAGACGCTTCCCGGAGAGGAGATCAGTCACTGATTCACCATGGGCCCCGAGGTGCACACGCGCGTGCTCCTTGCCCAGGCAATTGGCGTTCGAGATCACCCCGAGGGACGCTCCCCCTGAACGCGGCACACGGGCGAATGCCATGATGGCGCTGTTGCCGCTCTCGATCAGGCGAAAAGTGTGGTGATCGTGATCGACAACGAGGGCATGATACCGGGCTCTCAGCGCCGCGACGCCGGCAATGAATGCAGTGAACTGGGTCGGCCGGGTCCAGTCGTACCCGTACTCACTGAAGAGAGGGAGTTTCTCCGACGGCAGCTTCTGCAATTCGTCTCCGGTGAAGTCCAGCCCCGTATTGATCGGATATTCTTCGCCGAGCTCAAAGCCGGAATGCAGAAACGGAATCCCGGGCAAAAACATATTCACCACGAGGGCCCACCGGGAAAACGCGATTCCCCCCGGGCGCGACGCCGCGCGGTGCGTGTTATGGTTTTCCGGAGTCACAAAAAACGGGATCGGAAGCGTCTCGTTCTGCAGCCTCCAGAGAAATTCCTTCATGTACTGCGGGATATGCTGGACGTGCCACAGGTATCCGAAGACGGCGTTGTACCCTTCTTCCCTGCTTCTCTGCGTGATCGCGAAGTTCTCGTCCCAGAAGGCAAAATCGGGGTTGATCTCCCGCGCGGTGTGCACCATTTCCGCCTTGAGACTCATCGGCAGAGCGTGCCCCATGTCGATCATGACCCCATCGATCCCGAATTCGCGCTGGTAATACGGGACGATCCCCGCAATGGAGTCCCACAAGGGACGATTGACATTCTCTTCCCGCGCCAGACGGGAGTCATACATCCGGATGGTGTTGTAGCCGATATAGTTGAAATCCGGATGCACATACATTTTGAGGTAGGTGACATCGTTCCATGGGGGCTGATTGTCATCAGGCGGCCAATCCGCAAATGCACCGGGGATTTTCATCCGCTGACCGGATCGGGCAGTCCCAATGTAGCGTCCCCCCGATTTCACGACGTCGCGGGATGCGGGGGGATCGAGGAAAAATTTCCGATACCCGTCATGCGGTGCCGGGAGCTCCGCAAACCGTCCGCTATTCACCGCGTCATGAATTCGTCCCAGCTCTTCAGGGCTGAAAAGCGGCGATCCATATTTGTGCTCGTCAATTTCGCCGCCGGCGCGGAGAGGAATTTCCTCCCGGATCCAGTAGAACCACTCAGGGTGCTCCTTCACCCAATCTCCGTCTTTCGCCGCCGTGCGGAAGACGAATTCCACGACAATCCGGAACCCCATGGCATGAGCCGCTTCCACGAACGCATTGAACTCTGTCTTGACGTCAAGGCCAAGGGCTGGCTCCGAGAGCCCCGGATCAAGCTCATACGGATTGCGGATGGCGTAGGGCGAACCCAGCGTCCCCTTATTGCCGTCCTGGCCGATGGAGGTTATCGGAAGAAGATGAATGACCGTCGCTCCCAGATGCTTGATGTACGGCAGCATTGCGAGGGCCTTCAAAAATGTCCCTGTTTCACGGAACCCGCTCTCGTTGAGAGGAAGATCGAGCTTCCCGTTGCCGTTGTGGTCGAAGGCCGTCGCGGTACGGATGAACATATTGTACACGATCGCATCCTTGCTCCATTCACCGCCTGTCGGCGCCGGAGCAGGGAGCACCGGGAGCTTTCGAGCATCTCTCACGACCTTGAGATAGAACTGATACGGGTCCACGCCGGTTACCGGCGATCGGAACTCTTGTCCGAGCCAGAGTGAGGGAATCGCATAGGTGAAATTTGCCGTTCTTTTCGCTTGCGATGCCTTGTCCTCCAGCGCTTGTTCGAGCCTGGCGAGTGCACCGGGTTGCGGAGCTTGGGTATGTGGTTTGTTCATGATGGTGAGTGTTGTTATGGAACATCGATCGCATCGGTCCCCCTCCTCATTTCGCCATCACACCGCCGCCTTCATCGTTCGGTCGGGAGTCATGGGGCTTCCCCTCACCGATGATCGGCGAAAGATTCGGCCACTGTATTGTCGCGCCGGATTTTCCCGCGAAGAAGTAAACATTCCGGAGGTGCGTCAGAAATGCGACATCGAAAGGTTTGTCACCGCCGGGCGCTGTCTGGTCGTCCCCGTACCACCAGAACCAATCCGAGCCTTCCGCAGCGTACATCTCCTCCCACGCTTTCCATGCAAACCACGCCCTGGTGTTCGGCCGTGGAGGGGGAGCCAGTGGATCCGGTTGCCGGACGCCCGACCCGCCGAGATCCGTTCGCACACGGAGGAGATACGACCATGCGGCATTCTCTTCGGGCTCACCAATCCACGTGTCGAAATTCGCGTTGATCCATGATCCGGGCCAGAGACGCGTCATGGGCGGAAGCGATTCTACAGGGTGAGCGGGTACATCCCGCGAGGGATTCCCGGCCAGATACTCCGAAGTGGTGACGGTCACAATGCGCTTCTCCCTTGCGAGTACGCTGAGCTTCCGGTAAAATGCGTTCAGGAAGCTTTTGCCGTCCATGTCCTTCTTGTACCACTCCCATGCATTTTCACCATCCAGAATCACGGTCAGGAGACCGTCGGGCTCATTGACACCCGGCGCGCGGTCAAGAATGGTCCGGATAAAATCCTCGGCACCGACCTCGCCCTCATAGTCCTGATACTTGAACCCAATCCGGTCGGAGAGATCCGTATCCCGGAAGACCAGGACCGCCCAGGCAGAGGTGTCGCGTTGCCCTCCCCGGCCGGCAGGGAACCTGTACGGTGTTGTGTTGGGCATGTTGGCAGGGGTGGAACGTTCCAGGACTTTCACATCGCTGGCAACCCACTGGATGCCGTGCTCCGCGAAGAGCGGCAGGATCGGCTGCGCAACGGATCCTTCGGCGGGCCACATGCCCTGCGGGGGAGCGCCGAAGATCTCCTTGTACATCACCACTGCCTTCGCAACCTGCGCATTGGCATCGGCGGGAAACGAGAAGCGCGGAGGCATGGGATCGCGGGGCTGACATTCCCGGGCGAGATCGCTGTCGAAGAGCAGAGGCAAGATGGGATGATCGTAGGGAGTGGTGATGATTTCGATCTGCCCCTTCCCCTCGCGAAGATCAAGGCGGAGCTCACGATGAATGGGAATGACCGCCGCCATGACTTTGTACGCTTCGACGACCATGCGTTTGCAGTCCGTCTCTGTAGGGCGGTGCCGGAGGTAGAACCTGCCGTCCGGCCGGGATTCCACAAACTCGCTGAGATCACACACACTTCCGTCCGGAAGGGCGACGGGCCCCCGCAAAAAGTCCGGATCGAAGTACGCGAGGAAAAACCAGAACTTGATCTCACGCATCTCCTGTTCCGTGAACACATCCCGGGAACCTGCCGGAGCTTCGCCCAGCTTCTTCTTCAGTGCCTGGTATTGCGGAAACCGCGCGATCAGTACAGGGCTGATGCCGAAGGCATTCCATGGGTTCCGGTAGAGATAATCGATGTCCGTTGAATCGAACGATGCGGTGTTTTTCAGCATGAGATCGATCCACGGATCGGTTTTCCCCTTCCATTTCCGGAGAAATCCCCTGACGTCGATCTCATTCAATTTTGTGTCGACAAAGGGTCCGAGACGATCAACGTAGTACGTCCGCAGTTGGCTGAGGAGTGAAGAGCTGAGGTTGATCGTGCAGTGGATGTCCGGATAATTCCTGACCATCGCCGCCATATCGTAGTAATCCTTGGTGGCGTGGGTGCGCACCCAGGGCCCGCTCAACTGGTCCTTCTCCGGATTGACGTAGAGGGGTTGATGCTGATGCCAGATGATATTCAGGTAGAGCGGCTTCCGGTCCGGGGCAGGAGGATAGATGTCTGACGGATTTGCGCTGGGCATGGGGGGAACACCTGCCGCTTGAGCCTGCGCCAGGTTACACAGAAGCACGAGTGCGCACGTGATGTATGCCAGGTCGCGGAGGGACAATGCCGGGGACATGCGGGTACCCTTATTATTTGAGCAACATCATCGAGCGTGTTTGCGTCCAGATTTTCCCTGCTTCGCTGGCAATGAGTCGTGCGAAGTACACTCCGCTTGCCAGCTTCCTCGCATCAAAGGTGAAAGAGTATCGTCCGGCAGGATACCTGCCATCGGCGAGCACCGCTACTTCCCGCCCGAGCATATCGTACACGACAAGTTTCACCTGACTGTCCCCCGTCCACTGTCCCCGGAGTATCGTCGTTGGATTGAACGGATTCGGATAATTCTGGTCGAGCGCGAACTGGAGCGGCACCGCAATCCCAGCCTGGACGGAGGTGATCTCCCCCGGAAGGCGCAGGCTGTCGAGAGTTGTCGAAATCGTGTAAATGGCCGTACCATAAGCCGAAAGCGACACAGGAAACGAACTCAAGGAGGAAGTCGCGAGTCGTATGTGCGTACCGCCGTAAACGTCGTTTGCGTACACAGAGTCTGGCGATCCGGTGAATTTCAAACCCGCGGCCGTGAGATTGAGAATGGCATCACTGATGGGATTCCCCGAGCCGTTCACCACGGTCAAGCCATTCTGGTCTGCATACGGCCGCAGGAAGGCATAGGCAAGTGTGGAACTGGCTCCGACTCTGACGAAGTCCGAGGAGTCGGAGCTATTCACGCTTCGGTCGCCGTTGGTGTCTCTCTTGTGTTGCGTAAACGCAGGGAATTGGCCGCGGATCCAGGCGAGCTTCTCGTAGTGCGGCGAGAGGAGAGTCTTCCCCTGGTAATTCCAGTCGATCACACTTCTATCCCGTGCCTCCTTTGAGCCGCCGAGGCCGTAGCCAAAGCCGACTTCCTGGCCATTCCAGAGCATGGGAAGGCCGGGAGCAGTAAAGAGGACGCTGGCAATCGGCATGGTCCGCTGGAACGAGGTCGTGGCGTCGATGGCACCATTGTTGGAATAGAGGTACGCGATTCGATCCTGGTCCTGGGACTCCATGAACCGCATGTAGAGTGCGTCAGGCCCGGGGTAGAATCCGCCGTTGTTTATTTCGTTCTGGAGATTATTGAAAGCTGCCTCGGTCGCGTTGTTGTAGAAGGTGGAAAATTGATTGAAATAGAGTTTGAAGTCGTACGAGGCATCCAGTCCACCCGGGACTGCGCCGGTGTAGTCGGCGTAGATGGTTTCCGTCCCGGTTCCGGTGCCGTCGTCTTCTCCCAGGAGCAGGATGTCCGGCTTGATATGCTTCAATGCGTTGCGAACGGGTATGCCCATCGCCTGCTCACCGTAACGCCGGTGCGGTCCCCAGTAGACGTCGAACCGGTATCCATCGATCCCGAACTGGGTGATCCAGTATTTATAGGCATTGATCATTTCTGCCCGCAAGTCGGGGTCGGCCCAATTCAGGTTGAGGAGCTGATCGCTGAATCCGCAATAGTAGTTGAACCCCGATGCATCGAGGCAATCTCCCAGGCCGTTGGTATTCGCCGTAATCATCTGGTGTTCGTACCACGACCAGTACCGCGAGTCCTGACCGAAAGTGTGTGCGTCTTGTGACCACGGATGAAATCTGCTGGAATGATTGGGAGTGACGTCAAGAATGACCTTCATCCCTAATGCGTGGGCCTGATCGACAAAGCTTTTGAAGTCTGCGTTGGTCCCGTACTCCGGCGCTACGTTATAGAAATCCACGATATTGTAGCCCGGGCCGAAGTTATTATCTATGGGATATGCATTCTTCATCACCGGCATCATCCAGACGATCGAAAAGCCCATGTCGTGAATATGCTGCAGATGTTTTGCGGCTTCATTGATCGTACCTGCGGCGGACACCGCTTTGGGGAACAAAAAGTAGATTCGCCCTTCTTTTGCCCATTCCGGGTTGCTCGCATACGTCTGCACAATCACCCCGCCCCCCGCCTGGACCACCACATAGCTGCGTGTCGTGTCGGCGTGCCCGTCGATGTCCCTGGCAATCAATCCAAAGAAATACTCCCCCGGGACGGCCGGCTTGGCGAGGAGCAGTGTGGAAGTTGTCGCACCATTGACTCCACCAAATTGCGACGGGTTCTCCGGATCCTCCGACCAGGTGAAACTCAACGTCGCCGTTTGACCCGAATCCGGATCAGTGCTGCCGTCCGCCGAAAGTTGAATGGACGGGCCGGCGTTGCTCGCCGTAATCAGAGCGTAGGGAGTGTGGTTCACGACATAGGTGAACGAGACAGGTTCGGATACTCTGAGCGTGCCCAGAGAATCCGCGAACGCGCGGAACGTATTCACCCCTTCTTTCAGGGAATCGGTGAGGGAGAAACTTCCTCCCGCGACAACGACAAGGTTTGTATCTGTACCGTTCCGCACGATGGTCACGACGTGAACGCTGGTATCCTTGACCGTGCCGCGCAAGAGCCGCACGGGATTGAGCGTTGCATAGCCGCCCTGCGTGGTGATCTTGACATACCCTGCCTGAGTCACAAACGATACGGTATCTGCGTTCACGCCACCCATGGTGGAGTGGGCCGTGAGGATCATTGAGTGAGGGCCGTTCAGCAGGGGCGAAGGAAGCGTCCATGACAGCTGGTGGGTAACGCTGTTAAACGCCTCGGGCGGAGGAGTGAATATCACCCCGTCGATCATCACCGTGAAAGAAGCCGAGTCCACAAGGGCACCCACGGCGGGAAACACGAACGCACTGATCGTCGGGGTGGAGGTTGTCACAATGGTTTGACGCTGGTTTGGGAGAAGCTGGTAGATGGTCGGGTCTTTTATGGAGAGATAGGTATTGTTGTTGTCTGCGGAATTCAGATGCGGGTTCAGAGGATCATTCGGCCAATCCGATACCCCGCTATAATAGAACTTGTACTGGTATGCTCCCGGCACGTTCGGCGGTGTATTCCCGCCGATCCGGAGCCTCGCCGTCCGTGTCCAGGTTCCTACACCATCAAACGTCATCGGCCACGCTGCGTTGTTCCAACCGTTAAATTCGCCGACCAGGTACACCGTGGGGCTTGACCCTTTCACGTATCGGAAGGTGACATCAACAGAATCCTGCCCTCTTGCCATCAGCACGGCGAAGAGCGAGATGCAACAGACAGAGAACAGATTTCTCATCCAACCTCCTCTTCTCGACAAAACGAACTCAAAGGTGTTCTCATGCTCCAGGAAGCTTTGGGGTGATCCAAATCGAAGGGTACATCTCTTTTTTTCAAACAGAAGCCACCTCGTGGACCTATCCAGGAAGGAGGGTACAAATAAGTAAAAGATGGCTCCAGGGCATATTCTTGGAAGCGCTTCCATCAAGATAATAGAGAAAAATGCACAATGTCAAGGAAAAAACAGCCTGAAGCCCCCATTTCCGGAAAGTGGCGTGGAAGATGCGAATTTGATTCTCTCCTCGTATATTGCACTTTGTCTTTCCCCCCTCGAGGGGGAGAATTAGCGTCTTTTTCCTTCGAACCCCCGCTACGAATTATGAGAAGCCGACTGTGCCCAAAGAGCATCTAGCACCGCCTCAACACACGCCACACGAGACTCTGGGAGTATCCGGAATCCCACCCCGGATTCTCTGGACATTCACACTGTCGCTTCCTGTGCTTTTCCTGGTTGCTGTCGAAATTGTCCTCAGAGTTCTCCACTTCGGACCGGACCTCTCGCTGTTCATGACCGGAGAAATCGCAGGCAGGGAATACGCCGTCATGAATCCCGGCGTCACCCTGCGGTATTTCTCCAACATGGATTTCAACCCCACGACCTCTTCGGACTACTTCCCCATTCCGAAACCGAAGGGGACCTTTCGCATATTCTGTCTCGGCGGCTCCACGACCGTCGGGTTTCCGTACGGGTATGAGGGGTCCTTTCCCACATTTCTCCGGGAGCGACTGAAGGCAATTTTTCCCGATCGCTCCATCGAAGTTATCAACCTCGGCATGACGGCGACAAACAGCTTCACGACCCTGGATATCGGCCGCGAACTCTTTTCGTACGAGCCGGATTTGCTGATCGTCTATGACGGACATAACGAATTCTATGGCGCCCTCGGAGTCGCATCGCACGAGTCCGTCAGCAGCTCGCGGTGGATGACCGAGCTGTATCTTTCTCTCCTGAAGTTTCGCACCTTCGTTGTCTTGCGTGATGTGACCGTCTGGATCAAATCGCTGGTGAAACCTCCGTCCGATATGACGGACGGGACAATGATGGAGCGCCTGGCAAAGGGAAAGGAAGTCGACCGGTGGTCCCCGGAGTATATGGCCGCCCGGCGATACTTTGCCCAGAATCTCGAAGATCTTGTTCACCTTGCCCGTGAACACCATGTGCCCATCATGTTCGGTACACAAGTATCGAACCTGAGAGACCTCCCGCCCTTTGTGTCCGGCAGGAGTCAAACGCTGTCGCCCGCATCGCTGCGCCGCCTCGACCGGTTCTATTCGGGGGGCGATTCGCTTTCTCATGCACGACATTTCCATGATGCCATACAGGCGTACGACAGCGCTCTGGCGCTCGACTCCACAAGGGCGGACCTTCACTTCGACCTCGCGCGGGCGCTTGATTCATTGCACAGGTTTCCCGCGGCACGGCAGGAGTATATCCGCGCCCGGGACTTTGACCGACTCCGCTTCCGCACCTCGTCCGATTTCAACGACATCATCATGTCTCTCTCCTCCCCTCCGGGAGTGGTTGCAATCGATCTCGAACACGTCCTGGCCGCCCATTCCCCCGACTCGCTGATTGGCCGCACTCTTATTCTTGAACACGTTCATCCCACCGCGCGGGGAGCGTTCCTGATTGCGAAAGCCTACGCGAACGCAATGGATCAGTCCGGCCTGGTTTCATCGCGTGAGGATTGGACCCGTCGCGATACCATCCCGGACGACTCGCTCTGGAGTCGCAAATCGCTCACCGTCCTTGATGACCTCGCCGCGGCCAAGCGCATCACCACCCTCACGTCCTACTGGCCATTCCACGAGAGTCTTTCCCCCTCCATCCCAACCTCGCCGCGCGATACGGTGCTGGACCAGTTCGCCGATCTCATGATCGAGGGAGAATGGACATGGGAACATGCCCACGAGGCGGCGGGTCTGTGGTATCAGTCGCAAGGTCGCTTCGCTGATGCTGCCGGTGAATATGCCGCCATTGTTGCGCAGTTTCCCTTCAGTTCCTCTACCCTGCTACGACTCGCCGAGGTCTCCATCACCCTGAAACGGTATGATGAAGCCGAAAAAGCTCTCGAGCGATCGCTGGATCTCGCACCAACCTTCGCAGCTGCGCGGATGGCAGGAAGTCTTCATATGGTGAAGGGAGAGTACGCACAGGCACTTGCGCTGTTCAACCGTGCGGCGCTCATGGCCGGGAACGAACAGGAGGACCAGGAAATTCACAATCTCATCGATGCGACCCAACGCCGGCTGAATCAGCGCCCAGACAATGTTAAAACACACTGAACGGCCCGGAATTTCACCAGCTCCCGGGAATCGCGATGGCTCTCCCGGAATTCCGGCATTCACACAGCCCTCTCGCCGCAAGCGACTGCTCTTCTCGATCGCGATGGTGCTCACGCCCCTGGCAGTGCTGGGCGCTCTTGAATTGACCCTCCGGATCGCCGGCTACGACCGGGACCTTGACCTCATACACCTGGAACAATCTGGAAATCGCGAGTATTATGTCCTGAACCGTTCTGCGGGCAGAAGGTACTTTACAGCGAGTGATGCGGTGATTCCAGAACTCCACGAAGATCGGTTCTCCGTCCAGAAGGGACCCCGCACAAAGCGAGTGTTCTGCCTCGGGGAATCGACCATGGAGGGATTTCCTTATGAGTTCAATCCAACCCCGCCATATCTTCTTCGCGACAGGTTGCGCGCAGCGCTCCCGATGGACACCATCGAAGTGCTCAACGTCGGCCTTTCCGCCATCGGAAGTTATGTGGTTTTGGACTTCATGCAGGAACTGCTGCGGTACAAACCCGATCTGTTCGTTGTCTATCTGGGGCACAACGAGTTCTACGGAGTCTATGGACCGGGGTCCGCGATTTCGATGCACGGGAGCGCATGGATTACTCGCCTGACCATTTCACTCCTGCACTATAAAACGTATCTCCTCCTGCGGGATGGATATGAGTGGCTTGCGGGAAGACTGGGGAGGCATGTGCCGGCGACGGGAACGCTCATGCAACAGATGGTTGGCAAGGGCGAGATCCGCTACCACAGCCAGGTATACGATGAAGCTCGTTCGGCATATGAGGCAAATCTCAACGCCCTGATCGACCTCGCCCAATCGCGTGGAGTGCCGATCCTCTTCAGCAGCCTCGTCAGCAATATTCGTGATCAACCCCCATTTGTGAGCCTGCACCCTCCCGGGTTCTCTGATTCGCTTCGCATGAAGTGGGAGACAGAAATGAACGGAGCGAGACAGGCGGAAATGAATCGGGATACCGGTGCAGCGGTTGAGGCGTTCTCCAGGGCGACCGGGCTTGATTCAATGTATGCCCTGGGGTATTTCGAACTTGGCAAGGACCTCTATGGCACAGGCCGTTATGGGGATGCCCTCCGCGCCTTCCAGCATGCGAAAGATCTCGATGCCCTCCGGTTTCGTGCCACGGAAGAATTCCAGCAGACTCTCGTCACCGTGTGTCGGGTCCGCGGGGTGCCGCTCGCGCGGGTGGACAGCGCATTCGCGGTTGCATCTCCTCACGGCATTGTGGGACACGAGCTCATCCTCGAACACCTCCACCCCAATATTTCCGGTTATCGCCTGATGGCAAAGGTTTGGGCTGATGCCATACGGGACAATGATCTTCTTGAACCATCTGCGCGCTGGCAGCCGCCGTACCCCGATAGCGTGTACGACGAGCTGTCGGCTGTCACTGCGTTTGATGACACACTCGGAATGATGAAAATACGGATATTGACGCATCACTGGCCGTTCCACGATTCAGCCGTGGCCGTTCCCCGCATTCCTCTCGATTCCGTCAGCCGGCTCTGTTACGCAGTTCTGGAAAAACAGATCCCCTGGTCAGAAGCCCGCTATCAGCTCGCCGGGCTTTATGCCCGTCATCACCGGTATGGACAGGCACGCCGCGAATGCATGGCGGTGGCAAAAGCAATCCCCTACTCCTTCCAGCCACTCCTGAGGGTCGCTGATTACTATGTCGACGAGGGAAACACGAACGCTGCGGAACAGACATATCGCCAGTGCGTCGCCGTCGAAGATAACCCCTTCGCGCACATGAAGCTGGGCCTGATTTGTCTGAACACCGACCGGCCGGCAGAAGCCGTGAGAGAGATTGAACGGGGGTTCTCCGTCGACAGCGATCTGGGAGGAAAAATGCAGCCGGATGCGAGCGCCACGGGGCGGTATCTTCTTGGAATCGCCTACGCGAATATTGGAAAATACAATGAGGCAAGAAAGAACCTCGGACGCGCGCTCGCCATCGAACCAGGACTGAAAGAAGCCCGGGCGCTTCTGGATCGGCTGGAGAGGGGGAGATAGATGAACAATAACACACCTCATCCGCCATCGGCGCCCCGCAAACGGTTGTTTACGTTCATCGTGCTGATATTCCCTGTCGTCTTCTTCGTGCTGTTGGAGATTGTTCTTCAAGTGATGAACTACGGGGACGATCTCTCCCTGTTCAAAAATCAATATGCCTCCGGCAAAACCTACCTGAGGATGAATCCCGGCGTCAAGGGAAGGTACTTCTTCACGACGGATTTCCAGCCCGGCGCGAGCCCCGACCTTTTTCTCCGCTCTAAACCGGAAAACTGCATTCGCCTTTTTTGTCTCGGCGAGTCGACAACGGCCGGCTACCCCTTCTGGTACAACGCCGCGTTCCCGGCTTTTCTCCAGACCTACCTCGAGCGCGTGTTCCCCGATAAGCGGATTGAAGTGGTAAACCTCGGCATGACTGCGACGAATTCCTTCACTGTATTGGACGAGTCGAGGGAGATCCTGCAGTATCAGCCCGACGCAATCATCGTTTATGATGGCCACAATGAATTTTACGGAGCGCTTGGCGTTGCTTCCCGCGAAAGTCTTGGTCGCTCGCGATGGTTTGTTGAACTCTACCTGAACTTGCTCCGGTTCAAGACATTTCTGCTTGTCCGCAATGTAATGGGTTCACTCCTCACAGCGATTCATCCCGAGGAGACCGGGATTGATCGGGCAACGATGATGGAGAAACTGGCGCGGGGAAGAATGGTCCCCTATGGAAGCAGCCTGTACGAGGTGGGGGTGAGAACATTCGGGAAAAACCTCCAGGATCTCTCGGCAGAATGCAGGGATGCTCACGTGCCCCTCATTCTATGCACACAGGTTTCAAACCTCGCCCTTCCCCCCTTTGCCTCGCTCCATTCCGACCGGCTGAGCCCGGACCTATGCCGGAGTGTTGAAGAAGAGACAGATTCCGGGGGGACACTCCTTCATCGCAGGCAATTCAACGATGCGATCGGCCTCCTTCACAAAGCGGCTGCGCTCGACTCTGATTTTGCCATGACACATTACTTCCTTGCAGTGGCCCTTGATTCACTTCACCGGACAACGGAAGCGCACAAGGAATATATCGAGGCGCGCGATAAGGACCCCGTCCGCTTTCGCGCGTGCAGCGATCTCAACAGAGCCATCCGGTCCTGTGAGAACGGAGCGTCCTGTGCCGACGTCGAGGAATCGTTTGCGGAAGCGGGCCGGGGTACTATAGGGTTCGACCTCATCACCGAGCACCTCCACCCCACGGTGTACGGCCAATTTCTCATTGCCCGGACCATTGTCAACGCGATGAAGAGCAACGGCATTCTTCTGACAAAGGAAGAATGGGCATGCCGTGACACCGTCGCCGACAGCGTCGTATGGGATCAGAGAACCGTTACACCACTTGATGAACGGATAGGAAAACGAAAGACCGAGATACTGACTGCCGGGTGGCCGTTTGTGCAGGGACAAAAGGTGTTGGACGATATCGCTGCGACAGATACTCTGGGTTTGATTGCGGAGGGTGTGACGCGCGGACGACTGGATTGGCGCGCGGCACACGAAGCAGCGGCGGCGTACTATGCGCACCGGGGAGATCTCACCGCGGCGGCGGCAGAAATGCGCGCCATCGCTTTAACCTTCAAGCTGGATCCAGAATCCTATAAACGGTGGGCACGCCTTGCCCTCCGGGCGGGAAGGACCGGCGAGGCGCGGTATGCGCTTGAGCGCACATCTTCATTCTGCCCTGATCCGGAAGCGGAAAAGATGCTCGGAGATCTTCTTCTCGCGGAGGGCGATTTTCAGAATGCTGACGCCCGCTATCGTTCCGCTCTCTCGCTTGCCCCCCCTTCCATCCTGGAGGGACAGACCCGCTACGCCAGAAGCCTCGCCCTGTTGAAACTGGGCAGGATTGCTGATTCTCAAACTGAACTCGAACATGTTCTCCGCATCGACCCGGGAAACGCCAGTGCGAAAGCCCTGCTCGAACGTTTGGGCAGACCGCAAGTCGGGCATCCCTGAGTGACGTTGGCCCGCCCGAGGTTCTACGGCACTATGGAGGGCTTGGGCACTTCCTTGGTCACCCAGCCGAACAGCCTCGGCAGCATCGGGGCGGCAAAGAGCCGCCCACCGAATCCAAGGACTCGAAATGCCATCATGGGAATTGGTGACACTTTCAATGCGCGGAGACGGTCCCCGAAGATGGAAAATCCGCGTTTTGCGGCAACGCCGGCGATAAACTTCTCCACCGTGTCACGCTCAAGCATCCTGCGCAAATCCTCTGCCGTCTGCTTTTTCCGCTCGAGGAGAGTCGAGTTTTTTGCCACTGAGTCCTGCCGCGCAACGAGCTGAAAGAGAATCACCCCATCCTTCGTCGGTACCGGTCCGTAGAGTTGACCCGGCGCCATCTGGGAGGCTAACTCGCCCACCGGCGGACGATCGGTGATGGGAAAGTAATCTGAAAGCCCACCCTTCGCACGCTCCAGAGGATCGCGGGAAAACATCTGGACGACCTGCGCCAGAGGCATCCCGCGTTCAAGGTCTGCCATCGCCTGGCGCATTTGCTCGAGTGAGGATGTGGTCAATTGACGAACCTGGACCCGGGGCGTCGGAAGCGGGTCTCCGTACCGCTGGAGATACCTGTACACTTCAGCATCGTCCACGTTGATGCCGGACTCGACTTTCGCCCTCATCCGCTGCGCAAGATACGCCTCCCGCCATTCCCGCATTTGCGATTGTACATCCTGCCTCCGGTCCATTCCACGCCGTACGGCTTCCTGTGCGAGCAGCTCCTGCTGGACCCAGACGCGACATTGCCCGTTCAGCGCTGCTGCAACGTCGAGAGGCCGATTGGAAGTGCAGGTGAACCCTTTTTCCACGAGCATATCGATGAGATTACGAACGGTAAAGGTCCTGCTGCCGGCAACCATGAACGTGTCGCCCAACGATTGTTGCAGGTCCTTATACAATGTCTCCTTTGCCGCAAGCGGGAGGGAATAGAGGGAATCCCCTTCGGCTGCCGTGAGCTCTTTGCCGGCCGCCATCGCGACCTTTTTGATCATTGGCCCGACGGCGTATCCGGTTTGTCCGGGGAGAAATCCGGCCAGAAACTCCCGAAGCCGCGCTTCCTCTTTCACAAGACGAATGTGGCTCATGACCCTTTCCCGGCGCACCGATGGCTGCATCCCCATATACAATGCATCGGGGGCTTCCGAGACAAGCTGAAGAATAACGAACCCCTTCGTGCTTTCGATCACGGGAGAAACCTCACCCTTCTTGAGGGAATACGCCGCCGCTTCGATTTCCGGCTCCGCTTTGCCCCATTCGATGGTGACCGTATCCTTCATCGAAGAGATTGTGGAATCCACTTCAAATGTCCGGAGGTCCTTCCCGGGAAGCTGCGAGGCCACGAATTCAGCGTCTTCCTTGTTCGGGAAAAACAGGTACCGCAAAGAGAGCTTTCGAACGGAGTTGCGCAACCCCTGCTGTATTTCGTTCGGACCCAGCCTGACCTTCCCGGCGATTTCCTCCCGATAGAGTTCGTCTCTCGCCAGAAGGTCTCTCAGGTGATCGAGCCCTTCAATGGCGGCAGAATCACCGCCCATGCCCTGTGCTTCAGCTTCCTGGGCAAGGAGTTTCTCTGCGATCAGAGAGTACATCTCCATTACTTTCTCTTCTTCCAGGCCCTTCCCCTTACGACGGTACAAGCCCGGAAGTAATTCGAACCTGCGGACAAATTCGTCCTCGGTGATAAATATATTCCCTGCTTTCCCAAGGACGCGATCCTTCGAAGGATTGACCGTCGGTTCTTGAGCATTCCCCGGCAGTGGAGCAGTGAGGATGATCGCCAGAAGAATGTTTCGCAAACAGTACCGCATAGAGTCTCTCATGGTGAACGACGTATTCGGCAGCTATTCCAGTATCATAAATGTACGGGAAGCGGATTCTCCAATCAACTGGCTGACTCGCTCCGGAGCTTGCGTCAGGAGGATCTTCTCCCTACCTTTTCTCGTTCTCTCAGTGGTGCGTTCAGCCAGAGCTCTCATTCCATGCATCCCTCTCAATCTCGCCCGTCTTCCCTATCGCGCAGGAAAGTGTTCCTCTTCAGTGCTGTTCCTGCGGTGCTCCTCATGGGGCTCCTCCTCCTCGTCGAAGCGGGTTTGCGGCTCTTTGGGGATCCCAGGCCGTACGAACTGGTAGCTCCCTATGCGTATGACGGGCAGGAATGGCTGCAGGTCAATCGAGGCTATCTCGAAAAATATTTCCCCGCAAACAGTCCGCTCATCCCGGAGCTCAAACCCACCATTGTGCACGCTGTCAAAAGCCAGGGGGAAATTCGTGTTCTCTGCCTCGGCGAGTCGTCGATGTTCGGTACACCCTACCAGGCAGGTGCGAGTGCTCCCGCAATTCTTCAGAAGCAGCTCCGGCATCTGTTTCCCAACCGGGAAATCACCGTTATCAACCTCGGGGCCTCCGCGATCAATTCAAACGTGATCGCCGATTTCGTGCCACAGACACTGATCCTCCGACCTGATGTCGTTTTGATCTATACCGGTCATAACGAATTCTACGGTCCTGACGGAGTGGGGGCCTCCTGGCTGGAGCGCAAGATCCCCTGGCTTACCGAAGCAAAGTACCGGCTCCGCGATCTCCGGATCGTGGGATCGATACAGCGGTGGCTGCACACCGTATGGACTCGACGCAACTCCAAAAACGCCGAACTGAACCTGATGCGCCAGGTATCCGAGGGCGCTCATGTCAAGCACGGCTCGCCCGAAGAGAGACGCATAGCGCTGATATTCCACAAAAACCTTCTCCGGATCGTCGAATTCTACAAAGAGAGAGATATCCCGGTCGTCGTGAGCGATGTAGCATCCAACCTTCTCTTTCCGCCATTCGCGTCGGATTCCGCTGCGGGTGCGGAGCTTTCGCAGTCTGCGATCCGTCAAGGGGATCCGGCAAAGGTCCTCGGCCTTCTGCAGGAGGTCCGTCGCCGGGGAGCAACGGACGCCTCCCTTGAATATTCGCTGGGAGCATTTCTTGCGCAGAGGGGAGATTCGTCTTCGGCCCGTCCGTATCTTGAGCAAGCCAGAGATGAGGACCTCCTGAAATTCCGTGCGCCATCCGTCATCGACACTGTGATCCGCGATGTCTGTGGCGAAACCGGAACATCTCTCGTGTCAACCGTCGCCCTGTTCGATTCCCTCAGTCCCGGCCACATTCCGGGCCCGTTGCTCTTCTGGGAGCACCTTCACCCCCGCGCCCTCGGCTATTACCACATCGCCGATGTGTTCCTGAAGGCGTTGCTCGACAGGCGAATCATCCCTTCCGGGAATCCCGACAGCTCTTTTCGTGCGCGGCTTCCATTTGACATGGACCAATTGAGCATCAGCTGGCTTGATCTTGGCCTTGCCGATCTGTCGGTTCAGGCCCTGACCGGCCGCTGGCCGTTTGAGAGTTTTCATGTGCCCACCCCCGACTTTGACCGTGCCGATACCGCGCTGCAACACCTTGCCCTCGAAGTCTATGGCAACCGTCTTTCCTGGAACGAGGGGAATCTGCGTTGTGCGGAGTGGTTCGAAAAGCATGGCAACCTGCAGGCGGCGTGTACATCGTACGAGGCAATCCTCGCGGAATACCCCCGTGCCTACGTTGTCCGGTATCTTCTCGCCAATATCCTTCGCAACCGTGGCCTCCTCCGTGAGGCTGAAGAACAGTATTCCCGGGTTGTCGAGACCAATCCAACATATCCCTTTGCGCGCGTCGAACTAGGGCTGCTCCTGATCAATGACGGGGAGTTCGAGGAAGCGGAACGTCAGCTCTCAAGTGCAGTCGAAACGTCGAACCCCTCGACGGCATTTCCTGCTTCACTGCGGGCGTCGGCCTACTACGGCCTTTCCGCCATTCGTGCGAATCAGGGACGATTCGATCAGGCCCTGAAATACGCGGAGGAGTCGCTCCGTCTTGCGCCCGCGTATGCTCCTGCCGCCCAGCTCCGTCAGCGCATTCTTCAGGCTGCCAGGCACTAAGAGGGTCCCCCAAGAAAAAGGCGGGCCCGCTCTCGCAGACCCGCCTCATCCTGCTCCATCAACATCTTCAGTGCACGGCTACTTCAACAGCATCATCTTCTTGACGCTCGTAAACTGGCCGGCGGTCAAGCGGTAGAAGTACAGTCCGCTGGCAAGATTCTTTGCATCGAAGGTGAATGCATGCCTGCCGACGCCAAGGACCTCGTGAACAAGCGTGGCAACTTCCTGACCGAGGATGTTGTACACCTTCAGGTCAACAACAGATTGCTTCGGTATTGCGAATTCAATCTTCGTTGAGGGGTTGAAGGGGTTGGGATAGTTTTGCGCAAGCGTATACACGAGCGGCAGACCTCCCGCGTTCACCACACCCGTGGCGGTCTTCGGCTTGTGCAAATCATAGTCCCATGCGGTGTAGAAATTCGGATCGATGCTGCCCCAATCCGAAGCAACGGTGTACGTGGTGTCGACATCGACCATGTTCTCCACGTGGTTATTGCCGAATCCACCTTCGTTGTCGGATCCCTGAATGCCGAACTTGAAGATCTGACCTACGAAGTTGGCAGTGGTGTAATGGAATATCACGCTATACACCGTATCGCCCGCTGCCTTATCACCATGGGTTCCGTCATCCCACATCTTCCGTGCGCTCGTGTCGGCCGCAATGGCGGCATTCCATGTTGCCCAGTCGGTTGCGAGGGGACCGTTCGGACCACCGGTAGCCGGTCCGTTGATCGCGACGCCCCAGGGTTTGATGCTGTCGGCATAGATCACCGTCGCAGTTCCCTGACCCGCTCTCAAGGTATCTCCCGCCCAGATCTGGTAGTACGCAGGGCGCATATCCACCGTCCACGTCACCGTCATGTTGTGCGCAAGGTTCCTCGTGTTCTGCCAGTAGGGCTGTCTCCGGCCTGAGGTGAGGCTGTTGACTGAGTCGTAAACCGTCACGCTGCTTGTCAGCGGCGCGTATTGGCGGCGTTCGTTCTCCGAACTCACATCGCCTGCGTACTGGAAATTGTAGAACACCTCGCGGATGTCTTGCCCGTTCTTGTGCAGGTAGTATTGATAATCCATCATCTTGTTCAGTGATGTGATCATCGTCGCCGAGCCTGTGTAGATATTTGTCAGGCCGACACGGGAAAGAATGGTTGTCCGCGTCGAATCCGCGGTGTTGAACCAGCCGGATTGCACTTCCACGGTATCGCCGATACTAAAGCTTCCCTTGTTCCGGGCCGTGGTCATATCGACACGCCAGGTGAATGTCACGGTATCCGCATTTTCCCGTCCCGTCGGTTTCGCATTGCCGAAGTACACCCACTGAAGAGTGGTGTCCTTCTTCCCGACCGGAATCGTGAAATGCCGGTTCCCTCCGCCGTAGGGCGGATCGGCAAGCTGTTCTGACCGCTGCGTTGCACCATAGCTCCAATTCGAGCCGAGGCGGAATTTGTACGCAATATCCTGTCCTTCGGTGACGGAGTCCTTGGGAATGCGTATGACGCCGTGATAGAATCCTCCGGGGGCAATGCCGAAGGCGGCGGCGCTGTTGGTCGGCGCGGATTCGCGGGTCAGGTAAAGCGGGGTCCCCCAGTCAAGGGTCGAAGTTGGAGCGGAAACGTGACTCCCGCCCCCCAGAATGCCCACAGAGTCGACATCAGCGGCAGTCCACCCATAGAGTGCGTTGTCCGAAACACCCTGCAGGTTGACTCTCACATAGACGTTCACAAAGGTGTCGGTCGCAGCGGGAACATACGGAAGCGCATACGCGTCCGGATTCTTCCCGGATGGGAAATGACCGTTATTCCAGAACTGGACCACCAGTGTCGTGTCATTGTTCGGCACGATGAGGTTACGATTTCCGTTCGAGGCGTCGGTGTTTTCCTCCCAACCATCGCCACGAATACGGATCTTGTATGCCAGCGTGTCTCCCTGGTTAAACTGGAGGGTTTCCATCCAGTAGTCGCCGCCGACGTTCGTCAGCGCAGCACCGGTTCCCCAGTTCGTCAATACGGCTGACCCTGCAGTATCTGCTCCGGCAGCACCCGTCAGGACAACGTTCGACACGGCATTCAGCGTGTCAGGAACCGTGGCGGTATTCACCAGAAACGTCACGCTCCGCTTCTGCGCATAAGTCGCTCCCGGAACCAACAACAGAATTCCCAGGATCGCTATGCCCAGAAAGAGTATGGACCTCTTCATAGGACCTCCTCAAAGTATGAATGGTAGCGTTACAGCTGCTATAGTGGATTTTGCTGAATCGACAACGGTACGTATTGTGCGGCGTTGCAGGGATCTGCTCCTTTCAGAAAGTGAGAGTTCGTGACCCGGCTTTCAGAAACCGATGGCGAGCCCGATGGTATTAAGATTACCGAACACGCCAAACTTCGTCCACGCATAATCGACCTGCAGGGAGACAATTCCGGGGATCTGGTACGCAACCCCCGCACCGAGGGAAAGGCCCTGTTGCTGATTGTTCTTTTGGAACACCGGCTCGTTCCCGATCAGCGATTGATACCCCCCGCGGAGAAAGAACATCTCCTGATAGGCGATCTCCGCACCAAGGTTGCCGGAGATGTTGTTGTCGCTGGGTCGGAGGGCATCCGCCGCGACCGTGACCCGCATATCGCTTCCCTGGACGACATCCATGGCAATCCCCACCCGGAACAGGAGGGGCATCGGCCAGGAGTCCGTCTTGAGATCGCCAACAAGGTTCTTGTTTCCGCCCGGATTGTTAGGGTCGATATCGATCTTGTTTAAGAGGTCTCGGCCGCTCAATTGCATATCGCCGCCGAAGTTCGACATCGACATCCCGAGGCGCAGACCGTTAAAATCCGTGACAAAAAGCAATCCGAGGTCAAAGGTGATATTGGAGGCAGATTCGTTCCAGATGCTCTGCGTGACGTACTTCGCAGACCCACCGATCGAAAATCGGTCCGTCAGTCGCCGGCAGTACGATAAGCCGACCGCAAGGTCCTGCGCCGTCCAGTACTGCCCGGTGCCATCGGGGTAATCCACCGTGGTAATTTCATCCTGGCCGTAGTCTAATTGAGTAACACTTACCCCGACGGCATCATCGCCATCGAGGTTTAACATCAATCCAAACCAGCGGAATTTGGTGCCCACCAGCCAGTTCGTGTTCGAAAAGATGAACTGGTTTTTGGAGGCCTGCACAAAGGCACCGGGATTCCAGTACAGCGACGTCGCATCGTAATTTGCGGCCACATAGGCCCCGCCCATCGCCATGGCCCTCGGCCCGACGGATATTCCCAGGAACTGTGCGGCAGTGGTGCCGACCTTTGACTGGCCGAACCCTCCCGTGCTCGCTACGATGACGAGGGCGATGAGGGCATACGTTCGAATAGTGTTCGATTTCATGTCGTTTGTCACCCTCATTTGATGATCGCAAGCTTTCCAGTGGTCGTGCCGGCGGGCGATTCTACCACGTAGAAGTAGACGCCGTACGCAATATCGAGGTTCTCGGAGGTCTTGAGATTCCACGACACCGTCCCGTTATCGATTCCGCTGTCATGATACAGCGTGACGATATAGTCGCCGCGCGCCGTGAAAATCCGGATCTTCGAATTCTTGGGGACATGGATGAATTCGATTTTCCGCTCCCCGCGCCCGCTGGTGACGCCCGGATTCAGGGGAGGTTCGAACGATGAGGCGGTCACATAAGGGTTCGGGACTGCGCGCACGCGGAACACCGTCTCCGCAGCGGAGTTTTCATCGACAGTGGGCTTCACCGTCGTGAACTGGAAAATGTCGCCCTGCCGGAACGGTCGCTTGGTCCGGAGCTTCAGGGTATCGCCGGCGGAAAAGGCAATGACCGAGTCGGGATGTCTGACCGGATCCTGTGCGGCAAAGTTGAGGTCCCAGGACCAATGGAGTCTACCGCGCGGATCGGGCTCGACAAACACCAATTCGTCCAGGGGAGAGAGAACTCCGTTCCCTTTCGCATCGACAAAGATAAACTTTATATATGCGCCGTCGGTTTCGTTATAGACCCGGAAATTCACAGGCGCCGAAATCGGATAGAGTTCGGGATCGGCATAGGAGGTATCGACAATGTGGTCGCTGAACTCAATCCGGTAATTCGCCGGTCTCGCGTACCCGTTAAAAAATATTTTGGGCGGGTTGCTGCCGTCGTTCGCCGAGAGTGGCGTCATACCCCACTGATAACCCAGCCTGCCAACCCACCGCGATCCGGTTGCGCCGGTGGTATCAACGGTGACCGACCAGCTATTGTTGAACAGAAGGGAAATCCCATCAAACGCATCCGCATCTTTGCTGTCCGAGAGAAACGGCGTCCCTTCGATGTTCGGACTCCTGAACACGGGATAATACTGGTAACTGATCGTATACTTCCCTTTGGGGAAGGACCCGGGTCTTGCACCCCGGATCGATCCGTGCGTCACGTCAAGAATGTAGGAGGAAGGATCGACGACACTACCCTGGCCATCCGTGACCTTGACCGTGGAAGCGATGAGCTGCTGGCGTGCCATACGTACGACCGTGGTGTCTTCACTGGTGACCTGCTCCGATACCGTCTCAAGATCACGCACAGTGTAGAACGTAGTCCTTCGGTCCCACTCGGTGGAATCTGCGCTGTCGATCAATCCGTTCCCGTTGTTATCGATGGTGTCCACCTGCGTATCCAGGAAATCGACCTGGTAGCTGTGACCGGTCACCGCGCGGGGATCGAGAACCTGATACGCAGCGGATCCCGTACCATACGCGTGTGAGTGAATCAATGGCACACCGGTCTCCGGGGCAACGTAACCCGCCACGGGGGTATTGGGCGTGACGACCGCGACGTTGGGGTCATACACCAGCTGACCGCTCGGGAGGATGGACACGGTGAATTTGTTCTCGGAGGGGAGGATGCCGCTTGAAGCATCTCCTCTGTCGTATGCAACGAGTGCGTAAAAGTACCGCTGGCCGTTTTTGACGTCCGTATCGACAAAACTGTGCTGGAGACCGTCGTCACTGCCGAGATAGTACGCATATCCCGAGATGCTCTGAAACAGATCTCCTGTGGCCGGGAAGTACCCGTTGACGCTGTCAACGAGGTCGAATTGGGCGAGAGGTTTGTACCCCTGGGGCGACCCGGACCCGTCCGTGACTGTGAAGATATCCGAAAAATCCGGACTCGTTGACTTGTAAAGCTTGTAGCCCTCAAAATCATGCGTGAGGAGCACCGGATCGACGCTTGCTTCGGATTTCCTGTCCCAGTACAGAGTCACCTCATGGTCGCCGGGAACCGCCGTCAACGTCGGACGATCGGGCGGTGTCGGGAACTGATAGTTCGCATCGTAGATCTTCTGGACGGTCCTCTTATTCTTCAGAAGGTCCGCAATGTCGTTGTCGACGCTCCCTCCGTTACCGCCGCCGTAAACGAGGGCGAGCGAGAATCGTTCTGTTTCCTTCGCAAGGAGGGGGAAAAACCCTGACCCGTAGATGAAGTCCCCGTCCTCACCGTTGACCGGCCTGTTGTTTTGGATGGATTTCGGGACTGAGAAGAAGCCCGGCTTCAGTTGATTCCAGAGTCCCTCATCGTCTCCCAGGGCAATCTGATTCGATGGGGTGAAATAGAAGAAGCTGGTCAGACCGATCTGGTCCGATTCGCGCACGTCCGTTTTATCGATGTGCGGTTCACCGGGGAGGCCCGTATCATGCCCATTGTCGTCGTACCCCGACGTTGGAAGACCGTCGCTTTCTCCGAAGTCTCCGGTATTCGGGATCCCGTCGCGTCCGACGTCATCGTGAACCACATCCCAGTTCCGGTTGTTGTCGATGCGGTCGTCACGACGCTCGTCGATCATGCTATAGGGATTCAGACCGGCACCGGTGGCGTAATTGATATATCGAACGGGACGCAGAACATCGATTAACGGAGTTTTGGTGTGGTCGTTGTTCGGCCACTTGATCTGATGGTAGTGGACATAGTAGTTCTCGTCGATCAGACCGTTGAAGTTGTTGTCCACGCCATCGTAGGCATTGGGATTGATCGCATCGACCAGGGTCGCCCCGGCAACCTGTTGAATGACGTTCCCCTCGGCCACTCTGGTTTTTCCGGGATAGATCCATTCGGTAAGACCAAGCGTGTGCACCTGCACGGAGTCCTGATTCGGAATCGTGTAGAGCTGACGGCTGAAATCCTCGTTGATCAATACAATCTGCTGTCCCGGCATCAACGTCACGGAATCAAAGCTTGCCTGGTTGAATTTCGGGGCGGAAATGCCGACAGAGGATGAATCCGCGTCCCCGTCATTATCGATCCCATCGAAAGGATTGCCGGGGCTTTCCAGGAAGGCGTAGCCGACCATGCCCACAGGCCCGACCCACAACGGGTCAGCGATCTGCCGGCCGAAATCCCCCGTGTAGGTGATATTGGTGTTGACGTCATAGAACGACCAGTCATCCGCATACTCATGATAGTCTTCCGTCGAGGTAACACCGACGTACGTCCCCACGAGCATGCCGTAGACGGCGCGGTCGTACGTCGTCGTCCCGGTATTGGTGATCTCGTACAGCCAGAAAATATTGTCTTTGGCAAGAAATTGAGACCATTGCATTGCACGTACGCTCATTTTCAGCGCGAGGCCGTTGCGCGACAGATCGGTGGAATCCGGTTTGAAAGCAACGCCCAGAGAATTGTTGGCGGCCACGTTGTACTTCTCGTACGCCTGATCGTCCATCACATAGTACGTTTCCAGGTCCGCGCTGATCTTTTTCCCGAAATAGCCGTTCCACGAACCGCGCCAGCCGGGGTCCGAGAGGTCGTTCAGTTTGTCGGGCCAGAAGGTGGGCCAGGAGATCGACTTGTTGCTCATCGCGACTTTGAATGTCGGATCGGGATTGTTCGGATTATAGTAGCCGCTCAACGGTTCCCAGGTCCAGTAGTGTGCGCTGTTCCTCGGGTCGGTATTGTACGGAGCAATCGATGGTCGCGCCACAGGGCAGGTCACGACTGCATGCCAGGTTCTCCCCTGCCACTTTACTTCCGCCCCCACCAGGGGACTGACATCGCCGAGGTAACCGTTATTGTCGTTTTTCCAGGCACCGCGGTGGCCATATTGGGCAGGCTGACCGATCACCCCCCAGTTGCCGAATATCGTGCGGACCTGATTCCCGTTCATGATGCCGACCGTCTCATACGGGGTGGACCCCTGCGCGAAGAGCGCCATGGGAAGCGTTGCAGCGACGGCGCAGGCGACGAAAAGATTGCGTGCTTTGTGCATCATCTAGAACTCCAGGTTCATGCCAAATTCAATGCGACGCGGTTCCGAGTAGTTCGTCGGAATGGTAAACCACTGATTGATCGTGTTGACGTACTGACGGGGATTGTTCGCGATCGCCGTCGCTTCATCGATGGTGAATCCGGCTCTCCCCGAATCATTGAACACATTGACTTCGTTCATGATGTCAAACAGGTTGATCACCCTGGCATAGACCACAACCCGCGTCTTGTCGAATGCAAACTGGTAGTTCGCATCCATGTCTACGTCCATGAACGACGGCTTGAGCTGACTGTTCGTGAGGAGCGAGGTGATATCGGTCGTTGCCCGTGGTGTGTATGGCGATCCGCTGCCGTATTTGCCGATCAGGCTCACGCCCCAATCCTTCTGACGGTAAGCAACGGTGATATTCAACGTATGCCGTTGATCCCAGTCCAGCGGCGCCAGGAACACCTCGGGTTGCTGCCCTCCCAGCGCTGCGTTGAAGGCGGCATTCGGATCGGAGTTGGTGCCCCGGGCAACCTGATACGTGTAATCGAGCGTTGCGCTCAGACCGCTGGAGAAACGCTTGACGATCGACAGGACAATTCCCTTGACGAGTCCGAAATCGCTGTTCACATACTTTGCGTACTGGATCGCGCCCCCGAAGGTGGAGATCAGCACGCCCCGGGTGGAACTCAGGTTGCGAATATCACGCAGATACGCGGTGAGATCCGCTGAAATGTCGTCGGTGAGCTGCTGCTGAATTCCGAGTTCCCCATTGATCGTCTGTTCTGCGCCAAGGTCTGCGTTGCTGATGATATTGGTTGTTCCCTGCCCGACTTTGAAATAAGGATTGTCGTAGAGATACTCGAAACGCGGAATCTGAAAGAAGTGACCGTAGGAAAAATGCACCACCCCGCGGGCGGTGATCGGGAATGAGAACCCGAGGCGCGGGCTGATCTGCCATTTTGCCGTGGCCTTCCTGTACCAATAGGACATCCGGTCCGCTACGGTTTTTGCCGGCTCTCCGGGATCCTGCACGCCGTTCTTATTGTAGTCGAAGAACCTGTTGTCCGGCTTGAGCGGATTGAAGATGTTCGGATCGTCAACGGTGTACGTATAATAGAGCGGGTCGTTGGGATCGGGATGCGCATCGTTCAAGACGTGACCATCCGGCTGAAAATAATCGAATCTGATGCCGAGATTCACAATGAAGTCCTTGAACTCCATTTTATCCTGGATATAGGCCGCCGCTTCGTACGGTTTGTGCTGATACAGATCATGACCGGCGGTGGTAATGTCCGGGATTTGCGTGGTTATGAAAGGACTGCTTGTTGCAGGAGTGAAGGAGCCTTGTCCGATGACCGGGGTAAGGGTCAGGTTGTTATAGTCAATTTTGTGTTGGCGGAATTCCACGCCAATTTTCATGAGGTGGGTCTCGGAGATCTGACTTGTAATATCGGCCTTCCCAAGGTACGTGGTTGTCGTCCGGTGAGTGTACCGGAGGTCGGTCCCCCCCGACAGGAAACTGTAGCTGTCATAGGAAACCCCGACGTTGGGGTGGACATAGCGCGGATCATTCAAATCATCGTACAGTGAATAACGATAGTCCTTCCAGTACACCGATCCATTCACGGAATAGAACGTGCGATCACTGAGCACATGGCTCAGCTGGAAAATGAAGGTATTGGTCACATTGTGATCGTAGCCGAAACCGTTCGGATCGTAGAAATAATTCCGATAGTTCGGCTGGAACCCGCTGTACGGCCGGGATTTATTCCAATCGTAAATGTAGTTGCCAGTCACTTTCAAGGTCGGAGTAATCCGCCATGTGAGTTTCGCCTGGCCATACTTGCGTTCCGACGAATTCATGGAGACTCTTGAGCTGTCTCCCCGGCCGCTGGGATCACGAGAGAGATGGAAGTTGCCTAGACTGTCGGTATACGCGACGTTGGAGGGGTTGAACCTGTTGAAGCCGAAGAGATAACCGTCGGAATAATAATACCGGGCGTTGGCGAAGAACGTGAGGGTGTTGCCGAGCACCGGGCCGCTCGCGCTCCCTTCATAATCCCTGATTGAGGTTGGGCGGAATTTGTCATTCCCCGGAAATAAGCTCTTGTCACTTGGTGCATATCCCCCGAAATAGGTCTGGAGCGATCCGGTGTACTTATCCGATCCCTCTTTGGTCGCGATATTCACGATGCCGCCCATGGCCGAGCCGTATTCCGCGTTGAACGCGCCGGAGATTGCCTGCATTTCTTCAACAGCGTTCTTGTTGATCTCCACGAGCTCGGACCGGTCGTACGAATCCGTCACCGGCACGCCGTCGATCCAGTAGGCAACTTCGCCCTGTCGGCCGCCGCGGAGGCTTCCATTGACAAACCCCGCCTGGAGATTCAACACCTGGGAGATCTCCGTCACCGGGAGGGCCCGAATTTGCTCGCCGCTGACGACAGCGGTCGTTGCGGTGAGATCTTTCGTGACCATCGGCCTCGTCGCAGTGGTCACAATCTCCTCGCCCATCTGCAGCACGGTCGAGTTCAGCGTGACGTCGATCGTCGTGGTAAGATCGATCGATACCGCGACGCCGTTGATCTGCTTCTTGTTGTATCCGACTGCGGAAATCACGAGGTCGTACTTCCCGGGCGACACATTAAGGATGACGTAGTAGCCGTCGAGGTTCGACGCCGCGCCCTGAGATGTTCCCTGGAGAAGAACGCTCGCCCCAACGATCGCCTCGCCCGTCTGCGCATCCTTTATCGTGCCGGTGATTTTGCCGGTGGTTCCCCCGAGGGCAACGGCCGCACCGAGGAAGAGGAGAAAGCAGCTCAAAGCTGCACGGATAGTCATAGTGGAGTGCTCCTTTTGCAGACGGACACGGCGAGATCGCAGCTTACGAGGACGGCGGACACGGGAAGGCACACAATGGGGTGTCATAGAAGGTCGTAAGCAAACGATCGAAAAATGGATCCTTTCTTGTGAGGACGGCAGGTGCAACTGCCCATGCCGCCAGTTTCTTCTTTCTACAATACACTCTGCAAGGCCGGACGCCGGAGTCGATGCCCGGGCAGGCCCGCTGACCATCGCCTCAGTGAGGAGCCGGCTCACCAACGGGAAGATGCCGGCTGACACGAGTCGCGCCGCATGTTTCACGAATTACCAGCTCGGGCATAAAACTCGTGAGCGTCGGACGCGCCTGCGGGTCCTTCACTCTTGCCACTAATTTTTCGAGCGCCAGTTCTCCCATCTCGTGCATCGGCTGCCGCATCGTCGTGAGACCCGCGTGCGCGGCAAGCTCGATGTCGTCGAAGCCGATGACAGCGATATCTTCCGGAACCCGCACACCCTGTTCACGGGCGACTTCGAGAGCGCCGATGGCCTGGACATCGCTCGCGACGAAGACCGCCGTAATGTCCCTGCGGGCATCCGGGTAACGCAAGAGTTCCCGCATCGAGGCACGCCCCGAATCGCGGTCGAATCCATCCTGTTTCCCGATCGTGGAAATGAACACGCGATCCTGGGAATAGGTGAGGTGCGCCTCCTCAAGGGCGGCCCTGTATCCCTCCAGCCGGGCCTGAGCGGGCTGCGTCTGAAGACTCGCGTTGATCATCGCGATGTTGGTGTGACCGAGTCCGATCAGGTGCCGCATGGCCATCAATGCGCCTTCACGGTTCTCAACGCGGATGGAATCGAATTGCGGGTGCATCGTGTCGACGAGAACCAGCGGCAGCTGCATCTGCTGAAAGCGCGATACAAATCCCTCGGGAAACTTCATCGAGAAAAACATCACGCCATCGACATGACCCCGGTTGAGCGACCTGCGAAGGTAGTGTTCCGCCTGCTCCGGGTGATCCACTCCATAGAGAATGAGATCGATGCCGATCTCGCCTGCCTTGTCCTGCACTCCCCTGAGGACCTGAACAAAAAAGTAGTTGGTGAAATACGGAATGATGCACGCGATCGTGTTTGTGCGTTTGGAGGCGAGACGCTGGGCGTACGCATGAGGGTGGTAATCGAGCCGCTTTATCACGGCAAGGACCCGGGCACGGGTCTCGGGTGCCACACTCGGGTGGTTGTTGAGACAGCGTGAGACTGTCCCGATACCTACCTTCGCTTCTCGAGCGAGATCGTATATCGTAACACCCATTGAGGGAGCGATGTGCAATGATAGAATGGCAATTTCTTGGAAGCGCTTCCAAATATAATGGAAGAAACCCCGGTTGTCAAGAGGGAGAGTCCTTTTTATTTGCGCATTTTTGCCATGGAATGGCAGAAATATCGCAAAAGCATTTCCATTGGAAAACACGGGAATTGCCTATCTCATAAAAATTCGTATATTGTCAGGACGGTGTCCGGTTCTCCCCCCGTACCCCGATCTCTCCCCGTCAGCGTTCTTCGACCAGGCTCAAATCCGGACATGCTTCCGCTGCCCCGCTCAACACCTACGATCAGGGATATCGTCCGTGCGATTGTTCGACAGGAACAGTCGCCGAGGATGTTTACACAATTCGTCCACATCTGTCACGCCGTCGCCCTCACGCTTCTCGAACGGAAGGCGGCCACCGGGCAGCTTACACCCTCCATACTCTCCCTCCCGTTGCGCGACCTGGCGTTTGACTGCATCGCCGACCTCTTTACTCTCAACGAGGAAAAAATTCCCGTCCAGATTCAAGTCTATTTTGAGTGCGTGGACCTGGAAAGTATTTCGGAAGAAGAGACCCTGTCGTATCTCCGGAGACTGGTTTTTTCGAAAGTGAGGAATGGACTCTTCCGGACCTACAATGAAATGGATCCGACTCTGGGGAAAATCCTCCGGAATATAAAATTGGGGGCTTCCCTCGCTGGAGAGTTTGTCGAAGGCGATCGGTTTGGCGATACGGTGCTCAGCGCGACCGGATGTGATCCGTTGTTCGGCAAACCGCTGCTGGACCGCGAATCGCTCTTTCGTATACTCTCCAGGATCCACCGTCCCGACAGTCGAATCCCGTCGATGCTCTCCGCCCTTTCTTCCCATATCCGGGAGCAATCGGATTACTGTCGCGTTGTCCCCCTGGTCCCCCTCGGCCTTGCCCTCCGCGACTTCCTCTCTTCATCACGAATCCACCCCGATGAACCCGAGACGCACATCGATCTCGATCTCGATTCGGGAACCTTCCAACGCATTGTGGAAGAAGCCTGTTCATCGGTGGAAAGGCAGATGAGAAGAAAATACACTGTTTCGGGCGGAATCGATGAAGCATTGTACAAATCGTATTTCGATGTGATCGCGGCCACCCTCATCTCCGAAGCATGCGAAACTGAAATGGAAGGGTCGCTGTTCCACAGATTGCAGACACGGTACCCTGATTTGAACGAAGAGGAATACCGTTCGAATCACAGAAATACCGTTGAATACCTGATGAAGCTTGTCCGCAAGCGTGCCCGACTTTCGCTGGAGCATGCTTTCGGCTGACGATTTTTGCTTTCCGCATGGGAATGAAGATGCGAGGATATTTATTTGGAACGAATGACTCATCCCACAGAACATAGCATCGAGCTGTACGTCCTTCGTGCGGCGGAGATGAAGAATCAGGCGGCGGAGATCGAGGCCCACCTGAGGACCTGTCCGGCATGTAACGCTTTCGCCGAAGAGATACGGGAATTCTACGTTGAAGTCGCCGCTCACTACCGGACATCCGAATCGAGCGGGGTGCCACCGACACGGTCCCTTGTCCCGCTTCCGCACCGGGCGCCCCTCGTTCTGCGAAAGTCTCCGGCATTCGCTGTGAATGCGTTCCACACATCGTTCCCGCAGCATGCACTCGAAGTCATTCGCATGCATCCTCTCGCAGCCGGCGTCTCAGCCATCGGAGGAGTGTTCCTGATTGTGCTCTGCACCCTGCTGTTCGTTCGGAAAAACGTCGACTCCAATCCTTCTTTTACGACAATCAATAAGCGGGACGGAACCTTTTCCGCCTACAATGAAGCCAGCGAATTGCTCTTCTCTTTACCCTTCTACCCCGTAGCGCCGTACCCGGACAACGGGGACCAGGAGTTGCTGAGACACCAGATCCTTGTTGTGAAACCGGCGGGTTCAGCGACCAATGTTCTCCTCACATCATTCAAGGTCGGGAAAGAAATCACAGAGGACTCACGCCAGAGAGTGAAACTCCTGGACGGTGAAGGTCGCGAGAAAGGGAACTTCCCTCCTCCGGATGGGAAGATTTCCTTCAGGGGAAGAGGATATAACCTACCGTTCGTCCCAAACCGCCTTGTCGTTTCGCGGAGTTCCCGTTCAGGCGTTACCGAATTTGTTGCGGATTACTCGGGAGGGCGATCTCCGACAGCCGTTCAACGCAATGACCTCAACGGGAGCACTCTCGGCCATTTCTGGCACTTCGGTTTACTTCGTGTCGATACGGCGGACATCGATCGCGATGGTCGGACAGAACTTCTGCTGTTCGGGGAGAACGACGTCGACGATTATCGCAGCGACCCGGTGCCGATCCTGGAGGTCCTGGACCCTCTTTCCATCGTCGGCAGCACGGAATCCTCGGCATCCCGGGGCTTCAGCTTCGACACGAATCGCGGGGAACAATATTATCTTGCCTTGCCTGTTCCTGAGTCTGCCCTGCTGACGTCAACCCGTATGATGGTTCGCGATGTGACCCATTTGCCCGACGGCGAACTGATGGCCTTTGTCGGTGGCGGGAACAACTTATCGGACGATGAGAAATACTACGGCTATGATGCGATCCTGGACAGCACGATGAAAGTGACGCACATAAAGCCGAACAACACGATGATCATGATTCACAACCGACTGTACGCCGAGCGGAAGATTCGGGTCCCTCTCACGGAAGCGTATTTGCGTTCCCTTGTCCGGCGTGTCCGGTACTGGGACGGCGGGGGCTGGGTGTCGGATCCTGTCAGGGTGCAAGCTCCGCCCCCTCTTCCGCCCTCTTCTCATTGACTTTCCCCCACCCTCTCTCTATATTTCCTCTTGTCACGTATCCCGTTCCTCATCGCGGTCTTCACTCCGGAAAGAACCTGTCATGGCCGAAGTCACTCTTGATCACGTTGTCAAGGTGTACGACAACAAGGTCACTGCCGTAAAAGATGTCTCCGTTCAGATCATCGACAAAGAGTTCCTTGTCCTGGTGGGCCCCTCCGGGTGCGGCAAATCCACGGTACTGCGTATGATCGCAGGCCTGGAAGAAATATCCGGAGGAACGATCTCGATCGATGGAAAAGTGGTCAACGACATCCCTCCGAAAGACCGCGACATTGCCATGGTCTTTCAAAACTACGCGCTGTATCCTCACATGACCGTGTTCGAGAACCTCGCCTTCGGCCTCAAATTGCGGAAGTACGAGAAGAAAGAAATCATGGAGCGGACGCGGCATGCGGCGAAGATCCTCGGCATCGAGGAGTTCCTCGACCGGAAGCCCAAAGCCCTCTCGGGCGGGCAACGCCAGCGGGTGGCGCTCGGCCGTGCGATAGTCCGACAGCCGAAAGTATTTCTTTTCGACGAACCACTGAGCAATCTCGACGCGAATCTGCGGGTGCAGATGCGAACGGAGATTTCAAGGCTCCACCTGAAATTGCAGACTACAATGATTTATGTCACCCATGATCAGATCGAAGCGATGTCGATGGGCGATCGGATCGTGGTCATGCGGGACGGCGTGGTGCAACAGGTCGACACGCCACTCAATATCTACCACCATCCGGTCAATAAATTCGTGGCAGGCTTCATCGGAAGCCCGACCATGAATTTCATGACAGGAAACGTCCAAAACAACGGCGGGCTCTCCTTCCATCAGGAAGGGACACCGCTCACCGTGGACCTCCCCCGGACGTATTCAGCCGGCCTGCAGCAGTTCAGCGGAAAGACCGTGACGCTGGGTATCCGCCCTGAACACCTCTACCTCCACAAGCCTACCGAGGTCACTTCTACTGCCCCTCTGACCGCACACGTGGAAGTGGTGGAACCGGTGGGTAACGAGATCTTTGTGTATTTTTCGACCGGTGCAGGGTCAAACTACGTCGCACGGATCTCCGCCGATGTCCCTCCGGCCGTAGGGAAGCCGTGCATGCTTCATGTCGATACTTCGAAACTCCACTTTTTCGACGCCCAATCCGAAATGGCTGTGTGACTACTCCACCTTCCATGAATCCGCCCCCCGCAGCGCGCCGCAGGTTCTATGATGTTGCATTCGAGGCTCGACGCGCGTATGGTTGGATTCTTGCGTCTCACTCTGAGAGAGCCCACGCATGAACACACGTCTGACGTTAGCCTGTGTCCTTCTCGGTGCAGCGATCTGCCCCGGCTGTGGATCGACAGACGATGTTTCTCAGCAGACGGATCAGGAAAAGCAACCGCAACCTCAGGCTGCGGCAGCCCAGCCTCCCGTGAGCATCGAAACGCGTACCGATACCATCGCAAGTATTCATCAGCAGGTCCCGGAACCGGAGACTGCGCCAAGACTCCCGGCTCTCTCAAACGGCCTGTACAGGGTCCAGGTGGGCGCCTTTCGCAAGGCGGCGAATGCGACCACGTGGGAGAATTTCTCGAAGAAGCGACTCGGACAGCCGGCAGTGAGCGAATACTCGGAGAGACTCGGCGTGTACCGGGTTCGAGTCGGTGCTTTTGAAACAATGCGCGAAGTGCTTACCTTCTGGAGGAAGATCCGGAAAGAGTATCCAAAAGAATTTGGGGATGCCTGGGTGATCATCCCGGGCAGGGAGTAAACGTGAAAACAGTCTTGATGATGATTGCCCTGGTCCTTGCCGGGTGTTCAGGATCACACGTGTCCTCGAGCTCAACCGGCTCAGAAGGCGCGGCAGGATCGAATGCCGGTCCGTATGAGCGGACGTTCGTCCCGTCCGATCATGACCCGGAGGACCAGTCGGCAAGCAACCGGGGGCTCCACGGGGGCCAGACCACTTCTCAGGACTCCGTCGACAGCTCAGGAGCGCTGGCGGAAGAGACGATCCCGGGGTATCGCGTCCAACTTCTCGCGAGCACGGATATCGATGAAGTCTCTGCACGCAAGGCAGGGCTGGAAGAGGCTTTTCCGACAGAGTGGTTCTATGTTGAATTTGATCCCCCCGTCTACAAACTCCGCGCGGGGAATTTCCCTTCCCGCTATGAGGCCGAACGATTCGCTCGAGCGCTCGCAGCCAAAGGTTTCCCCGACGCCTGGGCCGTTCCTGCACGCGTGTTCAGGAATCCCCCGCCCGTGCCACCCAGAACCCCGGTGCCGGCGATAGACAGCACGGGGGTGAATAAAGAAGAGTAGGAAGAGGGAAGTAGGATGTAGGAAGAAAGCAGTAGGCAGTAAGCAGTAGGCAGAAAACTGTTGCCTGCGAGCTGCTTGCCGCCCACTATACACTGTCTACTGTTTACTGTCTACTGTCTACTGTTCACTGTCTACTGCTCACCAGCTATACCTCACCGTGTAATTGACAACGACTTCGCCCTCCTTCGCCACTTTAACGGGGAATTTGAGAGTCGATTGATCAACCTTCTGGTAGTCCGTGCTGCTCTTTACGACCTCCCACTGGCTCCACCTCCATGGGTGTTCGTACACCTGAACCTCTGCGGGCTCTGACTTGTGATTTCGTACTTTTACCTCAATCGTCTCCTCTATCACATGTCCCGATGCAAGCACTCTGAAATCCTTTTGTGCCCGTTCCCCCACGATGTCGAATGAATTTCCCAGGTACAACCGGATCTCTTCATTGCGCGGGGTATGGTCGATTGCATCCTCCCCGATGAACTGCTCCTTACCGTCGCTGTCCCGCTGGTACACGCGGACCTTCCCCTTTGGCAGCGGGATTCCCAGTCCGGACTTTTCGTCGTTCCTGAAGGTCACATAGGTACCCACCTTTGTGTTGTACTGTTGCCCGAAGCTTTCCTGTGACCGGTAAGAATAATTGTTACGGTAGATGCGCCATTGATCGCCCATTCCGTCATAGATGAACACCCTCTTCGAGGCCACCCCTTTGCCCGAGGCAAATTCGATCTGCTTCGTCTCCTGATCTTTGACGTCCGTCTTCCTCTGCAAAGTGTAGAGTTTGTATTCAAAGAGGTCGGTCTGCTTGAACTGGGGCGCGGCTGCCTCTGCCACATCCCTTGCTTTCGAGAGTCCCAGCACCGGCATCATTTCATTGCGGACAATATTGACGTCTCCGGCCACCAGCTTGAGGCCTGCATTCTTGAACGAAGTTCCGGAATAGTTGTTGATGGTTACCCACGCTGTCAGATCAAGCTTCGTAGCATTCTTGTCGAGCAACGCTACATAGTCGGCAGACCAGGAAAGCTGCCCGGCGAGGTAGCTGATCTCCGCCTTTTGCTCACCCGCGTGCGTGCTGGTCACCAGCCAATCCAGTTGCGGCTTCAATATCAAACCCTCGGGAAGAGACGGGAGGATCAGTCGGCCGTCGGGGTTGATCTCAATCTTGCCGTTGATTTCCGCAATCATGCCGCCAGTGCTTGCATAGTTCAGCCCACTGCCATACTGCCCCTGAGGCTGGTATCCCGTTGCGAGGAGTTTTCCCTTCACGGTGAAGGTTTTTTTCGTCTCAGGATCCACACGCACGAATTCCACTTCTTTGCCAAGATACTTCTCCAGGATTTTTGCCTGATGCACAAGGTCGTACTGGTAATCCTGCTCCAGAACCTGTACGGCTGACGGATCGGTCAGGCTCTGAAAGTGCACGGAAGTGCCCTCAATAGTAGCCGGGATATCGGGGATGATGACATGGCTGACCCCTTTGGTCAGGGTTATCATCCGCTCCTCACGAATCAGCGAGAGATTCTGGTTGTAGATGGTCAGGTCGACAGCGGTCCTGTTCCCGGCCGCCTCTTCTTGTGCCCGGACAACACAGGATGGGTCCACCCCTCCCATAAGGGCAGAAACGATCAGGGCAATACCGAATGCCGTCCCCGGCCTCAGGGGCCTCCGGGAGTTCTCCATTCCCTGTGATCTCATGACAAACCCTTTCTGTTTGAAATCGTTCGTGGAACTTCGTACGTTGACCCGTTCACCTTCTGCCGATTGATATCATTAACCTGTACAAGGTAAATGGCCGCGGAAATTCACTTCCTTCCAACCGATTCTGCAGTCCTGGAGATGCTTCGTCGGGGTGAAGAACGCGGACTGGTGATACTCTACAAAGGCTGTCAGGCCGCCGTCCGGTCCTATGTCCTCCGGAACCATGGGACACCGGATGACGCTGATGACCTTCTTCAGGAAGCAGTGATCATTCTATGGGAGCGGGTGCGCTCCGGAAGATTTGAATATTCGGCGAAACTGGAGACTTTCATTGTGGCCGTCGTCAAGAATATCTGGCTTCGACGGCTTTCACGCAAGCGACGGGAAATTGTCCAGGACCCCGGAGACATTGAGGAGGTCATGGATGCGGGCGATTCACCGATAGAGATCCTTATGGAAGAAGAGCAGACTTCCCTTCTCGCCCGCGCTCTCCGCAATCTCGGAGAGCCATGCAGGACATTGTTGCTCCTCTTCTATTATGAGGAACGTTCGATGGAAGAAATCGCCACGACGCTCGGTTTTGCGAACGCCGACACCGCAAAATCCAAGAAATACCAGTGTAAGAAGGCTCTCCAGACTGCTCTGGCAAAAGTATGACGACCGGTGACAATCACATCGCGGACCAACCGGAACTGCTCGAGGATTTCGTCCTTGAACAGCTACCCTCGGAGGAGATGGAAATCATTTCTGCGCATGTGAACTCCTGCCCCGATTGCGCCGCTGCGGTCAGAAGCGAACGTCTTTTGGTCGCGGCAATTCGCCGCTCGGGACGGGACACCCGCAAGGAGCTGCTTAAAGAAAATCTGCTTGCAGAAGATCGCTCTCTCCGGGTCGCGGTTCCGTGGTCCCGCATCGTGGGAATTGCAGCAGGGATAGTAGTGCTTGTGGGACTTGGCGTGGCGGGACGGTGGATTTTCCTCCGGCAAACACCCACGTCAGTCACGGCTCCGGCCGTGGCAACTACTCCCGCACCCGAACAAAAGGAGTTCGCTCAGGAAGCAGGCAAGGAAATCGCAAGAGCAAAAGATGCTCCCGCTGCGCAAAAGCCGGACAATCGTGAAATCACTCTCAAGAAGTCAAGTGACAACCTCCCCGGTGCAAGATCCGAACCTGTTGAAGCGCTTGCCTTACAGCAGGATTCAGAACGACCGGCGGAATCGCCTGCCGTCAATCGCCTCGACGCTGCAAAGAACGAAGGCGTGTGGACCGAAGCTACCGAAAACGCGGGCGCACCGAGGGCGGTCAGTGAGTCCACGAATAGGATGACGCGTTCGGTGGGAACGATGAAGGGCCTTGCACTTTCGCCGTACCGACGGAAGATCTCGGTTTTCTTGAGGCCGCTCTCTCCTTCTGTCGCTGGTTCCTATCGCAAGAGAGACACCCAGGCCCTTCCAGCGATGATCGTGAAGGATTCTACGACGGTCCGGATCACCCTTTACCTCCCGCCTCAGGACTCTCTTATGCAACAGGCATCTCCGTATGCCCGATGGGCCGGAGACGACAGTGTGGTCATAACCGTTGGGCGAACGGAATTTGGCCTGAACATCCGACCGAAGGAATAAGACATCCCCTCCATCCCTCCCGCCGTATCGGACAGATTTTTTGCGTGCCTCATCGACCAGAATTTCCCGGAAAGACCCCGGCATCCGGCGCCCGGCTACACCCCCGTTTGAGACTCGAGGTGTTGCCTGCATGAGGAACAGAATGAGGTTGACTTGCCGTCGATGTCCTCAGCGTATGTCGAAATGTGCATGACGCATTCGAAAGAAGGGCAATGGACAAGCCCGTGGATGTGTCCCAATTCGTGCAGGGCCTCTTTCCTGAGGCGCGATTCCAGAAGATCCTGATTTGCTGCGAGTCCATACCGCTCGTTCTGCAGGCGGTGATAGGAAACGATACCCACCCGGCCATTCAACTGGGCTTCACCAAAGACGAAGGTGAGAATGGGAATGCAGAGGTCCTCGCCGGACACGGCGAGGAGCGAGGCTCCGGGGTGCTCGGCCCCGGCAAGTTCGGAGAATTGTCGGTCAAGGTGGGCGATGATCGCGGAGGAATTGTATTGCAGCCTCAGCTCATCGTAAAAAAGAGACAAGTCGATATCGGCTTCCCTCACGATCGCCGGTCTCCCCAGCCCCTCGCGGATCGCAGGGCGGAGTCCGGCCACCAGAGTGCGATCTGCGTCGCCGAGAGGAAGCAGAATGATCGGATTCACGGAGTCCGTTTCAGGCCGTATTTCTCGATTTTGTGGTAAAGCGTCACGCGATCGATGTCGAGGATCGAAGCGCTCCGGCTGATATTCCAGCCTGTTTCCCTGAGGACCATCTCGATGTGCCGGCGTTCCATGTCTTCAAGCCGCTTCCCCTCGGCCGTGGAAGTCACAGCCGCCTGCACCGGCAGGTGCGAGCGGTCGATCACTGAGCCCGGTGCGACCACCATGGCCCGTTCAATGGCATTTTCCAGTTCGCGGACGTTTCCGGGCCAGTCGTACGCTTTCAGTGCGTACATCGCCTCGGGGGTGAATCCGGTGACATTCTTGTTCATCGCCCTGGCGTACTTCTCCAGGAAGAAATGCGCGAGTTTTGCTATGTCGCCCCTCCGGGCCCTGAGGGGGGGCAGTTCGATGGTGAACACATTCAATCGATAATAGAGATCTTCTCTGAATCCCCCTCCTTTCACCGCAACTTCCAGATCCCGGTTGGTCGCACAGATAATGCGGAAATCCGAATGCACCACGTCGCTCCCTCCGACCCGGGTGAATTGCTTTGTCTCAATGACGCGCAGGAGGTCCATCTGCGTCTTCATGTCGATGTTGCCGATCTCATCAAGGAATAACGTCCCTCCGTCTGCAAGTTCGACCTTCCCCTTTCGGCGGTATTGGGCCCCGGTAAACGCCCCCCGCTCATGCCCGAACAGTTCGCTTTCCAGGAGCGTCTCCGTCATTCCGCCGCAGTTGACGGTCACGAGGGGGAAATACTTCCTTCCGCTGAGATTATGGATCGCCCGGGCGACAAGTTCCTTTCCAGTTCCGCTCTCTCCGCGAATCATCACCGTTGTGTCCGCCGGCGCAACGGTACGGACGAGCTCCTCCACCTTCTTCATTTCGTCCGACTCACCGATGATTTCGGTCTCGGTCACCATTTCCGAAACGCGGTTCTTGAGCTGGAGGTTCTCGACAAGGAGCTCCTGCTGTTTCAGTGCCTTCTCGACCAGGTGGTCGAGGTAATCCGGGTCAATGGGTTTTGTGATATAGTCGTACGCCCCTTCTTTCAGGGCTTTGACCGCCGTATCGACCGAGGCGAACGCAGTAATGATGATGACAATGATGTTCTTGTCGATTTCGCGAACCCGTTGGAGCAATTCAATCCCGTCCATTCCGGGCATCTTGATATCGACCAGCAGGATTGACCAGCTTCCCCCTTGAAGTTTTTTCAGGGCCACTGCCGCATTTTCCGCCGAGTCGACGCGGAACCCGTCCTCCCGAAACCATTTTGATAGCGATTCGCGAACGATCAATTCATCATCGACGACAAGAATTCCTACATCGCTTTTTTTCATGAGTGTATTCCTTCGTAAGCAGCCTTTGCAGCGCGAAAGTCCGTGTCTGCAGGCTGTCGCAATGGCAATGTGATAATGAACGTCGTCCCTTTCCTCACTTCCGATTCCACCTCGATTGACCCGTGGTGCCGCTCGATGATGCCGAACGCTATTGCGAGCCCGAGTCCAACACCCTTCCCTTCCGATTTGGTCGTGAAGAACGGCTCAAAAATGTGTGCCTTGACCTCTTCCGTCATCCCCGGGCCGTTGTCGGAGACCCGGAGGACCACACACTCGGCGTCCCGCTTCCCGGCCACCAGGATCGAGCCACCGGTTTGATTTGCCCCCGACATTGCCTCGATCGCGTTCATGATCAAGGCGATAAAGAGTTGTTGAATCTGGTTTGTGTCGCATTCCACCACAATGTCTTCAGGAATGTCGGATCCCAGGTTGATCTGGCGAATTTGTGCGTGATGGTTGAGAAGGAGAATGCACCGATCGACCACGGTCTTCATCGAGATGGTCTGGAACGCAACACCCCCCTGACGGGCGAATAAGAGGAGATTCTTCACAATGTTCCCGCACCGTTGCGCTTCATCGGCGACGAGCTTGAGATCCGAACAATATGCCTCGACGTCATCCGGGGGAAGGGTCGTCTTCTTGATCCGTTTGATGAGGAGGCGGGCGAACGTCAGGATCCCTTCCAGCGGGTTGTTCAGCTCATGGGCCACGCTGGAGGCGAGATTCCCGAGCGATGCCATCTTCTCCACCCTCACCATTTGCCGGTGCGCTTTCTCCAGGTCGGCGGTCTTCTGGTGGACTTTGGCTTCGAGTGTCTGCGACCACGTGGTGATCTCGGCCCGTGCGCGCTCCAGTTCATCGGTCATGTCGTTGAACTTCTGCGCCAGCTGGCCAAGTTCGTCGGTGGATTTCCATTCGAGATGCTGACTGAGATCGCCCGTCGACACGCGGTCCATCCCTGCCATGAGTCGCTTCACGGGCCTCCTGACGACCAGCCAGATGAATATTCCCGAGACGAATCCGATAACGAGGACGGTCACCGCAGAAATGATGAGAAGGTCCCGGCGGTGGTCGGCAAGTTGACGGTCGATGGTCCGCAACGACATCTTCACATCCAGGACGCCCAGAATTGTTTTCTCGGGAGCGTGCGCGTGACATGCTGCATTGGAACACTGCGGCTCGTTCCGGATGGGGGTGATCAGCCCGAGGACCCGTTCCCCCCCGGCGTTTGTAAAGATGCGTGAGAGGTTGGGAGAGGTCAGGTGGGGGTGTTGAAGATCGGTTCTTCCGTGACAGCTGACACACGCTTCGGCATTGACATCGACCTTCGTGTGAATATCGGCAACATTGCTGCCGAAGACAACTTCTCCCTGTTTGTTGTAAATCCGGATGTCTTCTATTCCCTCATGCCCGCCGACAGCAGAAACGATTTCATGGACATCCTCGCGCCGGTTGAGGAGCATACTGTATCTCATCGAACGCGCGATGACGTCACTCACCCTCTCGCCGCTCAGGAGGACATTGTTCATCAGGCTCTCTTCCTGCACCCGGATCGACACGACTGTGAGAAGGACCAGGATCAGGACCTGGGCCAACGAAATCACGAGGAAGAGTTTGAACGCAATGGTTCTCGCGAGACGGACGTATGTAGGGATTTTTGACAGCATAGCCACCCCTGGTATGTCATAAACCATGCCAGCCAAGGCTGCCTGGCGAGCCGGAAATTCGTGAAAAGAGCATGGAAACAGGTGATTTTGCCGGAAGAGCTCCAGAAGATTCCTACGATTGGGAATCCGGTGTTGTATTCTTTCACACTATGAGGAATGCCACTGCGGACTGCCTGGCGGGACGGGAACACTGGATTCCATGGGCCGGGGCAATGCCCCCCGGGCCCATGGAAAAAACCTCGTGCAGCATACGGACGTGAGCCAGCTACTTTATTGCCACAGCCCTAAGGGGAGTGTTTTCCGGTACTTCCTCCTCGAGTTCACCTGTATGGGGATGTTCGCCAAACACTTTGAAGTTCTTGGCGACCACGGTGAAGACGACGAATCCCGTTGCCGCAAGCCCCATCGTGATTGCCAGCTCCTGCCAACTGGGAATGTAAGTCCGGGTGGGCCACTGTTCCATACTCGTGATCGCAGTATTCATACGGTTGGCAACAAATCCAAGCAGCACCAGCACCGCCGAGTAGAACAAGCCGGTTTTCGACGTACGGATTTTCCTCACCAGCAGGAGGAAGAACGGCACGATGACGCCGATCGTGATCTCAAGGAGGAAGAGATAACTCTGGTATGAGCCGTCGAACACGTACTGCAGGGCATTCCGGTTCAACAGGTCCTGCACCCGAACCGTGAAGAACAGGGCAAGCACGACCACGAGAGCCCGTGCAAGGTCCACCAGCAGGGGCAATTCCACCTCGCGTCCAAAGCTCCGCGACGAAAGGAACGATTCGAAAATCGTCATCGCCAGTCCCGCTCCCACGCAGGAGATGAAGAACAGGAAGGGAATAATATTCGAGTACCAGAGAGGATGCATGCGCCCCGGGATGATCAGGAAGAGCGAGCCGAGCGACGACTGATGGAGAGTGGACAGGAGCACGCCGAGAACCACCAGCGGGATCGTGATCATCTTCATGACTTTGAGTGCTCTGTGCAGCTTGAATCGTTCGAGCACCACGGGGCTGAACTCGAGCGCGAGGACGGTGGTATAGAGCATGACGCACCATGCCACTTCAAACATGACCGAGTGAGGGTTCCACATGATCATTGCATGCCAGATCGCCCATGGACGGCCGAGGTCGGCCATCAGTCCGCAGATCACAAGGACGTATCCGAGGAACGCCGTCAGAATCGTGGGACGGAGAATTGGACGAAAGCGTTCGATATTGAAAAGATAGACCACCGATGCAACCGTAAACCCGCCTGCCGCCAATCCGACGCCGACGAGAATATCGATTCCGATCCATATCCCCCAGGGGAAGGAATCTTTCAGGTGGGTCGTGGCGCCGAGACCGAAGGCATAGCGATCCACCGCAGCAACAAGCCCTGCCACGATCAGCACGGCTGCTACAGCCTTCCAGAATGTCCATTGGAAATCACGAAGGAATTTCATTGTTTTTTTTGCCTTTCACTGCTGTGCATGCTGTTGCTGTTTTCGTTTTCGTTCTTCAGCCTCGAACCGGGCGACTTCCGTGCGCCGGGAGGTGATCCAGCGGACACCAAAGAGCACGACGCTGGCCGCCACGGTATACTTCGGGATTTGCGACAGAACGCGCCAGGAAAGCTCCGGAATAGGTTCGAGGGGGACATTCATCGGTAGTCCCAGCTGTTCGAACGGCACGTTGGACAGGTACATGACGGAAGTGCCGCCCACTTCTTTTAATCCGTAGATATGATCGATGTACATTCCGGGATTTTCATCAATCCGTTTGCGGGCTTCGATGATCAGATCGTCGCGGTCGCCGAACATGGTGGCGCCGGTCGGACAGGCTTCTGCACAGGCCGTTTGGCCGCCTGCAGCCACGCGGTCGTAACACATGATGCATTTCTGGATCCGCGGTGCGAGGCTTCCCCATTCGTACTTGGGAATCTCGAATGGACAGGCCTGCATGCAGTATCGGCACCCGATGCACTTCGATACATCATACAGCACGGCCCCTGTTTCGGTCTTCGTGAATGCGCCGACCAGACAGGCGGAAACGCAGGTCGGCGTGTTGCAGTGCATACAGAGATGACGCATAAACGTCTGGTCGTTATTGATGCCCTGAACCACCGTCCAGTGTGTTGCCGAAAGTTCCTCCGCCTCCTCGGCGGGGAGGTGGTTTGCTTCAGCGCAGGCTGCCGCGCACTGCCGGCAGCCGATGCATTTGGTGACATCAATCAGAAGTCCTTTAGATTTCAGCATGGAATGCTCTCCTTGTTCCCTCGAAACGAAAAATCATTTTTTTATCTGGATTCGACAACGGTCGTTGCAACGCTGGAGGGCGACGCAAGGAACCGGTCACCAAATTCAGCCCACACGGAATTGTCATACATCTTGAGTACGCCGTCAACGATAGCGCCGCCGTCCTGCATGAGGGCATAGTTCTGTGCGCCGGCCCGTCCGAGGAAAAATTCCCTTGCCGCTGCGATCTGATCCTGGAGCCAGCTTGTTGTCAGGCCGGATGCAGATGGATGGTGCCGTGGCGTGGCCACCTCAACCTGGAAGAGCCATCCCTTGCCGTAGGGGTCCGTGTAGGAAGACGACGGGTTGCGCAGGACCTCGGGGTTCACCGCAATAACTCTGCCGTTGACCGGGCAGGCGATTTCCAGGGACCGTTCTCCATCAATGAGACACACCTTCCCTGCGGCTTCTCCGGTTTTCGGAAGGATAATCTTCTCAACAGCTCCGAAAAACTTTGCGACAAATTCGTCCAAACCGACTGTCACAATTGAATTACTTTCGTCCTTCAACCACATATGGTTCATCGCGAGTTCAACCCCGGCGGGGATCTGTTTCAGGGCTTCAACGATGGATGACACGCGATCCCGAACGGTCTCAAGCACTTTATGCGCGCGTGCTCGTTGCACAAAATGGTCCGCCGTGAGAAACAGGACTATGGTGAAGAGAAACAGTAAGACGGTCATGGTCGTACTCCCTGAGGATTTATCGTGTGGAAATTGATTTCAAGAGAAAAAATTCATTGACCAGCGTCGCCCATTCCTGGTCTGAGCACTTGTCGGACAGATCGCGGATGAACTCCCCACCGTCCTGGTACATGAGGGCAGGAGTACCGGCAAAGACCTGATGCAGGCGCGCCCTGACCGAATCCAGCCACTGGTATGCAGCCTTCCCGCTGAAGAGATTATTCATTTCGGAGACGAACCGCCGCGGTTTGATTCTGACAAGCCAGCCATCGCCGTAGGGAGACGTGTTGATCAGCATCGGGTTCGCCTTGAGCATCTGGTTCTTGGCGACCACTCTGCCGCTCACGGGGCTCAGGATCGGCACTACCCGGCTGCCGTGGCGGATGTAGTACGCAACTCCCCCCTGACGCACCGAAGCAAGAAGGCGGGGAAGACGGATTTCATCGACCGAGCCGATGAGCGATTGTGCAAATTCGTCCACGCCAACAATAACGTCACCGTCTTCGCTTTCACGCACCCAGGTATGGCCCTGATGGTGGTAGCGCGGGACGATCACCGGCGCGAAGCGTTCTCGGGGACGCCGGGACCGGATCAATCCGATGATGATCAGGATCGTCGCAGTCAGCAAAGCAAGAATGGCAGACATGGCTCGTACCCCTTTGGATGTGTGAATGCTGCTTAACAACTCTGCCATGATACGTTCCAAATACCCTGCCAGAAATAGCACACCAGGACTGCACTTGAGGGAGAGCCACAATGACTTCATTTCAAACACGTTGTATTGAGAATCATCTATGGTGCCAATTTCCCTTAAATGATCGTCGTATCGGTCGTGTTGACAAATGCGACATAGTATTTACAGTTCCTCTGCAAAAATGGGTTTAATCCATTATCTTGTATGAGGTTAGTGTAGTGCAGTCTTTTGCTACAGTCTACGTTGTGAATATCTACAGCCCTATGGGGCCGTTTTCAATCTCCTTTGGTCCTTGCTTTCCAAGAATTGGTTGATCATTTCCCCATTTTTGGAAAGGAGCGACGGAAAGGTCCCGACCAAGAGAAGCTGGTGCCCTTTTCGAAAGCGAATTCAAGTTTAAACGATTTAAACCCTACTTCCCTTTTGAAAGATTTCTCAAGGAAGTAAAAGCGATTGGCACGTCGAATGTTACTATGGAGTTCGAAAATGCCCTGTATCAGTCGATTCTCAAAGAGTACCCGAGTGTGAGACGACGTTTTCCCAGATAATTGCGAGGTGTGTTATGTCGGAGTATGTGAATAACGTTATCGCTAACGTGAAAGCGAAGAATCCGGCAGAGCCGGAGTTTCATCAGGCGGTTCAGGAAGTGGCGGACTCTCTGGAGCTTGTCCTTCAGCGGCATCCGGAGTACCGGACAGCAAAAATCCTCGAACGGCTCGTTGAACCCGATCGCGTCATTATTTTCCGCGTGCCCTGGATTGATGACCAGGGGGAATTTCACATCAACCGTGGGTTCCGGATTCAAATGAACAACATGATCGGCCCCTACAAGGGCGGACTGCGCTTCCATCCCTCCGTTACTCTCGGCATCCTGAAGTTCCTTGCGTTCGAGCAGGTGTTCAAGAACAGCCTCACCTCACTCCCCATGGGAGGAGGAAAGGGTGGATCGGATTTTGACCCCAAGGGGAAGAGCGACATGGAGGTCATGCGCTTCTGTCAGAGCTTCATGACCGAACTCTACCGTCATATCGGACCGGACATCGATGTCCCTGCCGGCGATATCGGCGTGGGTGGGAGGGAAATCGGGTATCTCTTCGGCCAGTACAAGCGTCTCACCAAAGAGTTCTCGGGCGTTCTCACCGGGAAAGGATTGAATTGGGGCGGTTCGCTGGTCCGGCCTGAAGCGACCGGGTTCGGCGTAGTGTACTTTGCGCAGGAAATGTTGAAGACCAAAGGGATGTCGTTCGACGGCAAGACCGTCGCAGTCTCGGGCTTCGGCAACGTGGCCTGGGGTGCAGCAATGAAAGCAACCGAGCTCGGCGCAAAGGTCGTCACTCTGTCCGGACCGGACGGGTTCGTGCACGACCCCGCCGGACTCACTACCGAGAAGATCGCCTATATGCTCGAAATGCGCGCGAGCGCGCGCGACCGGGTCCAGGATTTCGCCGACAAATTCAAGGTCGCATTCTATCCGGGTAAGCGGGCATGGGGTGTCAAGGTGGATGTCGCACTCCCCTGCGCAACGCAGAATGAACTCGATGCGAATGACGCGCGTGAGCTCCTCAAGAACGGTTGCGTCTGTGTGTGCGAAGGGGCGAACATGCCGACAACCCTGGATGGCGTGAAGATCTTCCTTGATGCGCATATCCTCTATTCACCGGGCAAAGCCTCCAATGCCGGCGGCGTTGCCACGTCCGGTCTGGAAATGAGTCAGAACAGCATGCGGCTCCCCTGGCCGAAAGAGGAGGTCGACCACCGACTTCATCAGATCATGCAGAATATTCATACGACCTGCATCGAGACCGCGGAGAAGTATGGCACGCCCGGCAACTATGTCAGCGGCGCCAACATCGGCGGCTTCCTGAAGGTCGCGAATGCGATGCTGGATCAGGGGCTTGTCTGAGATAGTCCCAATGAGCACCTCAAGCACCGGCTGCCATGGAATTTCCTGGCGGCCGGTGTGTGATTCCTTACCGCAATCCTCCTCTCAGTAACTGCGCCCTTCACCAGAACCGCTGATACCCCTCGCCCACGAAATGTCCAAGATATTTTCAACTCCAGGATTGGTCCAGCCGTCTCACCCGCCAGGCTCTTTCACCCGACCGATCCAAAGCTCCATTTTACCGTCAGTCAGCATGTTAAAGCTCCGTCTCGGAAGCATGTGAATCCCGTCCCCCGGGGTTTTTCCATATAATTTCTGCACTTTTTGTTCCGTCAGCCAACCGGCCTGGACGATTCGAGCGGCCCCTCGCTCACGAGGCTTGACCGGACAGTCCGCTTATCGTATGTTTTGAAGAAACCTAGGAACCTCCCCCATGGGCCATATCGACCCTCGCGAAATCCTCACCTACCATAGCACCCGGATCCAGAGTTTCCAGAAACTGATGCCTCACAAGATCAGGGATATCCTCCTGGTCTCCAGTCTCTATGACAACTATCTCTTCGAAGAAGACGGACGGCTGTACGATCTGATTCGCCAGGAATCGCATAACCTCAACCTCAGTTATCCGCCGGAAATCACCCATGTCACCGGCGGCGAAGAGGCCCTGGAACTCGCATCGAACAACCCCTTCGATCTCATCATAACAACCCTCCATATCGAAGACATGCACGTGATCCGGTTCGCGCAGATGGTGCGTGAAGCCGGACTCAACATGCCGATCATTCTCCTCGCCTACGACAACCGGGAAAAAAAGGACATCGTCGCAAATTTCGATACGTCGATCTTCGAACGGATTTTCATCTGGCAGGGAGATTTCCGACTCCTGATCGCCATCATCAAGAGCGTGGAAGACAAGTTGAATGTCGATCACGACACGCATACCGTCGGCGTTCAGTCCATCATCCTCGTGGAAGACAACGTCAAGTTCTATTCCTCCTACCTTCCGATTATCTACACCGAGATCCTCAACCAATCTCAGCGTCTCGTCCTGGAAGGAGTCAACCTCACGCACAAGCTCCTGCGGTTGCGTGCACGGCCGAAGATCCTTCTCTGCATAGACTACGAAGAGGCTTGGAGCTATTTCGAAAAATATCAGGACACCGTGCTCGGGGTGATTTCCGACATTAACTTCATGCGCGAAGGGATCAAGGATCCCGAGGGTGGGATCAATTTCTCCAACGCCATCCGCGAACAGCATGCGGACATCCCCATCCTCCTGCAGTCGAGCAACACCGAATACGCCCAGCGGGCAAAGGAACTCGGCATATCGTTCGTCCGCAAGGGCTCTCCGCGGCTCCTGCATGAGGTCCGCGAGTTCATCCTCAACAATCTGGGGTTCGGCGACTTCGTGTTTCGCACGCGCGACGGTCGTGAAGTCGGCCGCGCGACGAATTTAAAGGAGCTGGAACGGCAGCTCGAGGTCGTCCCCGATGAGTCGATCCTCTACCATGCGGGGAACAACCATTTTTCCAACTGGCTCAAGGCAAGGACGGAGTTCTCGCTTGCCCACAGCCTGCGCCCGCGCAAGGTCAGTGAGTTTGCTTCCGTCAGCGATCTGCGAGCGGTCCTTATCAACTCTCTCCGCGAATATCAGGACTTGCAGCAACGGGGGGTGATCTCTGAATTCAGCCGGTCGACGTTCGACCCTGCGAACAGCTTTGCCCGGATAGGGAGCGGATCGCTCGGGGGCAAAGCCCGTGGGCTGGGATTCACCAATCAGCTCATCAGTGCGTACAGCCTGCGCGAAAAATTCCCGGGAATCGAGATCTTCGTCCCGTCCGCCGTGGTACTTGCCACCGACGTTTTCGACAGGTTCCTGCAGGATAACCGCCTTGAGTCCTATGCGCTCACCCCGCCCCCGGACGATCAGGAGCTGATCCAGAGATTCCTCGAGGCTACACAATTCCCGACCGACATCCTCCACAGACTTTCTGAATTTCTCGACCTGATCCGGGAGCCGCTCGCCGTCCGATCTTCAAGCCTCCTCGAGGACTCCCAATACCAGCCGTTCGCCGGCGTGTATGAGACGTACATGATCGCGAATAACGATCCGAACCCCGACGAACGCCTGCGTCAACTGCTCCGTTGCATCAAACTCGTGTATGCTTCAACCTACACGAAAACGGCGCGCGACTATATGAAGGCCACTTCCTACCGCCTGGAGGAAGAGAAGATGGCTGTGATCATCCAGAGGATGGTCGGGTCTCACCGGAATGGCCGGTTCTATCCGGATTTCGCCGGAGTTGCAAAATCGTATAATTTCTACCCGGTGACTCCGCAGAAAAGCACCGACGGCATCGTGCTCGCCGCCCTCGGGCTGGGCAAGACTGTGGTCGATGGCGGAAACTCTGTCCGCTTCTGCCCCCGCTACCCCAAACACCTTCTTCAGTTCTCATCGACACAGGAAACAATACGATCCGCCCAGCAGGACTTCTACGCGCTGAATATGGCTGACAGCCTCAGCCAGAAGTCGGAAATCAGTCCGGAGCTCCTCCTCCAACGATTTCCCGTCGAAGCCGCTGAACAAGATCAATCTCTTCCTTCTGTGGCATCGACGTATTCTCCCGAAAACGACTCCGTCTCCGACGGTGTCGCGCGCCCGGGCAAACGCGTCGTCACCTTTGCGCCCATTCTCAAGCACAAAGTATTCCCCCTCCCGGAAATTCTTGATCTGATGCTGGAAGTGGGGTCATCGGGAATGGGAACGGCAGTGGAGATCGAATGGGCCGTCAATATGAATGTGCCCGAGGGCCAATTGAAAGAGTTCGCCCTGTTACAGATGCGTCCCCTTGTGTTCAGCACGGAATTCGAAGAGCTTGACCTCGAAGACATCAAACGTGAAGACGTCATCTGCCAGAGTTCTCAGGTGCTCGGCAACGGCACCATCGGCGGAATCCACGACATCGTCGTTGTGGATATCCATACGTTTGACCGCGCGAAAAGTCAGGAGGTCGGCATCGAGGTGAGCCGCCTCAACAGCAAGCTTCTGGCAGCCCGCCGGCCGTACGTCCTGATCGGGGTCGGACGCTGGGGAAGCCTTGACCCGTGGCTCGGAATCCCTGTCACGTGGGACCAGATCTCGGGCGCCGCAGTGATCGTCGAATCGGGATTCAAGGATTTCCACGTGACACCGTCCCAGGGGTCCCATTTTTTCCAGAACATTACTTCATTCCGCGTGGGCTATTTTACAGTCAATGAATCCGAGAACGTCGGTTTCATAGATTGGGACTGGCTCGAGAAACAACAGCCCGTTGAACAGTATCAATTTGCCCGCCATCTGGAGTTCGAAAAACCCATCGTCGCAAAGATCAATGGACAACGGAACAGAGGGGTAATCCAGAAACCCTGGTAAGAACGTGAAAGTCCGATCGCCGATGGGTTTTGAAAGGTGTCTTTCAACCTCCGCCCCTTCGCCTGTGGGATATGGCAGGCCTGGAACGATACGATCCGCTCATGCTGTTGATTTTGTACTATGAAACAGATGCAAAGCAAAAACGCTCCTGACACAGCGAAAGACGACTTGAGGGAAGCCGGATCCCGTCCGATTCCACCCTCGATAAACAGAATTGCCCTCGTTTTCGGAATTTCCTTTGCCGCCCTGGGGATTGCCCTGGGTGCATTTGGAGCCCATGGATTGCGTTCGCTGATCAGTCTGGAATCCCTGCAGATATTTGAGACCGGTGTGAGGTATCAGATGTATCACGCATTTGCCCTGATCATCTGCGGGATTCTCGGGCATAACCGTTACGGAAATCCATCGACACTCCGAATCTCGATTCTTCTCTTCATTATTGGGATAGTCCTGTTTTCAGGGAGCCTTTACGTCTTAGCGGTCTCGGACACCCGATGGGTCGGATTTATTACACCCCTGGGTGGCATCGCGTTTCTGGCCGGATGGGTTTCACTTCTCCTTGCCGTCATTCGGGCAGACAGAAGTCGGTAACGGTGGAATCGACAGGTTCGATGGAGAGGCCTGTTCCCACCCGAAGCTGTCGAGAGACGAGCTGCGAACAGCCATCTGAAAATCTGAAGAAGTTGTTGCGTATAGGGGGATTTCTGCCGATATTTGCTGAAATCTTCCTCCTGCGACCCCATGTTCAAAAAAATCATTGGCTTCATTGTTACTGTCCTGATTGCGGGGATCTTCTGGTTCCTGTTCGCCTTTTGGACAGGAATCTATTCTGTCTATTCGATTCCGCCGAGCCATGCGGATCCCGAAGGTGCCACATACATCGTATCGCGTGTGGAGGGAGAGCCTCTTTTCAATTCGCCGCAGTATGTTGCTCCAGAGAAGAAACCTGAGCCGGAGTCCGGGATGATTCGCTTCGCGAAATCGCCGAGTGCAAAAAAGCCAATTCTAGAGCGAACCATCGTGGAGCTCCCGTACATCGCCTGGGCGTATGAGAAGTCGCTCGAGAAGCCGGATACCACGAAGTAGCCCACGTCAAAGTGCTTTCTGAACAGAAACTCCGGAGATCTCTCTTCGCGGAGGCGGGCTGCGTAGTTTCACCCATTATGTACCGATACCATGGAATCAGAAAAAGACCAGAGTGACATTTCACGCCTCAGGATTCGCCGTGATGCAGACCCGGTGGAACCGGAGCGACGTCCGTTTATGTGGAAGCTCTGGGGACCGATCGGCGTCGTAGTGATTCGTCATCGTCGTGGCCGTCGCCATGAAGAGCTCATTCAGCGGGACCGTGGAGGTGGAAATCGGCACCCCCTCGCTCACAAACCCCGCACAGGCGAGTTCGATCCTGACCGCAAGCGGCTATGTCGTTGCGCAGAAGAAGGCAGCCGTCGCCTCAAAGGGAACTGGAAGGCTCGTGTACCTCGGCGTTGAAGAGGGCGACAGGGTGAAAAAAGGGCAGATCATAGCCAGACTGGAAGACAGCGATGTTCGTGCCACGCTCGATCGGACCAGGGCGGATCTTGAAGTCGTGCGGGCGGACGAGAAGGACGCCTCACGTTCTCTTGCCCGTACGCAGCAATTGTTCAACCGTGGCCTGGCGTCCCAGGCTGACCTCGATGCCGCGCAGGCACGCTTTGACAAGGTTCATGCGTCCATCCTTTCCGCCCGGGCGGCCGTGCGGGAAGCCGAAGTAGGCGTGGAATATACCCTCATCCGCGCGCCGTTCAGCGGGACGGTGCTGACAAAGGATGCTGATGTTGGTGAGGTCATGGCGCCCTTCGCAGCCGCGGCAAACTCCCGTGGTGCAGTCGTGACAATGGCCGATATGTCCTCGCTCCAGGTCGAAGCCGACGTTTCCGAATCGAACATCGCACGCGTGAAAGTCGGGCAACCCTGTGAAATTGTCCTCGACGCCAATCCTTCAAAGAGTTACAAAGGTTACGTCCACATGATTGTGCCGACCGCGGACAGATCCAAAGCGACGATTCTCACCAAAGTCGCGTTTCTTGATATCGATAAGCTCGTCCTTCCCGAAATGAGCGCAAAAGTATCGTTTCTCGCCCCGGGAACCGATACGACCGTAAGTACGGTTCAATTCCTTAGTGTTCCGTCTGCGTCGGTAGTCACGCGAGACGGTAAACCCGTCGTCTTTGTCGTCCAGGAAGGGAAAGCCATCGAGCGGCCGGTGCAGACAGGACGCTCATTTGGAAACAGAATCGAGGTCCTCCAGGGACTTTCGCAAGAAGACCGGATCGTCCTGAACCCTGGCGGGAAACTCACATCCGGGACCAGCGTAACGCAGAAGGCCCAGTAGCGATCTCCACACCACAAACACAGACAGGCGGCATGACACCTCAAAACGCCACCGAACAGACCAAACGGGAACCCGTCATCACCATCGACCGTGTTTCCAAAGCGTACAAACGCGACAGCCTGACCATACCGGTCTTGAACGATATTACCCTTTCCGTGCCGGAGGGCGAGTTCCTCGCACTGATGGGTCCCTCCGGTTCCGGGAAGACGACGTTGCTGAACCTCGTCGCAGGGATAGACTTGCCGACGAAGGGAAGGATCGTCATCGGTGGAACCGACATCGGGACGCTCGGAGAGTCGGCACTCGCCCGCTGGCGGTCCAGTACCATCGGATTTGTCTTTCAATTTTACAATCTGCTGCCGGTCCTCACCGCCTATGAAAATGTCGAGCTCCCCCTCCTCCTTACCAAACTCTCCCGGCAGGAGAAAAAAGAACACGTCACCGCCGCCCTCGAACTCGTGGGCCTCGCCGACCGGATAAAGCACTATCCGAAGCAGTTGTCGGGCGGGCAGGAGCAACGTGTTGCCATCGCGCGTGCGATCGTGACCGACCCCTCGATCATCGTCGCGGACGAGCCCACCGGCGATCTCGACAAGACGTCTGCCGCAGACATCATGACGTTGCTCAGCAGACTGAACCAGGAATTCAAGAAAACTATTGTCATGGTCACCCACGACCCGAGGGCCGCCGAGCGCGCGCATGTGGTGCATCACCTTGAGAAAGGAGAGCTGACGGCGTAATCCGCGCCGTCCCACGCCAATGAGGGTCCTGAAGCTTATTACCAAGAACATGCTGCGGCACAAGCTGCGCACTTCGCTCACGATTCTCGGCATTGCCATCGCGGTGATCGCGTTTTGTCTGCTCAGGACAGTCGTGACCGCCTGGCATTCCGGCGTCGAGGGCTCTTCGGCAAACAGACTCATCGTCCGGCATTCCGTCTCGTTCATTTTCCCCCTCCCGGAGGCGTACGCCGACCAGATCCGGAAAATCCCCGGGGTCGACCTGGTGAGCTGGGCCAACTGGTTCGGCGGTGTGTACATCGACAAGAATCAGTTCTTCGCGCGGCTCGCCGTCGACGCCGACACGTACTTTTCCATGTACCCTGAATACCGGGTACCTCCCGACCAGATGGCGCAGTTTCTGCGCGAGCGGAATTCCTGCATCATCGGGAACCAGATCGCCGAGCGATACCATTTGAAGCCGGGCGATCTCATGACCCTTGAAGGCGATATCTATCCCGGCGAATGGCAGTTCGTCGTGCGGGGGATTTACACTCCCGGCGACAAGCTCGCCGACCCGTCCAACATGTTGTTCCACTGGACCTACGTGGACGAGCGGATGAGGAAGGAAATGCCGGGGCGGGAAGGGAATGTCGGATGGTACATCGTGAAGATCCACAACGCGGCGGACGACGCGGGCATTTCAAACGAAATCGATGCCTTGTTCGCCAACTCGCGCGCGGAGACGAAGACGGAGACGGAACGCGCCTTCCAACAGGATTTCCTCGCTTCAGCGAGCGCCATCCTGACGGCCATGAACGTTATCTCCTTCGTGATCATCGGCATCATCATGCTGGTCCTGGGCAACACAATGATCATGGCCGCGCGTGAGCGGATCCGCGAATTTGCCGTGCTCAAGACGCTGGGATTTCACGCCCGGCATATCGTGGGACTGATCGCGGGAGAGTCACTGCTCATCGCCGCGATCGGCGGCGGCATAGGGCTGCTCCTCGCCTTTCCCCTGACGGAGGGATTCGCAGCCGCGTTGCCGAAGGGATGGTTCCCGGTGTTCGACCTTGAGCCGATCACGCTGGCCATGGCCCTCGGGGCCGCTTTTCTGGTCGGCGCCCTCGCCGCCATCTTTCCCATTCAACGGGCCCTCGGCACCTCGATCGTCGACGGCCTGCGCGATATAGGATAACCGGATCCTCCATGAAAGTCCCGCTCAAATACATTCTCCGCTCGCTCGGAACGCGAAAACTGACGACCACCCTGACGATGATCGGCGTGACACTCGTCGTTTTCGTCTTCGTCGCTGTGCTCATGATGGCACGCGGCCTCCAGCATGCACTGATTCAAACCGGATCCGACGACAACGTCATCCTCCTCCGGAAATCAGCAACGGCGGAGATTTCGAGTATCATCGCCATCGATCAGGCTGCGATTGTCGAAGCGCTGCCCGAGGTGGCAAAGACCCCTGACGGGAAAGCCCTGGCCTCCCATGAAATCGTCGTGATCATCAACCTCCAGTATGTGGATAAACCGGGAGTGGCCAATGTCACGGTCCGCGGCGTAAGTCCTCAGGCATTCCTGATCCGTCCGCAGGTGAAACTCGATTCCGGACGGATGTTCTCGTTCGGCTCACGGGAGATCATTGTGGGATCGTCCGTCACGAAAAGGTTCAAGAATGCCCTGCTCGGCGAGAAGCTGAAGTTCGGAGGAGATGAGTGGACGATTGTGGGCACGTTCGACGGCGGGGGGAGCGCATTCGACTCGGAGATCTGGGGGGACGTCCAGCAGCTCGCACAGGCGTTCGGCAGGCAGGGAGCGTATTCCAGCATCACTGCGCGGCTCACGCAGCGCGATCAGTTCAAAGCGTTCGCCGGTGAACTGGACAAGGACAACCGGCTCCAGACACTCGAAGTGAAACGGGAGAAGCAGTTCTACGAAGAGCAATCCGAGCTGATGGCGACGTTCATCCGCGTGCTGGGCATCGCAGTCACGGTGATCTTCAGCCTGGGAGCGATGATCGGCGCCATGATCACCATGTATGCGGCGGTGGCCAACCGGACCAAGGAAATCGGCACGATGCGCGCCCTCGGCTTCCGCCGCAGGAGCATCCTCGTGGCATTCCTCCTCGAATCGGTCGCCCTCTCGCTGATCGGCGGCGCAGCCGGTATCGTGCTCGCCTCCATCCTTCAGTTCTTTTCCGTATCCATGATCAATTTCGGCACGTTCACGGAACTGGCGTTCAGCTTCGCGCTCTCGCCGGGCATCGTGATCGGCGCGCTCGGCTTCGCCCTCCTCATGGGACTGCTGGGCGGCTTCCTGCCGGCAGCCCGGGCATCGCGCATGAGCATTCTCTCGGCGCTCCGGGCAAGTTGAACCGGACCTTCTGAACTTACGCGGAGGACTTCACCAGCCAGCGGAGGAAGGGCATGGCATCGGAAAACACGTCCGCCACCTGGTCGGCGAATTTGCGGGAGAGACAGGGTGTATGTCCCCACTCCACTCCGATGAACCACTGCTTGAACCGGAGGTGCTTGATCATCGGGTGGTCTTTCGGGTAACCGAGAGGCGCCTTTTGCAGTTGCTCCCCCATAATCCCCCCAAACCGCTTTTTGAATTTCCGCTCTCCGATAATGGCAAGAAACTCCTCCGGCCTGGCCGCGAGGGTCGCACGAATGGACTTCAATTGTGACCCCGTCGGCATATATAACCCCCCGCCGACAAAAATTTCGCCGGGTTCGATTCCGAGATACAGGCCGGGCATCTCGGTCGGACTCTTCTTCCCCTTGATCTGAAAACTCGCCGCGATATTCGTCTTGTACGGGGTCTTGTTCTTGCTAAAGCGTGTGTCCCGGTAAATCCTGAAAATCGAACGCTTCGGATCGAACACCAGCTCCGGCGCGTCCTCCGCCATGCTCCCCGCAAGCGTGGAGATCAGACACTGCATCGGGAACCTGACGTTCTCTTCGTACTCCTGCTTGTGCTTCTGAAACCAGGGGCGATTGTTGTTCTTCTTCAACCGTTGAAGAAATGCGATCCCTTCCTTCGGGAACCCATCGAACGGCGGAAAAAGATCCTGGTCGGCAAGCGGACTCTTTGCCATCACTCCTCCTCAATGAGATTCAATCAAGGGTGTAAGGTGGCCCGATTGATCGACGCGAAACGCCGTGGCCCCACCTCCCATGTCAATCCTGTCACCATTGTGTTCGTTGAAAAACGTCACTACAGCTGAACCGGCCTGCCAGCGGACCTGGACGAACCCGGTCAATGAGTTGCCGCCGTTCGCCTTCCGGGCGGCGGTATACGGGGCAATCTTTGCCATCCCCGATTTCGATCCACACCCGGAAATAATCTGCACGTGGGGAACCCCCGACGCCGCATTTCTGTCGATGAGCTGAAGGCTCTGGTCGTGGGAGGAGATCTGGATTTGCACCGTCACGCCTGACGCAGCGATAATCGACTCCAGAGAGTCCCTGTACGAGACATAGCGATCCGCGCAAAGATCCTCCGGGTCCAGCCAGTTCCGCACGTACCGGTATGCGTTGGAGTCTTTGTCGCACCCCGGCATATAGTCTACAGTGCTGTCTTCGTCATTCCACTCGGTATATCCTCCGTGCTCGCCGTAGGAAACCAACGGATGATGGGTGTAGAGAACATGCCACGCAACCCCCGGCCTGCTCTTCGCAACTGCAAGAATGCTCCGGAGGCTGTCAAGGGCGGCGGTCCAGGTTTGCGGGCGCGTGCGAAGCAGAAGACCGGTGTCGAGAAAAATCATCTGGACGGAGTCTCGCGAGCCGTCGTTCGCAGGATAGACGGCAGAGGCGGGGAAATGCGCATGGTAGCGCCAAAGGCGCTGTTCGGTGGCACGCTGGACGCCACGGTCCGAAAGTCCGACAGGCCACTCGGACAATTTGATCAGGCCAAACAGTGCCGTGGTTTCCACCGCTTTTTGGGAATAATACTCAGTTTCACCCGGGATTCCATGGATGTTGTCCTGCCCGAGTTCTTCCATGAGCGGACGGAAGAATCCCAGCGTCGCCTGCACCTCGCCGGCCACAGCGGAGACGGGGACATTCAGTCCTGTGGGCCCGAAATCGTCTCCCAGGAAGACAAGTACGTTGGGATCGCCGCCATCGTTGTCCCCCGTGCGCATCGCTTCAAGGACGGAAGCGTTACCGCGAAGGATGGACCCTCTCTCCCCCGCGTCCCCCAGGGCTACGACGGTCAGGGGGAGATTCCGCCCTCCTGCGTCAGGCAGCCCCCCGGAGGCGTTCTGAATTACAAGTCCAAGAAGGACACAAATCACCGGATATCGCATGCATGGTCTCCGCGCGAAAAACGCATTACTCAAGGGTCTTACGGAACCTGGCGATGGATAAGGTCAGGATGGTCGCCCCGAATACAGTCAACGCCAGAGCCTGGGGCCAAAGTTCACGGATGCCGCTCCCCTTCAAAAATATCCCGCGAACGATCTCCAGGAAATACCGCAGCGGAATGAGATACGACGCCCATTGGATCACTTCGGGCATGTTTCCAACCGGTACAACAAAGCCGGAGAGGAACATGAACGGCATGAAGAAAAAGAACTGCGCAATCAACATCGCTTGCTGCTGCGAGCTGGCAATGGTCGATATGAACAGCCCGAGCCCCAGCGTCGTCAGGATGAAGAGGCCGCTTAACGCGAAGAGCAGAACGAGACTCCCCACCAGTGGAACGCCGAACCAGAAATGCGCAAGCGCAAGCACAATGGTGACGTCGATAAATCCGATGATCGTGAACGGGATCAATTTCCCCAGGATCAATTCGTAGGAGCGGATCGGGGTCACCATGAGCTGCTCCAGGGTTCCGATCTCTTTTTCCTTGACGATCCCGAGGGATGTGAGGGTCATGGTAATGATCATCAACACCAGCGCCACGACACCGGGAACCATATAGTATGCGCTCTTGAGGTCGGGATTGAACCAGATCCTCGGTTCCGGGATGATGCGCCCGACTTTCGCACCCTTGAGGAGGGTCGTATAGCTGCCGAGTATTTGTTCGGATTGGGAAGCGACAATCTGGTTTGCGTATCCGAGGAGGATATTCGCCGTATTCGCGTCCGACCCGTCGAGGATAACCTGCAACTCCGCCGGCCGCCGGGCAAGAATATCCCTGCCGAAGCCTTTGGGGATGACAAGGCCGATATTCGCCTTCGCCTGCGCAATATGTTCGTTGACGCCATCCGGAGTGTCCACCCGGTATCGATCGATGAAATAGGCGGAATTGGTGAATTCCTGTATCAAGTCTCGGCTTGCTTCAGTGCGGTCCATGTCGCACACCACCATTGTACTGTTCGTAATGTCCGTCGTCGCGGCATAACCCAGAAGCAGGACCTGGAGAAACGGCGCCAGGAGCGACACCAGAAGCATGCGCGGATCCTGGCGGAGCTGGTAGAATTCCTTTCTGACCATCTCACCGATGATATGCAACGATCTCTTCATTACAGGCTCCGTTTCCTCATGCGTGCCGTGCTGACACCCAGGGTCACCATCGCGAACAGCATCATATAGACAAACTGGGGCCAGACATCAAAGAACCCCACCCCTTTGAGCATGACGCCGCGCACGACAACAAGGAAAAACTTATTCACCGCGATATTCGAGAAGATCTGAAGAAAAACGGGCATGCTCGCAATTGGGAAGACGAAACCCGAAAGAAGCATCGATGGCAGAAGAGAGCTGAACACGGAAATCATGAACGCCACCTGCTGGGAATCGGTCACGGTGGAAATCAAAAGGCCCTGTCCCAGCCCTCCCAGAGTGACGATCAGGATCGCGAGATAGAGAAGGAGCAGACTCCCCTTGATGGGGATGCCGAACAGAACGTACCCGATGATGATGATGAGCGTGGCGGCGACCAGGCTGATTCCCACATAGGGGATGGTTTTGCCAAGAATTACCTGGAGGGGCCGAAGCGGCGAGACCATGATCTGCTCCATCGTTCCCCGTTCTTTCTCGCGCACAACGGTCATCGAAGTGGAAACGACAGCGGTCAGGACGATAATGAATCCGATCAATCCGGGGATGAGAAACTCCGATGAATGGAGGTCGGGGTTGTACCAGATCCGCGGTTCGAATTGGATCGGGAGATACACCTTCCGGCCTTTGACCTGAAATGCGTCGGCCACGACTTTCGACGAATACTCCATGGTCATCCGGGCTGCATAGTTCAAGGCCTGTCCTGCGCTGTTTGCGTCCGAGCCATCAAGGAGGATTTGCACGTGCGTATCCTGTCCGGCAAGCATATTCCGGGCAAAGTTCGTCGGAATGACAATCGCAGCCTTGGCATCTCCATCGAGAATCATTTCTTCGACGTTCGCGTAGGAGGTCGCATCCCCCAGCGGGTCGAAATATTCGGTGTGCCGGAATTGGTCGAGAAACTGCCGGCTTTCCGGGGTTCGGCTCTGATCATAAATCACGAGCGGGATATGCTTGACGTCGAAGTTCAGGGCATAGCCGACCACCACGATCAGAAGGGCCGGAAGCACCAGGAGCATGCCCAGAGAGGTCGGATCCCGCCAGATTTGCCGGAACTCCTTGACAATGATCGGTCTCAGTGCACGTGCAATGGACATGAAATGTTCCTTATGCCGCCCTGGATGGCGTGTCGTGTTCCAGCAGAAACAAAAACACATCCTCCAGCGAGGGGATGATTCTTTCGATGCGGGAGAGAGAAATCCCGCGTGCGTCGAGAAGCCCGGTAATCATCTTCTTTCCCTGCTCTTCGTCATCGACCATCACATGCAGATTTTTCCCGAACACCGAAGTTTCGAGAGCCCAGGGTTCTTTCCGCACCTCCTCCAGAGCGGAGACGACGTCCTCGCAGCGGACCTCCAGAATGGGATGGGTAATATGTTCGGCTTTGAGTTCGCCGGGACTCCCTGCTGCGATCAGTCTGCCGGCATTGATCAGGATGATGTGGTTGCAGTATTCCGCTTCGTCAAGAAAATGGGTGGTCACAAGAACCGTGACTCCCTGCGCGGACAGTTCATTGATGAGTCCCCAGAAGTTCCTTCGCGAAATAGGATCGACGCCACCGGTGGGTTCGTCGAGAAAAACGATCGCCGGCTCATGAAGGATGGCGCAACCGAGGGCGAGTCGCTGCTTCCAGCCGCCCGAGAGCGTCCTGGTCAGGCTTCCCTCCCTGCCTTTGAGATCGGCCATCGAAAGCACCCAGCGCATGCGTTCCTCGAGGCGATCGCCCTCGAGGCCGTAGATCCCGCCGTAAAACCGTATGTTTTGTTCGACTGTCAGATCATCGTAGAGAGAAAACCGTTGTGACATATATCCGATTGAGCGTTTCACAAACTCCGTCTGCTTCGAGACATCATAGCCTCCCACAAGGGCGGTCCCCGACGTGGGCTCCAGAAGCCCGCAGAGCATCCGGATGGTCGTGGATTTCCCCGCCCCGTTGGCGCCGAGAAACCCGAAGATCTCACCACGCCGGACATGAAACGCGAGATGATCAACAGCGGTAAAGGCCCCGAAGGTCTTCGTGAGTCCACGAACCTCGATGGCGTTTTCTGACGATTCCATGGAATGTGGTCCTAGTGAATCTGGCCGAGCGATCTCGCCAATCGTACATCGGCGATCTCCTGTTCGACGTACGCTGCGCTAAGCGCCGTCTTCGATTGAACCAGGGCGACGTTCGCGTCGAGAAGTTCGCTCGAAGTCGCCAGTCCGGAATGGTATTTGTCGGAGGTCATCTTGGCGTTTTCCTCGGCCTGGCTCACCGCAAGACGCGCCACCGCGACCTTCTCGCGCGCGCGGGACGCAGAAGACTTCGACCGTTCGACATCCAGAGACACGGTCTGCTTCATTTGTGCGAACAGTTCTTCGTTCGCGTGAAGAGCCGCCTCCGCCTGTGCCGACTGCGCCGCCGTCGCCCCCCAATTCCAGACATCAAACTGAAGCTGCACCCCGACATCCCAGGTGTCGTTCCATTTGTTCGTGGCCGGAAAATACCGCTGGTTGGGTTTGCCGTAGTAGTAATTCGCCGACAAGAACAACTGTGGAAAATATCCGCCCTGCGCCGCGGCGACCCCCGCGCGGGAGGCCTCTACCCTCGCCTGCATGGCCGCGACATCGGGCCGGGTGGAAAGCGACTGCTCGAGGGTACCGACAAGGACGCCGGTCGTGTCTTCCCCCTCGGGAGTCGACGCAAGATCGACCGAGTCGACTGCCGCCCGGCCAAGAGCGATGTTCAGGTTCATCCGTGCAGTCTGTTCATCGTTCTCCGCATCGATCTGCGAGAGCCGCGCACTCTGCAATTGCACCTGTATCCGGAGAAGGTCGTTTCTGGTGGCAATCCCCGCGCCCACCAGGTTTTTTGTGTCGCGCTCGTAACTCTCGAGCCTGAGGACGTTTTCATCGAGCGCACCCTTCACTGCACGGGCCTGGTACAGCATCCAGTACGCCGTGGTGATATTCACGACGAGATCCGCTTCATCGTTGCGCACGTCCGCTTCCCCTGCTTCCGCCTGGAGACTTGCCGCCCTGGCGTTATTCCAGAGACGGAACCCCGTGAAAACAGGCTGCTGTATCCCCGCGTGCAGCTGGTAGTTGTCCGGGATCATGGGAGAGATGACGATCGGACTGCTCCCCGGGAACGGCAACGTCACCGCAAACGGCGGAACGTCGCTCAACCGTCGGTATGCGGCATCAACTTTGACCGCCGGCAACATCAGGCTCTTTGCCTCGCGAGCCTTTGCCTCGGCTCCGTAGGCCTTCGCGCTTGAAGCCTTGAGAAGATGCGATTGTTCCCTTCCGATGCGAATCGCGTCCGCAAGAGTCAGTTTCACATCCGTTTGGGCTGACGCCGTGACCGAAAAGATCACGAGAATGCCGAGAAAACTCAAAAGCCACCGGTTCATACTGCAGCTCCATCATGTTGATGAGTGAGCAAAGAGATAAATACATTTTCCAGTGACGGAGATATCACCCTCACGCTTCGTACGGCCACCCCCTGACGGGAGAGCAGATCTTTGACATCCGTGAGGGATAGGCCGCCCTCATCCAGAATCACATTGATGCGATCGCCGAACGCCTGGACCTCGCGCACGTGAGGACTTGCCTTTAAAAGGTTGAATCCCTCTCTCACCCTGTCGAGCACGACTTCGATCACCTGGCCGCGCATTTCTCCCCGGAGGCCGTCGGGCGTATCCACTTTCATGATGCTCCCATTGTTCATCAGTGCGACACGGGAACATCGTTCTGCTTCATCCAGGTAGGGTGTGGTCATGACAATGGTGATCCCTTCGCCGAGAAGGCTCTGGAGAATTTTCCAGAAATCCCTGCGCGAAACCGGGTCAACCCCGGTTGTCGGCTCATCCAGGAAGATCACCTTCGGCGTGTGGATCAGCGTGCAGGCGAGGGCAAGTTTCTGTTTCATCCCACCTGAAAGGCGCTCCGCGAGCCGTGTCCGGAATGGCGTCAGGCGGGTGAATGCGAGAAGTTCTTCACGGCGCGCCTTAAAATCGTAGACCCCGTTGATTTCGGCAAAGAACTCGATGTTTTCATCGACGCTCAGATCTCCATAGAGCGAAAACTTCTGAGAAAGGTATCCGATTTCCCGTTTCACCAGGTCGGGGTCTTTCACGACATCGTGGCCGAGGACTGTGGCACTTCCCGAAGTAGGCGCAAGAATGCCGCACAAGAGTCGAATGAAGGTGGTTTTCCCTGAACCGTCGGGGCCGACCAGCCCGAACATTTCACCCCGGCCGACATCCAGATCGACGTGGTCCACCGCTTTGACCGATTCGAACGATCGTGAAAGTCCATGCGTCTCTATAATGCGGTCCATCCGTTCACCTTCCGTTGAACACCTCCTTCCAGTCAAATTCTGAGCTCTGCTTCAGAATTCACCGCGCTCCGACTGCGAGTTTTGCGTCCGCCGGAAGGCCGGGTTTCAATGCGCCATCGGGATTCTCAATCTGGATTTTCACTCCGAAGACGAGTTTCGTGCGTTCTTCCTTGGTCTGAACATTCTTCGGTGTGAACTCGGCGGAGGGCGCAATGTACACGACCTTGCCGGCAAAGACTTTGCCGGGGGCTCCGTCCACACTCACGTCTGCAGATTGCCCGAGTGCGATCCGCGCCAGGTCCTGTTCATTGACATAGATCATCAGGTTCACGCGCTCCATGTACGTCACGCGGAGCACATTCGTCCCTATTCCCACCAATTCTCCCGGTTCGATGGAACGTAGGGTGACCACACCGTTGGTCGGCGAACAGAGAACGCAGTCGTGGACTTTCTTCCGCAGAAGGTCGACCTGGGCCGCCGCGTAATCGCGTCGGACGCGCGCGTTGGTAATCTCCTCCGGCCGCAAGCCGCGACGGAGCTTCTCGTACGTTTGTTGCGCGGCGACGTATCGGGCATAGACATCATCGTACTGCTTCTGCGTCACCGTCTGCGAAGCGAGCAGCCCCTTCATTCGCTGATAGTCCGCATCAGCCGCGTGGAAGGCCGCTTCAGCCTGGATGATGTCTTCTTTTCGCGAGCCTTCCAGCGCGAGCTTGTACTGCGCTTCGAACGATTCCAGATTTGCCGTCGCCTGGCGGAGCTGGATGCGGTAGTCCGAGTCGTCGACGGTCAACAGAGTGTCGCCGACATGCACTCTCGTCCCCTCATCGACACGCACGGCTGTCACACGCCCGGCAGCTTCCATCCCGACATCGACATCGGTCCCCTCGATCGTCCCCGAGGCCTCGATGATGTTGCGGTCATTGCCGGAGCACCCTGCAAGCAGGGTTCCGAAGAGGAAGAGCGGAAGAATGAAGGGGTAGAGAATATTCCGCGGTATGCGGAGCCCGTTCGTTTCGCTCGACGAGGGCTGTCTCATCATTGCAGTATTGGATTGCGAGTGGACCATGGTGCACTCTACCTGTTGCTCGTTGGTTGTGATTGTTCAATCGGATGGAAAATGGTCTTCCCCCGGTCTGTCAGGATCCCCCGGAAGAAAATGTCAAAGATATTGTGGATCGCCTCCGAAGGGGAAAACGGCTCGACCGCCAGGACTGACGGGGTCATTATCTGCGTGATTGCCGACACGTACGCGAGCAGAAAGACACGCTTGTTGATATCAGGCCTGATATACCCTTCTGCAATTCCCTGGTCGACGAGAGTTGAGAAGTTCGACTGGAGCGCCTTCAGACCGAAACTCCTCGATTTCCTTCCATACCTCCGGAGCATGCCGCTGGATGTCACGGATGAGGGTTCTGCTGATTTGTGAAGCGCGGAGAGCCACGGCCGTGGAGAATGTCTGTGCCTTCTCAGCAAAACTCCGGTCGCTGTGCAGGAGACTTTCAATGAATGCTCTCGCCTCGCCCATCAACCAGAGGGCCTCCTGACGCAGGAGTTCGTCCTTTGAAGGAAAAAGTTTGTAGAAGGTTTTTTTGCTGATCCCGAGGTCCGAACAGAGATCGTCGATGGAGACATTGACGAATCCCTCGGCAAAGAACCGGACCCTCGCCAACTCCAGGATCCTCTTCTTTGCTTCTTCCTCCGGTGAAGTTTCCTCAGAAACCATAGTAGTTTTTGTAGTTTCCTGAAAAGACAAAAAAAAGGAGCAACTTCGGCCAATTTTATGGAAACTTTAAAAGTATCTTCAGTTTCCAATATACAGCATTCTTTCTAAAAGTCAAGAAAAAAGCGCCGAAGCATCTTCCGGCGCTTTTGAAAACAATGGGTGATTGACCGTATCTATTTCCCTGTCAAAGCTTTATAGTCGACGGACGAAAGCAGTCCATTCGCATCGGAGGGGTTGGCCATCTTAATTTTCACCATCCACCCTTTTCCGTACGGGTCTTGATTGACGAGCTCAGGGTTTGCCTGGAGACTACCATTCACCTCCGTGATCGTCCCGGAGACGGGGGAATAGAGATCGGACACCGCCTTCACGGCTTCGATGGTCCCGAAGGTCTCATGTTGTTTGACCACCTTGCCGACAGCCGGCAATTCCACAAACACCACATCACCCAACTCACCCTGGGCATGGTCGGTGATTCCCACGGTGCCAATCTCGCCGTTCACGAGCAGCCACTCGTGATCTTTGGTGTATTTCAATGTCTCAGGAAAGTTCATTGCAAAACCTTTCAAGTTGGGAAGTCAACATGGACACGGCACTGCCGGAGACCTCACCGGGAAGCCCTTCCAGCTCATGGCTCCGGTTGAAACTCGAAGGTGTCGAGAAAACTCGTATCAAAATTTGCAGTCCGGAACCGTTCATCCTGCATGACCTGCTGGTGGAACGGCACCGTGGTCTTTATCCCTTCGATGGTGAACTCGTCAAGAGCTCCTGCCATCTTCTGAATCGCCCCTTCCCGTGTGAGCGCATACACGATCAGCTTTGCAATCAGCGAGTCATAGTAGGGGGGAACGACATAGCCTGCATACACATGCGTATCGACACGGACGCCAAACCCGCCGGGCATATGGAAATCCGTGATCTTCCCCGGTGACGGCCGGAACCCGTTCGCGGGATCCTCAGCGTTGATCCGGCACTCGATTGCATGCCCGCGGGACTGGACTTTCCGCTTGGGGAGTTTCTCGCCCGCGGCGATGCGCAATTGCAGCTTGATCAGATCATGTCCGGTGACCTGTTCCGTCACGGGATGCTCAACCTGAATCCGGGTGTTCATTTCCATGAAGTAGAAATTCTTCTGCTTGTCGACGAGAAACTCGACGGTCCCGGCGTTCTCGTAATTGACCGACTTACACCCTTTGATCGCCGCTTCGCCCATTTTCGTACGGAGGTCATCATCGACAACCGGCGACGGCGATTCCTCGATGAGTTTCTGATGGCGCCGCTGAACAGAACAGTCTCTCTCGCCGAAATGAACAACATTCCCGAATCGATCGCCAAACACCTGGACCTCCACATGGCGCGGATTTTCGACGAACTTTTCGATGTAGACATCGGGATTGCTGAAGCCCTGCTCCGCTTCATGCTGCGCCGTCTTGTATGCAACCTCCATCTCCCCCTCCTCGCGAACGATCCGCATTCCCCTTCCCCCTCCGCCGGCAACCGCCTTGATAATGACCGGGAACCCGATGGCCCGGGCTATCTCGGTCGCTTCACCCGCCGACTTCACAACACCCTCGCTGCCGGGGACAACGGGGACACCCGCCTTCTTCATCGTTTCCTTTGCGAGTGCTTTATCGCCCATCGTGGTGATCATTTCCGGCGTCGGACCGATGAATTTCATCCCGGACGAAGTGCAAATCTCCGCGAAACTCGCATTCTCTGCAAGGAAGCCGTAGCCGGGATGGATGGCATCAGCATTGGTGATCTCGGCCGCCGCGATAATGCGTGGGATTTTCAGGTAGCTTTCCTTGCTGGGCGGTGGACCGATGCACACCGCCTCATCCGCAAAGCGCACATGCAGAGAATCCTGATCGGCCTTGGAGTAGACCGCAACCGTCTTGATTCCAAACTGCTTGCACACCCTGATGATCCGGAGGGCAATCTCGCCCCGGTTGGCGATGAGAATCTTTTTGAACACGCAAGAACTCCGAAGTTGACGGCCTGTCAGGCGGTTTCGACGAGGAAGAGGGTTTGATCATATTCGACCGGCTGGCCGTTTTCAACCATGATCTTCGTGATTTTGCCGGAGACATCGCACTCGATCTCATTCATCAGCTTCATTGCCTCAACAATGCAGAGCACCGTTCCCGGGGCGACTGTGGAGCCGACCTGGACGAATGCTGCAGCATCGGGGGCAGGAGCGCGATAGAACGTTCCGACAATCGGCGATTTCACCTCGTGGTACTTCGTGGGGTCTGGAAGGGCAGGTGCTTCTGGTGTCGCAGACGCAACGGCCGGGGCCGCAGCGGGTACAGCCATTGTCATGGGAGCACCGGGAGGATATCCTGGAAATTGTCCGGCGCCTCCCGCGGAGGGGAACGCGCTGACAGTGCCTCCACGCTTCACCACGCGGATTCTTTTGCCATCCTCCTCGATCTCTATCTCATCGACGGCACTTTCCGAGAGAAGTTTGATGAGCTTTCTGACGTAGATGAGGTCCATGTGGTCTCCCTTGAGCCTACGCTTTGACCCGTTCGATGTACTCTCCACTACGCGTATCGATCCGGATGAAATCCCCTTCGTTGATGAACAGCGGCACATTCACTGTTGCACCGGTCTCGACTGTTGCCGGCTTGGTCCCGGAATTCGCGCTGTCCCCACGCACACCGGGGACGGTCTCTTTGATCTTCAGGTCGACGGTAATCGGCAGTTCGATGCCGGTGATGTCGGTCCCATTAAAGAGAATATCGACGCCTTCACCATCTTTGAGAAATTTTGCCCCATCACCCAGCTGCTCTTCGGCAACGGCAATCTGCTCGTAATTCTCTTTGTCCATGAACACGTATCCGCTTGCGTCCCGGTAGAGGAACTGGAACTCTTTCCGCTCGATCTTGATGATCTCTATGGATTCTCCAGCGCGGAACCGATTCTCAATAACCTTGCCGCTAATCACGTTCTTGAGCTTCGTCCTCACAAACGCGCGCCAGTTGCCGGGGTTCACGTGCTGAAACTCTACAACCGTCCAGAGCTCGTTATTGTACTTAATGACTAAACCCGGCCTGAAGTCTGAGGTCGAAGGCATAAAAAGTCGCGTAAGTGGAAGGAAATGAAGTGGTTAGTGGTGATAGGCTCATTAATATACCCACCTTTTGCCAGAATGTCAAGAATTGCATCACACCGCTCCATTTGCTATTCTGACTGCCATGAAACACCTCACACTAGCCGGGTGCCTCGTCTTCCTTTTCACATTCTCCTCCTGTTCATCACGGCACACCCCCTCTGCACTCACCGATAAGGAATTTGCCCACGTGTACGCCGCGCTCACACAGAAGAGCGTCAGCGTCAGAGGGGTCCGGATCGACACTGCCCAGGCCCGTCATACCGCCGATTCCATCCTTCAGGCAAATCATGTTTCCCGATCGGAGGTCCTGGCGACCGTCGAACAACTGAATCACGATCCGTCCCGGTGGAAGGTCGTAATGGAAGAGGTGCTGCAAGATATGCGCGATAGTGTGGGACGGTGATGGAAGACCTCAGGCAACTTCTCCCATGACAACACAGCCTTCCTGTTTTCGCCTGAGGCTGCGGGTCAACGGATCGACATCGTTCGGGGCCACGATCATGATGAGGCCGATCCCCAGATTGAAAGCCCGTCGCATATCTTCCTCAGGTACACTTCCCAGACGTTGAATGAGGTCGAAGATCGACGGACGTTTCCAGGCTGTCCAGTCTATCCGGAGCGTCCTCCCTTTCGGGAGGACCCGGTTCGTGTTCCCGACGATCCCTCCCCCGGTAATGTGCGACATGGCATGAAGAGGATGGCGGTCCAACAACGGGCCCACAACTGGAAGGTATGATCGGTGAATCGCCATGAGTGCGCTTCCGAGGGTTCCTTGGAGTTCATCGAGATAGGTCTCCACCGTCATCTCTTTTAAGAGGATTGCTCTTGCGAGAGAGTAACCATTGGTGTGCAGACCGGTGGAGGGCAGGCCGATCAGCACATCACCCTTCTTCACCTTTTTCCCGCTCACGATTCTGGATTTGTCTACGACCCCTACGATCGTCCCCGCGAGATCGTAGTCTCCAGGGGAATACAATCCGGGCATCTCCGCGGTTTCTCCACCGATCAACGCACAACCATTCTCCCGACATGCCAGGGCCATCCCTCGTACAACTGCGGCTGCCACGTCGACTTGAAGTTTGCCTGCGGCATAATAGTCAAGAAAGAAGAGCGGGCGCGCCCCGCACACGAGGATATCATTTACACAATGGTTGACCAGGTCTTGTCCGATGGTATCATGCCGCCCGGTGAGGCCGGCGACTTTGAGTTTTGTACCGACCCCATCGATGCTCGATACGAGAATGGGATGCTTCATTTGGCCGAATCGGGCTTCAAAAAAACCCCCAAACGAGCCAATATCGCCGACCACCCGGGGAGTATAGGTGGATCGCACACTCTCTTTTATTTCCTTGACAAACCGGTCCCCCTCTTCAATATTCACCCCCGCCTTGGCATAGGTGAGCGCCACAACGGATTCCTTTCCTTTTCGAAGCCAAAAACTATGCACAAAAGTGGGGAATTGCAATATGGGGAGATCCAAAGGAACGCTCTCCGTAACTCTCGACCGGCCCGGATTCTTCGGCACGGGTCTTGCATTCTTTCTTAAGTTGGGATTCGGTGGAGTTTTAGTCGCCGGGACTTGCATGAGTTCTATTCGCAAATTATATTAAATATGAGCATTCAATGACGACGGTCACACTCAAGGATCACCGTTCGCCGATACGGGTTGGAAAAATTATGTGTCTCGGTAGAAATTACCAGGCACATGCAGCGGAGATGAAGGCAGAAATCCCCGAATCGCCGGTCGTGTTTCTCAAGCCGTCCACCGCCCTCCTGTCCTCAGGCGCTACAATCAGAATACCGCAGTTCTCTCATGACGTGCACCACGAAGTGGAGCTCGTCGTGATGATCGGGAAAGAAGGGAAATTCATCCCGCGTCAGATGGCGTATGAGTATGTCGAAGGATATGGTGTCGGACTGGACATGACCTTGCGCGACGTTCAGGCGGAAGCCAAGAAGAAGGGATTGCCGTGGAGCGTCGCAAAAGGATTTGACACATCGGCGCCGGTATCTGAATTTGTTCCCCGCGCTTCGGTCGGGGATCCGCACGATCTCCTTTTGACCCTGGAGGTGAACGGCGTGCTTCGGCAGCACGGGAGAACTGCCGATATGATTTTCTCTATCGACAAGATTATTGAGTACTTGTCCACGGTGTTCACGCTGGAACCAGGCGATTTGATATTCACCGGAACGCCTGAAGGCGTTGCCCGGGTGCTTCCCGGGGATCATTTGCACGCAGAGCTGAAGACTGTTGCTTCGCTGGACGTCGAGGTGGGTTCGGAAAATTAGATCCCTGCCGGTGGGCGTCCGTCGATTGCACGAGAAAGTTCATTGAAGGGTGTTGCGGCCGAAAAGCACGGAGAAGAAGGAAACGATGTCCGCGGGCACGATCAAGATATACGCGGCATCAGTGGTGAACCGAACTTAGGAATTGAGCGCCCCCCATGGCTCGTACTATTGCAGTTGCCCTCCCCAAGGGCGGTGTAGGAAAGACAACAACGGCCGTTAATCTCGCCGCGAGTTTTGCCGCCGAAGGAGCTCGCGCCCTCCTGGTGGATATGGACCCTATCGGTTCATCGGGAGCTGCTCTGGGCTTTACTCCGAGTACGGTCACCACGGGGCTTTTCGACGTTCTCAATTTTGTCGCGGCATTTCCTGCCGCGATCCACCACACGGAGCTCGCAGGACTCGATTTTGTCCCCTGCAATGTCCGAAATCTTCAGAACGAGGAACGGCTTACCCGTCTCGCAGACAATCGGACGATCCTGCGAAACCTCATTCGTCCCGTCGTCGACAAATACGACTACATCCTGGTTGACTGCCCGCCGGTCCTCCGCGGCCTTTCCACCGCGGCGCTTGCGGCCGCCGACTCGGTGCTGATTCCCATCCGCCCCGGACACTTCAGTCTCGATGCAGTCGACAAATTGTTTACCTACCTCGACTGGATGCGGGAAAACACCAGCCGCACCATTGAAGTCGAAGGGATTCTCATTACGATGCACGAGCCGAATACGCGCGTCACCGAGATCACGATGCGTGAACTCTCATCGCGCTACCGTCAGCACATGCTTTCAACAATCATCCCGCGGAGCGCAACGCTGAGCGAGGCAAGCTTCTATGGAAAGCCCGCTCTTCTCTATAATTCCTCTTCCCGGGGTTCGGCCTCCTACCGGGCCCTGGCACGGGAGATCATCGCGCGCCACAGCACAGTCGAGCAAACCACGTTTCAACCAACGATCATGGAACGGTTCGGCGCGTAAGGTTGAAGCGAAAGCGGTTCATCCTGGCAGGATGTGCGGCAGCAATCGCCGCATCCCTGAGTCCCTTCCCGCTCGCCGGACGGGCTCCTGCTGCACCCCACCAACACCCCTCCTCCGCCTTTCTCCGGACCAGTGATTCGATCACGACGAATCTCTCCGATTATCTCTGGCCCACCGATGCCGGGAATATTGTCACTTCGACGTTTGCCGAATACCGGCCGATGCATTTCCATGCCGGCATCGACATCAGCACCGGAGATGTTACCGGGTACCATGTCTACGCGATGCGTGATGGAGAAGTACGGAGAATTCGCATCTACCCCAATGGCTACGGGAAGATCCTCTACATCCGTCATCCGGACGGCTACACAACCGCCTATGCGCATCTGAGCCGGTTCGCCGGTGCCCTCGAAGAGATGGCGGAAAGAGAGCAACTCCGGCTTGAGCAGTACCCCATAGACCTTCGACTTGCCCCCGGAACATTCCCGGTGAAAAAGGGGGATCTTGTCGCGTACACGGGCGACACGGGCATCGGGAGTCCCCATCTGCACGTGGAAATCCGGGATCCGAACGACGAACCGATCAATCCCCAGCTCTCACCGAACCTCCGGCCGCCTGACCTGATCCCCCCCGTGATCCACGGTCTCGCAGTCATTCCACGAGGCGACCGTTCAACGGTGCAGGGAGCAGCGGACTCCCGGGTCGTTACCCTGACTCACACCGGAGCGTCCTCATGGAAGGTGAGCAGACCGATCATCGTTTCGGGCCGGGCGGGCTTTGCCATTGATGTTCGAGATAGGACGGCCGACGAACGGTTTTACCGCGGCATCTACCGGTTGCGGTTGGCGATCGACGGGAATGAATTCTTTGAATCCGTCCACAACCGGGCTCCCCTTGAGGATGCTCAGAGCGTCGGAATCGCATATGATTGGAGACTTGGCGATCAGCGCAAAGCACACTTCGAGAAGATGTTTGTTGATGTCCCCGGAATTCTCCCCTTTTATTCTCCGGCCGGCCGCGATGCAGGTATGTTCGGAACAGGGATCCTCTCACAGGGGAAACACGCGTTCTCGATCATCGCTGATGACATTGCCGGAAACACTGCGGAGGTTCAAGGAACACTCGTTATAACGGAGCCTCCGCTGTTCACTGTCGAGCGGGAAGGTTCCGCACTCACCGTGCGCATCCCCAACCCGGAAGAAATCGCCGCGCTGCGCGAAGACATTCGAACACCCTCCGGTGAATGGATCCACCGCAAGATCGCTCTATCGGATTCGCCGGCTCCTCACCTTCTCCACCTGGACGCTCCGCGCGAAGAATATTCCGCGTTGAAGTTCATCGCCGAAAATGCAGAAGGCGTACGTTCGGCTCCAAAAATCATTATTCCAGAGAAGATCATTCGCGGGCCGGCAACGATGGCGGTGAGCCACTCCCTGGTTGGGGATGCCATCCACGTGACGGTTCGTTGCCGCGGCGTGTTCACCACTCCTCCGATCGCAGTCGTTGGTGAAGGAAGCTCCATCCGGGAGGTCGTGCTGGATCTGCTCGATGCAGACGCGTACGAAGGGATCGTCCATCTCAAGGGTAATTTCTCCGGGACGTGCACTATTGCAATCCACGCACAGGTGAACGGAGAGTATCTCACAGGGAAGGACTCATGCGAAGCGTATCCCATCCTCCCCGGGATGAAGGGGACCTACCGGTTCGACAATGATCGGTTGGAAATCCGCTACGACAGTACTTCGGTATTCTCGCCCGTTTTTCTTCAGGTCGAATCGGAAGGGTCGGGGGACTCCCCGTCGTACGTATTCTCTCCGCGCATGGCAGTGCTCCGCGACGGTCTTCGCGTGCGGGTGCGGATGCAGGTTCCGGACGATCGGGCAGGACTGTATTTTCGCGGTCGTGGCGGCTTGCGGTACATCGGTGCTGCCCATTCCCCGACAGGCACTCTTCTCGAAGGGCGCATCATCCAGACCCTGGGCTCCCTCCAGGTCAGGCACGACAATACTCCGCCGTCGATCCGGGGCCTTTCACTGCATGTCGATCCGAACAGGACGGTACGAGTGTCGTTCAGGCTGAGGGATGACTTAAGCGGCGTTGAATATGAAAGCGTGAAGCTGTACATTGACAAAACGTTTGTTGTCCCCGACATCGATGGCGAACACCATCGGATTCGGTATCAATCCAGCGACCCGCTCGAGGGTGGGACCCACCATTTCCTGATACGCTGTCATGACCGGGCCGGGAATATTTGCACGGTTGAGCGGAGCTTTAGGGTAAAGTAGCGGAGACAAGCGGGAGTGGGTCAGGAGACTTCTTCTTTCACTCTTACTCTTCTCCGTCCGTGGCTACTGCCGTCAACCGGTTCCACTCCCGGCGTCTCGCACGCACCCTTCAACACCAACCACAGACGGCAGAGGCGATCCGACGGACGGATCGGTCGGACCGTTCATCGTGCGGCGAAGTCCGGGAAGCTCCCGGAAGATCCCTTGCACCAGACAATCGGAGTTTTCCTTTGAGCGAATCCACACCCCTCGCAAAGATATACTCTCCATCGGAAGTAGAATCGAAATGGTACGCCTTCTGGGAGCACCAGGGGCTGTTCCATGCCACGGTGAATGCCGCGAAGCCCCCCTATACCATTGTGATCCCACCCCCCAATGTCACGGGGGTGCTCCACATGGGGCACATTCTCAATAATACCCTTCAGGATACCTTCATCCGGTACAAACGGATGATGGGGTTTGAAGCATGCTGGATTCCGGGGACGGACCATGCGGGCATCGCGACGCAAAACGTCGTGGAACGTGCACTCGGCAAGGAGGGAAAGACACGCCACGACCTCGGCCGTGAACGATTCATTGAGAAGGTGTGGGAGTGGAAAAAGCAGTACGGCGGAGTCATCATCAAACAACTCCGCACGCTTGGGTCATCGTGCGACTGGGAGCGGGAGAAGTTCACGATGGATGAGACACTCTCCGTCGCCGTCAGGGAAGTGTTTGTGAGCCTGTACGAGGAAGGGCTGATCTACCGCGGGAAGTATATCGTCAACTGGTGCCCGAAGGACCACACCGCCATCAGCGACGATGAGGTGAACTACTCGGAACAACAGGGGAAACTCTGGTATATCAAATATCCGGTGCAGGGAACGGGAGAATTCATCACGGTCGCGACGACTCGTCCGGAAACCATGCTCGGCGATACTGCGGTCGCGGTGAATCCGAAAGACGAACGGTACAGTCACCTTGTCGGCAAAATGGCCGAATTACCGCTCACCGGCCGGATGATTCCCATCATCGCGGATGATTTCGTTGACGCCGCATTCGGGACCGGTGCAGTAAAAGTGACCCCGGCACACGATCCGAATGATTACTGGATCGGGCAACGGCACAATCTTCCGCAAATCATGATCTTCGATATCTCGGCGCGGACGACCGACGACGTTCCCGGACCGTACCGACAACTCGACCGGTACGAGGCACGAAAGCGTGTCGTGGCCGACCTTCAGGCGCAGGGGCTCCTGGTCCGCGAAGAAGCGTACACAAACAACGTCGGGAAATGCTATCGGTGCGACACGGTGATTGAACCGTATCTTTCCGACCAGTGGTTCGTGACAAATGCAACCCCTCGCGGAGCCGGCATTGAAGGTCGTTCAGGACGGTACGATACGCTTCTTTCCCGCCCGCTGGACAAAGGTGTACGAGAACTGGATGACGAACATCCGCGACTGGTGCATCTCCCGTCAGCTCTGGTGGGGACACAGAATCCCCGTCTGGTACTGTGAGAATACCGTTGGACGGACGCAGGAATGCGACGGGCCGATCGTCCGCCGCTCTGCACCGGACAAATGCCCGCACTGCGGTGGCACCACTCTCCGCCAGGATGAAGATGTGCTCGATACGTGGTTCTCGTCGTGGCTCTGGCCCTTCTCCGTTCACGACTGGCCTTCGGAGAACGCAACGGGAAAAGCAGCCGACCTCCGGTATTTCTATCCCACCGATCTTCTTGTGACCGCTCCTGATATCATCTTCTTTTGGGTCGCGCGGATGGTCATGGCGGGACTCCATTTCGGGCCGCGCTTCACGGGGAAGAAGGATCTCGCAGCCAATATCCCGTTTAAAGACGTCTACTTCACATCGCTCGTGCGGGACGATAGGGGACGGAAGATGTCGAAGTCGCTCGGCAATTCGCCGGAGCCCCTCGACCTCATTGCGGAGTACGGTGCGGACGCAGTCCGGTTTACAATCCTGTACCTCGCTCCCCTCGGCCAGGATATTCTCTATTCAAAGGAAAAGAACGAGCTCGGCAGAAATTTTGCCAACAAGATATGGAACGCGGGACGATTCCTCCTCATGAACCGCGAGGAGATCGGAGAGATCTCCCACAGCGAAGAATTCCATCTCGACCATTGCGACCTCGCTGACCGGTGGATCCTGTCGAGGCTTCATTCCACGTTGCTCGATGTTCGCACGGCGTTGAAGGACTACGAAATCAACAGAATCTCCAAAGCGGTGTACAGTTTCATCTGGCATGACTTCTGCGATTGGTACGTCGAAATGGCGAAGACCCGGTTCTACGGCGATGAGCCTGCCGGAGTGAAAAAGGCCGTCATGACCCGTGCCCTCGACATATTCGATGCCTCACTTCGACTTCTGCACCCCATGATGCCGTTTGTCACCGAGGAACTCTGGCAGAGCATTCGGACGCGCCCGGAGGGCGGTTCGATCATGCGATCGCAACAGGCCGCTCCAGACGCATCACTCATCGATGCCACCGTTGAAACCGAAATGGATTTTGTCCAGCGCGGCATCGAAGCGGTCCGACAGATCCGCGGGGAAATGAATATCCCGCCGGGGAAGGAGATTCGCCTTGTGATCCGGACCAGCAACGCCCATCCCCCGGAGATGCTCGCTCGGTATGAAGGCTATCTGAAGCGTCTCGCGAGGGTGGCGGAGCTGAGCGTGGTGATCGGCGGCGACCGTCCGAAACATTCTGCGAGTTCGGTGGTGGACGGAGAGGAGTTCTTCGTGCCGCTTGAGGGTCTCATTGACCTCGATCTGGAACGGGCACGACTGTCGAAAGAGATCGAACGCATTTCCAGTCTGCTGGATGGCGTGAAATCGAAGTTGAACAATGCCGGTTTCACGAACCGGGCACCGAAAGAAGTTGTTGAAAAGGAGAAGGAAAAGCTTGCCTCCTTCGAACTCAACCTTGGCAAACTCCGGAACAACCTCCGGCTGCTTTCATAAATCTCCTGTTACGTGAGGACAACGGTCCATGGTTACGCAAAAACGCATTGCATTGCTGGTCGTCGCTTGCTCGGTTCTTCTCTCCACCCTTGCACTCGGTCAGGACGCCGCGACGATTCCGCTCTCCTCCCCCCTGCCGCTGGACACCGCCATCACGATGGGGCGGCTGCAAAACGGCCTGACCTACTATATCAAGGTGAATAAGAAACCGGAGAGACGCGCCGAGCTCCGGCTCGTCGTCAACGCCGGCTCCATCCTGGAGCACAACGACCAGCAAGGTCTCGCCCACTTCACCGAACACATGGCGTTCAACGGCACGAAACACTTCGCGAAGAACGACCTGGTAAACTATCTGGAATCGATCGGCGTCCGGTTCGGTGCGGACCTGAACGCCTACACCAGTTTTGATGAAACGGTGTATATGCTCCAGATCCCCACCGATACGATGTCCATCCTCAGAAAGGGGTTCGAGGTCCTGAGCGACTGGGCCCATCTGGTGTCGTTCGATAGCACAGAAATCGACAAAGAGCGGGGCGTGATCATGGAGGAGTGGCGTCTCGGACGTGGAGCCCAGGCGAGGTTACGAGACAAGCAATTCCCGATCATCTTCGAGGACTCGCGGTATGCGGAGAGACTGCCCATCGGGAAACCGGATATCATCGAGCACTCAAAGTACGATGTCCTCCGGAGCTTCTACCACGACTGGTACCGCCCCGATCTTGAGGCCGTGATTGCCGTCGGGGATTTCGACAAGGCCACGGTCGAAGAGTTGATCAAGAAGGATTTTTCGGGGATCCCGGCGAGGACCTCCGAACGCCCCCGCACGTTCTATCCCGTGCCCGACCACAAGTCCACCCTGTTCGCGATCGCAACCGACCGCGAGGCCACCATGACCTCGGTGAACGTCTACTATTTGCAGCCGCTGGAGCCTGACACGCTGGTGCGGGACTACCGGCGGTCGATCGTTGAGCAGCTCTTCAGCGAGATGTTGAACGAGCGGTTCCAGGAGCTCGCCCGCAAGGCGGATCCTCCTTTCCTGTACGCATACGGCGGCGGGGGAAGCCTCGTCCGGACGAAAGATGTGTTCACGTTGGGCGCGGCCGTCAAGGAAGGGGGGATTACAAGGGGACTCGGCACGCTGATGACGGAAGCGGCCCGCGTACAGAAGTACGGGTTCACGTCGACGGAACTCGAGCGCGCGAAAACGAACCTGCTGCGGGGGATGGAATCCGCTTATAACGAACGGAACAAGACCGGCTCGGAACGATACGCAGCCGAGTTGATCCGGAATTTTCTGACGGATGAGCCGGCGCCGGGCATTGCCTACGAATACGACCTCTTCAAACGATTCATGCCGGAAATCTCCCTGGCGGAGGTGAACGCCCTCGCCCCCAAGTGGATCGAGCGGCAAAACCGCGTGGTTGCCATCAGCGCTCCGGAAAAATCCGCATCGACGATTCCGGACACTACGGCACTCATGGCGATCCTGAACGAAGCCGACAGTGGGAACGTCTCGCCGTACAAGGACGTCGTCTCGGCGGTGCCCTTGATGAGGACCATTCCGCATCCGGGAACCATCGTCCGCAAAACCGAACGGAAGGACATCGGCGTCACCGAACTTGTTCTGTCGAATGGGGCGAAGGTGTATTTGAAGCCGACCGATTTCAAGGACGACGAGATTCTGTTCAGCGCCTTCAGCGATGGCGGGACGTCGCGCGTCCCGGATTCCGACTATGTGGCGGCGATGACGGCCACCAGTGTGCTCCAGGAGAGCGGGCTCGCGTCGTTCGACCGTACGGAGCTGGGGAAGAAACTGACCGGGAAAATCGCCCAAGTTTCGCCGTTCATCGGCGAGCTGACACAGGGGATGGGAGGAAGCGCATCACCGAAGGATCTCACCACCCTGTTTCAACTTCTGCACCTCTCTTTCACGGAACCCCGTGCGGATACCTCTGCCTTCGAATCGTATGTGGCGCGGATGCGGGCCTATCTCCAAAACCGGAACGCGCGGCCGGAGTCGGCGTTCGACGACACGATTCAGGTAACGATGTCCCGGCACAATTATCGGCGGAGACCGTTTACCCTCACCATGCTCGACGAGCTGAACCTGCAGAAATCCTTCGCTATCTATAAAGAGCGGTTCGCCGACCCGGGGGCGTTCACGTTTGTCTTCGTCGGCAATTTTCAGGTCGCGGAGATCGAGTCGCTGCTCACGACCTATGTCGCTTCGCTCCCTGCGACCGGCAAGGCCCAATCCTGGCGCGACCTTCACATCCTTCCCCCTTCGGGCGTTGTGGAGAAGGTCGTGCATCGCGGGATCGAACAGAAAAGCCAGGTACGCATTACGTTCACTGGACCGTTCACCTGGACACGGGAGAACCGCTATGCCATCGATGCACTGTCTGAAGTGCTCTCGATCAAGCTTCGCGAATCGCTCCGTGAGGACAAGGGAGGAACGTACGGCGTGCGCGTGAGCGGCGTACCGTCCCGCATCCCTGAACCGCGTTATTCCTTCACGATCTCCTTCGGCTGCGCGCCGGACAGAGTGCATGAACTTGTGAAGTCCGCGTTCGCGACGATCGATTCCCTCCGGCGGTTCGATCCGGCCCCTTCCTACATCGAGAAGGTCCGCGAGATGGACCTCCGTGAGCGGGAGGTAAGTCTGAAACAGAACAGCTTCTGGCTGAGCGGCCTCCAGTTCTGTTTGCAGAACGAAATCGATCCCGGCCAGCTTCTCACGTTTCCGGAGGTCATCAAGTCGCTCACGCCTGCAATCGTGAAAAAGGCGGCGCAGACATATCTCAATCAGAAGCAGTACGCGGAGTTTCTTCTCTTCCCTGAAGCGGCGCAAGAGGGATCGGTGAAATAGCTCCGTCCGGTTTCGTTTCAGCCCAAATGTGCCCATCACCACGAGACATCGAGCGCAGATGCAGAGAACAGCAACACTCACCCCTGAAGTTATTGCCCGTCTGGTTTCGCTTCTGGGCGCGGAACGGGTCCTGACGGACCCCGAAGCCCTGGACCTTTATGGAAGGGATGAAACGGAGGACTATGTTTTTCCGCCCGAGGTTGTAGTGAAGCCGGAGACTGCGGCGGAGATCTCGGGGATCATGAAGATCGCCTCACTGTTCGGCATTCCGGTAACGCCGCGAGGCGGCGGGACCGGACTTTCGGGCGGTGCACTGGCAATTCATGGAGGGATCTGTTTGTCGATGGAACGGCTAAACAGGATCCTCTCCATCGATACACAGAATTTCCAGGCAGAAGTCGAGCCGGGAGTGACGACGCAGCGACTTCAAGAGGAGGTCGAGAAGCTGGGCTTGTTCTATCCTCCGGATCCCTCTTCGCGAGGGACGAGCCACATCGGGGGGAACATTTCCGAAAACGCCGGCGGTCCGCGCGCGGTCAAATACGGAGTCACCAAAGACTACATCCTCGCTCTCGAGGCCGTTCTTCCGAACGGAGAGATCATTCATACCGGCGCGGGGGTACTGAAGAATTCCACCGGGTACAATCTCACCCAGCTCCTTGTCGGGAGCGAAGGGACGCTCGCGATTGTCACCAGGATCCGTGTGAAGCTCATCCCCCTCCCTCAGCTGCGCAGACTGGTACTTGTTCCTTTTGAAACTCTTGAAGCGGCGGCATCCGCCGTAGCGGCGATCTTTCAGCGAGGGATCACGCCGTCGGCCCTGGAGTTCATGGAGCGCGCCGCGGTGCAGGCGGCCGAGAAGAAGCTGAGCAAGAGCTGGCCGAACGGCGAGGCGGGTGCGCAACTGCTCATCGAAGTGGACGGCAACCATGAGGATCTTCTGATGGAACAGCTCGGCACGATCGGTGAGGTGGTGGAGCAATTCGGGGCGAAGGACGTGGTCCTGGCGGACGATCCGGCAAAGGTTGCAGACATCTGGGCTCTCCGCCGGAGCATTGGAGAGGCGGTGAAATCGATCTCAGCCTACAAAGAGGAGGACACGGTCGTCCCCCGTGCGGAATTGCCCAAACTGGTCAAAGGCGTGAAAGAGATCTGCGGACGGTACGGCATCACGGCAATTTGCTACGGCCATGCCGGGGACGGCAACTGTCACGTCAACATTCTCAAGGGCAACCTCTCCGACGAGGCATGGGAGAAGCAGCTCGACACGGCGATCCGGGAGATTTTCCATCTGACCGTGTCGCTGGGCGGCACCATCTCCGGAGAACACGGAATCGGGTACTCGCAGAAGAACTACCTGCCAATAGCGATCGGAGAAACGGAACGCCGGCTGATGCAGGAGATCAAGAACCTATTCGACCCCCAGGGGATCTTGAACCCGGGAAAAATTCTTGGGTGAATCGGCAGTTCACTAGCGCTGACGTTTCCATTTGCCACACCCCGTTCCTCTTTTTTTCTCAGACACGAACATAACAAACGGCCCCGCTTTTGACGGGGCCGTTCTGTTGAAACTGCCGGACGACGAGAGAATCAACCGATCCCGCTAAACGGGATCGGCTCATCTCTTAGTACATGTCGCCCATGCCGCCCGGAGGCATTGCCGGGGCTGCTTTTTTCTCTTCAGGCTTCTCGACGATCGTCGCTTCGGTGGTGAGCAGAAGTCCTGCCACCGATGCAGCGTTCTCGAGCGCCGCACGGCTGACCTTCGTCGGGTCGATGACGCCGGATTTCACCAGGTTCTCATATTCCCCGGTGAAGGCGTTGTACCCGAAGTCGTCCTTCTCGCTCTTGATCCGGTTCACGACCACGGAACCTTCCGCACCTGCGTTCTGCGCAATCATCCGGATCGGCTCTTCAAGGGCCTTGCGGACGATTTCGATGCCCGTGGTCTGATCTTCGTTGGCACCCTTCAACGTCTCGAGAGCCTTCGAGGCACGGATATAGGCGACTCCGCCACCGGGGACAATGCCCTCTTCCACGGCCGCACGCGTTGCATGAAGCGCATCTTCCACACGCGCCTTCTTCTCTTTCATCTCCACCTCGGTCGCGGCACCGATCTTCAGCACGGCGACTCCGCCCGATAGCTTGGCAAGCCGCTCCTGCAGTTTCTCGCGGTCGTAATCCGACGTGGTCTTGTCGATCTGCGCCTTGATTTCATTGATCCGCTTCTTGATGTCTTCCTTCTTTCCCGCACCCTCGACAATCGTGGTGTTGTCCTTGTCGATCGTGACCTTCTTTGCCTTGCCGAGATAGCTGAGGGTCGTGTTCTCGAGCTTGTAGCCCTGCTCTTCGCTGATGACCGTGCCGGCAGTGAGGACGGCAACATCCTCGAGCATCGCCTTGCGCCGATCTCCGAACCCGGGAGCTTTCACCGCGGCAACACGGAGCGTACCGCGAAGCTTGTTCACGACCAGCGTGGCAAGTGCTTCGCCTTCAAGATCTTCGGCAATGACAAGGATCGGACTTCCGGTCTGTGCAACCTTCTCGAGGATCGGGAGAAGATCTTTCATTGCGGAAATCTTCTTGTCATGAATCAGAATGACCGGATTCTCGAGTACGGTCTCCATGGTCTCCGCATCCGTCACGAAGTACGGCGAAAGATATCCACGGTCGAACTGCATCCCTTCGACCACGTCGGTGGTCGTTTCCGTCCCCTTTGCCTCTTCAACCGTGATGACGCCGTCGGTTCCGACTTTCATCATCGCGTCGGCAATCAGATCGCCGATCAGCTTGTCGTTGTTTGCGGATATGGCACCGACCTGGGCAATTTCTTTCTTGCTGGTCTTGTCGACAGGCTTGCTGATTTGTTTCAGGCTTTCCACGACCTTTGACACGGCGAGATCAACGCCGCGCTTGAGGTCCATCGGATTGGCACCTGCCGCAACGTTCTTCAGCCCTTCCCGGACGATCGCCTGGGCAAGAACAGTCGCCGTGGTCGTGCCGTCGCCGGCGACGTCGGAGGTCTTCGAAGCAACCTCACGCACCATCTGGGCGCCCATGTTCTCCAGGGGATCCGAGAGTTCAATCTCTTTTGCAACGGTGACGCCGTCTTTGGTGATCGTGGGCGCACCGAACTTCTTGTCGATGACCACGTTCCGACCCTTGGGTCCAAGGGTCACTTTCACCGCGTCGGCCATTTGATCCACGCCACGCTTCAGCGCGGAGCGTGCATCGGTATCGTAACTAATGAGTTTTGCTGCCATGATTGGGTTCTCCATTATTGAAACTTGTATCCGGCGGACATTTGTCCGTCAGCCTTCCACTGGGCGGGGGTGCCGTTGCATACGGCACGACCTTCAACTACACGATGGCGAAAATGTCCGCTTCGCGCATGATCAGGTAATCGTCCCCTTCGACATTCACTTCAGTGCCGGAGTACTTTCCGTACAGCACTTTGTCGCCGACCTTCACTTCGAGAGCGATCTTCTTTCCATCGTCTGTCACTTTGCCCGGACCAACGGCAACGATTTGACCAACGACAGGCTTTTCCTTTGCGGTATCGGGAAGGATGATCCCTCCCTTGGTGCGCTCTTCCGCCTGCGACGGCTTAATGACCACACGATCGGCCAATGGCTTAATATTCATAGGACCTCCTTGTATGACTGATATTTGGAATTGCTGAGAAGAGAAATCGGTCTCGGGGCAAGCTATTAGCACTCTTCTTCAACGAGTGCTAACAATATACAGATTTGGGGGACAAAGTCAAGAGGAAAGGGTGAAATTCTCAAGAAATGAAGTATTATTGACGAATAGACGGCCTGACCGCAAAAATGTGGATTCCATATGATGTGAGGTCAAAAAACATCCCTTTCGACTCCAGCCCGGTGCGGTCCCGAATATACACCGCGGGACCCATCATGTCTCGGAATTCCAACGACTGCCCCTCAATCAGGTCAAGGGGAATGTCGAAATAGCATTGCGAATTCAGCGGCGCGTAATTGACGATCACCATCCGGTCACCCTGCGTATCGTCGTGCCACCAGGAGGCTATAAAATTTCCCCACGAGTAGCTTTCCCCCCACGCAGGCCGGGGGAAGAGTTGAAGCCAGATCCCTTTTCGAAAGACAGGATCGGACAGCACCTGAAGCAGCGACTGATAGAAGCTCAACGTCCGTGGGTTTACAGGAATGTCCGCCCTGCGGATGAGCTGAACGGGGGTCTTCAAAGGACGCCCTTCAATCTGCCCTTCGTGAATCAAAAACATCCCCGGGACGGTCCCCGCAATCGTCGCGGCGGCATACTGCCAGGGTTCGGATGGCATGGCCTCTGCTGCGGCCTTTTCGTCATGGTTTTCGATGAACCGCGCGCAATGAAGCTGATATGCCATCTCCGCCTTCAGGTGATCACGAACAGCGCCGGCACCTTCGCGCAGGAGACGATCGTACAAGGTCTTGTCATACGTGTAATCGAACCCGAGTTGTTGGAGCTCCCATTCACGGTTCCAGTATGCTTCGGCAAGGAAGAGGAATCCGGGAAACGCGCCCTTGACGGTCCGGATCGCATCGCCCCAGAATTCCTGACGCCCAATCTCCTCCGCTTCAACGGGCCACGTTTTGATAAATACATCGTTGAGCACAAGCATCGCCATATCGCACCGGAGCCCGTCGCACACCTCGGCGATGAGCATCAATTGCGCTTCCATCTCCCGGCGCAACTTCGGATTTCGATAATTGAGCTGTGCGGTGTCTGTCCAGCCGGGGAAATACGGATCCTTTCCGTACGCAATGGCCTTTGCACCCTCGACAGTCTCCGCCAGGAAAAACCGGTCGGGGAATTTGCTCTCGTCACCCGGGCTCCCCTGGACGTAGTAGTCCGGGTGCCCCCTCACCCACGCATGATCCCTTGCCGTATGGTTGCAGACAAAATCCAGGATGAGTGCGATTCCGCGTTGATGAAGACGTTTCCGGAGAATGCGGAGAGCCTCGAATCCTCCCAGAAGTTCGGAGGGCTCGTACGCCTGAATTGCATAGGGCGAGCCGGCGATGTCGGCATCGGACAGATCCGGGAGAACACGAAGGTATTCCTCCCTGAGTCCGGGGTGATGCGCAGCGATCTCCCGCCCGATCGGCCCGGTTTTCCAAATGCCCATCATCCATACTGCGTCAATCCCCAATGACGCCCAACCGTCAATGATGGAATCCGGAAGGGTCTCGAGAGTGACAGGCGATCCCTGGTTCCGTGAGAGCTCATTCACAAGAACCCTGCTGTTCACTTCAAAGAGCAGTGGGTGAATTGTGGAGGCAATGCGAAGTGTCGGTGCCGCAGTCATGTTCTTGTCTCAATTGGTTGGATGGCAGCGCAAAGACAGGAGAGTCCCAGGGAACGGGAGCCAGCCTTCATTCGACATCCGTCTCTTCCACCCTCTCCGACTTGTATGCGGTTCCGGCAATCACGATGACGTACTCCCCGCGTGGCTCGCGTGAGCGGACGCGCTGGAGGACCCCGGAGACCGGTCCCCGCAGGACCTCTTCGAATTTCTTCGTCAACTCCCGCGCGACAGCGATTTCGCGATCACCGAGGTGAAGAAGAATCTCTTCCAGCGCTTTGACGATCCGTTGCGGCGATTCATAGATAATGATCGTCCGCTCTTCTTCCAGCAGCGCTTTCCACCGTGTTTGCCTCCCCTTTTTTAGAGGGAGAAACCCTTCGAAAACAAACCGGTCGGAAGGCAAACCGCTGGCAACCAGTGCAGGGAGAACCGCATTCGCCCCGGGTATCGGAACAACCGGAATGCCGTTCGCGATCGCCTCCCGGATGACGACGTGCGCCGGATCGGAGATCCCGGGCGTCCCGGCATCGGTGATCAATGCGACGTTCGTTCCTGCCTGCATTCGTTTCACAAGCTGGTCAGCCCGGCGCGTTTCATTGTGGCTGAAGTAGCTGACCATCGGCTTGTGAATCTCGAAATGCCGCAGCAGGATGCCGGACGTCCGCGTGTCCTCGGCGGCAATCAGATCGACACTCTGCAAAACTTTGACCCCGCGGAGGGTCATGTCGTCAAGATTCCCGATCGGTGTGCTCACAATATAAAGCGTACCGCGGGCATGTGGCTCGTCCATCGTGGCTTCGCTCAAATACCCCAATCGCGAGGATAACGGAAATCAACGTTGATGGTGCGGGTCGAGACTTTGGCGATCACCGGGAGGCGACGTTTGAACTGGCTCCGCTGGATGGATTTCCGGACTTTTTCGACGAATATGGGGTCAAACCCCTGGGCGAGGAGTTCGTCGTCCGCGCGCCGCTGGTCAACCATCTGAAATAACAATCGGTCGACATCCTTGTAGGCGAACCCGAGTTCCTGCTCGTCAGTTTGCCCTTCCCACAGGTCCGCGGACGGATTCTTGTCGATGATCTCCTGCGGAACGCCCACTTCGGCCGCGAGCTGCCAGACCTGCGTTTTAAAAAGGTCCCCCAGCGGATTGATCGCCGAGGCAAGATCGCCGAACATTGTTCCGTAGCCGAGAAGAAGTTCGGTCTTATTGCTTGTCCCGAGCACGAGCGCGCGGTCGCGCATCGAAAGGTCATACAGGATGATCATGCGCTGCCGCGCCATCACGTTCCCGGCTCTCAGACGGTCGCTGATCTTCAGCCGTTCAAGCGCAGGATCGACCATGGGAGAAATGTCCACCAGTTCTGTCGGGATCCCGGCCTTCGCGGCCACTGCCTCCGCGTGACTTCGGCTGAGCGGGCTGCTCGTTCGGTACGGCATCAACACCGCTCGGACATTTTCTGCCCCGAATGCATCCGCAGCAAGCAACGCAACGACAGCAGAATCGACCCCACCCGACAACCCGACGATGGTCTTGTGGAATCCCGCTTTCGTCGCTTCATCCCGCAGAAAATCCACCAACAATTTTCGAACGAGAGACGTGTTCAGAAGCAGGTCGGCGCCAAGTTTGCCTGTAGTCTCCATGCCACTAAGCTACCAAAGAGTGCGATGGGATACAAGAGGGTTGCATTTGCCCCCGTGTCTCCGTAGAATCGTAGAGATGCACTTTCAACCGGCTCTTCTGCGCGGGAAATATCGATGGTAAGACTCCGATTCGTGCTTGTAGTCTTCGTCACGCACCTCTGTGCGCTGACGCTTTCCTCCGCACAGGGCTCAATCACCCCGCGGCTGCAGGAAGCGCTGACGCAGAGTACTCCCGGCTCACAGGTCCTCTGCCTCGTGGTGTTCAAAGACAAACCGGCCGGCAGTCTCCTGAAATCAATTCAACCCTCATCACTCGTCACGCCGCGGGCTTTGCTCCGCCGGGCGAATGTGCTCCCCGCCGACCGCTTGATTGATGACTCTGACCTGCCGGTGAGCGAACAGTATGTCGAAGCCGTTGCAGCGAGTGGAGCCACGATCCGCCATACGTTGAAATGGTTTAACGCCGTGAGTGTGCTTGCGACGAAAGCGCAAATTGCGCTCCTCGCTGCACTCCCCTCCGTCAGCGAAATCGACCTCGTTGGCCGTTATCGCCGCGAACCCACTGTCGATCATTTCACCCCCGTCGCGGAACATCGTGCGCTTCCAAAAACCGGGTCGACCAGTGATATCGACTACGGAGATTCGTTCAACGCGCTCAACATGTTGGACGTGCCTGCCGTTCATCGAACGGGAAACTTCGCACAGGGGATCCTCATCGGGGTCTTCGATAACGGGTTCCGGCTCCTTTCCCATACCGTATTCGACAGTTTGCGTCCGCGGATCATTGCCACCCATGATTTCGTAGATCATAAGACCAGCGTCGTCCCCGACGATCAGAATCCCGGATTCGGGTCCCACGGAGTGTGGACGCTCGGAACCATCGGCGGGTACAAACCGGGGCATGTAGTGGGTCCGGCATTCGGCGCATCGTTCATCCTGGCGCGCACCGAAAACGATAGCAGCGAGACGCCCGTCGAGGAAGACAACTGGGCCGCCGCGATTGAATGGGCGGAAAGTCTTGGGGTACAGGTAACGAGTACATCGCTCGGCTACCTCGAATTTGACGCTCCCGTACCAGAGCTGGAGCTGGCAGAACATGGATGGCAGGACCACCCTGATCACCCGTGCTGCGGCGATGGCTGTCCGCAAAGGGGTGGTCGTGGTCAATTCGGCAGGAAACAACGGATTCAACGCCGACCACAATACCTTGAACGCTCCCGCTGACGCTGACAGCGTCATCACTGCGGGAGCAGTGGACCCGGGCGGGAACCGTTCCGGGTTCAGCTCCATCGGCCCGACGACCAGCATTCCCCCGCACATCAAGCCGGATGTCATGGCGCAGGGGGAAGAGATCGCCGTCCCAAGTGCGATAACTGACACAGCCTACGGCATTCAACGGGGGACATCGTTTTCATGTCCCCTTATTGCGGGTGTCGCGGCACTGATCCTGAAGGCGCATCCGACGGCGACCCCGTACGACGTGATGACGTGGTTGAAGGCCACGGCATCGAATGCAACGTCTCCCGACAACCTCATGGGCTGGGGGATTGCCGATGCGGCAGCGGCGATCGCCTATCCGAATTCCGTCATCCCCACACACCTGATTCTCTCGTCATGCTATCCCAATCCATTCAACGGAACCACGACTCTCAAGTATTTGGTCCCCGAACCCTCACGAGTCACGGTCAAGGTGTACGATCTCCTCGGCCGTCTGGTGCGTACGCTTCCACCGATCACGATGTCCGGTGGAGTGGGGAGTGTATCCTGGGATGGATTGAACGGTGCAGGCCTGCGCGCAGCCACGGGCGCATATTTCTTTCGTTTGGAAGCTGCAGGGGTGTCCGGGCAGACGCGCACGAGCACGGCGAAGGCGCTGATGCTGCGATAAAAGGCAGAACCCTTCCCGCCAAACAGATGGCGGGCTTGCCCGCCAGAAAACGGCGGGCAAGCCCGCGTCCGATTCGAACCTCTCCCCGCCAAAAGGACGGCGGGTAAACCCCCGGCCCACGCCTACGTCCTTCGGACTCCGGCGTGCAAGCCCTCCCCTGAAGCAATGGAGAGTCTGAGTTGTGGGGAGGGGGGAGGTGATCAATCCTTCCCCCTCCCCTTCCTCAGCCGTCACTTGAACAGGGGAGGGGGCTAGGGGGAGAGGTGCTTTGTCGCGTGCAGAACCTCTCCTCCCGTCCCACGCCTTCGTCCTTCGACTCCGGCGTGCAAGCCCTCCCCTGAAGCAAGGAGAGTCTGAGTTGTGGGGAGGGGGAGGTGATCAACGCTTCCCCCTCCCCTTCCTCAGCCGTCACTCGTACAGGGGAGGGGGTAGGGGGAGAGGTGCTTTGTCGCGTGCAGAACCTCTCCTCCCGGCCCCCTCCCCTGAAGCAGAGGAGATTCTGATGTGAGGGGAGGGGGAGGTAATCGACCATTCCCCCTCCCCTTCCTCCGCCGTCACTCGTACAGGGGAGGGGGTCAGGGGGAGAGGTGCTTTGTGCCGGGGAGAGGTGCTTTGTCGCGTGCATAACCTGTTCCCCCTCCCCTGAAGCAATGGAGAGTCTAAATTGAGGGGAGGGGGAGGTGTTCGTGCAGGGCAGAGGGATTGTGGCGGAGGCCTAATCTTGGATCGCGGAATGGCGCATTGAGGAGCTGGAGGAAGCGAGGACGATCGCGCGGAGAACGGCTTGGAGATCGTTCTCTACTTGCTGGTTCGTAAAGCGGATCACTGTGAGTCCCAGCAAGTTCAGGATTCTTGTCCGGTCCCCATCTTCTTTGATCTGTCCCTTGTGAATCCCACCGTCAAGCTCAATAACCAATCGGGCCTGATGGCAGTAGAAGTCTGCGATGAAGAAGCTCTCCCGCCCTGACAGATCGTGATAAAATGGTTTCTGTCTGTAGAAAGACAATCCACGGAGACGGTTCGCCCGCAAAGCCTCCCAGAGGATTCTCTCTGCACGCGTAGCTTCCTTCCTCAGCTTGCGAGCCAGCTCCGTGGCACTCTTCTCGAGTCCGGGTTTGTTGTTCAGACTCATCTGAATTCACTCCCGAGAAATCCTCCGCCTCTTTTTGTTCCCCCTCCCCTTCCTCAGCCGTCACTTGTACAGGGGAGGGGGCCAGGGGGAGAGGTGCTTTCTGCCGGGGAGAGGTGCTTTGTCTCGTGCAAAACCTCTCCCCCTCCCCTTCCTCCGCCGTCACTTGTACAGGGGAGGGGGTTAGGGGCCTGCCCGCCTTCTTTATGGCGGGGAGAGGTGCTTCAGCTCTCCTTTACCGCCTGTCGGATCATCCCTATTCCCTCATCAATCTCATTCTTCGTGATCGTCAGCGCGGGGCGGAACCGAATCGCCCGCTCCCCGCTCGGAAGGATAATGAGGCCCTTCTCAAAGCACTTATTCCGAATCGTGTTACGCTGTGCAGTCGACGTCGCATCGAATGCGGCGAAAAGCCCCAGACCTCGCGGATTCGAGACCTTCGAGGGGAATTCCTCCGCTAATTCCTGAATGCGCACAAGCAAGTGCTCCCCGACGATCCGCGCGTTCTCCACGAGCTTCTCTTCTTCGATGATCTCGAGATATTTTGTTGCCCGCACCATATCGACCAGGTTGCCGCCCCAGGTGGAATTTAACCTGCTGGAAACTTTGAACACGTTGTCTTTCACCTCGTCGATCCGCCTGCCGCTGAGGCATCCGCAGACCTGGACCTTTTTTCCGAACGATATCATGTCGGGCTGCACATAGTGCTGATGCGCCCACATCTTCCCGGTCATCCCCACCCCGGTCTGCACTTCGTCGAATATCAGCATCGCTTCGTTCTCGTCGGCCAGGTGCCGCAGGGCGGCAAAGAACTCGGGACGGAAGTGGTTGTCTCCTCCCTCGCCCTGGATGGGCTCGATGATGATCGCGGCGATGTCGTCCTTATTCTTGTAGAACGCCTCCTTGATCTGGGCAATACTGGTCTCTTCCGCAGACCTCACTTCTGCAAGAGTGTTCTCGTTGAGCGGAAAAGTGACCTTCGGATTCAGGACTCTCGGCCAGGAGAACTTCGGGAACAAATCGGTCTTCACCGGATCCGTGTTCGTCAGCGACAGCGTGTATCCCGACCGGCCGTGGAAACACTGTTTGAAGTGGATGACCTGCCGCCCAAGTTCTTCCTTGTACCCGCGGGCAAAGTTCTTCCGGATTTTCCAGTCGAAAGCCGCTTTGAGTGCATTTTCGACCCCAAGAGATCCTCCCTCCACGAAAAAGGCGTGCGGGAGGTACGACGGCATGGCCACCCGGGCAAACGTCTCTACAAATTCCGCCTGCTCTGCGCAATAAATATCCGACAACGACGGTTTGTTGACCGCGACATAGGAGAGCCTGGCCAGGAATTCCGTCGTCATCATCTTGGGATGGTTCATCCCGAGAGGAGAAGATGCGACGAAGGTGAAGAAATCAAGGTAGGATTTTCCGGTCTTCGCATCGACAAGGCGCGAGCCCTGACTCCGTCGAAGATCGACCACGAAATCAAAACCGTCCACCAGCATATGCCGGCTGAGGGCGGGCAACACCTGCGCGGGTCCAAGGTGAGTGGACCGGGCGTTCATAGTCTCAACACTCCGCGTATCCATAGTACGACTCCTTCCTCAAAAACTGATGGGTTGATAGTTCCAGGACATAATGCTGTCATAGGGAATCCATCGGTTTTTCAGAAGAATTCCTGGTGCTCATACAACGACACCAGATATGTGGATACGTTTTTCATAAAGGACGCCGGTTAGGAGTTGCGCGATGCGTCGCCGTAATTGTCGATCTGCGCGCGCTGCAGACCGCCGCTGTAATCCACGTAGACAGTTTTCCACTCGCTGAAGAAATCGTACACCGTCCATCCGCCTTCACGGTGTCCGTTGCCCGTCTGCTTCACGCCGCCGAACGGCATATGCGCCTCGGCGCCGATCGTCGGGGCGTTGATATAGGTAATGCCCGCCTTGATATCCCGGATCGCCTGAAATGCCGCGTTGATATCCTTTGTGTACACGGATGATGAGAGTCCGTAGATCGTATCGTTCAGTACGGTGATCGCTTCGTCAAGCGTTTTCACCCTGAGCACGGACAGCACCGGGCCAAAGATCTCTTCTTTCGCAATGCGATGTTCGGGTTTGACGCCGGTGAACACCGTTGGTTCGTGGAACCAACCCCGGGCGAGCTCTCCGGTCTTCACAGCATTCCCCCCCACGGCGATTTTCGCTCCCTGTTCCAGTCCCACCTTCACATACCCCTCGACGGTCTGCCGTTGAGCTTCGTTGACGCAGGGTCCGACATCAACGCCTTCCAGAAGTCCGTCGCCCAGTTTGAGTTTCTTCACGCGGGTGACAAGCATGTCGACAAACCTGTCATGGATCCCCTCCTGCAGGATTAACCTGCTGGTCGCCGTGCATCGCTGGCCGGTGGTCCCGAATGCGCCCCAGAGCACTCCTTCCAGCGCAAGATCGAGGTCGGCATCGTTCATCACGATCTGGGCATTCTTTCCGCCGAGTTCAAGGGAAACCCGCTTCAACGTTTGAGCGCCGATCTCGGCAATTTTCTTGCCGACCAGGGTTGAACCCGTAAAACTCACCAGATCTACATCGGGGTGACCTACGATTGCCATGCCTACTTCGCTCCCGCCGCCGTGGACGATGTTGATCACCCCTTCCGGCACTCCTGCATCAAGAAGAATTTCCACGAGCGAGGTCGCCGTAGCAGGGGTATCCGACGCCGGCTTGAAGACCACCGTATTCCCACAGAGAAGCGCGGGAAAGATCTTCCACGTGGGGATCGCCATCGGAAAGTTCCAGGGGGTCACGACGCCGGCAACGCCGATCGGGACGCGCAGCGCCATATTGAATTTGTTCGGGAGCTCCGAGGGTACCGTATGTCCGAACAGGCGCCGGCCTTCGCTGGATGCGTAGTATGCGGTGTCAATCCCCTCCTGCACATCACCCCGGGTCTCCGCAAGGACCTTCCCCATCTCCCGCGTCATCTGGCGTGCCAGCTCTTCCTTCCGGGCCACCATGAGATCGCCCACCTTGCGCATGATATCACCGCGCTTGGGCGCCGGGACCAGTCTCCATGAATCGAATGCCTTCCGCGCCGCCTTCACGGCAAGTTCCACATCCTGTTTCCCCGATTTCGGGAATGTGCCGACAACTTCATCCCAGTGTGCCGGGTTGCGGTTTTCAAAAGTCGCGCCCGACAGTGCATCAACCCACTTCCCATCAATATAGTTTTGAAATTTCCTGGTCATCCTGCGGTCTCCATTCATGACGAGAGCCCGGCACGATGGAAAATATAGTCCACGTTCCGGATACTTTTTTTGAGATCGAACAGCTCCTCAATCTCCCCGGGGGAGAGAACAGCGAGAACATCGGGATTCTTCAGCAATATCTCTTTGAATTCGGCTTCTGCCTCCCACACCTGCATCGCAGCCGACTGAACAATGCGGTACGCATCTTCCCTTTTCATCCCCTTCTTCGTCAGTGCAAGAAGAACCGACTGGGAAAAAATCAGGCCATGGGTCCGTCCGACATTGCGCAGCATGTGTTCCGGATAAACCAGCAACTTATCCAGTAAATCTGTTGTCAACGACAGCATGTAATCCAGCAGGATGCAGCTGTCCGGGACAATCACGCGTTCAACGGACGAGTGCGTGATATCGCGCTCATGCCAGAGAGAGATATCTTCCAGGGCCGCGAGCGCGTTCCCGCGGAGGACCCGCGCCAGTCCGGCAATCCTTTCACAGGTGATCGGATTGCGCTTGTGGGGCATCGCCGAAGACCCCTTCTGTCCTTTGGAAAAGAACTCTTCGGCCTCCAGCACTTCCGTCTTCTGGAGGTGCCGCACCTCCGTGGCAAATTTCTCCAGTGAGCCGCCGACGATCGCCAGGACTGAAAGGTATTCGGCATGACGGTCGCGTTGAATGATTTGCGTCGACACCGGTGCCGGCTTCAAGCCCAATTTTGCGCAGACATACTCCTCCACTTTCGGGCTCAGATGTTCATACGTGCCGACGGCCCCGGAAACCATGCCAACCGATATCCGCTCGATCGCAGACTCGAGCCGGGCGATATTCCGTTTCGTCTCCTCATGCCAGAGAGCGAGCTTCAGTCCAAAAGTCGTCGGTTCGGCATGCACTCCATGCGTCCGCCCCACCATCACTGTGTATTTGAACTCCGTTGCGCGACGAGAAAGCACTTCTTCCAGTTTTCTCAGTCCATCCAGGAGAAGTTCCCCGGCTTCCTGCATCTGAACCGACAAACAGGTATCCAGGACATCCGACGACGTCATGCCCAGATGAATGAAGCGCGATTCCGCCCCGACATATTCCCCGACGTTGGTCAGGAAGGCGATCACGTCGTGCTTCACCTCGCGCTCGATTTCTTCGATGCGCCGCACGTCGAACTTCGCCCTTTCCCGGATCACCTGCACCGCTTCGTGCGGTATCACTCCGAGCTCTGCCTGTGCTTCACATGCCAGGATTTCGATAGAGAGCCAGATCCGGAATTTGTTCTCCTCCTCCCAGATTTTTCCCATCGCCGGGCGCGTGTACCGTGGTATCAACGCAGTCCTTCCTTTCGATGTTTCAGTCAGAACGCTTTTCAAGAGTGAGAGAGAGGTCGACCGCCTGCCGATTCCGAATGACTTTCACTGCCAGCACATCGCCCACTTTTGCATCGTCCAGCAGAGCGAACAACGAAGCATCATCGGTGACCTTCTCTCCGTTGACTGTTGTGATGATGTCGCCCGTGAGAAATCCGGCCCGTTCGGCGGGACTTCCGTGCTGCACATCGCTCACGATGACCCCCTCGCCTCTCTTGAGCCCGAAATACCGGGCCAGGCGAGCGTCAAGGGTCTGTATTTCCAACCCCGTCCAGAATTGCCGTTCGATCTTCCCGCTCTTCTTCAGCTGACCGACAATGCCTTTCACACGGTTGATGGGGATTGCAAACCCCAGACCGATGCTCCCCTGGTTCGGTGTATAGATCACCGCATTCACACCGATGACCTCGCCAAGAGTGTTCACCAGGGGCCCGCCGCTGTTCCCGGAGTTGATCGCCGCATCGGTCTGAATCATCCCCTTGTACACGCGCCCTTCCTGCTCCTGGAGATTCATTCCGGTTGCGCTGATCACCCCGACCGTGACCGTCGGTTTGTTGTTGACATCGAACAGTCCAAACGGGTTGCCGAAGGCAATGGCCCATTCGCCGATGATGACATCATCGGAGTTTCCCAGCCTGAGGTAGGGAAAGGATTTTCCGGAAATCTTCAGGAGCGCGACGTCCGAGACCTGATCGCTGCCGATAAGTTCCGCCTTATACTTCTCGCCGTTCGTCAGTGTGACCGTGATCTCCTTCGCGTTCCCCGCGACGTGGTCGTTGGTGATGATGTACCCTTCAGGCGAGATGAGGAAACCGGATCCAAGATCCTGCACCTTCTGCGTGTACAGCTGATCTCCGAAAAAGTGGAAAAACGGATCGTCGCCCCAGGGATTTCTGTAACGGTAGGTCCGGACTTCCGTCACATTGATGCCGACCACTGCGGGACTGATAAGCGCCACAGTCCTGGTGATTGCATTTCGTCGGGAAGTTGAGACGGTTCCGGAAAGGGAATCTCGCGCCGCTATGATTTGGGGGGACTCTGTTTCAAACGGCCGACCTTCATCGGGGACACCCCGCTGGTTGGTGTGCCCGATGCTGTAGCCGATTATACCGGCACCCAGGGTGGGGACAAGAAATAACGTCGCTATGATGAGACTCTTGCTGCGCATCCATCCACCTTCAGAGACGCCTCTGAGTATTGAAATATTCTGAAATCGGTCGCACTAATTTTAGGAGAATCACCATTATGACGATGCTGAAAAAGATATCAAAAGCGGATTTTGTAGCCTCAACGGTCGTTATCCTGTTCCTGACATCATCCGGCAGCAGCATCACCGTCAGGAGGGTGAGACAGCATGCGATGGCGCTTCCCACATTTACCTCTCGCACAATCAGATAGCCCAGGCCCCAGAACAGTATCCAGAGCGGCACCACAATGGGAGCAATGGGAACGAGTGCGCCGGCCGCAGTCGCCAGTCCCCTCCCCCCTTTTCCCCTGAGCCACGGCGAGAAATTGTGGCCGAGGATGGCGCCGATGCACCCCGCAAAAGCGGTGGGAAACTCCCGCCCCAGGAGAAACTCCGGGATAATTACCGCAAGAGCCCCTTTCAGCACATCGAAAACGAGCACCCCGATTCCGAGCAGAGCCGATCGGGTCACAAGAAACGAGTTCAGTGCGCCGACGTTTCCGCTTCCGGCATCCCGGATATCTACCCCGCGGGCCCGCCGAACCAACAAAAAGGCCGTCGGAATGGACCCGAGAGAATAGCCGATAACAAAAGAGAGGATGAGTGTGCTCACGAAGTCGAACGAAAAAATGCCCAAAGTCGGCCCTCCTGAAGCAAATTTACGAAAATCTGCCAGGATAGTCAAGGTTACAAAAAGCATTGATTGGGCGTCATAAAGATCGTAGATTTTAGATTTTGGAGATCCAACCACCCATGAACGAAGAAACCCTCCGGACCCTCCTTGAGTCGCTCAGGAATGGCGATGCCACTGTCAGCCAAACCGTCCGCAAGCTCAAGGGCAATCTTACCGAGGATCTTGGATTCGCTATGGTGGATCACCACCGCGAACTCCGACAGGGGTTCCCCGAGGTGATCTTCTCAGAAGGGAAAACTCCTTCTCAGGTAGCGTCAATTGCAAGGCAAATCGTGAGGCACGGCAGCGTACTCCTTGCGACGAGGGCAGATAAATCACATTTTGCCGCTGTCCGGCGATCCGTCCCGAAAGCCCATTATCACCCATTGGCCCACGTGATTACTGCACAGGAGCACCTCGTGAAGAGCAAGGGAGCCGGATCGGTCCTGGTTGTTACGGCGGGGACATCCGATATACCGGTGGCCGAAGAGGCGCGCATTACCATCGAGATGGTTGGACATCACGCAGAGACGCTCTTCGATGTCGGCGTGGCGGGAATCCATCGACTTCTCCAGAATACTGAAAAACTTGGGAACGCGAAGGTTATCATAGTGGTCGCGGGGATGGAAGGTGCGCTGGCGAGTGTGGTCGGCGGACTGGTCTCAGTTCCCGTGATTGCCGTACCTACCTCGGTGGGTTATGGCGCCAGTTTCGGCGGCGTGACGGCTCTTCTGGCCATGCTGAATTCCTGTGTGGCCGGGGTCACGGTTGTAAACATCGACAACGGGTTTGGGGCGGCGATGGCAGCATGTAAGATCTTGAATGTGACGAAGGGAACATCGAAGTGAACAGCTCGACAAGGAAAGTGGGAGTTGTAGGGGCCGGGTTGGTGGGATCGTCGTTTGCATACGCGCTGATGATCCGTGGATTGGCCTCTGACCTGGTTCTCGTTGACGCAAACATGCAAAAGGCCGAAGGGGAGATGATGGATTTCAGCCATGGGCTCTCTTTTACCCGGCCGATGAAAATCACCGCCGGGTCTTACGCGGATCTCGCCGGCTGTCAGGTCGTTGTACTCACTGCGGGGGCGGGTCAAAAGCCCGGGGAGAGCCGATTGGACCTCCTCTCCCGCAACGCCAAAATATTCCGGTCCATCGTTCCGGAGGTAGTGAAGAATAACCCGCAGGGAATCATCCTCATAGCCACGAATCCTGTCGATATCCTCACCTACATAGCCCTTAAGGAGTCAGGATTACCTGCGGCAAAAATCATCGGTTCCGGGACCATTCTCGACACTTCCCGATTCCGCTTCCTGTTGGGCCAGTATTACGAAGTCGATGCAAGAAGCGTCCATGCGTATATTATCGGCGAGCATGGCGACAGCGAAATCCCCCTCTGGTCTCTGGCAAATATCGGCGGGGTCCGCCTGCAGGAATTTGCCCCGCTGAAAAACAGGAAATACGAGCAGGCTGAATTGGACGCAATTTTCCATGAAGTCCGCGATGCCGCATACGAGATCATCCGGCGAAAGGGGGCTACATACTACGCCATCGGACTGGGGCTCGTCTCCATCGTGGAATCAATTCTGGGGGATCACCGGCGGGTGCTTTCGGTCTCTACTCTTATGACAGGCCAGTACGGGGTGAAGGACATCTGTTTGAGCTTACCCTGTGTCGTCGGGACGAATGGGGTGGAAGACATTTTGACCCTGAATTTGAGCGGGGAGGAAGAGGAAGGCCTCAGGAAATCGGCGGACAAGCTCAAGGAGACCCTTGCAGCAATTTAGACGGGAAAACCTTCGCCCATTTTCGCCTGTCGGCTCTGATGCACTCAGAAAACATATTTGAAATCAATGAATTTTTGCCTATCTTTTTCCGCTTACCCAGTCTTTCCCCGGACAATCTCTGAGCGGTGGCTATGAAAGCTGTCATCATGGCGGGCGGATTCGGCACGCGGTTGCGTCCTCTCACGGCCAACCTCCCGAAGCCGATGGTTCCGCTGATGAACAAGCCGATGATGCACCACATTGTCGACCTCCTCAAGCGCCACGGGATCACCGACCTTATCTCCTCTCTGTTTTACTTCCCGGATGTGATTACGTCATATTTTGGAGATGGTTCAAAAATCGGGGTGACGATGCGCTATGCGCGCGCGACAGCCGACTATGGGACCGCCGGAAGCGTCCGGAACGCGACGAACGGCATGCATGAACGGATCATGGTGATCAGCGGAGACGTCCTGACAGACTTTGATCTCACCTCCGCAATCCGATTCCATGAGGAGAAGGGGGCACAGGCCACCATTGTTCTCACGCATGCGAAAAACCCCCTCCAATTCGGCGTCGTGATCACAGACAAGCAGGCAAGGATCACGCGTTTCCTGGAAAAGCCCTCCTGGGGGGAGGTGTTCAGTGACGCGATCAACACGGGTATCTATATTCTTGAACCCGAGATTCTTGAGCTGATCCCGTACCAGGAGGAGTACGATTTCGGGAAGGATCTCTTCCCTCTCCTTCTCCGGCAGAACCAGAGCCTCTATGGCTGCGTTGTTGATGGTTACTGGAGGGACATCGGCAATCTGAACGAGTACCAGGAAGCGCACATGGATGTGCTGAACGGACTCGTCAAGGTGGAGCTCGAGGGGGTGGAGAAAGGGAACGTCACCGTCGGCGCGAACACGGTTCTCGATCCGCAGAAAGTCCGCTGCACCGGAAGAGTCGTCATCGGCTCCGGTTGCACGATCGGCGATGGAGTGCGGCTCTCGAATGTCGTCATCGGAAATAATTGTTCGATCGGTTCCGGGGCCGTCCTCACCAATACCGTGCTCTGGCACGACATTTCAATCGGGCACTCGGCGGAACTCTCTTCGGATGTCATCGGCTCGCGGACGTCCGTGGGCGACCGTGCAGTGATTCAGGAGAATGTCTTCATCAGCGACGCATGCTGGGTCGGACGCGATGCGAAACTGAGCTCCAATATCAAGCTCTGGCCGGAGAAGGTCGTCGAGGAAGGGGCCATTCTCACCCGGAGCCTCGTGTGGGAGGACAAGTGGCTTCGCGAGCTCTTTACCGATTCCCGCATTACCGGTCTTTCCAATATCGAGATGAACCCTGAATTCGGGGCGAAGCTCGGTGCTGCGTACGGCGCATTCATCGGAGCCGGTAAAAGCGTCGTGGCCAGCAGGGACTCGGACAACGTGTCGCGCATGATGAACCGCGCTCTCATTTGCGGCCTCCTCTCCGCCGGGGTGAACACGATGGACCTCCGTGCCACATCAGTTCCTCTTGTGCGGCATGAACTGAGCACGGGGAAGGAAGCGGGCGGAATGCATGTCCGTCGGAGCCCCACCGACAAGACCATGACGGACATCATCTTCTTTGATGCGAACGGAAGAGATCTTCCGACATCGAAGACCAAGAATGTTGAACGACTCTTCTTCGGCGAGGATTTTGCACGGGCATCGCGGGAGCATGTGGGCGGGATATTCTTCCCGGAGCGCACCGCCGAGGCATACAAGGAGCGGTTTGTCTCCTCGCTCAATATCGATGCCATCAGCCGGCGTAAATTCAAGATCGCGATCGACTATCAGAACGGCATATCGTCGACGATATTTCCCGTCATCCTGGGATCGTTCGATTGTCAGGTCGTCACACTCAATGCCCACCTCGATCCACGAAAGCTCACCCGTGACCGCAACGAGTATGAAAACGCGCTTCAGCAATTGACCCATATTGTGACGTCCCTGCAGTACGACCTCGGATGTCTGATGGACGTGGGCGGCGAAAAAGCCACCTTCATCACGGAAAAAGGCCGCGCCCTGCCCAACGATCGCCTGCTTTCCCTTGTCACCGATCTGTACCTCCGGACGCACGCGGATGCACGATTGATCGCCGTGCCGATCAGCTCGTCCGGTGAGGTCGACCTGATCGCGGGGGCGAGAAATGTCGAGGTCGTAAAGACACGCGATAGTCACTTGGCGATGATGGAGGCGGCCGCCATAAAGGGGGTCCGGTTCGTCGGTGGGACGAAGGGTGGTTTCATTTTTCCTGATTTCTTTTTTGCAACAGACGCGATGTACTCCGTCTCGAAAATCCTTGAAATGATCGCTGTCGCGGGGAAAAACCTCGGAGAACTCGACGCTTCGGTTCCCCGGCTTGCGCGCGCATCCCGGACCGTGAACTGCTCCTGGGAATACAAGGGAAAAGTCATGCGCAGAATCATGAATGAATCCGAAGGGAAGAAGCGCGAACTTGTCGACGGGGTGCGGCTCCATCTTGAAAAAGAAGGGTCCGTCCTCCTTGTCCCCGATCGGGAGCGACCACTCTTCCATGTCAATGCCGAAGCGACCGACGCGGAAACCGCGACCCGGATCGCCGAGCAATACGAGCATCGTGTCATCCAGTGGCGCGACGAACCATAATTCTGTAGGGTGTCAATGAAGATAAGCGATATACTCACCGAGGATCTCGTCTGGACGGGACTTGAAGGGGAGACGAAAGATGAAATCATCGGTCACATCATCGACCGGATCGCACTATCGCCGAAGGTCCTCGACAAGGAAAAGGTCCGCAAAGCAATCCTCGACAGGGAAAAGATCATGTCGACGGGCGTCGGCAACGGTTTCGCCATTCCGCACGGAAAAACCGACGCGGTGAGCGACATTGTCGCCGCGTTTGCAGTGACCGCCGAACCGATCGATTATCAGTCCCTCGATGAAAAGCCCGTGCGTCTGGTCTTCCTCCTCGTGGGAAAAGACAACCTTGTCGGACCGCATATCAAGCTCCTGAGTAGAATCTCCCGCTTGATGAGTAAGGAGGAGTTTCGGCACCGCCTCCTCGAGCCGCACTCTCCGGCGGAAATCATCGAACTCTTCAAGCAGGAAGAGGCGACGTATTTCGAAGTTTAGAGGTTCGGCCGACGATCTCGAAGCTCCGGACCCCATACTTCCGGTTCTTCTCTCCCAACAATGGTCGGCGTATTAAAAGACGGACAGGGAACACCTCTCCCTTTGTGCAAGCGGAAGTTTATGGCGCAATCCAGCGATCCTGAGTACAGGCTGTACATAGCTCCCCTGCTCGATGAATCCACCCATAAACTGGGAACGGTGGTCCGGCTGGAGACATTCAAATCGTTTGCCAGTTTTCGCTATGATCTCTCCGTGAAGGAGAGTGGCGAGCCCAACAAGCTCCGCTTGAGGGTTCTTGGCCTGAAGACGCCTCCCCTGAGCCTTCCGGCAACAGGGCATGCAACCTTCCTCCAGGAATACGCGGACCTCCATGGGGATGTGGAGGTCACCGTGGAAGGGATCGACGGAAAGTCCGCATCCGTGCTTGTGAAAATCACGGCAAAGAGCGCAAAGGTTTTGCAGCAACCCAAGGGTACATTTCTCGAAATCATCACCGGCAAACCGGGCGGAACGGAGTTTTAAGGTTCAATGATCCCCATCCTCTTCAAGATCGGTCCTTTCAACGTCTACAGCTATGGCCTGATGCTGGGCATCGGGTTCCTTCTGGGCAGTTATGTGCTCTCCCTAGAACTGAAACGAAAACATCTCGATCCCGCCATGGCGAGTACGATAACCGTCCTGGGGGTGATATTCGGCATCGCCGGCGCGAAAATGTTGTTCCTCGTCGAGGATTGGAGTGAGTTTGTTCGCGACCCGATCGGAATGGCTTTCTCTCCGGGAGGCCTGACCTGGTATGGCGGGCTTACACTCGGCGTTCTGGCTGTGTACCTGTACATGAGACGCAAACGGGTCCCCGCGCTGAAGGTGTGGGATGCGATCGGGATAGGGTTGATGCTCGGCTATGGCGTCGCACGGTTGGGGTGCCATCTCTCCGGCGATGGCGATTACGGGTTTCCGACCACCTTGCCCTGGGGAACGGACTACTCGCATGGGACCTATCCTCCCTCGCGGGCGTTCGCCATCTTTCCGGAAATCACCTCCCGATATCCCGGAGGCATCGTTCCCGATAACACGCTCTGTCACCCCACGCCGGTGTATGAGATGATTCTCGGCATTATTGGCTTCTTCATTCTCTGGAAGTTGCGGAAAAGGAATTGGCCCGACGGGAAACTCTTCGCCTGGTACCTGATGCTTTCCAGTGTTTTCCGTTTCTCGGTGGAGTTTCTCCGGCTGAACCCACGCTTCCTGTTCGGCCTCTCCGAAGCACAGATCATCAGCGTCCCGGTATTTATCGGGGGATTTCTCTTCGCCCGCTATCTCGACAGTCGCAGCAATCAGACGACCCGCACGACGTAGTCTTCACCCGGTCGCAGCAGTGTGCACAGTCATTTCGGTGACGTCTCCTTCATTCTCCTCACTCAGGTTCGCTGGCCATGAACTCTCTCATTGTTGGGCGGAAACCTGTGCTGGAAGCGCTGAAAGCCGGAACGCTGATCGAGCGGATAGTCCTCCTGCAGGGCGTTCGCGGAGAAGTCATTAACGAAATTACCGCAGCCGCCCAGCTGCAGAAGATCCCGGTGTCGCAATCCAGCCGACAGGATTTCCGGACGCTGGCGAGTGACGTGACGACCCAGGGAATAGTCGCCGTGGTGGCACGACGGCACTCATCGACAGTGGAAGACATCCTTGCGCGGGCGGCAAGCCTGCAGGAGCCGGGATTCGTGATCATCCTCGATGAGATCGAGGACCCGCATAACCTTGGCGCGTTGATCCGCACAGCAGAGTGTGCGGGCGCCCACGGAGTGATCGTCCCCAAACATCACTCGGCACCCGTGAACGCAGCCACGATCAAAGCCGCGGCCGGGGCAACAGAGCATCTTCCCATCGCGGAAGTCACCAACGTTTCGACGACACTGGTCGATTTGAAGCGGGCAGGATACTGGGTGGTCGGACTGGATATGGGCGGGGACAAGGTGTACACGGATGTGGATTACCGCACTCCGATTATCATCGTCGTCGGCAATGAGGGGAAAGGCATCCGCCGCCTGGTGAAGGAGCATTGCGACTTCGTGGCCAGCATCCCGCTCCTCGGGAAAGTGGAATCACTGAACGCTTCCGTTGCAGGTGCGCTGGTCATGTTTGAGGTCGTACGGCAGCGGAAAGGATTGCACCTGCAGAAAAAACCGTAGCGTGCCTGAACGCCCTGCCGATCCCAATTCTGAATTCTGAATTCAGAATTCAGAATTCAGAATTCATCCTCCCTACTCCCCCCTCTCCAGCCCGAACTTCTTCATCTTGTTGTACAGATGACTCCGTTGAATGTCCAACGCCTCTGCGGTCCGGCTGATATTCCAGCCGTGCAATTCCAGTTGGCGGTGAATGTACGCCGCTTCTGCACGGTCTTTGAATTCCTGGAAAGTGCCTGCGGCCGTCAACAGATCGTCCCCGGGTGATCTCGTCGTCGGGGGGCTTGTCTCGATCGCATCCCCCTCGATGGCGGTGGAGGAGGTCATGATGACCAGGCGTTCCACGGCATTGCGCAATTCCCGCACATTTCCGCTCCAGCCCATGGACTGGAGCTTCGTCATCGCTTCGGGGGAAAAGGTTCGGGGGGGCATTCCATTCCGGCGACACACCTCCTCTGCGAACGCTGCGGCAAGAATCGGGATGTCCTCCTTCCGCTCGCGTAAGGCGGGGACATGGATGGGGATGACATTCAGCCGGTGATAGAGATCCTCACGAAAGAGGTGCTGGCGGATCGCTTCCGGAAGGTTCTTGTTCGTCGCTGCAATCACCCGCACATCCACGGGGATTTGTTTGCTCCCGCCGACACGTTCCACCTTGCTCTCTTCCAGCGCACGCAGGACTTTGGCCTGCGCGTTGATGCTCATGTCGCCGATTTCGTCGAGGAAGAGCGTCCCCCCGTCGGCAAGTTCAAACTTGCCCGCTCGCTGTCCCGTCGCACCGGTAAATGCGCCCTTTTCGTGTCCGAACAGCTCCGATTCAATCAATTCATTCGGAATGGCAGCGCAGTTTACTTCAATCATCGGGCCGGCCGCACGCTTGCTGTAACGGTGGATCGCCTTTGCCACCAACTCCTTTCCCGATCCGTTCTCGCCGGTGATCAACACGCGTGATTCCGTCGGCGCCACCCGCTCGATGAGGCTTAACACCTGCTTGATCGACGCGCTCTTGCCCAGGATTGCATTGGCCCCTTCAACGGATTCCTTCATCCGGCGGACTTCAGACACCAGGATTTTTCGCTCTATCGCGTTGCGGACGACGATGAAAAGCTTGTCCAGATCCAACGGTTTCGGGAGAAAGTCGAAAGCCCCCTGTTTTGTTGCTTCCACGGCGGTTTCGATGTCACCATGGGCGGAGATCATTACCACCGGAATATCGGGCGATGCCTCCTTCATCTTCCCAAGCACCGTCAGACCGTCCATACCCGGCATCTTGATGTCCAGAAGAACCAGGTCGTACCCTTCCCGCGCCGTCATTTCCAGAGCCCGGATGCCGTCCTCCGCGGTGCTGACGTCGTACCGTCTATGCTCCAGCGCGCGTTTCAGCCATATGCAGGTCTCTTTTTCGTCATCGACTACGAGGATCGACTTCATGGAATCACCTTTACACAATGCAGTGCAGGTTAGTGCCCGAAAAATTCGGAGGGCAACGCTCCGGTGCGTGACATCAGTGCCATCCCGAACCGCTGTCCATCCCGGTTCGCCCGTACATCCCGATCGTCACGCACGCCGCCGACGACAAACGCCTCCTCGCCTGTTTCAATGAATTCTCCCAGGTCATCGGCCGACTCGGGAGAATCGAACACCAGGGTAAGCCAGGCGGACCCGAAAAAATGCTGAAGTTTATCCCGGTCCCCTTCGGGCGGGGTATCGGCATACAGATGCGAGGGAAGATCACGGACGCGTCGGTCGAAATCCTCCTGAAACTCTCCCGTGAGAGGAAGCCACAGCACGAATCCCACGAGGGGCAGGCGCAGCCCAAGGGTCCGGTGGTCAAAGGTCGCCAGCATACAGATCAGAAGCGCCTCGCCGGTGTTTCCCCAGCAGAGCTGGAGACTTCTCCGGAACAGAAGATCCACTGCGCCGGGGTCGCCGTTTCGGGTGCGCCAGAGTGCAAATTCACGGCTCGTCACGAAATCGCGCAGCTCCGCTTCGTCCTGAATAACCTTCACCGGGAAAATGATGGGTGCAAAGAACGACAGCGCAACAGGGACGTTGGGCACCGGGGGGAGCGAGTCAGGAGACTGTGCCATCGCGTTTGACGACACGCCGACAATCGACAGGAGAAGCACGTGCCGCAACAGAGAATTCACGTTTGCAGAACACCGGGATTGAACCGGGGGATCACCGGATTGTACGCGGCCATCGTCATCCCCCGCGAAATAACCCGCCGGGTTTCGGCAGGATCAATTATGGCATCAACCCACAGCCGGGCGGCGGCAAACAGAGGATCCATCTCCCGTTCATACCGGCTCCGGATTTCATCCAGGAGCGCTGTTTGTTCGGCATGACTGATGTGCTTTCCTTCCTTCTCCGCCTGCTGCAGCCGGATTCCGAGAAGGGTTTCACTCGATTGTTTCCCCCCCATGACCGCGATCTGTGCTGTCGGCCACGCGACAATGAGCCTTGGATCGTACGCCTTCCCGCACATCGCATAATTGCCGGCTCCGTAACTGTTCCCGACAATCACCGTGAATTTCGGGACGACGCTGTTGGCGACGGCGTTCACCATCTTTGCGCCGTCCTTGATGATCCCCCCCTGTTCCGCCCGGCTCCCGACCATGAACCCGGTGACATCCTGCAGGAAGACCAACGGGACCAGCTTCTGGTTGCAATTCATGATAAAGCGCGCCGCTTTGTCGGCACTATCGCTGTAGATCACGCCGCCAACCTGCATCTCCCCCCTGGAAGTCCTGACAACGCTCCGTTGGTTGGCGACGATGCCCACCGCCCAGCCATCGATGCGCGCATAGCCCGTGATGATGGACTTTCCGTACCCGGACTTGTACTCTTCCCATTCGCTCCCGTCGACCAGCCGTGCTATGACCTCGTACATATCATATGGTTTGGAACGATCCTCCGGGAGAATCCCCCCGATTTCCGCGATGTCGAACTTCGGCTCCCGGCTTTCGCTTCGATTGAAGGGGGCGAAAGGTTTTTGTCCGGTCTTCTCCATGATATTCCGGATCTTGACGAGACACTCGGTGTCATCGGGCACCTTGTAATCCGTCACACCGCTGACATCCGATTGCACGGTGGCGCCGCCGAGGCGTTCATTGTCGATTTCCTCCCCGATCGCGGCTTTCACGAGGTGGGCGCCGGCAAGAAAAACGCTCCCGGTTCCTTCGACGATCAGGGCTTCATCGCTCATGATGGGAAGATATGCCCCGCCGGCGACACAGGGACCCATGATCGCCGCGATTTGCGGAATGCCCATCGACGAGAGAACGGCATTGTTCCTGAAGATTCGTCCGAAGTGTTCCTTGTCGGGAAAGATCTCACTCTGCAATGGAAGGAACACGCCTGCGGAATCGACGAGGTACACGACGGGGAGATGGTTCTCGAGCGCGATTTCCTGTGCCCGCAAATTCTTTTTCGTGGTCATGGGGAACCACGCCCCGGCCTTCACGGTGGCGTCATTCGCGACGATCACCGTCTCCCGACCGTGGATCGTCCCGATGCCAAGCACCGTCCCTGCCGAAGGAGCCCCGCCATACTCCATGTACATATCATGGGCCGCGAACAATCCGATTTCCAGAAATGCGGTCCCCGGATCGATGAGTCCCGCGATGCGTTCGCGGGCGGTGAGCTTCCCTTTGGCACGATGCCGCTTCATCGCGGCGGGACCACCCCCTTCTTTCACCTTTTCCCCGCGTTCCCGAATCGCCGTGACCAGAGCATTCATTCGCTCCCGGTTCTTTACCGATGCAGGAGAAGAGACAAGTGGATTCCCGAGGATCGACATTTCTTCTCCGTCTTTACCCTTGCGTCAACAGATTGCGTGCGATGACCATCTTCTGCACTTCCGAGGTCCCTTCGCCGATAGTCATCAGCTTGACATCCCGATAGAGCTTTTCAACGGGGAATTCCTTGATGAATCCATATCCGCCGTGGATTTGGACCGCCTCGGATGCGGCGCGCGAGGCGATTTCACTGGCGAAGTATTTGGCTTGCGAGGCCTCCATGCTGAAGGGTTTGCCTCCCATCTTGAGGAGCGCCGCCTGCCAGGTCATGAGGCGAGCGGCAGTGATGTCGGTAGCCATATCGGCGAGCTTCCACTGGATCGCCTCGAATTCCCCAATGGCTTTCCCGAACTGTTTCCTTTCCTTCGCATACGCGAGGCTGGCATCCAGCGCACCCTGGGCGATTCCCACGGAGAGCGCGGCGATCCCGATTCTTCCCCCATCCAGCACGCGCAACGCTTGTTTGAATCCCTCGCCGATTTCCCCGATCAAGTTCTCCTGCGGTATGCGGACATTATCAAACAACAGCGTCGCCGTGTCGCTGCAACGCATGCCGAGTTTGTTCTCCTTTTTCCCGATCGTGAATCCCGGCATCCCTTTTTCGAGGAGAAATGCGGAAATACTCTTCTTGGGCTGCGAAGGATCGGTGACGGCCATGATGACATAGATGGATCCCACCGAGCCCTGTGTGATGAAAGCCTTGCTGCCATTCATCACCCAGTCCTTTCCGTCGCGCCGCGCTGTCGTCTGCATTCCCCCGGAATCGCTGCCCGAGCCGGGTTCAGTCAATCCCCAGGCGCCCAGAGCGCGCCCCGAGGCGAGTTGAGGGATGAAACGTTGCTGCTGTGCGGCATTGCCGAAGAGCATGATATGGCCGGAACAGAGGCTGTTGTGCGAGGCAACCGTGAGCGCAACCGAGGGATCGACCCTGGCAAGTTCTTCGATGATCAGCACAGCCTCAACGTCGGAGAGCCCCGATCCTCCAAGTTCCACCGGCCAGGTCATCCCCATGAATCCCAGTTCCCCCAGGCGACGAACAATCTCAAAGGGGAACTCCTGCGATTCGTCATACTGCATGACCACCGGCCGCATCTCCTTTTCCGCAAACGCACGTGCAGTTTGTCTGATCGCTTTCTGTTCTTCTGTTAACGCATGCGAGTAATCACCCTGGTCCATCATTCCTCCGACGCAATGAGATTCAATCAGACCCCTCTTTCAAGAACGCGCGGAATTCCAAGGAAGTTCTTTCCCCCCCTCGGATGACGCGCGGTAATCGTTGAGCAGCTGCAAAGCGACCTCGTAGGGTGTCGAACGCCCTTCAAAGGCATCGTTGACCTTTTGCCGGAGCAATGTTTTCCTTGCCGGATTCCAGAAATCCACGCGAAGTCGTTCCGAGACGAGCGTCTGGATGCGATCTTCGAGCCGCTTCCGTCTCCGTTCCACGAGGAGCCCGCCGGATTCCATTGCGAGGCGGTGTTCATCGATCTTCCTGACGACTTCTTCGATTCCGGTCCCATCTTTGGCCACCGTTTTGAGAACCTCCGGCGCGACCCTGTCCTTCCCGCGGAAATGAAGGATCATCTGGAGCGCCATCACCGCCTGATCGGCGCCGGCACGATCCGATTTGTTGAGCACAAAGAGATCCGCGATCTCCATCAATCCCGCCTTCATCGCCTGAATGGAATCGCCGGATTCCGGGACGAGGACAACAATGGTGGTATCGGCAGCTCCCGCAATATCGAGTTCGGATTGGCCGACCCCGACGGTCTCCATGAACACTATCTGCTTCCCTGCGGCATCCAGCACATCGGCGGCTTCAGCGGTTTTTCTGCTCAGGCCTCCCAGGCTCCCCCGCGAAGCCATGCTGCGAATGAAGACTCCCGGATCCAATTCCACATCCGCCATGCGCACGCGGTCACCGAGGAGTGCACCTCCTGTGAAGGGGCTCGTCGGATCGACGGCGATAATCCCGACTTCCAATCCCTTCCGTCGGTAGAGTTGTGCCAGGGCATTGGTCAGCGTGCTCTTCCCTGCGCCGGGAGGTCCGGTGATGCCGATCCGGTGTGACCGTCCGGTCAGAGGAAAGACCGCGTTCAAAAGATCAATCGCAGCAGGATCATCGTTCTCCACAAGAGAAATCGCGCGGGCGATGGCTCTCGGAGAACCCTGCGTGAGAAGATCCAGATCAACGGCCGGTCTTGCCATGGGTCAACGATTCACGGAAATAATCGACGGTTTTCCCCAGGCCCTCTTCCAGCGAGACCTCGGGCTTCCACCCCAACACCTTTTGAATCTTCTGATAGGTCAGGAGGCTGCGCAATTGCTCGCCCTTTTTCGCGGGGCCATGCTTTTCCTCGCACGCCGATCCGGTTCTTTTCTTTATGATGCGGAAGAGATCGTTCACATCGCTTTCAACACCGGTACAGACATTGAACGCATCCGTGCCGGGGAAGTCGAGAGCCCTGACATTTGCGCGCACGACATCGCCGACGTACACATAGTCGCGTGTTTGTTTTCCGTCTCCGTTGATGACCGGCTGTCCGCCGGCCAGCATCCTGCTTGTGAAAATTGCCACCACCCCGGCTTCACCTTCGGGGTTCTGTCGCGGACCGTAGACATTTGCATAGCGAAGGCTGACAGAGTCGAGATTGTGCACCGCCTTATAATAGAAAAGATACTTTTCTGTCGTCAGCTTCGCCACTCCGTAGGGCGAAATCGCCCTTTGCGGGTGGTTTTCATCCGCCGGGAAATAATCCTGCTCACCGTACATCGCCCCTCCGCTCGACGCGAAGAGGACTTTTTTCACTCCGGTAGCGATGCATGCCTCCAGAAGGGTCAGGACGCCGAGAAGGTTGACCGAAGCATCATAGACCGGGTCGTCGACCGAGCGGCGGACATCCATCTGCGCGGCGTGATGGTTGATCGCATCAAAGCGTTCCTTCGCGAAGAGTTCCTTCACTTTGTCCGCCTCGCGAATGTCGGCCCGGACAAACTTCGCCCTGGGGTTAAGGTTGGATTCCTTCCCCGTGGAAAGGTTGTCGAGAATAACAACGTCATGCCCCAGGGAGATGTAGGCATCTGCAATTTGGGAAGCGATAAATCCGGCGCCGCCGGTGACAAGAATTTTCATTTTCATCCTCGTGAGTTAGACTTCACCGTGAAGGAACATCATGCCCGCGTATGCATAGCCAAGAAGGAGAAGGACGGCAAGGCCCATTGCAGCCACGCGCACCGGCCCTTTTCTTTGAAACACTTCCCGCTGACCGACAATTGCCGCCATCCCCGGCCCGAAGAAGATGCTTACCAGAGCGACCAGAGGAAGACGATATCGCGCTTCGGCATGCATGGCGACATGTGCCGCCGTTACCATAACGATGACTGCGACAACAGGCAGGAGCTCCCGCCGTTTGTCGTACAGCGCGAAGAAACCGGCGAGCGCTCCCACCCAGAGGAAAAGATCCCCCGAAAGAGCGATTGCCTGTATCGGATGACTGTTCGCTGTCGTGGTAACGGGGTAGATCCAGAAAACGTGCAATTTCTTCAGGAGGAGACGGGCCCATCCCGCCGGATGGGCCGTAATCCAACCCACGGCGATCTGTTCCTGCACATGCTCGCGGTCTATTTCCGTCATCCGTTCAGGATCAGGAAGTCCCCGCCGGGCTGCCTCATTGCGAACCCAATCCTGGAATTCCGGCGGCAACGCCATCGTCCCATTGCTGTACGGGTTGTTGCCGAGAAGCAGCGATGTCCCGGCGAACGTGGACACCGGAACGAATGCATGGTGAATCGAGTAATTACGAACAGTCCAGGGTGCCAGACCGATGATCATGATGAGACAGGCGACTGCGATCGTCCCAACGCGTTTTTGCCACGGGGCGTCCATCGCCAGGAGGAGCGCCGCAAAAAGCGCCATCGCCACACCCAGCCCGATTGCACGGGTGAGTATGGCGCCAACAAGGAACACACCCAAAAGAGCCGACGCTCGCAGTGAGGGCTTGTGCACCATCCGTACGGCAACCAGCACGGCAGCGAGCAGCAGGACAATGTACAGAGCTTCACTCTGGAGAACTGCGCCGTAGATCACAAAACTCGGATGAAGGGCAAGCATTCCTGCTGTCCACCACGCCGCGATAAGGTTCCCCGTAACCCGGTTGACAATGGCAAATCCGACAGCGACAGCAGTGCCGCCAAGAATTGCATTGATCAGGAGAAGAGGAGCGAGCGTCCGCCCGAACACCCAAAACATTGCCGCAAGAAATGCAGGAAACGCCGGGGGCTTGACGGACCATTCCCCGTTCGAATCTTCGAACGTCTGCTGGGAGAGGATTTTGTTGGCAAGAAAAAGATACTCCTTCTCGTCAGACGTAAATCCGACACTGTGCAGCGGGATGGCGATCGCAAGCCTGAGGACCGTTGCAAGGCCGCACACGAGAATGAGCGCCCGCCGGTCCCAGGCCCACCTCATCCTGCTCATGGGCAGAGGGTGAACGCCCTCCCCGGATCCGCTCATTTGAACCATCGGAGTGCCCGCGCACCAATGTCCCGACGGTAGTGCATATTCTGGAATGCAATGTGCGGGACGGCTTCGTACGCGGCCGCGATGGCCCGTGAAAGATCTCCGCTTTCCTCCACTGCCGTCACCCCCAGGACACGCCCTCCGGCAGTGACGACGACCCCCTCCTTCTTCGATGTCCCCGCGTGAAATGAGATGATGCCGCGCGGTGAAGCCGGTGCCGTCAGTCCGGCGATCGGAAAACCAACCGCATACTTTCCGGGATAACCCCCCGACGCAAGCACAACACACACCGCCGCGCCCTTGAACGGACCGCGGGAGTGTTTCATCGTCCCCGGCGTAAGAGCCCCCCGGGCGGATTCGGAGAGGAGCGTAAAGAGATCGCCTCCGTACAGGGGAAGCACCACCTGGGTCTCAGGATCGCCGAATCGCGCATTGAACTCGATCACCTTCGGTCCCGCATTCGTGAGCATCAGACCAAGATAGAGACACCCCCGGTAGGGCCGCCCTTCCGCCTTCATTCCCTGCAATACCGGATTGAGAATCTCCCGTTCGACTCGTGAGAGGATCTCGGAAGTGACACACGGGGCCGGCGCATACGCACCCATGCCGCCGGTGTTCCTCCCCTGATCTCCGTCGAATTCACGTTTGTGATCCTGCGCCGGGGCCAGAAGAACATACCTGTCGCCGTCGGTCACGGCAAACACAGAGGCCTCCTCTCCCTCCAGAAAACCTTCCACAACGACCCGGGAGCCGGCCTCACCAAGTGCTTTTGCTTCACCAAACTCATGCAGCACGTCCAGTGCCTCTTCCCGGGAAGTGCACACGACGACGCCTTTTCCTGCGGCGAGCCCGTCTGCTTTGATGACGAACGGAGGATCTCCTTGAGACACGTACTCCCGGGCAAGGGATTCCTCTTCAAGTCCAAATGTGCGATACGGGGCGGTGGGAATTCTGTGCCGCGACATGAATTCCTTTGCGAACACCTTGCTCCATTCCAGTTCGCTGGCGGCGCGGCTCGGACCGAATATCGTCAGGCCCTCTGCCTGAAAGTCGTCCACAATCCCTGCCGCAAGGGGGACCTCCGGTCCGACAATGGTCAATCCGACATCATGTGTCCTGACGGCGTTGGCCAGGCCTTCATGGTCCTGGAGCGAAAGCGGGAGAAGCTCCGCGATTTCCCCGATGCCCGGATTGCCGGGCGCACAGTAGATCTTTCCCACGTGGGGGCTTCGGGCGATCGCCCAGACTAGAGCGTGCTCACGTCCGCCGGAACCCAGGACCAGGACGTTCGTCTTCATACTGTAATGAGGCCTTCAAAGGTGCTGACAAGGTTTCGCGTCAGCGTAACCCGGTTGTACTTTGCGATAACATCTTGCGGCGGAGGTTTCAATGCATGCCGTTCGTATTCTTCGAAAAAAGCCAGCAGGGCTTGTTTTATTCCTTCCACATCGTGCGGCTCCAACACTCTCCCCCCGGCTTCAAGGATTGTCTGCTTGATGAAGCCCTCCGGCGCGAGTCCGAGAATCGGTTTGCCCGCTCCGATGTACTCATAGGTCTTCCCGGGCGAGCCCACTTCGTCTCCAACGATCATCCACACCACGTCGGATGCAAGCACTTCCCGGAAGCATTCCTGATGCGGCAGGTACCCGAGGATCTTCACGGTATCCTGCAATCCGAGCCGAACGACCAACTTCATGTTCTCTTCGCGAAAATTACCGACGAACAGAGCCTCGATCCTTCCCCGCAGGCGCGGACGCTCTTTGAAAATGAGTGCCAAGGCGGCGAGAAAATTATCGGGGACGCGGTCTTCCCAGAAGACGCCGGCGTACGTGATGCGCATTTTTGACGGACTCTTGGGGGCACAGCTCTCTCCAAGCGTCTTTGCCAGCGCAAGGTCGTCCGGATCGAAACCCTGAGGAATAATCTCCACGTCGTGGTATGTCAGAAACTTGTACCGGCTGATGAGAAGCTCCTTGACGCGACGGTTGGTCGTGACGATGTGGCTGCTTGCGCGCACCGCGCGCCGTTCGAGTTGGATGTGACGCATCTTGTGGAACGGAGTCGCATAAAACCTGAACGGGTAGTCCACCCACGGGTCTCTGTAGTCGAAGACCAGGGGACGATTGATTTTCCGCTTGATCTCCGCGGCGATCAGGAAGTCCGAAAAGGGAGGGGCCGTTGCAAAGATCAGGTCGAAATGCTTTGCCGCATGAAGCTCCAGGGCCGCCGCGACGGCCCGCCGTTTCCAGCCGATCTTGTTGTCGGGGATGAAAAAAGTGTCGCTGACCTTGCTCATGAAACGGCGGAGCTTCTCCGGCGGAAGATCGACCACTTCCTTCTTCTTCCAGAGCCTGCCCGGACCCGCAGCCGGAGTCCGCACAATCTCCACCGGCCGTCCATCCAGTTCGCGGAGGAGCGATTCGTCGCGCGCGAAGTACCCTTGCGGTTCGACCGTCAACACCGTCGGATGCCAGCCGAAATCTGAGAAGTACTTGACGAATTTCAGCGTTCGTTGGACCCCGCTCAGTCCCATCGGCGGGAAATAGTAAGCAACGACCAGGACTTTCCGCGGAGGGAATTCAGAATTGTTTGTCATTACAGCTGAATCAGGTTTCGTGATGAATGCGTGAGCAATGCATATCCGCGATCCTCGACCACCACGTCATCTTCGATCCGGATCCCTCCGATTCCCGGCAGGTACACACCCGGCTCAATGGTGATCACATTGCCCTTCCGAAGCACGTCGGTACTCGCAGGCGCGATGCGTGGTTTTTCATGGACGTTGATGCCGATGCCGTGGCCGAGTGAATGCGGGAAATACTCCTCGAACCCCTCCCGCGCGATGATCCTCCTGGCAGATGCGTCGAGCGCGCGGGCAGAAATTCCCGCACGCACTGCGCCCAAAGCCACTTGCTGGGCACACAGGACAATATCGTACAGCTTCTTCATTCTCGGGTGAGGCCGCCCCATAAATACCGTCCGGGTGATGTCCGAACCATACCCCGAGACGACACACCCGAAATCCATCAACACGGCGTCACCCCGTTTGATCCGCCGGGTGCCGGCTCTTGCGTGAGGCATTGCGGACCGGGTGCCGGCGGCGACAATTGGTTCGAAGCTGTCGCTCTCTGCGCCGAGACGTCGCTGCCGGTACGAAATTTCCAGGGCAAGGTCCCGTTCCATGAGTCCCGGACGGATGAGCGGAAGAACTTCCTGGAATACCCGGTCGCTGATCCGGCCCGCCGAGGAAAGCGCGGCCAGCTCTGTTTCGTCTTTCACAGCCGCAAGATTCTCGATGACGTCAGGGACAGCTCGGAAGGTGATCCCCGGAAGCAGACGCCGCAATTCCCGGAACTGCCGGTAGGTCAATGCTCTGTCGTCGAACCCCAACGCGGGGCAGGAGCGCAGGGCGCCCTCCTGAACGGCCCCTTCGAACAGCCCTCCGCCGGGGATGATGGTGATTTCCGCCGCACGACCGACCTCCTCATGCGCCTGTTGCCGGTACCTGCCATCGGTGAAGAAGCGGGCAGAGCTACGGCGGATGACAAGCAGCCCGTTCGACCCCGAGAAACCCGTGAGGTAGCGAAGGGAAGCAGACTGTGTCACCAACAGCGCGTTGATCGAAAGACCGTGAAACTCCGATTGAACACACGACAGACGGGATCGGTACACCCTTGCAGACGGGCCGTGCCGGCGTCGGTGATTCCCGGGGAGGATGGCGCGTGCTGCCATTAGACGTGGTAGTTGGGGGATTCTTTCGTGATGGCTACATCGTGAGGATGGCTTTCACGGAGCCCCGAGTCGGTTATTCTCACAAACTTTGCGTTGTTTTTCAGAGCGGCCACGTTCTTCGCCCCGCAATACCCCATCGCTGAACGGAGTCCGCCCACCATCTGATAGACAGTATCGCCGAGGGGTCCCTTGTACGGCACCCTCCCTTCGATACCTTCGGGAACAAGCTTCTGAAGATCGTCTTCGGCATCCTGGAAGTACCTGTCCCGACTCCCCTCTTTCATTGCCCCGAGCGAACCCATTCCCCGGTAGAGCTTATAGCTCCGCCCCTCATACAGGACTTTTTCCCCGGGACTTTCATCCACCCCGGCAAACAACCCTCCGATCATCACCGAATCCGCACCCGCGGCGATGGCTTTCGCAATGTCACCCGTTTGTTTGATCCCTCCGTCGGCGATAATCGGAACGCCCGACCCCTTCGCTGCAGCGGCGCAATCCATGATTGCCGTGAGCTGTGGGACGCCGACCCCGGCGACCACCCTCGTGGTGCATATCGATCCCGGCCCGACTCCGACTTTCACGGCATCCACTCCCGAACGGATGAGATCGCGTGTCGCCGACCCTGTTGCGACATTCCCTGCGATGAGCTGGAGGTCCGGGAATTTTTTCCGGACGCGCTTGACCATGGCAATCACGCCCGCCGAATGTCCGTGCGCGGTGTCGATGATGATCGCATCAACGTCCGCATGGATTAACCGCGAAACCCTCTCGATCGTATCGGTAGTGACTCCCACGGCGGCGCCCACACGCAGTCGCCCGTGGCGGTCTTTACATGCAAAAGGATGCTTGATGTTCTTCTGGATGTCTTTGAACGTGATCAGCCCGCGGAGGACACCGGCCTTATCCACGACCGGGAGCTTTTCAATGCGGTGCTTATGGAGGATCTCCTCCGCCTGTTTCAAATTCGTTCCCACCGGCGCGCTGATCAGATTCTCCCGTGTCATGGCCGTTTCAACCCGGAGTTCGGTGTTGCGGATGAACCGGAGGTCGCGGTTGGTAATGATTCCGATCAGGCGGTGCTGGTCGTCCACCACGGGAATGCCCGAGATCTTGTACTTGTTCATGAGTTGCAGAACATCCGCGATGCGTTCCTGGGGACCCACGGTGATCGGGTCGAGCACCATGCCGCTCTCCGAACGCTTGACGCGGTCAACCTGCTCGGCTTGCGCATCGATCGTCATGTTCTTGTGAAGAATCCCGATCCCTCCTTCCCGGGCCATTGCGATCGCCATGTCGTATTCCGTCACCGTGTCCATCGCGGCACTGATGAGAGGAATATTGAGTTCAATGGAACGCGTGAGCCGCGATTGCACATCGACTTCGCGGGGGAGAATGGACGAGCGTCCGGGAACGAGAAGCACGTCGTCGTACGTGAGTGCTTCGGCGATGACCTTTCGAGGACTGAGCACAGCGGCTCCATGAGAGAGAGTGGCGAAAAACGGTTAAGTGTAGGCCGGGATCCCCGTGATATCTTCACCCACGATCAGCGTGTGCATCTCGTGGGTTCCTTCATACGTGAGCACCGACTCGAGATTTGCCGCATGGCGCATGACGGGATACTCGTCCAGAATGCCGTTTGCTCCCAGAATGGTGCGAGCCAAACGTGCAATCTCGAGGGCATGGTACACATTGTTGCGCTTCGCAAGCGAGATCTGCTGAAAGCGGACCTTCCCTGCATCCTTCAGGCGGCCGAGCTGAAGACAGAGGAGCTGCGCCTTCGTGATTTCGCCCAGCATGTAGACGAGCTTCTCCTGCGTCAGCTGGAACGAGGCGATCGGCCGCTCAAACTGAATGCGCGACTTCGCATAGGTCAGTGCCGAGTCATAACATGCCATCGCCGCGCCGATCGCACCCCAGGCGATTCCATACCGTGCCTGACTGAGGCAGGACAACGGCAGGCGCAATCCCTCGCCTTTCGGGAGAATGCCGGATGCGGGGATGAGGACATCCTGCAGGATCAATTCCGATGTCACAGAAGCACGGAGAGAATGTTTGCCTTTCATCTCCGGCGCGGTGAAACCCGGGGTTCCTTTTTCCACCAGGAACCCGCGTACAATCCCGTCGAGCTTCGCCCAGACAACGGCGACATCGGCGATCGTCCCGTTGGTGATCCACATCTTTGCGCCGTTGAGAAGGAAACCGTCTCCTTTTCTTTCAGCGCGCGTGATCATTCCCCCCGGATTGGATCCGAAATCGGGTTCGGTCAATCCAAAACAGCCGATGCTCTTCCCCTGGGCGAGCTGCGGCAGCCATCGGGTCTTTTGCTCTTCCGAACCGTAGGCAAAGATCGGATACATCACGAGTGCGCTCTGCACGGAGGCGAAACTCCGTATGCCGCTGTCACCGCGCTCCAGCTCCTGCATGACCAGACCGTAGGCGACATTGTTCATCCCGGCGCAACCATAGGCCGGAGGAAGAGTCGCTCCGAACATTCCGAGTTCGGCCATCGCCGGGACGAGTTCCATCGGAAACGTCCCTGCCCTGTTGTGCCGTTCGATGAGAGGGAGAACACGGTCGTCGACGAACTCCCGGACGGTGTTCCGGACGAGGATCTCATCCTCCGAGAGAAGAGCATCTCCGGCAAAATAATCGACACCCTGGAATTTGGCCATGAGAGACCTGCGGGCCGGATAATGATGACAAAAAGCCCTGTGTCGTTGAATGGACAGGGCCGGAAGAATGAAGGCAAAATCTACGGAAAAACCGGTTTCAAATCAATCGGGGACGGAAATGCCGAATTGCTTGATCTTCAGGTAGAGCGTCTTCTTACTGATCCCGAGCGCATCGGCGGTCTTTTTGCGGTTGAATCCGAATTCTTCGAGCGCATGCTTGATATGGATGCACTCGACCTGATCAAGCGTGAGGACTTCGTTCTTCTCCGGGGTGTACAGAGAGTGGGACTTTCCTGATTTTCGCTGGAGCGACGGAGGAAGGTCCGGGGCTTCGATGGTGTTGCCGGAACTCATGAGGATCGCGCCTTCGACGACGTGCTCCAGCTCGCGCACATTTCCAGGCCATTCATACGTCTGCATCAACTGCAGCGCCTCCGGGGATATGGATTTCTGCGCCCGCGGTGTGGATTTTCTGAGAAGAAAGTGGCTTACCAGGAGGGGGATGTCTTCCTTGCGATCGCGCAGGGGCGGCGCATTCAGGGTGATCACGTTGATCCGATAGAGAAGATCCTCCCTGAAGCGCCCGGCCGCAACTTCGGCCCGGAGATCCTTGTTGGTCGCCGAAAGGACCCTGACATCGACGGTGAGCTGGTTTGTTCCTCCGATGCGGCGAAACTCTCCCGTCTCCAGAAAGCGCAGCAGCTTGGGTTGAATCGTCAGACTGATGTCGCCGATTTCGTCGAGGAACAGCGTTCCCCCGTTGGCAACTTCCACCAGCCCTTGCTTCGCCTCGTAGGCGTCAGTGAACGCCCCTTTCTCATGTCCGAAAAGTTCGCTTTCAAGAAGCGCGTCGGGAAGCGAGGCGCAATTGACCGCGACAAAGGGCCGGTCGTTGCGCGGGCTGCGGCGATGAATCAGATTCGCAATGAGTTCCTTCCCTGTCCCGCTTGCACCCTGGATCAACACGAACGAATCGCTTGCCGCAAATCGTGTCGCATTGTCGATAAGTTTCTGAAACTCCTGACTGTGCCCCACAAGTTCGAAGCTTCCCGCCTTCCGGGAAAGCTCGCTTTTCATCAGTTTGTTGTCGATGTACAGCCGGCGGCGCTCGATTGCGCGCCGCATGGTGTTGAGAAGTTCGTCGAATTCGTAGGGTTTGGCTATGAAGTCGTACGCACCGAGCTTGATCGTCTCGATGGCTGTACGAACATCGGCATAATTGGTGAGGATGATGACCTGGGTGGTGGGAGAATACTCATGGACAAACTGCAGGACCTCGATCCCGCTGACGCGCGGCATTCTGATATCAAGCAGGATGATATCGAACACTCTCGCCTGGATCAGGTTTATCGCCTGAGCGCCGTCGGAGGCGGTTTCGATCGAAAATTCGCCCGTGTCGCCCAGTTCGCTCTCGAGAATAACGCGGAGGGGTTCCTCGTCATCCACGATGAGCACATGAAACTGCCGGCTCATTCCTTACTCGTTGAGAACCCGCTCGATCGTCGTCAAGAGGTCGACGAGATCATAGGGCTTACTGACAAAATCGTCTGCACCAAGTTTTTTTGACTCTATCGCGTTCTTCAGGTCGGCGAAACCCGTGAGCATCACCACCTTGGTCTTTTCGTGCTTTTCCTTGATGTACTTGAGGACCTCAAATCCGTTCAGCTTCGGCATCTTTATATCCAGGAGGACGAGATCGCATGTCGCCTTGTCGAGCTCATGGATTGCTTCGTCGCCGTCACCGGCCACTCTGACATCATAGCCTTCATTGGTCAGTTCACTCCCCAAGACCGTTCGTATCGCTTCCTCATCATCAACCACGAGAATGCTGTTCTTGTTCGCCATCAAGTACTCCAAAGGTGAATCAAGCTGTATCGGCCGACCCGCTGCATACTCTCCCCATCAGTTATGAAAACTACCCAAACCACCTAACAAAAGCAACCCCTACCCTTCCGGGGGGAATTGCAATTATTTCCTCAATTGAATATACTGAGGGGTGGCTTCCCAGACCAAATCATCCTCGATTACGCTGCTCTTCGTCGACATTGACGAGGCATATGTCACTGTCGCCCGCCATGTGCTCCAATCTGCGCCCGGGGGGCCATTTACGATGATCTGGAAGAACAACGGGGCCGACGGCCTTGCAGAGATCCGGGCAAATCCCGCCATCGATCTGCTGATTTTGGACCACTACGTGTCCGAATCCACAGGCTTCGATCTTCTGCAGCAGTTGAAGGATTTGCAGATTGATATACCTGTGATTTTGCTCACATCACAACGTGAATTCCGCCTGGCGGTGGAAGCACTCCGGTTTGGAGTGGAAGAGTATATGCTAAAGGAAGATGCGGTCGGGCCACTACTTACCAGGACCGTCCTCAATGTCATCGAGCGGACACGATTGCGCCGTCAGGTCGCCGAGCAGCAAATGGCGGATTTAATTGAGCGCAAACGGACGGACGCAATACGCGAACTGGTGGTCACGGTCTGCCACGAATTCAATAACCCTCTTGCGGCAATTAAGATCAGCACGGACATTCTTTCGCGCCAGTGGCTGTCCGACAGCGAACGACGGTTGGTCAAGGAACTTGACGACAGTATTTCCAAAGTTGAGGGGGAAATTCAAAGGTTGAGAGACATCAATTTCGAGTAATTCCACTGCTTGCAACTGACCGGGGCTATGTGTATATTAAACAATAATGTCACATATGCGCCCCTTGCTCTTCTGGATATGCTAAGGAACATTCCATACAAAGCCTGCATTTCGAAAACACCGAACCAGAATTTCAAATCATCAAATCCCGCCCGCAAGGTGGGATTCTTTTTTTCATGGGCTGATCCATGGCTATGACGGTTCATGACATCGACCGTCTGGTCGACTCATGGGCCCCGAAAGAGCTGGCATGGGAGAAGGACAACGTCGGACTCCAGTGCGGTGATCCGATGCGGGTCGTGCGATCGCTGCTCGTGGCCCTGGATCCCTCAGAAGCGATCGTTGCAGAATCGGTCAGGCGATCGGTCGATCTCATCATCACGCACCATCCCCTGTTGTTCCGCCCGGTGCGGAAGATCGATCTTCGGACTTCCACGGGAAGGGTGATTCAAAGCCTCCTTGCCGCGCGCATTTCGCTTCTTTCAGCGCACACGAATCTCGACGCCTCGCCGTTCGGCACGAACGCGGCTCTTGCAAAGGTCCTCAAGCTGACCAATGCTTCGATCCTCCACAGACCGCACGCGTTGAAGAGGAAGATTGTGACGTTCGTCCCAGCCGGGGCTGTCGATACCGTTGCAGAAGCGCTCTCGGAAGCCGGCGCAGGACGGATCGGGAATTACGAGAGGTGCTCGTTTCGATCGGAAGGGGTTGGGACCTTTTTGGGAAACGACTCCTCGCATCCTCGGGTCGGGGTTCCTCACCACCTCGAAACCGTCCCGGAAGTCCGCCTGGAAATGATAGTCGACCAGTGGAACCTCGATCACGTTCTCTCTGCCCTGAAGGCGTCGCATCCCTACGAGGAGCCTGCGTTTGATGTGGTGGCACTGGAGAACAGAAACGCTGAGCACGGATTGGGGATGATCGGAGATCTTGCGCGGCCAGTCGCACTGGCGGCGTTTCTCAAAACCGTGAAACGACAACTGGGAATCCCGTTTGTTCGTATTTCGCCCGGCACGAAGAAACCCATCAAGCGGGTCGCTGTGTGCGGCGGCGCGGGGGGAGAACTGCTGGAGGAAGCCGTTCGTCAGGGAGCGGATCTGTTCATTACCGCCGATGTGAAGTACAACGTTTTTCATGAAGCTGCGGGAAGGATTGTGGTGGTGGATGCAGGCCACTTTGAGACTGAGAACCCCGTCGTCGGGGTTCTTGCGTCGCGGCTTCGCGATGAATTTCACCGCCGGCAGGAACGCATCGTTGTTCGGAGTGCGTCGACGCCGGCAAATCCCGTTCGGTATGTTTAGCAATCATTGAGGAGCTCGATTTGGAAAGCAAGCTGCGCAGTCTTTTTGCACTCCAATTTCTCGATACAAAACTGGACCAGATGGAGGAGTTGAAGGGCGATCTGCCCGGAGAGATCAGAACGATCGAAGAGAAAATCAAGGATCTCTCGACGGGCCGGAACGCCCAGGAACAGATGATGAAGAGCGCGTTCTCGCAACGCGACAAGGCCGACGAGGAAATCCTCGGGCTGAAGGAGAAGCTCGAACGCTACAAGAGCCACATGACCAAGGTGCGGAATAACCGCGAATACGATGCCTTGATGAAGGAAATGGACAACGCGACCGAAAGGGTGGCCCATCTCGAACAGGAGATGCAGGCCCTGGAGAACAAGGCAACGGTAGCCAAAGGAGAGATCGAGCTGCTGGGAGGACAACTGGCAGAACTGGAGAAAATGTTGTCGGAGAAGGAGGCTGAACTCTCCGTCATTAGTGCCGGCATTGAGGTCGAAGAAACGCGCTACCGGGATGAACGGAAGAAACTGGCGGGGAAAATTGCCAAGGGTGATCTCACGACCTACGAACGCATCCGGAAGGCGAAACGCGGCAAAGCTGTTGTCCCCGTTGAACGCGATGCATGCGGCGGCTGCTATAATCGCGTTCCCCCGCAAAAGATCCTGGAATTGAAACAGAACTCGCGCATCTATATGTGTGAGCATTGCGGCAGGATTCTTGTCTCCGATGAGATCGTCAAAAGCGTGGTCGCTGCTCTATGACGCTTCACGGATTTTCCGATGGAGCGTCCCGGGGAAACCCCGGCGACAGCGGCATCGGTATTGTCATCCGGACTCCTGAAGGGGAGAAATTGCTTGAGGAAGGAGCATACATCGGAACGACCACCAACAACGTTGCTGAATACACAGCCTTCCTTGCTCTGCTCGACAAAGTCCGCCAGATGGCGTGTACCCACCTCATCGTGCATTCCGACAGCGAGCTGATGGTACGGCAGTTGACCGGGAAGTACAAGGTGCGGAACGCAAATTTGCGGGAATATTACCGGAAGGCTATCGACATGCTTGCGCAATTACCCTTCCCCGTGGAAATACGCCACGTCGTCCGGGAAGAAAACAGCGAGGCAGACCGCCTCGCGAACATGGGAATTGACCGGCACAAGCAAGTCCTGTAAACGACTGTAATTCACTAAACTACAAACGGCGCAGACCGGGCAACCGCGTCCCGCGAAAGCGGGATGAGGAAAGTCCGAACTCCATAGAGCAGGATGCCCCGTGAACAGCGGGGGGACCGCCGGCGAAAGCCTGCGGTCACGGAAAGTGTCACAGAAAACAAACCGCCAGGCGACGGCATAGACGAAGGCAATAAGTAGGCAGTAGGCAGTAAGCAGAAAGATTGCCGCCGCTGGGTAAGGGTGAAAAGGCGAGGTAAGAGCTCACCGGCCCGAGGGTAACCGAGGGCGCACGACAAACCCCATCTGGAGCAAGACCAAGCATGGGAGGCAGGTTGCTCGCCATTGCCGTCGGCCGTTCAGGGCGGCGGCACTTCCCGGGTAGGTCGCTCGAGCCAAGGAGCAATCCGCGGCCTAGAGAAATGGTTGCCTCTTCTCCCGCGCTTCGGCGTCGGGAGAAAAGACAGAATTCGGCTTACAGGTCTGCGCCACTCTCCTGTCGCTTCATCATATGTCCGGACAGGAGACCTACCATGCGGAGCTCGTGTGAACCCTGGATACCGTCAGTTTCGATGGACGATTTCCACGCCGCCAGCGGTGGAGACCGTCAATCGACTCGCAGAGGAAGCCCGCATCCCGGAAGCGATCGCCCGGATCCTCCTTGATCGGGGAATCGATTCTGCAGAAGCCGCAACAGCGTATTTCACTCCCCGGCTCGATCAACTCCACGACCCCTTTCTGATGAACGGGATGGAAAAGGCGGTGGACCGCATCGTCCGGGCGCTTGAACGGAAGGAAAAATTCTTTGTCTTCGGCGACTATGACGTCGACGGGACAAACGGCGCTTCGATGCTCTACCTCTTTTTCAAAAGGATGGGAGCCGAGGCGCAATTCTATACTCCGGACCGTATCAAGGAAGGGTACGGCGTATCGCACCCCGGAATTGAATATGCCCGCGACAACGGCTTCACGCTCTTCATCGCGATCGACTGCGGAATAACGGCCGTGGAACAGGTGTCCTTCGCAAGGAGCCTGGGCCTCGATGTCATCATCTGCGATCATCACGAAGCGGGAGATACGATCCCCGATGCTGTCGCCGTTCTCGACCCCATCAAACCCGGTTGTTCCTACCCGTTCAAAAACCTCTGCGGGTGCGGGGTCGGCTTTAAGCTGATCCAGGCCGTCGCACAACGTCTCGGCCGCGAAGAGGTCGTACCGGAGTTCCTGGATTTTGTCACCCTTGCGAGTACGGCCGATATTGTTCCCCTGATCGGCGAGAACCGGATCCTTGTCCGGTACGGTCTTGAAGCGATCAATCATAACCCCCGGCCGGGGATCAAAGCGCTCATCGAGATCGCCGGAATCAAGCCCGGGAAGATCCACACCGGACAAATCGTTTTCAATCTCGCTCCGCGGATTAATGCGGTGGGAAGACTCGGCGATGCGATGCGTGCCGTCCGGCTTTTGACCTCCACGGATCCCGGTGAAGCCGAAGAGCTCGCGGCGGTGATGGAGGCGGAAAACCGGAACAGGCGAAAGATCGACGAGGACACATTTCTGGAAGCGCAACAGCTCGCCGAGCAGTTCTACAATGACGACGACACTGCAGCACTTGTCCTGCACGACGATCATTGGCACCCGGGTGTCGTGGGAATTGTTGCCTCCCGGATGGTGGAAAAGTACTACAAGCCTTCCATTATGATGGCCACCGTGGATGGTGTTGCAAAAGGGTCCGCGCGCAGCATTTCCGGTTTCGACGTCTATAAGGCGCTGAAGCGATGCGAGGATCAGATCATCCAGTTCGGCGGACACAAGTATGCGGCCGGACTCACGGTGGAACTCGACAGACTCGATGAATTCCGACAGGCATTCAATACCGCTGTTCGGGAACTCATGACGGATGATCTCAAGACGCCGGAAATCCGAGTGAACATCGAATTGAACCTGAACGAGGTCACACCGAGATTCCGCGAACTTCTTGCCGATTTCGCACCGTTCGGCCCCGGGAACATGCGACCTGTTTTTCTGACCAAGAATGTCGAAGTCCTCAATTCACCGCGTGTTGTAGGGAAGAACCACCTCCGGTTCAAAGTCCGTCAAAACGGCACGGTGCTGGATGCCATCGGTTTCGGGATGGGCGATCGCCTGAACGAGATCTATGGACGCCGGGATCTTCAATTGGTGTATACCGTCGAAGAAAACGACTGGACCCCGAACGGCGAAGCGCGTCCGGGCGAAAGCACACCGCAACTCAAAATCAAAGATCTTCGATAAATCCTCAAGACCGAACGCTGGAAGGAGACTATCACCATGTCAGGCCACTCAAAGTGGGCAACCATCAAGAGAAAAAAGGGGGCAACGGACGCCGCCCGCGGGCGTCTCTTCACCCGCCTGATAAAGGAAATCACGATCGCCGTGCGCCAGGGAGGCGGAAGTGCTGAAGGGAACCCCCGGTTGCGTCTTGCGATTCAAACTGCAAAAGACAACAACATGCCCGCCGACAATATCAAACGGGCAATCCAGAAGGGAACCGGCGAACTCCCCGGGATAACGTACGAGGAGATCACCTACGAGGGATTTGCTCCCGGCGGCGTGGGAGTCCTCGTTGAAGTCGTGACCGACAATGCCAACAGGACCGTTTCCGAAGTCCGGCACATTTTCGCCCGGAGCAACGGCAACCTTGGTCAGAAAGGGAGCGTCATTCGCCTCTTTCAGAAAATGGGGACGATCACCGTCCTCAAGTCCAAGAACAAGGCCACCGAGGACGATATCATGGGAATCATCCTCGATGCCGGCGCGGAAGACATGCATTCCGACGGCGATGATCTGACGATTGTGACCACACCATCGGAATTCGATGCCGTAAAAAAAGCCATCGATGACCATGGAATCGTGGTGGAGAGTGCAGCCGTAGGGATGGTGCCGGTCAACACGGTCAAAGTAACCGGGAAAGATGCGGAAAACGTGCTGAAGCTCATGGAGGCTCTCGAAGAGCACGACGATGTGCAAAACGTCTTTGCCAACTTTGATATCGATGAGAAGGAACTTGCGACGCTCAACGGATAAGCGTCGACCAATCACCGATGAACCTGCCGCCCGGGTCATCCTTGGCGTCGACCCGGGCACGCTGGTCACCGGGTACGGTGTCCTCGCGATCGCGTCGGGCGGCGCGATCACTCTCCTTACTGCCGGCACGGTAAAAAACTCCCCCCAACAAGCGATCCCGGAGCGGCTGCATCGCATTTTTTCCGAACTCAATAGTGTGATCCGCAAGTTCTCCCCCTCCGAATTCGCGATTGAGTCTTCCTTCTATGGGAAGAATGCCCAGTCTGCGCTGAAGCTCGGTCAGGCACGGGGAGTGGCGCTGCTTGCCGCGGTCAGTAAGAAGGTCCCGTGCTACGAGTATAGCCCCCGCGAAGTGAAGCGTTCCGTTGTCGGCAACGGAGCAGCCGGCAAACATCAGGTTCAGTATATGGTGCGTTCCGCCCTTCATCTCGACGATCGTCCCCTGCTTCTCGACGCTTCGGACGCAATTGCAGTGGCGTTGTGCCACCTCTACAGGACGAACGTGAACCGGCCGACCCCTCCCCCGCGATCGTGGAAGGCATTTGTCGCATCCCACCCGGAAAGGGTCCTCCGATGATTGGGACTTTGCAGGGCGTCTTGCGTGAAAAATCGCCCACCGAGATTCTGCTCGAAGTCGGCGGCGTAGGATTCTCCGTGAGCATCCCGTTTTCAACGTTTGAACAACTCGGTGAGGTGGGATCGACAGTTCGCCTGGTGACACACCTGGTGGTCCGGGAGGATCTCTTGCAGTTGTACGGTTTCTTTTCGACCCAGGAACGGGAAGCGTTCCGGATCCTTCTCTCCGTGACGGGGATCGGTCCAAGAATGGCCCAGGGGATCCTTTCCGGTATCGGAGTCGCCGAGCTGCACACAGCGATTTCGCAATCAAACGTAAGTGCACTGATCGCCATTCCTGGTGTCGGAAGGAAGCTTGCCGACAGACTGATCGTAGAGTTGCGGGACAAACTCGGGAAGCTTGCGGGTGGCGGGCCTGCCGTTGCCGGCGCGACTTCCGAGACCTCTCATCTGCGCGAGGAGGCAATCCTCGCCCTGGTTTCACTGGGTTACAACCGTGCGGCGGCCGAGCGCGCAATTGCCACGGCGATCAAGAACGACCCCGGCTGTACGGGAACACTGCAGTCGTTGATTAAAGCCGCAATTCACTCCGCTCGCTGAGACCTTCCGCAACTCCTTGATCCATACGGGAATCATCCGTACTATTGAAGCAACCAGTTCCAGGATTGCGCCGGGCCTTCGGCCCTCGCAATGACTATACGCTCCCACTCAGCGTTCTGCGTGCGGAATCATTCAAGAGACCAATCCTCCGTGCAATCGCGTTTGCGCAAATCGGATTCCACAAAGCCTGAACGGAACGTCGAAGACGGCGAGGTCGAACAGACCCTCAGACCCCCGTTTCTCCGGGATTTCGTTGGACAGGAGAAGATGGTGAACAACCTTCGCATCTTCATCCAGGCCGCAAAGTCCCGTTCGGAGTCGCTGGAGCATGTCCTTTTTACCGGCCCTCCGGGTCTGGGGAAGACCACGCTTGCGCATATCATTGCCCATGAGATGGGGACGACGATAAAGATCACCAGCGGCCCGGCGCTGGACAAGCCGAGCAACCTTGCGGGGATCCTCACAAGTCTCCAACCCGGTGAAGTGCTTTTTATCGACGAAATCCATCGGACTCCTCCTGCGGTGGAGGAGTTTCTCTACTCTGCGATGGAGGATTTTCGGCTTGATATCGTCATCGACCAGGGGCCAAACGCGAGAACGGTTCAGCTCTCGCTGAACAAGTTCACCCTCGTTGGGGCGACAACAAGGTCTGGAATGCTCTCCGCGCCGCTGCGTGCGCGATTTGGCGTCACGGACCGCCTGGACTACTATACTCCTGAGACCCTCGGATCCATCGTACGGCGCTCCGCATCGATCCTGGGGGTGGAGATCGATACATCCGGTGTGCTCGAGCTGGCGCGTCGCTCGCGCGGGACCCCGAGAATTGCGAACCGGCTCCTGCGCAGATGCCGCGACTTTGCCGAAGCCGACCCTGCTCTGGCCCGCTTCAAAGGGCGGATCACGGAAGAGGTCGCAGACCATGCGCTCCGCGCTCTTGAGGTCGATACGGCGGGACTCGATGACATGGACAAACGGATCCTTCGCTACCTGATCGACACGCACCATGGTGGCCCGTCAGGGCTGAATACCATTGCTGCTGCTGTCGGCGAGGACCCCGGGACTATTGAAGAAGTGTACGAACCATTCCTCATCCAGCAGGGGTTCCTGGTACGCAACTCCCGAGGCCGCGAGGTAACGTCGAAAGCCTATTCGCACTTTGGCATCACGGTCTCCTCCCGGCTTCGCCATGACGATACAGGAGGCCAGATGGATCTCCCGATCCGAGAATCCTAAGCTCTCCCATTCCAGTGATGCGACACCACCCCAAGTCTCCCAGTCCCAAAGTCTCCCAGTCTCAAAGTCTCCAAGTCCCCCATTCACCCCCTCCCCCCCTCTCCCCCTCTCCCCTCCCTCGCTCCTTCTACCTTCGCCCCACCCTCACAGTTGCACGAGACCTGCTAGGGAAGCTTCTCGTCCGCAAGTTACGGAACCAACTTCTCGTCGGCCGGATTGTGGAGGTGGAAGCGTACATGGGCTCGCACGACCCCGCGAGCCATGCGTACAGGGGGAAGACGCCGAGAAACGAGGTGATGTTCATGGAAGGCGGTCATCTCTACGTCTACTTCACCTACGGCATGCATTTCTGCTGCAACGTCGTCACGGAGAAGGAAGGGATCGGCCACGCGGTGCTCTTGAGAGCGATTGAACCGCTCCATGGGATCGGCACGATGGCGAAGAACAGATCGACGGCAGATCTTGCGTTGCCCGTTGCTAGAGGCGGTATTCTCAAGCACGGGGTTGAGTTGACCAACGGTCCCGCGAAGCTTTGTCAGGCATTGGGAATTGGAAGGAAAGACAACGGCGTCGATTTGAGCGGCGGGACGATTTGGATCAGCGGGGAGCCGAGTGTAAAACCTTTCAGGATCGGACGATCATCACGAATCGGCATTCGGGATGGAATTGAGCACCAATGGAGATTTTTCCTCAGGGGAAATCCCTTCGTCTCGCGCTCGAAGCCGAAAGGAGCACAAACCGACCAGGGTTCTTACCGCAAAAGCGCCATTTTCCGGACTTCCGCGAACGTGCCAGCGGTCAGGCGATAGAAATACACTCCGCTCGCCAGCCCCGTCCCATCAAATGCAAACGAGTATCTGCCAGCCGGATACCGGCCATTCGCGAGCACTGCCACTTCACGCCCAAGCAGATCATATACCACGAGCTTCAGTCTACAGTCTACTGTTAACTGTCCACTGATAACTGTTGATGGATTGAACGGGTTCGGATAATTCTGTTCAAGCGAAAATGCCGTCGGCACCGATGAGATGGAAGGAGGAGCAGACGCCGGTGTATTTACATATGCACGAACGAGATAGGCGTACGATGTGTCCGCTGAAGTATTGACCGGTAACAGATACCACCCTGCCGGACGGACACTGTCGGGACGCTGGAGGTAGGTGTAGCTGTGAGCCGTCGACCCAATGTATTCGGTCACCATCAACCGCTGATCGATTTGCGGATCTCCCCGGTTCACAAACGAAACGGCAACCGAAGAATCGGTGGAGATCCCGCTTCCTGTAAGATCGACTGTGGCCCAATTCGTCCATGGGACGGGATAGGGCGTTGAAGGGTCAGCAGTGCAGGTTGCTGAAAATCCGGCTAGCCTCGAGCCCTTGAGGGGGGAACCTGTTGTTGCCAACCTCCATACACCGCCAACGATCGATCCCGACCTCCTCAGTCCGACGCGGAGCGAATCGAGTCGGCCTCCCGCGACTGCAGGAAACGTTACACACGAGCTATCCCCGTCACTCAACGCCATGTAGCCGACCGGCTCGCTCAGGTCCCAGCGAAGTTCAAGTTCGCTGAGCAGTGCTGAGGTGTTCGCGCGTTTGACAAGGGGAGATTCTCTCACCACAGGCGCCGGCGCCTGGGCAAATCCCCGGGCGCTCATCAGCAGAACGGGGACGAAGGCAATTAAAAGGCTGCGGAGATCCATGCTTGGTTGAGCTATTCGGATGGAAATGAGTACGAAGTAAGAAGAAGGAAGAAATTATTCCCCATCCCTCTCCGCGAGTCGCTTCCCGAATAGGCAACCACCCGCAGCCAACTGTCTACTGTTTACTGTCTACTGTTTACTGTCTACAGTCTACTGTCCACTGTCCACTGTCTACCGTCTCCCGTCCACCGTCTCCTCTCTGCCGCGCCTCACCTCACCAACGTCATCTTTTTCACTTGCACGAGACCAGGCGTTTCCAGCCGGTAGAAGTATACGCCGGAGGCAAGTCGGGTTCCATTGAAAGAGAACGTATGCGTGCCGGCATTTTGCCGTCCATTGAAGAGCTCAGCGACTTCCCTCCCCAACACGTCCAGGACAGTCAATCGCACTTCGCCCGCTTTAGCGAGTTCAAACCTCAACACTGTTCCAGGATTGAACGGGTTGGGATAATTTTGTTCCAGTCTTGTCGCAGTGGGGAGAAGCTCCTGGGACGGCTGTGCGCTGGTGGATCCAAAACTTACATATGCCCTGATCAGGTAGGCCCAGGCACTGTCTCCTGCGCTGTTTGTAGTGAGGTAGAACCACCCAGGGGAGCCGGACTCCTGATAGTAAGTGTAACTATGAATTCCGGCTGATACAGGTTGCCCGGATATCATAATACGTTGACCCGTCGTTCCACTTCCAACATAGGCAAACGCGACGGCGAAGGGATTCGAAGCATCAATGCTGTAGGAACGGAGATCCACTGTGACCCAGTTCGGCCAGGGGACAGGATATGGGGCGCTTGGATTGGTTGGTCCAGTGGCGGTGAAGGCGGGACAGAGAGGGGCACCGAGAATGTGCCCGACCGCTCCAAATGACCATACACCACCTGTGATCGGGAGCGCCCGTCGGAGCGCGACGCGGATGGAATCGAGCCGCGCACCGGTGACCCCGTCGAAAAGGACGCTTGCAGTGTCGCCATCCGTCAGGCCAAGAAACCCTTCCGGTTCTGTGTGTTCGTAGGCGAGTTCAACAGCCGTCGGTGCGACACCGGATGCCTGGATGGTCACCTGCTGAGAATCCGTCGTGCTCGTGTTCATCAAGGCGAGTGTGACGGTCTTATACGTGGAACCAAATCCGGGTTCGGAGAATTGGACTCCTGATGTCAGTTGCCCGACAACGCTTGGTGTTCCAAATTCGACATATTTGGCCACAATGCTGGAAGACGTCGTTGTCTCGGTCACCAGGAGATTCGCCCCCCCTCCGAACGTGACATATTTTACAGCGAGGGGCTGCACCCATTCAATCGTCGCCGGAAGGTTCGGATTGAGGTATTCATCCGATACGGGCTTCGGGAGTCCCGGATAGAGATACCCAAATTTCGGGTCCACAGTGCGATCATCGAGTGTATTGGCCACTTCCCAATCGAGGTAGACGTCGTTGAAGAGACGTGCACTGCCCGCTTGTGAGAGTCCGTAGCTGATGCTGTTGATCCCCTTCAGTGTCCCATTTTGAACAATGGGAGCAAAAATCCCCATTCCATACTGATCCCGCAGATAGGTGAAGTAGCGTGCGGCCCGCGAATAGTCGTACAAGACATTGTTCAGATCATTCGATCGCCAGTCCAGCAAGTAGTGATTCGGCTGGTTTGCAAAGAAGAATTGCTCGTAAATGGGGTAACCGCAGTTGACCTCCGCCACGAGCGAGCACCCTTCGTTGACGAAACTGATCTGTGACTTGTTATAGTTCCAGTGAATCATATGTTGAAACTCATGGGCGGTCGTGGACATCCCGTCCTGCAAACCAGCGCTGGATTTCAAATTCGTCGGGTTCGCATCCAGATAGTAGATCTCCGCGTTATTGCTTCCCGTCGTGTTGATTTCGTTGAGGCCGTAAAAATACCCCATGATGTATCCGCCGCCGGTCCAGCCGTCCCTGATGTTGAGAATCAGCAGGATGATGCGCGGATCGCCGTCCACATCGGGAGGGTTGCCAAAGGCATCGACATCCATCTGATACACCCCTTTGGATGCGTTGGCGGGCACCGCGTTGTCAAACGCATTCATCACCGAGTCAACCACGCTCGAATCAACTCTCCCGCTCGTCCACATGGAATCTTCCACAAAGACATAGCAGTGTGTCCCGACCCCGCGGCATGTTGAGTTTGTCAGATACTCCGAGGAGGTCACATAGTTGTGCGCGTACCAGGCATGTGTCGACCCGACTGTGAACCCCCAGGCGTTTGCTTTGCCGAGCCGCGGGAGCTCCGCCTCGGGATGTTGCGCAATGTACTGAAGAACCGCCTGCTCCTGATCGTGCAGCAGGACCGAACCGCAAATCGGATATGCGCCGGCGATTCCGGAAGCCGGGTCCACCGTGCGCTTCTCCAACCGTGAAGAAGGAGCCTCCTTTGCCACTGACACGTGAACCTGCGCCAGAACCGGAGAGATGACTGCACCCAACAGCAAGAGAGTAACGATAGCGGTCTTCACGTCAACTCCTGAGTAAATGATTGCGAGTGATATCCTGCATTTTAATGAGTAGTTGAATCAATGGGGACATCGGGGGGCAGGTCCGGAAATCCCGCCCTATCAATCTCAGTCACGGGTCCATCCGGACTTTGAGTCGTCCCTACTATTGTGACTGTCACAACCTTCCCCTGTTGCTGGAAAAGAAGATCTTCCAACTTTTTAGGCCCGTGCACCCTATGCATCCGGCCGAGGCTGTCCTGAAGGGCGAGCGCCGTGAAGGGCTCATTTCCGATAACATAGACTGTGCCCCGGAGCGTTCCCCCGGCCTGCATCCCCTCAGCCTCCCGGGCGTGACGACATCCCGGAAACGTGGCCAGGGAAAGACAGACTACACCAGTAACGATGAAGAGTGGGGCTAATCGGGATCTCATTCGTTGATGGACCTCCTGCAGTCCAGGTGTTCTCGTGGATATAGGGTCAGTTTTCCATTTAGCTCAAGAATCGGACCACGGGACGCCCGTTTTTTCATCAGAACGGGCCGATTTCATGCACCGATCTCCGCTCATCGGGAACTGCGCAACTCTTTCACGAGATACACCCCGGTCGCAGACTCGGGCGATCCCGCTACTTCCTCCGGTGTTCCTTCAGCAACGATTTGTCCGCCTGCCTCCCCACCACCCGGTCCCAGGTCGACAATCCAGTCCGCGGTTTTGATGACATCGAGGTTGTGCTCGATGACAATCACCGTGTTCCCTTTGTCAACAAGGCGATTCAGGACTTCGAGCAGCATCCTGATATCCTCGAAATGAAGACCGGTCGTCGGTTCGTCGAGAATATACAGCGTGCTGCCGGTGCTCACCCGTGAAAGTTCGGTGGAAAGTTTCACCCGCTGGGCTTCTCCACCGCTGAGCGTCGTCGCCTGCTGACCCAGAGTAATGTACCCCAATCCTACGTCATGCAGGGTCCCGAGTTTCCGTTGGAGCGAAGGAATTTCGCTGAAGAAATTCACAGCCTCCGTGACGGTCATCTGGAGAACGTCTGCAATCGATTTCCCCTTGTAGAGCACCTGCAGGGTTTCCCGGTTATAGCGTCGCCCGCGGCAGACATCGCACAGGACGAAGACATCGGGAAGGAAATTCATTTCGATTTTCTTCACCCCATCGCCTTCACACGCATCACATCTTCCGCCGGCGACATTGAAGCTGAACCGGCCTGGTTTGTACCCCCGGATTTTTGCTTCGGGCAGCTGGGCGAAAAGATCCCTGATCATCCCGAACACGCCCGTATACGTGGCCGGGTTCGAACGGGGCGTCCTGCCGATGGGAGACTGATCGATGTCGATCACTTTGTCAATGTTTTCCACGCCTTTGATGCCCCGGAATGGCAACGGGACGGCGCGCGATCCGTGGAATTTTCTCGCGAGGATGCGGTAGAGGGTCTCACCGATCAACGTCGATTTTCCCGAGCCGCTGACGCCCGTGACCGCAACAAAGGTCGCGAGCGGGAGATTGAACGAGATATTTTTAAGATTGTTTCCCGTCGCTCCCTCCAGGAGCAGCGACTTTCCATTCCCCTGCCGGCGAATCCGGGGAATGGGAATCCTCATTTTCCCCCGGAGATAGTGGGCCGTATAGGAGATCGGTTCGAAACCGTTCCCTGTAGCAGGAAGGTTCTCGTTGCGGAGTGCGAGCGCTGCAGGTTTACCGGACGTCACCAGACGGCCTCCGTGCTCACCCGCACCCGGTCCAAGATCGATCACGTAATCCGCACTCTCAATCATCTCTTTGTCATGCTCCACCACGATAACCGTGTTCCCCAGGTCTCGAAGTCGCTTCAGGGACTCGATCAGTTTGATATTGTCGCGCTGGTGAAGTCCGATGCTGGGCTCGTCGAGAATGTACAGCACCCCAACCAGCTGCGATCCGATCTGTGTCGCCAGTCGAATGCGCTGCCCTTCTCCCCCGGAGAGTGTCCGCGCCGCGCGGTCCAGCGTGAGGTAGTCCAGCCCGACATTTTCCAGGAAGCCGAGCCGCTGGCGAATCTCCTTGAGAATGGGTTCGGCGATCGTCGCAGTCCGCGCGGCAAACGTGAGTCGTGCAAAGAAATCGACCGCCCCCGACACGGGCAGGCGCACGACCTCATGGATATTGTATCGTTGGCCCGTTGAACCATCTTCAATACGGATTGCCAGGCTTTCTTTTTTGAGCCTCCCGCCGCCGCACGTCCCGCAGGGGATGGAGTTCATGAAGGCTTCCACCCATTCCCTGATATTGTTCGAGGAAGACTCTGCATAGTAATGGCGGAGCATTTCGAGAACGCCCGTGAAGCGATGCTTGTAGGTAACCCTGCGCCCGCCGGCATAGGTGTACTCGATATCGAACCGTTCGTCCCCCCCGCCATAGAGGAGGATTTCTTTCGCCCGCTTGGGAAGCTTCTTCAGCGGCGTGTCGAAATCAAATCCGTACTTCCTCCCGACTCCCCGGAACTGACTGAACGCCCACGTCGAGCGCGGTTTGCCGAACGGCGCAAGGCCTTCTTCGTTGATCGATTTCTCCGGATCCGGGATGATCAGCGCAACGTCGAGTTCTTTGCTTTCCCCAAGACCATTGCAGTCGGGACAGGCCCCAAAAGGCGAATTGAACGAGAAGGAATTCGGGGCGGGATCCTCGTAACTTATCCCGCAAGAGGAGCAGGCGAGGTGTCTGCTGTAAAGAATATCCTCACCGGATGGAGTTCCTTTGCCTTTCGTTTTCTTTGCGGGCGCGTCAAGTCCCTCCACGTGGACGATCATCACCCCGCCGCCGAATCTCAGCGCAACTTCAACGGAATCCGCCACCCGGGAACGGATCTTCCCCTCGACGACAATCCTGTCGACGACAATCTCAATATTATGCACCTTGTAGCGGTCGACCGTCATTCCGTCGGTGATCTCCCGCACTTCCCCGTCCACACGCACTCGCAAGAAGCCGTCCTTGACAATCTCTCCGAAGAGCTCGCGGTAATGTCCTTTCCGGCCCCTGACAACGGGCGCGAGGATCTGTACCCGGCTTCCGGTCGGAAGCTTTGTAATGTTCTCGACGATCTGATCGGAGGTCTGCTTTTGGACCTTCCTCCCGCACTGTGCGCAGTATTGCACGCCGCATCTGGCAAACAACAGGCGGAGATAATCGTAGATTTCCGTCACCGTGCCGACCGTGGATCGGGGGTTGGGGCTGATCGTCTTCTGTTCGATGGATATTGCCGGACTCAGGCCTTCGATGTAGTCAACATCGGGGCGCTCCATGACGTCCAGAAACTGGCGTGCATAGGCGGAGAGACTCTCGACGAACCTCCGTTGTCCCTCGGCGTAAATCGTGTCGAAGGCAAGGGTGGACTTCCCCGACCCCGAAAGCCCGGTGATGACCACCAGTGCATCGCGGGGGATGTCGACATCGATATTCTTGAGGTTATGTTCGCGCGCCCCGCGGACGACAATAGTGTCGTCGGTGGGACGCTTTCGTGGTGCGGGCATGAAGACGTTTGCCGATCAGACGATGCGCCGGCGTTTGTTCAAATACTCGGTCAGAGCCACATCAAACGGTGTCGCGGTATCCAGCAACACATAGTCAACACCATGCTCCCGGCACTCCCGTTTGTAGTGATCCACAAATGCTGCAATCGCCTCGCGATAGGCCCTTTGAATGTGCCACGGCTGAGTCGTCAGGCGTTCACCGGTCTCCAGATCGCGAAAGGCGGCGTCGTTGCCGAAGGCAAACGAGCGCTCCAGGGGGTCAAGGACGTGAAGGACGATCACTTCATGCTTCCTGTGGCGGAAATGTTTCAGCGTCGTCATGACGTCACGGGGTTCGTCCAGCAAATCGCTGATGACGATCACCAGCCCCCGCCTTTTGATCCTCTCTGCCACCTGGTGCAGCGATGAGGCCGTCCCGGTTTTCCCTCCCGTGGTTGCACGTTGCAGACTGAGTAGGATCTGACGAAGATACGTGCGAGTCGCATGGGGCGGAAGGAACGACGTGATCCTTTCGTCGAACAACGTCAGCCCGACGGCATCCTGTTGCTTGATCATCAGATAGGACAGTGCAGCAGCAAGGTAGGAAGCGTAGGCAAACTTCGTGAGGTTGCCAGCCGACGCGAAACCCATCGACTGACTGGTATCCAGAATCAGATAGGATTTAAGGTTGGTTTCTTCTTCGAACTCTTTGACAAAATACCGGTCGGTCTTCCCATAGAGTTTCCAATCGATTCTCCGGATCTCATCGCCGGGCATATACTGCCGGTGTTCCGCGAACTCGACACTAAACCCGTGATACGGGCTCTGGTGAAGTCCGGTAATGAAACCCTCGACGACAAGGCGAGCCCGCAATTCCATGTTCGCCAGTCTCGAAACGACGTGCGGTTGCAGATATTGACGATAATCCTCGGCCACGTTTTCCACACAATGTTACAGGGATTTGCTCCCCTTCCGGAGAGCTGTCTTCTGACCCTTGCCTGCAGTTGCCGGAGGCGGGGCAGACGTATCAGGGATGGACTCATCCATGGGTTTGCCGAGATGGTCAAGTTCATACCGGGCAGAGGAGGCCATTTCATTCTGAGGGAAACGTTCGAGGAATTCCCTGTACGCGACCGCAGAACTGTCGAGATTATGCAGCTCGTTATTGTAAATAAAGCCGATCAAGAAGAGGGATGACGGTGCCTGGTTCCCTTCAGGAAACGCCGCCAGATATTTCCTGTAGGACTTGATTGCGAGCTCGGGTTCACGCGTGTCGTTGTTGCGTATCGTTGCGATCGAATAAAGCGCTTTTTCTGCTTGTGGGGTACCGGGATAGTCCTCGGCAACCTTCTGAAAAGCCTCAATCGAAGGCTGGAAGAACGCTTTAATGTCTCCCGTCGCCCTGATAGAATCTTCGACGGCTACAGCTTCACGATAGGTTTTCTCTGCATTCGAGAGCAATTCTTCCACGCTTTGTTTCCGACACCCGCCGAGAACCACGGCAAACGTCCATAGCACCAGAGCTATTCTCAACTGCATACGCCCTCGCAAAGGAATGAAATGAGAAAATGGCATAATTTTGAAATTTACCCAAATACCTTGCGAGAAGCAATGCCGCCCTGCGCGAGCGGCATCACCGTTCGGACCCTTTTTTCCTGAGGACGGCGGCAAAATACCCGTCCGTTCCATTTAGATGCGGGAGAAGCGTCAGGTATTCCTGATCGTGTCCGGTGTCGATCCCTGCCTCGGCAAGAATCTCGCCGGCCCTGATCAGCGAAAAATCAGCATGCGCACGGAGGAACAACTCGATCTGTTCTTCATTTTCCCGCCTGAGAAGCGAGCAGGTTGCATACACCAGCTTCCCTCCCGGCCGGACAGCCCGCGAGTGCCGCTCGAGAAGTCCCCGCTGAGTCAGAAGGACGTGTTCGAATTCCTCAGGCTGGAACGCCGCTTTGAGCCAGGGGTTCCTGCGGTATGTTCCGGTACCGGTGCAAGGCGCATCGATCAGAACAGCGTCGAAATCTTTTTCCACGCCTTCCCCAATGGTCGGGTCGGGTGGCGATATTTCGACGATGGTCACTCCTGCACGCCTGCCCCGCTCTTTAAGCTGTTTCAGCCGGGCCCGCGAAGAGTCAGAAGCAATCAACTTCCCGGCATTCTTCATCAGCGCTGCGAGATGGAGTGTCTTCCCTCCCCCTCCCGCGCATGCATCAAGAATGGCGTCCCCCTCTTTCGCCCGGAGGAGATATGATATGATCTGACTTCCCTCATCCTGCATTTCGAACCACCCATCCCGGAAGGAGGAGAGACCCTGAATATTGCTGCGCCGCTCGAACCGGAGACCGACGGGTGAAAGCAGCGTCGGTGCAACAGTGATTCCTTCCCGTTGCAGCCGGGCCTGACACTCCTCCCTGGTACATTTGAGGGCGTTCACCCTTCCGGTTGTCGGAGGAGGGCTATTGGAGGCGACGCAGAGTTGTTCCGCCCCGACTACTCCATAGTGATCCACCCAGTCGCGGACAACCAGCGGGTGAATCGAATACGCCAGGGAAAATCGTTCTACCGGAGATTCCGGCCATACGAAAGTCGACCACGTAGCGACGACCGAATCCAGGAAGATGTCAAGTGACGGCTCCCGCCCGTATGTTTCCCATAAGGAAGAGAGAGCGGCAAGAATCGCAGGAAGCTCTTCCTTGCGCACCACGGCGAGATAGACGGCAAGACGAAAGAACGGCCACGCCCGCGGTTCCGGGGTAAACCCGGTGAACCGGGACATGGCCTGATCCGTGATATGACTGAGGAGTGTCTGGTTCCGGACGATATCGAAGACGGCATCCCCGATAAAACGGCGGTCGCGCGCGCCGAGATAGTGACGTGTCCGGAAGAAGTCGCCGACCACTTCATCGACAGGGCGACGGGAGCCCGCGGTCAACCCCAGGATTTCCAGAACGTGCCCGTAGAGCGAGGACTGTTTCATCACCCCGCCGGCGAGCGGTGGGATGAGTGATGCGCGCCGCCCACTCCGGAGTGGTTATGAATGCCGGATTTCTTCAGCATGGGCACCCTTCGTATACGTGAGCATTCCCGCATGATCCAGACCGACCTCCACCGTATCCCCATTGTCGAGCTCGCCTTTGAGGATCTTCTCTGAAAGAGGGTTGGTCACATATTTCTGAATCACCCGTTTCAACGGACGTGCCCCGTACATCGGATCGTAGCCGAGCTTTGCCAGCCAGTCTTTTGCCTCCTCCGAGACCTCGAGATTCAGACCGCGGGCATGGAGAAGTCCCTCCACACGCCTGAGCTGCAGGGTCACCACCTGCCGGATGTCCTCCTGTCCGAGTGGCTTGAACACAATAATCTCATCGACCCGGTTCAGGAATTCCGGCCTGATCGATTGCCGCAGCATTTGGTAGAGCTCCCCCCGGAGATCGGCAAACAATCGGTCCCAGTCTCCGTCGCGATGGAAACCGGACTTGATCCGTTCGCTGATGAGTTGCGACCCGAGATTGGATGTCATAATGATGATGGTATTCTTGAAGTCCACCGTCCTGCCCTTGCTGTCCGTCAATCGCCCATCGTCAAGGACCTGCAAGAGGATATTGAACACGTCGGCATGGGCTTTCTCGATTTCGTCGAGGAGGACGACGGAATACGGTCGCCGCCGCACGGCCTCGGTCAACTGTCCGCCTTCTTCGTATCCGACGTAGCCCGGCGGGGCGCCGATCAGTCGTGAGACGGAGAACTTCTCCATGTACTCGCTCATATCGATCCGGACCATGGCGTTTTCATCGTTGAAGAGAAACTCCGCCAACGCCCGGGCGAGCTCCGTCTTTCCAACGCCCGTGCTGCCGAGGAAAATGAACGAACCAATCGGGCGCTTTTCGTCCTGAAGGCCGGCCCGCGAACGACGGATGGCGTCGCTCACGGCACGGACTGCTTCATCCTGTGCGACAACACGCTCATGGAGCCGGTCTTCGAGGTGCAGGAGTTTCGTGCGATCGTTTTCCAGCATCCTGGTCACGGGAATTCCCGTCCAGCGCGCAACGATCTCCGCGATATCTTCCGCGTCGACCTCTTCTTTGAGCATCTTGCGGTCCTTTTGCACTTCGGCGAGTTTTGCCGATGCGTCCTTAATCTGTCTTTCGAGATCGGTGATAACGCCGTAACGGAGTTCAGCGACCCTGCCCAGATTCCCGTTCCGCTCCTCCGTCTCAGCTTCAGCCCGGGCGCGTTCGACATTCTCCTTCATTTGACGGATGGACTGAATCTGTTTCTTCTCCACCTGCCAGTGCGCCCTGAGGCCCGACCGCTCCTGGTTCTGTTCAGCCAGCTCCCGATCGAGTTCCGTCAGGCGATCCCTCGAGGCTTCGTCCTTTTCCCGTCGCACGGCCTCACGCTCGATCTCCAGCTGTTTGATCTTCCGTTCAACGGCATCCAGTTCTTCCGGCATCGAATCAATTTCAATCCGGAGTTTCGAAGCCGCTTCATCCATGAGGTCGATCGCCTTATCCGGCAGAAACCGGTCCGCGATATACCGGTAGCTCAACTGTGCCGCAGCGACAATCGCTCCGTCGGTGATCCGGACCCCATGGTGGACTTCGTAACGTTCTTTCAACCCACGCAAAATGGAAATCGTGTCCTCCACCGTCGGCTCGTTGATGAGGACAGGCTGGAACCGGCGCTCAAGAGCCGGATCTTTCTCGATGTACTTCCGGTACTCGTCGATCGTCGTGGCGCCGATTGCACGCAGTTCCCCCTTTGCAAGCGCGGGCTTCAACATGTTCGCGGCATCCACCGATCCCTGGGCCGCTCCGGCACCGACGAGCGTGTGGAGTTCATCGATAAACAGGATGATCTCCCCTTCGGATTCCTCGACTTCTTTGAGGAGCGCCTTGAGACGTTCCTCAAATTGTCCGCGAAAGCTCGTCCCGGCGACGAGTGAACCCATGTCGAGGGCGACGATGCGCTTCGTCCGAAGGGTTTCCGGAACGTCCCCTTTGATAATCCTGCCGGCGATCCCTTCCGCGATGGCCGTTTTGCCCACGCCGGGTTCACCAATCAGGACGGGGTTATTCTTCGTCCGCCTCGATAGAACCTGGAGAACGCGACGGATTTCCTCATCGCGGCCGATCACAGGATCCAATTTTCCCTTGCGCGCCAGATCGTTCAGGTCGCGTCCGTATCGCTGCAACGCCTGATATTTGTCTTCCGGGTTCTGATCGGTGACGCGCTGGTTTCCACGGATCTCTTTGAGGACGGCAAAAACGGTCTCCTTTGTCAGCCCCTGGTCTCGCAGAAGACGGGAGGCATTTGATCCGCTCTCTTCGAGCACGCCCAGGAGGAGGTGTTCGGTGCTGACGTATTCGTCCTTCAGATCCTGCGCCTGCTGTAAGGCATGCTCGAACACACGACCGAGTGTGGCGGATATGCCGCGATTGCTGACCGCGGACCCGGTCGCTTTGGGCAACCGTTCCAGGAGTTCGGTCATTTTGATTTTTATGTAATTGACGTTCGCGCCCGCCTTTTGCAGGATTGGCACCACCGTCCCGTCGGAATCCTGTAACATGGCAGCCAGGAGATGTTCCGGCTCTATGGCCGGGTTCCCATAGCTCTCTGCGATTGCCTGGGCGTTCTCGACGGCTTCCTGAGATTTTATGGTGAATTTATTGAAGTTCATTGTTTGTTCCCTTCCTTGCGCCCTTCCGGTTCCTCGCCATTTTCGGGCTTCTCATTCGTCATATCAAATCGACGCTTGTTCGCGTTCTGGTCGATGATGACTTCCACCGCTTCCTGCTTGTCCTTGGGCTGCATATCATGAAATGCCGTCAGACCTGCAATCCCCCCGCCCTTTTCGGGCATCTTCCCGGCAACGATCACATAAAAGAGGATCCCCGCTGCCAGAATGAGTATCGACCAAATCGCCAGATCCATGAGGCTCACCTGTCTAAACAAAAGGCGAGGGGTAACCTCGCCTTCCGACCCGGTACTAAGGGATGCTGAACGTGTGCTCAGTTACTTCTTCTCTTTGTCCTTGTCCTTGTCATCGACGACTTCGTACTGGGCGTCCTCGACCTTCTTTTCTCCCGTCGGCGCCTGCTGAGCTCCGGGCTGCCCCTGGCCGGGTCCCTGGGGACCTGCCGACGTCGCCTGCTGGTAGAGCTGGCTCGACGCTTCGTTCCAGGTGGTGTTGAGGGTTTCCATGGCGGTCTTGATGGCAGCGGCATTCCCGCCTTTTATCGCCTCCTTCAACTTTTCATTTGCCGATTCCACCTTCGCCTTCAGATCGGGAGTGAGCTTTGATTCCAGCTCCTTCAGCTGCTTTTCAGTCTGGAACGTCAGGTTGTCGGCCTGATTCTTCAGATCGATTTCCTCCTTGTGCTTCTTGTCCTCTGCAGCATGCGCAGTGGCATCGGTCTTCATCCGTTCGACTTCTTCCTTCGTCAGACCGCTGGAGGACGTGATTCTGATCGATTGCTCCTTCGCGGTCGCCTTGTCCTTTGCGGAAACGTGGAGAATGCCGTTGGCATCGATGTCGAACGTCACCTCGACTTGCGGAACGCCGCGCGGTGCCGGCGGGATCCCATCGAGATGGAATTTGCCAAGCGTCCGGTTGTCGACCGCCATGGGTCGCTCTCCCTGGAGCACGTGAATCTCCACGGATGTCTGGCTGTCAGACGCAGTAGAGAACACTTCGCTTTTCTTTGTCGGGATCGTGGTGTTGGCGTCGATCAGTTTCGTCATGACATTGCCCAGCGTCTCGATGCCGAGGGAAAGCGGTGTAACGTCGAGGAGAAGAACATCGGTCACATCACCTGCAAGCACGCCGCCCTGAATCGCAGCACCAACGGCGACAACCTCATCCGGGTTCACCCCCTTGTGGGGCTCTTTGCCGAACATTTCCTTGACGAGCTGCTGGACCTTGGGGACGCGCGTCATGCCACCGACAAGGATGACCTCGTCGATCTGATTCGGGTTCAACCCGGCGTCTTTCAGTGCCCGTTCGCAGGGACCGAATGTCCGCTGGATCAGGTCGTCCACCAACTGCTCGAACTTCGCCCTCGTCAATGTCATGTTCAGATGTTTCGGCCCATCGGCGGTCGCCGTGATGAACGGAAGATTGATCTCCGTCTGCATCAGTGTGGAAAGCTCCATTTTGGCTTTTTCCGCTGCCTCACGGAGCCGCTGGAGGGCCATCGGATCTTTGCGCAAGTCGATGCTTTCCTGCTTCTTAAATTCGTCGGCAACATAGTCCAGGACGCGCTGGTCGAAGTTGTCCCCGCCAAGGTGCGTATCGCCGTTCGTCGATTTGACTTCGAAGACTCCCTCGCCAAGTTCCAGGATGGAAATATCAAACGTTCCACCGCCGAGGTCGTAGATGGCGACCTTGCTGTCCTTGTGCTTCTTGTCCAACCCGTACGCCAGTGCCGCCGCTGTCGGCTCGTTGATGATTCTCCGGACGTTCAGTCCGGCAATCTCGCCTGCTTCTTTGGTGGCCTGACGTTGTGCGTCGTTGAAATACGCGGGGACAGTGATCACGGCTTCGGTCACCTTTTGCCCCAGGTAATCCTCCGCCGTCTGTTTCATCTTTTGCAGTATCATCGCGCTGATTTCGGGGGGCGAGTAGATCCGTCCACCCACATCGACGCGCGCAGTATTGTTTTCCCCCTGCACAACAGTGTAGGGGACCAGTTTCATCTCTTCGTTGACCTCATTGTAAAAGCGTCCCATGAACCTTTTTATTGAAAATACTGTGTTCTGGGAATTGGTCACCGCCTGACGTTTTGCGGCCTGGCCCACAAGTCGTTCTCCGTTCTTCGCGAACGCGACGACGGATGGCGTGGTTCTGACCCCTTCTGAATTCGGGATCACCGCCGGATCATTTCCCTCCATGACCGCAACGCAGCTGTTTGTTGTTCCCAGGTCTATGCCGATAATCTTACCCATTGTTTACAGACTCCTTCCTCGTTACCAAAGTTTTCCTATAGATTTGCAAGAGGTATGCCATTAGGGCAATTTAGGAGCGTCTATAACTATCTAATATTGAATAGGTTACACGGGCATTTTCCGCCTGCTTCAGGCGCCGCGACTTATGTATGCCATATTGACTCTAATGCGCCACACTGACATGATAGTCCTGCTAGCAACCTGACAATGTTTCCGATCTCCTCCTTGACATTGCCGGAATGATTCCCTAGTATAGCCGGGTGCTGTCCCGCTTAAACCTCGTCGATTTATCCGCGTCCACACTCCAATCGCATAGTCGCAGTTGAAAAGGCCTTGAGGGAGGACTGTCATGGTGACTGGTACTGAGTTACGCGACGGGCTAAAGACAAAAGTTTTCGGATCAAAGATCTACACCTTCGAGACGATCGACTCGACGAACACCTGCGGGCGAGTTCTTGCGGGGTGCTGGGCACCCGAGGGAACGGTCATTTTCGCGGAAGAGCAAACCGCGGGGCGGGGGCGCCTCGGCCGGGCCTGGGTCGCCAATCCCCATGAGAACCTCACCTTCTCCGTGATCATCCGGCCCGGGGGAAGTGCGGAGAGCGTCAACCTCCTTCCGCTCTATGTCGGCGTCGCAATCGCTGAGGCTATTGAGAGGGTGACCGGTCTGCAGGTGTTGTGCAAGTGGCCGAACGACATTTTGATCAATGGAAAGAAGGCGGCAGGCATCCTTATTGAAGGATCCCTCAAGGAAGCAGCAATCGACTACGTGGTGATCGGCATAGGGGTGAACGTCAACCAGCGCGTCTTCCCGGACGGTATCGCAGCCAAAGCAACATCACTCGCCCTGGAGTCCGGACGCGATATCGACAGGGTGCGGGTGTTCCAGGAAATCCTGAAATCGCTGGAGCAGAACTACCGGCGGCTCAGCCACAAAGGCTTCGGCGACGTCATTCCCCTCTGGGTCAGCCACTCCCGCATGGTGGGATCGCGCGTCTCCGTTTCCCAGAATGGAACGGTAATGACGGGGACGGTGAAAGGGCTGACGAACCATGGCGAACTGCTTCTTGATCACGACGGAGTGGAAACAGCGCTTATCGCGGGAGATGTCACAATTCTTGATCACTCACTGATGGCGCATTAACACCCGACCCCTCTCCCCCTCTCATGTCCATGCTTCTTGCGATAGATATTGGCAACACGCATACCGTGATAGGAGTGTTCTCCCCCGATCGTCTTCTCGCCGAGTGGCGGATTTCCAGTTCCACCCGCCGCACGCTGGATGAAACATGGCATCTGGTGAAGAGCTTTCTGGTCGATTCGTCCATTGACCCCGTCGCGCTTACCCATGTGGGGGTGGCGTCCGTGGTCCCCGACCTGACATCGACGTACGAGGCAATCGCATCGAAGTTCCTCCGTACACAGGCCTACGTCATCGACGGGACGGCGGAGGTGGGAATGCAACTCCTTGTGCACGATCCCTCGACCGTCGGTGCAGATCGATTGTGCAACGCTGTTGCGGGTTTTGCAAAATACGGCGGCCCGCTGATCGTCATCGATCTCGGTACGGCAACGACCTATGATGTCATCGATGCCTCGGGTAACTATCTCGGCGGTGCGATCGCTCTGGGGCTGGAATCGGAAGCGGCGGAACTCCATCGCCGCGCGGCGAAGCTCCCGAAGATCGAACTCCGTTTCCCCCCAGCGTGATCGGAAAAGAGACCGTCAGCAGCATGCAGGCAGGTGTGATGTACTCCGCGGTAGACGCCATTGAAGGGATGGTCCGAAGGATACGTTCTGAGATGGGGAAACCTCTGCGCGTCATCGCGACCGGGGGTCTCTCTTCGGTCGTTGCCCCGTACTGTCCCTCCATCGAACACACGGAGCCTTCCCTGGTCCTCGACGGCATCCGTCTGCTATGCGAACGGGCAGGTCATCTGCCTGCCCGTTAGAGTACTCTTCCCAGTTCCGCTTCCCCGGCATTCCCCTCTCCTCCTCTTCCCGCAGCCTTCACGGCGTTCCGACAATTTTCACGCAAGCCTGCGCAAGGTCCGAGAGCGGGGCGAAGTAGATTCCCAGGAGGAGCACCGGCACGACGAGGACCAGAACCATCGCCCTCTGGGGATAGCTGAACGCGATTGCCGTCGTAACCTCAGACTTCTCCAGGTACATGTTCTTCATGACGCGGATGTAATAGTAAAGCGCTATGACACTGTTGATCGCCGCGACGACAGCGAGCCAGACCCAGCCGTTATTGATGGCGGCCGCGAAGAGGTAGAGCTTGCCGACAAAGCCGGCGGTTGGCGGCAACCCCGTGAGAGAAATAAGGAAGATCGACAACGAAACCGTCATGAGCGGCGCCCGCGGTCCCAGCCCCTTGTAATCCTCCATGTCCTCGCTGCCGATTTTTCCTGCCATCAGCATCACCACATAAAACGCACCGAGGTTCATGAACATATACACCACGAAATAGATCATGATCGCCGCAAGACCGTCATTGTTCATCACCACGACGCCCATCAGCAGGTACCCCGCGTGCGCGATGCTCGAATAGGCGAGCATTCGCTTGAGATTCGTCTGCCAGAGTGCGACGACATTCCCCACGGTCATCGTCAGCACCGAGAGTGCGGCCACGAAATGATACCACGCGAAGCCGTTCATGGAAGCCCAGGCCCCGAGCGAGAGGCCGGGCGCGCCGGTGTCGATAAAGATGACTTTGAAAAACCGGATCATCATCGCAAATCCGCCGGCTTTCGAGGCCACCGACAGGAATGCCGTGATGGTGATCGGCGCGCCTTCATACACGTCGGGGGCCCAGAAATGAAACGGGACCGCCGAAATCTTATAGCCGAATCCCGCCAGTGCCAGCATCCCCGCAATCGCCAGCGCGTACACCGAGCTCCCACCCCGTGCAATCACTCCGGGAAGCTCCTGGTTGATCAGACCCAGATCGAGCGTGCCGGTCAGGCCGTACAGGATGGAGATGCCGTAGAGCATCAGCCCTGACGAGAATGCGCCGTAGATGACATACTTCAGCGACGCTTCGCTGGAGTCCGTCGCCTCGCGGGTAAACCCGGTGAGAATGTACGACGAGATGGACGAGAGCTCGAGCGCAAGATACATCATCAGGAGGTTGTTCGCTCCCGCCATGAGCACGATGCCCAGCGTCATCCCGACGATCAGCGCGTAATACTCGCCAAGCGGGCGGGGCCGGTTTGTCAATTCCGACGACCACGGGGAAAAGAGAACAATCAGGATCGCCGAGACGAGGATGACAAGCTTGAAAAACGAGGAGAAGGCGTCCACCGCGAGCATATTGCTGAAGACGGTGGTGTTGGCACCCCATTGGCCGATGACGATACCCAGCGCCACTGCGAATCCGGTCAGGACCACGGCCATCGTAAACACGGACCGCCTGGTGATCAGGTCCGTGATGATTGCAATCAGCAGAGTCGCGGTGAGTACAACCTCCGGCAGGAGGAAGTGGAGATCTTTGAGAATCTGTTCTGCCATGGATGTCATCGCCTAGTTCATGCCGATCATCGCCGTGCCGGCGTTATGGAGTATCCCGGCTAGCGTGTTGATTGAGCTGTTCATCAGGTTCAGCATCGGGGCGGGGTAGATGCCGAGGAACACGACAATGATACCGAGTGACGCGAGCATGAACGTCTCGCGGCCGTTCATGTCCGTGAGTCCCTTCCATTTTTCGGGCAGCGTGCCGAGGAAGACCCGTTGCAGCACCCACAGCATATAGCCCGCGGTCAGGACGATCGTCACCGCGCTGATAATGGTCAGCGTCTGGAACGTCTGGAACGCCCCCAGGAGAGAGAGGATTTCACTCACGAATCCGCTCAGCCCCGGGAGGCCCAGGGCCGCGAAGAACGCCACCGTCATCGCGCCCGCATACCGTGGCATCTGGTTCATCAGCCCGCCGAACTCGTTCAGCCCGCGGGTGTGCGTACGGTCGTACAGCACGCCCACGATCAGAAAGAGCATTGCGGTGATCGTTCCGTGATTGAACATCTGGAACACCGCGCCGGTCATCCCCTGCGTATTCATCGACGCCATGCCGAGGATCACGATACCCATGTGACTGATGGATGAGTATGCGATCAGCTTCTTAAAATCGGTCTGGGCCATCGCCACAAGAGCGCCGTAGACCATGCTGATGACCCCGAGAAGGGCGAGTTCCCAGGAAAAATGACGCATCGCATCGGGGAAAATCGGGAAGCTGACCCGGAGCATGCCATACGTCCCCATCTTCAAGAGCACGCCCGCAAGAATGACGGAGATGGGAGTCGGCGCCTCGACGTGCGCGTCGGGGAGCCACGTATGGAACGGGAACAACGGAACCTTGATGGCGAACCCGATGAAGAGGGCGACATACGCCGCGTACCGCCACCAGGTGTCGATTCCTGCGAGGAGGGAGCCGGGAACGAGGTTCGCAGGATTCATCATCTGCATCAGGTTGAAGGTATGCACCTTTTCCAGCCCCTGCAGGTTTCGCGCCGCCGCTTCCGTGACTGAATAGAGCGTCCCCGCGTGGTCGATATAGACATTCGTGCTGAAGTAGAGCGCGATCAGCGCGAGAAGCATGAGCACGCTCCCCAACAACGTATAGAGGAAGAACTTGATCGCTGCATATTCCCGCCGCGGGCCGCCCCAGATGCCGATCAGGAAGTACATCGGAAGCAGCATGACTTCCCAGAAGACGTAAAAGAGGAAAAAGTCCAGTGCAACGAACACGCCCATCATCCCTGTGTCGAGGAGCAGAAACAGCGCGAAGTACCCCTTCACCGATTTCTCGATGTTCCAGGAGGAGAGTGTGGCGATGAAGCTCACGATCGCAGTCAGCAGGACCATCACCACGCTGATGCCGTCGATTCCAAGAAGGTACTCGATGTGAACGCGCCCGAACCACGAGACGGCTTTCACGTCGATCCACGAAGCCTTCTCAAGGAATTGCATCGTTCCCTGGTCGTTTATCCCGCCCAGCGACCGGTCGAACCGGCTGTAGACGACGAATGCCAGGATGAGCTGGAGGAGGGTAACGCCGAGCGTGGTCCAGCGGGTGATGTCCGGCCGGTTTTTCGGCAGCGCCAGCACGATCACAATGCCGAGGACAGGAAGAAACGTCAGCCAGGATAAGATCCCGATGCCGAGAAATGACGAAGTCATAAGAGTAGCACCCTTTTGGAACTACGGATGAACGGAGAAGAACGAGAACCCACTGATCCGGATCGCGACCATCAACCGAGCCGGAAGATAAAATAGAACACCATGACACTGAAGAGCGCGAGCACGACGTACGTTTGAATCCTGCCGGTCTGTGTTTTCCGGAACACGAGTCCGACCGCCCCGGAGAATCGCGCAGAAAAATTGACGAGGCCGTCAATGACATACGTGTCAAACTTCCCGCTCACGAAGGAGAGTCCGCGGGCAAAAAGACCCGCCCCGTTCACCAGACCGTCGATCACATACGTGTCGAACCACCGGAGAATCCTGGAGAGGAGAAGCACGCCGTTGACAAGCACGCCGTTGTACAACTCGTCGAAATACCACTTGTTGAGGAGGAATGTGTGAACAGGTTTCAGCGCCCGGGCGACTGCGTCGGCATTGATCCTGCGCCAGTAGTAGGTCAGGAATGCGACGAGAATCCCCAGGCTTGCCATGGTGAGCGACAGGGCCATGGCCGGATACTTGACATGCTCCATCGCGACTTCGAACGTTTCTGCGTTCGGGGCGGCAAGGGCGAGCGGAACAACGGATTCCGGACGTTCGACCGCGTGTGCAACCCAACTGGAGGCTCCGTTGAACGGATTCAGGCTGAACGCGCCGAAAAACGAGAGACAGGCCAGAATCACCAGCGGAACGATCATCACGAGCGGTGATTCATGGATGTGCGTCAGACGATTCTCGTCCGCGGGTTTTCCAAGAAACGTGAGAATCACCAGCCGGAACATATAGAAGGCGGTCAGGCCGGCGACGATGTATCCGAGGATGGGGATCAGGGCATTCCCCGTGAGACTGGAAAACGCCAGCGTCCCCGCCAGGATCTCATCCTTGCTCAGGAATCCGGACGTGAAGGGAATGCCGGAAATCGAGAGGGTGAACATCAGAAACGTATAGAACGTCACCGGCATCTTCGCCTTCAATCCGCCCATGTTGCGGATATCCTGGGCGTCGGTGTGATGATCGTTCTCGTGGTGCAGCGCAATGTGCATGGCGTAGATCACCGAACCGGAACCGAGAAACAGGCCCGCTTTGAACATCGCGTGCGTCACCAGATGGAAAAATCCGCCGGTGTAGGCGCCCACACCGAGGGCCATGATCATATACCCGAGCTGGCTGATCGTGGAATAGGCGAGGACCTTCTTGATATCATTTTGAGCAATGGCGATTGTCGCCGCAATGAAGGAAGTGATTGCGCCGATATAGGCAATGACGATCAGCGCTTCGGCAGTCATCAACGGGAACGTCCGCGCGACAAGATACACGCCGGCAGCGACCATGGTCGCCGCATGGATGAGTGCGCTCACCGGCGTCGGACCTTCCATCGCATCGGGGAGCCAGACATGAAGCGGGAACTGGGCGGATTTGCCGATCGCCCCACAGAAGATCAGCACACCGGCCGCGGTCAACCACCAGGGACTGTTTCCCGGCAGGACGCCCCCGTGAATCCCGTCGAATATCTCCTGGAGACCGAAGGTGTGAAATGTCGCATAGAGTAAGAGGATGCCCGCGAGAAATCCGAAATCCCCGATCCGGTTCGTGATAAAGGCTTTCATCCCTGCGTCGGAAGCGCTCTTCTTTTCATACCAGTGGCCGATGAGAAGGTAGGAGCAGATGCCGACGAGTTCCCAGCCGACGTAGAGGAGAAGCAGGTTGTTGGCGATGACAATGAGCAGCATCGAAAAGGAGAACAAGCCCAGGTATGCGAAATACCGGGAATACCTGACGTCATCCTTCATGTAGCCGATGGAAAAATAATGCACGAGCGTGCTGATGAGCGTCACCACGACGAGCATGATCGCCGCGAGATTGTCGATCTGCGCTCCGATGACGATTTTCAGCGGCCCGATCCCGGGCACGGTATGGAAATCGATCCACGGATAGTTCAGATTCAGCGTTTCATGGGGAAGCGAACCCAATTTCTGAACGAGCACAACGCCCGAGAGAATGAGCGCCAGGGTGACCAGACCGGTCTCGAGCCAATCGCCGCCCCGGGGGAGCCTCTTGCCAAAAAAGATCAAGAGGGCGAATCCTCCCAGTGGAAGGAGCAGAATCGTCAGTGCAAGAGTAAAGAAAGTATCGTGTGCCATGTGCCAGAGGCGTCGGTGTTTGAAAGATTGAGACCGCGGTTACTCTTTGAGGGAGCTGATCTCGTCCACGTTAATGGTTTGGAACCGGTGGTAGATATTCAGGACGATTGCGAGGGCAATCGCGGCTTCCGCGGCTGCGAGGATAATGACGAAGATTGACGCAGCCTGCCCGTCCAGGTTGAGCGAACTGTACCGGGAAAACGCAACCAGGTTGATATTCGCGGCATTCAGGACGAGTTCCACGCCCATCAGCACCAGGATGGCGTTCCGCCGGGTGATGATCGCGTACAGTCCGAAGGCGAACAGGACGGCACTGACGATCAGGAAGTGCGCCAATTGCACGTGAGGCAGCCAGGCCGTGAATTCGTTCCATACACTTGACAGCGAGCTCATGGTCACGCCTTTCGATGACGGCGCGCAATCATTGCAGCGCCGATGAGAGCAATGAGAAGGATCACCGAGGCCACTTCAAATGGCAGCAGGTACGTCGTCATCAACATCGACCCCAGGTTGGAGGTCGTCGTCGTGATCGACACCGGCACCACCGGGGTCGTGCTCCATGTGGAATAGAAAATTCCTGCCAGGGATCCCGCCACCATCGCCGTGAGAATCAGCGCGGGAATAATCTGGATGGACCCGCTCTTGATATCGACGCTGATCACTTTGTTGGTCAGCATCAGGCCGAACAACATGAGAACGAGGATGCCCCCGACATAGATCAGCACCTGTGTCACGGCCAGGAAATCCGCCTGCAGCATTGCGTAGAAGGCGGCCACGGCGAACAGGGTGAAGACGAGGGAGAATGCGGCATAGAGGATGTTCCGCGAGAACACGACGACTCCCGCCGACACCACTGCGACCGCCGCAAACACGTAAAAGATGATGTCAAACATTTCCATGGTCAGTCAGGACTTGGATTCTTGAGGTGGTGGAGCATCCGGCGTCGTTCCCTGCGAAGGAGCGGGGGGCGGAGCTGACGGCGGCGCGGGCGGCGGCGTTACGGGCGACGGCGTTGCGGGCGGCGCAGAGGCGGCCTGTGCAGCTTTTGCTGCCGCAGCGGCCGCAGCGGCGGCGGCTTTCTTTTCGGCCTGCTCTTTGTCGTACGCTGCGAGCTTTTCCTTTGCCTCGACGGCCTGCGGTGCGGTCATGGTCGCGAATTTGTAGATGAGGTTTTCCCGCTCGTATTCCGAGAACTCGTACACATCGGTCATGTAAATGCAGTCCGTCGGACAGGGCGGGACGCAGAGTCCGCAGTAGCAGCATTTGGCAATATCGATATCGAACAGAGGGACATACAGACGCTTTTTGGTCCCCTTGGAGGTCAGGCCGAGATTGACGTCCGGGGTGGACTTGATCGTTTCGATCGTGATGCAGTCGACCGGGCACGCCATCGAGCACTGATCGCAACCGATACAATCGTCGATGTTGACGTACAGCCGGTTCCGTGCGCGTTCGGGCAGTTTGAGTTTTACGTCCGGGTACTGGATGGTCACGGCCGGAGTAAACAAATGCTTCCAGGTCACTTTCATCCCGATGAGCACTGTGACCACGCCGTCCCAGATATTGTGGAAATATGTTCCCATAAATTCGAGATCCCTAATGTTACTCACCCACCGGACTCTACTTCACAGCGAGTGACCAGATTCCGACGCCAAAGACGATCACAAAGGCAAACGGAATGAGCACCTTCCATCCCACATACATCAATTGATCGACCCGCAACCGCGGGAGCGTCCACCGCAGCCACATCTGGATGAAGATAATGGTCATGCCCTTGAGGATAAACCAGAAAAATCCCCACCAGGGACCGGTCAGGAAGTCGGCGAACGGACTGTTCCAGCCTCCGAAGAACAGCGTCGTCGCAATGGCTGACACGGCAAACATGTTTGCGTATTCCGAAAGGAAGAGGAGCGCGAAGCGCATCCCTCCATACTCTGTATGATATCCTCCGACGAGCTCCGATTCCGCCTCCGGGATATCGAACGGCGTCCGGTTCACTTCGGCAAGAGAGGCGACGAAGTAAATGAGGAACGCAAACAGGAGAAACGGAGGGTGTTGGAAAACAAACCAGTTCCAGATCCACCCGGTCTGCAGGCGGTTCAACTCCTGCATGTCAAACGTCCCGGCAACCATGACGACGGCGAGGATTGCGAGTGCAGCGGGAATTTCATAGGAGACAATCTGCGCGGCGGAGCGAAGCGCACCATACAGGGACCATTTGTTGTTGGACGCCCACCCTGCCATCAACAAACCGATCACCACAATCGACGAGATGGCGACGATATAAAAAAGTCCGATATTGAGATCGGCGCCCACAAATCCCGCGCTGAAGGGGATCGCGGCATAGGCGGCATACGATCCGCCAAAAACCAGGTACGGGGCGAGGATGAACAGTTTCCTGTCGGCGGCAGTGGGGATAATATCCTCTTTCTGGATCAGCTTGAGGATGTCGGCAATCGTCTGCGACCACCCGTGCCAGCCGCCCGTGCGCATGGGACCGAGCCGGTCCTGCATATGCGCGGAGATCTTGCGCTCCCACCAGACCGCGAACAGCGCGAAAGGGATCACCCACAGCAACGGCACGATTGCCATGATGGCGTACACGAGCACGGGATTCTGGAAGACACTGAGAAAAAAATCTTTCATAGGTTTGATCCGGAGGAGAGATTATGCAGACACGTCCTCATCTGTCCACTTCACCCAGAACGATGTCGATACTGCCCAGGATGGCGACCACGTCCGAAATCATCGATCCCCGGCACATCGCCGGCAGTGCTGAAAGGTTCACAAAACACGGGCTCTTTGCCTTCACCCGGAAGGGGCTCGCGGTCCCGTCGGAGACGACATAGTATCCCAGCTCGCCTTTCGGCGTTTCGGTCCGCACATACACTTCGCCGGGGTTCGGTCTGATCCGCTTTGGAAGCGATGCCTGCACGTTCCCCTCCTCAGGCATCTGTTCGACTGCCTGCTCCATGATCCGGACGCTCTGTTCCATCTCATGCACGCGCACCATGTACCGGTCCCAGCAGTCCCCTGCGGTGCCTTTCAATCCCTTTCCGAAGGGGATGTCGAAATCAATCTTCGGATAGACGGAGTAGGGATCATTCTTCCGGATGTCCCACTGCACACCGGACCCGCGCAGGGTCGGGCCGCTGACGTTGCAGTTAATGGCAACCTCCGCCGGCAGGACCCCGACATTGGCTGTCCGTTCGATAAAAATCTTGTTATACGAAAGGAGGTCGTTCAGTTCGACGATTTTCGGTTTGAAGTACGTGCAGAAATCGCGGACCTTCTGTTTGAAATTCGGCTTCACATCGTAGGACAAACCGCCGACCCACATGTAATTGTAGAGGAGGCGCGCTCCGCAGGTCTCTTCAAAGATATCCAGGATATGCTCCCGGTCGCGCATGCAATAGAGGAACGGCGTGAACGCCCCGATATCCATTCCGTACGTTCCGAGGGCAATCAGATGACTCGCGATCCGGGAGAGTTCGGCCATGATCACCCGGATGTATTCAACCCGCTCCGGGACCTTGATGCCCAGCAGTTTCTCCACAGCAATGGCGTATCCAAATTCGTTGCTCATTGCCGCAACGTAATCCATCCGGTCTGCGTACGGGATCACCTGCTGATAATTCGTCATCTGTTCGCAGTGCTTTTCGAAGCACCGGTGAAGGTAGCCGATATGGGGGATCACGTCGACAACGATTTCTCCGTCGACCACCAGCTCGAGCCGGAGCACGCCGTGTGTCGAAGGGTGCTGCGGCCCCATGTTGATGACCATTTCCTGCGGGTTAAGGGTGCGCCCCAACCCCGGAATGGTATCGCTCCGCCGGGCTACGGTTTCGGGTTCTGCGACAATCTCGTTCATTAGTACGGGACTTTCATGCCATTGTAGAACTCGGGCACCTGGAAATCCTTCCGCAGCGGGTATCCTGCCCAATCGTCGGGCATGAGGATCCGTCGCAGATCAGGATGGCCGTCGAAGACAATGCCGAACATGTCGAAAGCTTCGCGCTCGTGCCAATCGGCGCAATGCCACACGGGCGAAACGGTCTGCACGTGAGGGTCCTCGGTCGTCAGCTGCACCTTGAGGGTGATCTTGTGGCCTACCTTCATGGAGTCGAGATGGTACACGACGCCGAGCTTGCCACCCGTATAGTCCATGCCGGAAAGGCACATCAACGAATCGAATTTCAGGCGCTCGTCATCACGGAGGAAGGTGCAGACCTCCAGCATACGGCCGGGGGAGATCTGGACAAACGGATCGGGGATGCCTTCGAGTTTGGCCTCACCGATCGCTTCACCAAACTTCTCTTTCAACAGGCCGACGATCTCTGGTGCGGTCATGCCTTCCCTCCCTTCGCAAGACTCTCTTTCCGTACCTTCTCCTGCAACTTGATCAAGCCTTCCATGAGCGCTTCGGGGCGTGGGGGACATCCGGGTACGTAGACATCGACCGGAATGATGCGGTCGACTCCTTTCAGGACGTGATACCCATGTTCCCAGTACGGCCCACCGCAGTTCGAACAGCTCCCCATCGAGATGACGTAGCGGGGTTCCGACATCTGGTCGTAGAGCGTCTTGATCCTCGAGGCCATTTTCAGTGTCACCGTACCCGCCACGATCATGACGTCCGATTGCCGCGGCGAACCGCGGAAGAATGTTCCAAAACGGTCAAAGTCATAATGCGATGCGCCGGTGGCCATCATCTCAATGGCGCAGCACGCGAGACCGAACTGCATCCCCCACAGGGACGAGAGACGCGCCCAGTTGAGCAGTGAATCCATTGAGGTGATGAAGACGTTGCTGTTTTCAAACCGTTGATCGAGGAGTCCCACGTTAAGCCTCAATTTCATCTTGTATCGAAGTCGTGTGCATGCCGACGCCGGATGCAAACGTTGGAACTACCGGCGCGGGCTTATCCCAATCCAGGTCCCCTTTCCTCCACACATACGCATAGCCAACCAGGAGGATGACGAGAAAGACAACCATTTCGATGAACGCATACCAACCGAGATTTCGATACACGGTCGCCCAGGGGAAAAGGAAAACGACTTCGACATCGAAGATGAGGAAAACAAGGGCAACAACGTAGAACCGGATGTTGAAGCGGACGCGGGTGTCGCCGATCGGCGTTTCACCGCATTCATAGGTGGTAAGCTTGCTGGGATACGGACGGTGGGGGCGGAGAAGCCAGGCGGTAATCAGCCCGATGGCGACGAAGAGCGCCCCGACAATCATAAAAATGAGTACACGGCCAAATTCGGTGAGCATGCCTGCATATCTCCTGAATCCGAGGAGAAAGACGTCAATCCAACGAGAACTCTCTCAGAACCTGCGGTTCAATCACAATCCAGCCTCGTGTGATACCGGGAAGCTCCGTCGAAGCGAGGAAGAAGCCAAATTGGAAGCGCCGGGGGCTGTTTTGGTGTGGATGCCAGTGTGGACAGTCAGAGAGTCGATTGCTGTTCAGCGACAAAATATACTCAAAAAAACGGTCCAAAGTCAATGAACCGGCGACCACAGTTGCGCCGGGTTTCGCAACGATCATGCCAGAAGTGAAGGGTCGAAATGGCCGGATATTCGGGCAGTCTCTACCGGAGGTGCCCAAAGGATTCCAAAAAGTGAGAACAAAACAGGAGGGAATTCCGTTTTCGGGGAGAGCACAAGCCGGCATCGCCTCAGGAGAGGAATAGCGCCTGCCGGCATGGGAACAGGCCTATTCCCAGCGGAACATTTTGACGGCAATTGTGCACGCGACGACCCCCCAGACTGCAAGCAAGAGAATTTGCGGTCCGATTTGCGTGAGCGACGCCCCATCAATTGCAACGCTGCGCATCCCGTCCGCGAGCGGCGTGAGCGGGATGAAATCGGTGATGTGCCGGAGGATCGCCGGCAGATTCGATCTGCTAAAAAACACGCCGGAGAGCATGAGCATCGGGAGCGAGATCACGTTCGCCAGAGGAGCGACCTGGTCTTCGGACTTGGAGACGCCTGCAATTGCAAAGCCCATCCCGAGAAACACGATCCCCCCAAGGAGGCCGAGGACAGCCATCAGGAAGATGTTACCGATGAAATGCAGATGAAGAAAGAAAATCCCTACGCCCACCATCAACCCGATTTGCAGCATGATGACCACGACACGCATGGTCACCTGCGCGATGATAAACTCATGGGGCTTGATCGGTGTCACCGACAGCCGGCGGAATATCCCCCGTTTCTTGAGGGAGACAAACCCGAAGGCCACCCCGAATATCCCCAGTTGCATGATCGACATCGAGATGATCCCCGGAATGAGGTAGTCGATGTAGGTGAGATTCCTGCTCTTCACAATCTTTGTTGAGAGGACCACCCGGTCGGGCACCGGAGTGTGTTTGAACGCAATATCGTCAAGAACGCGCTGGATAATCAGCGTGGCAACCTGCGCCTGTTGTTGCCTTCCGTCATTGACATATGCCACGACACTTTCGCTCGGGTGTTCTGTCGACCCCCCGGGAGGTTCAGCGGACGACACGACGAGGACGACATCGCGCTCCCCCTTTTCGAGCTCGGCCATTTCCTGGTCGCGCTCTCCTTCGGTGATCTTCAGCGTCTGGACTTTTTGAAGCTCGTCGATCCAGGACTGTCGCTGGAGAGATGCATGGGTTGTGGCGACCAGCCCAACGTCGATCGACCCCAGTCCGTTAAAGCGGACGAAACTGAACAGGATGATCAGGAACAGCGGAAGGAGAAACGACCAGATCAACGCTTCCCGTTGACGGAAGTACATTTTGAATGAGGCAACAGTAAGTTTCCATGTAACGCGCATTATTCTTCCCGTAATGAATGGCCGGTCATCGTTAAGAAAACATCTTCAAGGGTGGCCAGTTTCTGGATCCGTTTGCTTGCAAACCCGTTCGCCACGAGCTGATCGATGAGCGTATGGGGGTTCTCCATCGTCACAATCTTTCCGCTGTCCATGATCGCCACCCTGTCACACAACTCTTCCGCCTCATCCATGTAGTGGGTGGTGAGGACAACCGTGGTGCCTTCGTCGCGGATACGTTTGATGATGCCCCAGAGATGCCGCCGTGCCTGCGGGTCGAGTCCCGTCGTGGGCTCGTCCAGGAAGAGCACGAGGGGATTATTCACAAGAGCGGCGGCGATGGAAAATCGCTGCTTTTGTCCCCCCGACAATTCATTGACCATCGACCGGCGTTTTTCTTCCAGCTCCACATCCCGCAGGAGAAGCGCGGGATCAACGGTCCGGCCGTACAAATCTCCAAACAACGTGAGCAGTTCTCCCAGTTTCAGTTTGTCGAAGAAGGACGACGATTGAAGCTGCACCCCGATGATCCTCTTTACGTCGTCGGGCCGGGCACGAACATCGATCCCCCCCACGCTGATCTCGCCCTCATCGAACGGGCGGAGGGTCTCGATGCACTCCAGCGTCGTGGTCTTCCCTGCCCCGTTCGGTCCGAGGATGCCGAAGATCTCTTTCCGGTGGACGCTGAACGAAATGCCGTCCACCGCCACGAGCTCTCCGTAGCGTTTGTGGAGACCGTGGACATCCAGGACAATGGTGTTTGATGCTGTTTCATTCATGGAGTTGCGCCTCTGCGAGTCCTCGGGTCCTCTCCGGCATCCGGAGTGAATCTGCCATGGATATCACCATCCGCCGGGTACAGTATCCCCGAATATTCTCCAACATCACCGGAGTGGCGAGCGTATCAAAAGTGACTTCGACGTTCTGTCTGACCTGCTGGCCCGAATGAAGCTCGATCTCCAGGGGGATAACGAGCGGGGTGGCCGGGAAGGAATACCACCTGAACACTTTCCTCCGGTCCGATGTTCCTTCATCCCGTCTGGTGGATGACGAGAGCCAGTTCCGCCACCGCCAGGAAGAAATCTCAAAGGGTGCTTTGCTTTCGAACGTGACGACCACCTGGTAGGGTCGGACAGGCGTTGTGAGAACGAGCGTGCGCGAAAGCGTCGTCACGGAATCAGTTTCACCTTCGACCGAATCGGAAGCGGAGACACTTAACCACGACGACCGCTGAATCGAAGGGCCCGGCAGATCAGCCCTCGTCCCCCCGGCAATAACGGTGTCGCGGCCATTCCAATCGACACGCATCGCCCGGAAAGGTTCGCTCGAAACGATCCGTACTGTCCCGGTCGTATCGTAGGCATTCCACGCCTGCCTGACCAGAATGGCGGGCTCCCATTTGGCATCATACGGAGTCTGAAACGCAAGGTAGATTCCCGCACAAACCACGACGCCAAATGACAGGGCCAGGCCCGGCGTCGCCGAGAACTTTCGAAGAGCGAGAAAATCCCGTCCCACGGCACGATACAGTGCGACGCCTGCGTACCCGAGGGGAAGCGTGATGATCCACGAAATCCCGATAAAGAGCAGATGATAAAGCACGTTCTGCGACAGGACGTCGGGCGACGTTGCAGTCAGCGCACGTTGAAACAATCCGGTGGCCTCGGAAAAAATCAGGCGATAGCCGATGATGCCGGCAAGGATGAGAAGGAGCGATCCCACCCAGGGACGACGGAGCCAGAGGGCAAGTGAGAAGAGTGCCAGAATCGCGGCCGGGTAAATTGCCAGTTCAAGATCGAACGCAGTGGCGACCGCGGCGACGATCCACGGGGCAATCATCGCCCGCAAAAACATTGGCGCGCTCCTGCCGCTGACACGCATGGCGAGCAGCATCCGGATCATGAACCATGACCCGAACACACCGAAAAGGAGAGAGAAACCCAGATAGCTTTCGAACTGCGCCGCCCACGGGAACCGGTAGCCGGTGAGAAGTCCCATGAGGCTGGGGGCCATCCAGACAAAGGCGTTCACCCCGAGAGCCGCCAGCGCGACCTTTGCCCCGGAACCACGCGTGCGCTGGGGGGGCGGGTTTGTCCGTTCCTGACGGAACAGCCTGAACGCAAGCCAGACCGCGAATACGAGGGAAAGGATGGTAAAGACTCTGATGGCCCAATGTGGTATGAAGAGAGGAACGGTTCCGACTTGCACGAGCCAGTATTTTTCCGTCTTCGCCGGAGGTTGACCGCGGTCAAAACGCTCGACGAGGCGGACCACGACATCGCCGGCACGCTTGAAGCCCGAAGGAGTAAAGTTCGACAGATTGTCAAGAGGCGTGTGAATCGGGAATTCGACGTCGGAGGTGAAGTCGAGTGCCGGAATCCCCCTCTCGATAAATGGAATATGATCGGACCCTGTGGTGCCGCTTCCCGACGCATTCAACGTCGCGAACTGGGTCGGATAGCGCAGGCCGGTATGATGGAGCACCCCGAAGAACTCCTGGTAGGCGGCATCGACGAGCCACCGGGGGCTGCTCACCTGATACGATGCGTCGGGATCAATGTCGAGCGGGCCCGCCCCATCCACCATGTCAAGCTGCAACATGAGCGCCACGCTGTCGATTCCGCCGTAATGAGAAACAAAGTACTGTGAACCGCGCAACCCCTGTTCCTCACCTCCCCAGAGACAGAAAAGCAGGGTGGAATAATGTCTCGTCTGCGCGAGGACGCGTGCCACTTCGAGCACGCAGGCGGCTCCCGACCCGTCATCATCGGCTCCCGGGACGTCCGGTCCGGCAGAATCGATATGTCCGCCAATAACAATAATTCTTCCCGACGTACCTTTCAGCACGCCGACTGCCACGCCGCTATTCGTATTCACGCCATTGGCTACTTCCATGGGGAGGAGAAACGTGTCATCGCAACCGAACTCCTTCAGCCGCTCGAGGGCATATTCCATCGCACGATGTTCCGCCGGAGAACCCATGGGACGAGGTCCGATCTCTCCTGCGATGACGCGCAGATTCGCCATGGCGCTGTCCACGGACACGCCGGTAGTGATAGTGGGACCCGACCCCTGTGCGGTGGCAAGGGAGCCCGAAATCGCAAGGGCGAGCAGGAAAACGAGAGTACGACGCATTATGGATACCTCCGGGAGGACTGGTGGAATGAGGTTACGTTTCCCGTGTGTCGCGGGAGCGGGATGACCACTCGATCTCCTTCGTGCCGGCGCGTTGATTTGCCGCGCGGGCAAGGACAAACAGGAGATCGGAAAGACGGTTGAGATAAATCAGCAGACTGCTCTCGACCTCTTCCGCATGCGAGAGCCGGATGCAGGCGCGTTCGGCCCTCCGGCAGACGGTGCGCGCAATGTGAAGAGATGCGGCTTCTGTTGTGCCCCCGGGGAGGATGAACTTTGTGAGCGGCTGAAGCGTCTCCTCGACGTCATCGATGAGATGTTCGACCGTGGAGATATCCTCCGGGACGATGCGCGAACCTTTCAATGGCGACGGAGGGGGCGTCGCGAGCTCGGCGCCCAGGAGGAACAGCATATGCTGGAGAGCCACGAGAATGTCACGGAGCTTTTCCGACGCTGTACCCGCAACGATGAGCCCCAGATGGGCGTTTAATTCATCGACCGCCCCGTATGCCTCCACCCGCAGGGCATCTTTGGGGACGCGTCGCCCTCCCAGAAGAGATGTTTCTCCGTTATCGCCGGTACGTGTATAGATTTTCATGCGGGTGAAGGAAGTCTTCTAATGTAGAGAAATGGGGAGCGAGTCGCAATCGGCTTTCATTGCCTTTCCCTCCCTCTGTTTGTATCTTGCTGTAAATCAACTCATGACCCCCGCTTTCCAATTTCACAAGTCCATCGTGCCGGTGCGTAACGGATGAGCCCCTAGCGCGTAAAACGCCGCGTGGTTGACCCCGTCGCGGTCTCCCGATGGACCAGCGAGTGGATTGATCGCGTCCACATCGCGCAGCTTTCCGCAGACACCTCTAAAGAACACTTCGGATGTGCCTTCGGGTTCACTTCATCCTCATCGTCGGGAGAATCGCGCACGCAGGCCACAGTATCGTGGTATCCTGTTCCAGTCGGCGAAGAATAGCCGATCAATGAAATGCATTCTTAACATCCCATGAAAAAATTGCCATGAGCACCAGGGAACGGCTGTACCTCCTCGACGGGATGGCGCTCGCCTATCGGGCCTATTTTTCTTTCATCGGTCGTCCCCTGATCAACAGCAAGGGGGTGAATACCGGAGCGATCTACGGGTTCACGACGGCCCTGATGAAGATCCTTGATGATGAACACCCCGATCATATCGCCGTCGTGTTCGACACTCCCGAACCGACCTTCCGGCACAAACTCTACGACAAGTACAAAGCCACCCGTGAGCGCATGCCGGAGGAGATGTCCTCCCAGCTGGGAAAGCTGAAAGATATCGTCCGGGCTTTTCAGACGCCGCTGATCGAGCTCCCGGGGTATGAAGCCGACGATGTCATGGGAACGCTCGCCCGCCGGGCGGAAAAGGAAGGAGTCCTGACATTTCTTGTCACCGGCGACAAGGATTTCATGCAACTGATCTCCCCTCTTATAAAGATGTACAAGCCCGGCAAAGCGGGCGCCGATCCGGAGGTTGTGGAAGAGCGCGGAGTCAAAGACAAATTCGGTGTCGCTCCCGATGCTGTCATCGATGTCCTCGGCCTCATCGGAGACAAATCGGACAATGTTCCGGGCGTTCCGGGAATCGGCGAAAAAACAGCCATCCCATTGATTCAGCAGTATGGAACGATTGAGAACCTCTACAAGAATATCGACAAGATCCCGCAGAAGGGGGTGCGTGAAAAACTTCTTGCGAACAGAGACCTGGCGCTCCTTTCCAAACGGCTTGTCACGATAGACACCGACGCCCCGGTGAAGATAGATTTCCACCGGCTGCGTGCAACGGAGCGGGACTCCCAGCAGCTCTTCGCTCTCTTCACCGATCTGGAATTCAAAACGCTGGCTTCGCGTCTTTCCGTGCGCAAGGCGGCGGCCGCACCGTCAGCGCCGACGGAGGTTCCATCGCCGAAGGAAGAACTGCCCCCCACCGACATTGCGACGGATACGCACCAGTACCACCTCGTGCGAACGCCCGAGGAGCTGAAGAAGCTCTGTACGGCGTTAAAGAGCGTTTCCGTTTTCACCGTCGATACTGAAACAACCGGCGTCAATCCCATGCAGGCGCACCTCGTGGGCCTTTCGTTCGCCACGAAAGAGCGGGAAGCATGGTATCTGCCCGTCCGCACCGATTTGACAGGCGGATCAGCGGAACGGGGCCTGTTCGACTCCCCCGTTGATCGTCCTCCTCTCGGGCATCTGTCCGGTGTCCTCTCCTGGGAAACGGTCCGGCCGCTCTTGAAACCGATCCTCGAAAACAAGTCCATCAAAAAGGTGGCGCAGAACGCGAAGTACGATATGCTGGTGCTCCATACCCACGGGATTGAGCTTCAGGGGTTGACCTTCGACACCATGGTCGCCAGCTATGTTCTCAGAGCGGAAGGACAGCACAACCTCGATGCCCTGGCCCTCGGGATGCTGAACTACCGCATGGTCTCTTTTGAAGATCTGACGGGAAAAGGACGGGAGCAAAAGGCCATCACCGATGTCCCTCTCGAACGCGTGGCAGACTACTCGGCTGAGGACGCCGACATCACGATGCGGCTCTATCAAAAGCTCAAACCGGCGCTGCAGGAACAGGATCTCCTGACCCTCTGCGACACCATGGAGTTTCCCTTGATCGAGGTCCTGGTCCGCATGGAAGCTGCCGGTGTGTCTCTCGACACAAAACATCTCGCAGGGATGTCGAAAGAACTCGAACGGCAGCTGCAGAATCTGGTCACGGAGATCCATCGCGAAGCCGGAGAATCGTTCAACATCAACTCCACCCAGCAACTGGGTGAGGTCCTCTTCACAAAACTCAAATTGCCTGCGCAAAAGAAAACGAAAACCGGATTTTCCACCGACGTGAGCGTCCTCGAGGCGCTCCGTGAACATCACCCGATTATCGAGAAGCTGCTGGAATTCCGCCAGCTCACGAAACTCAAATCCACCTACGTCGATTCGCTCCCTTCCCTGATCAACCCCGGGACACATCGCGTGCACACGTCGTACAATCAGACGGTTGCCGCGACGGGGCGGCTTTCCTCCAGCGATCCCAACCTGCAGAACATCCCCATCCGTACTGAAGTCGGCAAACAGATCCGGCGGGCGTTCATCCCGTCAATCGGACGCGTGATGCTTTCTGCCGACTACTCGCAAATCGAACTGCGGATCATGGCGCACATGTCGTCGGATGAGGGGCTCGTGCGCGCGTTTCTGGATGGAGAGGACATCCATTCCACGACGGCGGTGAAGGTGTTCGGCGTCCCTGCCTCCGAGGTGACGCGGGAGATGCGGAGAAAAGCGAAGGAAGTGAACTTCGGGATCATGTACGGCATCGGCCCGTTCGGTTTGAAGATGCGACTGGGGATCTCCCAGGGAGAAGCACAGGAGATCATCACACGCTATTTTGAGCGCTTCCCGAAGGTGCGACAGTATATCGACGATACGCTCCGTGACGCCCGGGCAAACGGATATGTGACGACGATGTTCGGCCGGCGGCGATACTTCCCCGACATTACAAGCCGCAATCACCCTGTCCGCGCAAACGCGGAGCGGGCGGCGATCAATATGCCGATCCAGGGATCGGCGGCGGACATGATTAAATTCGCGATGATACAGATCGATCAGGCGATCAGGGAAGCAGGCCTGCAAAGCACGATGATCCTTCAGGTGCACGACGAATTGGTATTCGAAGTGCCGGAGAAGGAGCTGAAAAAGTTGACCGCGCTGGTGAAGGACCGGATGCAGCACGCCGTGGAATTACGGGTGCCCGTGGAGGTGGACGTGGGGTCGGGAAAAAATTGGCTCGAAGCTCACTGAGGCTGGCGCGACGGGCAGGCAGTCAAAGCAACGGCAGCGGAGTTTTGTTCCGCTGCCGTTGTGTTGAAGGCAAGGTCCGGTTCACGAATGGTTTTTTCTTCCCTGGTTCAGAATCATGGCCGTGCCGAAAAGGACCAGCGCCGCAGGCCACCAGATCCGGATGAAGTCTATGAGCTCCCACCGGTTGAAGTACCCTTCTTCCGACATGATGATCAATCCTCCGAGGCTCATCAGGATGACGGAGGGGACCAGCAAATGCCACTGGCGTGGACGGGTTGCATAGACCGCCAGAATGCCAACGCCGGCCAGGACCAGCAGAGAGGGAAAGTAGAGATACGACGGGATGAAAATGTCGCTATGCATCGCCAACAGCCTGTACCCGCCGATGGCCACGGCGCAGACACCCAGAAACACTCCCCCTCCCTGATTCGTGAAGCCTCTGACGACCAGGAATATCCCCCCGAGAAACACGATCGCCCAAAATGTGTCGTGCCACCGGAGATCGAACACGTTCAACTGCTGGAGAAGAAGGATCACGCCGAACGCGATCAGTCCGATTCCCAGCCATGGGTAGCGATGTGGGCGCTGCATGGAAACTCCTTTCTTGCGTGCTCGCAGTACGGAAGAGACCTGATACCAACCTCCGGTCCCATGGAGCCCTCAGGCGATTGGGGCAGAGGGCTGAACGGGTTCATTCGGGACGATGATCGCCATGGCAATGTACAGCAGGGCCATGAAACCGAATGATGCAAACAGGGCGACAATGAAAAGAATTCTTATGATCGTGGGATCGACGTTGGCGTACATGGCAATTCCCCCGCACACACCAAACAGTTTACGTTCAACGCGAGACTTGTACAACCGCGCCGGTTGTGGCATAGCCGATGCCTCCTCTTGTGTCGAACCAGTGGAATCATTGGTGGTACCCTCCGGAGGGGTCTCCGCGCCGGCATTCGTCAGACCGTTTCGTCCGCCGAACAGGAACGCAACACCGGCCATGATCAACACCACAGGAAGCACATACTCCCACGAAAATCCCCACCAATGCAAATAGTACGGTATATCCAGATTCCTCAGAAGCCAGAGAATGCCTACGACGACCAGGAGGATTCCCCAGAATTTTGCATTTGCCCCTGTCGATGACCGCGGCATTTGCCCGCGCGGGACGACCGGCGCCGGATTGACAGGGATGATGAACATCGACACAAGATACAGGATGATGCCCGATCCTCCCAGAAGGGTGAGCAAAACCCAGGCAATCCGGATAAGTGTTACATCGAGCCCGAAGAACTCCGACAGACCCCCGCACACGCCGTCAATCATGCGTTCTGAACGCGATTTGTAAAGCCGTTTGGGTGTCATGGGCAGATCCTCCAATGGGGGACTGGTGATACGAGTGTCCCTAGTTCTGATACGGCTGGCGGAACAGGATGTTACGGGGACTGGGGGGACTGGGAGACTGGGGGACTCGGGGACTGGGGGACTCGGGGACTGGGGGACTGGCCATGAAGCTGAGCCGGGGGTTCTGGTTCAGCTTCTCGATCGAACAACGCCGGTACGTCGTGACTACACTTCCATGATCTCCTTTTCCTTCTGGACAAGGAGGCTATCGATGTCTTTTGTCGACTTATCGGTCATCTTTTGCAGTTCTGCTTCCCCTTTTTTCCGCTCATCTTCGGAAAAGTGCTCGGCTTTCTCCGATTTCTTCAGATGCTCCATGGCGTCGCGACGGACATTACGGATCGCCACCTTTCCTTCTTCCCCGAACTTTTTGGTGAGCTTTACCAGTTCACGGCGGCGCTCTTCATTGAGCGGCGGAATCGGCACACGGATGATTTGTCCGTCCTTGACAGGGTTTAATCCGAGGTTCGCCGCCTGGATCGCCTTCTGTGTGGCTTCGAGCATCCCCTTGTCATACGGCGTCACGGTGAGCGTATGGATATCCGCCACGCCGACATTCCCGATATGGGAGAGCTGCATCGGCGTCCCGAAGTAATCGACTTTGATACCCTCAAGAAGCGTGGTTGTCGCCTTTCCGGTTCGTATCTTTGCCAGCTCCTGACGAACCACCTCCACGGCCTTCTTCATCTTGTCGTCGCCTTCCTTCAGGATCTCTTTGACCATGACAGGCTCCGCTAACTGTTTTTGATGAGGGGAGAAACCGTCGCCTGAACCATCGTCCCCACAGATTCCCCGAGAATGATTTTCCTGAGATTCCCGACGATGTTCATATTGAAGACCATAATCGGCAGCTTGTTCTCTTCGCACAGCGTGATTGCCGTCAGGTCCATCACCTTGAGGTTGCGTTCGAGCACATCACGGTAGGTGATCTGTTCGAACCGAAAGGCATCGGGGTTGCGCTCTGGATCGGAATCATACACGCCATCGACCCGGGTGCCCTTCATGATCACATCGGCCTCAATTTCGATGGCGCGAAGGACGGCGGCCGTATCCGTCGTGAAGTACGGGTTCCCGGTTCCGGCCCCGAAGATCACAATCCGTCCCTTTTCCAGGTGACGGAGCGCCCGCCGGCGGATGAAGGGCTCTGCGATCACATCCATTTTGATTGCGGACATCAAGCGGGTGAACACGTTCTCGTTCTCGAGAGCGCTCTGGAGAGCCATCGCGTTGATCAGGGTGGCGAGCATCCCCATGTGGTCCCCGGTCACCTTGTCGATTCCGGTCGAGGAATTTTGCACACCGCGGAAGATGTTCCCCCCGCCGATCACAATGCCGAGTTGAACGCCGAGGGCCATGACCTCTTTGATTTCCTGCGCATAACGCTTGAGCACTACGGGGTCAATACCGAACTCCTGGTCACCCATGAGGGCTTCGCCGCTCAGCTTCAGAAGCACTCTTTTGTAGCGCGGGGTCGTCATGCGTCAGGCCGTTTCTTCGCCGAGATGATAGCGGATGAACTGTTTCACCCGGACTCCGGTTCCCGCTTCCCGCAGAACCTGGGTCACGGTTTTGCCCTGGTCCTTGATGTACATCTGTTCGACGAGCGCCATTTCCTGATAGAACTTTTCGAGCCGGCCCGTGGCAATCTTTTCGAGGACCTGATCCGGTTTCCCTTCGTTCTTGGCCTGCGTGCGGTAGATCTCCACCTCCCGGTCGACCACCGATTTCTCGACCTGGTCGCGTGAGACAACCAGCGGATTCATCGCCGCAATCTGCATGGCAATGTCGCGCCCGGTGGTCTTCTCCGATTGTTCCGGCGTCAGCCCGACGAGTTCGACGAGGACGCCGATTTTGCTCCCCATGTGGGTGTAGTTGCTCACCATGCCGTCAGGGGAATTGACGATGCGGAAACGGCGGATGTCGATTTTCTCCCCGACTTTTGCCAGCAGGTCATTCAACAACGTGGTCAGCGGCTTGCCCTCGGGCGACGAGGCGCCCATCAACGCTTCCAGTGAAGCGGGCTTGTGCTGCTCGACGGTGCCTGCGACGGCATTGGCGAAAGCGATGAAATCTTCACTCCGTCCGACAAAGTCGGTCTCGCAATTAACTTCCACGACGACCCCGGTCTTCCGGTCGGCGCTCACGCGGGTCACAATCATCCCCTCTTTGGCGGCGCGGTCGGCGCGCTTCATCGCTACTGCGGCGCCTTTCTTCCGCAGGTACTCGACCGCGGCCTTCATATCGCCGTTGGTTTCCTGGAGTGCCTTTTTACAGTCCATCATTCCGGCGCCTGTCTGGTCCCGGAGTTTCTTTATCTCTTCAGTGGTAATTCCCATGGTCCTCTTCAAATGAAATGAGGTGTGCAAACATTACCGCGCGTCTGGCGCGGAGTCTTTTCCCCTGTTCTCTGCCTCCGCCGCCATCTCGGCCTGATGCACCGCGGCGAGTTCCCGGCCCTCCACCACGGCATCCGTGACGTGCTTGAGGACAATCTGCACCGACTTGATGGCGTCGTCGTTCGCCGGGATCACATAGTCGATCGGGTCGGGATCACAGTTCGTATCGACAATGGCGAAGACCGGTACGCCGAGGCGCTTCGCCTCTTTGACGGCGATGGCTTCCTTCTTCACGTCCACGACAAACAACGCACCGGGGAGGCGCGTCATATCGACAATTCCCGACAGAACGGCGTTCAGCTTATCCTTTTCACGGTGCAGCATCAGAATTTCCTTCTTCGTCAACTTCTCGAAGGTGCCGTCGTTTTCCATCTTTTCGATGTTCGTCAGGCGTTTGACGCTTTTGCGGATGGTGCTGAAATTCGTCAAACATCCGCCCAGCCAGCGTTCACTGACATAGAATTGACCTGCACGGACCGCCTCCTCCCGGAGGATATCCTTCGCCTGCTTCTTCGTGCCGACAAAGAGAATGCGTTTCCCCTCCGCGACGATATTCTGCAGGGCGTTGCAGGCTTCGTCGAGAAGCATGCTGGTTTTCATGAGGTCGATGACGTGGATCCCGTTGCGTTCCATGAAGATGAACGGGCGCATTTTGGGGTTCCAGCGGCGGGTAAGATGGCCGAAATGACATCCGGCGGCGAGAAGTTCGGAGACTTCAACGCGGGGCATGGTTCTTCCTTTCTGTGAGTTATGCGACTACTTCCTTCATCTCACCGCGCCATCCACGGGTGGACACTCACGCGGCGATCCGGAAGTATGAGTGATGACTTTCCCCGGCGGCAGGTTCGGCGCAGGAGCGCCCCGACTGCACCCGGGAAGAGTCTGATGACAACTTCTTAACGTTTCGAGAACTGGAATCTTTTGCGCGCTTTGCGCTGACCGTATTTTTTCCGCTCGACCATACGAGGGTCGCGCGTCATCAGTCCGGCCGCGCGCAGCGTGGCCCGGTGGTCTTCACTCAATGCGACCAGCGCACGGGCAATGCCGAGGCTGACTGCGCCGGCCTGACCCGTCGTCCCGCCGCCTTCGACGTTGACTGCGATGTCGTACTTCCCCGCGGTCTCGGTGATCTGCAGAGGCATCACAACGGTCCGCTGCAATGTCTCGATGGGGAAGTATTTCTCCAGGGGAAGTTTGTTGACCTTGATCGTCCCGCTGCCCGGCGTCAGCTTGACACGGGCCACAGAGGTCTTGCGGCGTCCAACACTTACGGAGGTTTGTCCAGCCATGCGCGTCTCTTACTCCTACAACGTAGTTGTGGAAATCTGGTGAGCTTCTGGCCGCTGTGCGGCATGAGGGTGTTCCGACCCTGCGTACACCTTAAGCTTGCTGAAAATTTTGCGGCCCAGCCGATTGTGCGGCAACATCCCCTTCACCGCGTGCTCGATGACACGCTCGGGCTGTTTCCGCAGGACATCCTGGAATTTTTCAAATGTCGCTCCACCGGGATATCCCGTGTAATGAAAATACTCTTTGAGCTCCTGACGCTTGCCGGTGACACGCACTTTCGATGCATTCACCACCACGACAAAATCACCAAGGTCAGCGTTCGGAGTGAACATCGGTTTGTGTTTGCCGCGCAACAGCCGTGCAATCTCAGTGGCAAGTCGACCAAGCGTTTGACCGTCCGCATTCACGACATGCCACTTCCGATCGGCATCCGCCAGGTGAAAAAATCGCGTCGCTTTGTCCACGGGATACTCCTAAAAACGTTGAAATTCGTATTGGAATGTTGAGCTAGTGAATTTAGCAAAAATTGCTCAAATAGTCAAGAAACTTCTCTCTTTCCGGTGCGAACGGGCCCATGAACAGTGGAAAACTCTCAGCCTGCCCCCGTTTCGAGGGCAAAATCAGTGGCTTCCGAAGGGTCCCGACGAGCGAAGCGACGCCACATTTGTGTTTGCAGCGTGAGCGACTCTCTTCTGTACGCGTGGTTCAGAAAATACGAAGAGAACAAGGCCGCGCACCAGGTCAGTCGCGGGAAACCAGAGTGACGAAACCCACTCCATGCCGTTCAGGGAGTTCGATTTCAATTGATGTGCAGCTGCGGAAAGTCAACCGGGCAGGCAAAAATGCCGGGTTACGAGGAATGTGCCAGAAGTGTAATATCCTTGTTCTCGAGAATCTTCCTGGAGTAGCCAATGGTGGCCGCCTGTATCATCGCAAGTCCAACGTCCTCCAGGGTGCACACGTATTTCGGCAAGAGTATTTTCCACACCGGGTAGAGCATCCCCAGAACTATCGAAATCTTGTATGCATGCCGCAAGCCCTTCATGGGCTTGATAAACCCCGGTCTGAAGAGGTACACCGCCTTGAAGGGTAGCGTACCGAGGTGGTTCTCTGTTTTTCCCTTCACTCTCGCCCACATGATGCGCCCCTGTTCGGTGCTATCTGTCCCTGCTCCGGAAACGTAGCAGAAGGTCATGGCGGAGTTTTCGCGCGAGAGCACGCTGGCGGCTGCCATCGTCAGGTCGTAGGAAATATGATGGTACTCCTCTTCCTTCATCCCGACGGACGATACGCCGAGGCAGAAGAAGCATGCGTTATACCCTTTGAGTTCGTCACTGATCGGAGAAAAATCATAGAAGTTGTTATGGAGAATCTCCTTCAACTTTCCATGCTGCACTCCGCAGGGCCGTCTCCCGACAACAAGGACAGCTTCCACCGCAGGGTGTTGAAGGGCTTCGGAGAGGACCCCTTCGCCCACCATGCCCGTGGCCCCGAAAATTACTACTCTGAGTTTCATGATTGCGCGACTCCGCTCTCACCAGTGGCATGCTCACTCAATCCTGCACCGGGGATCCCGCCGGGACTCAACGGTTCTTCCCCTCCGACCTCATGTTCCCCGTTTCCACTCCTCTGCATGGTATGAGCTCCGGACCAACGGCCCGGATTCCACGCGTGGGAGTCCCATCGCCAGACCATACTGTTTGTACCGGGCGAACTCGTCGGGATGAACATACCTCTGCACGGGAAGATGTTCCTTGGTGGGTTGGAGGTATTGCCCGATCGTGAAGATGTCGCAATTCACCCTGCGCACGTCACGCATCACCTCCTGCACTTCCTCTTCCGATTCTCCGAGGCCGACCATGATGCCGGTCTTGGTCATCATCCCTTTTCGCTTTGCGCGCTCGAGGAGCTCCAGGCTTCGATCGTATTTTGCCTGTGGCCGGACGCCGGAGTACAGTCGCGCGACGGTCTCCATATTGTGGTTCAGGACATCGGGTTGCGCTTCAACCACAATGTCCAGGGCCCATTCAACTCCGCGAAAATCGGGAATCAGGACTTCGATGGAGACGGAAGGGTTGACCACCCGGATCTGTCGTATGGTTTCCGCGAACACTGCAGCACCGCCATCGGGGAGTTCGTCACGGTTCACGGAGGTGACCACGGCATACCGCACGCCCATCGAACGGACGGCATCCGCCACGCGAAACGGCTCTTCGAGGTCGAGCCCTTCGGGCTTGCCAGTCTTCACGGCACAAAACCCGCAGGATCGGGTGCAAACGTCACCAAGGATCATAAACGTCGCAGTGCCGGCGTTCCAGCACTCGCTCATGTTCGGACAGCGCGCTTCCTCACAGACGGTGTGCAGATGCTTCCCGTCCATCAGACCCTTCAAACGGGAGAAACTCTCCCCCAGAGGCACTTTCACTTTCAGCCAGGACGGTCGGGCGGTGTGTGGCGCGGTTTTGAGTTCACCCTCTTGAATGACGTGCTCCATGATACTGATTCCTTGCGCTTTCCGACTGATCCCTCGCCCGGCGTCTACCCGCCGAAGCCCCGGTCAGGATTTGTGTTTTCGAGATGGTGGACAACCTCCGCAAGAAATTGTCCTCCCGCAGCACCATCGACGATTCTGTGATCGAACGACAGGGTGAAGTATGCGATCGAGCGGACGGCGATCATATCGTCGACAACCGCCACCCGTTTCGTGATCGCCCCGGTCCCCAGGATCGCGACCTGTGGTTGATTGATGATCGGAGTGCCGAAGAGCGTTCCGAAAACACCGTAGTTCGTGACGCTGAAGGTCCCCCCCTGCACATCTTCCGGCACGAGTTTCTTCGTCCTGGTCCGCTGCACAAGGTCGTTCACCGAGCGGGCGAGTCCGACGAAGTTCTTCTCCTCTGCGTGCTTGATCACCGGGACAATCAATCCATTCTCCGACGCGACCGCGAGTCCGATGTTGAGGAAATTCTTTTTGATGATCTTCTCCCCTTCCACCGAGCTGTTCAGCAAGGGGAACTTCTTCAAACCCGCGGCAACAGCTTCAATGATATACGGAGTAAACGTGAGCTTGAATCCTTCCCTCCGTTCGAACTCCGCTGCAAACTTCTCCCGATGCCGGACAACAGAGGTCATATCCACTTCATGCACCGCGCTCACGTGGGGAGACGTGTGAACGCTCTGGACCATGTGCTCTGCCATCCTGTGCAGAACGTTGCTCATCTGCAGGATTTCATAGTCGGGGGCAGGATATTTCTTGCGGAGTTCTGCATCATCGACCGGCCTCAGGTTCTGTGGCATCGATGGTCGTGAACCGGGCCCCGAGGGCTCCGGCGCGGGTGGGCGGCCGCCTCCAGCTTTCCTGCTCTCCACATACGCCAGAATATCCTTCTTCGAAACCCGTCCCCCCTCCCCGGTTCCGGGGATCCGCTCCAACTCCTGCATCGACACTCCCTCGCTCCGTGCAATGGTGAGCACAAGTGGCGAGAAAAACTGATTTCCTCGTGCTGCCTCTGATGTCTGCGCAACGGGTGCCGCCTGAGGTTCCGGCATTGCCACGGGGCTCGCTTTCGCCGGCGGCGGGCCGGCTGCAACTGCTGTGGTGACATCCGATTCGAGGTAGGCAACCACAGTGTGGACGGGGACAGTCTGGTTTTCCGGGACGACAATCTCGACCAGTACCCCTGCGGACGGCGAGGGAATCTCCGAGTCGACTTTGTCGGTGCTGATCTCCAGGAGCGTCTCATCCTTCCGGACGGTCTCTCCCGGATGCTTGTGCCATTTCACAATCGTCCCTTCGGCGATGCTCTCACCCATTTGCGGCATGACGACTTCTATGCGTGACATAGCCGGCCTCAAAAGTTGCTAAAAAACACTCTGTTCCATCGTGTCAGCCTTAGTACCGCGCAAGCTCGCGCAATGCCTGCACGACCCGATCTTTTCCAGGAAGAAACGCCTCCTCCAGGGTCGGGGCGAACGGGACGGGGGTGTCGAGGGAACCCACACGGCGAATCGGAGCGTCCAGAGACTCGAATGCGTTTGATGCAATAAGCGCAGCGATTTCCCCTCCAATGCCGCCGGTGACCGTGGCTTCATGCACGATCAGTACCTTCCCTGTTTCGCGGACATTTCGGAGAATGAAATCCGCGTCGAGCGGCAACAGCGTCCGAAGGTCGAGAACCCGCGCATCAATCCCCTCTTCCCGGAAAAGCTGCTCCGCGGCGTCGAGGGATGTCTGGAGCGTGGGCCCGTACGTCACGATCGCGACATCATCCCCTTCCCTCCGTACCGCTCCTTTTCCGATCGGGACAATGTACTCCTCTTCCGGCACCTCAGCCTTCACCCTACGGTACAGGTATTTATATTCAAGAAACAGCACGGGATTGTTGTCGCGAATCGCCGACTTCATCAGACCTTTGGCGTCGTACGGCGTCGCAGGGGCCACAATCTTCAGGCCGGGGACATTGAGGAACCACCCTTCCGGGTTTGCCGAATGATAGGGTCCTCCATGAATATTCCCCCCGCTGGGCAAACGGACCACCAGGGGGACCGGCAGGTGCCAGCGATAATGAATCTTCGAAGCGTTGGTCACCAGCTGGTTGAAACCGCAGGAGACAAAGTCGGCAAATTGCATCTCGGCAATCGGTCGCATCCCGACAAGCGCCGCCCCCGTGGCAGCACCGATAATCGCCGCCTCCGACAGCGGGCTATCGATGACGCGTTCCTCGCCGAACCGTTCGAGAAAATTCTTCGTCGCCTTAAACGCGCCTCCATACGCGCCGATGTCTTCACCGATCAGAAAGACATTCGGGTCGCGCTCCATCTCTTCCCACATCGCCCGGGAAAGGGCCTCTATATAAGTGAGCACAGCCATGCACGACCGGGGTTATGAGAATCTCATCGGACTATTCCGTCGGCGTACAGTCCCTCGCCGGCTTCGCCGGCAGGAGGGAAAGGATTATTCTCCGCCTCCACGACTGCCTCCTCAATCGCCTTCGCGATTTCCGCGTTGATTCGATCGATTCGTGCAGGAGACAGAATGCCGTCATCTCGCAACACTTTCTCAAAACGATCGATGGGATCTTTCGCGCGCCACTCGTCGAGCAGGCGCCGCGGGACATACGAAGCTTCATCGGAGGCGGAATGTCCCTGCATCCGCATCGTCACGCTTTCAATCAGGGTCGGCCCGTTGCCGGCACGAGCCCGATCCACCGCGCTTTTGCACGCATCATAAACGGCAAGAACGTCGGTCCCGTCTATGGTCACTCCCGGAATCCCGTACCCGGCAGCCCGGTCCGAGAGTTTGTCTGCCGCATATTGCTTCGCCACCGGTGTGGAATAGGCGAACTGGTTGTTCTCTATAATAAGAACAAACGGGAGTTTCATGACGGCCGCCATGTTTACTCCTTCATGGAAATCGCCGACGTTCGACCCGCCGTCACCGATGTAGTTCATGACAACGGAACCTTCTTTCCGGAGCCGCGAAGCCAGGGCTACTCCGACAGCAACCGGGATCATGGCTGCGAGATGACTCACATTCCCGTAGATCCGCAAAGACGGATCAGCATAGTGGCCGGTTCCGTCCCGCCCCCTCGTGAGGCTGTCCTGCCGGCCCAGCTGTTGAAGGAAGATGTTCCTGAGCGATTGACCCTTGACAAGGTGTGCGCCGAGATCGCGGTGCATCGGGAACAGGTAATCGGAAGGCGCGAGCGCAAATGCGCTGCCCACTGCCGTTGCCTCATTCCCATTTCCCGTGTATGCCCCTCCCACGATCTTCCCCTGCTTGTACAGACGGAGAATAGCGTTGTCGCATTCCCGGGCGAGCTTCATATAGTAGTACAGCCGCTCGCGCTCTTCTCCGGAGAGGCGGCTCCCGTCCGATTTCTCCAGGGACGTGGCTTTTCGACCTGTCACTGTCTGCGCTTCGTGGTTTTTCAGTGTGAGCGTCGTTTGCTGTATGGTGGCTCCCCGCCGTTCGGCGGGAAGATCGCACGGATTGATTAATACTTCACGAGCCGCGTCAGCGCATCCACAACGTCTTTTTCTTGTGGGAGCATGGCGTTTTCGAGAAGGGGCCCATAGGGCACAGGGGCATCCTTTGCCGCCACGCGCATCACCGGCGCGTCGAGCCGTTCGAAGGCTTCCGCCGCGATGATGGCCGCGATTTCGGCGCCGAAGCCCGAAGTCAGTGTGTCTTCATGCACAATGAGTGCTTTGCCGGTTTTCCTCACCGAGGCGAGAACCGTGTCCTTATCAAACGGGTTCAACGTTCGGATATCGATGACTTCGATTGATGCGCCGGTTTCGCTTGAGACCTTCACCGCCGCATCGAGAGACCGTTGAACCATCATTCCCCACGTGATCACCGTGATATCGTCGCCGGGTGCCTTCACCGCCGCGATGCCCAGGGGGAGCAAATAGTCCGGCCCGGGCTCGGGTGAGGAGGCAAAACTCTGGCGGTACAATCCCTTGTGTTCGAGAAACATGACGGGGTCGTTCTCCCGACAGGCGGTCTTCAACAGCCCCTTGGCATCGGCAGCGTTCGACGGGTAGACGACGCGAACGCCGGGGATATGGGTGAAGAATCCGTCGATCGACTGGCTGTGATACAGTCCGCCGTGGATATACCCGCCCACCGCCACGCGAATCACCATCGGGCAGGACCACTGGCTGTTTGACCGGTACCGGAGCATGGCCACCTCATCGCGGATTTGCATGAACCCCGGCCAGATATAGTCTCCGAACTGGATTTCGACCACGGGCTTGTAGGTTCCGCGGACGGAGAGCCCGAATGCCGTCCCGATGATGCTTGCCTCGGCAAGCGGAGAATTGAAGACACGGCCTTCCCCGAAGCGTTCCGACAACCCCTTGGTCGCAGTGAATACCCCGCCTTTTTTCCCCCCGACGTCCTCTCCATACACTAACAGCCGCGGATCCCGCTCAAGTTCTTCCGCGAGCGCATGGTTAATGGCGTCGACCATCACGATGGACTTTCCGCCGGCCCCGGGCGCATGGTAGTCCTCTTTCCGGACAACGGCAGGCGCATACACATTGGCGACGACATTTGCAGGATCGGTGACTTTCTCCCGCATCGCCCGATCGGCGGCCTGCTCGATGTTCTCCTGGATCTCGTGCTTGATTGCATCGATCTCCTCGTAGCGAAGGAGCTCCCGCTCGATGAGGTAGTGCTCCATCCGGGGAACGGGATCGCGTTTGAGATCTTCCTCGAGATCTTTCGCGTCGCGGTATTTCCGCTGGTCGTCCGAGGAAGAGTGAGGAAGCAATCGCACGACATCCGCCTCGATCAGGCTCGGTCCGGCACCCGTCCGTGCCCGGTGGACTGCTTCTGCCGCGACATTGTACGCCGCGGGGAAATCGCACCCATCGACCTTGAAGCGATTCAATCCCTGATAGCCTGCGGTCATTTCGTAGACCGAGCCTCCGGCCGTCTGATCCTGCACATGGACGGAGATCGCGTACTTGTTGTTCTGGACCAGGAACACCACGGGGAGTTTCTCACGCGAGGCCCAATTCATGGCTTCGTGGAACTCTCCTTCGCTCGTTGCACCTTCGCCCGACGAGACATACACCACCTCGTCCTTCCCTTCCATCCTTGCTCCAAGGGCGGTTCCCACCGCCTGAAGAAATTGTGTTCCGGTCGGACTCGACTGTGCCACGATGCGCCACTTCTTGTGTCCGTAGTGAAACGGCATCGAGAACCCCCCGCTGCTCGGCCCGTTGTCCCTGTGAAGAGCTTCGCGCATCACCTCTTCGATGGTATAGCCGAACTGGAGCGAGAAGGCAAGGTCACGGTAATACGGATATGCCCAGTCGGATCCGGGTTTGAGAGCGAGGGCAAGCGCCGTCTGCACCGCTTCATGGCCGGACCCGCCGATGTGGAAAAACACTTTGCCTTGTTTGAGCAGTACCAGGATTTTTGTATCGATGAACCTTGCTGTGAGAATATTGCGGTAGGCGGTGAGGAGGCGTTCCTTCGGTAGCGATTCGGAAGGCCCGGCACCGTGAACCGGCGGTTGAGCGAGATTTCTTGCCGTTGCAGAAGCAGCCGCGTGTTGCATCAGGCATATTCCTTCGAGGTAAGTTGGCCCAACCGGATTCCGGCGCGGAGATCCTCTTCAAGCTTCGCGGGCGAAACGAAAGCAGGGGTGGAAGAAAAGGCCGCACAAAACTCCTCGATGCAGGCCGGTTCAACTTCAGACAGCGAGACGTGCCGATCGAGAATGCGGCTCATTGATGTCACGCCTTTCCCCCGGATCCCGCAGGGGACGATGCTGTCGAAGGCGGTGAGGTCAGTACAGACATTCAATGCGAAGCCGTGCATGGTGATCCAACCCCGGGTATGAATCCCGATCGCGCAGATTTTCCGGTCGTCCACCCACACGCCGGTATGCCGGGGATGCCGTTCACCCGCGATGCCAAACCGCGCGAGGGTGCGGATGATCGTTTCTTCAAGCGTACGCACGTACCAGTGGAGATCCGGGCGGGATGTGAGAAGGTTGAGAATGGGGTATCCGACAAGCTGACCCGGTCCATGGTACGTCACATCCCCCCCGCGTTCGACCGGCAGAAATTCGACGTTGCGTGCACGCAGGTCGCTCGCCGTGCTCAGCATGTGTTCCGGATTGCCGGTCCGCCCGATCGTGTAGACCGGGGGATGTTCGGTCATCAAGAGCGTATCCGGAAGCGCATTCGTAGCGCGCAGACCGAGGAGACGGCGTTGGAGATCCCAGCAGTGCCGGTACGGCGTTACGCCGAGGCGGACGACCTGCAGAAATCCACGATCCGGAGAAGTCATCTTGTCGAAGAACAGGGCCGCCGGGCGGCCGGTTTATATATTGATTGCCTCTCCCTCTGCCGCAGCAGCCGCTTCCATGACGGCTTCGCTCAAGGTAGGGTGTGCATGCACAGAGTGCAGGATGCTCGAGGCAGTCGCCTCGTGCCGTTTTGCAATCAGAAGTTCCATAATCGTTTCTGTCGCTTCGGGCCCCAGGATGTGGGCGCCGAGGAGTTCGCCATACTGCCTGTCGAAAATCAACTTCACCATTCCGTCCGTCTCGCCGATGGCTATCGCCTTCCCCAGCGCACGGAACGGGAATTTCCCCACTTTGATTTCTTTGCCGAGCTCCAGCGCCTTCTGTTCTGTCAGGCCGATACTTGCCACCTGGGGCTGGCAGTATGTGCATCCCGGGATGGAAGAGTAGTCCAACGGATCGGGGGACTTCCCTGCGATGGCCTCCACACAATGGATCCCTTCTGCCGAAGCGACGTGGGCGAGCCATGGTGGACCGATGACGTCCCCGATCGCGTACAGGCCCTGGATGTTGGTACGATAATCCGTATCGACCTTGATCCGGTCTTTCTCCACGGCGACGCCGAGTTCTTCGAGCCCGAGATTCTCCACATTCCCTTGCACACCGATTGCCACGAGGGCGATCTCTGCAAGGAGTTCCTTTGCTCCATCTTCCGACTGGACGTTGACGGTGACGCCATCCTTGCCGGCCTTCACTTTCTGGACCGACGTCCCGGTGAGAATCTCCATTCCGCGTTTGCGGAATATCCGTTCGAGCTCTTTCGTGATCTCACGATCCTCGACCGGGAGGATACCCGGGAGCATTTCGACGACGGTGACCTTCGTCCCCAATGTCTGGTAGAAATACGCGAATTCGATCCCGATGGCCCCCGCGCCGATCACGATCATCGACTGCGGGATCGCACGAAGCGTCATGGCCTCCGTACTGGTGATGATCCGCTGCCGGTCAAGAGCCACACCGGGGAGCGAGCGGGGCCGCGCCCCCGTCGCAAGAATAACGTGTTTCGCGCGGAGAATTTCGTCAGGAAGATCCTTTGCTTTCACTTCCACCCGGCCATCGCCCAGCAACCGACCATATCCCGAGCGGACCTCGATCTTGTTCTTTTTCATCAGGAACTCGACCCCTTTCGAGAGCCGGTCCGCGACGCTCCTGCTCCGTTGGATCACCCGCGCAAAGTCGATCTTCATCCCTTCGATCTCTATTCCCCATTCCTTGCCGGCTTTGAGAGCAGCGACGAGTTCGGCGTTCTTCAGGAGGGCTTTCGTGGGAATGCACCCCCAATTGAGGCAGATTCCTCCGAGGCGCTCGCGTTCGACGAGCGCCACGCGCATCCCCAACTGCGCGGCGCGGATCGCCGCAGTGTATCCGCCCGGGCCACCTCCAACAACAATCAGATCGAAGGATGATTCCGCCATACAATGCTCGTGATGGACCAGCTGAGCTGAGGATCTGTTCCGGAGGCAGCCCCATGCGGTGAAGCCTCCCGGAAATGAATGAAGACATTCAATATAAAAATGAGGGGTTTGAAAGTCAAAGCAACCTTTTTCGCTCTTCCCGGACTTTGTTCATTGATTTTCCTTTCGATTTTAGGTATACTTTGCGGGGATTTTTGTCATGACGAAGGCTCCGGATCCGAAGACTGAAAAGGTTGTCGCAACCAACCGCAAGGCGCGCCACGAGTATTTTGTGCTCGACACAGTGGAGGCCGGAGTCGCCCTCACGGGCACCGAAGTGAAATCGATCAGACTGGGAAATGTCAATTTGACGGACGGCTACGCAATGGTGAGGAACGGAGAAGTGTGGTTGTCCGGCATGCATGTGAGTCCGTACGAACAGGGGAGTTATGCCAATGTCGATCCCCTGCGGGAACGAAGGCTTCTGCTCCACCGGAAGGAGATCCGACGGTTGATCAGCAGGATCGGAGAGGCAGGAGTCACATTGGTGCCGTTACAGGTGTATTTTAAAAACCGGGTTGCCAAAGTGTTACTCGGCGTCTGCCGCGGCAAACGGGCTTACGACAAACGCGAAGATATTTCGCGGCGCGAGGTGGAGCGCGATATCCGCCGGCAATATGCACGATAGATGAAGACGTCGTTCCCACCTCTTAACGAACAACTCGACATAATCACCCGCGGGGTCGCAGAGGTCGTTCCACAGGATGACCTTGCGCGCAAGATCGAACGGTCGATCACCACCAACACCCCTCTGATTGTGAAACTCGGCTGTGACCCCAGCCGTCCCGATCTGCATATCGGCCATTCGGTAGTGCTTCGCAAACTCCGGCAGTTTCAGGACCTCGGGCACCAGGCTATCCTGATCGTCGGTGATTTCACAGGGATGATCGGCGATCCGTCGGGCAGAAGCAAAACCCGCCCCCCGCTCACACTCGAAGAAACCCGTGTGAACGGGCAGACGTACTTTGAGCAGGCAACCAAGATCCTCTCCACGCACAAAATTCAGATGCTGTACAACTCCGAGTGGTTGGGGAAGATGACATTCGCGGACGTCATCCAGCTCGGTGCCCGGTACACCGTCGCCCGGATGCTCGAGCGGGATGATTTCGAACGCCGGTACAAAGCAGGCGAGCCGGTCAGCATTCACGAGCTCCTCTACCCTCTCGCCCAGGCGATGGATTCCGTGGCCATCAAGGCGGACATCGAACTCGGGGGCACCGATCAGAAATTCAATCTCCTTGTCGGCCGCGACATCCAGCGGGAATATGGGATTGAGCCGCAGATTGCGATTACCATGCCGATCCTGCCGGGGACTGACGGCGTCGAGAAGATGAGCAAGTCTCTCGACAATTATATCGGGATCAACGAACCACCGCAGCAAATCTTCGGCAAGACCCTGTCCATACCGGATGACTTGATCTACGATTATTTCGTTCTCGCCACGGATGTCACGGCAGAGGCGCTGGCCGCCATAAAGAAGAATCTTGCCAGCAATTCCCACAACCCGCGTGATTCCAAACGCTTACTGGCGCGCACGCTGGTCACCTTGTACCACGGGGCCGAGAAGGCGGAGGCCGCAGAGGAGGAATTCGACAGGATCTTCGTCCAAAAGGATATCCCGGACGAAATGCCCGAATACAAGATTGAAGTGAACGGGCCGGTGGGTATTCTCCGGCTTCTGACTGCGGCAAATCTTGCCTCGAGCAACGCGGAGGCCCGGCGTCTTGTCGAGCAAGGCGGCGTGTCGGTGGACGGGCACCGTATCGCAGATTATTCGGCCACAGTGGAACTTGGCCTGGGAGTCGTCGTAAAAGTGGGTAAACGCAAATTCGCTCGAGTCAGCAAAGCATAATCACTTGTTTCATTCTTTTTCAAGGGAGATGAGAAATTGTACGTTCCGGGCAAGCTATTCTTCACTAAAGGGGTAGGACGCCACAAGGACTACCTTCAGTCGTTCGAACTCGCGCTTCGTGATGCCAAGATCGAGAAGTGCAATCTGGTGACGGTGTCGAGCATTTTCCCGCCAGGATGCAAGCGCATCCCCACGGAGGATGGCCTGAAACTCCTGCAGCCCGGGCAGATTACGTTTGCGGTGATGGCACGCAATGCCACGAACGAACCGAACCGGCTCATTGCCTCCTCCATCGGCGTGGCAACCCCTGCCGACTCAGCGCAGTACGGGTATCTGTCGGAACATCATCCCTACGGAGAGACAGATGAAAAGGCGGGTGAATACGCCGAGGATCTTGCTGCGACGATGCTCGCAACGACGCTGGGTGTGGAATTCGATCCGAACACCGCATGGGACGAGCGCGAGAAACTCTACAAGATGAGCGGAAAGATCGTGCGTACCTATAACGTGACTCAGTCCGCCGAAGGACATAAGGACGGTCTCTGGACGACCGTCGTCGCGTGCGCCATTTTGCTGCCGTAATGGAGAAAAACGATACGCAAACGCCCGGCATGCTCGAAGCATACCGGGCGTTTTGTTTCCAGGCATCCATGCCGGAAAGACTTGTTTCGCCGTCGCTCACTCGTTGATGTCGTGCTTGTACTCCTCGTATTTCGACATCACGGAGTCGACATAGGCGACTGTTTCCTTTGACCCACCGAACCACCCGTAGCGCGGCCGCTCATCGGGCCAGATGTGGCTGTGCAGGGATGCGTACCGCTTTGACAGCAGTGGCAATGCGTCTTTGACAGCCTGCCACTTCTCAGGGTTGTCGCCGAGGTAGGCGGCAATTTCCTGCGCATCATAGATGCGGCCAAGCCCCCCGTTATAAGAAGCAAGCGCGAGCTTCAGGCGGTCAGACCCGCTTGCACCGTTGAACATCCCGTAGAGCTTGCGGAGATAGTAGACCCCGATCCTGATATTGACCGCAGGATGGCTCTCATCCTGGACATCGAGGTCGTCTGCAACTTCGCGCTGCGTCACAGGCATCAGTTGCATGAACCCGGTTGCTCCACGGTAGCTTTCCGCATGGGCGTCAAAGCGCGATTCCTGCTTCACCACGGCAAGAATCAATCGCCAATCGAACCCGTATTGCGATGCGTACTGCTTGATGGCCGGGCCGTAACGGAGAACCATGTGCCGTTCGGGGGCATCAAGCGTATCCTCGGTTGCGTTAAGAGAACGAGGCTGCGTCGCGGGATCGATATATCCGCCTTCAGCAGTGCCGGTTGCGGTGCGTCGCGCAATGCTTTCACTGGAAGGTGTGCATCCACTAAGCATCACGAGGGCCAAAAGGACTATCAGCGGGATTCGTTGAATCATCGCGGATCCTCTGTATAGTGATTGAATATGCACGCCCGTGAGTCCGGGTCCGTGCGGGCTCGCTGCCCTGCAAGCCCATGATTGAGAAAGAACGTCTGATTTAAAAAAATCAGCCCACTAATTAAACGAAAAAGGACGCGAAATGTTTGTGCGCCCAGTCACTATTACCCTTCATTTCAAGAAATTGTTGAACGAACGACGCAAAACAAATTGTTCGCTAAAAGTTAAACGATTAAGAACCCGTTTATTCTCCCAATTCAAGGATCTGAATCTTCACCTGGGCAGTCCCGTTTACAATAATTCCAAGTTTTTTCGCAGCTGCCAGCGAAAGATCGAGGATCCTGTTGTCTTTGAATGGGCCACGATCGTTGATCCGTACGGTGGCTGTCCTGCCATTCTCCAAATTTGTCACCTTGACCAGCGAATTGAACGGGAGTGTCTGATGGGCTGCCGTCATGGAGTTCATATCATAGACCTCGCCGTTCGCCGTCTTCCTTCCGTGGAATTCGTCGGCGTAGTAAGACGCCATCCCCTCCTGCTCGAAGTTCTTTGTCGCGGGCGTCGTCCGGTCGCGGCTGGTGAATCTCGGGGAACCTCCCGCACACCCCGCGACAATGAAAACGAGGACCGCAAGGACTATTCTGAATACCCTGGTAGTCATTACAGGTAGTCGTTCATCTGCTTTCGCTTCAGGTAGTCCGAAATCTCCTTCACCTCCTGTGAGCGCCCCTTCCGGCACACCAGTAATGCGTCATCGGTGTTCACAATGATCAGGTCGTCTACGCCGATGGTTGCGACAACCTTCGTCGGGGAAAAGATATACGAGTTATGCGTATCCTTCTGGATGACCGTGCCGGTGATCGTGTTCCCGCTGTCATCCTTGCCGGAAACGCGCGCCACCTCATCCCACGACCCGAGATCGTTCCAGCCAAACGAGGCGGGAATGACGTACACCGTGCCTGCCTTTTCCATGACGCCGTAGTCGATCGAGATCCCCCGGATCATTCCGTAGACCAGGTCCAGCGTCTGTTGGTACTGAGGAGTGCCGATCGCCTTGTCAATCTTCGCAAGTTCGGAAAACTGATCGGGGATGCACCGCTCAAGTTCACTCAGGATCACATCGTTCCGCCAGACAAACATTCCGCTGTTCCACAGAAAATCCCCGCTCGCCAGGAAGCGCTCGGCAACCTGCAGGTTCGGCTTCTCGGCGAATGCCTGGACGCGGTAGACACCGAGAGCGCGGTACTCGGCGCCATGTTTCTCGTCGCTGTCAACCTGGATGTACCCGTAACCGGTCTCGGGATGTGTCGGTTTGATCCCGACAGTCAGAAGACTTTCGGATTTGTCGGCGACTTCGACCGCAAGGCGAATGACCCGCCGGTACTCCGTTTCATCCAGAATCATATGGTCGGCCGGCAGGACAATCATGACCGCTTTCGGGTCGGCCTTCCGCACGTGAAACGCAGCGAGCGCGATGCAGGGAGCAGTATTGCGCCCGACCGGTTCGACGATGACATTGTTCTCCGGCACCTGCGGAAGCTGCTTGATAACCTGTGCGCGCTGGAGTTTGTTCGTGACAATGAAAATATCGCCGGTATGAACAATCCCCTCCAGACGTTTCACCGTGTTCTGAAGCATCGATCCCTTGCCGATGATTTCCAGCAGATGCTTCGGAAACTTCTCCCGGCTGCGTGGCCAGAACCTGGTCCCGACTCCGCCCGCCATGATAACCGCAAAAACTCGTGCCATGATGGTGATTTCCTCAGAACGGCTGAGCCTTGTCATTGCTGGCAAGGCTCTCGCGCTAAATCATTTTTGGTGTTTCCGGGCTATTTTCAGCCTCGTCATCGCTCTGGCAAGAGCTGCCTGGGCTTCCTCCCCGCGATCTCCCGGCCCACGGGCTCTTATCTCGTCTTGAGCATTGTCTTTCGCATCCTGCGCTCGTTCCACATCAATCTCTTCCGGATTCTCCGCGCTATCGGCGAGGATTACCACATGATTGTCCCGCACTTCTGCAAAGCCACCGCCGATTGCAAAATACGAGTCTTCGCCGGATAGTGCCTTCACCTTTACCTCGCCGCTCACCAGTTGGGCAAGAAGGGGGGCATGATTATAGAGTACCTGGAACGACCCGAGGAGCCCGGGTGCGGTCACGCTCATCGCACTTCCTTTGAATACCACCCGGTCGGGCGCAACGATGTCGAGCTGAAACGGTTTATCGTACATGAAGGTCAGATCCCGTCGTTAGGCCGCCTGCAATTGCTTGGCTTTCTCCACCGCCTCTTCAATCGTCCCGACCATGAAGAATGCTGCTTCGGGCAGGTGATCGTACTCCCCTTCGATGATCCCCTTGAAACTGCGAACGGTATCTTCCAGCTTCACGTACTTTCCCTGGTAGCCCGTGAACTGTTCGGCAACGGAAAAGGGCTGCGAGAAGAATTTCTGAATTTTGCGCGCACGCGCAACCGTGAGCTTGTCCTCGTCCGAAAGTTCGTCCATCCCGAGGATATTGATAATATCCTGCAAATCTTTGTAGGTCTGCAGGATCTCTTTGACTTTCTTCGCCGTGTTGTAGTGGTCTTCCCCGACAATGCTCGGCTCGAGGATCCGCGATGTGGATTCCAGGGGGTCCACCGCAGGATAGATCCCGAGCTCTACGATCTGTCTGCTGAGAACGGTCGTCGCGTCAAGATGCGAGAACGTCGTCGCCGGGGCGGGATCGGTCAGGTCGTCTGCAGGGACATAGATCGCCTGCACCGAAGTGATGGAACCCTTCTTTGTGGAGGTGATCCGCTCCTGCAATTCGCCCATCTCCGTTCCCAGGGTCGGCTGGTAACCCACCGCCGAAGGCATGCGCCCGAGGAGGGCGGAGACTTCCGAGCCTGCCTGGACAAACCTGAAAATATTATCGATGAAAAGAAGGACATCCTTCCCTTCCTCATCCCTGAAGTACTCCGCCATTGTCAGCGCCGTCAATCCAACCCGCTGTCGCGCTCCTGGCGGCTCATTCATCTGCCCGAACACTAGTGCGGTTTTCGAGAGCACACCCGATTCCTTCATGTCGAGCCAGAGGTCGTTTCCTTCACGCGTACGCTCTCCTACACCGCCGAACACCGAGATCCCCCCATGCTGCTTCGCGATGTTATGGATGAGCTCCATGATAATGACCGTCTTCCCCACCCCTGCGCCGCCGAACAACCCCGTCTTTCCCCCTTTGGAATATGGCTCGAGCAAGTCGATCACCTTGATCCCCGTTTCGAACAACTCTTTCTTTGTGGAGATCTGTTCGAAATCCGGAGAAGGCCGATGGATCGGCAGCGTCTTGTCCGATTTGATCGGTCCCAATCCGTCGATACCCTGACCGGTCACGTTGATCAGTCGTCCGAGCGTTGCCGGGCCGACAGGCACGGTGATCGCTGCACCGGTATCGTGACATATCATTCCGCGGCACAGGCCGTCGGTCGAGTCCATGGCGACAGCCCGTACTCTGTTATCGCCAAGGTGTTGCTGGACTTCGACGATCAACTCCCCCTTTTGGCCCGGGATGAAATCCAACGGGATTCGGACCGCGTTCAGAATGCTGGGGAGCACTCCGCCGGCGAAATCGATGTCGACGACAGGACCAATGATCTGCACAATCTTGCCTTCGTTCATTCGAGTCCTTTCAGGGTGCTCTTGGTGGGAGATCAAACAAATTGATCATTAATGTACGAAAAAACCGCGGAAAGATCAAGGTTTTCCCCCGTAATCCTTACCTTCCTTGCCCGATCTTCGTGAGAATCGAAGGGATAATCGAATATGCGTGCAGTCGACCGTTCTCCACGAAGATCTTGTTGTTGTTCTTTCCGGCAACAACCGATCCGGCGACATAGAGGCCGGGGACGTTGGTTTCGAATGTCGCGGGATGGACGGTGGGGGCGAGCGAATCGTTGTGGAGGGTGACGCCGTAGGACTGCAAACCGGCAACGTCAGGTTTAAAACCGATCAACACAAAAACGAAGTCGGCCCTGACTTTTCCTTCACCCGCTGCGTCCCGGAAGAAGACTTCTTCATTGGTGATCCGTTCGACGGTCGTGTTAAAGTGCGCGTCTATTTGCCCGGCCTTGATCCTGTTTTCCATATCGGGCAGGATCCAGTATTTCACCCCTTCACTCAGTTTCGGCCCGCGGTGGATCAATGTCACTTTTGCGCCGTGCCGGTAGAGGTCGAGCGAAGCTTCAACAGCCGAATTCCGCCCGCCAACGACGACGACATGTGATCCGAAGTACTTATGCGGTTCATCATAGTACGATTCCACGTGCGGCAGGTCTTCGCCGGGAATTCCGAGTGTACCGGGATGATCGAAATACCCCGTCGCGACTATTACGGTTCTCCCCTCATGCCGCAGCCCCTTCTCGGTGCGGACCACAAAATCGTCTCCCCGTCTCTCGATACCCACAACTTTGTCGAAGGTGCGAATGTCCAGACCGAACAGTGCCGCCACCCGTTGATAGTAACTGAGCGTGTCCACGCGAGTCGGGCGCGTTGTGGGGATGATCATGGGCACCCCGCCGATCTCCAGCAGTTCGGGGGTAGAAAACCAGACGAGGTTTACCGGGAATCGCCTGATGGCATCCGCTACACTTCCCTGTTCCAGGATTAAGGCACTGAGTCCTGCACGTTTTGCCTCAATCGCGCAGGCGAGCCCTGATGGCCCGGATCCTATAATGAGGACATCCGTCATGGCTTGCTCCTTTTCCCTCGCCACATCATCTTTTCCCATCCTCTCTAATGCATTGTACTCTTCCGTCAAAGTCGGTCACCACTAAGCGATTTTTGCCGACAGGACAGAGGGTATTGACCGCAACTCCACTCGCCCGGTGCTTCCAAAGAATGGTCCCCGTTGCGCCGTCAAGAGCCAGCACAAGACCGTTTTTCGTCCCGTAGAGAACCCGCCCATCCTGCTCGATCAGCATCGCCGCGTTGATGTCATATCCGAACCCGCACTCCGTTGTCCACATAACCCGGCAAGAATCCGCAGCCGGGTCGATGGCCAAGATCGAATCTCGCATGGTTCGGACATAAATCCTTGAACCGTCTTTCGATATGCCGATCGACTCCCTCACTTGATGCCGGGCTGTCCGCCATATCGTGTTTCCGGTGAGAAGATCAACTGCCGTCATCTCACGGTCCGGCGCGACGATGAAGACGCGCCCATGAGACTCGACAGGCCAACACGTCGCAGGCGAGTACAGGATCCCGGGCCGGCCACCCTCCCAGATCCATCGTGTTCGCCCGGTGGCCCGATCGAGTGCGTACAATCGCCCGTCCCATGCACCGAAGATCACCGATCCACCGGCGATGAGCGGCTGTGTCTCCACGAAACCGTTCAGGCTGTCGGATTCCCAGATGACTGCTCCATCGGACAATCGCAGCGCCCGAAACCGCCGATCGCTCCCGCCTATAAAGACCGTATCGTTCAAGACAACGGGAACACCCACAATCGGGCCGTTGGTCCTTGTTCTCCATTCAAGAGAGCCGTCGCCGGACTTCAGACAGTACACCGAACCGTCCGCAGACCCGAATACAACGTTGTCGTGCGTGAGGGCAGGCTTGCCGTATACCGGACCGGAAGAGTGATACGACCAGAGCGGGTGTCCATCGTTCTCTTCAAGTGCGGTCACCGTCCCGGATGCATCTCCAGCGACCACAATATTCCCCCCTGCTACTGCGGGCGCCTCCATGGTTGAAGGACCGTCCCATTCCCAGGCACGACGGACCTCCGGATAGACGGAGTTCACAGAAAAATCTGGCCGGGGGTATACACCCGTGCTGTCAAACGCGGCGTCATCACGGACACGGCCGGCGTACCAGGTGCGGTTCTCCGGATTGCCGTCGTTATGTTCAGCAGCAAAGATGGTGTCGTCCGCAATATTCACAATGGTGAAGCCTGCTCCGGGGTGCCCCGCCCGGAGGTTCGACCTCCCCATCAGGCCGGGAATCCCTTCGAATGATTCGATCCGGTTCGCGTGCCCATGGCCTACCAGGGCGATTTTGATGTTTCTCCGTTTCAACCGGTCGGTGACCGCAAACCAGTTCGTGATGCTGGAATCGAGCGGGTAATGGGTGACAAATATCAGGGGTTGGTGCGGGTGAGGCAATGCTGCGAGAACCGAATCAAGCCACCGGAGGTCTTCCGGTGCAAAATGTCCATCGGCCATCCTCAGGCGGGGTCCTTCATGCATGCCGATAAACCGGAACCCTCCGGCGTCAAACACAAATCGATCGTTACCCCAGAGACGGGGAAAGGTCGTACAACCTGACTCGGACCAATTTGTGTCGTGGTTGCCGGGAATAACATGGGTCGGTACTCGAATGCTGTCGAGGAGTTTCTTTGCTTCGGCGAGTTGCGCATCCGACCCGAACTCCGTCACATCGCCGGAAACGATCACAAACTGGATCCCCTGCAGCTTGTTGATTTCCTGTACGCTGGTACGGAGATCCTCTTCTCCGGTTGCGGAGCCTACATGGGTATCGGACAGCCAAGCAAACCGGAGAGACCCTGGCGGCAAAAGGAGGAGGAGAGCACAGAGATGCGCGAACATAAGACCTCACGGATGGATTGTTTCGTGCTTCACCAGCATTGCGATAAAATCCCTGATCCGTCGTTCTCTCGTCTCGGGTTTCTTCGCGGTCTGAATTCTGAACAGGATTGCATAGCGATTGACGCTCTTCAAAGTGGCAAAGAACGCCTTCGCGCGGGGCGCTCTGTCCAACGCCCGTTGCAGGTCTGCCGGGACTTTGGCGCGACTCTGCGAAGAGTATGCCTTTCCCCATTGACCGTTATGTTTCGCCTGATCGATCGCCTTGCGACCCGCAGGCGTCATTTTGCCTTCTCTGAGTAGTTCTTCGGCTTTTCCCCTGTTGATCTTCGACCAAATGCTCTTTTCTTTCCTCGGCGTAAATTTTTGTAGCCAGAATGTCTTGTCATAGGCGTCTTTCTGCCCGTCTATCCACCCGTGGCAAAGAGCTGCCTCAACCGCCTCCGCATATGTCGGCGATTCCTGGTCCGATCCCTTTTTCGCAATCTGAAGCCAGATTCCTGTCGATGAGCCATGATGCTTGCCGAGCCAGTCTGACCAGGATTTTTGATCCTTGCATCGCAGGATCGGCAGTTCCGCACGTACCGGAGGCTGTGTCATTCTGCGTTTCAGTAGTCAATCTCTGTGCGCGTACATCCGCTCAATACGCGGATCGGGGATGAGCCAGATGCATGCAACAAGAATATAGATCCCGATGGATATCCACTGGTCGATGTACGCCGTCGAAATCGCAATGATGTACAGGAGGATTGAGAGTTTCCCCTTGCGATCCCTTCCCACAGCCACCCGGAGTTTGGAATGTTCTCCCTGGTAGGAGACGATGGCCTGCTGGAGAATTGTATACGAAATCGCATCGAACAGCAACACGACGCCGTACACTGCGACCGGGAGAGGAGCGAGGTGATTCTCCCCCATCCAGCCGGTGACAATCGGTACTATCGACAGCCAGAAGAGAAGATGAAAATTGGCCCAGAGGATTTTCCCGTTGACCCCCTCGGTCAGATGCAGCATATGATGATGGTTATTCCAGTAGATCGCCAGGAAGATGAAGCTCAGGACATAGGTCAGAAACTTCGGGAGCAACACCCGGATCGCTTCCAGGCCCGATCCTTCAGGGACCTTCAATTCCAGAACCATGATCGTAATCAGAATCGCGATCACACCATCGCTGAACGCCTCGAGACGACTCTTGCTCATAACTTGCCGATTCCCGTGGAACAAGGACCTGCCGCTTCACGCCGGTCTCCTCTGCGGTCCTAACGCCATAGGGGGACCGTGCGGTTCCATATCTCCGGCCGTGGACGATCCATACGGCATCGGTGGAGAAATGAGCGTTGGCCCCGAAGCAGGTCATCGACATTCCTCATTCGTGGTGGTACCAGGACTCCGGCACGGGTTGACGACTTTGGCCGGGAGGGACAACCTCGAGCGAAAGCGTCGCTCCGCCCGTGCCTTGAAAATACGATAGCGCGATCCGGTGTGTGCCTGCGTCCAGGAGGGCATACCCGGTCTTCTCACGCGGAGCGTGGGCGCCGTCGTTTTCCACCACGCGCGTGCCGTCCAGAACCAGCATGCTGCCGTCATCGGAGGTCAGGAAGAACCGGTAGACACCGCTTTGAGGAACATCAAGATACCCACGAAACACGGCGGCCCAATTCTCTTCGCGATGGCGAATGGAGGCAAACGTGCAACCCGATACCGCGCCACTCGATTTCGGCGTGAGCTTCGAGAAGTCAGGCAACACATCCCATTTCCCTTCAAAATAGGAATAGGCCATCCCGGGATTTGCATGGGGCGCAGATGCTGCCGGCAGCCGGTGAAGCACAACAAGCGTTGTCGTCGCCACAAAACTCGGATCTGCAGTGGCGTGAAATGCTTTTGCAGAAACGGTGGCCGACCGCGTCAACCGAAATGGCCGCTGATACACCGCGGAGTTTTGTGTCGGCTCCTTCCCGTCGAGCGTATAGTGGATGACTGCGTCCGGCGATTCGCGGTAAAACCTCACGGTCAGCGAATCTTCCCCTACGTGATTCGGAACCATACATTCGGGTTCGACCACGCGTCCGGTAACACGCGCGAAGTCCCCGGCAAGCGGGAAAATACTCTCGCGAAGGAGGGTGCATCCGTACGGGATGAGTGTGAGGGTATCGACATCTTTTGAGAGACGGTCTGCCAGCGTACTGCGCAGCGGAAGGTGAGGAGTATAGAAGGACCCGGGCCGGGTGGAGTCTGCCTCCAGTTTCCATCCCTTGACGCGACGAGCGGGAACCCGCAACTCAACGGGTGCGTTTGCGGCTTCCCAGGGATACCCCTGCACTTGCCGGAATGCAACCCGGATATGACTCGCAATATCGGCGTCAGGCAGGGCCAGTGCATAATTCCATGGCCCGTCAGGCTCCAGATTCCACGCCGGAAACGCAGGCGTGCTTTTCCGGTCAAGCGTGTCGACCTGACTCGTCGCCGGGATCGGCAGCGCGTAGACAAGTGGTCCGCGCTCGAGCCCGATCCCGCCTTCCGGCCAATCCGAGAGTTTCAAATGCATGGGGAGACGCAAGGTGATCTTGTCTCCGCTCAGGAAAGTCCGCTCAATGCGTTCGAACCGCCCGGCCGGAGGTCTCGAGGTCGCTTCATCCTTCCCGCTTTGTATCGTGATTTCTGCATTCGAACACCAGCCAGGAATCCTGACCACAAAGGGGAATCGTGTGCTCCCGGTCGATTCAATGGTAAATCGGACCTCGTCCTCGAACGGATAGGCGGTTTCTTCACGGATGGTGACTTCGGCTTGTCCGACCTTGAAGCTGAACCGGGACGGACCGAACAACGCCGCGGTTGGAGCGCCCGTGCTATCGGTCATCCACATCCTCGAGACATAATCCGGCATGATCCGATTCACATTGCCCGGACAGCACTCGGTCCCCGGGTTCGGGCGGTAGGACATCCACGCGGATCCCTGGAAGAATTCGTTGTGGTTGGACGTCCGGTCCGCGATCACCTGGTTGGGACAGGAAAAGTACTGAAGAGCTTTGAAGTCTTTTGTGACGGCCCCCGGCGCTGCATTGAAACATGCCCGTTCAATCTTATCGGCATAGTCCGCATTGCCCGTCGCCATCAGAAGATAGCCGAGGCTCCACGTGTAATCTGCGATATCACAGGTCTCATGGCTTTCAAGGGGATCAATGCCCCGCATCCCTTCCGTCGAACTCAGCACGCCGTCCAACAGCATATAGTACCGGTCGACTTTTTCGTAGGCATGTTCAACGGCCTTGAGGTATTCCTTCTTCCCGGTGTAGAGATACAGCACCGCGGCAAGCTTGGCAGTCTCATTGAACGTCACCCCGTGGAAATTGTCCATCCGTTCATCGGAACGCATGCGCGCCAGTGTCGTGACCTCGGGAGAAATCCGGTTGTACTCCGCATAGCATTCCTCGGCCATCCGGAGGAGGCGGGCGTCGTGGGTCTGCGCATACGTCCAGAGCATGATCTCGACATTGATCACGTTGCGATGGGAAGTGTGTGGATCCGTACCCGAGAGATAGTGCTTGCGAAGAGCTTCGGGAATCCGCGGATCGCCGGTTTTTTCAAATTCAGCCATCATCGCCCGGAAGAACACGACATGCGGCCACCGGTTCAGATCGCTGTGCGCCTTCAGGAATTTTGGGCCCAGGTAGCCATCGCTGTCGGCGTTCTCAAGGACATAGTTGATCTGTTTCATGGCCCGTGCGACCAGAGCAGAGTCGTCGATGAGCGCCCCGCAACGCATCATTCCATCAACCCAGTAGGCGTTCTGTTCGTACACCACCCACCCATATTTGGCCATTGTCGTGCCGTACCAGCCGGTCGAGTTGAACGGGTGTCCTGCGGCTTCAAGATGCCCCGTCAAACCGTCGCGCTGATACGAGAGGTAATCACGCAGCCATCCTCCGGGAGAGATCTCGGAGAGCGGCGATTCCACGAAGCGGCCGAAATAAGGAACATGGCGCGCCGCTTCTTGTGCGGCCAATTGTCCAAAGGGGATGACGGCGAGTACCGCAACAATCATCATGGCCGTCAGAAAGGAGAGGGGATTTGAGTTTCGTGTTCGCATACAAAGGATTCCTGTTGCTCGATTGGTGCTCGACGGAAGAACAACGGACGGTATATTGATCCGTCGGTCCACCCGTCCGGCCTCGCGTGACTCCGGACATTTTGTTGTCCGAAGATGGAATAATATACGCGAGAGGAACCAGAAATCCTCGCAGGAAACCCGGGGAAAAGAACAACGGGGACGTTTCCGGAAGGGGACAGCATCCCCTACGAACTCTTCGCAGGCCGGTAGGACAACAGGATACTTCCTGATTGAAATGTTCTGGCCTCCGTGAGTTTCAAGGGGAGCACGACGTCGATATCACGAAAAAGATGATGGGCCTCACCACTTCCACTCCCTTCCATATAGTTTCGCGGATGAGGGGATTGGCGAGCTATGACTATTTCTTGTTCTTTGAGGACTTTCTGACGATGGCGGGATTTTCCTTGATGGTTCCTCTCACCGGTTGGTTTGCCATTTCTCGGGATCGTTTCTTCTTCTGTTCGGCTCGCAACTCATTCTCGACGATTCGTGCTTTGACAATTTTCCTGACGAGTGTCGCAGGAAGCGGATTCCCGGGTGTGAAATGAATCGTCGTCCCGGAAATATCGTAGCGCTTGAGTTCGTCTTTGAATGCTTCCAGGATTGATCGGCCCGCCGCGAACAAACTGCAGTGATTCTTGAATGCAGCAAAGAAGACCAAAGTGCCACGGTATCTGTATCCAGGAATTCCGTAACTGATCACTTCTTCTGCATGCGGTGCAGCGGCCTGAATTGATTTCCGCAGCTTCTCGAGAACAGCCCGCTTGTCCCGGGGGACCATCGAGAGATACGCATCGACATCTTTCGCCCGAAGGCGATTCATTCCGGCTGAACGTGAAGAGACCTGTTTCAATTGTCCGCCCAATCAGCGACAGGGGAGAGAGGAAAACCTATTTCTGTTTGGGATAGGTGTAATTCACCATCCATTGCATCTCGAACTTGTCTTTGAGCATGCCAAAGTAAGCGCCCCAGAAAGTATCCTGGAGTGCCATCGTTGCCTTTCCCCCCGCCGAGAGTTTGTTAAAGAGCGTCACTGCTTCCTCTTTCGATTCGGCCTCCAGGAAAAGGAAAAAATTGTTGCCGATGGTCAATTTTTGCCCCATCGATTCCAGGGCATCGGTGGCCATCAGGATGTTCCCCTTCCCCACCGGCAACGACACGTGCATGAGCTTGTCTCTTTCTTTTTCAGGAATCTTCGCTCCTTCAGGGGTGTCTTTGAAACGTTGCAGAAAGGTGAATTCCCCGCCGAACACCGACTTGTAGAATTTGAATGCCTCCTCGGTAGTACCGGCAAAATTCAGGTAGGTGTTGAGTGTTGCCATTTCAGACCTCACAACGTTATTGTTGAACGGTTATTTGAGTTCAGTTCTGTGAATGTTTCCCGGCCCACACCTCTCCAGCTTCTCACCCTATCCTTTTCGCACTGGGAGCAGAGCGCGCACGGCGCCATCCCGCAGATACAATCCTCCCCAAATCAGCACGCCGATATATACAGGAAACAACATGGTGCTGAACAGGGGAGCGTGGATGCGAAGCTGGATGGCAATGGCGCCACCAAGATACCCAGTCTGCATCACCGCGCCCAACACCGACGTGCGTGGAATGATATAAAGGGCTATACAGGCCAGTTCGAGCTCCCGATTCCGATCGCAATGTCGATTGGTAATCCGAGCTGATTGAACGAATCCACTGCCGGGGCTATCACCAGCAGGTGTATGATTGCATCGAACAACAGGAAGAGGACGGCGATGCCGCTGAGAATGCGTCCGGTCCAGAGCGCGCCTTGCGAAAGCGGAGCGGCTTGAGACGGAGAGTGATTACTTGATTCCTTCATCCTTTCTTCTCCTGTGTCTTGAATGCCAGACCCCTCGACCTGAGCGCACGACGGAGTTGACCGAGTGCGTTTGGGCCAATTCCGTGGAGCTGTTTGACATCCCTCTCGGAGAGCCGGGTGAGTTGTGCGAGTTGTCGGATCCCGGCGCCGGCGAGTGCCCGTTGGGCCGGCATGGACAGGCGTGACGGGAGGTCACTAATCTGCAGCCTGGGTCGCTTCCTCTTCATTCCTGTTCTCCTGTTCAACATTTTATCTTCACCGCGCTTTCAGGTAGCGCCCGTCTTCCCTCAACTCTTCCTCTATCGGCCGGACTTCGATACTGCCCAGGCGGGCGGACGGCCATTTTGACGCGAGCTGAATGGCTTCGTTCAGGTCCCTCGCAGTGATCAAGAAAAACCCTCCAAGGCTCTCCTTGGTCTCAGCGAAGGGACCGTCGGTCACGGAGACCCTGCTGTTGCGGACCCGTACGGTGGCTGCGGCACGAACACTTTGAAGAGCCTCAGCGGAAATAATGTGCCCGCGACTTCGCAGCAACTCCATGTACGTCAGCGTCTCGGCCCTCAGGGTGTCCCACTCGCCTCTGGTAAGCGAGTTCAATCTGTCTTCCTCCTCGTACGCCAGGCAGAGATACCTCATGATGGTTTCCTTGATCGTTCAATTGGAAATGACATTAGCGTGCGTGCTTTTCGACCTGCTGCCTTCACCGTTGCGCTCGCGGCAGCTTTTTGGACGTCCGCAGGGAAATCCGACATCTCGAACACCTGACGAATCTCAATGACGTCCGTGCTCTGTGCGGGAACGCGCTTCGCCCAGTCCACAGCCTCCTCTTTCGACCTCACCTGGATCATCCAGTAGCCGCCAAGGACTTCCTTTGCCTCCGTGAACGGCCCATCGGGTCACGGATGGCTTCTCCCCGGAGAAGGAAACGCGGGCGCCTTTTGCCATCGGATGGAGACCGTCAAGGGAGAGAAGTGCCCCGGACTTCGCCAGCTCTTCGTTGTACTTCGTCATTTTCGCAACGTCTTCTGCGTCCGGCGCGAAGTCCTCACCGACGTTCTTTCCCTTTGTTCCCTGATAGACTCCCGGGATCATCAGCATCATGAATCGCATGGCCGTTCTCCTTGTGAATCGTGGTTCGACTTTGGCGTTTGACAGCACCGCCGGGTTATCCGGCTTGCGAAACGCTAGTGTTGTTCATACGCTTGCTTCAGTGCTTGAATATCGATCTTGCTCATCTTCAGCATGGCTTCCATTACCCCTTTTGCCTTTTTGGGGTCCTTGTCCCCCAACATCTTTCCGAGGGCAGTCGGGATAATCTGCCACGACAGGCCATACTTGTCTTTGAGCCAGCCGCACTGACTTTTTTCCCCGCCCTTCGAAAGTTTCTCCCACAAATCGTCAACCTCTTGCTGTGTCTCACAGTTCACGAAGAGCGATATCGCCTCGGTAAATTTGAACTGCGGACCCCCATTCAGCGCGTAGAATTCCTGTCCATTGAGCTGGAATGTGACGCTCATGGCGGTCCCCTTTGGTCCGGGACCCGCATCTCCATAGCGAGTGACGCTCAAGACTTTTGAATTCGAGAAGATTGAAACGTAGTAATTCGCCGCCTCTTCAGCTTTGTCGTCGAACCACAGGAACGGAACGATTTTTTGCATGTCGACCCCTCTGAAATGTACTCCCACGGTATGAATGAGACCTGGTCCACTCGTGATGGCGCCCCCGGGCTCGGTTACTGTATCGGCGCTTCCATCTTCTAGTCGTTTGGCCCTGTCCGAAATCGACAGCGCGCAACCGCCGTCAACGTCTCCGCTCACCTTTCGTGCTGACAAGCTCCCTGATCGGGCGCACTTCGATAGACCCCACTCGCGCAGGCGGGATTTTCGAGGCGATTTCAATCACCTCATCAAGGTCTTTGGCGTCAATAAGGTAGAAACCGGCCAATTGCTCCTTCGTTTCGGCAAATGGGCCGTCGGTGATGGACACTTTGCCTCCCCTGACTCGAACAGTGGTGGCGGTCTGCACCGATTGGAGAGCCTCCGAGGCGAGACAATTCCCGCTCTCCCGGAGAGCGGCGTCGTATTTCATGCACTCGTCGTCGGTCATGGCTTCAAGCATCTTCTCTTCGCTGTACACAAGACACAGGTACTTCATGGCTCCTCCTTGGGGTGTCAGTGGCACTCTGCATATGGTCGTCTGGCTTGATGGGAATTCGACAGGTACGAAGCCTGGGGAGCCGCATTCTTTAGAATGTCAACTCCCGCAGCCGACATTCGATAAACCGTCGCACAGGTTCCTGTGCCGTGAGGCTGAGAGCCCGTTCAAAAGAAGCCCGTGCGTCTCCGCTCCGCCCGAGCCGCCTGCACAACTCCGCCCGGGCGGAGTGTGCAAGGTGGTAGTCAGACAACTCGCCGCGTGCCAGGATGGCATCGATCAGAACGAGCCCCGCCGCAGGCCCATCGCGCATCGCGACCGCGACGGCCCGGTTCAACTCGACTACCGGTGTGGGTTCCGCACGCATGAGCACATCGTACAATCCCACGATCTGTTCCCAATCGGTTGACCCGGCATTCGGTGCCTCGGCATGCACCGCGGCGATCGCCGCTTGGAGTGTGTAGGGGCCGAACCTGCGTGACAGGAGTGCCCGTTCCACGAGGGTCAATCCCTCTGCGATGAACTCCCGATTCCATAATGAACGATCCTGATTTTCCAGCAGGACAAGGTCCCCTTCCGGCGAACTGCGCGCCGCGCGCCGGGACTCTTGTATCAACATGAGCGCAACCAGTCCCATCGCCTCTGGTTCCGGCAGCAAGTCCATAAGCAAACGGCCGAGACGGATCGCCTCGCCGGACAAATCGGGCCGGGTCAGCGCATCGCCCGACGAAGCGGAATATCCTTCGTTGAACACCAGGTAGATAACCTGGAGCACGGTATCCAGGCGGTCGGGCAGTTCGGCCGGCGATGGCACCTGATAGGGAATGCGAGCGTCGCGGATCTTTCCTTTGGCACGGACGATCCGTTGAGCCATTGTGGTGGGAGTGGTGAGGAATGCATGCGCAATCTCTTCAGTCGTCAGGCCGCATACCTCCCGGAGGGTAAGGGCTACGCGGGCGTCCGGGGAGAGGGCAGGATGACAACAGGTGAAAACCAGTCGCAGCTGATCGTCCTCCACACCTTCATCGATACGCTCTCCCGGATCCTTCGTCGGAGCCACGAGCTGGCCTGCAATGGAGTCCAGCGAAGTGTCGAATCTCGATTCCCGGCGTATCCGATCGATCGCCTTGAATCGTCCGGCAGACACGAGCCACGAGCGGGGATTGGCGGGGACGCCTTCTGTCGGCCACTGCTCCATTGCGGCTTTGAACGCATCCTGCAGCGCATCCTCAGCCGTGTCCAGGTCGCCGAGTAAGCGAACAAGCGTGGCAAGAATCCTTCGCGATTCCGAACGGTAAACTGAATCCAGAACTTCGCGAATTCCCTGGGCGGCGTTCTCTGTCATAGGGGATCCGGTCCGACTCTCTCCTTGGTAAAGATTGTAACAATGGGAGAGCCGGTCATAATTCCTGGTCCGGGGGACTCCAGGGCCGTATTATGGCCGGGAAAGGTAGGGAGGGAGATTGCTCGCGGTGAAGTCGGGTTTTCCGACACTCGCCGGTTTTCCTGCTATGGGATCATTGGGCCGGCGTCTCTACAAACCCCTTCAGGGACCTGCCGATGATGTCTGTCCATCCCGCCGCAAAACTCGTCTTTGCGAAATCGGGTTCGTTCATCGGGAAACTCTCCAATCCTTTGTGAGTGAGTCTCAGTCGGGTCTGCTTCCCTTCTTCGAACAGTTCAAAAGTGACAAACGATATGCCTTCGTACCCGTCATACCGCCAACTGTAACTCAGTTTCTTCCCGACTATTACCTCGGTGACCCTGCAGACGTGTTGGTATTTCTTCTTTTCGCTCCCCGCCAGGAACCGGAATTCAAAGCCGACCTCCGGTGCGAAGGCAGGGAGGTCGAAATACCACTTCTTCATATCTTCGCTGTTCGTAATGGCCTTCCAGACCGTCGCGATGGACGCGTTGAATGTTCGTTCGATGACAAAAGGCTCATTCTTCATCTTCTCACCCTCGTTTGGTGTTCGATGCCGACAAATTTTCGGCGCGATAGTCCATATTCTGCGTCAACTCTCCCCTTCCCCTACTTCCCCCGCAACGCGTCCACGCTCAACGGTCCCGCTCCCGCTGCGGAAAAGAAGAGCCAGAGGAAGCAGTAGAACACAGCGTCGGTGCCACCGTTCATGAGGGGCCAATAGCCGCGGGGAAAATGAACCTGGAAATACGCCACTGCCATCTCGCCGGACAGAAGGAACGCGACCGGGCGAGTGTAAAGCCCCAGAAAGAGGAGAGCGCCCCCGAACGTTTCAAGAATTCCCGCGAGCCCCAACTCGGTCAGCAGGTGGACAGTCCCGCCGTTCGGTGGAATGCCCATTGGATAGGCGAAGAGCTTCATCATGCCGGGCTGCATGAACAGGACGGCGGTGACGATGCGAAGCAGGCTCTGAAGAAACGGCCCGAGGGAAGCCCAGGTTGCGGAAATTTTCTTTGAACTCATGTCTCCTCCTCACGTGGTTATTTGTGCGTTCGTACGGCAACCAGAGACCCGGCCAGCCGCTCCAACATTTCACTCCACCCCTGTTTCATTCCTTCACGCTCTTCCACAGATTCGGGGACTGAATGCCGGAGTGTGACAGTTGTCCGACCTGCCTCCTCGGTGAAGGTCACCGTCACGAGCGATTCGGCGGGATGACTGGGGCTCATTCCGTACGCGGCCGGCGAAACCGCATTCCCCTCGGCGTCTGCAAAGGAATCGGTGTAGACAAGGCGCTCCGGCTCGACGATTTCACGATAAATCCCCCTCCCCCAGATTTCCCGTCCGTCGGACAACCGCATGCAATAGTGCAGGAGCCCTCCGGGGCGGAGGTCCACCGTACAGAACGGCGTGGTGCAACCGTGCGGGGCCCACCACTGCATCAGGAGTGCGGGATCGGTCCAGGCTCTGAAGACAAGACTTCGCGGAGCGTCGTAGGTATGCGAGATGACGAGATCGTGGTCCGTCCTCTCCGACACGACTTCATTTCTTCTTGCCATGTTTCTTCTCCTGCGCTTGGAGTTCATTGAGATACTCTTCCAGACGATCGAGCCGTTCCGTCCAGACCTTACGGTATCGGTCAACCCAATCGGAGACTTCATTCAGTTTTTCCAGCCGCGCTTCGCAGTATCGTTCGCGGCCTTTCTGGCGGACGACCACCAGTCCGCATTCAGAGAGGACCTTGATGTGCTTCGATACGGCGGGGCGGCTGATCTCAAAGTGTTCGGCCACGCCATTGAGCGTGAGCCGTTGCCGGGCCAGCAGTCCTACGATTGCTCTTCTATTGGGATCGGATATAGCGTGGAAAACGTCGTGGGTCATGATACATATGTAACCGTTTGGTTACGCATCAGGTTCCCGGAAGGACGGAAGAAAATCACTGTTGACGCGGACAGGGGGGGAAAAGCCTTTTTGATACCTATTTCCTCACGTTTTTGTGCCCCTACGACTTTCATTCGCGAGTGTCGTCAGAAATGCTACGTTTCGGGCAAGGCTGACTGGATTGCCCTCAGGTTTCATGCGTGAAAGGCGGTCATTCCTGGAGCCGTTGTGTTTGACGCAGAGGGTCAAGAAGACGGTGGCGGGGAGAGGCAAAATGGACAAGGCGTGTGCGCGGTGAAATCGAGCTCTTGCCTCAATTGGCTCCGGACTGTGGAGTCTGCGGAGTGCCGTTGGAGGCGTTCGGATTGCGAAGCTCCTCGAGCAATTCCTGCGCACCCTGCAGATCCGGCTGGAGCGCAAGGGCGTGCTGGATCTCTCTCCGGGCGTCGGCAATTCTTCCCTCTCCTTCGTAGGCTTTCGCCAGACACATTCTGCCGTACGCCGCCACAGGGACCGCGAATGGTTGAGCTTCCTGCGCATTGAGTGCGAACGCAGCCTCGAGCTCCCTCACCGCATCCGTTGTCCGGTTTTGTGCCCCATACAACACACCCAGATTCATGTGTGCATAGGAATTGTCCTTCGCCGCGATCGACGCGCGATAGAGTGAATCCGCCTCCCCGAATTTCCTCTCCATCACGAAGTAATCCCCCACCCGGGCGAGTGGAAGATACGGGACAGGCTGTGCGTGTGCCACTCCCAGCATCTCCCGTCGTGCCGCATCAAATTGCCTCTTCCCCGCGTAGTATTCAGCCGCTTCATATTTCGCTTCCGCCCAGGGAATCTTATTATTCGCAGATTCGAAAGCGAGCCTGTCCACGGGATCTGCCGGGGGAGCGGGTGTGCGGTCGGCGCGAGCGGGATACGGCCAATGGTGCGTCAACGCTTCAATGCGCACCCTTGCGAATGCAATATCAAACGGTGAAATCTCTGCCCTAGACATCAACGTGGAATCATCCGGTGTTTCGCTCCAGTGGAGATCCCCGGGCAACAGTTGCTGCGACCTGATGTCGTGTGCCCAGGTCTTGGCCATGAGGAAATAGCCCTTGAAATTCGGATGCAGATGTTCAAGGATCAACCCGTTTCCGACGATTCCGTGAGGTGACGCAGCCTCAAATGCGGAGTCCACTCTTGAAACAGGAGTCGACGTTTGCCTGCACACCTGCAGCAATGTTGATTGAAACTCCTCGGTCGCCCTGAACCGCAGTGCATCCATGTCCTTCGCCCTGGTCAATTCATGTCGCGCTTCCGCAAATAATCCGAGAGCTTCCAGTACTTTGCCGAGCTTGTAGCAGGCCATGGCGTTTGTGCTGTCGGTCGCCACGGCCAGTTTCAGAACCTGTCCTGCAGAATCGAGCGCCCCTGCACGCGCCAGGCTATCACCCTCAGCCATCCAGCTGTCGCACCTTCGCCGCTCTGCCGGCGATGTTGATTCCGCGTAGAGACTCCTGAACGGGGGCTGCTCTCCTATGTTGCTCACGAAGGTGCTCATGAGGATCGGAACATGCTGATCATTCGCCGATTCAATGATCGACCTGAGGTTCTCCGCGTAGGTCGAGAGTCCAATCTGATACATCGAACCGTGATACGGGATGTCCCCCTCGCCGACCATCGCCGACATCATTGTCCCGTTCCTCGGAGTCCCGGTGGAGCCGAACTGGGCCACGAGCCACGAGTACCCGTCACGGAGCAGGAGAAAAGTCTTGAACCGTAACATCCAGAGACTAAGACGGGTGAGCAATACCGGCCCCCGGATGACGACCGACGATCCCGGGCCGTAGGCACCGTAGAATTCATTGTGTCCGACGTAGACGACATACAGATCCGGTTGATAACCGGCAAGCTCGTTAATGAAGTCCTTTACTACGTAGCTTCCGACGGCAGAGAGGCCGACATTGATAACTTCGACCCGGTATCCAGGAAGCGCTGCCTGGAGCCGATCATGAAGGAATGACGGAGGGGTCGCGTTTTGTTCATAAGGGAAACCCTGCATGGTGGATTCGCCGAGACAGAAAATGCGAATCGTCCGGGACGGCTTCACCACCTCAAATTCATCTTCATGCGGCGAAGGATACGTCACGCCACGTTGAGAAAAATATCGTCGTGCCACGGTCCGGTTAAGCTTATAGACCTCCCTATTGTTGTCCTTTTCCCGAACCACGAGGCTGAGGTTCCCGTCATAGGAAAAGAGGCGCAGCAACACTTCAACCAGAAGGAGGAACACCAGGGGAGTAAGAACGAGGGCGAAGGTGAAGAAGAATCTCTTTCGTGAACTGATGGGCACATTCGGGGAATGGGGAAGATTCTCTTTCTTGGTGCCGTGCCTTTTCTTCCTCGACATACAGGAACAGATCCTTGTGAGAAATTTCACCGCAATAGTCGTCAGCGTGCTTCTGAGACAATTACGACACCAGGGGGCTCAATTGCAAGAGTATCCCGTATGGGACAGGAGTGGAGAGTCTCTACTATAGAGAATTGATTTGTCTGCTCCACCCGACAGCGGGCGTGCCGTCTTATTGGTGAAGTTATCGATGATGCGAAGAGATCTTCACTGGAGACCATTCAGCAACGCGTTCAGGGGCTGACGGACACGCAGGTGGGAATCCGTGCTTCGCCAGTCGTATGGTTCACTCCGACTGTGAATGATATTCCATTTCAGGTTGAACGTGTATGGAATCACCGGGGTCGTGTTGATCCTTTACGCATTGATCTTCTATCCGTTTCTTGGTTACACGTTCGGACACGTCTCTCCGAAGTCCCCGACTTTCGGGTTGCCGTGCTCGACAACGATTTTTGCGTTCGGGATCCTTCTTTGGACTGCGATATGAGTTCCCAGGAGCGTACTGATCATTCCGTTTCTCTGGCCCCTCATAGGGTTTTCGGCTGCTCTGTCGCTTGGTATACGTGAGGACACCGGGCTTCCTGTGGCGGGGATTGCCGGAGCCCTCCCTCTCTTCCTGCGAGACAAGCCCAGAACACGACCAGACATCGAACCAGGTCAAGAAGGCCAGCCGGCAGAGGCTCCTTTTTTGTCACAAACACTCTAGTAATATCAGATTTTTCAGCCCCCGGCGACTTTTTGATTGACATTCCGGGATCGGTGTACTATATTTTCATCGTCCTTTCGCGAACATCCTCTGTTCTTTTCCTTGGGCATACTCCCAACGGAATCACTCCGAGACTCCATTCATCCGTGCATGCCCGATAGTTTTTCCACGAAGATATAGCCTCTCGTTCACGACCGACTTCCCTCCGGGGTATCCTGCCATTTTTCCTTGCAGGTGATTCGATGTGGCCGGTCGAAAGCGCACTTCGATTGCCCATTCGTGTGCAGGAGATGCGCCATTAGAACTTCGCTCGAGCGGCCAGGTGATCCGCCCGGAGGTGACTGAAAGTGTTCGTGGCCAATGCAATTCTTGCATGAGGAAGAGTTCAATGCTGCGACTGCCCGGTATTCCTCTCGGCCCATTCTCTCTGCATCAAACGGTCTCCCTGGCGGGGAGCCAATCCCTCGCCATCCGTCACGACGTGCATCTGGAGCATGGCTTTTTCCGCGAGCACGCGATTTGGGCAATTGTCACCGGCGGGACGGATATCATCAGTAGTATCGTCCAATACCTTTCGAACCATGCCCGTGAAAAGAGAGATCGTCTCTTTCGCCGAACCATGTCTCCAAGGGAATCGGATAGAATTCTCGACCTTGGCGGATTCGACGGGTCCCACATCGCGCACATCCTTCCGTATAGGAGCAATATCACAGTTGCGGATATCGATGCGAAGGCCCTTGAGATCGCCAGGAATGAGTTCGGCTTTAACACTCTCCTTTTGAAAGAAGACGAGACCATTCCCGTTGAAGATGGCTACTACGACATTGTGTATTGCTCATCTGTCATCGAGCATACGACTGGTCCCAAAACCTCCATCTACGAGTACCGGTCCAACAGGCTATTCAACGACGCGGCATTCTCTCACCAGATGAAATTCGCATCTGAAATCAAACGCGTGGGAAAAAAGTACTTCGTGCAGACTCCCTATCGCTACTTCCCGATCGAGAGTCACACATGGCTCCCCAATTTCTTTGTTTTCTGCCCCAGGACAATTCAAATCGCGGCGATTCGCTTTCTTAATGCCTGGTGGCCCAAGGAAGCCAGGCCGGACTGGCACCTCCTTACTGTCGGCGACATGAGAACATTGTTCCCGGAAGCGGATATCATCCGTGAACGCTGGATGGGAATGACGAAGTCGATTATGGCAGTCAACAATAAGTAGAGTCGACAACAGCAAGCCCGCGGCCTGCGCTTCAAGCCCGAGAGTCCGGCACTACGGGGATGACATTCACAATCGACGGGAAATGCGCTCCACCCCTTGCTGATTATGGAGATGCCAACTGAAGGCAGCGGAGTTGCCACAATCCACCGGATATGACTATGCAAACAAAGTCCATCGACATGACCCCCAAAGTAACTTACTCTATTGCAGCCGCGGTATTCGTCGTATTTTTTCTCGTTGCACTCCTCACGCTGGGAAAATATACTTGCGACGAAACCATCTTCCATTTTCCAAACGTGATCAATTTCTACGAGAATGGAATCGATGCGATGTTCAATGCGCATTACTCGGCAGCGAATACTCCGTTGCCGTATATGATAGTCGCCCTGGCGGCAAAGATCTTCTCCCCTACTCTTCTCCTCGCGAGAATCATTACGTGCATCATATCATTCTGCAGCTTTCTTGCCGCGATGAAATTGTTGGAGCTCTCTGATGCTCCCCTGCACCTGTCATTCGTCTTTCTCTTCTTCCCCTACTTTTTCGTCAATGCCTTTGTTTTTTATGTCGTGAATTTCGGCCTGTTCTTCGCACTTCTTGCCCTGATTGTGGTGCACAAAACTCTCGGACGCAATTCCTATGGTTCCGATTTCCTGGCCGGAATTCTTTTCTCTTTGGCTGTATTATGCCAGCAGTTCTACTTAGTCGTGCCGGCAGCCGTGATCATCGCCAGGGTGTTGTACGCCTTGAGAGGAAGGATGCACGTCAGCTCCCCGGAATTCAAAACCATGGCCCTCTCGGGCATAGTAATGCTCGTGCCCATGATACTCCCCCTCCTCCTCTTTCTCCGATGGGGGGGGTTGACCCATCCGGATTTCCGTTTCCACTCGATTGGATTCTATCCACCGACCATCGTCGGCATTCTCTTTGTCACAGGTTTTTACTTTGCCCCCTTTCTCCTTCAATCCTACAAGGCGCTCACCCGGGGAAAAGTCATTCTGGCCCTCACGCTCTCCGTGGTCCTGGTGTTCTTTTTCAAACCGACATTCAGCAACCATCAGGGGCCCGGGCTATTTACAGGCATTACTCATCATCTCATCATTGCGGCTGGCAAAATCCATCCTGCTTTCTCCGTCGTCATGATGATTGGCTTGACCTGTTCCGGAATATTGGTTCTGGTCGAGTTGATTACGCAATTGAGTTCGGAGTGGGATTCCGGCATTTTTATTGCCTGCGCACTTTTCGCGATCGCCTATACGTTTAACACCCTCATCGGTGAGAAGCATCTCCTACCGTATACGGTCTTCCTCTTTTTTCTCATCCTCCCGCGAATCCGCAAACCTGTTGCACTATTCTACCCCGTTGCCATGGCAGTGCTCGGCATGAGCTATTTTGTTTATTGGTTCTTCATCAAGTACCAGGCGATGTAACGCATATGGATCTCGACAGCAGGCTCGTTCTTACCTTCATTTTCCTCAGGGGGTATTGGACCACCTACAGACACATGCTCTCTTCCGGGTTCATCTTCCGGATTCCGGGATAAAGCAATTATCGTGGGGTGGTGGCAGAGCTTGAGGATGGGAGGAGGGGAGACGTCATGCACGGGACGGAGTTACAATTCAAGCGGAGCTGTCCTCGACCGGATTCTGACCGGTCGAAATAACGAATCGCCCCCGCCTGCGATATCATCCGCAGGCGAGGGTCTGATCGCCGGAATGAGCATCACGCCCTCTCTTACGACACAGTTTGCAGGGTTGAGTTAATTTCTTCTTGGCAACCTCTCCCGTCCCTCTGAGGCGATATCCGGCCAAGGATCAGTTTAAGCGGAGATTATTTTCACGTGGGAGCCAAGCGAATGGATGTATGCCTCTGCCGCTTGAACACCCAGTCCCATCCCGAGGCCGATCAAGAACCCGTCCAGGAAATTCTCGCGGAAAAGGATAGCAGGCATGGACTCGGTATTTTGCAGGATCCCAACAACAAGCGTCAATAGAACAAACATTACCCCATACACCACGCCAACGAAGCCGAATTTCCCCCGGCGAAGAGCCGCCAATTTGCGTTCGAAGAGAAATGCCAGCCAGACCACCGGCAGGTTGACCCCGAACGACCAGATCACAGCATTGAGCGTCGGGATCCAGACACTGGCGACGATAAACTGGATGGCACTGATGGACACGGCGGCTGTGATCGCATTCGAGAGTCCGCGTACATGATAAATGGCGAAAATGAATGCGCCGCTCACGCCGAATGCAAGGTAACTGAAGTCAGCCCCCGAGGGCGTAAAAACGGTAATCCCATGCATCATCAGCCCTACTGTGACGCTGCCCACCAAACCGATGGCGGTGATGAGAGCAATCTTCCACAATTGCGCAATGAGAGTTTTCATGGGGAGCTCCTTGGGTCTAGTCGACACATCCTGACGATCTGCAACAGATCTTGTGGTGTGATCATCGTCAACCCGCAAATTCCTTGCGTGAAAGTTACCTCTGCGGACTGAGATTGTCAATTGACCGATATGCCTCAGCGCTTCCGATGCGGCCCGGGTTGTTACCCGACGGAGGGTCCTTCGCATCTTCCGATACTGTTGAATTCCTCGATATTGACATTATGCGTTCCACACGTTATTTTCCGGCAGAGTTGCCCATAATTTGCCTTCGTAGAGGCAGTCGCAACGCCGGGCGTTCCTGCTTTACGCTCCCCCCTCAACGACCTCTGCCTCATCCAAGCCACACCTAACGCACAGCTCTCTGAATCGTTTCCAGCACTATGAGCGGGTCATAAAGCCGGAGGGATTCATGCGCACCCTGGCACGCTTTGCTCTCGTTGTCGCTCTCTTCCTTTCCTCCTCGACATGCACAAAAGACAGTAATCCCGTAGGCCCGGGCGGGCCTGCTTCGGCATCAATGACCGGCACTGCCGTGTTTCCTTCGACCGCTGGCGTCAACCTTGCTGAAGTGAGTATCCTCCTCGCAGATTTTGAAACGAAACTCGATTCCGCGAACGCTTTCACCGTCACCGGTCAGAGCGCCATCCCGGCGCTGGTGATGGCCGCAGGTAAGGATTCCATCCCGCTTCTCATGGCAGTGTCCTCCGGATTGGTACCCGGCGGTTCATTGAAGCTGGATGCATCCTCCACCGCCCTTGCCCTCGTGTATCTCTCGCCATTGATCTGCGGCGGCACACCGGAGGAGGCTGCCGCGGTACTCGCGGATCTTCAATCGCTTCCAGAGTTGACTACTCTTGATTCACTCGTTGCCCGGAAGCTGGCGGCGAATCCCCGTATTCTTGCCCTCGGAGATGATGAGATCACCACAGCGGCGGATAATGTCATCGTTGCGTTCGTGAACGGCCTGCCATTTCCGTCGCTGCCCGGAAAAGTCGGACAGGTCAAGAAAACAAACATGGTGTCAACCATTGCTGACGGCGTAGTCCAGATCAGCCCGTCCACACCTGTGAGCGGACTCCAGCTGAAACATGTCAGCGGCAGCACGTTTAAACTCTTCAATAACTACGGACGATGGGCATATTGCGTGACGCCCGAAGACGAATTCTACGTGTTCCCCAACGGCACTCTCATGGATATTCTCCGTGGACAGTTGCCCTGGGACGCATCAGCCCGCCAGCTGAATCTCACACTGCCGGAATCAGGGAATCCTATCGAGGTGCGGGTGTACGGCCTCGGTTGGCTCAAGGAGCCCTCGAATACCTGGGACGGCTTGAACGCGACCGAGCAACGGTACGCTCTGGGGGCCTGCATTTCGAGCGTTGCGTTCGAGTTCGTCCCGCACGTGATTTCCACCATCACGAATTCACTGCATCTGGCCGGGTATTCGCAGCTCACGAAGAACGCCTACTTAAAAGTGTTGGCCACGTTGTTCAATGAACCGCGCGTCGTGGACCGGTGTGTCGCGTACATCAGGGCCGGGGATTATTGGGGGATGACCTGGTTTATCGCCAAGTGGATTCTTGGAAGGGTGGTGAACGACCCGACCTTCAGGGAGACATACCTTCCCGCAATAGCCCTGAACATCAGCGCCACGAAGCTGACCGGTTGGGTGAAAAGTGCGAACCTTGCCCTGAAAACCCTGGTGGCGGCCGATGCGATCACGGCCACGGCGAAGACCTACCTCGGCATCGACCGGGCACGTTATAAGACCGTGTTCAGGGCATGGAGCGAAGCGAGCAACTTCGGGAGCATTGCCGGGTCCGTTCACGACAAGGCGACAGGAAATGCTATCGAGGGCGCGGTGGTCGATCTCCTTGGCGATGAAAACAATCCCCTGAACCCCTCGCACCATGAGGTCACCGGAACGACCGGCGGATTCTTTTTTGAGAACATCCAGGCGGGACAGAAGACGTTAAGCGTTACCAAGTCAGGTTACGCTGCCGCCTCGGTGGGAGTGACTGTGAGTAAGAATGCAACGACGACCGTGCCGATTGCTTTGACCCAGGCGTCGGGAAAGCTGACGGGAAATATTCTGAACGATATCTACATCAAGAACAATGTCGTCCCGTCAAACGTCAAAGGCGAGACGTTTCTTACGGTGATCGATGTCGCGGATGGGAGACAGGCAGAAGGCTTGTGGGTCCACGACGGCACCTTCACGCTGAACCTCCCGGCCGCGACTTACAGGGTGATCGCCTGGAAGGAAGATTACCGCCCGGACACAGTGCTGGCCACCGTGACATTGAACCTGGAAACCCGTGCGCCCGATCTTCTGCTCATGCCGATGGGGTATCTCACCGGAACAATCAGCTTTGACACGAACAACGACGGCAAATATGAACTGCAGGTGACGTACAGGGATTCTTCGATTAGCGGCGTCTCGTATACGGAAAATGGGCCGTGTCCCTCAGGTGTGCGGTCACCAATGCTGTGGATAGGCAATTTCCCGCCAAGTTTCTACGCTGATGAAGTGAACCTGGTGATCAACCCCGCAGTCGTCACAGCCCCGGGGATGTACAGTTTCGGAAACCCGGAGGAACTCGGCTGCCCGGGTTCGACGGCCGGGGCGTGTGCCGTCTGCTGGTCAACACAAGTGACATGCACGTCCGGCACTCTCACAGGTCCGATGGGGTTCATTTATTCTTCCGGGGGCGTAGGCAACAACTGTAATTGCGGGATCACTGACCCGGGCACGCTGTACATTGAAGGATATGGGACGGAGCTTGGGGAGCCGATCCGGGGCGCCTTCAATGCGACGCTCGCAGGGTGGTCAAAATGTGAATGCGGGTCGAATGAGGATCCTGGATGCTACCGTGCGTATCTGGATATACATTTCAGGGTCCTTCGCGGAGCGAAGTAGTGCTCTGAGACCTTCAGGCAAATGACCGGTGCGAAAATCAGTGAGCTCTCCATCCAGCCCTGAGGAGAAGAGACGGAGCTGCGCGCCTCCCGGGGAGAGTCATTCCATGGCGCTGACCTTTAGCAGGTCCACGACCATATCCCCTTGATCATCAATATGGAACGCGGGTGTGAAACGTCGGCCCCGTACAAGTTCGTCGTGACTATATGAGTAGCGCGCGTGCACGGTCTGACGGAATGTATCGTCATATCCCTTCACCAGCACCAGCAATTCCGCCTGCACTGCAGCAAGTTCCCCCGCAGACTTTCCGAAGAGCGGGGTTCCCGGCTTGATAGGATGAACAATCGTCCACGTCAGAGGCAAAAAAAGCACGGTGGGGACTTCCAGTTCCAGGACGTCGTATTTGCGGGTCGGCTTGTCGTCCTGAATGACCACCGTCATGAGCAGGAGCCGGACTTCCACCTCCATGAGCGTTGAGCTTCTCCGATTTGCCACACGGAACATCAACGCGTCGGAGTCTCTGTGTCGGGTGATCACCATCGTGTCGCTGAACACCAGTCGGGCGCTGGCCCGCGAGAAGCGGCCGTACAGAACACCGGTGGCAATGGCAAAGCTCATAAAGCCGACCAGGGCTTCGAAGGATGCGACGATATTTGCCGTAAAGCCGGCAGGTGCGATGGTCCCGTACCCCACCGTGGTAAATGTCTGAGTGCTGAAAAAAAAGGCGCTGGAAAACGAATGCAGGAGCGTAGAAGCGTCTGCCCCGACCAGATCGTGGACACCGATCCAGAGGTAGATGACTGCGAACCCTGCATTGCCTGCGATATAGCCGAAGAGAAGGATCGCAACAAATGCAGGCCAGGAGACCGAAACAAGAAACTGATAAATGTGCAGGTCATGAATACGGGCACCACGCCGTTTGACATTGAACGACCCGTCCTTGTTGATTGTACGACGGAGGGGGCCGGTGTAGGATTTTGTAAACCCGGGATCGAAGTTGACGTCCGTCATTTCCGGAAGCCTCAGCAGAAAGTGGATGGTAGTGTTTTGCCGTGGTAACTCCACCTCTATTGAACCTCCGATCTGCGTGCGATGGTTCCTCCGGTGCGGACCCAGCTGGCCGAGGAGGAGGAATCGATGAAATGCAAATGCCCCGATACGTCGGGGCATTTTTTCCCATGGTTGGCATGGAAGACTGCTTCAACCCGTAGGAACGATCACTTCATGTATTTCGTTGACTCACTTACCATCGCCGAAAATCGACCATGCCTGGTCCACAAAGAACGTAAAACTTTTTTCCACGCCGAGGTTTCTGGCATATTGCCGGCGAACTTTCACGAGCTCAAGAAACTCGGAGTGCGTCTTCGACTTGAGGGCGAGTTTGTCGAGCTTGAGGATTTTGACGTAGTCCGGTGTTGTCATCGTTTCATCTCGGCTGGTGGAACCTCATGATCTGTGTGAAACACCTTAAAACAGTCAATAATCATGCCGAATCGGGAAGAACTACATTCGACGGTTTAAATCTCCAAAACCGCACGGCAATGGGAGGCATATTGGGGTTGGGGTACAAAGTTCGCCATCTGCACAAAAGCGGGGCCTGGTACGGATGGGACCGCTTTACCAGCCTGAGTCCTTCGTCGCTTCCGCTTCATCGCAGCCGGAGTCGACTTCATCATGAGCCGATGGTTCTGGTCGTTGCCAGATCATTGCCCGGGACGCATCAGTGAAATTCAGTGGCATGAGCGAGAGGATAACCGGTAGGGATATCAATGGAAAACAACGTCTGAAGGAGGGTTGCTGACCGTCCGGCGAATGGCCGGGAGAAAAGTAATCGTGCTGAAATGACCTCATTGCCCCCGACGGCCGCCCGGTGTTACGGTTGCCTTACCGCCGGTATACTAGGGAACGTCTTCCACTCTCTCCCGATCGGCTCGAACTTTTGCTGCAGCATCAGGAATCAAGACTGGGCCAAGCCTTGTCCCTGAGTGCAGCAAAAGTCCGATCGGGTACTTCAAAGAGGTTCAACACCGAGTTCCAATGAACCCCGATATTCCGTATCAAGCCGACTCTCCGTCACTCGAATCCGGATTAATCATCAAGATGACCGTCCCGGTTGTTGTCGTTTCCACAATGGCCTCTCCCGAAGGCATTGAGGATCGCCTGATTGATCCGTTGATGATTCGCCCATGACATGTCACTGGGATCGAGGAAGGCTCCCGTCGACGGATCTTTGAACAAAAGGTCCAGATTGAAGTTGAAGGCAAGATTGATTGAGGATATCGCGTCGGGGACGATAAACGTACCCGGGATATTCACCTCGAGCTCAAGGTCGGAGTTAAATGTGAATGAGGTCCACGTCCCATTTTTCATTACTGCTCCCCAGATGACAACGCTTGATCCCACAAGGCTGGAGTCCAGTGGATCCACAACAATCTCCCTATGATCATCGCTGTCGAAGCCCTGCTCGCCAAAATGTAGTCGATGGATCGTGAAGGAGATCGAGTTGTACGTGCCGGCCGGGATACTCTGACTCGCAAAGTCGACCGAAAGGGTGTCGCGGACGTGGATAATGAAAGGCCCATCCAGCACTACCCCGCCGCCATCATTTGCCATGGACACATGGCTGACACCATCCTCCCCGTCTCCATTCCCACCGTCGCCGCCGTGTCCGTCGCCGTGCCCGTGTCCATCATTCCCACCATTACCTCCGTTCCCAATGCTGTCCGACGCAGGATGCAGCCTGATCTTCTCGACGACAACGACAATACTGTCTATCCGGATCGAATCCGCAAACATGGTCGCGTCGGACTTCCTCAACGATATTCCGGACGCCGTTCTAGAGAAAGCCATGGCGAGGCTGACCTGCGATCCCGACGGGATTCCGGAAGACACCGGATTGTTGTTGGATTTCATGCAGCCGAAGAGCGTGATGGCCGTCGCCACCCATACCCCACCCAGGAGAATCCGACGATGGATATCCACCTGTCTCATCCTTCCCCCCTCAGTTTGAGTGAAATCAGTTGGAAGACTCACGTCCTAGTAACACCTCAGGACATGGAATTGCTGCAGCCCATACCCCGCTCCATCGCCAAATCTGCCCCAGGGCTTTATTCAAAACCCCAAATCCAAAATCCAACCCCCAAATCTAAACTCTAACCCCCAAATCTAAAATTCTAACCCCCAAATCTAAAATCTAAACTCTAAAATCTAAAATGAAAGAGGCCCGCCATCCCCAGATGAACGGGCTTCATTTCCAAGGACACGGGAATCCAGCAGCCGGAACGTCCCTCCCACAACCATGCAAGGTTTCCGGCTGTCTCTCAGATCCCCATATTCGCCAGCGTTGTGCAGATGGCGTTGATGTCGGCCACGAGTCGAGGATGCGACACTTCAAAGCCTTTCACCGACGCTACCAGCCCTGCGAGGGAGAGTTCCAGCAATTCCGGATTCTTCTCCCGGCGTGTCGCCTCATGCGTAGACCGCTCGATGAAGCCGGCGACGCTCTCTGCATGCTCTGATTTCGATTGAGAGAGCTTGACGATTTCAGTTTCAAGCCTCTGCAGGAGGTCCAGGAGCTCTGTCTTGGATTCCTTCGTTATTGAGTTCGCCGTTTCAATCTTCGATTCAATCTTCTTGATGGTGTCTTCAATCATTTCTTCCTCCCGGGGGTATTGCAGAGTGCACCCTGCCTTCGAGTCCTTGATTTCGCCCGCTCGTCTCAGTGAACGGAATCTCTGGATCACAGTCAAGGGTCATCGCACGTTCTCAAACGCCCGACCCTGCGCGAATTGTGAAAATCGTCGCTTCAGGAGCAACCTCTCGGGGGATGGATGATTCTGGTCCCGGTGTCCGAGGAGGCCGTGGTGCCTGATCGTGTTCTGGTGTTTCTTTCATACTTCAGTGAGAACTCTTGCTTCAAGACCTGTGGCACTTTCAGCAGCCTAATGTTCCTTGCTCATGGATGATGGCGCGTCACCGCGTGCGCTTCCCCAATGTTTATTCGGCCTCGGTCCCATACGAAATTCCAGTCTCCCTCCGTTATCAATGTCCCGTTGAGTAAACCAGGGCTTGAGAAGTGGCTTGCCGTCAAGAGTCGCAGACTGGATGTACTTATTGCGCTTTGATACATCAGCCGCTTTAATGGTGAAGGTTTTTCCATTGGCCAAATGTATTGAAGTCTTTTCAAACAGAGGGCTGCCGATCAGATAATAGGGCTCGCCGGGGCAGAATGGATAGAAACCCATCGCCGAGAAGGCATACCATGCTCCCATGGCTCCCTGATCGTCGTCTCCGGGAATACCAAGCGGTGTGTCGCCATACCAAACATCCATTAACTCTCGAACAATTTTCTGTGTCTTCCATGGCTCGCCGGCAAAATCGTACAGGTAGGGGATGTGGAAGCTCGGTTCGTTTCCCTGTGCGTAGTTTCCGATCAATCCCGTCATGTCGGGAAACTTGGCAAGAAAACTATACTTCCAGAGCCCTCCGTATTGAACTTCGAACAGAGAATCCAGCTTCTTCAAAAACGCTTCACGGCCGCCGAACAGATTTATGAGGCCGGCAACGTCGTGCTGAACGCTGAACGTGTAGACCCAGGAATTGCATTCTGCGAAATAGTCCCGGCCTCCCGGTCCGCTGGGGAGGATGGGATCGAATCCCTTCACCCATGCACCATCGGCAGACCGGGGAGCCATGAATCCGATGGATGGATCGAAGACATTTCCGTAGTTGTGCGCCCTCTTCTGGAAATATTCATAGTCTGAGGTGTGGCCCAACGCCTTCGCCATCTTGGCGAGACACCAGTCATCATACGCTGTTTCGAGCGTCACCGCGACCGCCTGGCGGCGCTCCCACGGATGCACTTTTGTATTCGTTTCCTTTTCGCCTTCTTTCAGCGCCGGGAAGAATCCCTTATCCAGATAGATCGTATCAAGGTCCGTCATCTCGCCGTTCCTCCAGGGAAGCATCGTGGCTTCCATCGCCTCTTTTTTCATCACCGCGTAGGCCTTGGGGATGTCAAAATCTCGATATCCTTTGAAATACGCATCGGCTATCATCGCGTTGGCATGTTGTCCGATCATTGCAGCGGATTCGCCCCAGAGTTTCGGGAACAGCGGCAACCATCCCCACTGTTCGGACATTCGGATGTACGACTGAATCATATCTTCCTGCTGTTTCGGATCGAGGAGCAACTGCAGAGGGTGTTCACAGCGATACGTATCCCACAACTGGTCATTCGTGTAGAACTCCCGGCCTTGACTCTCGTGCACCTTCTGGTCGTATCCGCTGTAATACTTTCCGTCTTCGGTGATGTTCATCATATTCTGTCCTGCCCGGTACAGTGAGCTGTAGAATATGGTCTTTTGTTTTTCGGTCCCCCCCTGGAGTTCTATTTTCCCCAAAAGCTTGTCCCATGCCATTTTTGTCTCTTGCTTCCGTCTTTCAAAATCCCAGCCGTGAACGGCTTGTTGCAGATTTTTCTCCGCCTGTTCGATGCTGATGAAAGAGAGCCCCACCTTCACCTGTACGAGCTCCCTCTTTGCGCCCGCGAACCCGAGACTCAAGCCAAAATGCTCTCCCTCCAGTTGCCGATGCTCCTCCGGACGACCGGCGAATTGCCAGGACGTCTCACCGGTGTAGGGTTTCGAAAACTCAAGATGGAAATAGTATGGAACGCCTTGTATCGTTGTGGACCCTTCAACAACCGTTGAGGAGACGGTGCGCATCGATCCTTTGTTTTCCATCATGATGTTTATCTGGTGACCACCGCTCGAGGGAAAGTCAAATCGATAATAAATTGCGAAATGCCCGACCGTATACGACACTTCTATATTATAGTCTTCAAGGAGGCCTTCATAGGAATAGGGTGTGCGGGATTCAAAATCGCGGTCAAACGCGGATGCGAGGGAGGCTGGATCCGTCCTGACGGGACCGGTAGTAGGCATGAGTGTCACACCGCCGGCCGGAAAGCCGTAGATTTTTGTCGCAAGGTACGTGTCGGTAAGGCCCGGATTGAGCACTGGTGCTACCTGGGGATAGTCGTGCGGCAACTGCACCACCGGACGTGTAGCCGTAAGGAGAATACTGACACCACCGATGTCCGTATTCACATAATCGACCGGACTCTTTCGGGATTCGGCGAGCGCATGAGAGGTCAGAAGGATCAGAATCAACGAAAGAAAAGTCTTCAGCTGCTTATTCATTTTCGTCTCATGAGAAGTCAAGTGCGTTCGCCGGACCGGACCATGTCTTCAGAGCATCTCGGACAAGCTACCTTGGCCAAAACTCAGTAGTCAAAAGAGCCGACCTGTCTTTTCCAGAGTCAGGTATCTTTGTATGGCTTCCAGAAAATAATAATCGGCAAAGATGGCTGGTTTATCCGTATTCTGATTTCCCGGCTGGGTGAGATACTGCGTCGAATGCAGGAGAAGAGCATTCGTCCTCTCATTTTCTGCGAGATAGTCGTCCGAACACAGAGCGGCGAGCATCGCCTTCCCCATTCCCAGATATCTTCCTTTTTGTGCCGGATCTTTCACATACGTACTGAGTTCGAAGAGCGCTGAAGAGACGATCGCCGTCGCCGATGCATCCTTGATATTCTTGAACTCGGGTGCTGAGTCAAAGTCCCATGCCGACACATTGTCGGGGGTGAGTCGTTTCAGAAAATAATCCGCCAGTGAACATGCCATTGTAAGAAAGTGTTCATCCTTCGTGTACCGATAGCAGACCGTCATGCCGTAAATGAACCATGCATGGCCCCGTGTCCAGGTTGACTTTTCACTTTGTCCCTGGAGTTGCCCTTTGTTGAATATCTTCCCGGAGTCCTTCTTATACCGAACCACATGATAGGTCCCCCCATCCGGTCGGACAAAATCACGGTATGTAGCATAGGCATGGTGTATGGCATGTTCCCGGAGAGAGTCCGGGGCCCCGTTTTCAGCAGCCCAGAACAGCAGTTCCAGATTCATCATGATGTCGACAACGACCGGATAGAGAGTCGTATCTTCGCTGAAGGGAGGCTCATCCCAGTAGCAGCGCAGCAATCCGACCTTTGGACTGTATCTTTTGTCGAGGGTCATCGCCGCCTTCAACAGGATGCTTCTGTACGCCCGTGCCTCACTGTGTGATACGTTCTTGAGCCCGTTGCCGAAACTACACATAAACATAAACCCAAGATCGTGCGTGCCGGTATTGGATGCCTCCTTCTCAAGACCGTTGGTCCATCGTTTCGCCCACTCTTTAAACTCCTTTCTTCCGCTGAGTTCATACGCAAGCCAGAGACATCCGGGATAAAATCCGCTGGTCCAACCACTTGAAGGGAAATAGCTCCATCGAAGATCATGTGGGGCATACGATGGGTATCTCGTGCTGTCTTGTACTTCAACGACACTTGCTTCAAGGTGGTTGTAGGAGACCTTCAACGCATGCTGAATGCGCGAGTCCCGGAGTTGCTGGCTCCAGCCATCGTGCCCGGCCATGAAAGCCAGGAACAGAAACACGATGAGTGTCTCAACTCGATATAGTGATGCACCACCTTTTCCGTTACGAAAGAACCAGTACATTAAGCCTCGCGGTGTTTGATTGTCACTCTCAAAAGAATGGTCACGCCATACATCTTTTCGCTCTTAGCCCTGAGCACGGAACTCCTTTCATGCAGGTCAGCGTGATCAGCGCCCTTGACCAGCAGGTGAAGATTCTCACCTCCGGCAAATCACTATTGGCTCTCCAATTACGGCGACGATGGGGGGGCGTATTTCATGAGAGCCTCCGAGCAGAGATGCGTGCGATGGATGATAGTACTCCACACCGTTCTCGCGACCGGGTCAGGCTGTTCAGCGAGAGATCAGCTTCCCTTCTCATCGAGTGATTCGCCAAGGTCCGTAAATACACACTTCACCATGAGGGAGCACATCTCTCGGGTTTGTCGTAGCAGAAAAGGAAATCCGCAGTAGCCGGAGCGCGAAACGCCGGCTGCGAATGAAAGAGATGGAATATAGAACACGCTGATGCCACAATCAATGCCGCCCACAGCGCAGCGCGATGTCTCCACATCAGGCGAGTGGATCATAGCGACGACGGGAACGATCTTGTTGCGATGCTGAAGAAGGGCGCGCAGGTGTGGAAGAAACTCGGATATTTATAATGCGAACATCACCGATTGAATCACTGATCTTCTGCCGGCGACCTTTTAACGCTAGACTCTCTCCTCATAGGCCATCATCAAAGCACAGGGAAAAGGACTGAGCTGCAACGGAGGGCACATAAGCACTGCAATCAGAATTCTGTTCTTCATTGTGTTTTCCGTTTGCCAGGACGCATCTTAAAAACCCCACAGCAGCCAACTCTTTCTCGCCTTTTCCACAAGTATTCTGAACCCCGCAGAACCCGCTTTCAGATTCACAAGAGTAGAATCCCATCGTCTGGCATCGGATTGATTCATCAACAGCCTTCCAATGGTCCCTCTTCCGGATTGTATGTTCCGTGTAATCTTGGACAAATCCCCTGTGATAATGGAAGTATTATCAATAGTCGTTTTCAATGATACCAAAATATCGTCCATATTGACCGGCTGGACTGTTTCAAGCGTGTCGTTGTCTTCTATTTCCTCTTTTCCACCCATTCCGGGGCTTATGATGAGAATCTTATTGCCCATGAGGCCCTCTGTGCCGATACTTGCAACCGCGTCCTTCTTTATGAACTGCCGAACGTGTTCACCAATGAGGAGTTCTACCCGAACAGAACTATCGCTCACGATTCGAGTGTTTTCGACTGTCCCCACATTGATTCCTGAGAACCGAACGTTGTTTCCTGCCTGAAGGCCGGCAACGTCCTTAAATACCCCGCTCAGACGAACAGTCCTACTGAATAATTCCTGCTTCTCGCCGATGAAATATATCCCCAGGATGAGCACTGCAAGTCCCAGGGAGACAAATACCCCCAGCCTGATCCTGTAACTGGTGTCTTTTTTCATATGCTCTCGTCGGACAATGTGGGTAATGAGTTATTCAAAGAATGATCGTATCCATGCATCTGACGAATGTTCCAGATCGCTCCATGATCCTTCTGCAACGCATGCTCCATCCCTGAGGATGATGATCCGATTTGCCGTGCGCCTGGCGCAATCAATATCGTGCGTGATGATAATGGACGAAGTCCCATATTGTTTTTGCACTTCAAGAATGAGACTGCTTATTTCTCTTGATGTTATGGGATCCAGCCCCGCTGTTGGTTCATCATACAGCATGATCTCGGGTTTCAATATCAACGTCCGCGCTAATCCCAATCTCTTCCGCATGCCACCCGAAAGTTCTGCCGGCATCTTATCAACGGCTTCACCAAGGCCCACATTTTGCAGTGCTTCTTTGACAAGAGAGTCCATTTGGTCTTTCGGTATGGCCCGGAGTTGTCTCTTGAGTGGGAATTCAAGATTCTCCCTTACAGTCATAGAATCATACAGCGCACTGCTTTGAAAAAGGAATCCCACTTTTTTGCGCAGTTCTATGAGCTCCTGATCCTTGAGTTCGGAAATATTCCGACCGAGGATGGAAAGCGTACCTGCATCAACATCAACCAATCCAACGATGCATTTTATGAGTACTGATTTGCCGGTTCCGGATTTCCCGAGTATGACGAGGTTTTCACCTTTGTGTATCTCCAGATTGATATCCCGCAGCACATGGTTATTCCCGAATGACTTCTTGAGATGCCCCATTTCAAGAACAAGACGGCTCTGTTTCATATCATGTTCGGTTGATTGGGAGGTCTCGCCGGCTGCCATATTTCTCATCACTCGATTCAGTTTTGGAACAGACTTGTCAGTTGTACCGCTATCATGTCGATGATGAACACCATCAACGAAGCATAGACCACCGCCGCGTTGGCTGCTTTTCCAACGCCTTCGGTCCCTTTGTTTGAATTGTATCCTTCGTTACTTCCAATCAGCCCGACTGCAAATCCAAAGAAGAAGGTCTTGAGAAATGCCGGAATCAGATCTTTATACTCGAGACTTTGAAATATCTGCGAGAAATAGAGATGAGCGCTTACATTTCCCTTTATGTTCACACCCATAAACGATCCAAACAATCCGATCGCGTCAGCAAAAACGACCAATAAAGGAAGCATGAGTGTCGCAGAAAGCACCCTTGTGACCACGAGGTATTTGAAGGGATTGGTGCCTGATACCTGCATCGCGTCAATTTGTTCGGTCACATTCATCGACGCGAGCTCTGCCCCGATCCCCGATCCGACTTTTCCGGCGAAGATCAACGCAGTTATCACCGGCCCTATTTCCCGTATAATCGACACGGCTACCATTGCCGGCAGCCACGATTGTGCTCCAAACTTCGCCAGAGTGGGTCTTGACTGAATGGTCAGCACAAGTCCGATGATAAAACCTGTAATTCCTATTAACGGAAGGGACTTGTAGCCGATCAAAAAAGATTGCTTTATCAGTTCATTGAATTCATACGGCGGACGAAATACTTCCTTGAAGAAGCGCACAGCAAATACTGTCAGCGAAGATACCTTCAAGAAGAATGTGTTAAACATAGAAACAGAAACTGCCTCCGGGGGCTGATCCGCGATGCGTTTTGCTTCTGATTTCTCTTTCTCGGTCGGCGGTGAAGGTACTGTATCCATTGCGCGTCATCTCTGAAAGTTGGCGGTATCCATACCATAATTCTTGTTCCCCATCATGGTTCGGAGAAGTCATGCGTGTCCACGCCGGGAAATAGCGGGCCATCGAGCGGGGTGAGCCTCAGAAAGAAGCCGAAGGGAACTTCAGAATGAATCGACTAAAGGGATGAAAGAGTAGCTAATCCCCGGACAGGATTAACTACAACTCCATCCGTTTGGCCGATTGTCTTTCCTCATATACCTCCATACCATAGTTCCATAAGGTCACTGTCCATTGGACCGCGTCATATTCACCTCCTCACGAGATGCGATACATGAGGGATGACGATGCCCGGGATCCACATATACGACGGAATCAATCCAGGAAGGAAGACGAACCATGAACGCAGGAAAGGTATTGTTAGGATGGATGATCGCGCTGGGCACAGGGGCTGTTCTCGGAATGCTCTTCGCTCCGGACAAAGGTTCCGTCACCAGGCGAAAGTTGTTGAAGCAGGGTGATCGATATGTGGGTGCTGTCAAGAACACGGCGAATGAGTCTCTGCAATCCATCACGGATTCATTTGCCAGCGCAAAGGATGCCGCAACAGGCATCTCTGACAGAGTGAAAGGCGCAGTAGACTCCTTGGCGGGCCATGAACCGCACAAGCACGTGCGCGGGACGTAAGTCATTCAGGCAGGAAGGCTTATTTGTGCGCCGTGGGGTCGGCTTCGTCGGCGCGGCCGATGGTTATTGCTCATGGGCCCACAGCCAACCGGTGGATCAATCCCCCGCATCAGGTTGCGGATCGCGTCTTGGAATTGAGACCATGGGCTGCTTCATGGCATTCAATACGGGTAGCCGATGGCAACATTCAGCACAAGATTTTCTTTCCGCCATGAGGCGCTGCCAAAATCAATCCTGTTTATGACCCATCGCTCGCCAACCGGCAGAGAGGGAACGCGCAGGGGAAACGCGAGGTCAAACCGAAGAATGAAGAACGACAGATCAAGCCTGATGCCGAAACCAGTTCCCACCGCTATCTCACTGAGAAACGTTTTGCCCGAGAATGTACCACCCGGGCGATTCGGATCATCGTTCCTCAACCAGATATTGCCTGCATCCATGAACAACGCACCGTGAACAACCCCCATGATGGGAAACCTGTACTCGACATTTGCTTCGAGCTTAATATCGCCGGCCTGATCAAGGAATGAACGGGCAAGCAGGCTGTCGGGCGTTTTGTACGAGCCCGGGCCGAGCGCCCGTGCGTCGAATGCACGCACACTATTACTTCCGCCTACATAGAACTGTTTTACATATGGGAGCGTGGATGAATTGCCGTGGGCGATTCCTATTCCGGCAATCAAGCGGGTGGCGATCGAGGAGGTCTGAGAGATGGTGTAGTAGTATTGCCGGACATCCACATCGAACCTTGAATACTCGGAATACGGAGTGCCAAAGATCCTGTACGGGTTGTCCGGCGTCCCCCCCTTTTCACCCAAGAGCGACTGCACAAGATGGATGAGGTTGCCTGAGAGATCTATGCTTCCCTTGAAGTAGAGATGGTTCTTCCGGTCCTTCTCCAGCTGATCGGTATAGGTGAAGGAATAGGTCTGGCCGATGGTAAATTGTTCTTCAAAACTTTTGCGCAAAAAGGAGTTTGTCGCCAACAGGTCCTTGAATTCCTGCGTCGTCTTCGTCAGATGAGCAAACGTGACGGCGATCGGATTGACAGCATGCTCTTTACTCAAAGTCTCCTTCCAGAGGTACCCGAAGGAGGCATCCATGGAAAATATCTGGTAGTACTGCAGGCGATGCAGCAGGCGGAATCCCAATCCCATGCGTGTTTTCGGGGTGAAGAGGCTGGAGCCGCTTCCTACGTCGAAGGGGATCAGAAACTTTGGGAATTCGAGCTCGGCCCGAGAGCCAATCTCGTACGAGGTTCCGCCGGAGCTCGTTTTCCGGACGGGTATTTCGAAACCCGCTTCGACGGTCAGCTTGAACAACTCGGCCCCCCGCAGCAGATTCCTGTTTCGGAAACTGGAATCGAACACCGGGCCGACGAGGTCATTCGATTTTGAGACTCCCTGAAGCTCAAAGCGAATGGTTTTCGTCAAGAGCGGGGTGAGGTAAATACGAACATCGAGGCGAGGATTTCCTGCCGAATCGGCCCGGACGAACCGGACACTTACATATTTGAATACCCCCAGGTTCATCAGTCTATTCAGCGTTTGATCGTGATCGTGACGTGTGTAGGGGGAACCGCTGACGAAGAAGACTGACCGGATGATGACTTCGGGATCAAATGCCTTGTCGATATCGATGTAATGGTATCCGCCGACGAGGACTGTATCTCCGGCTGGTATGTTGACGCTATCGCGATTGAGTGCATAGCCGGAATAGACATAGATGCTGCCGATGGTGTAGCTCTGTGTGGCCTCTTTCGGAATCCGATTTCGCAACGTCAGAGTGAGATCGATTTTCCTTTCGTCAAGGGAGCTGTCCGCCTGAAACAGGAGAAAGTCAGGGGCAAAGAAAAAAAATCCCTTCTCTTTCAATGCTGCATCAATGCGCACGCGCTCCTCCTGAAGCTTGCTCAAATCATACGGTTCTCCGGTTTTAAGCACCGTCTCGCCCATTGTTGCTCTGATGGAATTGATGACGGAGGATGAGTCTCCCTTCACAGTGAGGCTGTTGATCGTATAGGGAGGTTGAATCGCAACGTTGTATGAGACGCTTCCCATCTTCTCCTCTTCGCGCACCGTGTAATTCACATCCGCATCGAAGTATCCCTTGTTTTCCAGGAGCGTGCGCATTCTTGTCACAATGCGGTCGGGCCGCACGCTCTGAAGCAGCACGGGAGGCTCGCCCATGCTTTCTTTGAAGAGGCCGATGTTGTACAGCCACAATTTTACGCGAACCAGCCCCAGGACTTTTGCATTCGGTTCGGGAACCATCAATTTGCTCAGCTCACTTTCGAGATCGCCCTCGGTCGGTATCGCCCCTTTCTTCTCGATGTGCAATTCGGCCCCTGTATACAGCTTTTCGCCCTGAGCGAGATATCCGGTGTTGGAACATCCAGGAAGAACGGCGAGCAGGATGCCCGCCAGTCCGGCGAACAGCAGGCCTTGAAGAGTCTCTCGAGAAGAACCTTTCAGGGGAGGTAATCGCATCTATTTATCTTCCGCCTTGTCGGCCACAGGTGTGAGTCCGAGGCCGAAAAGCTTGTCGTAATCAATCGCGAACACTATCCCGACGCCGGTCTCGACAACATCTCCCTCAATTGCGCCGCCGTTGGTGTTTAGTCTGAACACCTGCAGGACCCACCGTCCATCCTCCGTCATCTTATACCCTACCTTGATGTCTCCGGCAAAATTGTTCAATGCATTCTGCTGGCTCCGCTGCCCTTCGAGATCGGCGTTGCCCCCGACCTGAACGCTCACACGTTCATCGAAGAGTTCTTTCGTCAGGGCAACCTGCAATTGTGTCCGTCCCTCGGCGGTTCCCGTTGAATAGTCTTCGTATGATTCTACTCCTAGATTGAGGCCGACACCCGGAATAACCTTCTCCGAAAGGCGATTCAGCTGTTCCGTGAGGATCTGGCTCACGCTGGAACGTGCGAATCCGGAAAGCCCACCGTCACCGGCTGAGGCAAGAGGGTTCGACGAGAGGAATCTTCCCAGCACGAGAAGGGCGAAGACTTGTTTGTTGAGTTCGGATTCCTGTCCGTTTATTTCGTTCAGTTTTGCGTAGATCGACCCTCCCAGGGCACCGCGCTGGTCCGGAGGCAAGTCGAGCCGGAAGTGGATGTTCGGCGCCAGCAGCTTTCCGTCAATAGTAAGATAGACTTGAATGCGAAGAGCCTGTTTGTATTTGTTTTGCTCTTCCTGACTCAACCCGACGAGCTGATCCTGAACCAGGTCCAGAACGGATGTCTTTACCGTGTAGATTGCTGTAATGTCAACGTTTGCCTCCGTCACAGATCCGAACCAGGTGAGGCTGCTGCCTTTTGCAATCGCGAACTCGCGCCGGATAAACTGCCCGAAGGAAAGTTGATATGAGCCATCCTGGATATCATATCGCCCTGTGACTGCCAGTTTCCCGCTCCGGTCCACCCCGACACTGAATGTCGCTTCTCCCCGGATCACCAATGAATCACCGGCAATCGGGTCGATCAGAATCCGCAGTCTGGATTCTTTGTTGACCTCAACATCTGCACTCAGATCGATGGATGAGCGTCTCGATCCGGTTGTGTCGCGCGTTCTCCGGGGTGCGGAAGTCCTTCGGGCCATGATGGGGTTTGACGGATTCTTCACATCAAGAAATCTCACGATCCCGAAACGGTGTTGCACATCGGCCTCCGATTCCGGCAGGACAAACGCAAGATCGGTTCCTTTGTCAAGTCGGGCCTGCATCCGGATGATCGGCTGCGCATATTCTCCTTCAACGGAGATATCGCTATCGAGGAACACCGTCCCGTAGTACAATGCATCCCGGCTGGCCGGCGTATTGATGAGGAGAAACTTCCTGGTCGAAACCCGAACGTCATACCTGAACTCACGGAAGTCGCTGGTAAAGACATTTCCCGTCAATGATGCCGTATTGCCGAGGGTGTCGACGACCTCGAAGGATCCGAAGTGGACCCCCTTTCGATCGACCATGATCCGGCCGTCATTGATACGCAAATACGAGCCCAGCATCACCGGGGTAAACGCGGTATTGTGAAACGCCAGATTGCCGGTGAGAGATGGCTTCGTAAACGTCCCGGTCACGTTCAACTCGCCGCTCGCAGTTCCTGACAGTCGGCGTATCGCCCCGAAGGCCAGTGGTTCGAGACACGCAAGATTCAATTTCTTCAAATCACACTTCAGGGTGAGATCGCTTCCGCCTGTTGTGCTTCGGTATTGTCCCGTTGCGGCAATGTTGTTATCGTTGCCGGTGATCTCCATGCTTACGTCATAGACGTTTTCTGTGCGATTGTTTGCCCGTACCACGATGTCGCCAACGGCCCGTCGGGCAAATGCAAAGTCGCTAACGTTGATATCAGAGGTAAACGCCAGCTGTTTGCCATGACTCTGCAGCACAACGTTGCCATTCAGCACTCCTCCGACCAATCCGCTGTCACGCTCTACAATCCGGGACAGTGTTGCGAGATCAAACCCGGTAAACGTCAATGTCACGGGCGGTTGTGGCCGGGTGCCGTCTTCGCTTTTTACTGACAGGCTTTGACCGGCGCCGTGCATCACGAGATCATGCGCGATGAAGTGACCGGCGCCGAACGTGAGAGAGTTGTCAGAAGGGACGTTCCATCGGGTCCCCTGCAGTACAATTCCCTCCGGGAGAAATCGCCAACGATACCCGTTCGGCACGCTCGTACAAGTCCCCGCAAGTAGCATCTTTGTTTCCCCGTTGATTCCCACGCTCTGCAGTGCCACGGCGATGCTGTCATGCCGGACGTTCGCGCCGAGCTGGAGGTTTGTCAGAACAAGCATCGAATCCGCCACGGACCCTACGCGCAACGTGGCCTGCAATCGTTGAGGATCGGAAGTGACCTTCAACGTGATACTGTCCATGTCGAAGCCGCCAAATGCAGCCGTGGCAATATCGGCGGTCAAGCTCAGATCCATTTTCTCGCTGTCGTAATGGCCGGCGATAACCCCGGCGGTCAATTGGTCGAATTGCGGAAAGAATACATCTGCGAATATCCGGGGATCGCGCAGCACAACCTGGAACGTAAATGCCTGGGGGCTTGAAGCTCTCACGGCGGCAGCATCGTGAAGGTCGAAATACCGCGCGAAATGTTCTTCAATCGCAGCCGGCAAATCACCGAGGGCGATCGTCCCGTCAAATGTTGCCGCAAGAAGCTCCGACTCGATCCCGATGTGTGTTTCCTTCTCTTTGTTCACAGAGGTATAGAGGAGAGAATCAATTACATAGCGTCTCCGGTTCTTCATGATGACAACGTGTCGTACGTCTACCGTTCCATTAATATCATTGATCGTCTGTCCCGTAAGGTTTGATGTCATCACGCCCGAAACGCGCACGTCATCCGCGGTGAGACGCAGCCGTTGCAGGTCGGCTCCCTTCAGATCGAATCTGAACTTGTAGACAGGGTTCTCCTCGCTGGTGTTGACAGTTCCGTCGAACGTGAAGACGATATTCGAATCCCTCATTTCAGCCTTCCCCTCGAACAATTGAGGACCGGCAGTTCCATTGAGCGAAAAGTGCCGGTAGGGATACCCGTTCACCATTGCTTTTTCCACTTCTACGCGCATCCTCGCCTGTATGTCGTCTTTGCTCACTCCGGTCCCGGCTACAGATGCATAGAACGACACCGGACCGAACATCTCCGGATCGTTAAGCAGCGAACCGATATTCAACTCTATTACAGATACCTCCGCGTTCCATCGACTGGATTGTCCATTGAGTGTCCTCTCCGAGTAGAACGTAGCATTCCCATTCACGTTCCCGTCGCTTGTCGCGATAAAAGCCGAGGCAAAGAACCGCTTCATTGTCCCTCTGAACTGTCCGTTCATTTTGACCGTAGCCGGCAGAACGAGATTCTTCGGCAGCACTGTGTCCGCAACAAGGGCCCGGATGTCGGTTCGACTGGTGGAGAATTCACGAAGATTCATATCAACATACGACGTGGATGCTTCCGGTAACCCGCGTATCGATCCGGTGAGATCAATGTGCGTAGAATCGCCTGTCGTGATCCGGCAATCCGTCAGTTTCAAGTCCCCGACAAGGCCCGAGACTTGCGAAGTGACCCGAATCGTCACCCCCGCCTCGTTCTTGAGCGGGAGAGAAGGCTGCAGGAGAAGCAGATCCGATATGGCGATATGAGAATCCTCGAGCGTCGCATTCACACCAACATCACTGCGGAGTCCCTTCAGTGCGGGAAGAGAAGAATATCTCAGGAGGAGGTTCTGACGAATGCGACTGCCCGCAGTCTCCACAATGAAGTCGGTGAGTTGCGCATGGAGAGAATCAGCGGTGAATCCGCCCGACACCTCACGCACATCAAGACCGGAATGTTCCCGGAAGGACGTATGAAGCAGATTCCCAGTCACGCGATTGTCACTGAGGTACAAGTGGTCTGCGTGCATTGTCACGTCATCAAGCCGCAGATGGTTGAGGTCCAGGCCACGGGTTTCGGGCGCTCCCTGAACATCAAAGCATGCACTGTTGCCGCGGAGATTGAGTTCATCAAGGCTGATACGCCAGGACCTCGCAGGGACATGACCATGGTCCATTGTTGTTCGATCCATCTTCGGTTCTACGATGACAAGATGTGTGTCTTCCAGCAGGAATTCTTTGAGCGTTATACGCCGCGAGGGCAGATCGATCTTCTCTGCGGTGACCATCGCGTTTCCGACGTCGAGGCCGAGGCGTTCTCTCGTTACCCTGTTTTCATAGTTCACCCGAGTATTTGCGAGCGCTATTGCCCGGAACCCGATATCGAGATCTTCAGATGGAGAATCGGAGTGCGGGGTTTCTTTTGTTTGTATGATATTCGCGACCGTATTCTTAAGAGACACCTCGTCAACGCGGATCTGCATCCTGTCAGGATGAAACTCCTCGATCGAAGTCTCCATGGATCCGATCTGGAGGCGCAGATTCAATCCGCTCACCTCGTCGTCGTATGTCACGTGAATGCGGTTAAGACTCACTCCGCCGAGGCGTAATTCCCAGCCGGGCTCCGCAGATGAACCGGGAGGGATGTCAGGACCCGAACCGGGACTGAGGGCGTTCAGAATGAAATCGAAGTTAAAGCTGCTATCCGGCAAAGTGCGTGTGATGTGCGCAGTGAGCGAGTCAACCTGGAGCGCATGGAACGTAACGGCGTGCGAGAAGAGTCCAAGCAGGTTCACATCCGCCGTCAGCGTTTGAACGGACAACAAGGTGTCCCCCCGGCGGTCTTCAACGAATATGCCGCGCAAAACGAGCGTGTGCGCGAAAGCGATGCTGACCGAACCGACTTCGATGCGCGTATGTGTTTTTGCCGATATCGAAGCAACTGCCTTCTGGGCGAGAGAGGACTGCACCGCGGGAATCTGGAGCACCAACAGGGCGAGAATGATCAGGAGCGGTATGCCTGCAAGCACCCATAGGGCGGCCTTGACGACCCGTCGGGCGTACCTTCGTTTGTTCTTCTCTCTCACAATGGATTCCGGTCTATGGTGCCAGCGGGAGCTGTTCGTGATTAGAGTGTACGGGGCCCCTCTCTTAAAGAGGATCGTGTCAGCGTTTCGCCGGGCGCGCCCGCAGCAGAAGGAGTGAAGTTTTCGTGGAGAAGGGGACGCGTGGCAGCGTCAAGCTCATTCTTCCATTGCTTACCGGTGTTCATTGGAATCAGCAGCGCTGCGACGGGGAGCCCGAGCACGCCTCGTTTCAACTGTTCGCTTCACGACGCGCACTGCGTTCGCGTTCGGAAGAATCTCAACCCCGAATCTCATCGCATACAATCGGGTGAACTCGGCACCGAACAAGACGATTTGCGCGGAGTAGTACGCCCACATCATGATGACGACAAGCGATCGCGCCGCACCGAATGTCGAGCCTAGAGCTCCGTTACCCAGATACAAACCGATGAGAAGCTTTCCGACCGAAAACAATAACGAGGTCACCGCGGCTCCCACCCACACATCCTTCCATTTCACCTTTGCGGCCGGAACGAACTTGAACATGACAGCAAACACCACAGTGATACCGGCAAACGATACGAGGAAATCAAGAAGGCTGAAGAGGCCCGGGAAGATGGCAAGAAGGTTACTCAGGTAGCTCGTAATTGCCGCCAGAACGGCACTGAGGACAAGAGAAACAAGCAGAAGGAAACCGATTCCCAGGATTATGGCGAACGAAAGGATTCGGCCCTGAAGGAATGCGCGAACGGTGCCTCTCGGTTTGTGCTGAACGCGCCAGATTTGATTAAGCGAATCCCGCAGTTGCACAAACACCGCCGTCGAACCCAGGAGAACCACAACGGCACTGAAAATCGTTGCCAGAAGATTAGAGTCGGACTCGTATGCGTTTGTAATCAGGCTTTGAACAAAGCCTGCTCCCTCAGCTCCAATCAATCCGCTGATTTGAGACACGAGGTGGCCGCTCGCGGCCGCATGACCGAATCCCAAACTTGAGAACACGACCACCATAATGAGCAGCGGCGACAGAGAAAATACCGTGAAGAACGCCAGTGCAGCACCCTGCGCCCCGATGTTGTCATCATCCCAGGCAATCGCAGAATCCCTTAACAATAACCAGATGTCTTTCAAGCGAAGAGCCTTCATACCGTGTGCCGGTCGCTCCTTGTTCCACGCTTCGGTCGCAGATGGGCCCGTTTATCCATTACAGGGTATCAATTGTCGACTGTGACTATCATCGCCCCAAAGGATGAAAAAGTAGTTAGTCCCCAGGAGGAGCGGAGGACCGGTGTCCCGGATGGAAGGCCGTGTGGAGGGAACAATCTGGGGCCGGCTTTGTCCATCTTTTCTTTGAACGCATCGATCCTCTGAGCATTGGCTTCAAGTTTCTGTTCAGACTCGAGTTTGTATGTTGTCTATTCTGCGAGATATTCCGTCTGAGCGTCTTTCAGATCCTGTTTGGCATCCCCTACAGACTCCTTGGCATTTTCAACTCTTTGTTCCGCCGTTTTTGTACATCCCGGCAAGAGTGTTCCTGCCATACACCCTATCAGAGCGAGGACAACGATCCTGTTATTCATGGTTCTCCCTTTGACTTGATCAATACATTCATTGACATGAATGTAAGCCCATTCTCACGCTGTTTTTGTTTTGCGCCCTAAACCCACAAGTCCCAAAACGGTCGCGATAGCGCCGCCCGCCAGCATCCATATCGATTTGTCGGTGGCCGAGCCACTGAAGAATCGAGAAATGTCAGAACTGGTCGAATTGTACGCATTGATCCCGAAGATGAGCAGGAGAATCCCACCAGCAAGAAGTGCGAGTGAAACTGCTTTGTTCATAGAACCTCCTCGTTGTGATTTGGTACATCCGCCCCTACAAGATTTGGCTGTCCGTAGTATTCCTGAAGCCATTCATAGTATATCAGACAGAACCTCAAATCGAATCGGCTGAAGGGATGAAACAGTAGTTAATCATTGGGGAGAGCTCTCTCCCACCTCTCGAAGGGATGAGGGAGAAGAGAAGGAGCAAGTCGAGACCTCGAGTCGACTTCGCAGTGCCATTGTTTCCGAGATGTTGTGGATACAGCTTTTCCGGCATGAAAAGGAACAATACTGGACCACCTCCACGACTACCCGTTTGCCCGTTCTTGACCCGATTGATTCTTGTTGAGCGAAAGGCTATCATGAATTTTAGTACGACGGGTTCTTCGCCGGCAGCAGTGATTTTCCCTTCAATCACATGCATCCCGACATGCATTCCCGAATCTGTATATGATCCATCTCTTTCAACCGCTGAATATTCGAGGGATTACTCTCGCTCAGCGTATCGCAGTATCACCCATGTGTCAGTACTCCAGCGTGGATGGATTCGCGAATGACTGGCATCTGGTCCGCCTGGGCTGCCGGGCGGTCGGCGGCGCGGCCCTGGTGTTCTCCGAAGCGACAGCCGTGTCTCCCGAAGGTCGCATTTCAATAGCTGATCTCTGGTTATGGAAGGATGATCATATCGAGCATCTGCACAGGACCACCAGGTTCATTCGTTTTCAGCGATTCAGCAGCGACAAAAGAGATGAAAGATAAAAGAACAATCTCAAGCAGACTGCTTTATTTTTGGCAACTTCTTGGACCCGGACTCGTAACCGGGTCAAGCGATGATGACCCCTCGGGCATTGCAACCTACTCACAGGCAGGAGCTGCATACGGGCTTTCAACGCTCTGGACTGCGCTCATTACATTTCCACTCATGGCGTCCATTCAGGAAATGTGTGCACGAATAGGTCTCGTGACTTCACAGGGTTTAGCAGGGACCCTCAAAACACACTATTCACGCCCAGTTCTGTATTTGATGCTGTTATTTAGTTTCCCTGCGATTGTCATGAATATTGGTGCTGATATTGCGGGTATGGGGGCGGTAGGGAACCTCTTGTTCCCTTCCATTCACGCAGCCTATTTCAGCCTGGTTTTCACCATTGTACTTCTCGCGCTAATCATATTGTTGCCTTATCACAGAGTCGCTGCTGTCCTGAAATACCTCTGCATCGTTCTATTAGTGTATCTGATTATCCCATTCTTATTCAAACTCGATTGGGTAGCGGTTGCGAAGGCCACTATTATTCCAACGATAATATTGGACAAAGACTTTGTCAGCATTCTGGTTGCCATTCTTGGAACCACTATTTCACCCTATCTTTTCTTTTGGCAGGCGACGATGGAGGTTGAAGAAGTGAAGCAAAATAAGAAGAAACACTTGGTAGTGAATAAAAAAATAATTCACGACACGACAGAAGCTGTTGACTGGGGAATGTTGTTCTCAAATCTGGTCATGTTCTTTATCATTCTCACTTCGGGAACGGTCTTATTCAACGGGGGCATTCATAAGATTGACACGGTCGAACAGGCGGCTCAGGCACTGAAACCATTGGTAGGAAATTCAGCGTATCTGCTTTTCGCAGTGGGCGTCATCGGTACCGGGCTTTTGGCCATTCCCGTTCTGAGCGGTTCCCTCTCTTACATCATTACCGAAGCCTTCGGATGGAAAGAAGGATTGGATAAAAAATTCCACCAGGCAAAGGCATTTTATATCATCATTGCCATTTCACTTTTCCTGGGGTTATCGTTGAATTACGTTGGCATTTCCCCAATTAAGGCGCTGATCTATTCAGCTATTCTTTATGGATTGACTGCACCGGTTCTCATTGCGATCATTATTCACATTTCCAATAACAAAAGAATAATGGGTAAATATACAAACGGGAGGACTTCCAACATCCTGGGATCTGCAACATTTATTCTTATGACCTTAGCAGCGGTGATTTTAGTGTACATGCAACTGACGGAATAGGAGACATCATATTATCGAAACAGACTGGTGAGTGCTCATTGAATTTGGTTCTTGCGTACAGAAAGACCGATGAAACGACTTCCCCGAAATGGAAGACTCCTCCGTGCTCAATGACTTCGGGCGAATGTGTAAGTGCCCCTGGACCTCAGGGCGTGGTAAGGATTGCTGAGTCCAAGAGCACATCGGTTCCATTCGCTCCCGGAACATCAAGGAACAACGTATCGTCTCGGCAAGAGGACACGGGTTTCGTATCGCAACTGAAGTGAACGAAGGCGATGAGGGATTTCACAGTCGGGATTCCCGTAGGCCGTATTCTGACGGACCGAAGGTCCGCCGTTGTCTGGCGGTGTGCAATCCGCGTGTTCGGCCGCCGCCAATGGGAATCACTATTTGAATGGGATGTCGGAGGATTCCAGCCACTCACGCGCGATGGTTTCGATCGCCTCGCGCCGGAATGCGTACCAGTCCTCAAGAAGACCGAGCCGTTCACACGTGCTCCGAAACATCCGAAACGCGCCCCTCCCATGGATTGAATCGAGCAACTGGTCTCGCAGTTTCGCGTCTGCCATCGCGTAACAGAACTGTTCCATGATCGACCAGGCATCGATATCATATGAGCTTGGGAGCTCCACCACTCGATCAGTATCCAAGATCTCGCGGAGTCGTGCTATGTGGTCGCGTTGCCACTCGGGCATTTCGGTGTCGTCTGAATCCTCCAAAGCCAGGTGATCGTCCTCATTCACAACGAGTATCTCCCCGGTCTCGCGCACGAGGTAGGCTTCGGTGGTCTCCGAGAGCATTTCTAGGGTGTCAGCAACTTCCTTCAGAGAGACAATGATCGACATGGATCTTGCTCCTTGGCGGCGGCCTAACGCCTGCGTCCGTCCCTGAGCTTCGTTCGGGAACGGGACGCGTGTTAGGGCGCACTCGGTGGAGTTTCATGAGCAGAAATGTTGCCACTGTTGTCAGATCCGTGATTCGGTATCGCAGTTGAATCCTCCGGCAAGATGAAGGTATAGTCATGCCCCTTGATAGCTCCAAGCACCATCCCGCCTGTGCCGCCAAGTACCATGCTGCCGAGAGCAAGTAGGCCTTTGCCCATCCCTTCATCTCCGCCCCCGCTCATACCAATCGTAGTTACAAGAGCGAAGCCAGTCCCGCCGAGCGCCCCCCACATCAACCCTTCGAGAGCACCCCCGACATGATGCGTAAGGCGGATAGATTTGATATTGCGAGTCGGAATCCGCACCGTGTCCATACTGCTGGGACCAACAAAGGTAGTTGAGTCGGCCTTCACGCTGATATCTCGCACTTTACGCTCTCCGTCGGACTTCAGACAAATCGTGGCAGCGGCGCCTTCGACTTTGGGATTAACATCCTCGACTTTGGCCACATGCGTTGTCGTGGAACACCCCCAAGCTCCGAGGACGAGGACATATACAACTGGATGGAATCTCATTGCTAGATTCCTTGCGCGCGCCCTAACGGCGGCGGAAATGGGTCCGGTGTTTGATTCCGGGTCGGTTGAGAAATCAGCTTCTTCGTTGTTTCGTTTCTTGAACTCGATTCACGCCGGCTACTTTTGATGGAGGTACCTTCCGTCAGTTTACCCGCCGTGCTTCACCTTTTGGCGGGTTTACCCGCCATTTGTTTGGCGGGCTCGCCCGCCAATCTTATTGGCGGGCCGAAGGTCCGCCGCTTTCTGGCGGAGTGCAATCCGTGTTAGGCAGCCGACAACCATTTATCACTGGTGCAGCATCTTGAATATGTGTCCGTGGTCGCGCTGCAATTGGGTGATGTGACAAAGTGTGCAAGCTCTCCACAATACACTCGTTCACTGCACCCTGAGAGAGCGCAGAATGTCATCTGCCGTTTTCGGTGAGGGCTTTCCGTATTGTTCTACCATGAACAGCATCTGGTTCCCATGATCCCGCAAGTCTGGAATCCAGATCCCTGTAACTTCTATCCAAACATCCGACGTATCCAGAAAAGTCAACCGCTGCGCTGCATAGCCATTCATGAGAATGGGTTGATTGTCTATCGCGAGATTCAGTCGAGGAAAGGAGGCTGAAGTATCGAGCCCAGGAGCGTAGTACATCATGACTCTAATACGCATATCAGGATCAGGAGTGCCCCAATATTCGGTTAGGCCCCACGGCACCCCGTTCAGGCAAACCCACTGCATGTCTGCTGGGATCGCAAATGAAGCTTTTCGAATATGTCGCTGGTTCCATCCTTCCCAGAGATCGCTCCCCACGTCCTTGCACGCAATCGGCGCAATGATCAAGACTAGGCATATGAAGGGGAATTGTTTCATGATTCGCTTCAAGATCACGGTCCGGACTCTCCCAGAGTTGTCGGCTACTTAACGGCGGCGTTTCATCCCGCTACTCGTATTTCCATTGCGCGGGAGTTTACCCGCCATCTGTTTGGCGGGCCGTTTGTTAGGGCGCAACGGAAAGGTGGTTAGTGGCTGGCGGCGATGAGCTGAAATGTCCCCACCTTTATCCCCCTTGGTCGCGCTCCCGTGTCAAGATAGCGGTCGCCTGTTATGGAAGAGTTTGCCTGTCTGCCGACAAGATAGACGGCGCCGACTTGCTGGCTTGGGAAGAGAATTGTGATGGTACCGTAGCTGTTGACTGATCCACTGATCGAACCCGACCCAGCTTCTTGTCCACTGCCGGCGAGGTTTCTTTCCCCGGAAATGACGCTATCTAGACGAGTGAAATGCATTGTGCCTGTCACCACAATGGTGGCGGCGGAATCATATGCCGTGTATTGATAGAGGCCTGAGGAATCCGACGCATTCGGCGGATTTGTCTGCTTATCACAGCCAAGAACTGCGATCACGGTAATGGACAGAATGAAAACCAGCCAGCATCTCATGCTATCCTCCTTTCGTGGGTGGCCGTTGCGCCCTAACGGCCGCGGCCCGTCTTCCCGACAGAGTCAGGAAGACGGGGTTCCGTCCTCAGGACCGGACGGACTGGGTTTACCCGCCATCTTTGTGGCGGGCCGCTTGATAGGTTGCCACGACAACTAGCCCCCGAGCAGCGACAAGAGCTCGAAAGCTCGTTTTCGAATTGGTGCATACCCATCTCCCTGAAAGACCGGGAGAACACTCAGAATCGTCAGGATTTCACGATTCGTCACTACGTGTGGATTCTCCAAGAGAAGCTCACCGTAGTACGGCATACTGTAAACGCTCAGGCCATCGGCAATCCGCTTTACGACTGGAATCGGCGTATCCGGATCCTGAATCATCAATGGTAAGAAGAGTCCCCGGTAAGAATAGTTCGCATGCACATCGAGTTGCGTCCAGAAGTCATCTGAAAACAGATATGTATCATTACTATCGAGGTCGAACATCGGAAGGGGTCCGGGAGTCAGCCAGCCAATCTTGCTCTTGTGTTTGAGGCCATATGCCTCCGCATAGTAGCAGCCTGAAGGACAGTCTTGTGGATCGCCGTATGACACCAGGAAGACAGTCAAATCCTCTGAAGCATTCCAGAAGACCGATTTCACTGGTTGCGGATTTGGGAATTGAGCTTGTGCTGAGAACCTAACGATATCCGAGGACACTGAACCGATGTGATCTTCCACACCCAGATCTTGACATGCTGGGACCAGCACAGCCCACAGCACAATCCATCCCACTTGATTTTTCATAACCACGCTCATTCGTGGCAACCTAACGGCCGCATTTAATCCCGATTCGACCCCTCCATCTTCCTCGGGGTCGAACCCTGAGCGAAGTCGAAGGGTTTGACACGACTTAGCGTTTCTCAGCTCAGTCGTCGCCAAATCGAAGATCCCGCTACTCCCATTTCCCTTGCGCGGAAGTTTACCCGCCAAAAAGAAGGCGGGCGAGCCCGCCAGAAAACGGCGGGCAAGCTGCGGCGGATATGGGTCCGGTGATTGAACAAAGGTACGTTGAGAAATCAGCTTCATCGTTGTTTCGTTTCTTGAACTCGCTTCGCGCCGGCCGTTCTTGATGTCGGGTACTTCCGTCAGCCCGCCCGCCATCTTTGTGGCGGGCCGCTTGATAAGCAGCCTGCCCACTTGAATGTATCGTTATAATGTCATAATATTGATACACTTAAGGAGGCAGCATGCCAATCATCAAACCGATCTCCGACCTGCGGAACAAGTCCAAACAAATCTCGAAGCTTGCCCGTGAAAGCAAGGAGCCCATTTTCATTACCAAAAACGGTGAAGGTGACATGGTCCTGATGTCGATCGCGCACTACGCCGACATGCAACGAAGATTGGACCTGTACCGAATGCTCGCCGTTGCCCAGGCTCAAAAGGCTTCAGGAGATCGTGGAAGACCGCTTGCCGATGTGGTCAGCGATCTCCGCAAGAGGATCCGTGAAAAAGCCTAGGCTTGCCATTCATCTTCTCCGCGCAGCTGAGGACGACCTTTCAGAGATCTATGAGTATGTTGCCTCAGAACACCTCAAGGCTGCGGAACTGATACTGGTCCGGATTGAGAAGAACCTCCAACTCCTGACACGGCAACCTCAACTCGGTCGAATCCCCAACGATGAGGAACTCGTTGGGATGGGATACCGGTACGTAATCATTGGAGATTACCTCGCCTTCTACACCCTCGAAGGAGGGACTGTTCTCGTCCACCGAATCATTCACGGAGCTCGAGACTATGTCCGCCTTCTCTAGCTGGATCACCGTCCGGCAGGCCGCCTAACGTCGGCGTTTCACCCCGCCAGAAAACGGCGGGCAGGCCCGCGTCCGACTTGGACCTCTCCCCATCCCACGCCTACGTCCTTCGGACTCCGGCGTGCAAGCCCTCCCCTGCACCGGTTTCGGCATCGTAAGGGGAGGGGGAGGGTTTGGACCTCCCCCACCAGAAAACGGCGGACCGATGGTCCGCCGTTTTCTGGCGGGGTGCAATCCGTGTTAGGCGGCCTCACTTAGAAATAGATAGAGAGGATGAGAGAAGAAGTCCCAAGGCCGACGTCAAATCCGCGAGTGTTCTGCTTCGTATCCACGTCCGTGATCTCTTCGTGGCTCCCAAATCCGTAACTCAACTGGAATGTCTGCTGGCCGGCAAGTGAGATTCTATTGCTGATCCAGTACTCAGCTCCCAAACCGGCGAGGAGGCCAAGGTTGGTGGATTTGTATTTTGATTCGTGAGAGATCGAAGGACCAGAGTAGGTTGTCTTGTAGTTCTGGTCTTCGTACCTCCCGAAAATGGCCCCGGTAACGTAGGGAGAGAACTCGTTCGAGAGGAAGGTATGCGCTTCGACCCCAAATTGAAGTTGGACGGTCGACTGAGAATTGGTTTGACCAGATTGTTGAGCGTTTGCGTCAGCGTTGTCGTAACTATGGGTTCCACCTAGTGCAAGTGAGAGAGCAGTGCGATCGTCTATCCACAATTTACCACCGACGCCTCCGCCGAAGGACGAGAGATTCAGACCATTAAAGCTGAATTGGAGAGCTTTCGACTTCAAATATTGAGCGTCTGTCTGGCAATAGGTTGAGGTCGAAATAATGGCAACGCACGCAAATGTTAGTATACGTTTCACGGATCTACTCCGATTGGAATGTAGTGATGTTAGAATTGGCATCTGGAAATGGCACATGTGAGGCTGCCTCACGACAGCGCCCGGCCAGGCCGGACGGCTAGTTAGGCAGACCTCCTTATTTCATCAGGATGCACTTCATCGTCTTTGTGGACGAGCCAAAGTCGAGGCGATAGAAGTATACCCCGGAACTAAGTTGCTTACCATCCAAGTCAACAACATGCGGCCCGGATGCTTGAAATCCCAGATTCAGGATGAGAACCGTTTGACCAAGGCTGTTGAAGACCCTGAAGAGTGGTACTCCACTAGTCGGGATTGAGTACGATATCCTGGTCCTGGGGTTGAATGGATTAGGGAAATTCTGGGCCAGTGAGAACCTGATTGCGGACTCAGCCTCCCGGTAGGCGACACCAGTCGATTGATATAGTCTGCCGTCGATCAATGCACTTTGCAGGATTTCAGTACTATTGGACGAGAATAGCTCAACAATGCCAATGCTGTCGACGATGCCAATTCCTCGATCGCCATCCACTATGTGTCGAGGGATCATATCAAACACCCAATGGAGCCGATATTTACCAAACAGATTGACAGAATCGCGTGTCGAGAGGATGATATCCGTTGTATCCGATCCACCAGGGATGGAGTTGACTGTGTCTCTTGGCACCATCGAAAAATCAAATAGCAACTCATCTGACTGAAAGTTATACTGGTACACTTGGTTGCCCTCTTGACGGAGAAACTGGAACGGTCCGTCTATGGTCACCGCATATTGTTTTCTGTTAGGCAGGATAGTGTCCTTTGATACTGTCAGCTGACTCCAAGGACCGTAGCCTGCGTAGTGCCACACATTCCCTGGCTGGAGTGGGAAATAAATCCCTTGAGCGGGCAGGTCTCTCGTGATCGAAACACACAGGCTCAGTAGCAGGAAGGTTCTCATAGTCTGCCTCTCAGTTGAGCGGGGGTTGCCTAACGGCCGCGGCCCGTCCTCTGGACGGGAGGGACGGAGTTTACCCGCCATCTGTTTGGCGGGCCGCTTATTAGACCGCGCGCCTGTGAAGCTCAGTCAGCTTTGGTTGAAGGAACCACACACCCAGCGGATAGAGCGAGAATGCCAGAAATCCGAGTATGATGTCCCCGATCCTAGGCTTTCCCACAACACTTGATGTATAAAGTGACTTCGAAGCGATGAATGCCACGATAAGCACGCCCACACCAGCGGCAAGACCCCACACAACGACCAGGGTTGAGGCGAAATCTGAACTGTAACCTGCACTATCAGCGATCTGAAACCCCGAGATGAATTGGCCACAAAACGGCAGAGTCACATAGCACGCGAGGATTGCTCCACACAGCACGACCGCCCACGGTTTGAATTGTGACCGGACGCGGTTGGCGGCCGTGATTGCAGTGATGTACCATAGTGCAACGCATGCGGCCGAGAAAGCGGATGCTGCATGTGAATAGTACGAGTCACTCGCCTTTCCACGAACCAGCAAGGATACCAAAGGCCCCACGACCATGAGTCCGAAGATCACCCATGCGGGAGATGAAAGCATGAACTTCCGGACAGACTGCATGAGTGTTCTCCAGAGCGTGCGGCCTAACGTCGGCGTTCCACCCCGCCAGAAAACGGCGGGTAAACCCGCCAAAAGGAAGGCGGGCAGGCTGCGGCGGAACCACTTCTCACTCACCGCAAGGGTACGTTGAGAACTTGTGTTAACGTTGTTTCGTTCTTGAACTCGTTTGACATCCGCCACTCTTCATCGGTACGGCCTTCCGTCAGCCGAAGGTCCGCCGTTTTCTGGCGGACCGAAGGTCCGCCGCTTTCTGGCGGAGTGCAATCCGTCCCGCCTTCGGCGGGACGAGACCTCGTCTCCGAACTGCGTTCGGGGACGGGACGCTTGTTGCCGCGGCCTCGGTCACTTAAGTAAAATGAGCCTCTTTGTATCCACAAAGGAACCTGTCGAGAGTCGGTAGAAATAGACCCCACTTGCCAGATTTCTCCCTTCGAATTGAACCTCATGAAATCCTGCGTCCATGTCTCCGTTTTCGAGCTCCGCGACACGTTGACCAATGGTGTTGAATATGGTTAAGAGAACGTGTGAGCGATGAGGGAGCCCGTAGCGGATGGTCGTTATGGGGTTGAAGGGGTTCGGAAAGTTCTGTAATAGTCGACACTCCCCTGGGAATTCTGGCGACAAATTCCTGACCAGGAGAGGATCACTCGAGTGGGACATCGATACCACCGATTCAGTTGCGAGTGTGGCAAGTCCTTGGAAAGTGGAGAAATTTAAATGTTCGATAAGGTCGTTTTCCGTTTGCCAGAATGGGTTCTGGTCTCCTCCTTGAACCTCTTCGCACAGGAGAAGAGCAGTAATCCCTTTCTCCCAAAAGGAAAGGTGATCGCCGTTTGTTAACCCGGGATCATAAAGGACAAGGGTTGCGCCCGTGCTTGCTCGCTGGCTCAAGGCAAGCAGCGAGTCCCCAAGCTCCTCCGAATGTCCATAATTCCGAACGTGTACTTCGCCGACGTGGTTATCGTTGCCGTCCCAGCCAATCATCTCGACATCAACCACACCAAAGACACTGTCCCCTCGGGCTGCAATCTGGGAAGCATGACGGTAACTCCCGAGCCTCCCCCAATTTTGAAGGTCCCAAAAAGCATAGACAATAGTGCGATCCGTCACGACCCCCGAAAGCAAACGTGCCGTTTCTAGTACGGCAGCGCAACCGCTTGCGTCGTCATCAGCGCCTGGGCTTGCCCCGCCGCTACGCCTGGCGTCATAGTGGGCTCCAATAATCACCGCAACGGCAGGTTCAGTACCCCCCGACTGGGTCGCAATGACGTTTGCCCCGGTCGTGTAGCCCTGGTTAAACACCAGGGTATCGATCGTCACTTGCAGTCCGTAGGATTGGAGTTTCGAAACAATATACCGTCGCGCAAGCGTGCGGTAAGTTGTGTCAGTCCGGTTTGCGATACGGAGTGTGTCCCCATCCATTTGGAATGTGGTATCGCCAGACAGGATTCTGACATGCATTGTCAGTGAATCGAGGTTGATCGCACCGGAGATCTTCTGAGGGAATAGGATTTGGCTCTGCGAACCCATCCATCCAACCAGGAGGCATACGATCACCGCAAAGGCAAAATGTGGGATCTTCATTGGCATTTGGCTCCTCAGGTAATCACATCTGAAATAGCCGGACTTCATTGCGGGGTCAGTTTTTCGAAGAGCATTCGTGAACGTTCTCTTCTCATTTAACCAAAAAAGGCCCTTCTTGCCCGTGGAGTCCTGGGCTAGCTAGCACAATGCATGAAAGGAGCATGATGCAGATGTGAAAGGAAATAAGTCGTTTCATGGCATCCTCAATGGCTTATGGATGATGGGTGCGACTCTGAGGTCAGATATAGAGCAATGCCTACAGAAAAAGACAACCTCTTTCGAGACAAACGTGTTGACTGTCAGCAGTCGGTTCGAACGCGCGCCCTAACGACGGCGTTTCACCCCGCCATTTATTTGGCGGGTTTACCCGCCATTTGTTTGGCGGGCCTGCCCGCCAGTCTTTATGGCGGACCGAAGGTCCGCCGCTTTCTGGCGGAGTGCAATCCGTCCGCCTTCCGCCATACAGATGGCGGACAAGTCGGCGGGACGAGACCTCGGCCCCGAACTGCGTTCGGGGACGGGACGCTTGTTGGCGCGGCCTCGGTCACGTTAAGTAAAATGAGCCTCTTTGTATCCACAAAGGAACCTGTCGAGAGTCGGTAGAAATAGACCCCACTTGCCAGATTTCTCCCTTCGAATTGAACCTCATGAAATCCCGCGTCCATGTCTCCGTTTTCGAGCTCCGCGACACGTTGACCGAGGGCATTGTAGACCGCCAGGAGGATATGCGACCTGTGCGGGAGGGCAAACCGGATCGTGGTCGAGGGGTTGAATGGGTTGGGATAGTTCTGTTCCAAACGCACAGTCAAAGGGAGAGTGTTCGCCTCTGGTGTCGCGCTGGTAACAATGAACGAGTCATAACTCTCGGACCGTAATTTCGCTGCGGCCTCGCGGAGAAGAGTCACGCATTGGAGCCGGCTGGTATCGCTGACCGGGATCAGGGCAGCCATCACCCACTGTGTATCGCCGGGGGCAAGGGTGAACGGACCGGAAAACAGATTGAACCCCGCGCCACCACTGCTTGACGGACAGAGCCAGCCGGTCCCTGTGATGGGGTCTCCATTATAGAGGAAGTTCGTTACCTGGTGAGTCACTGAGTCCAGAACCGGGTTGCCTCCCTTATCAAAACCCCGCGCAATGTTCCAGGCTGTCCCCATCGAATATGCCGGTCCCCGAAACGACGAATCTTGGAATGAATCATCCTGGATGCCCCAGAAGCTCGTGATCGGGAGGTTTCGGGAGTCTGCCCGCTCCCGCCCCTTGAATACTGACTGGTCGCCCGGACTCGGAACACTCGGGCCGTAGAGCCAGACAAAGCCGACGGCGCGGGGGGGCTTCAGGTAATCGTCGTCGCGAAACTGCCAGCAGTAACCGAGTTGATTCGTTGTGTCGATCGCGGGCCGATTATTCTGTGAGTCGTTGAAGTCTATATCTGTCCAGAGCGAGACGTAGGTTGATTCGATCGGATTGGGTCCGACATTGATGATCGTCCATTCAATGAAGGCGACATTCTCAAGTAGCGCGCTGGGATCCCCTCCGGGCACAGTGCGGGCATAGACGGATTGCTGGATGACCACTGGCAACCCTGGGTTCGGCATATGGGTTTGCCACCAGTCGGAAGGTGCCGTCGGGTCAATGTTATTGAATACGCTCCAGAGCATCTGGTCGCCAAGAAGCCGTGGCTTACCCTGCTGGTCCACCGGGGCGCCGAGGTCCACGGGCCAGTCTCGATAGTCAGGGTTCGAGGTAGCGTTATCGCCCTGACGAATCTTGTAGACCCTGTAGCGGACGGAATCCAGCGGCATGGCCACCATGGCCGCTTGACCGTTGATCGCGGGGCCTGGCGAATAGGAGGTCCCCCATTGAGAGAGGCCCATTTTCGGAACACCGTTGACTTTGCCGATAACCCATGGACCGAAGTCAAAGAGGATGACATTTTGCCGTGCTTTGAGTGTATCTGGCCAGAAGCCTCCGCCATATCCGCCACCGACATTGGTAGCTAGCCCGCCTCGATTATTTGACTTGACCTTTACGAGGTTCGCGTCAAGCCAGGTCGACAGGGTAAATTTGGATGTGCTCGAGGCTCTGCCCGGTGTGTGGGGTTGGCCAAGAGATAGGGCAGATCGCTCGTGCGCGAGCAGAAGAACGAGCGCGAGGAGGATCCCGGACCATAGTGAATGTCTCATTGTAGTGTCCGATCTAAAATGGAATTTATCTACTAAGAGAAGCGTATGGCCGCAAGGCACGCACAAGCGTAACTTACGCAAATGCAGTGTCCAGGGGAAATAGCTCATTGAACGTGTGCAACTCCCTTCTCCAAAAGATGTCGGGCAAGTATCTTTCGATTTCCGTGCTATTTCGTCAGAAGCATTCTTAGTATCCTCACTCCTACAGGCGCGCGCAAGCGGCAGAAATAAATGCCGGAGGCGAGGCCAGAACCATCGAAGAGGGCATGATGCGGGCCTGCCTCCTGGAAGGCATCAGTAAGAACTGCAACCTCACGGCCTAGGACGTCGACTACTGAGAGTCGAATTTGGCCCGGCATAAGTGTGGTGTATACGATTGTGGCTGCGGGGTTGGAGGGATTAGGGTAGCAAGCGAGCGTAGCAGCCCCTTTCTGATAGGGTGCGAGGTCATGCCAGTAATAGGCAGTGTAGACTGTGGCAAAATTGCTGAGACTGGCTGTCACAGTATGGGTTTCGGCGCCACCGTCGCTCCAGTGATCGAACCACCAGGAACCTCCTTGGGTCGAGGGCGCGGTGATGGTATGGTTTCCAAGAGTCCATTTCGTGGAGTCGGGGGAGGAATACGTTGCGTTGTCAACCACGACTGTGCCACCATACGCCCCGTTATAGTAGTTTCTGACGATGATCGGGATGCGCGGGTGGCTGCCACCGTGAAACCACAGCTCCCAGATTCCCATGGAGGCATGGTTCGAGAGAGAGTGCTTTTCTCCGGCAACCTCATACTGCCATTGGTTAGTATTGTTATCAAAGAACAGTTCGACATCCGCGCCATCTGCGTAGACGGACGTTTCGAAATCGGCGTCACGGTAATCGATATCAACATAGTTACTGGAGGACATACAGTAAATCCGGTACTTTGCATACCCGATGGTATCTGCATTCGGGCCACCATCCCTATCTATGAATTGACATACCTTGTCAGATTGGCCGGAATAGGAACTCCAGCGATCTGGAATCACAGGATACCATTGAGTGCGAGAGCCTCGCACGGCCGTCCGTGCTTCGATATTGATCCAAGCATCCTCTGGAGCGTTGTCGATCGTGACGATGAGTTCCCCGATGGTTAGAGGGGATTGCCCTTGCGCGTGAAGGCCTTCGATTGCGAACGCAATCACGAAGCCGAGAAGTAAGGCGTGCCCCTTGCTTTTGGATACCAAAGTTAACATTGCGACCTCCTTCATCGTGTTTCTCGCTGTCGGAAGATGTTGTAGAACCTCCGCTGATTTCCAAGTTGAACCGTGCAATACGAGTGATCTAATAAATGCATTGCGCATAGGAACAAAGGCCGTCGCGCTGAGCAACTTCCACGCGGTCCGACCAAGCAGCACAGTTGGCTGACACAAACGGTACAAAGGTAGCCTGTGGAGAGAACAATGATGATCACCCCGAGAAGCGAACGACAAAATCCTCCTTCACCGAAGATAAGGTAGCGGAACTCTGGTCCAGGTCAGACTGGCAAATTGGCGGAACAACGTGATTCTCAAGGGTACGTTGAGACACTGTACTTCTGTTGTTTCCGCTCTTATCCCTCTTCACGCCCGTCTCTTCTGAAGTGTGCGGCCTTCCGTCAGCCGAAGGTCCGCCGTTTTCTGGCGGAGTGCAAACGCTTAGGCGGCCCCTTCAGTCGCCGGAAGTGAAGCCTCGGAATTGTCCATGCTGAAAGACGTACGTCGTTGAACAGCATCCTTCCAACGGGAAATACGTTATGGCATCAGTTTCGAATGTTACCAAAACTGAGTCCGGCTGATCGAAATCTGGAATCTGAGTCCCCTTCCGTGCAAGATATATGGCATAGCGGCCAGCCGTTGCTTCATCGACTCCATTCCGTGTTGCCAAGGTGAAGAGTGAAAAGTCACCATTGGTGGAGAGCAGGGCAATGAAATACTCGACAGTGTTCGTATCTGACTCCACGGAAATCGCCACAGCGTAATCCGTAGCACTATCACTATTCAAATCGCATGCGTAGAAATTGGAATACCCATAGGTCGCATCAAGGTTGACAGAGTCACGAACACCAATGAATTTGATCAATTGCCAACCGGGGAATGAGCGGTCCAAGATCTCCGCGGCCTTTTGAGGTAAGACCGGGTTCAACTGAAAAACTCCAAGCAGAAAAACCGCCAGGATACCGTGGATCATGCTATTGACCTCGGTTGGGGCCGCCTAACGTCGGCGTTTCACCTGCGGCGGGACCAACTTCCATCCGACCGCAAGGGTACGTTGAGATCTTGACTCTCCGTTGTTTCCGCCTTGGACTCGTCTCACGCCTGCCACTTTTCCGACCAACTCCCTTCCGTCAGGTGCAAACGCGTGTTAGGCGGCACTCAACGGGATAGCCGGATCTCCCATATCCGCCACTTTCCTGTGTCAGGGATGAAAACAATTTCTTTCAACTTCGATTCGGATGGAAACGTGTAGACATACCCGGAAGTGCGGTCTTCGTATAGTCGAAGTTTCAGTTCCGCCTTCTCACTCGTCGGTTCAGCCAGGAGGAGCAGTATACTCGAGTCTGCCTCATACAGGAATCTCGAAATAGGACTAGTGGAATTCGAAAGTTCAGCCCTTGCTCCTCCTTCAAAGGTGACAATGGAATCTCCGGTCGAGACTTCAACGTCAGGGGCCAGAAGGTCCAGGATCGCGTCGACATTGCGCGATCGAAGAGTTTGGGCGACACTTCCGAGATCGTCTACAGGCGATGACGGGTGTTCCGGGATCCCTTCGTAGCCCACGAGGCGAATGCTGAACAGCCGACCGAGCGAATCGAGTTCAACACTGTAGTTACGTTTCGCATATGTCAAATGGTCCAAATTCAGGTCAGGTTCATGGACCGTGCCAGCCTCGCCGCCGAGTTTGTGCAGCACCTTCTCTTTCGAATCGCCAAGGACGAGGCCTAAGAAAGGACGCATTCGAGTTCCAGGTTTGCCCGTAATCTGGATGGATAGACACTTGCCTCCGGAATCAGCAAAGCCAAACGCCATGTAGGCCGCAAAGCTCGTGTCGATCGAATAGGCGTATTCCGTCCAGCCATCGTCGGAAGTCTGCTTCTGCAACAACTTGTCGAAGGACGAAGTAATGGCGCTATGAGTCTGACCCAGCAAAAATCCATTGAGTTCGCGTTGACTCCTTGCCGGCTGCGCCGCTGATGTGTTGCAGAGCAGCTGAAGGACAATGGAAACGAGTATGACAGCTTTCGTCATGCGAGTAGCCTTATGGAGTGCCGCCTAACGGCCGCGATTGAGTTGCGGCGGATAGGGATACACTATTGAATGAAGGTGCGTTGAGATCTCCGCCGGAACGTTGTTACCGCTCTTGAACTCGTTTCACGCCGGCCACTTTTGATGACACGTCCTTCCGTCAACTCCAATCGCTTGTTAGGCCGGACATGGTTCTCAACTTTGCCGGTCCAAACTCGTGGCGTGGGCGGCGGAACTTGCTCGTGGTGAACCACACTCCCACTTGTAGTTTGCGTTCCGCCCAACGGAGAAGGCAGCACCACCTTACACTCTCGCGAAATCCGACTCATTAAAGGACACCTTCACCAAACCCTTGAAGCTCTTTTCGCCGCCCACGCCTTCCTGGATATTGCCCCGCGGGCGGCGTGTCCGGTAGGTTGCACAAATTGAAAGACAACCTTCATCAAATTCACTCTCACGAATTGTGCTCTTCCCCCAAAACTCTAAAACCTGCGCCCGCCGCCCGCGGCGGCCTAACGGCCGCGGCTGAGTCCGTCTCCGCCTTTGGCGGAGACGAGATCTCGTCCCGCCGGAGGCGGGACGGACTGCGGCGGAGATGGATACACTATTGAATCAGGGTACGTTGAGATCTTCGCCGTACCGTTGTTTCGAATCTTGAACTCGTTTCACGCCAGCCACTTCTGATGAGGGTACTTCCGTCAGCTCCAGTTCCGCCATCTGTTTGCGGCCGCTGATCTTACCAAGAAGGAGATTCAGGAATTTTGTATCTTGCTGCCACGCAGTATCAGTTACCGGTCTCTGCAATGGCCACGTCTGGCAAACCCGTTTGCCTAACTGGTGCGTCCTCAGCATCGTCCGCTTGATTGGGAAGCCAGACGTCGTGCCCAGGTAACATCTGGGATCGTCCTCTCTGAAGGACAGCGGTTCAAGGCCTGCAGCGCATCGCACGGCCGCCGTCAACCCGAAAAGGTGTTTGGTCGCCATTGGCTGACCGCACGATGTCTTACGGGCACTTCGAGCGCCGGTCGGGTTCGTCGTCACCAAACCTCCTCGTCCTACTCTGCGAATCGCCACCTCGTTTCGCAGCGGGAGGATTTTTTTCTCTTGACAATCTCCTTCTTAAAGGTGTTAGGCCGCCAACCTACCGGCTGTTGCGGCGTACCCAACTAATCTGGTCCCCGATCATTGAACAGATCCAAACCGAGTCTCCCCGATCCGGACCATAGTAGAGACTGTATCGGACCAGCCTTTTATTTGATGTATCGTCGCGAAAGCGGGACTGTCATTCACCAGCTTCGGGCAAGAATCGACTTGGCAGTTTCGAAGTCCTCTCGTGCTCTGGATTCAGTAACATTGTGGGAAGATAGCTTGATGGGAAGTAACAACTGATTGAACCGTCCTCGCTCAACCATATACCCATTCCCCGGAATAGAAGGGGTTCATTGCGTCGTTTGAAAGCCCACAACGCAACTTCGAACCTCTTGCCACTAGTCTGAGAGATTTCCATAGAGAGTTGGCGCCCTAACATAGTATTATACTGCAATACCACTGTGCAATTGCATTGATTTACACATACTGTATTCGAATATAACCATCCTAAATCCGTCTGCTATGCTGCAGCCGCGCAGCATAACATCACGAACTGGGCGAGCTATGCTGCAGCCCGGCAAGCGGAGAAAAGACTGCAGGGAATCGGCAAATTCTCTCCCCACCCTCCCCCAAAACAACAAAAGCCCATCCATCACGAGATGAACAGGCTGCTTTTCAATGAGCACGGGGAATCGCCAGCCGAAAGACGCCTCCCACACCCATGCCAAGGTTTTCGGTTGTCCTCTAGTGCATATTACCGCTTCCCTTTTTGATTGTCAAGAAGATGTGATGGGAAGCACGCACGGATTGACGCAATTACGGAGATCGGTAAAAACCCTATTCTGAAGAAAACCGATCAAAATCTTCGCAGCGCTCCGCTCCGCGGGAGTTGCTTAAGTGTATCCTCGAATGCTACCCGGGGGGAAGTTGTTTTGGGGGAAAGGCCCCCTGTCCCGACCTGGCACCTGGTTGTACCAAGCCCCCGCCCGGGAATCTTCCCCCGGCACAATGCTGTTTATTCCCTGAAGACGGGTCTGTCCTGCCCCCCCACATCATCCAATCATTCAATCCAGGGAGAAATGCATGCCCAATCCGCTCACTGCACGCGCTACGATCACCATCAACGCCCCTGCCTCAAAGGTATGGTCAGCTCTGACAGAACCGGAACTGATCAAGAAGTACCTTTTCGGGACTGAAGCCATCTCGGACTGGAAGGTGGGAAGCCCCCTCGTCTTCAAAGGGGTATGGGAAGGAAAACAGTATATGGACAAAGGGGTGATCTTGAGATTCGAGCCGGAAAAGGTCTTCGAGTACACGTATTTAAGTTCGTTCTCCGGTCTTGAGGACAGACCGGACAACTATAACACGATCACCTTCGAATTTGACTTAAAGGGGGGTCAGACCGAACTCAGGATTCGGCAGTCGAATATTAAGACCGAGCAGGCGCAGAAGCATTCGGAGGAGAACTGGGGCGGGGTGCTGAAAATGATGAAGGATCTGGTGGAGGCGGGATAGCAGCCTTCGAAGGCTTGCTAACTCGTTGGTGAACAAGTGAATCACCACCGGCAAAGCCGGTGGCTTCTGAAAAGACAATGATACCAGCTCATGCACGCTGACGAACTCACCCGCCAAGAAGATGGCGGGCGGGCCCTGTGGTCCCTCTCTTATGAAGAGAGAGACGATTCAGCGACAATTCGTTTCCGCTCTTATGCACCCCCCTTCTCTTCATAAGAGAAGGGGACGGGCCTGCCCGCCGAAGGGCCGTTAAGGCCCGCAGGCGGGGGATGAGTTCGCGATGCGGCCGGCAAAGCCAACCGGACATAACCACTGCCAGAGGCAGTGGGTTTCTTCGGATTACTAAACTTCTGGGAGGTCATTTTGGAGTGCGAGGCGTGTGATGCTCCGGAGGTGGGCACTTAGTGCTGGGAGGTCATTTTCGAGTCCGTCCGAAAAACGGACGGGACTCTGAAAATGACAACGAGTTAGTTTCGCCACCTTCGGTGGCTCACTAACTCGTGTCATTTTCGAGCTGGCGGGGGGACTTGAACCCTCGACCTGCTGATTACGAATCAGCTGCTCTACCAACTGAGCTACGCCAGCAACAAGGTCGTCTTACAGTGCGCTTAATATAGGAAAAGCTGTTGATTTTTCCAAAAGGCCGGTGGGGTCGGGGACCGATGGTTTCACGATACAATTACTTCCAGATCTTGACTTCGAACGTTCCGCCCGATGTCGCTACCCCCCTGAACATCCCGGACGTGTTGAACGGCATCGCGTAGTTGCCGCGCGCATCAACCGCAATGAGCCCGCCGTCGTCTTTCTGAAGTCGATGCTCAATCATCTCGTCGGCCGCCTGCGGAAGGGCCATCCCTCTGAACTCCATCAGCGCCGAGACGTTGTACGCGACCGTGTTCTTGATGAATTTCTCTCCCCAACCCGTACACGACACAGCACAGGTTTTGTTGTTGGCGTATGTGCCGTCCCCGATCAAGGGCGAATCGCCCACCCTCCCCGGCATCTTGTTGGTCATCCCGCCGGTCGAAGTCCCCGCCGCAAGATTGCCGTGCGTGTCAAGGGCAACGCATCCGACGGTCCCGTGTTCTTTCAACCTCTTTTTGAGGTCGAGCAGTTGCCGGTAACGTTCAGGGGTGTCAAAATACGAAGACGGGACGAGCGTAATCCCCATCTCCTTCGCAAAGGCCTCGGCCCCACCTGCCACGAGCAGGACGTGCGGCGTCTTCTCCATCACCATCCGCGCGAGTGAAATCGGATGGGCCACGTGCCGAATTGCGGCAACTGCGCCGCACGACAGATCTCGCCCGTCCATGATCGAAGCATCCAGCTCGTGCGAGCTGTCGGCCGTGTACACGGCCCCGATCCCTGCATTGAATTTCGGGTCAGTCTCAAAATAGCGCAGGACCTGCTCCACTGCATCGAGACTCGCCCCTCCCTTTGCCAGGATATCTCTGCCGATCTGCAGCGCGTGTGACAATGCGGCCAGATACGACTGCTTTACCGAGTCCGGCATGGACTCATCGATCGTTCCCGCTCCACCATGGATCACGATGGTGTACGGCGATCCAGAGACCGGCGTCGCATCCTGTTGTCCACGGGCCGTCGTGAAGCAGACGACAATCAGGAATACCGCTATCAGTTTCCCTGCGCTCATGTAACTCTCCCGGAGTGGTTGTACGAACATGATGGGATCCCATTCTGCGAGCACTCTTCCCGCAACGTCCAGCATTTGCCAGGACGATTGTTGGGGGAACGTTTGGCGGCCCCTATCGGAGCGAAACCTGCGGGTCGCGCGCACGCGGCAAGGTGTACCAGATCCCGTCGAGCAACTGCATCTCCTCGGCGTCAAGCAAGAGATCGACCCCGGGAAGACTTTCCTTGAGCTGCTCTGGTCTCGTGGCACCGACAATCGCCGAAGTCACATACGGGTGGGAAAGGACCCAGGCCAGCGCGACTTGCGTCAACGTCTTCTCCCGCGGGGCAAAAAACGTCTTCATGGCATCCACGGCGTCGAAGTGCGGGTCCTGCCAGTACCTGTTCCGGTACAGCTTTCCCGCCTCCCCCAGGTTGAATCGCCCATTCGCTTCCGGCGCTGCATCACGGCGATGTTTGCCGGTGAGAAAGCCTCCCGCCAGAGGGTTGTACACGATCACTCCCACCCCTTCTTCCTGACAGAGCGGAAACAACTCGTGTTCGAATTCCCGGAATAAAAGGTTGTAGCGTGGCTGAATACAGTCATAGCGCGCGATCCCCAGCGTCTCGCTCTTCCAGAGTGCGCGGGCCAGCTGGTAGGCCAGATAGTTGCTGCACCCGATGTAACGGGCTTTCCCTGCTCTGACAATATCATCGAGAGCCCTGAGCGTCTCTTCGAGTGGAGTTTCAACATCGTAAAAATGGACCTGGTAGAGGTCGATGAAGTCGGTCTGCAGCCGGCGGAGACTCTCGTCAACAGCATCCATGATGTGACGCCGCGAAAGTCCCTGGTCGTTCGGTCCCGGCCCCATCCTGCCGTTGCATTTCGTGGCCAGGACAGTCTCATGACGGCGTCCGGGGTGCGCTTTCAGGTACTTTCCGATGATCTCCTCCGTGCGTCCGACGGTGCGAAGTTCGGGAGGAAGCGGATAAACATCGGCGGAGTCAATGAAGGTCACCCCCGCTTCATGGGCGGCATCCATGATGGCAAAAGACGTCCCTTCATCGCATTGACGACCGAACGTCATGGTCCCCAGGCAGATTTCGCTGACACGGAGACCCGTGCGCCCCAAACGCTTGATCTTCATCTTTATTCTCCCGCAACATGTGAATTTCCACGAGTAGGCTTCAGGATCGCCAAAATGCGCTTGACCGTTCTCTCACTTTGAGAAAGAATTCCCGCTCCGATCCGACACGGAAGGAAAAGTGGGGCCAGAGGTTTGACGATGTCCGGTGGGTTCATATCAGAACGTGAACACTTTGCCGGCATCCACCGTCCACTGGGTCAGCCCGGCCACGGTGCTCCTTGCGACGCCGTCGATTTTACACAAGGCCTTTCTGATCGCACGAGTCGCACTCGAACTGCATGGTCGTATGATTGATCTCGTACGCGTCACGCAGGCGCCGCTCAATCTCCTCTCGAATTCCGGCCGTGTGACTCACCGGCAGATCATCGACATCGATGTGCGCTTCGAAGTGAATATCCGCATCGTTCATTTTCCAGAGATGGACATGGTGGATATTCTTTACGCCAGGGACGGCCTCAACTGCCCGCTGCACGTCGTTCAAATCAATATCGGCGGGCGACGACATCATGATGACTTCGACAGATTCTTTCACAATCTCGTACGTCTCTTTGAGGATGTAGAGCGAAATGAGAATCGTCAGCGCCGGGTCGATCCAGGTGACATTCCAGGTCATTATGAACACTGCACCGATAATGACTGCAAGACTTGAAACAGCGTCGCTGAGGAGATGGAAGTAGGCGGCACGAATATTGATGTTTTGATCCGAACCTTTCTTGAGCAGGACAGTCCCAATGACATTCGCAAGAAGCCCCAGAATCGCGACACCGAGCATCAAAGGTCCGGTGATCGCTGTGGGGTGAGAGAATCTCCCGATTGCCTCCCTGATCAGAAAGAAACTGATGATAATCAGCGTGCTCGCATTGATGACGGCAGCCAGAATTTCCGCGCGCTTGAGGCCAAACGTATATTTGAGGGTACGCGGCCTTTTGCTCAGCCGTATGGCAATGTAGCTGACGATAATGGCGATCCCATCGCTGAAGTTGTGGATGGCATCGGAGAGGAGGGAGAGACTTCCCGAAAGGAATCCGCCGATGATCTCAACGACCGTGATAAGGAAGTTCAACAGCATGGTGAGGAAGAGGTTCCTCACCACCGTACCCTCGGCGGTTGTGCGGGAGTGATGATGTGTCATGAAGCTCTCTGTTAAGAAAAGATCCGCAATTTGCGGTTCATTTGAAAGGCTGATGGCGGGGAGTTTTTGTTTCCACCCGTGCTGGATCGGTTTCTACGGCAAAGAGCCTTCACCGGGCCGGAACGTGGTCGGCGAGACTGCCTCAGGTTCATCGGAAGACAAAGCGAGGATCTGAGACCTGAGGCAGCCTCTAACTCTTCATGATTTAACGGCACGATCGATGCACACCTTCTTGTCGCCCTTGATCCCCCCGAACTGCATAACGGTCATCTCACCGCATTCCTCACACACAAACCCATCGAAGCTGTGAGGACCTTCGTGGAGATCGTAGGCAAAGGGTCTGGAGACGCTCAACAGCTTATCGTCCGGCGCGCTCATGACGTTCCTGATCAGCGGGTCGACCACGGTATCCGTGAACTTTGCTTGCCGGATTGTCCTTTTCCCGATAGTCCTGAATGAACGAGGTTTGCTTGTTCGCGAACATCGCTCCAGCCTTCGGCGTCACGCGGACAGCCTTGCGGGATTTCTTGTCGACAAGCGTGACTGCCCACTTCCCTTTCTGTGTCTTCTTGATGTTTCCTTTCCCGAACGTCGTGCCCATGATCACCTGCAAGTCGTCGGCGTAACAGGTTGCAGACGCTGAAGAGAGAACCCCGGAACGAACTGTCCGGCTCGAACGGAGATTTCTGCAAGGCGGTACTCGGCATACACATCCAGCAATGATAGCCATGGACCGATCCCTTACAACCTTGCCTGTGCAATTACAGGTTGTTGAAATCTGTACATAAGTAATCACATACTTGCTATATTTGGCAAAAAAAACTACCTCTTTTCCAGAATTCTGGTGAATAGCCCCAGCATACGCTCGCAGAAACGATCCCGGCTCACACGATCGGTCTGTAATATCAATTCAATATTCAGAGTGATCGGTATGCCCATATAGAGCATCCCGACGTCTTCGACCTCAATCGAAGAGTCCCAGATGCCCTCCTTGATTCCCTGCTGGACAATCTTGTTCACATACCCTTTTTGAGTCAGGAGAATTTCCCGCAGTCCCAGCTTTAATGTGGAATCATTCAGGTGCGCGGCCTCTGAGAAGAGGAGCATCGTGATTCCTTTGTTCTCAATGAGATAGTCAATATGAAGACAGAGGAAATTCTTGAGCTTTGCATCGGCTTTGAGGCCTGAGTAGACCACTTTCTCCTGTTCGCCGACAAGATCGTGCTTTACATCCTCCAGGATGGAAAGCATGATCTCCATTTTGGAAGCAAAATGTCGGAAGAGGGCTCCTTCTGTAAATCCAATGTGAGCGGCCAGATTCCTGGTGGACAGTTTGCCGATTCCTTCTGTTGATATGATCTCAAGGACGGCCTTTTTTATCTGACCCTGCCTTGTTTCAGTGTCCAACCTTTCCACGCGAGCGCCTCTTTCGATGAGTAAGTGATTACTTATATTATACAAAACAAAAATTCGCCAGTCAAGTCCTTTCTTGAGTTTTTTTCGCTCCGGGTGCGTGCCGGCCAGGCTCGACCATTCATTGACTCCGGGCCGATTCGCAATGCCTCACACTGTCGACACCTGGTAGCGCTTCTTGAACGCAAGGGCCACGTTCACCAGCCCGATGAGCACAGGCACTTCCACCAGCGGCCCAATCACGGTTGCGAATGCCTGCCCTGAATTAATCCCGAACACCGCCACCGCAACAGCGATCGCCAGCTCGAAGTCATTGCTCCCTGCCGTGAACGCAACTGTCGTTGCCTGCTCATACGAGGATTTCATCCTCTTCGCAATAAAGAAGGTGACAAAGAACATCACCGCAAAGTAAATGCTGTACGGAATCGCGGCGCGGACCACCTCCATCGGCAGCTCAACGATTGTTTCACCTTTCAGTGAAAACATCACAAGGATCGTGAAGAGAAGAGCAATGGGTGTGAGGATGGAGATCTTCGGCGCAAACGTACTGTGATACCAGGCTTTATCCCGCACGCGAATGAGTACAGCGCGGGTCAGCATCCCGCCGAGAAATGGTATCCCGAGGTAGATCAACACCGTGCCCGCAATCTCCCGAATCGACACTTCGACAAGAGCGCCTTGAATGCCAAAGAACGGCGGCAGAACCGTAATGAAGATGTAGGCATACACAGAATAGAGAAACACCTGGAACACCGCATTGAATGCCACCAATCCGGCAGCAAGCTCCGAATCCCCTTTCGCAAGGTCGTTCCACACCAACACCATAGCAATGCACCTGGCAAGGCCCACCAGAATCACGCCGACCATTAATTCAGGTTTGTCCGGAAGGAGAAGAACAGCAAGAACAAACATGACGAGTGGACCGACTACCCAGTTCTGCAGAAGCGAAAGAACCAGAAGACGCACATTCCGGAAAACCTTCGGCAGCTCCTCGTACTTGACCTTTGCCAGCGGCGGATACATCATCAGAATCAGCCCAATGGCGATGGGAATATTGGTGGTCCCCACGGAAAAGGCATCCCAGAACGCGGCCACGCCCGGCACCGCGTAGCCAAGAAGAACGCCGACGAGCATCGTTGAAAAAATCCAGAGCGTCAGATATCGATCGATAAACGAGAGTTGCTTATTGATTCCTGCCATGGGTGGTATTCCCTTGTTTGTCCAAGCCTGATTTCCCGGGCTCGAGCTGTTTATGAAGCGTGAAAAACTCCTGCCTGATCTCATCCCGCACCCTTCTGAAGACTGCGAGGACCTCATCGTCCGTCCCCCGTGCCTCTGCAGGGTCATCGAATCCGATATGCAACCGGTGTTTTACCTTTCCGACAAAGACAGGGCAGGTTTCCTTTGCGTTGTCACAGACGGTAATGACATAGTCGAACGGCTGCTCGATGAATTCATCGACGCTCTTGGGGAACGACCGGGTCAGATCAATGCCCACTTCCTTCATCACGGCAATGGCCGTGGGGTGGACGCGAACAGCGGGCTGGGTGCCCGCGGAGTGTACTTCCAGCGTCGGATCGAAGGACTTCAGAAATCCTTCCGCCATCTGGCTCCGGCAGGAGTTGCCGGTACACAGGATGAGTATTCTTTGCATCTCCTTCCTTCCTGACTTGTCTTCGCTGTGTGGTGGTCAATGGGCAGAAGGCATCCGTCGGCATGGTCACGGCCTTTAGATGACCGCACTCTGGACACGTAATCACAGAGACAAGCTCGTTCGCGCGGAGGAGCTCATCGGCAAGGCGGCATATATATCCATGATCGGACGTTCCTTCACCGCTTTGGAAAGCTCGATGGCTTCCTCGATCTCCTCAAGCGTACAGCCTGCCTTGACGGCCTCAGCGAAATGATGCCGCAGGCACGGGAGGCAATTCTCACCGATCGAAGCTCCGATCGCAATCAAGCTCGTTGCTGCTCAGCGGGTCTGACAATTGGAGACATGATCAATTCAACTCAAGGGCCACTGGAACAATTCGCGGCTTCAGCACTGCGAACGTCGTGCAGGACCCGCGCTTGATGTTCTGGGCGAGTAATTTCGCATCTCGTTGAGCCACGGGATTGGCCCTGAGCCCTTCGGCAACGGCCTGCAACAGCTTTTTCTGGTCTTCATTTCTCGGCTCGGACAGTGAATAGAGCATCCACAAGCCCTGTTTGCGGTCTTTCACCAACCCGGCACGCCTCAGGAAGGCAAGATGCCTGGACACCTTCGTCTGTGTGAACCCGAGCGTCCCTTCAATATCGCAGACGCAGAGCTCGCCGGCGGAAAGCAGGATATTGTAGATCCTCAGACGAGATTCGTCCGAAAGCGTCTTGAATATCATTGCCAGGTTTTTCACGAAGGGTTCCTTATATGCCGATAGGCGAATATGTATATTCGCCTAGACAAATACAAGAGGGCGGCAACATTCTGAAACCACGGCCAAGAGCATCCCTGTGGCGGAGTGAGAGATTCTCCAATTCACCTGTCCCTCAGGAGGTGATTTGCCTATCGCCTGCAGCGATCTTTTCGATAGCGCGTGCGAAGGCGTTTGTGAAGAGTACGGTGGCTTGTTCCTCGTCCAACGTGTGAGTCCCGATCATCAACTTCAATTCCTCCGACTCTCGGCGCGTCTCCTGGACAAGCCGTGCAAGACTGGAAGGATCTATGTTGCCCCAACGGCTGTGAGCGCCGTCAACCGATTCATGTCCTTCTCTTCAATCCGGTTTGCGCTTCCGAAAACGCTCAGAAATGCTGTAATGATCGCAGCCTGCTCCTCGCTCACATGGTAACCGAGCACGTACGGTTTAGCGCCGAAGCCGACGAGTGGTAGTATTTCTCCATTCGAGAGAACCGGTCGTCGTATCTGTCGCTGGGCTGCTCACGGTCTGACGTCCACCAGAACGATATCTCGGGGGCGCACCCGCTCAACTGCCTCATTGGGGATTTTCCAATTGCCTTATCTGTTGTGCACTATACCCCAAAGCCTTGAAGTCCATTGCACCGTGATTCGAGTGGCAGGAGTTGCAGGAGAGTCCAACTTTCCCAATTCCGTGGTTCACGGAAATGTAGGAAACACCAGGTACTTGCATAGCCATCCACTCGCCGCTCCACTTGAGCCCCATCGCCTCGTACGGTTTCATGCCGGCATCAAGCGCGGCTTTCACATCGCCGGTCTTGTTGTAGACTTCCCTATTCGGAGCCAGTAACAAGGGGAACTCAGCCATCTGAGGATTTTCTTTGAGAAATGCCATCCCTGGTGCTTGCCACATTTTCAGTTTCTTATCGAACAGCATGCCTTGAATGAGTCCGCGGACAGGGAAAATTTTTGCCCCTTCTGTTTTCATGTTCGCTGTTTCGAAAGCCATCCAGCTCTGTGCGTCTTTGTTCTTGCCATCGTTTGCGACTCGCCAGATATATGACGGGTAACCCTGAGAGATGGTGTCTGTGGGAACGTAGCTTCCAGGGAGAGAGGGAATTCTGTCGTACCTGGAAAGAGCGCTGTATTTTCCGTGAATATCATCTCTCACCGGTTTGCCCCAATTGTCGTACACGATTCCACTCACCCGGGCAATGTGGCAAGTCTGACACGCAAGCTTCGCCGTATGGTCGTTCAGAACTTCAGCCTTCCTCCCCCGGTGCGGGCTATCGCCATGGCACTTCGTGCACGTCACTGCTACGTCCGGCAAATCGTTGGCGACCATGTCGGATTCCTCCTGACCTTTTGCGATTTTATGATGCTCGGTCTCGTGACACGTCACGCAGCCGAGTCCGGCCCGGGCATGCACGTCGTTTTCGGAAGTGTATGGCGTGCCTCGTTTGTAATCATCCGAGAAAGCATGCTCGTGGCATCTGAGACAGGACTCGTTGGTGGGGGTCTTCGTAATGCTGAGCGCCGCTTTCATGGACCAGTCCTCTCCCCAGTGTGTGCCGGTCGAATCCGTCACAAGTGTTGCTCGTTTTTTCCAATCGTAATCCTTCGCGTGACACACAAGGCAGTCCACCGTGTTCAATTCAGCTTCAGTATAGTGCTTCCCGGGCATCGGCGGCGAGGTCAATGAGCCGATATGACACAAGCCGCAGCCCGATGCCTGCACAGTAGCTCTTCCGTTCGTGGATGCGGTCCAATTTGCAGGAATGGTCGAACCGGCCAGCGCACACTCTCTGTTTGCCATTCCCCACCAGGTGCTGTCGGGCAAGCCCTGGACATTGTTCACCGGAGAGGCAAGATTCCAATGCACGGTAGTCGCGATTTCATCCAGTGCGTCTTCATGGCATACCGTACAGCTTTGTGCTCCCTGGTATCCGCTCTCTTTGATGACATCGTTGCCGGGATGCACCCACTTTTGCAGCATTCCGGAACTCTGCTGTGCCGATGTATTTCCTGGAAAACCCAGAAGAACACCGAGAATGATGGTGAGTGATTTCATTTGGGGAAAGTCCTTTCTCTTCCGACAGATGAGGTGTGGTTGATTACGAACCATATGTTCCTGGGTGATGCGAAAAGCTCTGCCCATCAATTAGGCAGCATAGGCCACGTCGAGGGGTTGGTTCATTTGTTCGGTCGTTTTCCGGGGCCGGTTATTCGTAGTCTTTCTTCACCGTTACTCCGGAGTTATCGCGGGAGTTCTGCTGTCAACCATATAGGCGTACATCGGGACGAATATCAACGTGAGCAGCGTGCCGACGAGCAAACCACCGATCGCAACATCGGCCAGCGGGCTCAGGCGTTCAAGGCCTACCGCTTGTTCAAGCGCAATGGGGATCATTCCGGCAATCGTCCCAAAGGCGGTCATCATGACCGGTCGGAAACGTACACGGACGCTCTTAATGGCGCTCTCAAACGGAGTTTCTCCAATGTTACGATTCTTTTGATAGAAATCGATTAGCAAGACGGCATTCTTGATGATGATGCCAAAAAGCAAAAGGATTCCGAGAAGGCTCGGCATGCAACTTGGTTTGTGGAAGAGCAGCATACCCCAGGCAGCCCCGATCATCGAGAGGGGCAGTACAAGAATCATAATGAGGGCCATTTTGACTGAACGATAGATGGAAATTAGCACCATCGTCAAGAGGAAGATCCCCAAGCCAATCGCTTTTATCATGCGGGCGAAACTGTCATTGATCTGAGCGATATCGCCTTCCTGAGAGATAATCACATCGTCACTCTTCTTGATCGTCGAAAGTGCGCTCTCAGCATCATCGGTGATATGGGACACCGGTCTATCCGAACGGTAGCCGTTGATGTCGACGCTGTAGAGCATTCGATCCCGCTCGATTTTTGCGAAGGTCAGGCCTCTTGAGATCTGTCGCAAGCTGTTCAAGCGGTACATCGCCCATCGCGGTGTGGATCGGCAGGAGCCTCAAGGTTTGTTCGTTCTGGCTGAATTTCCCTTTGAAGTACAAGGTCACCGGCTGCGTGTTCAACGACTGCAAATTCGCATTCAGACCGACCACCTGACCCTTTGCAAGGATCTGCGAGGCAATTTCGAAGGGGGTCACGCCGTAGCTCAATGCCTTGTTCTCGTCAATGCTCAGCGCGATTTCCGTAAAGTCCTTGTCCCAGCTCGTGGACACCGACGTAAGTCCTTTCACGTTTGCCAGGACATCCTTCACTTGCTGAGCTTTCTCCGCAAGGCCATCCACGTACGGTGACTTCAGCCTCACGTCCAATGTCGCCTTAATGGTCGACAGGGCGGTGGCCCCAAAGTCATAGACATCGTTTTTCTTCAGTCCTTCGAGGCGTGACAGTTTCTCGCGCATCGTATCTTCGATGGCCCACATACTTTGTTTGCGACTGAATCGATCGACGCAATTCACCGTGATGGTCGCTTCCGTCGGCAGATTACCGCTCCCCAGACTCAGGACGCCCACTTCATTCCCGAATGCCACCGAGCTCATTTGCGCCCACGACTGCTGATGCACCCACTGCAGAAACGGTTCCAGTTTCGCTTCCGCACTGTTCACGGTTTCATTGGAGCTGAACATCACCTGCGCTTTGATGATGCCGGTATCCATCGGAGGCATCGCATCTTTCCCTATTGTCGGCAGAATTGACCGGACGCTCACCAGGAGCAGGAGCGCAACACCAGCGGAGAGCACCGTGCGGCGAAGAATCCTGCGCTTGCCGTTTGAAAACACAATCACACTGACATAGGACTCCACCAGCCGACCGATCGTTTTCCTGTACAGACGATCAAACCACAACTCCACTTTTGTCTTCTTGTGTCCTTTCCGGTAAAACAACTCGAGCAGCCTCGGAATGAAGGTGATCGAGAGAAAGAACGAGATCAGGAGCGCGGTGATGAGCGTGATAATAAGAGGTTTGAATATCTTCTCCGGGAATCCGCCAACAAACATCAGGGGGAAAAGAATCGCGATGGTCGCTACCGTCCCTGACCAAATTGGCCCGATCACCTCTTTTGTTCCCGTGCTGATGGCTGTATGCAAGTCCTCGTGCAATTCGCTTAGATGCCGCTCAATATTCTCCGATACCACGACCGCATCGTCCGTCAACAAACCCAACGCGAGGATGATCGCGGTGTAGATAACAATATTGAGCCCTCCCCCCGTGAGCCAGATAACGGCCATTGTGGAGAAAAACACCATAGGAATAGTTATTGCAGCGGCCGCAATGGCCCTAAAGTTTCCAATAAAAAAAAGAATGACGAGCAGGGTATAGAATATGGCATCGCGAAGAGCCACAAGCATGTTGTCATTCGCCAGCTCGATGAGATTTCGCTGGGTATCGGAGATCTCGAAATTGAAACCTGGATACCGGGCCTCCAGGTTCTTCATCTCTTCCCTGGCCGCATTGCTCACGCCCAGCACGCTGCCGCCCGGTGCCCGCTGGATCGCCAATGCGATGGCAGGTTTTCCGTTGCCGATATATCCGGTTGTCCGTTTCTTGAACCCCCACTCGACATTGGCAACATCACCCAGCCGAACGTTCGGCATGATGGTGATCTGTTTCAGCTTCTCCACCTCATCTTTCTCGCCGTAGAAGGTGATCGTGTAGAAACTGTTCTCACCCTTCACGAACCCGATCGGCATGTCGTGGTTGAGGGTCTGCAGCACCTTCCCGATCTTCTCGAAGTCGACATTATACCGCTTTGCTTTGAACGGATCGACTTCGACATTGATGGAGCTTTCATAGCCGCCGAACACTTCTACATTGCCGATATCCGGATTGCTGAGCAGAGAGGGTTTGATGAACCCATCCACCATTTTGCGAATGTCGGCGAGCGTCACGCTGTCGCTCTTCGGAGACACGGCGATGACATCGACGGGGAGCGTGAAATCGCCGGCAGTGTAAATGGCCGGATTCGCGTCCGGGGGGAGATTTCCCTTCGCAATCGAGAGAGCATTCGCAACATCGACGGCTGCCGCATCAAGGCCTTTCTCGTACTTGAATTCCGCCTTGACAATGGAGAAGTTCGCGACGTTCACCGAGCTGACTTCGGACAGGAGCCCGAGGCGCGCGATTTCCTGCTCGATCGGCTTCGAAACGGTATTTGCCGCTACCTGTGCGGTGGCACCCGGAACTTTCGTTATCACGATCACCTGGGGAGGGGTCGAATCGGGAAAAAGGTTCTTGGGAAGCGTTACGAGAGCAATGACCCCCATGACAAAGAAACCGAAGATGAGGGAATACAGGAGATACGGGCGTTCGTAGAAATAGTCGAACATGATTTAGTCCTCTTTCGCCTTTAATGGAGCACCCGATAAGAGCTTGAGAAGGATATCCTGCTTCTCCACCACAATGTCTTTCCCCGCAAGGTCAGCATTGCTGACCACCGCGCCGTCTTCTCCTGTTTGGAGAATGTCTATTTGCCTGGCCACCGCTCTCTCACCCTGCTTCTCGAACACATAGCTCTTGCCAGAGCGATTCAATATGGCGTCAAACGGAAGTTTAATTGCTTTCCCCTTGAACACTTCAACATCAACCTCTACCCGCTCGCCGCTCATCAGGCGGAGCCCGTCAATATACACCTTGTATTCAGCAAGGCTGTTGAACGTGCTCTTCAGCGGGATTGCGGCATAACTCGTGTCGTTCATCACGACTCCAACGACGTTGACTTCGGCAGGGACGCTGAGCTTCAGGTACGAACCGTTCGCGGCGCTGATCACCGCAATCGGCTGCCCGGGCATCGCCATATCGCCGACATTGGCCATCGTGCGTGAGAGCATCCCCGATGTGGGCGCCTGGATGGTGGCATAGGTGAGCGTATTGGTGATGTCGTTGAGACTCTGCTTCAGGGCCTCGAGCCTCGATTCCGCCTCGGCGATCTTGCTCTCCTCCATTTCCGATTGCTCGAGAGAAGCCCCCTTCACCGCAAGAAGTTCCTGCGTCCTTTTGTGCGTGGCCGACAGGTTTTTCAGTGCTATGGTTTGGGCGTCCAGCTGGGCCTTGACACTCTGGCGGCCGCCCTCGATGCTCGTATTATCGAGTTTCGCAATGACGTCCCCTTTTTTTACCGGGTTGCCGCTTGGCCTCAGAAATTCGATGCGGGCCCCTACCTTAGTGGCAAGGATCACGTCCTGGTCGTTCTGCACCTGGGCCAGATACGGCAAGGTCAGTGTCACGGATTTCAATTCCGGTTTCATGGTGGACACTTCGATCGCATACGAGTGTGCTGACGGTGCCATCGCATCTCTCATCCGGGCCACGCGCACGGCGGCAACGCCGGCAGCCACCAGGACGACGCCTGCGACTATTCCGATGGTCGTTGTTCTTGTCATTTCACTATCTCCTCGATATTGTTCCCAAAGATGACGGCAAGCTTGACGAGTGTCTGCCATTGCTGGGCCTGTCCCTTGAATAGTCTTGACTGTTCAAGGACAACGTCGTCCTCATATTTGAGGTAATCCTCAGTCGACATACGATCCGACTCGTAACTCACCTTCGCAATCGCGAGAAGGTCCTCCTTTTCTTTGACGCTGGCTTTGTAAAGTTCGAGTGATTGGTTCAACAAGACCAGGCTTTTCTGGAGCTGCTGTGTCTGCGACGTCAGTTCCAGCGTCATCCTGTCGAGCTCGTTTTCTGAAGCCTCGACGTCGACACTGGATTTGGCGATCTGATTGTACTGATCCATCGCAAAGAGGGGGAGTTTGACAACCAGGCCGATCGTATAGTAGTCGTTTGCGACATGGGCCCCGTTATTGTAAGCGTCTGCAAAATTCCTGCTGTAGCTTCCCTGCACCGCCACCATCGGCCAGAGCTTCTGCTTCTCGATCGTTAATCCAAGCCTGTCCGCCTCGACCTTCTTTCGCAGCGGATCCAGGGCCCTGAATTGCCCCTCCTGGTAGGTGCCAACCTGTTCCAACGGAACGGGATCGGTCAATCGCATTCCGGTGAGCGTTTGAATTGTCGAAAGAACGTCTTCCCGCTGCACGGCAAGGTCGTTGTTGAGAATTTCGACCTGATGGATTCCGTTATCGATATTGAGGAGGGCGGATTCAGGAGTGCGGCCGTTACGGACTTTCATAACGATGAACTCCCGTGTCTTCATCAAGGAGTTCTTTTTCTGTTCCAATGCCCGCTGTAACGCCTGCATAAACAGGAGGTTCGCGTCGGCGCTCACGACGACCGCTTCGTTCTTCAGAAGATTGATATACTTCTGATCCTCTGCGGAATGGTACATCATCCTTGCCTTCGCTGCCGCGCTGAAGATCGATGGAACGAAGATGGGCATGGACACAGTCGCTCCGATCCTCGAGATCCGCTCGCTGAACGGCTGAGCTTCGGCATGACGCTGGACCATCGCCAGGAGATCGTTGGGGGGCACCGGGACCATGCTCGTGGGGATGGACGCGTAGTCGTATCTTCCAAAGAGGTCGACGCTCGGGTAGAGCTTGCTGTACGCGATGCTCTTTCCTGCCGACGATTGCTCAATCCGTATATCGTCGCTCATCGCAACCGGATGCGACTTCAGGGAGTCAAAGAGCTCCCGGATATTCTGGACCGTCTGAGCGGAGAGGAACGCCGGGAAGAGAAGGAGCAGCAGTGCCTGCTTAATCATGTTCTTGGGTCCTGTTGTTGACTGAAGAGCTTTCTGATTCAATCATCATCATAATCAGTATTCACTCACTCACTTTATTTGACAAAAAATGGGTTTTTCCAACATAATTCACACAATTCTACTTCCACTGCAATCATTGGCAAATGCACAACTGGGAGGTCGATTTGTGCTACCCATTTGCTGTCCTGGAAGAGGATCCGTATGGATATGTTAGTGAGTACTTACTTAATATAAACACTGCCATTCCCTTTGTCAAGAGCTGTCAAAACTTTTTTTTTCATCACTGCCGGATGGTCCTCTCACAACTCCTTTTTCGGAACCATATGGAGAAAGTCTCAATATTCTATCGGCTCTTCGAGCCGACACGACCATACAAGCTTCTCAACGCCGTCTTTGTCCTTCCAATACGTGATGTCGGGTCAGCCATCACACATGCTTTGATCACCGTTGGCAAGAAGATCCACCGCTGGATGATCATGCTGGACTGCAGATACGCGTTCCTAAGAGGCGGACGAGGTTCGCAAGGACCAATGAAAGATAGCGCCGTAACGCCCGTTTCATTCCCCGATCAAAAGGCCAGGGGCTCAGCATGGTTACCCTCCCCAGGCTGAGTATGGACGGAGAGGCATACGACAGCTACTTGTCCTTCCGGTAATGATACAGCGACATAACGAGTTCCACGGGATCCTCAGAAACTGAACGGCACTCCCCAACCTCTGGTGCGGCAGCAATCTGCAACTCAACGTGCAGTGTGGGGCGACACAGATTTCACATATCCTGCCATTGCTCCACACTGCAGGGCCCTTCGCAAACGGATTATCCGCCATATCCAGAGCATGGAATGCACATCAACTTTCCGTCCTTCTTGCGCAGAGAGCGATCGAAGACGTACTCCCCGCACTCCTCGCACTTCGCTTTGTTGAACGAGCCGGCGATTTTCTTGTGCTGGAATTCGGGCAACAGCTCTACAGTAAACAATGCATCATTCGCTGCATTGAGGACTTTATGAATCACTTCGAGTCGTACAGGTTCGGGGATTTGTGATGGCTCGACGCCTTCTTCCGGTATTCGAAGAATTCACACTTGCCGAGCATATCGGTGAACTCCGGCTTGATGGCAATGCGGACGGAACTGTTCTCGGGGGTCCACAGCGTCACCGCAAGCTTGGCATAATTTTGTCGCTCGATCATCAGCTTGCCGAATGTGCAGCCTGTCGAGGCCTGAAGTCCATCCATCATGCATGTCTGCGGATGGCCAACACCAAGCTCCGGCAGCAGGAAGTAATCGTGGTCCTGTGCCCATCCGGTAGCCGATAGGCATGAACGGACGGCGGTGCCCGTGGAATTCACACGTCCATTCCGGTGGTGTAAACACTATTGGCTCCCATCGATTTTTGATTCCTCTGAGAGCGGCTACCCAACACCGTGAATACACTCACAAGCACAATTGAAGGGGCTTCCTCAGCACGATCCCGGAGTCGTTGCGAATCTACGCCCAAAATGCCGTATAAACAAAGTATACTCCTCCCAGCAGCACAAGCGCTCCGGCAACGCGCTTCAACCATGTTGCACCCTTCGATCGTTCCGTCCAGTTGAGATACTTCTGCACTGTTCCCACTGCGCCTCCGGCTGCAACAATCACGGCACAGTGGCCGACGCCGAACGCCGCAATAAGAGAGAGGGCCTGAAACATGTTCGTTGTCGCCACGTTGAACGCGACGCCCAGCACCGGTGCCATATAGGCAAATGTGCAGGGGCCAAGGCCGATCCCGAAAATGAGTCCCAACAGCAACGCTCCCTTCCACCCGTTTGCGAAAGAGGTTCGCGGTACAAACCCGCCCCACGATGGACTGATGACATCCATGAGGTAGAGACCGACAACGAAGAATACTCCCGCCACGATAATGTTGCCCCAGAGGCCAACATCACCCATCATCCTGCCGGCGGAAGCGGTGATCGCTCCTATCAATCCGATCGTGATCAGGATCCCGATACCGAATACGAGAGAGATCGAGTACGAACGCTTCACGCCTTCCTTTCCCTGGCTGCTGATGTAGCCGATGACAAGAGGAATACTCGAGAGGTGGCACGGGCTGAGAATGATGCTGATCACGCCCCAACCCAGTGCTGCGACGAGAGCGATTCCGAATTGTTCGCTCATGGCGTTGGTGAGCCACGTGAAAAGGGTTTCGAGCATGCGCTATCCCTCGTTGCGGACTGTCAAGCCGCGCTTCTGAAGAAGCTTGTCAATCTCCGCCTCGGGGAAGAATCCCTCATGACGGAAAAACTCTTTCCCATTTTGGTCGAGGAACACCTGAGTGGGGATCACCCGGATGCCGTATTGCTCTGCGTACTTGCGCTGATCGGGTTTCCAGACATCGTGGAACACCACGTTCACCTGCTTCCCATACTTCTCCCCCACGGCTTTCATGACCGGCTGCATCTGACGGCAGGGGATGCAATTCACCGAGCCGAGTTCAATAAAGGTTACGGCCGTGTTCACAGTTGCACCGCTACTCTTCGCCTGTGGTTTGCGGTTTACGGACTGTGTCCATCCATTTGCTGACGCGAGAACGATGCCTGCGATGGTCAGGATGAGGAGAGTTCTATTGCGATTCATGGTGTGGTTCCTTCAGCCAGAGGAGAGGTTGTGAGTCATTGGGCACAGTCCCAGCGCTCTTTGGTTCGTCGCTGAGAACCAGCCCGGGGGGTTATTATGATTCCGCCCGAGAACGGGTATTCGTATTGTTCACTCCGGTCCTAATAGACAACGTTAAAGACATATCCCACGATGACGATACCGGTTGCCACAACTCCGACAAAAATAGCGATGAGCGGCATCTTCAGGACTTTCCGGAGAATGATCGTCTCGGGCAACGAGAGTCCAATGACTGCCATCATAAAGGCGAGCGTTGTGCCGAGGGACGCCCCCTTTTCGAGCAACGCATGGACAATGGGAATGATACCTGCAGCATTGGAATAGAGGGGTACGCCGATGAGCACGGCCGCGGGAACCGACCACCACGCGGATTTGCCCATGAGGCTCGCCATAAAATTCTCCGGCACATAGCCGTGTACCCATGCCCCGACAGCAATGCCCAGAAGAACATAGATCCAGACACGCCCGACGATATCGCGGACTGCATCGACTCCCGCACGTATGCGATCGGAAAGCTGAAGTTGTTCTTCCGGTTGCGCGGTGGCGGGACTTTTCACCTGGTACACCCATCCTTCCACAAATCGCTCCACATGCAATTTCCCGATCACAAAGCCGGAGGCAATCGCGATGGCCAGACCGGTGGCAACATAGAGAAGGGCTGTCTCCCACCCGAAGAGGCCGAACAGAAGCACCAGAGCGACCTCGTTAATCATCGGTGCGGCAACGAGGAAGGAAAAGGTGACACCAAGTGGAATACCGGCCTCGACGAATCCGAGAAAAAGCGGGACTGCCGAACATGAGCAAAACGGTGTGACAATGCCAAGAAGACTTGCCAGGACGTTTCCAAGGAACAGTGAGCGCTTTTCCAGCAACCGGCGCGTCTTTTCGGGCGAAAAAAACGTTCGAATAATCCCCACCAGGAACACGATAAGAATCAGGAGGAGCAACACCTTCGGTGCTTCAAAAAGGAAGAAGCGGACGGCTTCGGTGAGCATCGATCCCTGAGTGGTGCCCGGAAGCAAGGCCACGAGCGTATCGACCGCCTGTGGCAGGAGCAGATACAGGCCCAACCAGATCGGAAACCCGAGGATCGGGAGGAGAAGAGGATGGCGCTCTTTCCTGCCGGGCAGAGAGCCGGAGACTGAATTCATGAATGCGCCTCTTCCATCAGCCGTTTGATTGCTTCCACAGAAAGCACGCGCCCCTGGCTAACCACCTTCTCGTCGATCACCAGACCGGGTGTGGACATGATCCCGTAACTCATGATGCGCTGCAGATCCTCGACTTTTTCGATAGTCACGTCCGCGCCGAGACCTTCTGATGCTTCGCGTGCTCTTCGCTCGAGCGTCTTGCAGTTTGCACATCCAGTTCCAAGAATTTTGATGGTCATAATATGTTCTCCCTGTTATTCGTCATATCTGTTTATGCTTCCTCAAGGGCACCGACCCTCGTCTCGATACTCTGTTTGGCCACCGCCTGTGCGAGATCGAGGATTTTGAGGACACGCTCATCCGCGATCTTGAAGTTGACCCGCAGACCCTCCTTCCAGGAAACGAGAATGCCGGCCTGCACGAGGATCTTCAAATGCCGGGAAAGATTGGACTGTTCCAGATCGAGCGCCGGGGCAAGTTCGCAGTTGCAGCGCACATTTTTACGCAATAGCTCCAGGATCCTGATCCGGTTGGGATGGGCGATCGCCGTAAGGATTTCTGCCTTGGCGTCGGTTGCGGAGAGAGGCGAGGTCATGTGCATGCCTTCATGAGTGATTGACTATATGAGCATTGACTCATAAACTGTGCCAAACGGGAAAACACTGCAAATGCTTGCATTTCAGGGGGAGGGCAGCCTGAAGTCTCTCAGTGGTGAGAGTTGATTCTTACTGGCGGGAATTGAAGGAAAGGCTCTCTCCACACGCCGGCCTTCAGGAGAATCCTGGGGACCTGAAAGAGGAGGGAGTACAATCCGGGGTTACACGGGAGCGCGGGACGGGGCAGCCGCCAATTTTAGGTGGACGAATTCGTCTCATCGCCGGCGTGTATAGTCTCTCGTCTTACTTCCTTCACCCAGGAATCGATCCTCCGGCGAATGGACTCACGGATACCGCGAATCGCCTCCCGCTTTTCCGACTCACTCCCGACGAGGGTTGCAGGGTCGGGAAAGCTCCAGTGAAGACGGTTTGTCACACCGGGGAAAATCGGACAGCGCTCAGCGCTCGCCTCATCGCAGACGGTTATAACGTGCGGAAACATACTGCCTGATTTGTAGACTTCGAAAACATCCCGTGGTTGTTTTTGGGAGATGTCTATTCCCACCTCCCGCATCGTTTGGACTGCCAACGGATTAAGCCTCCCGGGGCACCGGTACGGGGGCAAGGGTCCGTTCACCAATGCCGATTGCCCCATTCGCCTTTGGAACGGCAGTGTGAGCTGGTGCGTCAATGTCGGGGCTCCGTGCATCGGATGCACAGCGGGCCTTGAATTATTGCACTACCTTCGGAGAAGGCAGAAGGTGGTCATCGTGGAAGCCGTCGTATACGGAATAGTCCCCGCAGGAGTCGGAGTCCGTCAGCATGGATCTCACCCCTGCGGTTGCGGCGCAGGTCCCCATGATGGCCGATCAAATTCTCCAGGATCTTTGAGCTTCGCACCCTCGCGGACTTCCTCCCCTGAATGCACCAATTCAAAGGGATTGATCCTTTCCCCCCTCTTCCCTACCTTGGGCTGGCAACATCCCGTTCTGGAACATTACTTCCGGAGGCGCCACCATGACCATCCACTCGGCAACCTTTTCCCTCCGCACCCAGGGCTTCAACGATGTCCGTGATCTCACCCCCCAGGTCCAAAACCACTTGCGACTGACAGGCATATCCAAAGGCACAGTCACGATCTTTGTTCCAGGATCAACAGCCGCGATAACGACGATTGAGTATGAGGACGGAGCAATTGACGACCTCAAAAAGGCGGTGGAACGGCTCGCTCCCGCCAATATGCACTATAACCACGATGCCCGCTGGGGAGACGGCAATGGCTTCTCTCACGTCCGCGCCGCGCTGCTCGGACCTTCCCTCTCCGTCCCCGTCATCAACGGCGATCTCCAACTCGGCACCTGGCAACAAATCGTCCTCGTCGACTGCGACAACCGTCCACGCAACCGCGAAGTGATCGTCCAAATCGTCGGAGAATAATCAGAAGCCTCGCTGCGATCTCTTCTTACTTCATACATCTTACGTCTTACTCACCGCTTTAGAAAGCTTCCGTCGATCTGCTTCTGCCTTCTGCATACTGCATACTGCATACTGCTTACTGCCTCCTGCCTTCTGCTTACTGCTTACGGCCTACTGCCTACTCGCCTGCTGTAACCCCTCGCTTCACCACCCTACGCTCAAGTGATTCACCACCTTCGTGCGCACGCTGTCGGGGATATCCATCTGATTCACTTCTTTCAGGATGGTGTCCCTCGCCGCCCCGATTGCTGAGATTTCTTTCACCGCCGACGACGGATCGATCGTCATCCGGTCGCCTGTCTGCGCAGCGTGAAGCAGAACCTCAGGCGACCACTCCTCCGGCCACAAGTTGTCCAACAACGGCATTACACGTTTGAGCCTGGCAATTTTGCCCGGCACTCCGTTGATCAAATTCCTGTCTGCACTGGATTCCTGAATTTCAATCACCACTTTCATTGACGCAGCCATCCGCGGTGTCAGGATTCGCACAGTCGCATGGTCGCCGTCGTACCACCAGCCGACTGTTCCCTCCTGCTTCACGAAACTTACCGGATTCCCGTTGACGAGAACTCGCCCGGGCGGGAAGGAGGAGAGAAGATCGATTTGATAGGACCTCCCGGTGAGCATCCCGGGAAAACTCCCGTTCACAGGCCCGATGGTTATGACCTGTTTTCCGTCTTCGGCGCGATGATGTTCAACAGGAAGCCAGGAATACGCATTCTCCTTGTACGCTGTGTTGTTCCCTTCATCCTCATAAACCTTCGTCGACCCCGAGTCTCCCGGCGCAATGGCGAGAATCAGGGGATCGAGCGGCTTCTCGCCGGTGTGCGACATCTTCGGCTGCATCGGGATAACGGCCCCTGCCTTCAGAAATACCGGAATCTCGTCGAGAGCATAATAGCGTGTCAGAGTCGCCGCACCATGCAGCATCGCCCCCGTGTACCATTCAAGCCAGTCTCCCGGCGGCACCCAGAGAGTCTCCGGTGCGAGCAACGTATCCGGCATGACCGGCGTCGCAACCGGTGCCACCATCATGTTATTGCCGAACAGGTACTCATTGGTCATTGTGTATGCCTGTTCGGTTTCCGGGTAGTCATAATAAAGCGGATGACAGAGGGAAATGCCCGACTCAAATGTCTCCCGCGAGGATGTGTAGATGTAGGGGATGAGCGCATACCGCATCAGGTATGCTTCACGCATCCTGAGGAAGTCGTCGACGGGATATGCCCAGATCCTGCGTTCCGCTTTGGGATTCTTCGTGGTGTGCGTCCGGAGGATGGGACTGAAGACACCGAATTGGATCCAACGCGTGTATAATTCCGGGGAAACAACCCCGGGCATGTGTCCCCCTATGTCGTGGCTCCAGTACCCGAACCCGACGTTCGCAGCGGTTGCGGTGAAGTACGGCTGAAACGCAAGCGAAGACCAAACGGAGACGACGTCCCCGGAGAATCCGATCTGGTATCGGTGGTTCCCCAGTCCGCCCCAGCGGTGGAACAGCAACGGCCGTGCCTTCCCCTGCCGCTCCATGTCGGTGAAGAAGACATAGTTTAGCCACCACGTCGGCGTGACACCGGGGATCGGCGTCGTGCTCCACTGCTGCCAGTCAAGCCAGAAGAAGTCGATTCCCTGCTTCATCAGGCCGTGCATGACAATGTCCATGTAGTTTGTGGCGAACTTCTTGCCGGTGATGTCGAACGGGATGTATTTTTTCGTCGCCGGATCAACTCCCATTGCTTTCGCCATTTCCGGATAGATATCTTCAAACGGCTGAATTCCGGACGCCGGATGAATATTGAGCGTGGTCTTCAGGCCTTTCCGCTTGCACCAGGCAAGAAACCCCATGGGATCCGGGAAATAGTTCCTGTCCCATGTGTAACCGGTCCACCCGAGCCGTTCCCCCGCCTGGTCTCTGACCTCTTTGCTCCACCGCATGTTGAACGTCAAATGCCAGTCCATGTCGATGACCAGCACATCGAGCGGGACATCGTGCATTCTGAATTGACGGACAAGATCCTGGAACTCCTCGTCGGTATACGCCCAATAACGGGACCACCACGTACCGAAAGCGAAATGCGGGGGCATCGGGATCTTCCCCGCAACGCGTGTGAAGTCGTACAGCTCTCTCCTGTACCCATGGCCGTACCCGAAGAAGTAGAGATCCTGCCGTTCGCCGGCCGGGCGCGACATGACCCACGGCCAGTCGGAGTTGTCGAGGAGGGGTCGTTCGCTGTCGTCGATGACCGTCCAGCCGTCGCGCGAGAGCACACCCGCCTCGAGTTTGGTCGATCCTTCGACACCGTCGAGTGTCCGTGTCGTGCCCCGCAGGTTCCCCGTGTCCGCCATGCCGGGGCGCCAGGAGTGCTGTTGGCCGTTCATGGTGAAGCGCACCTCGAGATTGTCTGCGTTGAACTTCCCTCTCCCCGTGTCATAGCGGAGCTCAAGGGAATCCGTCCGGAGGACAAGGGTGGATCCTTCCATCGACTTCGTGAAGTGCGGCACGGGGAGGAACCGGTTGAGGAACACGAACGAAGCGTGATCTTCAAATTTCCGGTCGGGGGACCATTCCATCCGCAGCAGTTGAGGAGTGAGCACCGTGAACCTGGCATTGCCTTCAGTGACAACCGCCTTCGGGTCTGCGATCGGATTGTCGTGCGGCGTTTGCGCGGGCGACAGGCCCACCGCAATGACACTGAGCACGAGCAGCGCGCGGGAACGAAACATGAGGAACCTCGGACGTCTGTGATTTATTCTGCGGTGGAATTGGTGGCCCTGTGCGACGCAGGGAAAATGCCGACCCCGACAAGGAACGAACGCATCCCGTTCAGAAATATCTCGTCATCGGAGAGGATGCAATCCATGTGTCCCCCGTGGAGTGAAAGGAAATATTTTGGAGGAGGAGCGGCGTCGTAGAGGGCCTTGCCTTGTGCAAAAGGAATTGTCTTGTCGTCAACAGCATGGATAATCAACTTGGGAAGCTGGAGTGCCCCCACCTTGTCGATGGAATCGAATTTAAACTGCCCGAGCAGACCGACCGGAAGCAAGGGGTATAATTTCTGAGAGAGAAACGTCATCGACGTAAACGCTCCTTCAACGATGAGGCAGCCCGCATCACGGCGTTGCGCAAGCTCGATGGCAATGGCGGCCCCCAGCGAATGCCCGTAGAGGATGATCCGGTTCGGGCGGACCCGCAGGACATCGGTCAGATAACTGAACATGGTCTCTGCGTCGGTGTAGAACCCCTGCTCATCGGGATGTCCGCCGCTCTCACCGAAACCCCGATAGTCTCCCGCAAAAACGTTCACGCCCAGTCTCTCCAGTTGCCGGTAACGGTCGACGCAGTCCGAAATATTGCCGGCGTTTCCGTGGAAATAAAGGATCCACACGCCGCTTGAGTCTCCGGCCGCGCAATGCATTTCCCATGCGACGAGACGGACGTCGTCTTTCGTCTCCAGTTCCACACGGGAGAATTGAAAATCAGGGGTGTTTTCCGGGGGTAAGACGATCCTCGTGGGATGAAGGACGAGCCGTTGCTCGTTGACCACGAACCACATGCCCATGCCGCCGTACCCCACGATGGCGATCAACACCAGGATCCAGAATCCGCGCGAGAGGAATGGTCTGAGAATCTGCCAGGAGAAAATTCTAGTGGGCCTCATTGACCTTCACGGATGTGATGGAGAGGATTTCGGCCATCCTTGCCAGGAGAGGAACGATCTCTCGACCCCAGAATGTCCAGTTGTGACGACCAGGAACCTCATGGTACTCATACGGGATCCCCTTCACGCGAAGAGAATCCGTCCAGACCCTGTGGTAGGGAAGGAATTCCCGGTATTCATCCTGAATCCCCGCGACGGCGTAGAAGTACGTCGCTGCACCGCCGGAGTATCCCGATGTCAAGGCCACAACATCGTGCGCAAGGCATGAATCCTTCGGACCGAAGAGTGCCGCGTCACCCGGCCTGATCCCCTTTGCGCTGTCGACCACATCCCTCGGAATGGATATTGCCGAGCTCAGGCCGCCCGCAAACCGGAAGAGCCGGGGATGCCGGAGGGACAACATGAAAGACCCGTAGCCTCCCATTGAGAGGCCGGCGATGGCACGACGGTTCGTATCGACGGCGTACCGGGATTCCACCGTCGGAAGAAGGTCCTCAACCAAATAGTCTTCAAAGCGATCGGCCGGACTCGCCTGTGAGTTGATATACCAGGAGTTCCCGGCGTCAGGCATCACGACGATCAGGGCATATGGCCGCGTGTCTTCGACAATGGCCGTATTCCTGGTCCAATCGACGTAACTCCCCCACAGTCCGTGGAGCAGAAACAGGACGGGATACTGCACCGAAGGATGGTACCCATCCGGGACGATGACCTCGAAATGCATCGTGCGGCCGAGATGCACGCTGAACAAGCTGTCTTCCCGGAGCCGGGTTTGCGCGTGCGCTCCCGCAGCAAATGCAAGGAGGAGCAGCAGCACAGCCGTTTTCGATCGCCGGGCGGCGACCATGTCACGGCTGATCAGACGCAAGGGTGACCGGTGGTGCATCCGCTGGACAATCCGGAAAGCCCCGTACGAGACAAACGGCGCTGCGAGGACGTCAATCGTATAGTGCACATGCTGGAGAATCACTGCCCCTCCCACAATGACAGTACAGGCAAGAAAGAGTGCCTTCATGGGCCATTTTTGCGCAGTCAGGAAGAGGAGGAAAAGTGTGGAGGTATGGCCGGAAAAAAAGAGGTCCCGGGTGGGCGTCTTGCCGCTCCCGAAAAATTGCACAAAGGGATCTTTGAGGGGAATCAATCCCGCGGGGGCGTCCAGGGGGAGGACGAACATCATTGCAATACGGAAGGCGACCATCAGGATGTAGCTCTGCATGGTGAGGATCAGGATCCGCGGGTGACGGAGAAGGAACGCGAGGCCGGAGACAAGACCGAGATAGATCAGTCCGAAGGTGAGCCATGTCAGATCAACGGGACGCACAAGCTGAAGCACGGGATCGTTGACGACCACGCCGCCGCGGTCCTCCACGAATTCCAGGAAATGGGACAGACCCGCGAGGACAATCACCAGTATGACAATCGTAGAATAGAAATAACGGCGGAAGGCACGATCGGGCCAGGCGTCGGCCCACGCTTTCGCGACTGAGGGATTCACAATAGCAAGGCTCTTGGATGTAGGGGTCGCAAACAGTGTCTGCAACCCAAACTACCAAGAGCCCGCGAGAAAATCAATTGCACTACGCTTCAGCCTGTTGCTGGGCTTCCACCGACGCCGGCCGTCCCTTCCACGGTATTCTCGCCGCCCAGGCCACCCGTTTGAAGAGAACCGGAAGCTTGACCCGCAATCCGTCAACGTAGGTATAGATCACGGGAATGAGGACCAGGGTGAGCAGCGTTGAGCTGATCAACCCGCAGACGACGACGATTCCCATCCCTTGCCGCATTTCGGACCCCGCACCGAGGGCAGCCGCGAGCGGCATCATCCCGAATACCATGGTCGCCGTCGTCATCATGATCGGACGAAGTCTGGTTTTGCCCGCCTGCAGCAGGGCTTCATGCATGGCCAGACCGCGTGCTCTGAGGGTGTTGGTGAAATCGACCAGGAGGATCGCGTTTTTCGTGACGAGCCCCATCAGCATGATGATGCCGATCATCGTGAACATGCTCAATGTCTTTCCCGACACCGCCAGCCCCCCCAGCGCACCCACGAGCGCAAGCGGAAGGGAAAACATGATCGTAAACGGATGAACATACGATTCAAAGAGGCTCACCATGATGATAAAGACGAACAGCACCGCGAGGCTCAGCGCGATCGTCATATCGCTGAACATATCGCGCATGTTCTCCGTGTCGCCGCCGAAGAACACCCGGATGCCCGGCGGAATGCCCCGGGCGTTGATCATGGCCTCTGCTTCCTGTGTGACCAGCCCGAGGGGGACCTCCCCCGACAAATTCGCCGCGACGGTGATCAGCCGTTCGCGGTCTTTCCGTTGGATCTGAGAAGGACCCAGGCCGTAGTAGATGTTCGCCACCTGGCTGAGCCGGACGGGCTGGCCGAAGTGATTCAGGAGAGTGATGCTCCCCACATCCTGGGCCCGCGTGCGACTTTCTTTGTTGAGCACCACTCGCGTATCGAATTCAGCATCGCCTTCCTGGTACTTCGTGGAGATATCGCCTTCGAGAGCCGTTCGCACCGCCATCCCGACTTCCGCAAGCGTCAGCCCCATCCGCGCCGTCTTGTCACGGTCGACCTCGATTTTCACTTCCGGCTTCCCCTCTTCCCAGGAGCTCGTGACGTCCACCGTCCCTTTTGCGCGCGCGAGAATATCGGCAACCTGTTCCGAATACGTGACTACCTGATCGAGATCCTGGCCGATGATCTCGATCGCGAGCGGCGCCATGTTCGCCGCCCCCCACATGCTGATCGTGTGGAAGCTCGTCTTCAAACCCGGAATCTTCGAGGCCTCTTCCTTCAGGGCAATCATGATTTGTGAGGTCGAACGGTTCCGGCTGCGTTTGTCGACGAGTTTCACCTGCACCTGACCGAGGTTCGACTGATCGGAATTCTTCCACTGGCTTTCCTGTCTCCCGCTGGTGGAGAGATACCGTTCCACTTCGGGCAACGCTTTCACCAGAGCCTCGACCTGATGAACAGCCTGATCGGTCTTTTCCGTCGTTGTCCCAAGGGGCATGTCGAGGTTCACGGCGAATTCACCACGGTCGGAATCGGTCATGAATTCTGTTCCGATCAATCCCAGAGGGATGAGAGCGAGCGCACCGATCAACAACAGGGCACTGACAACCATGACCGAGACTCTATGACTGAGAGCCCATTGCAGGAGCTTTTCGTATTGCTCGCCCAGACGGATTTGCCATTCGTCGAGAACATGCACGACGCGTCCGATGAAACTCCCTTCGGCACGCCGGGTCACTCTCGACCACTTTGCGGCAAGCATCGGGGTCAGGGTGAATGACACGAACAGCGAGAGGAGCGTCGACACGACAATCGTAATTCCGAATTCGCTGAAGATGCGGCCGACCAGCCCTCCGACCAGGGAGATCGGGAGAAAGACCACCACGTCGACCAGAGTGATCGCGATGGCCGCAAAGCCGATTTCGCTTCGTCCTTCGATGGCCGCATGGACGGGGTCCTCCCCTTGTTCCAGGTGACGATGGATGTTTTCAAGGACGACGATCGAATCATCCACCAGAATGCCGATCACCAGCGTCAGCGCCATCAACGACAGGAGGTTGACCGTAAAGCCGAACAGCCAGATGAAGAACAACGTCGAAACGAGCGATGTCGGGATCGCCAGCAGGACGATCAGGGAATTCCTGAAGCTATGGAGGAAGAGAAAGAGCACAACGGCCACCATGAGAATCGCCAGGAAGAGGTCGCGCCGGACTTCGCCCAACGAGTTGCGGGTGAATGTCGTGAGATCCTGGGCAATGGTGAACTGCACGCGGTTGCCAAACTCGCTCTCGGTCTTTTTCATCGCCGCCTGGAGCATATCGCTCGTCTTCACGCTGTTGGCGTCCGATTGTTTCCGGATAAGGAGCGCAATGGACGGTTCACCGTTCAACCTGCTCAGGGTAAAGGTTTCACGGCGGGAATCCAGAACCTGCGCGATGTCTTTGAGGTACACGACCCCGTTCGGCGTGGGCGCGATGATGACATTGCGAATGTCGTCAAGCGACCGGAACTTCCCGGCGATGCGGACAATGTACTGGTGCAGCGTCTCATCGATTTTTCCGGTCGGGAAATCGAGGTTTTCCCGCTGGAGTGCCTGGGATACCTGGAGGATCGATATCCCGTAGGCATTGAGCTTCTGATTATCGACTTCCACACGGATTTCCCGCTCCTGCCCGCCGACAATGGTCACCGACGAGACGCCGTCAACCTGTTCCAGCTTCGGCTTGATCCTGTCTTTTACCAGCTGATACAATTCCCGGGCTTCATACTGTCCCGTCACCGACACGCGGAGAATCGGGAAGGCGTTCATATCCGACTTCGCCACCTGCGGCTGCTTGGAGTCATCGGGCAGCTTGAATCGGGCGGCATCGACGGCGCGCTGCACATCGTTGACCACCTGGTCCACATCCGCAGAGAAGAGGAACTGCGCGATGACCACGGAAACGCCTTCGCTGGAGTACGACCGGACGTTGTCGAGCTTGCTGACGCTGCTGACGGCCTCTTCGATCGGCTTGGAGACCTGGGATTCCACTTCCTTGGGACCGGCACCCGGATAAATGGTCACAATGGAGACCATGGGCCAGTCCATTTTTGGAAGCAGGTCGACACCCATCCGGGAATACCCGAAGATCCCCAGCACGGCCAGGGTCACAAAGATCATCGTCATGAACGAAGGACGACGGATCGCAATTTCTGTCAGTTTCATAGGGAGAGTCCAATGGAGAAAAGAACGTTACTTCACCACGACGGCTGTGCTGTCCTTGAGATCTCTCTGACCGAAGGAGACGATGATTTCCCCTTCGTTCAACCCTTCAGCGACCTGATACTTGTCCGCGGATCGAATGCCGAGCTTGATGGGACGGAGATGCGCGACGGCGTTTTCCACGACAAACACTTTCGGATTCGATTCATCGCCGACCAGCGATTCGCGGGGGATCGTCACCGCCTTCTTCACCGTGCGGGTGGCGATTTCCACACGGGCAAACATCCCTACTTTGAGATCGTGTGTTTTTGTATTCTTCACGACCACCTCAACGGGATAGGTGTGGCCGGTCGAAGATTCCGTTTTTGACCCGACCGCGAGGACCGAGCCTTCAAATGTCTTCCCCGGTTGAGAATCTATCTGGAGTTTGGCCTTCTGGCCGGCAGCAACTTTTGCGATATCCTCCTCTGCGATGCTGACCTTCACCTTCACCATCGCTATGTCGACAATGTTCGCGATCTCGCGGCCTGGCGCCACCATCTCCCCCACCTCAATCCGCTTTGATGCCACGATTCCCGCGATCGGCGACTTCACCCTCGTGTCTTCCAGCTGTCTCGTCGCTGCGCGAAGAGCTGCCTGTGCTCCCTTGAATTGTGCTTCAGCGGAATGCATTGCGAGTCGGTTCCCTTCGAGCTCGACATCGGCAATGTCGTGCGACTGGAAGAGCGTCTCGGCCCTTTGAAAGTCGCGCCCGGCCTTTTTATAATTCGTCTCCGCCGCCTGGAACTGGGCCTTCGCCTGATCGACGGCCACCACCTTCAATTCGTCGTCCACCAGCACAAGAGGTTCGCCGGCCCGGACGTTATCCCCGAGCTGGAACAGGACTTTTGTGACCCTGCCGGCGGTTTCCGAGCTCACATTGACGTCCCGCATGGCGGAAACGGTTCCGACCGCACTCACGGCGGCGACCATCGGTTCCGCGCTCACTTTGGTGACTTCTACCGGAACCGCCACCGGTCCGCGCTGGACGCCCGTTGCCTGGTCTGTATGCCTCGTGAACGCGACCGCAACCAGAACGACGCCGGCGACCACGATCCACATGAACCGGTTCTTGAGAAGTGACACTCCTGACATGGCTTGCCTCACAGTTTGTCTTGTGGAAACAACGACCTGATGACACCCCGACGAAATTCCTCCGTACTCACGCTCTCACGGTTTCAACGTTCCAGTCGCGCGCGCGAGTTGTGTATCCGCAATGAGAAGGTCGTACCAGGCAACGATGTAATCTGTTCTTGCGGACGTGAATGCAGTCTGGACGTCGATCAGGTCCACATTCGATGCTCCCCCGGTTTCATATCGTCGCGTCAACGAGTTTAAAACCTCCAGGGCCTGTTCCTGCGCTTTTTGTGCGGTCTCCATCCTCTGGCGGGCGGCACGGAGGGTCAGACGCGCGTTCGTAGCAGCCATCAGGAGACCTCTCCGAAAGCCTTCCACCTGGGCTTCCGTCCTTTTGTATTCATACCGGGCTTTTTCAAGATTGGTGAAGTCGCCGAATCCATTGAACAATGGGAAACTAACACTCAACGAGATCGCCCAGGGACGGATTCCGTCAAGGGCTACGGTGTTGTTCCGCTCCCATCCATATTGGAATGCCGCATTGATCCGAGGCTTGAAATTCACCCAGGACTGGTCAATATTGACATCCGCAAGCCGGAGATTCGCCTCCATCACTTTCATCGAGGGGTGGGAATCTACGAAACCGGGATCGAGAGGACTCTGACCGGGGCTGTCTGCCGACGCGGGGTCGACCGAGGCGGGCACCAGGCCGGAATCCGGATGGCTGACCGGCACCAGGGTGAATTCCCGATCCAGGTCTACACCCATGACTTCATTGAGCTGGACTCTGGCCATCGAAAGACCATTCTCCCCCGTGATCACCGCTCCCTGGCTTGAGGCATATTGCACCTCCCAGCGCAGGACATCAGTCTGGGTGCGCTGGCCGATGGCAGCGCGACGCCGGGTCATCTCGAGGTATCGGTGATTCCGTTCTGCTGCCTCTCTGGTCAGTGCCACAAGCTCCTGGGCTTTCAACACGGTATAGTAGGCGATCTTTGCCCGCGCTATCACATCCTGTTCGGCATCCTGGAACGCAGACTCACTCTTCTCTTCAAGCGTGCCGGCCGCAGAGAGTCCGACGATCTCCGCCCCGCCGTTGTAAATCGGCTGCACGACGGTCAGATCGGTGGAGTACGTGTCGCGGTACGCAAACGGCTTGAGGTCCGCCAGCAATCCGGGGGGAATTCCGAGAGGCCCCGCGACGGCCTTGATGAAATCGACCGCGGCGTTCGCACGGCGTTCCGTCTCCGGATCGATTCTGGTAACGCCGGCGCCCACATCCACTCTCGGGAGGAAGTTCGAGACAGCGTTCCACTTCCCCCAGTGGGAGGCGGTAACATCGTGTGCGGCACTTTGCAGCATCCGGTTCTGGTCCAGCGCTGTTGCGACCGCTTTGTTCAGCGGAAGAGTCTCCTGGGCTGCGGCTGCCGCACTCCACAGTCCCAGAATTGCCATGCTTCTCAACAGGAAGTTCATAGTCGTGCACTCAGTATTCGAACGAGAAAAGAGGGTGGTACAATGTGCGCGTACGGCCAAATCAGAGTTTTCGCTTCTTCTCATTGCTGCCGCTCTGACGCCGGGGAAAAAAATCGTTCACGTCTTCAAAGAGTTGAGCCAGTTTCCGTTTTCCCTTGTCGGTCAGCATCCCCTCGATGAGGAGCCGGTTGGATTTTCTGAGAAGGTTCTCGAGATCCAGTCCCATCAATTCGAGCCAGCCCTTCTCGTCGTGGTCCATCAGGCGCATCAGACTGTCGGAATTCGCCCAGAGCATCACACCCGCCTCAAGTGCAACGATCCCTTCCCGCATCATCCCCTCGTCGATCGCCTGCTGAACCGCGGAAGAGACGATGTCCCAGATTTTCTTGTCGGACTCCATGCACTCACCCATCATCTCCTCCGACACCTGCGAATGGATGTTGGCATTCCCCAGGTAGTACGACATCCGGTAGTAATTGCGGTGCTGTTTGAAGTAGGTGAAATACGCGTTGCCGATGTTCGAAAGAAGCTTCAGGGGATGTTCGCCCGTCGACGCGGCCTCTGCGAACATGCGACGGAGTATCTCCCAACCCCGCAAGGCCGTGGCGATGTAGAGATCTTCTTTGCTCCTGTAATACAGGTACAAGGTTCCCTTGCTGAGCTCCGCCCGGTCCGCAATTTCGTCCATCGTCGCAACGGCGAATCCTTTGTCGAAAAAGATCGTTTCGGCGGCGTTGATGATCTCCTCCCGCCTCGCCCCTTTTTCGCGCTCTTTCCGCTCCCTGATACCCATAGTTCCCTCACATCATTGAATGACTGACAGTCATATTATAGTCTAGAATATACCACGGTATCGGGGATTTGTCAAGATGCAAGATTAGTAAATTTTCAATCGACTATATAATGACTATCAGTCAATGATACGGAGGGATTTTTCGAATGTTACACCTGAGGTCGATGCCGCCGGCGGTGCCCGCAGCGTGCCGGGGAACTTATGTGTCTCGCTCGTGCATTAAAACAACGAGTTCCCCCCAGTTCGGGAGCGTTCGAACTCAAATCACCCACACGTCAATAGAGAACATGGATTGACCCCTCCACAAGAGAAAACTTCCTGGAAGCACTGGGTCGAACCATGGTACCTTTCCTATGCCCTGCTCGGAGTATCGGCAGCAGGACTCGCACCGATCCTCCTCCCTCTTGCCATCAGTGCCACGGGGAATATTGCACAGGTCGGACTGGTCGTGGCACTCTTCAATCTGGGTGGGCTCATCGCGCCCGTATGGGGCGGGATTGCCGACCGGTCGCGCTCCTACAGGGCCATCCTGATCGGCGGCCTCCTTGCGACGACTGCGGGGTTCGCACTCTTCCCGCTCACACTTTCACTCCCCGTCCGCTTGTTGCTTGCCCTCGCTCAAGGCGGCGGTGCTGCCGCCGCGGCAACCGTCGGCAATATGCTTATCGTTGAGGCTCATCCGCGCGAAGAATGGGACAAACGCATCGGATGGCTGCAGACGTTCTACGGCGTGGGTCAGGTTGGCGGACTCCTCCTTGCCGGACTCATCGGCCAGGTCGACATGCGGGGAAGTCTCATTGCGGCCGCTGCACTGACCGCGCTGGCCGTGGTCCCCGCCTGGTCCATTACGAAACCGCCGGCGGGTCGGATACTCCCGCGCCCCCTGCTCACGCATCCGGCCCGACACGCAGAACTCTCCGCCGGCTCCCCGCAACAATTTCACCATCATTTGGGCAGCAGCTCGCTGAGAAATATTCTCCGCCCCCTCGTCTCACCGTTCGGTGGATTCCTCATCGCATGGCTCTTGAGCTTTGCCGGCGCCGCGGCATTTTTCTCGCTGTACCCTGTGATCATGCAGGAGGCGTTCGGGATTCAACCATCTCTTTCCTCTCCTGCCTTCGCAGTGGCCGCAGCCCTCGGGTTGCTCCTGTATCCCCCGGCAGGGAGTTGGTCGGGTCGGGTCGGACCGATGCGTGTCCTGCAGGCCGGCTTTGCCATACGATTGCTCGCATTTGGCGGGTTGTTTCTCCTGGGCTCTGTCCAGGCGGGATCGAGGGTGGTGCCTGCGCTTCTCGGCTTCCTGCTCATCGTGCTCGCCTGGTCGTTCCTCAGTGTGGCGGGCACAGCGGTATCTGCGAGAGCCGCGCACATGGGCGAAGGAGAAGCGCTGGGATTATACAATGCGGTCACAGCCGTCGCCGGAGTCATCGGAGCGGCACTGGCAGGTTGGCTGGCATCACAATGGGGTTACACTGCAGTGCCGGCGATGGGAATCATAGGCATCGCCCTGGGAATGATTATCGTATTCATCCTGGGTAAGACAATGAAAACGAGAGAAGAAGCAAACCAGAAACCATCGACTGTGTAGGGGAGAAGAATGAAAGCACTCGCTGTTGATGCAGGAACGAAGAACCTCCATCTGGTCGACCGCCCCGAGCCCGCTCTGGCGTCGCCGAAGGATGTGAAAGTGAAAACTCTCCGCGTAGGGATTTGCGGAACGGACCGGGAAGAAGCTTCCGGCGGCCGCTCTCTCCCGCCGGAGGGGAGGAAGGAACTCGTCATCGGCCATGAAATGCTCGGCCGGGTCGTCGAAGTCGGGAAAGCGGTCACCCGGGTGAAAGCCGGCGACCTCGCCGTGTTCACCGTCCGCCGCGGGTGCGGGAAATGCCTCCCGTGTCTCATGAATCGATCGGACATGTGTCAGACCGGAGAATTTTCCGAACGGGGAATCTGGGGTCGTGATGGGTATGAAACGGAATATGTCGTCGACGATGAACAGTATGTGGTGCGGCTTCCTCCGGAGCTGGAGCCGATCGGCGTCCTGACAGAACCGACCTCGGTCGTGGAGAAAGCGATCGACGAGGTGATACGCATCCAGAGCGCCAGGCTGCCCGATGCCCTTGCCACGCCCGATTGGCTCTTCGGGCGGCGGTGTCTGATCGCCGGATTGGGACCCATCGGACTGCTGGGGGCGCTCGTCCTCCAGCTACGCGGTGCGGAAGTGTACGGCCTCGATATCGTTGACGAAGGGACAGCCCGGCCCCAATGGCTGGCTACGATCGGGGGACACTACATCGACGGAAGGAAGATCCCCGCGGACAAAGTTGACGATGCCATCGGTCCCATGGATTTGATCCTGGAGGCGGCGGGCATTGCGTCGCTGGATTTTGACCTCCTCGATGCGCTCGCGACGAACGGTGTTTTCGCTCTCACCGGGATTCCCGGCGGCGACCGGCCGATGCAAATTTCCGGCGCAGCGCTCATGCGGAAGCTTGTGTTGCGGAACCAGGTGATTGTGGGAAGCGTCAATGCCGCGCGGGATCACTTCGGCATGGCCGTCCATGACCTGACCATTGCCAATCTCCGGTGGGGCGGCCTTCTGCCGCGCCTCATCACGCACCGGTACCGGGCGCAGGACTTCGCCAGCGCGTTCGGCGCACACCCGCCGGACGAGATCAAAGCCGTGATCGAGTGGTCGACGACTTGAATGCGATTGAAAGGAACTCCCGTGAACGATCAGATGCATAATGCCCCGGGGTGGCCCGGGATCCCGGCGCGCTGGACCTCGAGTGCGAAAAACGGAATCGGGACGGCGCTGCAACCCACCAGCCGCGTGTGGTTCACCCATAGTCACGGAATCCTTAATGAGGTGTACTATCCGGACGTGGATCATGCCTGCACGCGTGATATGGAGCTGCTGGTCTCCAACGGCCGGGATTTTTTCTCGGAAGAGAAGCGTAATACGGTGACGGAGGTCGTTCTCCCTGCGCCGGACGTCCCGGCGTACCGCCTCATCAACACGTGCGTGCAAAACCGCTATCGGATTGAAAAGACGATCGTTGCCGACCCTTCACACGACGTCATCCTTCAGCGGATTCGCTTTGAAGCGTTGCAGGGATCGCCGGACGACTATCATCTCTTCATCCTTCTGGCCCCTCATCTCAACAACTTTGGATCCGGGAACACGGCCTGGGTCGGCGAGTATCGCGGAATCCCGATGCTGTTCGCCGAGCGGGACGGCAGCGCGCTCGCGCTCGCATGCTCCACAAACTTTCTCAAACGATCCGTCGGCTTTGTCGGAACCTCCGATGGCTGGCAGGATGTCTCGCGACACTTTCTCATGACCTGGGAATATGCCCTTGCAGAAAATGGCAATGTCGCGGTGACCGGAGAGTTGAAGATTCCCCCGCCAGGCGGCAACACTGTCCTCGCGTTGGGATTCGGGAGTGACTGGGAACAGGCAGCGGAACACACCCTCGCAGGCTTAGAGAGCGAAGTGGACAACGTCCTCTCGGCGTATGCACAGGGCTGGCGTCAATGGCAGAAACGCCTCACACTTCTGGGTGCCCCTCCATCGGCAAGCAGTGACCTCTACCGTATGAGCATGGTGGTCCTCCGATCCTGCGAATCGAAGACTCACCCGGGTGGAATCATTGCGGGGCTGTCCATCCCCTGGGGATTCGCCAAAGGTGACGCTGATCTCGGGGGATACCACCTGGTCTGGCCGCGGGATCTCGTCGAGAGCGCGGGTGCCTTGCTCGCCGGCGGAGCAAACAACGACGTAAAACGCGTGCTCGACTACCTTAAGGCGACGCAGACCGCCGATGGATATTGGCCGCAAAATATGTGGCTCGATGGGACACCCTACTGGAACGGCATCCAGACCGACGAGACGGCGTTCCCCATCCTCCTGGCTGATCTGGCCTACAGGGAAAAAGTTCTGAACCATGAGGAGCTGGCAGCCCTCTGGCCCACGCTGCGCAAAGCGGCGTGCTATCTCCTGGTGAACGGTCCGCTCACTCAAGAAGACCGATGGGAGGAAGATCCCGGGTATTCCCCGTTCACACTTGCCGTTGAAGTCTCTGCGCTGCTTGCCGCCGCATCCCTTGCGGAGGTGAACAACGATGCGCCGCTTGGCGCGTATCTCCGCGACACTGCGGATTTCTGGAATGCGAATATTGAAAAATGGACCTATGTCACCGGCACCGATCTGGCGCGCAGGGTGGGCGTTGATGGCTACTACGTGCGCATCGCCCCGCCTGATGTTGGAGACGCTGCCTCGCCGGCAGGCGGGTATGTTCCGATCAAGAACCGGCCTCCGGGTCAATCGTTTGAACCCGCCGCACAGATTGTGAGTCCTGATGCGCTCGCCCTGGTCCGCTTTGGACTCCGCGCCCCGGATGATCCGCGCATTGTCAATACCGTGAAGGTGATCGATGCGCTGTTGAAGGTTGAGACGAATGCCGGACCAGTCTGGCACCGCTACAACGATGACGGGTACGGTGAACACGAAGACGGTTCCCCGTTCGACGGCACTGGCATCGGGAGGGCATGGCCGTTGCTGACAGGTGAACGTGGACATTACGAACTCGCGGCAGGGAGGCGCGCGGAAGCGGAGAGGCTGCTCAAGACGCTCGAATCTTTTGCCAATGCGGGCGGATTATTCCCGGAACAGGTGTGGGATTCACCCGATATCCCCGCGCGAGAGCTCTTTTTTGGGAGACCGTCGGGATCCGCGATGCCGCTTGCGTGGGCGCACGCGGAATATGTGAAACTGCTCCGATCCCTCCGGGACGGCAGGGTTTTCGACCTTCCCGCGGAGGCAGCGGAACGGTACGCCCGTTTGAAGACCGGTTCACCGTTCGCGGTCTGGCGCTTTAATCTCAAATGCACAAGGATCCCACAGCAAAAGACACTGCGCATTGAGACACTGGCCCCGGCAATAGTTCACTGGACGTGCGATGAATGGCACACCGTGGACGACTTTCCCACGCGCGACACGGGCTTCGGCCTCCACACCGCTGAACTTCCCACCCGGAATCTCGCCAGTGGAGCGACTATCCGGTTCACTTTTTACTGGAGAAACGCTGCGCGATGGGAAGGAACTGATTTCCAAATTCAGGTGGGATGAGCAAGGAACGACAACGGCCGCCCGGTAGATACAGGCGGCCGCTGCAATTTGAAATCGCACATCATCTCTCGGATCTCTGAGGCGGAAAGCCTCGGACATCTTACCAGATGTTCGCCCGCTCCTTCACCGGCCGATACATCGCATCTCCTTCTTTGACATCGAAAGCCTTGTAGAACGCTTCGATATTCATGAGGGGCCCGATCGTGCGGAATTCGCCCGGTGAATGCGGGTCGATGATCAGCCGTCGACGGAGCTCTTCCGGACGGTAGTTCGCCCTCCACATTTGTGCCCACGCAAGGAAAAACCGCTGGTCGGGGGTGAGTCCGTCGATCAGGCCGGGGTTCTTGTTGCCGATCGCCTTGTGCAAAGCTTCGTAGGCGATGGTCAATCCACCAAGATCTGCAATGTTTTCGCCCAGCGTCAGCTTGCCGTTCACATGAAGGGTGTCCAGTGCGACAAATCCGTCAAATTCATTTTCAACGAATTTTGTCCTTGATGTGAAGGCAATTTTGTCTACCGGCGTCCACCAGTTGGCGAGGTTCCCCTTCGCGTCGAACTGACTTCCTTCGTCGTCGAAGCCGTGCGTCATTTCGTGCCCGATCACTGCACCCATGCCGCCGTAGTTGACCGCATCATCTGCATTCGGATCGAAGAACGGAGGCTGCAAAATGCCGGCGGGGAAGACAATCTCGTTCATCGAAGGATTGTAGTAGGCGTTCACGGTTGGCGTGCCGGCGCGCCTGCGGGTCAAGGTGCGCGTGGGCGGCGACCGGCCGCGCGTGCCGTCGGTCGTCGGCATCTGGCCGTCGGCGGGCTTCCTCGAGCGGGAGGTCTGGGACCTGTTCGGCGTCGAGTTCGACGGCCACCCCGACATGCGCCGGCTGCTGACGGCGGAGGATTGGGAAGGGCACCCGCTGCGGAAGGACTATCCGGTGCAGGTCGACGTGCCCGTGAAGTTCGACGCTCCGACGCAGGTCACGGAAGAGCAGTTCCGGGCGACCATGGAGAGAGACCGCCGCCTGCGGGGAGACCGGGGTTGAGGTCGAGCTCCCATGCCGATTTCGTGGCTCGGACGCTGGCGGAGGCCGCGCGCCTCCACGGCGACCGCCTCGGCGGCCGGTCCGGCGGCCGAGGCGGCCGTGGCGATGGTGGCGGCGCTCCGCGGCCGGCGGGCGAGATCCTGGCCTGCGGCAACGGGGGCAGCGCCGCGGACGCCCAGCACTTCGCGGCCGAACTGGTCGGGCGCTTCGAGCGGGAGCGCGCGCGCTGGCCGCGATCGCGCTGACGACGGACACGTCGATCCTGACGGCGGTGGCCAACGACTACGACTTCGACCGGGTGTTCGCGCGCCAGGTCGAGGCGCTCGGGCCGGCCCGGGGACGTCCTGCTCGGCATCTCGACCAGCGGCGGGTCGGCCAACGTGCTGGCGGCGTTCGACGCGGCGAGGGCGGGCGGCCTGACGACGGTGGCGCTGACCGGGCGCGACGGAGGGGCCGTCGGCGCGGCGGCCGACATCCACATCAACGTGCCGGCGGCTTCGACCGCGCGCGTGCAGGAAGTGCACCGCACGCTGCTGCACGCCATCTGCGCCCTGATCGAACGGGAGCTGTATGCCTGAGCTGCGCACCGAAGTGCTGACCGTCAACATGGGGCCGCAGCACCCCAGCACGCACGGCGTGCTGCGGCTGGTGCTCGAGCTGGACGGCGAGACCGTCCTGTCGATCGAGCCGACGATCGGCTACCTGCACACCGGCATCGAGAAGACCGCGGAACAGAAGAAGTGGCAGCAGGTCATCCCGCTGGTCGAGCGGATGGACTACCTGAGCTCGCATTCGAACACCCTCGGCTACGTGCTCGCCGTGGAGAAGCTCCTGGGCATCGAGATCCCGGAGCGCGTGACGTGGATCCGCGTCCTGCTCGTCGAACTGCAGCGCCTCAACAGCCACCTCGTGTGGCTCGGGACGCACGTGATGGACCTCGGCGCCGTCACCGTGATGCTCTACACCTTCAACGAGCGCGAGCGCATCCTGAACGTGAACGAGCTCATCGCCGGCTTCCGGATGTTCCCGAGCTACATTCGCGTCGGCGGGCTGCGCGAGGACCTGCCGGCCGGCTTCCACGAGGCCGTGCGCGACATCCTCGACCGCCTGCCGGGCCAGATCGACAAGTGCGAAGACCTGCTGACGAAGAACGAGATCTTCGTCAGGCGGACCCGCGGCGTCGGTGTCCTCTCGCGGGCCGATGCGCTCGCGCTGGGCATGGTCGGGCCGATTGCCCGCGGCTCCGGCGTGGCGTACGACGTCCGCAAGGCGTTCCCGTACTGCGGCTACGAGACCTTCGACTTCGACGTGCCGATAGGATCGGCCGGAGACGTCTTCGACCGCTACATGGTGCGCGTCGACGAAATGCGCCAGAGCATCCGCATCTGCCGGCAGGCACTCGAGCGGATCTCCCCGAAGGGCGCGCACGGCGCGAACGACCCGCGCGTGGTGCCGCCGCCGAAGGACAAGGTCTACACGGAGATGGAAGCGCTCATTCAGCACTTCCTGATCTTCTCGCAGGGATTCACGGTGCCGGCCGGTGAGGCCTACGTGCCGGTCGAGGGCCCGCGCGGCGAACACGGCTGCCACGTCGTCTCCGACGGCGGCAATCGCCCGGCGCGGGTGAAGATGCGGTCGCCGTCGCTGTTGGCCTGCCAGGCGATCGACAAGATGGCCCGGGGCGGGCTGCTCGCGGACGTCGTGGCGGTGATCGGATCGAGCGACGTCATCATGGGAGACGTGGACCGGTGACCTTCCACCCGAAGATGCCTTACGAGACGGGGCTGCACAGGTCGGCGCGGCAGCTGCCCGACCCCGGCGAGCCGTTCGCCTTCACCCCCGAGCGGCGCGCGCGCCTCGAGGAGATCGCGGCGCACTACCCGCCCGGGCGGCGGCGATCCGCGCTTCTGCCGGCCCTCCATCTCGTGCAGCACCAGCAGGGGCACGTGAGCGCGCGGGCGATGGAGCACGTGGCCGAGGTCATCGGCGTGACGCCGGCCGAGGTCGAAGACGTCGTCACGTACTACTCGATGTTCTACTCGCAACCGGTGGGCACCTACGTCCTGCAGGTCTGCCGCACCCTGTCGTGCGCGCTGAACGGCGCCGAGCGGGTCACCGACGTCCTCTCCCGCACGCTGGGCATCAAGCCGGGAGAGACCGACCCGTCGGGCACGTTCACCCTCATGGAGGTCGAGTGCCTCGGCGCGTGCGACCGCGCGCCGGTGGTGGCGGTGAACGAGCACTGGCACGAACTGGTGACGCCGGACGCCGCCGAGCGGCTCGTGGACGACCTGAAGACGAAGGGCCCCGCGGCGTTGAGCGGGTGCCACTTGTGTGTGGAGAAGAGCAGTAGCCAGTAGAAAGTAGCCAGTATTCAGTAGACGTAAGAAGATCACGCGCGGCTAGCGACGGAGGCGTGTTCAGCATTCTCGCCTTCCTACTGGCTACTGGCTACTGACTACTAATCCGTGTAGAGAGAGTGATGTTCGAACCAGTCCTGACGAGATTCGTCCGCGAGCCGATGAGCTTCACGCTCGACGTGTCGCTGAAGCACGGCGCCTACGAGGGGCTGAAGAAAGCGCTCACGATGGAACCGGGCCAGGTGATCGACGCCGTCAAGGCGTCGGGCCTGCGGGGCCGCGGCGGCGCCGGCTTCCCGACGGGCATGAAGTGGGGCTTCGTGCCCAAGGACTCGCCCAAGCCGACATACGTGTGCTGCAACGCCGACGAGAGCGAGCCCGGGACCTTCAAGGACCACGTGCTGATGGAGCGCAACCCGCACCTCGTGCTCGAGGGCGTGGCGATCGCGTGCTACGCCATCGGCGCGAAGGCGGGCTACATCTACATCCGCGGCGAGTTCTGGCACGTGGCAGCCGCCCTCGAGGGGGCCATCGCCGAGGCGCGCGCCCGGGGCTACCTTGGCGCGAACATCTTCGGAAGCGGCTTCGACTGCGAGATCCACGTGCACCGCGGGGCCGGGGCCTACGAGGCGGGGGAGGAGTCGGCCCTGCTCGAGTCGCTCGAGGGCAAGCGCGCCCAGCCGAGGCTTCGGCCGCCGTTTCCGGCGGTGGTCGGCCTGTACGGCTGCCCGACGATCATCAACAACGTCGAGACGCTGGCCAACGTCCCGCTCATCCTGGTGAACGGCCCGGCGTGGTTCGCCGGCATCGGCCCGGACAAGAACACCGGGCCCAAGCTGTTCTGCGTCAGCGGCCACGTGAACACGCCCGGGGTCTTCGAAGCGTCGATGCACACCACGCTGCGCCAGCTCATCTACGACTACGCGGGCGGCATCCGCGGCGGGCGCCAGCTGAAGGCGGTCATCCCGGGCGGCTCCTCGACGCCGGTCCTGCTGCCGTCGGCGATTGACGCGCCGGCCAGCTTCGACGGCGTCGCGAAGGCCGGCTCGATGCTGGGCTCCGCGGCCATCATCGTCATGGACGACACCACGTGCATGGTGTGGGCCGCCGAGAACCTCATCCACTTCTACCGCCACGAGTCGTGCGGCAAGTGCACGCCGTGCCGGGAAGGCGCCGACTGGATGCTGAACATTCTCCACAAGATCGAGCGCGGCGAGGGCGAGATGCGCGACCTCGACCTGCTCGAGAGCGTGGCGCGCAACATCAACGGCAAGACGCTGTGCCCGTTCGGCGAGGCCGAGGTGGCGCCGGTGCTGAGCACGCTCCAGCACTTCCGCCACGAGTACGAGGCGCACATCCGCGAAGGGCGCTGCCCGCTGCATGCGGACTGGAGGCGGGGGGCGCATCGGGAAGGCGAGAGGCGAGAGGGGAGAGGCGAGAGGGGATAGAGCGGGAGGCACGAGGGAGAAGGCGAGACGGGAGATTCAGTTGCGGTCCGTCTTGCTTCTGGCCTCTTGATTCTGTCTACTGTCTACTGGCTACTGACTACTGACTACTGACTACTGACTACTGACTACTGATGATCCCACTGTACGTCGCGCAACTCGGCATGGTGCTGGCCGTCTTCGTCATGCTGCTGCTCTCGGCGGCGGTGATGGTCTATTCCGAGCGCAAGGTGGCGGCCTTCATCCAGCAGCGCTACGGGCCCTATCTCGTCGGGCCGAAGGGCATGCTCCAGCCCATCGCCGACGTGGTCAAGCTGATCTTCAAGGAATCGCTGAGGCCCGTCGCCGCCGACAAGGTCATCTTCATCCTGGCGCCCATCCTCTCCGCCACCGCGGCGTTCGCGGCGTTCGCGGTCGTTCCGTTCGGCGCGGAGACCACCTTCTTCGGGCTCGTCGAGGAGCCGATCAAGCTCCAGGTGGCCGACGTCAACGTCGCCGTGCTCGTGGTGTTCGCGATCACCTCGGTCAGCGTCTACGGCATCGTGCTCGCCGGCTGGAGCTCGAACAGCAAGTACTCGCTCCTGGGGGCGCTGCGCTCGGCCTCGCAGATGATCAGCTACGAGCTCTCGTACGGCATGGCGCTGGCCTCCGTGCTCGTGCTCGCAGGCTCGCTCTCGCTCACCGACATCGTCAATGCCCAGCAGGGGGCGTGGTTCGGCTTCATCCCGCGCTGGTTCGTGTTCGTGCAGCCCCTCGGCTTCGTCATCTTCATGATCGCCGGCGTCGCCGAGACCAACCGCGCGCCGTTCGACTTCCCGGAGGCCGAACAGGAGCTGGTCGCCGGCTACCACACCGAGTACAGCAGCACCGCGTTCATGATGTTCTTCCTCGCGGAGTACATCAACATGGTGACGGCCGCCGCGGTGGCCGCCGACCTCTTCCTCGGCGGCTGGCACGGCCCGTTCCTGCCCGAGTACCTGGGCTGGATCTGGTTCCTCGTCAAGATCGCCGCGATCCTGTTCTTCTACATCTGGATGCGGTGGACGCTGCCGCGGCTTCGCTACGACCAGCTGATGCAGTTCGGATGGAAGGTGCTGCTGCCGCTCGCGGCGCTCAACCTGATCCTCACGGCAGCGGGGGTGATCTACGTTGGCAACTGACGTGCTGCTCTTCTACCTCTTCGGCGCCATCGCCGTCGGCGCGTCGCTGCTGGTGGTGCTGGGCCGTAACCCGATGCACAGCCTTCTGCTGCTCATCGTGTCGTTCGCCGCGCTCGCGGGCCTCTACATCGGCCTCGAGGCGCCCTTCGCGGCGGTCGTCCAGATCATCATCTACGCCGGCGCCATCATGGTGCTCTTCCTCTTCGTCGTGATGCTGCTCAACGCGCACCGCGAGGACGAGGCGGGCGGCGGCGGCGCGCGACTCCTCCACGGCCCGCTGCGCGCCGGCGCCATGCTGGCCGTGCTGCTGGTCGCCGAGCTGGCCTGGGCCCTGACGCGGGCCGCGCGCGGCGGCGGGAACTGCTCTCCGCCGGTCCCGGCGCCGACCCGGCCGCCCTGCAGTCGGTGCGCACCGTGGGCAACGTGCTCTTCACCGAGTACTCGCTGGCGTTCGAAGTCACCTCGATCCTGATCATCGTGGCCATGGTCGGCGCCGTGGTCCTGGCCAGGCGGGAGTCGTAACGCGATGGTGCCTCTGGGACACTACCTCATCCTGTCGGCCGTCCTGTTCGCCACGGGGACGATGGGCGTCTTCCTGCGCCGCAACGTGATCACGGTGCTCCTGTCGATTCGAAGTGATGCTGAACGCCGTCAATCTCGCGTTCATCGCCTTCGGCCGCACCCAGGGGTCGGTCGACGGCCAGGTCATCATGTTCTTCGTCGTCACGGTGGCCGCGGCCGAGGCCGCCATCGGGCTGGCGCTGGTCATCGCGCTCTTCCGCCACCGCGAGTCGCTCAACCCCGACGTGTTCACCAGTCTGAAGTGGTGAGGGGGCCAGTGCTGCTCCTCATACCGTTGCTGCCGTTCCTCGGGTTCCTGATCAACCTCGCGATGGGGAGACGCCTGTCGAAGGCGACGTCCGGCGGCGTGGCCTGCGCGGCCATGTTCGGCGCGTTTCTCGCGGCGGCCTGGTCGTTCTGGTCGCTCGTCCAGATGCCGCCCGACGCCCGCGGCATCGTGCAGCAGGTGGCGCCCTGGATCGAGTCGGGCTCGCTGTCGGTGCCCTTCACCCTGCGCCTCGATCCGCTCGGCGCGGTGATGGTGCTGGTTGTCACCGGCATCGGGTTCCTGATTCACGTCTACTCGACGGCGTACATGCACGAGGAGCGCGGCAGCGAGTACGCGCGGTACTTCTCGTACCTCAACCTCTTTGCCGCGTTCATGCTCGTGCTCGTGCTCGGCGCGAGCTTCCCGGTGATGTTCGTGGGCTGGGAAGGCGTGGGCCTCTGCTCGTACCTGCTCATCGGGTTCTGGTTCACCAAGCAGTCGGCGTCGGACGCGGGCAAGAAGGCGTTCATCGTCAACCGCGTCGGCGACTTCGGGTTCCTGCTCGGCATGTTCGTCGTCTGGAGCCAGTTCGGCAGCCTCGACTTCCAGGAGGTCGCGCGGCAGGCCGGCCAGTTGCCGCCCGAAGCGACCTTCGGCGCGCTCTCGCTGGCGACGGTCCTGCTGTTTGTGGGCGCCACGGGCAAGTCGGCCCAGATCCCGCTGTATGTGTGGCTGCCGGACGCCATGGAAGGCCCCACGCCGGTCTCCGCCCTGATCCACGCCGCGACGATGGTGACGGCGGGCGTGTACATGATCGGGCGCAACGCCGTGCTGTTCAGCCACGCGCCGGAGACGCTCGCCATCGTGGCCGGCATCGGCGTCGCCACCGCCCTCGATGGCCGGCACCATCGGCCTCGTGCAGAACGACATCAAGCGCGTGCTCGCGTACTCGACCGTGTCGCAACTCGGCCTGATGTTCGTGGCCATGGGCGTGGGCGCGTTCGCGGCGGGGATCTTCCACCTCTACACGCACGCCTTCTTCAAGGCCCTGCTGTTCCTCGGGTCGGGCGCCGTCATCCACGCCCTGGCCGGCGAGCAGGACATCCGGCGGATGGGCGGCCTGAGGAACGAGCTGCCTGTCACCTACTGGACGTTCCTGATCGGGTCGCTGGCGATCTCCGGCGTGCCCCTGCTGTCGGGGTTCTTCAGCAAGGACGAGATCCTCTGGAAGGCGTACTCGGGCGGCCACGTGCTGGTGTGGACCGTGGCGGTCGTCGCGTCGCTCCTGACGGCGATCTACATGTTCCGGCTCGTGTTCCTGACCTTCCACGGCGAGCGGGCGAGCGCCGGCTCAGGTGCCCACGCAGCCGGCGCGAGTCTCGCCGCAGCCCTGAGCGGAGCGGACGGACACGGGCAGTCGAAGGGCGGAGGCGGCATCACGACGCGCCGCCGGCGATGGCCGTCGTCCTGGTGCTGCTGGCCGTCGGCTCGGTGCTGGCGGGCTACGTCGGCATCCCCGCCGTGCTCGGCGGCGGCAACCACATCGAGCACTTTTTGGAGCCGAGTTTCGCCGCGCCCGGCGTTGAGTCGAGCGGCGAACATGGCGCGGGTCCCGCCGAAGCCCGACGCGAGATGGTTGTCGGGAGCGAGCCGAAGGGCGAGGCGGACAGACACCGAGCCGAATCGGCGAAAGCAGGAGCTCGGCCTGATGGCCTTTTCGAGCGGCATCGCGCTGGCGGGCATCGGGATCGCGGCGTATTTCTTCCTGCGCAGGCGGGAGGCGGCCGACCGGCTCGCCGTCGACGTTCGCGGGCGTGCACCGCCTGCTGCTGAACAAGTACTACGTCGACGAGCTGTACGACGCCCTCATCGTGCAGCCCATCAAGCGGACCTCCGAGCGCGCGCTGTGGCGGGTCGTCGACGCGGGCGTGATCGACGGCGCCGTCAACGGCGCCGGGTCCTTCGTGAACGGCGCCAGCGCGATCCTGCGCCGGCTGCAGACGGGGTCGATGCGGGCCTACGCGCTGTCGGTCTTCGTGGGCGTCGTCCTGATCCTTGGATACTACGTATGGCGGTAGTGCCCATCTCTCTCCGCGCTCGTCGTGCTGCCGCTCGCCGGGGCGGTGCTGCTCCTGCTCGTCCGCAGCCGCGAGCACGAGCGCGACGCCTTCATCCAGTGGGCCGCCCTGGGCGTGTCGCTCGTCGAGTTCGCGCTCTCGCTCTTGATGTGGAGCCGGTTCGACCCGTCGCGGCCCGACTTCCAGATGGTGGAGCGCGCCGACTGGATCCCGGCGCGGGCCGCCGCTGCTGGGCCTACT
>CAWJKM010000006.1:0-185809 GCA_963843525.1 Ignavibacteriota bacterium | reverse complement strand
CGATCCGCTATGGCAACGAATCGCCGGATTGCTACAAGTATCTTGCGTATACAATCGAGAAACTCTACGGGGCGGACGAAGCAATTAGGCGATTGTCGCTCATGTCTCACGAGGAATCGTCCAAAAGCACAATTTGGTATTCGTTAGGATTGGCCTACTGGGCTAAAAGAGATTACTACCAAGCACTTCATGCCATCGGCGAAGCCATTGCGCGAGACAGCGCAGAATTCACATTTAGGCATGCGAAGGCAGCTATTTCGATGCTTATTGGCCGGCTCCCGAATCCAGAAAGAGAATTCTCCACACTTTTGTATGAGACCGAGAATTCTGGTGCCGTTTCGTCTGCCCAATTTCTTCGTTCCTATTTATTGATGTTACGTTCTGCTAATGGGGACAAAGAGGGATGGGCAGCTCTCATGGATAGGTCAGAGCGCGAAGCACGAGAGTTTGGACTCGCAAGATGGTCGGGATGGATTCATGCAAGGTTGTCAGACAATGCCCTTCAACATGGTCAATTCCATGTCGCGCTTGAGGAGGCGGGGTCAGCAATGAGCAGTGCGCAATTGTGTGGCGATGAGGATCTTATATTCAGTGCGAATAAATCTGAATTTGATGCTTACATGCTTACTGGCGATTTTGGCAAGGCGCTAAGTGTTCTCTCGAGTCTAATCGAGCAGACGGCATTTGCTTCTCAACGACCTGACACTGCCACCGTGCTAATAGAGGCTGGCTATACACTAAATGAAATCAACCGCTCGGAAATGGCTTTGGATCTATTAGTCGATGGCATTGAGAGATTAGATCGTGCAAAGATTGATCCAAGTGTCCTTTTTTTTGCGGAGACGAATCTCGGCAGCGTGTACGAGAGACTTAATGATTCTTTGTCAGCACTGCGAATGTTCAGACTAGCGCTTTCGAATTCAGCGGCAACAGGCTTTAGGAATAAGGCAACTTCGATTGCATCTGGCAACTTGGCTCGCCAATTTTTGAATCGAGGTGCCTTAGGATCGGGAGATTCATTAGTCAAAATAGAAAAATCACTCGCTACGACATGCGGGCTTCGAGTTGAGCTTGCAAACGCATTGTTGAACGAAGCCGATCTTGCCTTAAGGAAGAAGGAATTCGCAAGAGCGATCAACTCGTTGCGTCGCTGCCAGGAAATGGCTTCCAAGATGGATCTTTGGCCTATTGTTATTTCAGCGAAGACGAAGCTGGCCAGTCTACTCAAGAAATTTGGAGAAGATAAGGAGTCCTGCAATCTATTCGAAGAAGTCGATAGACTTTTGGACAGCCTGCACGTCAAACTGCCGCCGTTTATAGCTGGACTAAGCGAAGCCGATTTGAAACCGAGCCGCGAAATTGTGCAGCTAGCTGCTCGCCGAAGGGACAGCAGAAATTCTCTCATATGGTTCGAAAAGACGAGACGCAAGTCAGTCCAACGAGTTGGGACATACAGGCTAATCGCACAAAGGGCAGCCTTGACTGATACAGCGAACATCTTGAATGCCCTTCGGGTTCTCTCTGAATCAAAGCCGATCCGGGATCCGCTGGATTTTACAGCTCCTGAAGAAAAAACGCAATCTGTATTGGAATTCCTCAAAATGGCATCAAGGCTTTGCGAATTCTATTTGAGGAACGGGATTGGATTTGAGTACTATGCGACAATCGACTCGAGTTATCTGCATTCCCTCACACGGTCTATTGATTCCAGTGCTGCAGTCATCGCTATTTCTCCGGGTGTGTCGGAACTAACTGTATTCTGTATTACGAGCGATACTCTCATAATGAGACAGTCAAAAATCGCATTGTCTAGAATTGTTCAGTTAGTGCACGACATCTCCGATGGGATCCCTCTTCGGCAAAGAATTCACCGAGCAGATGTGGCGGAGCGACTGGCACTCGGGAGTGATCCAGCCAACATTCTTTTCCGTATCATTTTTGATTCGATCGGGACAGTTGTCGACAGAAAATGGCGATGGACATTCGTTCCCGATGGGATGTTTTGCACCCTGCCGTTTGAATTGCTGAAGGACAACAATGGTAATATGTTGATCGAATCGCATTCGATCAATTATGAGTTGACTCTTAATGACCGAATCGGCACGCCTCGTAACAGGGTTGGTGATCGGTCCAGCTTATTGTTTATAGACAAAGAAGATTCGGGCACCCCAAGGTCATTCGTTTTTGACAATCAATATTTAAAAGCCGCATCCGGCCAGGCGCTCGATGGTTGGCCCGGGATAGGGGATGAATTGGCCGAAGTGAACGATCACATCAAATCTGGATTCGATATTCTTCGTGGGCCTGATGCGTCGAAAGAGAGAATCCTGTCTCTAGCACCTGATTACGAAATCGTACATATCGCCTCCCACGGGATTCCTAATCTTGCCGACCCGGTCTATTCATCAATTTCGATTTCCGGAAGCCCGACTGGTGACTTATGGGGACCCGGACTTCTTACTCCTTTGGAGGTGGCAAGTCGGTCGTGGAGTACATCGCTTGTGGTATTGAGTGCGTGTGGGACTGCCCAAGGTAATGATGGTAACGGGCCGTCTGGATTTGTGCGCGCTTTTCGGTCGGCAGGTGTTAATTGCGTGATAGCCACTCTAGGGGATATCGACGATGTAGTGACAGCGAAATTGGTGGGAGAGTTCTACTCCGCTATGTCCCGCGGATATGCTCCCGTAGATGCACTTCGCGAGGCAAAACTCGCTCTCCTGCATCAAGGGGTCAATCCCAGGAAATGGGCGCCTTTTGTTGCCTACGGGTCAACAGGTCCGATTTCATCTGTCCCAACCCGCTCTTCGGAAAAGGACTGGGACCGCATCTCCTGGGTGTCTCTCGCTGTTTACCTGTGCATAGTTTTGTCGACTATTGCCGGCTGGAAGCTGAGGGTCAAGAAAGGTGAGAGATCGCCGGCCGATCCTACATGACAAAGGGCGTGAGGGAGAAAGACACAATAAAAATAATGACGCAGGACCAGCCGATCAACATCCTCAGCGGATCGAGAGGACTCATGTCTTCAAGGGGGGGACGCGAGTATAATGTCCGTCGGAGGAATACCGCAAGAACAATTGCCCAGAATAACCATCCCGTCCAGCCGTAATCGAATCCGATACCGAAGAGAGGCAGGAACCCCAGTGTCCCCAGTATGATGAGGACGATCAGAGCGACCTGTCCGATCCGATGATGCATGTTTCCAAACATCGAAAACGTGATGTGACCGCCGTCCAATTGTCCGATCGGCACCAGGTTCAACATCGTGACAAACATGCCGAACCAGCCGACACACAGGAAGGGATAGTGATAGATCTCGTTCATCGGAGGAACGAATGCGCCTGCAGGTGCAAACAGTTTTTCGATTCCGGTAAAGATGATCGACCGCCCGAAGGTAAGTCCGGCTTCGGGAATGGAGGCAAGGTGCGCGTATTCAGGATGAATGGAATAGAGATAGTCGATTCCGGGGAGTGTGCGGAAGCCTATGATGAGAATGAGGCAACTGGCGACGAACCCTGCGATCGGACCGGCGGCACCAATGTCGAAGGTGGCTTTCCGGGAAGGTATCGCGGAGCGGACCCGGATGACTGCGCCAAGTGTTCCAAACGGGATAAGGAATCCGTAAAACGAAGGGAAGGGGAGGAAGTAGGGAAGAGTGGCGTCGACACGATGAATCCTTGCTGCGACGTAGTGACCGAATTCGTGCGACGCGAGCATAAACAACAGGAGAAGTGAATACGGAATCCCCAGGGTAAAGTTTGTAAGCTCAAGGAAGTCCTTGTTGAGCCACTGTACTCCTGCAAGAGTGGTGGTGAGAAATGTGAGAAAAAAAAGGCCACCATGAATGATGAGCTCGCGCATTGTAAAGGTTTCATCTTGTTGATTTCGTTATATCATCGCAGGTTCGATCACTTCCGATGCGTCCTCTGGCGCGACAGAACAATATACGCGATTGGAAACAAAGTCCATCCTCTGTGGTAACTAAAAAGCGAGTCACGTCGCGGCTCGCTTTCGCGTCAGCTTTGAATTCTTCCCCGCGTGCGCTTCATAACTGTCGGGACGGTGCTCTGGACTGGAGGCTTAACGCGACGCCGTGTTACCCCGCTTAGGCGTGTTGTCTGGGCTTGGAATTGTCGGGACACCACTCTTCGGCTTAGGCGTATTGTCTGGACTCGGGATGGTGGGCACCCCGCTTCTCGGCTTAGGCGTATTGTCAGGGCTTCAGGAATTGTCGGGACACCACTAGCAAATGATATGGCAAAATTGGTTGCAGCAACCGCAATGACGGTGATCACAATTGAGCGAAAGCGTTTGGCGGTGCGGGACATGGCATAACTCCTTCGGAGGTTGGGGGGAAAATGAAAACTTAGTGGTGCGGGACTGTTATTTTCCTATTGTTGAGCGAACAGGACGCGGCCTGTAGAGAAAGTATAGAGATTGGCCTTCCAGTTTGCCTTCCCGCTCAGTCGCCGGGGATTAACCAAGCGGACTGAGGACGTACAACAAAACGAATGTCAAAGATGTCAGATTGATTTAGCAGCGTCAAGAGTCGCATCGAACCAGGTTCATTAGCCGTGCCTCGAGGCTAAAGTGTCCGAAGATGACGCATGGAGAGAAGAATCAGTACAAATGATGGTAGGGAACAAATCGTGAAAAGTCAAGGAGTAACGTAATTTATTTCCAGGGTGCCTTGAAACGTTGAATTTTTGTGATGTAGGTCAATAAGTTGCGTTTTCCCTTGACAACTTCACACTCCGTGGGTATATTGACACTCAAATAATGGATGGTACGATAATGAAACGACATCGTTACCTTAGAATAGCATTTCTGGCGGGGGCCGTTACGTACGTCTGTGCATGGTTCCTTCTTCCTCACCACGACGTGCCAAGATCCTCGACCTTGATTAGTCTAACTCAGGTATTTCTTGCCATCCAGAGCTTCAGAATTTTCCTCAATGAGCCCAATCAGAAGAACCGCCCCATATTTTTTAATTTCGGGTTGTTTTATGCATCATCGTTACTGTTCGCGATCTTTCCTTTCATCGGTCCGGGCGGTGTTTTCTTCACCAGTTCACAATACATACGACTATTCTTCCAAGAGTATATTTCTTACGGAGCATATTTCCTACTCTTGGCTGTATCGATCGTTTACCTGTCTGTCGACGCGGTCCTAAGAGAATTCCGGACTTGGCAGAAGTATGGAATTGCCCTGCTTATAGTCGGTTCCTTCTACGGATATTACAATTGGTCGTTGTTGGTCAATCCTAAATATTTGTATCAGACATCGGATGTAGTGGAATGGAAAGTAGTTGACACCGCTGTGCGCGAGTTCAAGGCGGCGAACAATGATGTTGCTCCCACAGCAGACCAGATCGTTAACAAAGTCGATTTGAATTCATGGTCTGACGGTAGAAAGACGGGTACTCTGTTTCCAGAGGAAAAGCTTGGACGTGTCTCTCAGCTACTACCCTATACTGTGGGGGACTTGGATTACTTGATATTGCTTTACCGACCCCTATATATGAACGTGATATACCTTTGCGTGTTGTCGTTGGATTCATATCTTCTGTTTTTTGGGTATCAGTACATGAAAGATCCACCGCAAGGAGCATACATCGAACGGATAATGTTCCTGTTCCTTGTCTCGACGAGCCTTGAGATCCTCCATGCTTGGAGCTTCATAAAGAGTGTCGAATGGGGTACCATTGCGGACATTCTTCAAAAGGGGCAGTATGTCTCGATTCTCGTGCTGGTATCTGACTGGGTTTGTTTTTCTCCCTTCGACTTCGGTTCATCAAATCAGTCAAAGGTGAATTCTACGAGAACGAGCTTGCGTCGCGACCCGCCGGAGTTATTCGCTGGCGTGATGCGGTGGACAATCTCGTGATCCGGCATTTCTTAGATCCCCGACTAGAGTTACGCCGTGTTCTAGCAATCCCCCGCAACCACGGCAATTCATCCACACATACCCAACCATAGAAGGGTCAGTACCCTATGGAAAACCCACAGGATCGGACATCGGAAGAGAAGAAAAACGGTGGCACGGCTGATTATCCGATCGTCGGAAAAAGCAAGACTGTCGAGCAACTCATAAAACAAATCGCCAAGCTTGCGAAAAACCGGCGGGATGTCGTCATCATCGGTGAAGCGGGGACGGGAAAAGGCGCGATTGCCAAGAACATCTTTATCCAGGGGAAGACGAGCGACATCGGTCAGCCATTTATGTCCATCAATCTCTCCGTGATCGACGATAGAGAACTGGAAGCCGTCCTCTTCGGATTCGACCGCGGGGTCGAAGGACTTCCATACACTTCAAAACGCGGCCTCTTCGAACAAGCCAACGGTGGTACCGTACTCATCGAAGAGCTCGAAGAAGCAAGTTTCCGTAACCAGATGAAGATCCTCAGCTTCATCAACGAAAGAAAGACCCGACGTATCGGCGGCGACGCAAACGAGCAGGTGGATATCCGACTTGTGGTCACGCTGAAAGAAGACCCTGCAGTCCTTGTGGAGCGGCGCAAACTCCTGGAAGAATTGTATGGCAAGATCATGGAGTTCGAACGCATTGAAGTCACGCCGCTTCGTGAACGTCCGGAAGATATCCCGCTTATCGTGAAGCACTTTGCCGGAGAAATCAGCAGGGACCTCGGTATCGGCGACCTGGCAATCGATGTGAATGCCATCGATGTATTGATCCATCAGCCGTGGAAGGAAAACATCCGCGAGCTGAAGGCGGTGGTCGACAAGTGCGTGTTGTTCTCGCATGACGGACGGTTCATCCTTCCTCCGGAGCTCGTCGACGAAAAGACCGAAGTTGTGAAAATGATCAACAATATCATGGCCGGTCAGGAGTTTGTCCTGGACAAATCCCTCGATGTCATAGAGAAAGGGATTATCGAGCGATCGCTCGAAAAGTTCGGGTTCAATCAGTCCAAGGCGGCGCAGTTCCTCGGCATGACGGAACAGACATTCCGCTACAAGCTGAAACGGCTGGGGATTGCAAGCGCGCGGTCCCGCGCCTGATTGGTGCAAGCATACACGAGGCTAACGTGAACGCCCTGTCATGACGACGGGGCGTTCGTGTGTTCGGCCGCCGGGATGCCGAAATCCCGCTCTTTCCACACGACAGCATCCCGGAAGAGGACAATGGGAGGATATGCAAGAACATAAAAAAAGAAGTATGCCTCGAACGGAAGGAACGATCTGAGCAGCTTCCACCGGTTGAACCGGGTGAGGGAAGAGGCGCAGAGGATGAAATCGGTGCCGCACTTGATGCCGAGAGGAAGCAGAATGGAAGCAGGGTCAATAAACAAACCGACGACGAGAAGCAGATTCAAGAAATACGGGATGGAAAAGAGCAGGAGCATCCACGGGGTCATTCCTTTCCCGCCGGCGAACCACCTCTTTTTCTGCCGGTAGAGTTCCTGCCACGAGGCGCAGGGATGGCTGACGACCATCGCGCCGCTTTCCCGCGGCATCGCCGCGCGATACCCCCCCGCGTGTGTTATCGCATGGAAGAGGGCATAGTCTTCCGTGACGCTGAACGGAATGGCGCGATACCCGCCGACCGACTCATACGCGACCCGCCGGACAGAAAGGTTCGTGCCGACAGCGGTGACAGGGAGCCCGATCCGGATCATCGCCGAGGCGACCGAAAACAAGACGAACCAGTCCAGCGCCTGGACTTCCGCAAAGGGAGAATTTCCGCGAAGAGAGGTAAACCCCGCCACCAATCCTGTGGCCCGGTCAGCGAAGTGCTTTACAGTGATGTCCACCCATTCTTCCGGTACCTCACAGTCTGCATCGGTAAAGAGGAGGATCTCTCCTGACGTAGCCTCGATCCCCTGGGTGACCGCGTTCGTTTTTCCGCGGAGGTGGTCTGACTCCGGGAGTGCGGTGATCAGACGGATCCAGGGGTAAGCGGCTGCATACCGGGAGACAATTGCCGCCGTTTCATCGGTCGACCGGTCGTCGACGACAACGACTTGCAGGAGGTGTTTCTCGTAGGTAAGCCGGATAATGGAATCCAGACAGGCTCCAATCCGCTTCTCTTCATTGCGCGCGGCGATAATAATGTCAACAGTCGGACGAAAGTCGTTCGTGGTGGGAAATGTCGCGGCATACGCGGCCCACGCCAGGAGAAGCAGCCCGGCCGATGAAAGAATGGCGAGAACGAGAAGAAGCCCTTCAAACATGCACTCGTGTCCAGATGGCAGGAACAATGCCTCAAGCTAGGGAAAAGGCGTCCGTGTTGCAAGGCCCGCGATTGCACTTTACCTTGACTCTCCGTCCCAAATTGGATATATTTTTTAAAAATCACTGCTAAAGAAGCCACTGCAAAGTCCCGCAGCCTAATGCATGCCTACGAAGAGCAATCGCACCTCTTTCGCCAGGACTTCTCCATCTCGCTATCGGAAAACCACGCTCGCTAACGGCGTCCGAATTGTCACGGAGAGTCTGCCATACGTCCGCTCCGTTTCCATCGGTGTCTGGGCCGACGTGGGTTCTCGTGACGAGTCGGCTGATCGGAATGGTCTCAGCCATTTTCTCGAACACATGGTCTTCAAGGGGACCCGGAAGCGCAATGTGAAGGATATCGCCCAAAGCCTCGAATCGCTGGGCGGCTACCTCAATGCCTTCACCACAAAAGAACATACCTGTTTCTATGCGCGGGTTCTCGATGCCCATGTGCCCGAAGCGATGGATGTTCTCTCCGACCTCGTCTTGAACGCAAAGTTCGACAAGAAGGAGCTTGAGAAGGAAAAGCAAGTAGTGATCGAGGAGCTGCGGAACGACGAAGACGATCCGGAAGACGTCATCCACGATTATTTTGAAAAGTCGCTGTTCCCCAATCATAGTCTCGGAAATCCGATTATCGGCACCGAGGAAAACCTCCGGCGCTTTCAGAGAGCGGATCTCTGCGAGCACGCCGAGGAGTACTACCGTCCGGATTCCCTCATCGTTGCAGCGGCCGGAAATGTCGACCATCATCGTGTCGTTCGTCTCGCTGAGAGACATTTCCAGGGCCTGCTGCCGAAGAAGAATGCCAGGGTCCGGGAGGTTGGGCCAAGCATGACCGGTCAAAGCGGCGTGCGGGAGTTCAAGAAACCCATTCAACAATCGCATATCTGTCTCGGCACTGTCGGGTACAGCATGAAACACCGCGATCGCCACGCCCTCCTCGTGCTGAACGGTCTCCTCGGCGAGGGGATGAGTTCACGGCTGTACCAGACGATCCGCGAGCGCTACGGGTTTGCCTATACGGTCTATTCATTTGTTTCGTTCATGAGTGATACGGGAGTGTTCGGCGTGTACATCGGCACGGATCAGAAGAACATCGATCGTTCCGTGGAGCTCGCCCGTGCCGAACTTCTCCGGCTGACCGAAAGAAACGTGTCGGCCGCTGAAGTGGAACGTACCAAATCGCAAATCAAGGGGAACCTGATGTTGAGCCTCGAGAGCATGTCCAACCGGATGATGCGGCTCGGCGGCTCTGAATTGTATCTGAACGCAAATCAATCGGTGGACGAAGTGCTCAAGAATATCGACGGGGTGACCCCCGCGTCGATCCGCCGCGTTGCCCGCGAACTCTTTTCTCTCGATCGATTCTCGACCATCATCGTCCGGCCGTCGGGGAAATCGTGACAGGACACATACCATGCTCACGGTAGACAATCTTAACCCGCGGTTGCGGAAGGCGGAATATGCCGTCCGCGGACCGATCGTTCAGCGTGCGCAGGAACTGGAAGCGGCAGGGCGAAAGGTCATTTACTGCAACATCGGGAACCCGCAGGCGCTGAAGCAGAAACCCCTTACCTACCTGCGGCAGGTCCTGAGCCTGGTGGAGTATCCCGGGCTTTTGGACATTCCCGCAGTAGTCTCGACATTTCCCCGCGACATTGTCGACCGTGCGAGGAGCATTCTTCAAAGGCATCCGCATGGAACGGGTGCTTATACACAGAGCCCGGGGATTCCGTTCATCAGGCAGGCTGTTGCCGATTTCATTGCGAAACGTGATGGAATACCTTCGGACGGAGATCATATCATCCTCACCGACGGAGCGAGCAAAGGCGCCCAGTCCGTGATCATGGCGCTGCTGCGTACCCGGGCGGACGGATTCATGATTCCCATTCCGCAGTATCCATTGTACAGTGCGACACTTACCCTCTATGGGGGGGCGCAAATCGGATACTATCTTGACGAGGGAAACCGGTGGCAGCTGAGTGAGGAGATTCTCTCTGCGAGTATCGAAGAGGCGAAATCGCGGGGGATCAACCCTGTCTGTCTTGTTGTGATCAATCCCGGGAACCCGACCGGCGCCGTGCTGTCCCGCGAAAACATCGTCATGATTATTCGCTTCGCGCGCGAGCACAAGGTCGCACTTCTTGCCGACGAAGTGTACCAGGAGAACGTCTATGCGGCCGGGAGCAGTTTCATCTCCTTCGCCCGCGTGATGCATGACATGAATGAACGGGAGGTCGCCCTTTTCAGTCTGCACTCGGTGTCAAAAGGATACCTCGGTGAATGCGGCCACCGGGGCGGATATGTCGAACTCCGTAATATCCCCGATGATGTCCTTGCCGAATTCGTCAAACAGCAAACAATAAGCCTGTGCGCGAATGTGGACGGTCAGCTCGCGACCTATCTCATGGTCGCTCCGCCACAACCGGGAGACGAAAGCTACAAACACTTTGTGAGCGAACGCGACGGCGTGCTGCGGTCGCTGAAAAGAAAGGCCGGGATTCTTGGCGCGGGGATCAATGCCATTCCGGGAATGCACCTGGAGATGCCTGAGGGAGCGATGTACGGTTTTGTCCGGTTCGAACTCCCGCCGCCCGCCGTGGATCGGAAGGTTTCGATGACCCCGGACGAGATCCGGGAGGCAGAAGCGGAACGCGATACCGCGTATTGTCTCGCGCTTCTTGAAGAGACGGGCATCTGTGTGGTCCCTGGCTCCGGGTTCGGTCAGGAACCCGGCACATTCCATTTCCGCACGACGTTCCTTCCTCCCCAGGAGGAAATCGAAGAACTTGTCAGCAGTCTCAAGACGTTTCATTTACGGTACACACGTGCAGTCGCGGAGTCGATTGAAGAATGATCAACATCACGATAGATGGTAAAGGCCTGCAGGTCGAGGCGGGGACGTCGGTCATCGAGGCTGCCCGGGAGAACGGCATCGAAATTCCTCATTTCTGCTGGCACCCGCGCCTGTCGGTCGCCGGAAATTGCCGGATGTGCCTGGTGGAAATTGAAAAAATGCCCAAACTGGCCATTGCCTGCGCGACGCAGGCATCCGAGGGCATGGTGGTGCATACCAGTACACCGCGGGTGATCGATGCCCGCGAGGCCGTCATGGAGTTCCTGCTGATCAATCATCCCCTCGATTGCCCGATCTGCGACGAAGCCGGGGAGTGCAAACTTCAGGACTATGCTTACAAGTACAGCGTCGGCGAAAGCAGGTTTTCGGAGAACAAAGTCCATAAGCCGAAGCGTGTTGCCCTCGGGCCGCATGTTATGCTTGACGTGGAACGCTGCATCATGTGCTCCCGGTGCGTGCGGTTCTGCGATGAAATCGCGCGGAAGCCACAACTCACGTTTACTGAACGGGGAGATCACGTCGTTCTCAGCACGTTTCCAGGGGAACAGCTGGACAACCCCTATTCCATGAACGTGATCGATATCTGTCCGGTCGGAGCGCTGACCAGCCGGGAATTCCGGTTCAAAGCTCGAGTGTGGGAGATGTCCTCCACGGAAAGCATTTGTCCCGGATGTGCACGGGGGTGCAACATGAATGTGTGGGTGAGGAACAATGAGATTCTCCGTCAAACGCCCCGGTACAATCCGTCGGTGAACAAGGACTGGATGTGTGATGCCGGACGATTGGAGACCCTTGGCCATGTGAACGCGGAATCGAGGATCAAGAGTCCGCGGATCCGCTCTCATGATGCGTTCAAAGAGACGGCCTGGGACGAGGCTCTCGCCAGCGTGGCGTCGGAACTCAAGGTGTTCCGGCGGAGCGAGATCGCGGTTCTCGGTTCGGCCCGGGCGACAGTGGAAGACAATTTTGTGCTGCAAAAGTTCGCCCGTGAATTGCTGGGGACAAAGTACATCGACTTCGTGCCCCATGTCCATCCGGGCCAGGGGGATGATATTCTGATTCTGGAGGACAAGACTCCGAATGCGCGCGGGGCTGCGGAAGTCGGCGTGCGTCCCGCCGATCCCGCCAGTGGCTTCGAGGCGATGTTGCGCGCCATCAAAGAGAGGCACATCAAGTCGCTTCTCATCATGGACGATGACATTGCGATGGATCCGGTTGCTGCAAAATTGCTTGAGATGCTTGAGTATCTCGTGGTGTTCTCCGCAAACGAAAACGCGACGACGAAGCTCGCCGATGCTGTTCTTCCGTGCTCGACCTATGCGGAACGCCATGGAACGTTTGTCAACGGGGAGGGACGTGTCCAGCGGATCCGTCCTGCCGTCGCCCTTCTTGACCAGGACAGGGCCACCGATGGGTATGCACAGAGCCGGCTCGACCGGTTCGGGACAGGGTACGACCGGTGGGCCCGCGGGACAAAACGCGACGCCCGCTCGTCATGGCGAATTCTCACCGGCATTGCATCGGCAATGGGCACCCGGTACAAATTCGCCCGGGCGGAAGATGTGTTTGCTGAAGTCGCGTCGACCGTGCCGGCGTTCCGCGGGATGACCTACCAGAAGCTGGGCAACAAGGGGCTGCCCTTGAACGTGGCAAAAACAGCGCAGGCAGTCGCCGTCTAACGGAATTCTCCGCACAGGATACCTATGGCATTCGTCATTATCTCGCTGATAAAGATCGTGTTCGTCCTCCTGGTGATGCTGACCACCGTGGCAAACCTGGTGTACATGGAACGGAGGATCAGTGCCTTCATCCAGAACAGGATCGGGCCGAATCGCGTGGGGCCGTGGGGGCTGCTGCAGGCCCCTGCAGATGTCCTGAAGCTGTTTATCAAGGAAGATATCGTGCCCGCGAGCGCCAACAAATTCATCCACACCCTCGCTCCGGTCATTTCCCTGAGTGTTGCCCTCACGACATTCGCGGTCGTCCCCTTCGGCAATCACATCACCCTCTTCGGATATGATGTCAAGCTCATGATCGCCGACGTCAACATCGGCGTTCTGTATATCCTGGCGCTCACTTCGCTCGGCGTCTACGGGATCACGTTGAGTGGTTGGTCTTCCAACAACAAATACTCTCTCCTGGGAGGCCTCCGGTCGTCGGCACAGCTGATCAGCTACGAACTCTCCATGGGATTGTCCGTAATTGGAGTTCTCATGGTGGCCGGAACAACCAGACTGGACGTGATCGTCGAGCACCAATCGGGATGGATGTGGAATTTCATTCTCACGCCTCTGGGGTTCATCACATTCGTGGTCGCATCATTCGCGGAAACGAACCGGCTTCCCTTCGACCTGCCTGAAGCCGAGCCGGAGCTGGTAGGGGGCTACCATACGGAATACTCCGGGATGAAGTTCGGGAGTTTCTTCCTCTCGGAATATGCGAACATGATCACCTCAAGCGCCCTGATAGTCACGCTCTTCCTCGGAGGCTGGCAGGTGCCGTACCTTGACCACCTTGCGCTTCCGGCGACTCTCACAAGCCTCATTCAGGTTCTCGCATTTGTCCTGAAGGTCGTTGCGATCCTGGTGTTCTATATGTGGATCCGGTGGACCCTCCCGCGATTCCGCTACGACCAGTTGATGAATCTCGGCTGGAAAGTGATGTTGCCGCTTGCGCTGCTCAACCTCGTGGTGACGGCGGGCTGGATGCTGCTCTTTGCGAAATGAGAGAACTACAACGAGATTGAAGGAGTTACCGCGCAATGGGGACTACGACTGAACCGGTCAGGGCACCGCAAACGAGGAAGAAAGATCTCTCTTTTCTCCAACGGTCCTATATCCCTGAAATCTTCAAAGGGATGACCCTGACCCTGCAACATTTCTTCCGTCCGAAATTCACGCGGCAATATCCGGAGGAGCGATGGAATCCGCCTGCTTCCTTCAGGGGAAGACCGGTATTGGTGGAAGAGAATGGAGTTGAGCGTTGCGTCGCATGCGGATTGTGCGCGCGAGTTTGTCCGGCACTTGCCATAGAAGTCCAGGCGGCCGAGACCGAACTCGATAAGGAACGCTACCCGGAGAGATTTGAGATCAATATGCTCCGGTGCATCTTTTGCGGTTTCTGCGAAGAAGTCTGCCCGGAGGAGGCGATTGTCATGAGTGACGAGTACGAACTTGCGTTCCAGAAGGTGGAGGATGCCGTCTACGGGAAAGACCGGCTTCTCATGTCTATTGATCGGCTTAAAACCCGCCTTGAGTTTCTGCGAAAAGCCCGATAATCTTCCGACAGACACTAATGAATGCGAACGGTCGCCCCCAGGCGGCCGTTCGCTGTCATAAGGATTCCCTGGAATTCCGCCTCCTTTTTCGCTACATTGAGCCAACTGCACTCAACTCTTCTTCTCATTTTTCTCATTCATGGACGTCCTTTGGCTCGAAATCGCAGGAGTAGCCTGTCTCATCGGCCTGATCGGTTTTTTTTCGGCCAGTGAGGTGGGCGTTCTCTCTTGCAGAAAGAGCCGGCTGCGCGAGCTCTCCGAGGAGGGGAACCGGGCCGCGAAGGTGGTCCTTACCTTCAAAGATGACCCGGAGCGCTTTCTTGCCACGGTGCATGTGGGGGTCATATTCTCTCTGATACTCGCGTCGGGCCTCTCCGGCATGCTGGGATTTGCCTATCTGGAGCCCGCACTCCGGTCACTCGGCATCCCCTGGGTGCTGAACACCAGCGGGTGGCTCACGCTGGGGATTGTCGCTGCGATAGTCGGATTCCTTGTCGTGGTCCTCGGTGAACTGGTGCCAAAGTCACTTGCCCTCAGGAGTTCTGTCGAGGTTGCGTTGTGGGTGGCAGGACCGATGCGAGTATTCACCGTCGCCTTTCGCGTCCCCGCGTTTATCCTTACCGCATCGAGCAATGCTGTTCTCCGGCCCTTCAAGGACAAGACGACGTTTACCGAAGCGCGCATTTCGGAAGAAGAATTCAAGCTCATGTTGGAAGAGGGAGCACGACAGGGGGTCATCGACAAGACTGAACACGAGCTGATCGAGAGCATATTCGAATTCACCGACACGGCCGCAAAAGAGGTGATGATTCCACGGCCTGACGTTGTCGCCATAGACCTGGATCTGCCCCGGGAACGGATCTTCAAGGTTGTCCTGGAGGACGGCTACTCCCGGATGCCGGTGTTTCGCGGGACGATTGATAATATTGTCGGGATAGTGTATACAAAAGACTTGCTCGGGGTCATGGAATACGGGAATCTCATCATCCTGCAGGACGTCCTCCGCCCGGCGTACTTTGTCCCGGAGACCAAGAAGATCAGCCAGATCATGCACGAGTTGCAGGCGCGACGGATCCATATGGCGATCGTGATCGACGAATTCGGCGGCACCGAAGGAATCATCACCATGGAGGATATCCTCGAGGAAATCGTCGGCGAAATTCATGATGAGTACGATGAAGTATTGAAGGACATTGAGCAGGCGGCAGACGGTTCGTTCCTTGTGAACGGGCGGACATCGATCCGGGATTTCAACGAGCGATTCCAGGCGGAGCTACCCGAGACGGCGGATTATGAAACAGTGGGAGGGTTTCTCGCAAAGGTCATGGGACGAATCCCGGAACAGAATGAAGAGATCACGTCCCACCGGTTTTCCTTCGCTATCGTAAAGAAAAGCCAGCGACGCGTCCGGCAGGTCCGCGTACGCAAAATAGTGGATCCGGATCGATTGCCGGCCGGGGAACCATCCCCCGACACATCACATTGAAGGTCATGCGAAAAACTCCAAAACGCAGGAAGGTGCTGGTGGTGTTTGGCACCCGCCCGGAAGCAATCAAACTCGCCCCTGTGGTGCAGGAATTGGGCCGAAACAGAGACATATTCGAGCCGCGCGTCTGCGTAACAGCGCAGCACCGGGAAATGCTGGACCAGGTCCTCTCGATTTTCAAGCTGCGCGTCCACCACGACCTGAACATCATGCGTAAAGGGCAATCGCTGGAAGATGTGACATCCAGAGTTCTTGTGGGAATGAAAGAAATTCTCGCGGAAGAACGACCAGATATGGTGGTCGTCCAGGGGGATACCACCACGACGTTCGCCACGGCGCTCGCTGCCTACTATGCGGATGTGCCGATTGCCCATGTCGAAGCGGGACTGCGCACCTGGCAAAAACGAAGTCCGTTCCCGGAAGAAATCAACAGGGTATTGACGACGCACATTGCAGACCTCCACTTCCCGCCGACCGTTCAATCGAAGAAGAACCTTCTCCACGAAGGTGTTGCGCCGGACCGTGTGGTGGTTACGGGGAACACTGTCATCGATGCGCTGTTCTTTGTCAGAAAAGCAATCCGGAAAGACTACCCGAAATTCACCAGAATGTTCTCCGGGATTGATTTTACCCGTCGGATTCTCCTGGTCACGGGACATCGGCGGGAAAACTTTGGTGCGGGGTTCGAGGATATCTGTCTTGCGCTTCGGACTCTCGCCCAGCGGGAGCCGGAATTGGAAATCGTCTATCCTGTGCATCTCAATCCTAACGTGCAGAGACCCGTGCGCGCGGTACTGTCGAATTTGCCGAATGTCCATCTGCTGGACCCCCTGGAGTACAGACCCTTCGTGTTCATGATGGATAGTTCCCATATCATTCTGACCGATTCCGGCGGTGTCCAGGAGGAGGCTCCCTCGCTCGGAAAGCCGGTCCTCGTTATGCGCAACCACACCGAGCGACCGGAGGCGGTGCTGGCGGGCACTGTGCGGCTTGTCGGGACCGACCGACTGCGGATTGTGCGGGAAGTTGAAAGACTGTTGCACGACAGGGCGTTGTACATGAGAATGAGCAGGGCGCACAATCCGTATGGCGACGGCAAATCGAGCGGGAGAATCGTTCACGCGATGAACTCGTATCTTAAGACCCTTGCGCGATAACGGGGCGGCCCCCACCTAAGAACCCCCAACCCCAATGGACGTATCCCGGAAGATTGCACGGAATACCCTGACCAACGGTGTGGGGTTTCTTGTCCAGTTCCTGACGAATCTCATGCTCCTCCCGTACATCGTTCGCAATATCGGCAACGATGCATACGGAGGAATTTGGGCAATTGTCGGGACACTCACGATGTCTCTGGGACTGCTTGACCTCGGCACAGGAACGGCATTTATCAAGTACATATCCGAGTATTACGCCCGGAAGGATGAAACGGGTCTTTCGCAGGTCGTGAATACCGGGTTTGCCTTCTACTTCGCTTTCGGCCTCGTCATCCTTCCACTGACCTGGCTGATCGGTGACCGGCTGCTGCTGGTGATTGGAGTGCCCGCACAACTGATAGCGGATGGCGTGTTTGTCCTTCGCGTCGGAATGATAGTTTTTGTCCTCGCAAACCTTCTTTCTCCGCTTACAACCGTCATAACCGGCATCCAGCGAATGGATGTGAGTCTGATTGCCGCCGTCAGCGGCCAGGTGGTGAACGCAGCGGGTTGTATTATCGTCATTGAACATGGATGGGGAGTGAAGGGATTAATCCTGAATAACCTTGTGGTTCTTCTTGTGACCTCCTCAATCCTCGCCTGGTCCGCAATGCACCTTGTACCGTCGATCCGGTTCGGATATGCCTTCTGCAAGAAGGAAATGGCAGGGAGATTCCTGAGATACGGGATGAATCTTCAAATCAGCAAGCTGGCGCAAGTACTGCTCTTCCAATTCGACCGGATTCTCACCCTACGCGTATTTGGAGCCCCCGCGGCGGCGTTTTATGACATTGGAGGCCGTCTCTGCAACGGCGGCCGTTCGGTTTCAACGCTCACGATTTCGGCGCTGATCCCGGCAGTTTCAGAACTCGATGCTCTCAACGATCAGGACCGGCTTCTGACGTTGTACCGGCGGGGCTCGAAATACGTTACCATTGCATCGACATTTGTATTCTTGTTCATCGGGATATTTGCAGCCGACATCGTGGAAACGTGGATGGGGCCGGGCTACACGAGTTCGATCCTGATCGTGTCCGTCCTCGCCGTAGGGTATTTCTTCAATGTGACGACCGGGATTGCCAGCGCGCTCGCGGCGGGTGTGGGCAGAACGGAATTTGAGCGGCGAGCGGGCATCCTCACCGCAGCGTTGAACATAGTGACAATTCTCGGGTGCGCTTTTCTCTTCGGATCGATCGGTATCGCCATTGGCACATCGATTTCGCTCGTGGTTGGCGGAGTGTTTATGCTCTACCAGGTGAACAAGTTCCTGGACAGGCCTGCCGGCATCATCTGGGATTCTTACGGGAAACCGATGAGCCTTGGGATTGCTGCTGCATTGTTATCCTGGTTGTTGAGGTTCCTCATTTTCCCGGCCGTCATGTCGAGAGGCGAAGGCCTTCTGATGCTCCTCGCCTCGGCCATCATCTACACGATTCTCTTCGGCGCAAGCCTCTGGCTCTTTCATGTTATGGATGTGTCTGACCTGAGAACGTTAAGGATTATTCGCTCCGGTTCGAATCGTGGCGCAAGTGAGAAGGGGAAGGGAAGAGAGGAAGTGCGATGAAACGTATCGCTTCCCTCTTTAGCATGGTCACCCGTCCTCACGCAGAAATGCAGGTGCGACTTACGCCGGCCGACCCCGAAGAGGCGTGATGTGCAGACGGTAAGCCTGATAATCCCAAATTGGAACGGGAGAGAGATCCTGGGCACTTGCCTCGATGCGGTCCGGCTCCAATCGCTTGTCCCTCATGAAGTGATTGTTGTCGACAATGGATCGACGGATGGCTCTGAAGAATTCATACGCCAGAACTACCCTGAAGTACATCTGATTCTGCTCGGGGTAAACATCGGGTTTGCTGGCGCCGTCAATCGTGGAATAGAATGGGCGACGGGGATCTACATTGCATTGCTCAATAACGATACCGAGCCGGACAGGGATTGGCTGAAGGCATTGGTTACCCGTCTCGAATCTTCTCCGGAAAGTGGAAGTGCAGCGTGTAAAATGGTGGACTTCTTTGACCACTCCCTGCTCGATGGTGCCGGCGATATTCTCTCTCGCGTGGGACTTCCTGTCACGCGCGGGTTTGGCGAACCCAATGACGGGCGGTATTCCCTTGCGGACGAGGTCTTTGGGCCCTGCGCGGGGGCGTGCGTCTACCGACGCGAAGTCCTCAACCGGATAGGTTTGTTCGATGAAGATTTTGTTTCCTATTATGAAGATGCAGATCTTGCGTTCAGAGCGCAGATGGCGGGATACCGCTGTCTCTATGCCCCTGATGCCGTCTGCCTCCATCATAGGGGAGCCACATCGAAGCGCCTTGGTCGATATGCGACCCGGATGCAGGAAAGGAATATGGTTGCACTCTACGTGAAGAACTTCCCGCTTTTTCTCCTTCTTCCGTTGGTTCCATTGATCCTCGCGGGGAGGGTCCGGCATTTGTATCGTGGTGCGCGGGATGGATATGGCGTCACCCTCCTCCGGGGATGGCTGGACGGAATACTCATCCTGCCGCGAGCGGCTGCAAAGCGAAGAAACGTGCAACGAATGCGAACGGTTCCGCTGTATACCCTGAGAGCCTGGTTCGGGAAATGAAGAAACCCCAAATCTCCGTGATCATCGTAAACTTGAACACCCGAGATCTCTTGCATGGTTGTCTTGTGTCGGTGATGGCCGACAAATCCGCCTCAGGAGTCGAGGTGATTGTTATTGACAATGGATCATCGGACGGCAGCGTCGAAATGGTGAGGCAGGAATTCCCGAATGTCCGACTTCAGGTGAACGGATACAATGAACGATTTGCGAAACCCAACAACGACGGGATGCGTCAATCGGGCGGACGGTATTTGTTCTTTCTCAACTCGGATGCGGTAATTTCCGAGGGAACGCTCGGCGCCCTCTCCTCATTCATGGATCATCACACGGAAGCGGGCGCCTGTGGCCCCCTTTTGGAATATCCTGATGGACGACTTCAGCGGTCAGTCTCGAAATTCCATTCGCTCTGGACTCACCTCTGCGATATGTTATTCCTGGATGCCCTGTTCCCCGACACGTGGTTCTTTGGTGGCGGAGAAATGACGACATGTCCCTATGATCCATCAAAGACTCAGGAAGTGGAAAGCCTCATGGGTGCCGCATTTATGGTACGGGAAGAAGTGCTCACGCGGACGGGAATGTTCGATGAACACCTGACAGTGTTTTACAATGAAATGGACTGGTTCCGGCGGATGAAGGACGATGGGTGGAGCATTTACTACGCCCCGATCACGAAAGTTGTTCACCACAGGGGCGTGACCTCTCAAAACATGAACCGGGATTTTCAATACCTCGAGGAGATGTATTACAACGTTTTCTATTATTTCCGGAAGCACTATGGAACCGGGGGGTTGGTGGTGTACCGGTTCTGGCTCCTCGTCGGATTTATTCTGCGGTGGATGATATGGAAGTTTCGCGCGATTTCCGACAAATCGGAGACCCTGCAAACGCACCTCACCTACATTCGGAAAGTCCTGGGATTCGCCGCGCGATTTTGGGTTCCCATGGACACCTTCCGGCCGATTCTCTAACTCAGTGGTTGTTTGCCGTATCCGTAGGAGCTGCATATGCAGGATGATTTTTCCGCTCACCGGCCCCTGGTGAGCATTATCATCGTAAATTTCAATGGGAAAGAACATGTGCTTGCATGTCTCCACTCGGTACTGGCACAACCGTATCGTAACCATGAGGTGATTGTTGTCGACAACGGTTCGATCGACGACAGTGTTGCGGAGATCCGGAAGAGCTTTCCTTCGGTGAGGCTGATCGTCAACGATGAAAATGCGGGTTTCGCCGAAGCAAATAATCAGGGTGTGCGGCAAGCCGCAGGCGAATTCATCATTCTTTTGAATAACGATACCGTGGTCGAAAACGGATGGGTGGAGGGACTGCTCGGTGAGCTGGAAGATCCGCAGGTCGGTGCCGTTACTTCCAAAGTAATCACCGAGGGAGTCCCGCAACGGTTCTATGAAATGAACGGGACCATCAACTATCTCGGTTACAATATCATGCGTCACTTTCGCGACACGGGAAGGGTGTTTTTTGGCGGGGGCGCCTCGCTCGCGTTTCGCAAAGCCCTGGCGCCTCAACCGTTTCTCCCGGAATACTTCCTTTATCACGAGGACGTCTTTCTCTCCTGGTTTCTCAGGTTGAAGGGTTTCGATATCCGGATGGCGCAGGCCTCGGTCGTGCGACATGTCGGAAGTGCGAGCACAAAACGGCATCCGTCGGCGTTCGTGACGTTTTACCAGGAGCGCAATCGATTATTAAACTCCCTTCTTCTGTATTCCGCGCGAACCCTCTGGCTTCTCGGACCATGGTTGGCGATGGACGCGATTGCGAAAATCGCAGTGAGCATGACCGGGAGGGGAAAATCATTCGTCGGGATCGTCAAGGCATACTCCTGGGTGATCGGGCACCTCTCGTGGGTTCGCATGATGCGGCAAAATCTGCAATCCTGCCGGACTGTCCCGGACGCGACAATTCTTTCGCTGATGAGTACGAAAATCCTCGAAGGCGAGGGACGTATCAGCAATCTGGCAAACAGGCTATCGGCGTGGTACGCAACAATGACGGGTTTGGCTCCGCATGAGTAAGGTCTCCATCATCATCGTTACGTGGAACAGCAGGGACTATCTTCGCGCCTGTCTCGATGCACTTACTGAGAATGAGCGCGGCGATCAAGCGGAAGTATTCGTCGTAGACAACGCCTCCTCGGATGGATCGGCTGAGCTTGTCCGGGCATCCTATCCCCATGTCTCTCTGAAGGAAGCAGATGTGAATCTCGGGTTTGCTGCGGCAAATAACCTGGCAATCGGCGCCTGCAGTTCGGAATATCTTCTGCTCCTGAATCCCGATACGGTGGTTCACCCTGGCGCGATCCATGCCCTTGTCGAGTTCATGGAGGCCCATCCAGGAGCCTGGGCAGCCGGACCTATGTTGCTGAACGCCGACGGAAGCCTGCAGCGTACAGGTGTGCGATTCCCGTCTGTGTGGAATATGGCAGTGGAGGCCCTTTTTCTGGACAGGGCGTTTCCGAAGTCGCGCATTTTCGGGAGGCATCGGGAGCTCTACTGTGACCCACTTCTCGCGCGCAAGGTGGATTTCGTCCAGGGATCGTGTTTGATGGTACGGCGGGAACCGGTCCTGGAACGGGTGGGCCTTCTTGATGATGGATACTTCATGTATTTTGAAGAAACCGATTGGTGCTTTCGCATGAAGAAAGAGAACGGAGAGGTCTGGCTGTGCCCCTCGGCACGGGTTGTCCATTTCGGGGGGGGTGAGCAGGGCCATTACGACGCGCAAAGGGTGTACTATTTTCACGAAAGCCTCTTTCGTTTTGCCGGCAAGCACTTTTCCCTCGCGAAGAGGGTGATGACACGGATCATCATCTTTGTGCGCAGCATCCTTCGCGTCCTTGCCTGGGCGATTCTTCTTCTTTTCAATCCTCGTTTGCGTCGGAAGGCGATATCTCCATTGAAAGGGTACGGCCGGGTTTTGCTGCTCTGTTTCAGATCGCACACGCGAATCGGTCTGCCCAGGACAAAAGGGACTATGTGAAGCCATGACCTTCTCTGTTATTATACCGACGTATAACCGGAAGGCGGGCTTGATCGAGTGTCTCGGCGCTCTGAGTCGCCAGACCTATCAGAGTCAATGGTTTGAGGTCATTGTTGTGGATGACGGATCGACGCAACGGGTCGAGGAAATGATCGATGTCAGCGATTATCCGTTCCCTCTGAAGATTATCACGCAGGTGAACGGCGGAGCTGCAAGTGCGCGAAATGCCGGCGCCGACAGGGCAACGGGAGATTTCCTTGCGTTCACGGAAGACGACACGATTCCGGACGGAGACTGGCTCGAACGCGCGGCCGCACACCTCACCCGGGATACCACCATCGACGTGCTGGAGGGACGAACTGTGACGGAATCGACCAGAACGAACATTCGGCGGGGTGATGCTCCCGGGATTCCCTCGTTTATCCCGTGCAATCTTTTTGTGAGGACGACGATGTTTCGACGTACCGCTGGGTACGATGTATCGTTCTATGATCCGGTTCATCACCTCTATTTCAGGGAAGATGCTGACCTGGGATTTCAGTTGCTCGACAAGGGAGCGAAGGTGGCAATTGCGACGGACGTTATAGTGTCCCATCCTGTTCAATTCGCAGGCATCGAGGATGCACTGCGCCACGCGCGGAGATACCGGTTTGATCCGCTGCTCTACCGGAAGCACCCGTTGCGGTTCAGGTCTATGATTGAGGTCAAAAAGCTCATGGGAATGACCGTGAGGCGGGTTCAGCACATCATGTCTCTCCTCTTCCTTTTCGCGGCGGCGTGGATGGTTCTGGTCGCTCTGCGGGGCTTTGGCATTGAACTCTTCCCCCTGGCAATAGTGGTCCTTCTCGATGTCCTTTTTTTTTAAATACAAGTATCAGGGCATACAAGGGTTCCGTTTCAGTCGTGTCTGGGATTTCCCTGCTTTTGCTCTTGTCCCCCTCGTCTATCTGGTGTCGGTGATCCGGGGGGCAGTGCGTTATCGCTCATTCGCTGTATTGATTCCATGAGAGCGGGAAAGGACCGAACTTGAAAATCGGCGTCTTTGGCGGCACATTTGATCCACCGCATCTTGGACACCTCGTCGCTGTTGAAGCGGCACGAGAGCTCCTCAGTCTGAACTTCGTCCGCGTCATCCCGGCGGCACTTTCTCCGCATAAGATCTGGCGTGAGACTTCGCCTGCAGAAATCCGGCTGGAGATGGTGCGCCTGGCATTCGCAGGGAACGCTTCCTTCATCATCGACGAGCGGGAAATTCAACGGAAAGGGCCTTCCTATATGGTGGACACTCTTTCCGATCTGAGAACGGAATTCCCCGGCGACAGTCTCGTGCTGCTCCTGGGGAGAGATACATTGAAGGATTTCGACACGTGGAAAGAGCCGGATCGAATTCTCGCTTTAGCGGAAGTCGTTGCCCTTGAGAGGCAAGTCGCCGGCCTTGAATCGGGAGACTCTCCGATATTGAAGCGGATTACCAGACTTAAGACACCCCTGGTCGAAGTATCGGCATCGATGATACGGGAGAGGGTCCGTGAAGGAAAGTCCATCCGGTACATGGTTCCGGAGGGTGTGCGCGAATACATTGAGCGACATCGGCTTTACCGGTAGTGCTTCGCCCTCTCCATTGTATTTTCGTGGACTCCGCGATACCTTGAGTTTCATCATTCCACCACAGAAGACTCTTCCCATGAACACTGCACGACAAGATCTTTTGTTCCTTCCCGTTCGTCTTTCGTTATTGTTGGTTATTCTTCTTGCAGGCCGTTCTCCTCTGTCCGCCCAGGAATATTCCCGGGGCGTCGGGGTATATCCTGGCGACACACGCCAGGATGTTTCTCCGACCATGGTCGTCGACCAGGTTCATTATCGAAACCTTGCCCTCCGGAGAGCCGCCTACCAGTCGAGCAGCTACGATGCCAACCTCACCGCCCAGCTCGTCACAGACGGAATCGTCGATACGGTTCTTCCGGCGTGGATCGTCACGAGCACAAGTGCAGCGGGAATCCTGCCGAGTAACGAGCGCGAATGGATCAACGACAGGCACCCGATGACTCGGGTGACCGTCGACGGATCTTTCGTCTGGGTTGAAACCGAGATGGCAGGGGGCGGCATCCTCCCCTTGGTCGATAGTGTGAATGTCTCCGGAAGTCTCCTGATCGACAGTCTCGAAACAAAACCCTGGGACATGAACGTGGCTGGTTCGGATGACGGCGTGCGTTGGGACACCCTTGGGAGTACCGGCGGCAGCAGGGAGCCCGGAGACACTGTGGCCGGATTTTTCAGGAGGTTTTCGCCGGCGAACCTCAGGGTGTTCAGCCGTTCGATCCCGCTCCACGGCGAAACGCGACATCGATACTACCGGCTGAGCCTGAACTCAGCGAATGCGAAAAGCTGGAGCGTGGTGGAATTCGGATTGTACTCCGGTGGAAAACGCGTCGCCATCGGCGGTCCGTATGCCTTCACCAGCGCATGGAAGAGCGCAGGCGTCGGTGAAGAGTGGGTCTCGGTGGATCTCGGTGCCCGGTGTTCGTTTGACCGGGTTGCCCTCCACTGGATCCTGCGTGCTGCTGCCGGGTCCGTCCAGGTATCGGACGATGGCGTTCGTTGGAACACTCTTGTGGAGATGCCCTCCAATGCCGGGCGGGTTGACGACTTTGTGCTCCCGGCCACACGGGGAAGGTTTGTTCGAGTTCTGATGCGCCAGCCTGCATCCTCGGATGGATACATCTTGAGTGAATTGCAGGTGTATGGAACGGGGGGTCCGGTGCCGGTTGCGCACCCACAGAAACCCGGGAATTGGGATGGGGGGATCGGCCTCGCCGGCGGCGGATGGAAAGTGCAGCGCGCCTCGCTGGTGAACGCAGATGGTGTGACACTCTCCCGCCCGGGTTTTCAGGACAGTACCTGGGTCGTCGCAACGGTGCCCGGCACCGTCCTCGTGAGCTATCTCAACGCGGGAGCGCTCCCCGATCCGAATTTCGCGGACAATCAGCTGGACATTTCCGATTCGTACTTCTATTCGGATTTCTGGTACCGCGATGCATTTGTACCCCCGGTTCTCGCCCCCGGCGGCAGGATGTTCCTCAATTTCGACGGCATCAACTGGAAGGCAGAAGTCTTTCTCAACGGCCACGACCTGGGAACAATCGAAGGGGCTTTCACCCGGAAACGCTTCGATGTCACCGATGTTCTCGTCCCCGGGAAGGAAAACTCTCTTGCGGTGCTCATACGAAAGAACGATGCGCCGGGATACGTGAAGGAACAAACAGTTCTGAGTCACGACGCGAACGGCGGTGAACTTGGCGCGGACAATCCAACATTCCACGCGTCGGTGGGATGGGATTGGATCCCGACAATCCGTGGGCGCAATACCGGGATCTGGAATGACGTGTATTTGTCCACATCAGGTCCGGTGACGATCGACGATCCCCATGTGTCGAGCACCTTGCCGCTGCCGGACACTTCAACCGCCGATTTGCACTTGTCGGTGACGCTCACGAATCGTGCTTCGAACGAGGTCCGTGGAATTCTCCGGGGTAGGATCGGCAAGACGACGTTCGATGTGCCGGTAACACTTGGAGGAACCGAATCGAAGCAAGTGGAACTTGATCCTTCCACAATCCCCGCATTGCACGTTCGAAGCCCCAGGCTCTGGTGGCCCAACGGATACGGACAACAAAACCTGTATGCTGTTGATCTGGCATTTCTTACCTCCGATGGGGTCCGGTCCGATGCAAAGTCATTCAAGACCGGCATCAGAGAAATGACGTATTCCGAAGAGGGGGGTGTTCTCAGAATCTGGGTGAATGGAAGGAGGTTCATCGGGAAGGGAGGCAATTGGGGATTCTCGGAATCGATGCTCCGCTACCGCGGTCGTGAATACGACATCGCCGTGCGCTATCACAAGGAAATGAATTTCACCATGATCAGGAATTGGGTGGGCCAGACGGGAGACGACGAATTCTATGAAGCGTGTGACCGGTACGGCATCATGGTGTGGCAGGATTTCTGGCTGGCGAATCCGGTGGACGGCCCGAACCCCGACGACAATGCGATGTTCATGCACAATGCGGATGATTTCGTGCGGCGCATCAGGAACCACCCTTCTCTCGCCCTGTACTGCGGCCGGAATGAAGGCAATCCCCCGGTTGCGATCGACACGGCGATTCGCACACTCCTGCAGCGCTTGCAGCCCGACATTCACTACATATCGAACTCGGCCTTCGGCGTTGTAAGCGGAGGCGGACCGTACCGGGCCATGCCGGTCACGTTCTATTTCGACCAGAGAGCGACACAGAAGCTGCACAGCGAAATGGGTATGCCAAACATGGTGTCGCTCCAGAGCCTGAGAGCGATGCTCCCGGACTCCCTGCTCTGGCCGATTGGCAGACTGTGGGGGACGCACGACTTTAACCTTGAAAGCGCGCAGCATGGGTACTCGTTCATTCAACTTATGCAGGACGCATTCGGGCCCGTGGACTCATTGCGTGACTGGCTCACGCTTGCGCAATGGGTGAATTACCAGGGATACCGTGCGATGTTCGAGGCACAAGGCAAGCACAGGATGGGCATGCTTCTCTGGATGAGCCATCCTGCGTGGCCTTCGATGGTGTGGCAAACGTACGACTATTTCTTTGAGCCGACCGCTGCGTACTTCGCGTGCAAGAAGGCGTGCGAGCCCCTCCATATACAGTGGAACCCTCTGAGCGACAGTATCGAAGTAGTGAACTACAGCGCCCCGCATGCCGACGGCCTTACGGCGACCATGGCGCTTTTGAATCTCGACGGTACGGTGAAGGTGAAAAAGCAGGTGCGCATCGACTGCCCGATGGATACTTTGTTGCGCTGTTTTGCCGTTCCCCGTGTCGACGGCCTGACCGAGGTTTCCTTCATCAGGCTTTCGCTGATGCGGGGCAACCGGATGATTTCGGAGAACTTCTACTGGCGGGGATTGAAAGGGGACGATGTCCATACAGTCAGGAACCTCCCCAAGGTGAAGCTTGCAATCCGCACGGAGGCGACGCATAAAGGCAACCAGTGGAATCTTCTCACGACCCTGACCAACAGGACGCGATACCCGGCGCTTATGGTGAAACTGACGGTCATCGGGAGCAAGGGCAGGCAGCGGGAGTTGCCGGTGATCTACAGCGACAATTTCGTTTCGCTCATGCCGGGAGAAAGCCGCACGATCACGATGGGCGTTCTGGAAGCCGATACGCGCGGCGACACACCTGACGTAGTAGTCGAGGGGCTCAATATCCAATCGATGCCCGGAGCGATGCCCTGAATCACGGCGCTGCGGTGCGTACCTTCTCAGTCCACAGAGAAAACTCGCTCATTTCCGTCAACCTTTCATAGACCTATGCGACTGACATTGATTCTCTTCATCGCCCTCGCCATTGCAGGTTCTCCGTGCCTGACACAAACGGAGGATCATCCGAGCCTGCAACTCGGATCACCGGCGCCCGATTTCAGCCTGCCCGGGGTCGATGGCCGGACATATTCGCTCAAAGACTTTGCCGATGCAAAGGTCCTCGCAGTGATCTTTACCTGCGATCATTGTCCGACAGCTCAGGCGTACGAAGACCGCATCAAGCAACTCGTGGCGGATTTCCGTCCGCGCGGAGTCGCGTTTGTTTGCATCAACCCGAACCATGCTGAATCGGTCCGGCTCGACGAGCTCGGGTACACCGACCTGGACGACACTTTTGCCTCAATGAAAATCCGCGCCGCTGACCGACACTTCAATTTCCCGTATCTTGACGACGGTCCGACGGAGACGGTGGCGAGGCAGTACGGCCCCTCCGCCACACCGCACGTGTTCATTTTCGATGCCTCGCGGCATTTGCGCTTTCGGGGCCGCATTGACGATTCCGAGCGGGAGGACCTGGTGAAGAACCACGATACCCGGAACGCGCTCGACGCGCTTCTCGCCGGAAAGGAGCCGCCTGTCACTGAGACGATGGTCTTCGGTTGCTCGATCAAGTGGGCTGAAAAAGCCGAGTCCAATAAGGAGTGGCGGGAGAAGGTTCGGGGAGAGCCGGTAACACTCGAGACCGCCGATGCTGTGGCGCTCCAGGGGTTGCGCTCTGGGAAAACAGGGAAGATCCGTGTGATCAATGTTTGGGCGACGTGGTGTGGACCGTGCGTGTCGGAATTCGACGACCTGATCGAGACCAACCTCCGGTTCCGGCATCGCGACTTTGAGTTGGTGACAGTTGCCGCCCAGTTTCCGGATGAAAAGGCCAAGGTCCTGAACTTTCTTCAACGGCATCATGCATCCACCCGAAACCTGATCTTCGGCGGGACGGATAAATACAAGCTCATGGAAGCGCTCGACCCACAATGGAATGGCGCTCTTCCGCACACGCTCGTCATTGGCATTGATGGGCAGGTACTGTACAGTGAGACCGGTGAGCTTGATTTCCTCAAACTCCGCCGTGCGATCGTCCCCGCGCTCAACTCCGTCACCCCCTGGCCCGGACTGAGCCCCATAAAATAGCCGGCCGAGGGATGTTTAGACCATGTCTGGATATCCCTCCAGCGGTCTCTTCGCCGGAAACCGTTGTTTCCCCCAGGAATCTTTCGTATTTTCTAAAGTGTGACTACGCAAATCATAAATCATAAATCTAAATCTAAAATCTAAAATCTAAAATCTAAAATGTTCCTGCCCTCGTAGCTCAGTATGGATAGAGCAGCAGTTTCCTAAACTGTTGGTCGCGTGTTCGAATCACGCCGAGGGCACTACCGGCAGTCCAGCGATTTCATCACTTGATTTTTTCAAAGCGAGATCATAGCTTTTAGGAGTGTCTTGTATCCTCCATTCTTGTGGCGAGAATGTGGAAGCGGGGGTCCCTGACGACAGGCATGGAGAGCTACCGAACTTGTTTTCCGGGAAAAGCCTCTTTTGGTCCTTCCGTTAGGCGGGAGAAGCAAAGGAGGCTTTTTGCGTATTCTGCCGCTCAACGGAGTGAGCGCATCCCGTACACGGAGGTACTACCATGAAATCGTTGTTGGACATTCATGCTATTGGTAAGAAGAAGGGGAAGGCCTTAGAGAAGGTCGGGGTTGGTTCACTTGAGGTTCTTCGGAAAATGGACATTGACCGCGTCTCCGAAGCAACAGGGATCCATAAGGAACTCCTACGCCATTTCAAATCGATCGCGGATCTCATGCTGATCCCGGGAGTGGATCAGCACATCTCTGAAGCGCTTGTGAAGAACGGGATCTCCAGCTTCCAAAAGTTGGCGAAAGTCGAACCGGAAAGATTGAAAGCGGTTATTCTTGGAAGCATGGGCAAAGAAACCGTACGTGAAGGCTACAAGGACCTCGGAGAAAAGGATTTCCGCGAATGGATCCACCGCGCAAAGGATCTTTCCCATTTGCAGAAGCGATGATGTTGTCTGCCTGCGCTCCCCAGTCTGGCGTATTTCGAGCAAACAGTTGAATCCCCGGACGATCCTACCTGACGCTGAGCCCCAATGAAATTTCTTGCTTTGGATTTCGAGACCGCAGACTACGAGCCGGATAGTGCGTGTGCGATCGGCTTAATCCGGGTGGTCGACGGGATGATTGTCTCGCGCGCATCCTATCTGATTCGGCCCCCGCGGCGGGATTTTGTTTTTACATATATTCACGGGATTACCTGGGAGGATGTCGAGGGGCAGCCAACGTTCAGGAAACTCTGGTCTACGATTGAACCGATGTTCCGTGATGTGGATTTCCTCGCGGCCCATAATGCGGGGTTCGACAAGAATGTCCTCAACGCTTGTTGTGCGGCCGCCGGAATAATCCCCCCCGATATCCCGTTCAAATGCAGTATGGTGGCGGCGCGACGCGTCTGGGGAATTTATCCGACGAAGCTCCCTAATGTGTGTCGCCATCTGGGCATCACCCTGCATCATCATGATGCGTCATCGGATGCGGAGGCCTGTGCGCACATCATGATCAAGGCGATCGACGCGGAGTGAAGTGTCTTCGTGACATCCGGACATCTCTTTACACGCGTTCAAGCACCCGCTCCAGGCGTTTGCGTACTTCTCCGGCAACCGGTTCAATTGCATCGTTCACCATGATTCTTCCCATCGTGAGGGGGTCGAATACGGAAACTGTTGTGACTCCATCCTTCTCCTGGACGACGACATTGCAGGGGAGCAGAAGACCCACCTGATTATCGGCCTGTAAGGCCTGGTAGGCAAAAGGAGGATTGCAGGCGCCCAGAATCACGTAATTGTGGAACTCGGTGTTCAGCTTCTTCTTGAGAGTCTCCTTGACATCAATCGTTGTCAGGACTCCAAACCCCTCCTTCTTCAATTCTTCCGTCACTTTCTCAACAGCCTGACTGAAGGAGAGAGGGACTTCTCGCTCGATTCCGTAGGTTGACATTAGCGTTTTCCTTTTTGACGGTGGTCATTGCGATGCAGGAAATTCCATTCGGCGATGCCGCCCTTCATGTTGGCGCTCTTGAATCCTCGTTTGCGGAGGAGGTGTGCTGCGTGTACGCTTCTGCTTCCGGTCTGACAGTAGCAGACGATCTCGCGGTCTCCGTGCCGTTTGAGTTCATCGGCCCGGGTGCGCAGCTCCTGCAGAGGGATGTGAACGGATCCGGGAAGCGACCCCGTCCCATATTCCTTTGCAGTCCGTACATCGAGGAGAACCGTCGACGAGTGCCGATCCCTCCTCATCTCGTCTATTTGCGCGGGAGTATATTGGGGAATCCCGCGCCGCTGAAGAAAGGAACGGGCTATCAGACCGACTATTACGAGTGCAATAATGGAGATAACGATCATAGAATAATATTGTGTGAGAGAGGTGGAGGTTTCGAAGTGTGCCGTCACATCTTCTGATGAGATGCGAGAATAACAAAAAAAGTGTCGTCAAATGCCAATTCGCGCAATGTTCCGGCGTCGGGGTATTGACTTCAAGTCCATTCCCTCCTATATTGGACGCATGCAACAATCCGCTCAATATCATGCTGTAACGCGGTTCGCCTGGTGGTGGTGGAACGATGATCCCTTCACCAGCTGAATCAGCACGCGGATGATTGTTGCCCAAGGTTTCAACAAGCGCCCTTCTGGTTTAGCCCGAAGGGCGCTTTGCATTTGAGGCAGTAGACAGTAGACAGTGAACAGTAGACAGTAGACAGTAGACAGTAGACAAATGACCTTTGAACAATTTTCTCAGTTTGCCGACGGTTACAATGTTATTCCGTTGACGCGCTCGCTTCTTGCCGATATGCAGACTCCGGTATCGGCGTATCTCGCTCTACGCCAGAATTCTCGTTCATCATTCCTCTTTGAAAGTGTTGAACCGAACGAACGGATCGGCCGGTACTCCTTCATCGGCATCGACCCCACTGTCCTGATCCGCGCGCAAGGCATGGTCTGCGAAATTACCGATCAGGACGGGCATCGCCAGGAACCGGGGTCGATCTACAGTGCGCTTGCTGACTATGCAGCCCGGTATCGCCAGCCTCCTTTGGAAACGCTCTCCGGCCTCACCGGCGGATTTGTCGGGTATCTCGGATATGACACAGTGCGCCACCTCGAACGGCTGCCGGGAGTCACCCCTGCCGCCGGGAAGGAAAGCGAAGCGATCTTCGGCCTTTTCGAGGATATCGTGAGGTTCGATCATTTCCGGCAGGATCTGACAATCATCCACAACGTGTTCATTGACGGGAAGCGATCGCTGAAGGAACAATTCGAGGAAGGTCGAAAACGTCTCGACACTCTTGAACTCCGCCTCAAACGCCCTGCAGTCCCCACCCCGCGTCTCTCGCTTGTCGGGCCACCGACAGAATGCATGACGAAAGATGCGTTCTGTCAGGCGGTCGTCCGGGCAAGAGAACATATTGTCGAGGGAGATATCTTCCAGGTCGTCCTTTCGCGCAGGGTCGAGATGCATTTTACCGGCGATCTCTTTCCCGCGTACCGCGCCTTACGGGTCATTAACCCTTCGCCTTACCTTTTCTTCCTCGAATTCGGGAATACCGCTCTGGTTGGTTCTTCTCCTGAAGTGCTTCTCCGTGTGCAAAACGGGGAAGCCCAGGTGCTGCCGATTGCAGGGACTCGCAAAAGAGGTGCAAACGAAGAAGAAGACAGGGCTCTCGAGGAGGAACTTCTCCACGACGAGAAGGAATTGTCCGAACATATCATGCTGGTCGATCTCGGGCGGAACGACGTCGGTCGGATCGCAGAGTACGGCACGGTGACCGTACCGGTACTGAAGCGGGTCGAACGATACTCCCATGTGATGCACATCGTCTCCGAAGTCACCGGACGACTACGAAAATCAGTGACTGCGCTCGACGCTCTCAAGGCGTGCTTCCCGGCTGGAACAGTCTCCGGGGCTCCGAAAGTCCGCGCCATGGAAATCATCAATGCCCTCGAGCCGGTTCCGCGGGGTGTGTACGCCGGTGCAGTAGGGTACCTCGGACTGAACGGGGACCTTGACACGTGCATTGCCATTCGGACCATCGTGGCCCACGATGGGCTCTTGAGCGTCCAATCGGGAGCAGGAATCGTTGCAGATTCCCAGCCTGAACGGGAATATGAAGAAACCGTCAACAAGGCGGGGGCACTGCTCGATGCGTTGAAGTTCGCAGCGGATGGGCTCCTCACCATGCCGAAAACTGGAAACCGGTAAGACCTCGACCGAGGGGGCAAGAAGAATGATTCTGGTGATTGACAACTATGATTCGTTCACATTCAACCTGGTCCAATTGCTCGGCAGGTTCACTTCCGAGATCGCCGTTTACAGGAACGATCAGATCGACCTTGCGGGGATCAGCGCTCTCAACCCGGACAGAATTCTCCTCTCGCCGGGTCCGGGTCGACCCGAGAATGCTGGGATAACGGTGGCTGTCATCCAGACCTTCGGTTCAAGAATTCCCATATTGGGTGTCTGCCTTGGACATCAGGCAATCGGGATTGCGTATGGAGGAAGAGTGATCCATGCACCAACACTCATGCACGGCAGGACCTCCGTGATCCGTCACGACGGGAAAGGCTTGTTCCATGATATCGAAGACGGTTTCTCTGCAACGCGGTATCATTCTCTGGTCGTCGACAGGTCGAACATCCCCGGGCCCCTGGACCTGAGCGCATGGACAGACGAGGGGGTGGTCATGGGCGTCCGGCACCGGCAACACCCGGTGGAAGGGGTTCAGTTTCATCCCGAGTCGATTCTCACCAAGGCGGGGGAACACATGCTCAAGAACTGGCTTCAGGGACCCGCTCGATCATGAAACAATACATCGAGAAATGTCTTAACGGGGAACACCTCACCGCTGAGGAGGCGGGAGACGCACTTGATCGTATCATGACGGGTCAGGCAACCGATATTCAGATCGCAGGTCTGCTCATTGCTCTCCGCGCCAAAGGGGAAAGCGTGGAGGAAATTACAGGGTTTGCGCGAGCAATGAGAGCGCATGCCCTTCATGTGAGCGTTGAGGATCCGGATGCCATCGACATGTGTGGAACCGGCGGGGATGGACGGGGGACGTTCAACATTTCTACCGTGGCGACATTTGTGGCTGCGGGTGCTGGTGTCACCGTGGCAAAGCACGGCAACCGATCTGTTTCAAGCCGGAGCGGGAGCGCGGACATTCTTGCGGCATTGGGAGTGAATATTCAGATCCCGCCGCAGCAGGTGCAGGAGTGCATTAACGGCGTCGGCGTAGGATTCCTTTTCGCTCCTTCGTTCCACCCGGCGATGAAATTTGCCGCCAAGCCGCGGAGCGAGCTGGCAACACGAACGATCTTCAATATCCTGGGGCCGATGACAAACCCTGCAGGCGTCCGACGGCAACTGGTCGGGACTTTCAGCGTCGATCTTGCCGCGAAACTTGCCGCCGTGTTCCTGCGGCTCGATGCCATCAAGGCGCTCGTCGTGCACAGCACCGACGGCATGGATGAGATAAGTGTTGCGGCGCCCACGACGGTGTTCGAGGCAGACGCACGGAACGACGTACAACGAAGAGATCTGCAACCATCGGATTTTGGGATCGAACAAGGAACGCACGCAAGCATGGCCGGAGGGACCGTCGATGAAAATGCCCGGATCGCCCGCGCGATCCTCCACGGGGAAAAAGTCCCCGGGAGAGAGGTGGTCCTGATCAACGCGTCGGCCGGGATTTACGTCGCCGGCAAGACCCACTCTTTCCAAGAGGCGAAATCCATGGCGGTGGAGTCAATCGATTCCGGAAGAGCATTCCGGGCTCTCTCACGCCTGATAGAGCTCTCCAATCGTGTATGAGCGTCCTGGAAAACATACTCAACGCCAAGCGGGACGAGGTGAGCAGACAGAAAAGGGAATCCCCTCTTCCCGGGCTCTTCGCCAGGCCATTGTACAACCGGGAATCCCTCTCCCTTGTACAGGCCATCCGCTCAAGCACGCCGGCAATCATCGCCGAGCTCAAGAAAGCCTCCCCTTCGAAAGGCACAATCAGAGAAGATTTCGACGTAGCTTCCCTTGCAAGGGGGTATGAGAAGGGAGGAGCCTGTGCGATATCGGTTCTCACGGACAAACCATTCTTCGCCGGTTCGCTGCACTATCTTGAATTGGCAAGAGACACAGTCGGCGTTCCGCTCCTCAGGAAGGATTTTATCATCGATCCCTATCAACTCCATGAAGCAAAGGCTTACGGAGCAGATGCCGTATTGCTCATCGTCGCTGCCCTTGAGCAGAACCGTCTCATCGATCTCATGAATGCCTCCACGACTATTGGGTTGGAAACGCTCGTTGAAGTTCATTCGGAACAGGAAGCGGAGAGGGCGCTGAAGGCGAACGCGACACTGGTCGGCATCAACAATCGGGATCTCGGGACTTTCACTGTTGACTTCGCTACAACGATGAGGATACTCCCGCTTCTTCCGAAGTCGGTGACAACGGTCAGTGAAAGCGGGTTTAGCTCTGCCGTGGATATCCGGAATGTTATGGACGCCGGTGTGCACGGTTTTCTTTTAGGGGAATCGCTGATGCGGGAAGCCGATCCCGGGAGAACACTCTCGTCAATCATCACGGCGGTCCGAGGGTTCACCCGATGAGAACAAGGGTTAAAATCTGCGGTATCACCCGGGAGGAGGATGCGATTGCGGCCGTGGAGGCTGGTGCAGATGCCCTGGGGTTTATTTTTTCCCCTCGGAGTGTGCGGGTGGCCTCTGTGGAGGTAGTGAAGAGGATCGTCGCCCAGGTGCCGCCGTTCGTGACTCCGGTCGGCGTGTTTGTGAATTCGGGGGTTGAGGAGATAGAAGCGATAGTCAACGAGACTGGTCTCCGCGCAGTTCAGTTGCATGGGAATGAAACTTCGGATTTCGTCCGTGCGATCTCCTGCCCCCATGTCATCAAAGTATTCCGGCCCGGACCTGAGTTCCGCGACAGCGAATTCGAAGGCTTCCGCGGGAGCACGTTGTTGATTGACCGGTATGCGCCGGGCATCTACGGAGGGACCGGAGAGCTTTCGGATTGGAATGTCGCTCTTCGGGCGAAGGCATTCGGCCGGGTTATTCTCAGCGGGGGGCTTACCCCGACGAACGTGAACAACGCGATCAAGACGGTTCATCCATACGCGGTTGATGTCAGTAGCGGGGTCGAGAAGAGCCCGGGAATTAAGGATGAGGAGTTGATGGTTCGTTTCATAGACGTTGTGCGGCAAAGCGACGATCGATCGCGGGAACAGCCGCCGTTCCAATTCCAATGACATAACGCCAACACACTGCAAGGTACTCGCATGCTGGTTTTGATGAAATCCGGTGCCACCCACGAAGAAGTTTCTCGCGTGAAGGAAAAGATCCGGACACTGGGATTCGTTGCCCATGAGATTCCCGGGGTTCAACGAATTGCCATCGGGATAACTGGGAACAAAGGGAAGATCGATCCGGAGATCTTCAACACGATGGGCGGCGTGGAAGATGCTGTTCCCGTGTCGAAACCCTATAAGCTCGTCGGACGTGATGCAAAGCCTGAAAACTCACAGATCGAGGTGGGCGACCGGACTATCGGGGGACGTGCCCTCACAGTGATCGCGGGACCCTGCTCGGTGGAGAACCGTGATCAGCTTCTCTCCGTCGCGAGGGCTGTCAGGAAATCCGGTGCAGGGTTTCTGAGGGGAGGGGCCTTCAAGCCGCGATCCTCCCCGTATTCATTCCAGGGGATGAAAGAAGAGGGGCTGGTCCTCCTGCGCGAGGCACGACAGGAGACGGGACTCAAGATTGTTACTGAGGCGAAGGATGTGCTGACCCTTCCCGCGGTCGCCGAGGTGGCCGATATGATTCAGATTGGCACCCGGAATATGAGCAACTATACTCTTCTGGAAGCCGTGGGAGATCTCCGGATCCCGGTTATCCTGAAAAGAGGGATCTCTGCAACTATCGAGGAATTGTTGATGGCCGCTGAGTATATCCTCGCACGGGGGAATTTGAACGTTGTCCTGTGCGAACGCGGCATCCGTACTTTCGAGACGGCGACACGGAACACGCTGGATCTCAACGCAGTGCCGGTTCTTAAAAAGCTCTCCCATCTGCCCGTGATTGTAGACCCGAGTCACGGGATTGGCATGTGGGAAGGTGTACCCGCAATGGCGATGGCGGCAATTGCAGCGGGAGCCGACGGCCTCCTGATTGAAGTGCATAATGATCCAGCCAATGCACTCTCGGACGGCTATCAGTCACTCAAGATCGCGCGATTTCAGTCCCTGATGCAAAAACTTCGTCAGCTTGCTCCCATCGTTGACCGACTTCTTCCCGACGAGGTGAGCGCGTGACACTGAATCCTGCACCCTATGCCTTACCCGATGCCCGCGGATACTTCGGGGAGTATGGCGGACGATTTGTCCCCGAAACCTTGATTGCGGCTCTTGAGGATCTCACGACGCTGTATGAGAAGGCGAAGCATGATCAGGAGTTCCTTGCTGAGTTTGCAGGACTGCTCCAGAGGTATGCGGGGAGGCCAACACCCCTGACGTTTGCCGACCGTTTGACGCAACACTACGGCCGGGCGAAAATCTATATGAAAAGAGAGGATCTCTGCCATACAGGGGCGCACAAAATCAATAATACCATCGGGCAAATTCTGCTGGCAAGGCGCTCGGGGAAGCAAAGAATCATCGCGGAAACAGGCGCGGGTCAACATGGTGTTGCGACGGCGACGGTCGCAGCGAAAATGGGACTTGAGTGCATCGTGTATATGGGCGAAGAAGACATTCGGCGGCAGAATCTTAACGTCCAGAGGATGAAAATGCTCGGTGCGGAAGTGCGGCCGGTAAGCTCCGGAAGCAAGACTCTCAAGGATGCAACGAACGAAGCAATCCGGGATTGGGTCACCAATGTGGAGAACACGTTCTACATCATCGGATCCGTCGTCGGCCCGCATCCCTACCCGGCCATGGTCAGAGATTTCCAATCCGTCATCGGCAATGAGACGAAAGCACAGATTCAATCGGCGGAAGGGAGGATCCCCGATATCCTCCTCGCGTGTGTGGGCGGGGGAAGCAACGCAATCGGACTATTTTACCCATTCCTCGATCTCCCGGTGAAAATGGTCGGCGTGGAAGCGGCCGGGAGGGGACTGACAACCGGAAAGCATGCGGCAACCCTCACCCTGGGGAGACCGGGCGTCCTCCATGGCGCCATGAGTTATCTCCTGCAGGATGAGGATGGCCAGGTACAGCTGGCCCACTCCATTTCCGCGGGGCTTGATTATCCGGGAGTGGGGCCGGAGCATAGTGCGCTGAAAGATTCAGGACGGGTGACGTATGTTTCGGCAACTGACGAAGAAGCCGTGCAGGCCGCGCATCGCCTTGCCAGGCTCGAAGGAATTATTCCTGCCCTGGAGTCGGCCCATGCGTTCGCAGAACTTGAACGTGTCATGCCCCGCACACAGGCAAATGAAATCCTCGTTGTCAACCTTTCAGGCAGGGGGGATAAGGACATAGCAACATTGACTGCAGGGGCAGGACAATGACAAGGATCGGAAAAACTCTTCGCGCTCTCAGCGAGCGAGGTGAAAAGGCCCTCACGCTTTTTCTCACCGGGGGGTACCCGCGGAGGGAGTCTACTAGAGAGCTTGTCCCGTTCCTGGCGGAGGCCGGCGCCGACATTATTGAAATCGGTATGCCCTTCTCTGACCCGCTAGCCGATGGGCCGGCCATCCAGGAAAGTTCGACGGCATCCCTTCAAAACGGGACAACCCTTCAGGGTGTCCTGGACGATATTCGAAAGATCCGCGCCGCAACGGAGGTTCCGCTTGTGTTGATGGGGTACCTGAATCCGATTCTCCGCTATGGAATCAGGAATTTCTTTCACGAGGCGGCGAGTGCGGGAGTGGATGGGCTCATCCTCCCGGAAATTCCGCTCGAAGAACTCGAGCGCTTCTCAGAGCACTTTCTTGCATCGAAACTGGACCGCATCCTCCTCGTTACGCCCACAACCCCTGCCGGGAGAATCGAAGCTCTTGATCGTGCTTCTTCAGGCTTCGTGTATTGTGTTTCCACGACAGGTGTTACCGGCGGAACGGCAGAAGTCCTCGATTCCTACCTGAGCAGTGTGAGATCCTCTGTAACCTGCAACCCTCTGCAAATTGGTTTCGGAATCTCATCACCGGAAGACGCGAGGCGGTTTGCGCCGTTCGCCGACGGGGTGATTGTTGGAAGTGCGTTGATTCGAAGGCTAAAACAAAATGCGGATCACTCAGAACTCAGGTCATGGGTAGCATCGTTGAAGAAGGGCCTTCTGAATTAAGCTGAACAGGCCACGGAATTAGAACAGGGGAAACTCTCCGGTCGGATTACACGGCGCATACAGGCGCTCAGCGAAACGAGACTGCAGCAGTCATCATTGTGTAATTGAACTTTCCTCCTTACTATTCACCGTGGACATGGTCATCGCATACCGGGCGACCTTCCTGGTTGCCATGTTTCTCCTTCCCTCGTCGGTGCTCGCCCAGTCTCCCGAAATGAAATTTGAACACTGGTCGATCGAACAGGGTCTTTCCCAGTCGACCGTGAACGCCATCGCGCAGGATGCGCAGGGCTTCCTCTGGTTTGGAACACAGGATGGGCTCAATAAATTCGACGGGTACACGATTACCGTGTACAAACACAGGGCCGGCGACAGCACCTCGCTGACCGACAATGGCATCTGGTGTCTTGCAAGTGGAAGAGATTCTGGATTGTGGGTTGGCACAATGCGCGGCGGGCTCAACCGCTACGATCTCCGGACAGATTCCTTCAAGAGCTTTGTCCATTCCGCAAGAGACACAACAAGTCTTTCTGATAATAATGTCACAGCGTTGCTTCAAGACTCCCGCGGTCGACTGTGGGTCGGCACCCTCGAGGGAGGACTGAATCTCCTTCTCCCCGGATCATCGCGGTTCCAGCATTTCTTTCTGCCGGAACAGACCGCCAATGCCGGACCGGCCAGCACAATCTGGGCAATCGTAGAAGGGAAAGATGGCAGCATCTGGGTTGCGGAGTGGGGCGGTCTCCGGCGCCTCCTCCCCGATGGAGTCACGTGGGAACGCTACGTCCATACACGGGACAATCCCGGGAGTCTCGTCGGCGATCAGATAAGAGCGCTGCTCGTCGACCGGTCGGGGATTCTCTGGGTTGGTACCTGGGGGTACGGTCTCGACCGGTTTGATCAGTCGAAAGAGACTTTCGAACACTTCACAAGCCGGCCAGGAGTCACTGCAGACATCAGCAGCAATTTGGTGCTCTCGCTCGGCCAGGACAGAAACGGCGCGATTTGGGTGGGAACGGGAGACGCCGGCCTCAACCGGTTCGACGATTCGACAAGAACATTCGAACGCATTCGAAGCGATCCCACCAAGGCATGGAGCCTGAGCAATGACATCATTGCGTCGTTATACACCGATGTATCCGGTGGCCTCTGGATAGGGACAGGAGCGAGCGGTGTCAACAGGTATGACCGATGGCGGAACAGATTCCCGCACTTCAGGAACGACTGGCAGGAAGCGGGGCACCCGCATGGAAACGATGTGTGGGCGGTGGAGACAGAGCCTCATGGAATCGTATGGATCGGGACATACGGCGGCGGGCTGTTGCGACTGGACCGGGAGAAAAAACTGATTGACCATTTTGAGCACTCGGCAAGCGCTCCCCGGTCGCTTGCCCAGAACACCGTCATCGCGCTTTGTCGGTCGCGCGATGGATCGCTCTGGATCGGGACTGAGGGTGGAGGGTTGGATTGTCTCCTCCCCGGGGCCGGCGGGTTTGTTCATCACCGCCATTCATCGTCAGACAGCCGGACGATCGCTCAGAATGAGGTGACGGCACTACTCGAAGACGATCGCGGAGCGATCTGGGTCGGCACGAACGGGAGCGGCCTCGATCGATTGGATCCACTCACCGGAAGCTTCACGCATTATGCACCGGATGAAAAAAATCCTTCCACGCTGAGCGCCGGATCGGTGATGTCATTGTATCAATCCCGGGATCACAGACTCTGGGTGGGGACGTGGGGAGGTGGGCTCAACGTGCTTGATCCGGCGACCGGAAAATTTTCGCGTTTCATTGAATCGGAAGACGGCCTCACGAACAATACTGTCCTGAGCATTTACGAAGATTCGAAGGGGACGTTGTGGCTCGGGACGTATGGAGGGGGCTTGAATCGCTTCGATCCTGCGAAGGGTACTTTCTCAGCGTACACGGATGCCCATGGCCTGCCCAATAACGTGGTGTACGGCATCCTGCCCGACCGCAAAGGAAATCTCTGGTTGACGACCAACAAGGGATTGGCTCGATTTTCGCCCGCGACTGGCACGTGCAGGGTTTTCGACGCAAACGACGGACTTCAGGGTAACGAGTTTAATCAGGGGGCATATCACGAATCTTCCTCCGGCGAACTCTTTGTCGGCGGAGTCAACGGCGTGAACGCCTTTTTCCCGGAAGAGGTAACTGACAATCCGACGATTCCCCCTGTCTACCTTACGAGTTTCCGGATTTTCGACAAGCCCGCGAACCTTGGAGCAGCAGTCAACACCGTACAACGTATTCAGCTCGAGTACGATCAAAATTACTTTTCTTTTGAATTTGTGGCTCTTGACTTTTCATCACCCGAGAAGAACCGATACGCCTACCGGCTTGAGGGGCTTGATGCATCATGGATCGATGCCGGGAGGAGGCGCTTTGCCAGTTACACAAACCTTGATCCCGGCCAATACGTGTTCCGCTGCCGGGGATCCAACAGCGATGGGATCTGGAACGAAAGCGGTGCGTTCATCGAACTTGTTATAGCCCCCCCGTATTGGAAGACCTGGTGGTTCCAAACCGCTGCACTTCTCGTGGTTCTCGGGTCGTTGTTCCTGATCTACCGTGTGCGGGTCAACAAACTCATCGCCATTGAGCGCATCCGCACGTCTATCGCCACCGATCTCCACGACGATATCGGATCGACTCTGACGGAAATCGCCCTCTTCAGTGATGTCGGGAAGCGATTCCTGGCTCATGATGGCGGCGAAGAGTCGCTTTCGCGCGCCCGTCTCGAAGCCCTGCAGAGACTGGATGATATTGGCGAGATGGCACGTGCATTGATCGACTCCATGAGCGATATCGTTTGGTCGGTGAACCCGAAAAATGATACTGTGGAGTCGTTGCTGCTCCGAATGAGGACACATGCCGGCCGCGTGCTGGACGCAAAGGGGATTCGCTATGAACTGTCTTTGCCGTCGGCGCTTCCCCAACAGGCACTCCAACCGGCGGTCCGGCGTGCGCTGTACCTGATCTTCAAAGAGGCGGTCAACAACATCGTCAGGCATTCGACGGCAAATTTTGTCCGTATGGAAGTTGCGCGTGATCGGTCCCTGCTCGGGCTGACCATTGTCGACAATGGAAGGGGGTTTGACACGAGGGAAATCGGGATAGGCAACGGCGTCAACAATATGCGAAACCGTGCGGCGACGCTCGGCGGAGAATGCCGCATTGTTTCCTCGCGGGAAGCGGGGACGACCGTCAAGGTTCAGCTTCCTTTACACTGAATCGAAGGCCGGAACCAGATCAGCGCAAGCCCAGTCTCGCCACCCGGGATGGCGCCCCGGAACTGCTCATTACACTCACCTTCTCCTCCAGGAAGAATCTGTCCCTCCAGGCTGATTCCATTCCACGGAGGCTGCCGGAAGTTCCGGTGCGAAACGTACCTTTCCTGACGCGGTCCGTTTGATTCCCTCTCGGCGATTTGGTATTTTGCATAATGGGTTTTACGGGCGAGCTTTTCGCACTCCTTACCGCTGTCCTTTGGTCCGGAAGCGCCCTCATCTTTGCTGCGGTGACGATGAGAATTACTTCCGTTCAGGTCAATATCCTTCGGCTCGTCATCGCAGAAGCGTATTTTGGGCTGTGGGTGTTGGTGTGGCATCTCCCATTCTCCCTCTCTCTTTCTCAAGTCGTGCTTTTGGCTCTTAGCGGGATTGTCGGACTCACTCTTGGCGATACGTTCTTGTTTCGGGCGTTCCAGGAAATTGGCGCACGGATTTCCATGCTCCTCATGACTCTGGCGCCCGCGATTGGGGCCGGCCTTGCAGCAGTGTTTCTGCATGAATCGTTGGGAATATGGAGCGTGGTGGGGATGCTCGTCACACTCTCCGGAGTTGCGATCGTGATGGTCGAACGCTCTCCTGCGGGGGGTGCCAGATTCAACATCAGCGTCCGTGGAATCGTCTTCGGGCTGCTTGCTGCGGCGGGGCAGGGCATTGGCCTCATCCTTGCCAAAGCTGCATTCCGGGAGGGACCGGTGGACAGCTTTGTCGCGACAGCGGTGCGCATTTTCGCCGGGTTGTGCATCCTTTTGCCGGTGGCAGTAGTAACAGACCGTCGTGTCTTTCCCGCGGCGGAATTCCGGAAGCACCCCTGGACTTTATGGTTGCTCATGCTCGGCGCGTTACTGGGCCCTTTTCTGGGCATCTCGACAAGTCTGATGGCCATTACGTGGACTTCGGTGGGGGTTGCCTCGACCATCATGTCGACCGTTCCAGTCATCATGCTCCCTCTGGCGCGTATTTTCTATGGAGAAAAGATCCACGGGAAGTCCATCCTGGGCGCAGTCATCGCTGTCGCCGGGGTCTCATTCCTCTTCATTCAATAGTGGGAGTACACACGTCTCAGTGAGGACCTCGTTTCTCCTGCATATCGCCCTTGCGCTTTTCCTTTTCGAGGGAACAGAAGCAAGATCATCATCCGGTTCTCCTCCCGATACCGTGACTCTCGAGCTTCGTTGGAACCACCAATTCCAGTTCGCCGGGTATTATGCTGCCCAGGCGAAGGGTTTCTACCGGGATGCGGGACTTTACGTCCGCATCAAACCCGAGCCCGACGCCTCCTCGGGAATCCGGCGGGTTCTGAGCGGTGAGGCGGAATTCGGTATTGCAGGGGACGACCTCCTTCTTCGCCGGATGGCAGGTGACCCTGTCGTAGCTCTCGCAGCGATATTTCAGCATTCCGCGCACGCCGTGGCGGTCCGGGCGGAGACCAATATCCTGAAGCCCGAGGACCTGGTGGGGAAGCGCCTCATGGCGAACCTTCGCCGCGATGCCGACGTACGCGCGATGCTCCTTCAGCAGCATGTCAATCCCGATTCGATCCAGACCATCAGTGATCGGTGGGATCTCGAAGCCTTTGCCGATGGCAAAGTCGATGCAATCACCTGCTATACCACGACTCAGGAATTTGCACTCCAGCGCAGGGGTATCGGTTATCGATTGCTGCATCCGGCCGACTACGGCATCGATTTCTACGGCGATGTCCTTTACACATCCGAGAATACCCTTCAAAAGAATCCGGAACAGGTTGCTGCATTTCGCCAGGCGTCCCTGCTCGGATGGCGCTATGCGATGGACCACCAGGATGAAATCATCAAGTTGATACTTTCGGACTACCAGTCCCCTCGCCTGGTGAATACGTACGAAGGCCTCGCTTTCGAAGCGGCGGCGATGCAGCGCCTGATCCTCCCCGAGATCGTCGAAATCGGCACGATGAGCGTGAGTCGATGGCAGAAGATTGAAGACACCTTCCACCGGCTGGGGATGGGCAAGGGAAACGTCAATCCGGAGGATTTCGTCTATTCGACAGAAAGAACACGCGATCTCGTATGGATCCGTTGGGCAACGGCAATTATTGTTGTTGCGTTGTTGATCGTGGCGTGGTTTATCTACTGGAACTTCGCCCTGAGAAAACAGGTGCAACGCAGGACAAATGAGCTTCAGCAACAAAATGCCCTTCTGGCGAAGGAAATCGAGTCTCGCACTGTGTTTGAGAATGCCCTGCGGGAAAGCGAGGAACGCCTCCGCAGCCTCGTCAACGGATTGCCGGACCTGGTCATGTTCCGGAGTGCCGATGGAGCATGGACGGAAGCAAATCTTTTCGCACGTGAACTTCTCGGGATTCCCGGTTTTCAGGAGGGGGGACTCAGCAACCTGAATAATACCGCCCGGGCCTTTTTGAAGAGAGAAGAACAACAGCTGGCGAAGGCCGGCGCGTTGACCGTCCCCGATCGCAACGAAGAAGTCATCCTCTCCGTACATGGAAAGCCGGTGATCATGGACATGATACGCGTGCCCATTCTGGCTCCCGGAGGAGAGAGAATGGGCGTCGTCGTAATCGGCAGGGACATGACCAAACGGAAAAGAGCGGAAGATGCGCTTGCCGAAGCAAATCGCACTCTCAACGCCATTCTCAAGGCATCGCCCATAGCGATCGTCGCCATCGACAAGGAAAAGAACATTGTCCAGTGGAATGTCGCAGCCGAATCCCTTTTCGGATGGAATGCCGGGGAGGTGACGGGCAAACCAATCCCATTCATTCCTCCCGACCGCGCAGACGAATATGAGACGCTGACGGAACGGGTGGTGGAAGGGAGCGCGTACGTGGGACGTATTCTGAGGAGCGTGCGGAAGGACGGGGTTGTTCTCAATCTCTACACTTCCGCAGCTTCATTGCTGAACGCGGCGGGAGAGACAATCGGCGCGGTGGCCATGTTCGTGGACATCACGGAAACACTGAGAGTCCAGGAAGAGCTCCGTCGATCGCTGACAGAAAAGGAAGTGCTGCTCAAAGAGATCCATCATCGTGTGAAAAACAACCTTCAGGTCATTTCCAGTTTGTTGAGCCTGCAATCCGAAAGAATAGGGGACACGAAGGCGAAGGACGTGTTCAGGGACAGTCAGAACAGAGTCCGGTCGATGGCCATGATTCACGAACGCCTGTACCGTTCGGCCGATCTCGCCCATGTGGATTTCGGGGAATACGTCAGGAATCTGGCGACTTCGCTGTTCAATTCGTACAGGACTTCGCTCCCCAGGGTTGGATGTGAGATCGAAGTGGATGACGTACAGGTGGATGTGGATGTTGCTGTGCCCTGCGGGCTTATTCTGAACGAGCTGGTCTCGAACGCGCTGAAGTATGCTTTCCCCGAAGAACGTGAAGGGCGGATCGACATCCGTCTCCGTCGCGTGGGAGAAGGGGAACTTCATCTCAACGTGGCAGACGACGGAGTCGGCCTGCCGGAAGGTTTTGAAATCTCCGGGAGCCGCTCACTCGGTTATCAACTCGTGCAACTCCTGGTGGAGCAACTCGGAGGGCGCCTCGACGTGAAGAGTGTGAATGGGGTGAGCGCCTCGGTCACGTTCCCGCTGACCGTACCCCGGAACAAGGAAAATCACAAGGCCAGGTGAAGATCCCGCAGCTTTCGGTAGAGGGCTGCCTCTTCCTCGCTGAGCCTGGTGGGGATCTCCACAGTGACTGTAATGTAGAGATCGCCGAACTTGTTTTTCTCTCCGTTGACCGGCATCCCCAGGCCGGCAAGCCGCAACTGCTTACCGTTCTGCGTGCCCTCCGGAATCGTTACCTTGACAGTTCCCTTGAACGTCGCAATGCTGGATGTTCCGCCCAGCACGGCGATGTGAAGAGGGATGGTGAGTGCAACCCAGAGGTCTTCTCCGCGACGTTCCCATCGAGGGTCGGGAAGCACTTGAACGGTCAAATAGAGATCCCCGGGCGCGCCTCCTCTGGGCCCTGCGTTGCCCTTGCCTGAGAGCCGCAGTACCGTGCCGTCTGCAATTCCTGGCTTCAAATGCACGCGCAAGGCATGATTGAGTACTTCAAAGCTTCGTGTCGTCCCCTCATAGGCCTCCTGCAGAGTGATGGAAAGGGTGGCCTGGGCATCGCGCCCCTTACGCCCCGCAGCACTCCCCGGGCCCCGGCGCGCAGCCTGGCCGAACAGTAATTCAAAAAAATCGCTGAATCCCTGGCCGCCGAAACTTTCCTCAAAATCAATTCCCCCTCTCCCGCCACGGCTGGCGTTGGTGTACTGACTCCAGTCGAAGTTGTCCGTGGTCGGACCGGCGTGCTGGTAACGTTGCCAATCGGCTCCGAACGCATCGTATTTCCGTTTTTTCTCCGGATCGCTCAGTACCTCATGCGCTTCACTGACCTCTTTGAAACGTTCTTCAGCCGTTTTATCACCCTTGTTCTTGTCGGGATGGTATTTCACCGCGAGGCGACGAAACGCCTTCTTAATCTCGTCCGGAGATGCGCTCCGTTCCACGCCCAGAGTCTTGTAGTAGTCTTTGTAGTCCATATTCCATTTTAGCAAATTTCGTTGGGGATGTCAATCAACGCTTCCACTTCCTTGCGCCTCACCAGGAGTTCGAGCTATCTTGGAAGGAGACGCGGCAACTCCGTTTTCACAAACTGGAACTTCCGGGCCAGAGGGTGCATCTCTATGAAAACAACCATTATCTGTGTCGGCGAAGCAATCATTGATTTCCATGCGCAGGAACAGTGCGAGCTCAAAGATGCGCTCACCTTTTCGAAGGCACTCGGCGGTGCTCCGGCGAATCTCGCGATAGGGCTCTCCCGGCTTGGGGTATCGACCGGGTTTATCGGGGCGGTGGGCGATGACCCTTTCGGCCACTTTATCGTTCAGCAGCTGCAACAGGAGGGCATTGAAACGAGCGGAGTGTTCTTCAAAGCCGGCAGGAAGACAAGATTGGCTTTCGTATCTCATGACAGAAGCGGGGAACCGGATTTCGCTTTCTGGGAAAGTGTTCCCGCGGATACGTTTCTTTCGCGCGGCGATATCCAAACAAAATGGATTGCGAACGCCAGGGTCGTCCACATCAGTTCCTTCCTGCTCTTGTCCCCAGGTCCGGCCAGGCTGGCGCTCTGGTTGGCGGAACGGGCGAAGGCCCTCGGCACGATGGTATCGTTCGATCCCAACATCCGCATGAAGTTGTGGCCTGGACGGAAGCGGGCGCGTGCACTGCTGAGAAGGATGACACGGCACGCCACGGTGTTCCGAGGAAACGCAAGCGAAGGAAAATTCATTACCGGAGCACGGTCTCCGGAGGCGGCAGTCGAATCCCTGATTGCAATGGGTCCGGAGCTGGTCGTTCTCACGGAAGGCGCCAGGGGCTGCTGCTTCGGCACAAAGAATGTCAGGGGATTTGTTCCCTCCTTCAAGGTCAGGACTGTCGATGGGACAGGGTGCGGTGATGGGTTCACTGCGGCACTTCTTGCCGGCATCATGGGTGCAGGAAAGGAAATACCTTTCCTCACGGCGGAAGAGCTCGAAACGATTTGCCGGAGAGCGAATGCCGTTGGAGCCATGGTCGCCACCAAACGGGGCGGCGCGACATCCATGCCGTCATTGCGCGCGCTCGAACGGTTTCTTGCAGGGAGAAAATGAAGAGCTATTTCTTTTCCGTCAGTCTGGGGACTGCAGATTGGTACAGATGACGTTTGATTTTCTGGGTAGGGGTCTTCTCAAACGGCTCAGGCTGGTCGATGATCCGGTGGATTCTCGAAAAGTGAGCCAGTTTTTCGTTCACCTGCTTCCGGATGTCCTCCAGAAGGGCCGCGACATGTTCCCGGACCTGGTGATCTGATTTATTGTGGAGGGAGAACCTCTTCTTGAGTTCTTCGTAGTTGAGGTGAGCCCGGGCGATGAGCCGGTTTTGTTCTTCGAGGACGAGAGATTCAAGAACGAGATCGAACTCATTAATTGCCGATTCAATCTCCTCGGGATAGATGTTTTTCCCGCTCGGCCCCAGGATCATGCTCTTCAGCCTTCCCTTGATGTAGAGGTACCCATCGTTGTCGAGTACGCCGGAATCTCCGGTGCGCAGCCATCCATCTTGATCCAGGACCTCCGCCGTTCGCTCGGGATCACGATAATAGCCCATCATGACGTTGGGACCCCGCAGAAGGATCTCCCCTTCACCTGTGGTCTTGTCCGGGTTATCGATGCGGATCTCCACACCGCGGAGCTTTCTGCCCGTTGCCCTGAACCGCGTCGCTTTTGGATCGTCTCCAAAAGAAAGGGGCGCGGTCTCGGTAAGCCCGTACCCTATGGCGTAAGGAAAATGCGCATCACGCAAGAATTGTTCGACATCGGCAGCGAGCGGCGCACCTCCGATACAAAACAAGCGCAGTTCTCCTCCGAACGTGTGTTTAAGCTTCCTTCCGATCAACAGGATAACGAGTGTCTTCAGAAACGGTGTTTTAAGAATGGGGCGGAGGGCAAGCTTGGCCAGTTGCGGCTGTATCTTCGACTTGTAGATCTTTTCGATGATGAGGGGAACAGAAAGAATCACGGTGGGTTTCACCAATGCCATTGCAGGCAGCAGAACGCCCGCTGAAGGAGGTCGATCAAGATAGTAGACCGTTGCGCCCACGTGCAGCGGCGTGATGAGACCGAGAGTGCATTCGTAGGTATGTGCTAGCGGCAAAATCGAAAGGAGCCTGTCTCCCGCAGCAATATTCACCATATCCGTGACACCGGTCGCTTCCGCGATGAAATTCCTGTGCGAAAGCATTACGCCTTTCGAAAATCCCGTGGTCCCCGAGGTGTACACAATTGCCGCAAGTGATTCGTGCGTCACCGACGGCGGGGGAGTGAGGAGGTCAGCCGCAAAACCTTCTTTTCCGGATTCAAGGTCTGTTATACTTTCAATCGGAATGATGGTCCGAAGGTCCGGGATCTGGGCCCCGTCAATCTTCTGTCTGAGCTTTGAAGAAACAAACATCGTCGAACAACCGGAGTGCCGCGCGATATTCTGAATATCCATCGGTGTAAAATCAGCCAGTATCGGGACGGCAACGGCACCCTGGGAGAGTATCGCAAAAAAGGCGATGCCCCATTGGACACGATTCTCCGAGAGGATCCCGACCCGGTCTCCGGGTCGCACACCCTGCGCTGCCAGAAGGTTGCGTGTCGCGATGGTCAGTGAGCCGATCTGCTCATACGTAAACGATTTTCCTCCGACCTCGGCAAGCGCGATATTGTCGCGATAGAGGGCAATACTCTCGGCAAGCATCTGGGGAAGATGGAGAGGCAACTTCTGATTCATTCACCACCCCGTAAAAGTCTGGACGGTCTGTATAATAGACAAACGATTCTCGGCAATCAAGTAGTGCAGGTTCGATTTTAAGGTTCCTAATCAATTCCCTTTTTCTTATTTTAGGTCTACTGAAAAACCTGTAAGGATCCTCGATGAACGTTTCACGCCGTCTTGCCTTCGTAGTTCTTTTGTTCAGCCTCGCCCACTACGCCATGCACGCGGGCGGACAAAAGCTCTACATTCTTCATACGAATGATATCCATGCGGCATTTGTGCCCCATGAAGCAGCGTGGGTCAAAGCTGATCCAAAGCCGATGGTAGGGGGCTTTGTCCGCCTGGAGGAGGCGATCGACAGTGTGCGCGCGCTCGGTCATCCCACTTTGCTGCTTGATGCGGGAGATGTCATGACAGGGAATCCGATATCTGAAATTGTTTACGATGGCGCATACGGAGGAGCGCTCTTCGCGATGATGGACCGCCTCGGGTATGACGCGTGGGAACCGGGAAACCATGACCTCGATATCTCACAGGAAAATTTGCGGAAGCTTGCGTCCATCGCCACCTTCCCGACCGTCTCCGCGAATCTCGTCGACGAGAATGGCGGTTATCCGCTAAAGAACAAGCCGTATGTGATTCTTGACAGGGGAGGAATCCGAATAGGCATTATCGGTTTGATGTCCGAGGATCTCTACGGGCTCGTTAACCAGCAGAATCTGACGGGGCTCAAAGTTCTTCCCGTGGCCAAAACCGCGCAGCACTGGATCGATGAGATCCGTTCAAAAGTGAATCTCATCATTTTGCTTACGCATGAAGGGGCCGCCGAAGACTCCTCACTTGCCGAGAAAATTCACGGGGCCGACGTGATCGTTGGCGGGCATTCGCATACGCGAATCCGTGTTCCGAAGGTCGTTAACGGCATCCGGATTGTCCAGACTGGATCAAACTGCGAGAATCTGGGTGTTCTTGAAATCACCTTCGACGACAACAAACCCATAAAATACTGGGGGAACCTCGTCCAATTGTGGGAAAAACCACAAGAACCGTTCGAAAAAGTCACTCCTCTCGTGGATTCCCTTCAGGCTGTAATCAACAAAAAGTATGACGAGGTTCTCGGAACGTTGCGGGAAGACTGGTCAAATCAGGGGGCAAACAGCCCGTTGATCGCCTTTGTCACAGAAGCACAGAGAATTGCTGCTTCTGCGCAGGTGAGTTTTATGAACATTCACGGAGTCCGCAAGCAGCTTCTTGCTGGGCCGATAACCCGCCGGGACATTTTTGAAGTCCTTCCGTTCCGGAATGTGATCGTCACATTCCAATTGAGTGGTACCCAACTGAAGTCGGTGCTCCAGTACTATCTCGAGAAACACCCTGCGATCGTGATCACCGGGCTCACAGCGACGTGGGCCGGTGACAAAGAGAGCGGATTCACCCTCGACAACGTGATGGTGCAGGAGAAACCGGTGGAGGACAAAAAGATGTACATCTGTGCTGCGAGTGATTTCTTCGTGGGAGAAGCTCAGAAATATATCGGTTTGGAACTCACACAAACTTCGGTTTCCTCGAAGACGCTTTTCTCGGCCATCGAAGAGGCAGTGCAACACGAAGGGGATGTTCATCGAGGCGAAGGGATGAAGATCGTACGGTCGCACTAATCGTCAGAGGGTGCAAGAGAAAAAAGCGTAACTCTGTGATTCTCTCATTTCCGCAAACAAGATAGGCAGAACCGATGGACACGATTGTTCCGTTTCCTGTCTTAATCATCACCGGCCGCCCGGCTGCCGGGAAATCAGAGCTCATTGATTTTTTGAAGAAGGCACCCGCGGAAGAACGACTCAGGAGGTTTGGGATCGGGGAGTTTGAAGAGCTCGACGATTTCGTATATGTCTGGGAGACTTTTGAAATCGACGATATCCTTTCGCGGCATGGAAAGAAGCGACTCTGGACCGACGAGAAGTACTACTTCACCGATCCGTTTATCTGGAATCTTTACATAGAGCGGATGAGTCTCGAATACCGGAAAAAGATTGCCCGTGATCCCGCCTACCACACCGGCCGGACCGTCCTGATCGAGTTCGCGCGTGGTGGAGAAGACGGGATTCATGAGGCGCTTCGCCACTTGCATGATGATATCCTGAAGGTTGCCCGATTGATCTATATTCGAGTCCCGTACGAGGAGTCCGTGCGAAAGAACCGGCGCCGCGCGCGGAAGGGGATGGAGGATTCCATCCTGTATCATTCCCTCCCGGACGAAAAAATGGAGTTCTACTACAAGACGAACGACTGGGAAAAACTTGAGGCGAAAGACCCACGGCACATCGAAGTCCGGGGTTTCAAGATCCCCTACACTGTATTTGAGAATATGCCGGAGAAGACTCTTGACCCGGTATTGATCGGAGGGGAGCTTGAGCGTGCGATCGGAAAATTCAGGACCTGAGAACTGCTGTACAGAAGGGGTGTTGCGCCTTCCCGCCCGGCAAGTCGAGGGGCGGGAAGTTGCGTTTTAGAGGAAGCATGTTTCTGCTAGTGTGACTGCCGGCTTCTCGGGAGGACGTTCCACAGTCGAGACATCACCCAGGCTCCGATGATCGCGAACGGAATCGGGGCCCAATGCCACATGCCCCACCCCCAGTTGGTCGTGATATAGCCGACGCCGACCCCGACGAACGCACCTGCAAGGTATTGCATCCCGTCGAACATGCCCGCAGCGGTCGCCGCCGCTTTTTTCCCGCCAAAATCCATCGATGCCGCTCCCCCGATCATCCCGTGCGCACCGTTCACGAAGAAAGAAAGAAGGACGAGGCAGCCCGCGGCTGCGACGGGTCCCAGGTTCAGGAGATCGGAAAATCCAAAGAGCGCGAGAATCACCGCCATGCCGATGAATCCAAAAGTAATGACCGGGGCCCTTCGGCCTCCGAACGAACGGTCCGATGCAATGCCAAACACAAAGCCCCCGGCAATTCCGGCAAGGGCGATGCCCCAGGTCGCGACAACATAGGGGAGATACGTGGCGAAGGCCGACTTGTCCGCCCCGTAAACGTCGACAAAGTACTTTGGCCACCATGCATCGACGACACTGCGTCGAACAAACCCGATCATCATCGACCCGATGGCGATCGTCCAGGTGATCCGCGAGGCAAAAACCTTCTTGAGGATGAAGGCCAGGGACGCAGGGCCTTCCTGAGTGATCTCGTCGCCGGTGTCAAATTCTCCAAGTCCGGCGTCTTTCGGTGAGTCTTCCATCCAGAGCCAATTCACCACGAACAAGGCGAGCACCATCGCACCCGGAATCCAGAACCCGTATTGCCAGGGAAGGACCAGGAGGATGAGGGGAACGCCCTGGAAAGCGAGCAAGAGTCCCAGCCTGATGAGGACACCGAAGATTCCGGAAAACGTGCCTCGTTCGAGGACATGGAACCATTGGGCGTTCACTTTGACAATGGAAAGTGCGCCGTAGGACTGGAAGTACCCATTGATTCCCCACACAATGGCCATCATGGTCAGGAGCGTCCCGCCGGAAATCCCATACCGGAGGACAGGGGCGGAAACAACGTGTCGCAGAAGCCCCGTGCCTTCCCACGTTGCCGGAGAGACGATGGCCAGGCTCGACAACCCGAAAAGAAAATTCATCAGTGCGACGCCAATCGCCCCGAAGAGAAATGCTTTCTTCCCTCCTACTCTATCCGCGAACGGGCCATTCAGAACGACCGAGAGTCCGTACACCAGAGGCATCATAGTCTCAAATATGCCCAACTCGGTGTTCTTCCAGCCGAGCAAATCGGCAAGGGTGGGGGCCACAACCGTATAATTGTAGCGGGTCATATAAAAGACGGCGTAGAGAAATCCAAGGGAAAGCCAGTTGATGGCACGCCGCCGTCGGAATTCCGGGGAAAGGACAGGCCGTTGCATCTGGGTTTGGTTCTGCATGCGGGACCGGTGCGATTGGATGGAAGAGGTTGAAATGTCGACAAATATACAAAAAAACGGCGAGCGTTGCTCGCCGTTCCGGGGAGAAAATGCAGATCACGAACGCCTGAGAAAAAATTCAGGCCGCCGCGTCCTTGCTATTTGCGCCGTGTTGTTTCAGAATTTTCCAGATAGTACGTTCCGACATACGGACGTGATACTTGGCCTCCAAATATGTTCGCAGTCGTCGCTGGCCGAAACCGGTCTCTTCTTTCACCAACTTCAGCAGGCGAATACTGGACTCGGGAGTTGCGCGCGGGCATCGATGAGGGCGCTTTGATCTGTCCTTCAGGCTTCCTGAATCACCCTGGGCCTCTTTGTAGCGTTTGTACCACTTGTAGAAAGTCTTCCGGCTTATCCCGAATTTCTCAGCAACTGCCTGAACATTCTTTGTTTCCTCGTAATACATCATCCATGCAAGTCGCGGATGAAGGGATGGGCTCAGCGGTTGTCCGCCAAGCAAATGCTGCTCGTTATTCGTGGCGGGGCTGGAGAAGATTCCATCTTGAGATTCATCGTGATTCATTGCTGCTCCTTCACATTGGAAATACGATTTCGAACGTCCACCGTCCATAGTTCTACCTGAAGCGTTCATCTCCGGATCATGCACTTGGCGATGATGGGAAGGAGAATCACTCCGTCAGGATGAGTGGGGGATGTTCTCATCTCCAGGTCCTGAAGCGCCGATAAAACTGCCATGTCGGCCTCGATACCAGGTATCCAACCTTGATTCATCAGGTATGCCACCGAAGTGAACCTGTCCGTCTTTGAGGTTCCATGTGATTTTTCAATACATTTGCAGTTGAGAGGTCAAGTGATTGGTGAGAAGGGTGAAACAAAAGCAGGGCATTTGTAGATTTTTCAGTCAAAGAGAGTGAATGCAGGTGAGATTTGCTGATTGCGAATAGGGAGAAGGATTCGTATATTAGCAAAATAGACGTCTTTTGGCAGGGTTTCTGGACCGCCCAGCAGGCCAGAACAGGACGGATTGAGGGTGATGACGATCGAAGTTCGATAAAAGGCAGCGTAGGGGGGCTTTTGAGCCTTCCTCAAATGGAGAGGTGGCCGAGTGGCCCGTCTTCCCGACGCAGTCGGGAAGACGAGGTCTCGTCCCGCCGGAGGCGGGACGGATTGAAGGCGCCGGTCCGTTCGTCAGCGAGAAGCAAACGTTCAGTGTCATGCTGTAATCGGAGTTTGGAGAGGTGGCCGAGTGGCCCGTCTTCCCGACGCAGTCGAGAAGACGAGGTCTCGTCCCGCCGGAGGCGGGACGGATTGAAGGCGCCGGTCCGTTCGTCAGCGAGAAGCAAACGTTCAGTGTCATGCTGTAATCGGAGTTTGGAGAGGTGGCCGAGTGGTTGAAGGCGCCGGTCTCGAAAACCGGTATACCGCTTGCGGTATCCAGGGTTCGAATCCCTGCCTCTCCGCACCAGATTCAAGACGGCAGTTCTGGGGCGCAGGAGGCCTTGCGACCGGAAATTTGTCCGTTTGGTGTCTTTCGGGTGCCCCATTGAGTACCCTGTTTCTTTGACTCTCGCGAGCACCCGAAGCCGTCGAGAGGCTCCACCTTCCTGGCCAAGCGCCCTGCTATTTTCAGGCATAGTCCAATTATGACTCCGGCAGGCATCGGCATGTGTCGACAATCGAGTCACAGAACTCTGATGCCTTCAATTGCTCTTTCGGGAGAGGACAACCGAAATCCTGGCATCGGTGTGGAGGAGCGTTTCGGCTGGCGATACTCCATGCTCATTAAAATGAAGCCCGTTCGTCATCGCACTTGTGACGGACGGGCATTTTCTATAGTGTGAACCCTACAAAGGGTATTTTGTACTGATGGAACAACCGTTCATTTTCATCTGCCAAAGGAGAGGCCATGACCACCGATCCCTTACCCAACGCTGGAAATGATCTGCTGCGCATCCACAAGGTGATTACCCGTGCCTTGGAGGTTTCTCTGCAACACAACCAAAGTACCCACGTCGGTGAGGGGCTCCAGCAAGGTTTTGCGATGTACGTGCGCGTTCTGACCATTATGTTGCACAGCCACCATGCCGGCGAAGACGAACTGTCCTTTCCTTTCTGGCGAACCCGCCTCCCTTCGGGCCCATTCGATACGTTGAGCGAACAGCATCGCCAGATGATCTCTCATCTCGAGCGGATCGACCACTGGCTGGGGATGGGCGCGGCGGCCTGGCAGCCGGACGCACTCAGCGATTTACAGCACACGTTGACCGATCTGCAGACTCTCTGGCAGACTCACATCGACATGGAAGAGGCTACTATCGGACCGGAAAATTCCCGCCAATACCTGACGCCCGCAGAAAACGAGCAGCTGGTCAGGCAGTTAGCCGAACATGGCCAGGCCCACGCCCAGCCCGGCGAACTGGTGATGCCCTTCGTCGTTTATAATTTATCCGGCGCAGACCGGGCAGAGTTTGTCAGACTGCTGCCACCGGTGATGACCCAACAGCTTATTCCCATTGTCTGGAAGGCTGCCTGGGCGCCAATGACATCCTTCCTGTTGACTGAGTAAGTCACTGGTGAAGCGAGCCAGGAGCTGTTAGGTGCCAGAAAGACACTCCCGACAAGGCAGAATAATCGAATTGCAGAAGTGCCGAGAACAACCATGAACGAGAAGTCATTCACAGTCCGAAGGAATCATCTTCGGACATTCAGCCTGGGAGTGCTGACTGTTCTGCTGACCGCATCGATGGCATGGAGCGCGGGAACGATTCACAATGATCCGGCGGATCGAGTCCTGCAGATCTCGACCGGGAAGGTCAGACTTCTTGTCGATTACAACAAGCGCTGTGTCGTGAAAAGCCTCTGGATCGGGAGGCGGATGGTCCTGGACGAAACTCGCGGCGGATTCACAGGGCTCCTGGTTGATTCCACCTGGATGACGACACGCAAACTGAAGGAAAATCCCAGGGTCGATGTGTCTGCCGACTCTGTGCGAATTTCCAGCATCATCTATGGAACAGGCCGGAAATCAGTCCGGGAGTCATGGACGTTTTCATTCGAGAGTGAGGACGTCATCTGGCGCATTGATCGGGAGCTTCCCACCTCAGTCCTTGTCGACGACGATGCATTCCCGACGTTGAGCATGAGGAGCATCGATGAGTTCGAAGGAGCGCTCCTTGGCAATGGGGGTGTTGCCTGGTTCAGACTCTTCAACGATTCCGCTGTCGCATACGGAGTGCATACCGATCGCATGACATGCTGGGAAAACAATCAGCCGGAGTGTTTGCATCTGAGTTCGCGTTCAGGCCCGCGTTTTGGCGCCATCAAGTTCTTTCGTCACGGCAGGTCTCTCGGGTGCTCCTTCGCGTGTTCACCTGCTGAACTCACCTATCGGTATGATGCCGGCACCCACCGCAGGAGGTTTATCCGGGGAGGGACGGATGTATGGCAATCGATGACATATCCCGCAGGGCTGTATCAACAGGAACTGCGGATTTCTGCTCCTTTGTACGAGGAAGCACTGGGCCGAGGGAACTTCCAGGGGATTGACGGAGAAGCAATAACTGCGATACTGAATACGATTGCGCGACTGGGGGTGATCGACTCCCGTCTGTACGGAGGAAACAGCTGGCACACCCCCTACGGCCCCATCTGCCTTCATGAACAATACATCGCTCAATTCGGGATCGGCATCGACGACGAACACTATGTGAATGGCTACAAGGCGTGCCTTGATTATTATCGGGATCACGCTGTTGAACCCGATGGGCGGGTGAAAGCTCGATGGGCGTACACGGACGAAGACGCAAGTCCAGGGTCCGCCGACAGCCTTGGTTTCTATGAGGCGCAATGGGGGCTCCTCATCGACTCGAATCCTGACTTTGTCATCAATGTCGCCGGGCTCTTCGATCAGTGCGGGGACCGAGCGTGGCTCCATTCACAAAAGGAGACGTGTGAGCGGGCCCTCGAGTATATGCTGCGACGGGATTCCGACCATGATTCCCTGGTCGAAGTGCGTCCCGCGCACGCACAAGGAACGGCGAGGAAGCGATTGGATCGATGTGATCTGGGCCTCGTGGGAAGATGCATTCGTCAATGCCGAACTGTATCACGCCCTGACTTTGTGGTCGGATCTTGAGAGTCTCATGGGCGATACCACGAAGGCAATCCGCTATCGCGGGTTTGCCGCCGGATTGAAGCGACGATTCAACGCTCCGACGACAATGGGCGGCTTTTGGGATCCTTCTCACTCCTGGTACGTCCACTGGAGGGAACCGGATGGTTCGATATGGGGAAACAACCTTGTGACGCCGGTGAACCTCATGGCGATTGGATACGGGATTTGTGATGATCCCGGACGCAGACTTTCCATACTTCACGCGATCGACCGGCAAATGCAGAAAGAGGACCTTTTTTTCTGGCCCATCTGTATGTTTTCGTATGAAGAAGGAGCCGGGCACGAGCAGAACTTTCCCTTCCCCAACTACGAGAACGGCGACATCTTCTTGTCGTGGGGGGAATTGGCGGTCAGGGCGTACGCCGATGATTTCCCGGAGATTGCCTTGCGATACATCAAACGACTTATCGACAGGTACAAGCACGATGGGCTGGCCTTTCAGCGATATCTGAGAACAACGCAAGAGGGGGCCGGCGACGATATCCTTGCAGGAAACGCATCCGCAATCATCGGGCTTTACCGGGACATTTATGGGATTCAGCCTCGCTACAACAGACTCTACCTTCACCCGCACCTGGTGGGAGAACTTTACGGAACATCCCTCCGCTATCAGTTCCAGGGTTCTGAGTATCGCGTCGTGCTGAACGGTGCACAGAACGATATCACGGTTGGCGGGATGACAATGCGATGCTCAGAAGATTTTGGTCTGAAGGAAACGAACGATGGCGTCTTATGGTTCAAGAATAGCATGCCTGCACCTGCTCTGAGACTGCGTACTGTCGATGACTCAGCCCTTCGCGTCACAATCCTTGACTGGTCAGATCACCGACGATGGACCGAGGCGACGCATCGCCACGGCACGACAACCTCTCATGAAATTCTGGATCTGCCGCCGGGCAAACTGTACGCTGCGTATCAGGACGGAAGACTACTTGTGACGGAGCGTTCCACCACGGCAGGTCATTTTCAGTTCTCCTGCTCTGTGCAACCCGGTCGAGAACAGCTCCTGGAGATACGACCGGCGTATGTTCCCGCCGGCGGGGATGAGAACGCCATGATGGGTGTTTCCCGGCCGCGCATAACACCGGGCGACACCCTCGTCTCGTCCCCCGGGGCTGTTGCAGTGAAGATCGATTGCGAAACCGCGGGATCCGTCATACGCTATACTCTCGATGGCAGCGCCCCTGATGGCCGTTCGCAAAGGTATGTCACCCCCTTTTCACTGACTTCTTCGGCCACTGTGAAAGCGCGTGCCTGGAGGGAGGGACTCGCAGAAAGCGCCGTCGCTTCTTCGGAGATCCTCTATGTTCCCCGTGATACGACGGGGATGTACCGGCTGGGAGCGAAGGTCGTCCTGTGCCATAAGGCATTTCGTGCCCCCGTACACCTGCAACATCCGTTCTCCCCGCGGTACCCCGGATCCGGAGCAAATGCTCTGACGGACGGCATGTGTGGAACAGAACGATACGCAACTGACTGGCAGGGATTTGAACAGAATGATCTCGACGCCACTATCGACCTGGGCAAGAGAGAAGTCATTGATACTGTGCGCATCGGATTTCTGGAGAATTCCAGTCTGTGGATTTTCTATCCCCTCAGCGTCAACGTCTCCGTCTCATCCGACGGCAAGAATTTCAGGCCAATGCCTTCTGTTGTGACAACCGAACAGGTTCTTGGCAACGGATCCTCCCGAAGAGATTTTGTCGCATTGAAGCAACACATGAAGTGTCGCTATGTTCGTGTGCACGCGGTAAACCGCAGGACTTGTCCCCCGGGCCATCCGGGCTCAGGAGGTAAAGCATGGCTCTTTGCCGATGAAATCGTCGTCGAATGAAGAGCGTATGGGGGGCTTGTCCCTAAAGTTCTTCTCCAGGCTTTGGAAGCCTTTGTGATTGTCGCTCTTTTGGATGAGATTGACAACGACAGATTCATCAGTTATATTCCACTCGGTCTCAATCCCCACTTTACTGAGGCGTTGCCTCAGGCCACTCGCCTGATTCCTGTTCTCTTCAGTATGCTCATGAGCTTTCCACGGGCTGATGCTATGGTTGCGACGCGGGCATATATGCAGGACCTGCTATTGCTCACCACACCACTTCTCCTTCTCAAGAGCAGCCGGAGAAGCCATGAATAAACCTGATGCGCACCAAACCGCCGTCACGGCAGGCGAAATCACCGTGGTGGTAGTGGAAGATCGGAAGCGCATACGTGAATCGATTGTCGATATTGTCAATAGCAGCAATGGGCTTCGCTGCATTGGTGCCTTCGCCACCTGCGAAGCGATGCTGGAATCTCTCCCTGGCAATCAACCTGATGTGATCCTGATGGACATTGTCCTCCCGGGTATGTCGGGGATCGAGGGCGTTCGGATAACGAAAAACCGTTATCCTGCCGTGGATATTCTGATGCACACCGTGTACGACGACGAAGAGAAGATTTTTCAGTCTATTTGTGCAGGCGCCTCAGGATACGTGCTGAAAAATGCGGAATCCGCAGAACTCATCAAGGCAATAAGGGAAATCAGGGTCGGTGCGCCCATGAGTGCATCTATTGCACGGAGGTTGCTCGAAATGGTACGGGGAAAGGAGGCACAGCCTGTATCAGCGATGAACCTGACGCCAAGGGAGCTTGGCATCCTTCAGTGGCTCGTGGAAGGGTTGAGTTACAAACATATCGCCGAACAACTGTTCATCAGCCCTCTTACCGTTCAATCGCACATCAAACGGATCTATGAAAAGCTGCAGGTGCATTCAAAATCGGCTGCCGTATCGAAAGCCCTGAAATACAAGCTTTTCCGTTAAGTGATTACCATATTTATGGTATTGTCTTTACTGCCCATCGGGCGTACCTTCGCTACCGGATAGGCGCAGATCCACGGATGGTTCCCCCGTCCACTTCAAGGTTGCTTCCACCCGGACAGACATTTTCCGTGAGAGGTCGTCATGAAAACAGTGATAGTTTTTGTCGGCCTGCTCCTTTTGCTCTTCGTAGCAAGCCCCTTCGTTGAAGCATCACCGCTCCCGGACGTCGCAACCACCGGGACGATTTCGGGTACGGTAACCAATGCCGTGTCCGGAGTCGGAATTCCATGGGTTCAGATACAAATCTTCCTGGTGGACCCGCCTGGTTCCAATAGCTGGGTCCAGGTTCTCACAGACCTCTCGGGGAATTATCATGTAACGCTCGATCCCGGGACGTACATCCTCCACGCACAGCCTCCGTACGTGTCGGGGAGTCCCTATGTTGCCGAATGGTATGATGACACTGACTCCGCCCATGCGACGCCGGTTGTTCTCGGCGGAGGCGCGAGTGTGGTCGCGAACTTCGCGCTGAACCGCCAGATCCCATCGGGAGCAAAAGGAGAAATCACCGGGGATGTCAAGGCTGACGACACCGGGCTCCCCCTGGCAAATGTTGTTCTCCACTTTACCAACCTCGCATTGCCTTCGGCGACGCAGCCCAATGCAGTCACAGATGCCAACGGTCATTATGCGGCAACCTTGGATGTCGGACCGTACTTCATAAAGGCAACGCCTCCTTCCGGAAGCGGATACGCAAGTGCGTGGTACAATGGAGTATCGGATCCATTGAAGGCAACCTCCGTTGCTGTGGAAGAAGGTAAGTCTTCGACGGCGGATTTCTCGTTGATAAAACTCTCCGCGCCGCCTACAGGAAAGGGGGAGATTCAGGGGACGGTTCTGGACAAGGCGACGAACTCCCCGGTCCCTCTTGTCTCCATACGGTTCTTTCATCCAAACACAAAGGTGGATTGCTGGCAGGGGACTGTGACCGATATGAACGGGTCCTATAGAGCAGACCTTGCCCCGGGAAGTTACCTTGTTGAGGCAGTACCGATTCCGAAGTCGGGTTATGCCATTCAGTGGTTTGAGAATGCGACAGATCCGGCAAGTGCGACTATGGTAGAGGTAGTAGAGAACGGCACATCTACTGCAAACTTTGCACTTGCTAAATCCCCGACTCCCGAACTCTTTACAGTCGGAGGAGTTGTGATGAATGCTTCCGGCGATCCTCTTGCGCATGCGAGTGTTGCGATTGTGAGGACGCTGCAGGACATGAATGCGCTGTTCACCTCGTCAGGATCGTTGAGGGCTTTTGCGGAAGAGATTGCCAATATCGCGGGGGTGGGGGAGTGTCTTGGTGTTGTATGGCTGGGGTCAACAGACTCCGCAGGACAGTATCAGGCCAGCGTGCCCGGAGGCAACTCGTATTACGCATTCGCCACGGCCCATGGCTATCTCCCCCAATTCTACAACAAGAAATCCGGCCCGCTTGATGCGGATCCCATCCTGGTGGAAGCGAACGTGACCGGCATTGACTTCGCCCTGGAGAGCATTCCCGCCGCGGCGAATTCGATCAGCGGACAGGTCATGGACGAACAGGGGGGTGGAGTAAAATCGCGGATTGTTCTCGTTTCATTGCCTCTCACACACGCCGGGCTGCATAATAGATTCGGCCTGACGGATTCAGCCGGTCGATACACTCTTGCCGACGTTGCTTCAGGCAAGTATCTCGTCCTCGCCCTGCCTTTTGATGGGTATGCCCCCACATTCTACAAACTGGGGACATATGGGGTTATCGGTTGGCAGAAGGCGGATACGGTCGAGATTGACGGAGTCGTATCAGATATCAATATCGGGGTCGTTCCAATCCATCTCAAGGGTATCGCGCACCTGTTTGGAAAGATTCTGTCTCATGCGGGACAACCGCTCGAGGCAGTGCGTGTCGTTGGATTGGATGTGAACGGAGATGTTATCGGTTGTGGATTTACCGACAGCCAGGGGAGCTATACATTGGATATGATTCCCTCAGGATCGATCGATGTTGTTACCGATCTCGAGGAGTACACTTCTTCCACCGTTCCGGTTGAAGTAGGAGCGGAGACTTACTCGCTGAATGTCAGCGATATCGCCATGGTACCGGTGCTGACGACATCTGCAGGGAAGGACCCTCCTGCTTTGCCGAATGCATATGTATTGTACCAGAACTATCCGAACCCCTTCAACCCGAGCACGACGATAGATATCGATCTGCCTGTTGCTTCCAGGGTGAGCCTCTCCGTCTACAATCTGCTGGGGCAGGAAGTGAAATCCCTTGTGGACGGGGTCCTGCCGTCTGGCAGAACACGGGTTGTGTGGGACGGGAAAGATAATCGCGGCAACTCGATGTCGACGGGCGTGTACCTGTGTAAGATGGTTGCAATGCAATCGGGTATTACGGAACCCCTTTCACAGATACGAAGAATGATGTTGCTGAAGTAACGGGCCGTCGATCAGGAATGAAAATGGCGCAAGGAGGAGCCAAGGATCCTCTTTGCGCTCGTGTGTCTCCCAGAGTGATCCGATGATGATGTTCTATCTGCTCCCGGAAGAGGGGGTAGGAGGCGGAACATGAACAGAGGAATGCTTCTTGGTCTCCTTCTGATCGTTGCTTCGCGTGCCGGGGCTCAAGCCGGTGCTCCTCCGGCGCCGACTGATGTCCGCGTGATCCAGTCGCCTGGCTCGGTTCCGGGCGTGGTGATCTCGTGGGCCGCGGGCGAAAGCTCGCGCCTGTTTAGGATCTATAGATCGGTTGGGGATACAAATCACTTTGCACTCCTTGGATACAGCCCCATAAGACTCTTCGCCGACTTCGATGTAGTCCCCTCGATCACCTACGCATACGCGGTCACTGCCGTCGATACAATGATGCAGGAGAGCCCGAGGAGCATGAGCGCCACTCTCACAATAACAGGCCCGTCCTCCGGATCGTCGGGGTCGATTGCGGGAACTGTGAGTGATGATTCGAGTGGGCTGGGGATCCCTGACGTGCGAGTTCGCTTCTTCTCGATGGCGGATTCGATTCCATGGATGCACTCCGCCCTTACGGATTCGCTGGGGCGATATATCGCATCGCTTGACAGCGGTCCCTACCTGATCCACGCAGGCCCATTGCTCATCACCGCTTCCCAACCTTATGTTGCACAATGGTATGAAGAAGCCGTGACGCCGATGACGGCCACAGAGATATCTGTTTCTACCGGCGATACGACAGTGGTGGATTTCCGACTGAAGAAGATTCATCGAGGTCCCACCGTCGTTGTGCATGGGCTCGTCACCGATAACAATGGTGTGCCGATTGCGGGGAGTTTCGTCACATTTTGCCGTTCCATACAGGAATTGCAGTCGTTGTATGTACAAACGGGGAGTATCCCGGGCCTTGGTGCCGAAGTTCGGTCCATTCCTGCGTTTGGACATATGGAGGGTGTGCTTTGGACAGGTCTTACAAATGGCCAGGGGAGCTATACCGCCGAATTGGAGGAGGGGAAAACGTATGTTGCATTGGCGTCACAAGACGGCTACCAGCCGACGTATTCTGGAGGAACCAGCGATCCGACAATCGCAATGAATGTAAGCGCGCCGGCGGACTCAAGCACGATAAATTTCTCATTACCCAAAACGTCGGCCCACCCCGGTAGTGTTCAAGGAACGACCCTCGGCCCGGGGGGGCAGGCGATAACGAGCCGCGTAATTCTTTTTCCCCGGCCAAGGTCCAACGGTGATGCAGGAGTGCGTTCTGTGGCCACGAACACCGCGGGAGAGTATGCAATTGACAATATTCTGCCGGGGATGTATTCTCTCCTTGCCATTCCTTACAGCGGATGCGCGCCCGGCTATTTCAAACAAGGATACGGATCCGTGCCGCATTGGGAAGACAGCGACTCGATTCCCGCCATCGGTTCGGTTCTGGAGGCCTCGTTGACCCTTCAACCGGTGACGAGTACGGGACTCTCGACCATTCAAGGGACGATCACATCGAACGGTAACAACCTTCCACTGCCAGGAGTCATTCTCAGCATCCGGGCACTGGACCGCACGGTCCTCGGCTGGAGCTTATCTGATGCCGCCGGCAAGTACGAGATTGACCTGGTGAACTCTGGCCCTGCAATGGCGTCTGTCGACCGGCCAGGCTATCATGGTCTGGAAAGCCCGTTGACTGTCATGCCCGGACCGTCTATTCATGTTGCTGATTTTTCATTGAACCCCACGGACATTGTCTCTGTCCTCCAACCCCGGGTGTTTCCGGAGGCGTTGCGGCTCTACCAGAATTATCCGAATCCCTTTAATCCGACGACGGTGATCCGATATGAATTGCCAGTTGCGGGTAATGTGCGGCTTGTGGTCTACGATCTCCTCGGACGTGAAGTGAAAATACTTGTCGATGAAAAGCAGGACAGAGGAGCCCACAGAACGGTTTTGGATGCCGCTGGATACCCGACGGGCACCTATTTCTACAGATTGACTATTGGTTCATTTCAGTCGACGAAAGCGATGACGGTTCTTCGTTGATCCTGGCGAACGACGACGACATCAACGCTTGAAGGTCTTTGTGCGCGACGTAACATGAACAATTATTTTAAATAGTAGGTTATTGAGAAGGATTCTTCCTCCCCTCCAGTGGCGATGCTGGAGAAGGTGAGCCGCTCTACCCTCCATATCCTTCGGTTGCCCTTCCTAAGGTGGCACCAGGTTTCTTCCCTGCCAGCTGACTCCGATCCATGGTTTTGAACTCCCCGCATGCAAGAGTAATAGAGTTGACATCTTCGAAATAGATGGATATCTTTATCTGTCAAGCTCCATACACACATCAGAGAACTGTCATATCGGCGGGTGCCCGCCTCATTGGCACATACCGAAATAGTTCTTCAACATAGCATTCCTCACGCGTAATTTGATTTCGTCCAGCACCGTAGACGTCATCCCGACCTAAAGGGATCGTAGAACTGACGGACGGAAGCATCTCAGACTCCCCCTGAGCATGAGTATCGTGGTCATCCGCCGCCCCGGCATGTTGTACCTGCGGCGTGTCTCCAAGTAGTTTCCTGAGAGGACTCATGATCAAACTGCTCCTCATCGAAGACAATCTCCTCTTTCTCACTCAATTTGAAAAGCTCATCCAGGATCGCTACAAGCTTGTTGCTGTGGCGAACCCGCAGAAGGCGCTTGACTTTCTGAAAAGCGGCCGTGTTTCTGTTGTCCTTCTCGACTTATCATCGCCCCTGGGGACCGGCATCGATGCCATCGAAATCATCCATCGAGAGATCGATCCGCACCTGCCGATAATTGTGCTCGTCGATCAGGGACAGACCGAAAAGGCAGTCGAAGCGATCAGGAAGGGCGCGTATGATTTCGTGCCCAGGGAGATCGATCTCGAGCATCTTTCGGCGAAGGTAATAAAGGCACTGGAACGCCGTGACCTCGAAGTAAGGGTGAATGCATTGCAGAGAGGTTTCACGGAGCAACAAAACCACTTCATCTTTGCCAGCGAAGTAATGAAGGGGATCAATTTTGAAATCACCCGACTTGCCCATCTTCCGTTCGATGTACTCATCGAAGGGGAAACCGGCGTCGGAAAGGATCTCGCGGCATGGCAAGTGCACTTCAGAAGTGCGCGCCGGGAGAAGTCCTTCATACCGATTTCAATGAAGAGTCTCAATGAGACGCTCATTGAATCGGAGCTCTTTGGACATGAAAAGGGTTCCTTCTCAGGGGCTGAGAGGGAAAAGACTGGCAAATTCGAGGCGGCCAATGGCGGGACGATCTATGTACCCGAGGTATCCTGTCTCACTGAAGGAATACAACTCAAACTGCTCTACTTTCTTCAATACAAAAGCATCTCCCGTGTCGGCCAGGATCCTCGCAAGTCGGAAATCAAGCTGAATGTCAGATTGTTGATGGCAACGAACGAGAATCTCGAAAAGCTCGTTGACTCCGGAAGGCTACGCGAGGATTTTTATCATCGGATCGTCGGGGTTCGTCTGAGCATCCCCCCTTTGCGTGAACGTCTCGAAGACATTGAGCCGCTGGTCAATTATTTCCTGGGGTCTATGACCAACAATCCCTCGGGGAGAAAGTATGTCGTAGCGGAGGACACGCTTCAGGCCCTGCAACGGTACACCTGGCCGGGAAATGTCAGGGAGCTTGAAAATTGTGTACGACATGCACTTGCCTACACAGACGGGCCGGAACTCAGACCGGAACATTTTCCCAATCTGAAGAAGATCCGTTCCGGTTCGCCCGCCCTTCAGTGTCTTTCCGGAAATGGACAAAAATTCCCGGCATTTCGGGATGCGGAGTCGGAATTCAGGAAATCGTACTTTGAAGCGCTCCTCGCGCGCAGCGACGACGATGTTGCTGGAGCTGCACGCATGGCGGGCATCACGCCTCAAGGGCTCCGGAAGATTCTTCATAGTCTGCAACTTCGCTGAAAAGAAGTTCGGACGTCCCACTCGTGTGTGTTCCCCTCTCCTTACCTGGTAAACCCCCGGCGTGATTCGTTTGAAACCCTGTCGATGGTCGTGGCGAAATCTATTGGCCCCGGCGCGACCATTCGATGGGAAACTGGAGTTACCCGGGGGAAACAACAGTTTCCTCATGCTATACGTGCACCTCCACCTTTAGCAGTAATTCGACTGAACGCGGGTTGCGCGATAGATGGCACAGAAGTTGAACATGCCGTGTCTATCTCCTTCACCTCGCCAATTAACCTCATCGCCTGGCGTGTAGAACCCATCATCACGAAATCGCTTATTGAATACTGGGAGGATAGCCATGCCGGAAAATGGCGAATCGCCGGCTTCCCGAAGACAGGCAGTGCGGGACAGATACAAACTCTGCCCTTCATGTGGTAACTTCTCGGCCTATTCCAGTCGGGGAGAGTTTTGCATTGTCTGTGGGGAGAAGCTGATCGATCAGTGTCCACACTGTAGAGAACCCATTCTCTATCCAACTGCGAAATTCTGTCCGGTGTGTGGGACATCTTTGGTCAGTGTGAATGAAGAAGATGCGAAACATGGGGCATGAATCGGAGACGGCAAGATGATCGCGGCAGCGTAGTTTCATCATCGCGCATTGGTTCTTCGATCTCATGGAGTGCGCTACACCAACTTTGGGGGAGGCCTGAATGACGAGTTGAGAGTTTCACGGAGAGTGTGAAACTCCCCGAACACCGGCCACGGAGGGCACACCGGGTCAACAGTCTCCTGGAATTCCCATCCGGAGGACTAAGCAGAAGTCGAAGATGGAGAAAGGGTGAAACGATGAGCCCCGCCACACCATTCGGCTCCCCCAGGGTCCGCGGCAGTGTCCCGACAACCCTTGTCGAACTCGTGAAGACCGGCACTAACCGGAAGTCGTTCGTACTGTCATACCTCCAGGAGATCATTGGTGATTTCCCGGGGGGGCATCCCGCTGGCATAGACCCTCACCGGGACTTGAATTCGCTGGGGATCGACGCGACAGGGAGTGAAAGACTTGTCGCCAAGATCGAATCAGACCTCGAAATTTCACTTCACCATCACCATATCCAATCCAGATTCACCCTCGAGCAATTGGCCTCGGTTGTCCTCGCCGAGCTGGGTACCCGTTTAGACGGCGGCACCCCCGAAAACGGTATCATTGCGGAGTGCCCTCTCTCTTACGGACAACGGGCACTCTGGTTTCTCCAGCAGCTCGATCCAAACAGTGTTGCCTACAATGTGTCCTACGCCGCAAGGTTTCCAACGAAGGTCGATTGTGGAGCGGCGGAGCGCGCATTTCAAGGCATAGTAGACCGACATTCATGCCTTCGGAGCACCTTCAGGGAAATCAATCGGGAGCCGGTACGGTTGGTTCATGCGCACGCCAGAGCGTCGTTTGCCGTGGAGGATGGATCGACCTGGACTCCCCGCAAATGGAGAGACAGGCTGGACGAGGAGATGTTCCGGATCTTCGACCTGACTACCGGGCCGTTAATGCGGGTCTTCATGCTCAGCAAGTCAGAAGACGATCACGTAGTGATGCTGAACATGCATCACATCATTACCGATATGTGGTCGTATGCCATTATCATGTCCGAATTTTCCCGTTTCTATCAATCTGCGCTCTCCGGCGAAGATCCTCATTTGCCTCCGCTCCGTGTTGACTATGCGGATCATGTCCGTACAGAAAGGGAAATGCTTGCCGGTCCGGAAGGGGAGAGCCATTGGGACTACTGGCGCGAACATCTTCGCGACCTTCCAAGGTCGCTTGACCTGCCGACGGACTACGCTCGACAGAGTATCATGACCACCCGGGGGGCGTCTTCTCTCCTCTGCCTCGATAGTTCCCTTACAGAACAGCTGAAGTCCCAGGCGCATGCTGAGAAGTGTACGCTCTTCACGCTCTTGCTTGGTGCGTTCCAAACCCTCCTGTATCACTACACGGGCGAGGAGAGGATCCTCGTTGGTTCTCCGAAAGCATGCCGGAGCGGCAGAACCGGTCACATGGTGGGCTATTTTGTCAACCCCATCGTTCTTCTGGGAGATTTGTCCGGAAATCCGCCATGGAAGACCTTCCTCCATCGGCTGAACGATACTGTCTCAGCTTCATTTCTGCACGATGCATTCCCGTTTCCCTTGATCGTCGAGCGTCTCCAGCCGGAAAGGGAGCTTGCCCGGACGCCGCTGTTTCAAGTTTTGTTCTCCTGGCAGAAGACCATCTCGCTGGTCGATCGGAAGAACATGGGCTCATTTGCCCTGGGAAAGGAAGGGGAGAGAACTCAAGTCGCGGGATTTCCGATGGAGCCCTTCTCGCTGCCCAGCAGGGTCGTCCCATTCGACCTCTCGCTTCTTGTTGGCGAATCCGCCGATGGAATAACCGTTACGTTGGAGTACAACACGGACCTGTTCGTGTCGTCGACGACGGAAAAGATGTTGGAGCGTTACAGGAACATCCTCATCGCTGTTGCTGCAAATCCGGATCAACGTATCGATTCCCTGCCTCTGCTCACAGATTCCGAGGAGCTCCATCTTGCCGAATGGAATCGAATGGAAGGGGCCATGGACGGCGAAGGTTGTGTGTGGCAGATGTTTGAAGAGCAAGCCGCTCGGTCTCCCGGCTCGGTTGCAGTGGTACTGGGCAACGAAGCGGTGACATATGCGGGCGTGAACCGTCGCGCGAATCAAATTGCCCGCTTTCTCAGGGCACGAGGCGTCACTTCTGAAACCGTAGTCGCGCTGATGCTCCCACGATCCCCTGAAACGATCATCGCAATGCTGGGGATCCTGAAAGCAGGTGGGGTTTATCTCCCAATCGATCCGGAATGTCCGCCGGAGCGCCTGGCCTACATGCTGGGGGAGGCCGCCCCGAAATTCCTCGTGACATCGAGTAGTCTCCTCTCCAAACGGAAGATTCCTCCCACTGAGGCCCTCTGTCTTGACACGGCGGAAGCTCACATTGTACGGGAATCTGTCGATAACCCCGGATGGGAGACCGACGCGCTTCATGCGGCGTACATCATCTACACTTCGGGGTCGACAGGGCTGCCCAAAGGCGTAGTGATTCCCCATAGAGCATTAGCCCTGCACTGCCGCGCGATGCAGAAACATTATCACACGCGCCCGACAGATGTTGTTCTCCAGTTTGCATCGCTGGAGTTTGACGCTTCGCTGGAGCAAATCCTCGTCCCACTGATCACAGGGGCAAAGGTGCTCCTGCGTGACCCGGAGCTGTGGACGCCGCAGATGCTCTTTCGACAGCTGCGCGCCAGCCATATCACGGTCATTAACGTACCGCCGGCGTACTGGAACCAGGTGGTCCAATGGTGGTCGGCAAACCCCGACCTGCCGGCGCCGGATTCTCTCCGACTGGTCATCGTTGGCGGGGATGTGTTGTCGCCTGAGAGTGTGCTCCTCTGGTCGAAAAGTCCTGCCAGGGCTGCAAGGTTCCTGAATGCGTACGGCCCCACGGAGACAACAATCACTGCAGCCACGCACGAAATCGTCGCGGACGCAGACGGCGGTGAGCGGGCACTGCGCATTCCAATCGGGCGTTCTCCGGGTGCAAGGACGATACATATTCTGAACCGTTCCCTTCATCCGGTTCCGCCGGGGTTGCCCGGAGAATTGTATATCGGCGGCGAGACGCTGGCACGAGGATATCTTCGCTTGCCGGATCGCACGGCGGAAAGTTTCCTCCCTGATCCCTTTTCGGGCGTCCCGGGTGCAAGGTTGTACAAGACGGGTGACCTGGGCCGGTTTCGCGCGGATGGATCCGTCGAATACTTGGGCAGGACGGATTTCCAAATAAAGATACGTGGGTTCCGGGTCGAAACGGGCGAAATTGAGTCAGCGCTGCTTCGTCATCCTGCAGTGGCCCAGGCGGTAGTGGTCTCAAGAGAGGATTCCATCGGGGAACGCCGTCTCGTTGCGTACCTCGTCGTCCGGCCCGGAGAAGAAATCGACGAGGATGAAGTCCGGAGGTTCCTGCAGAGAAGTCTGCCCTCGTATATGTTGCCCACTGCCTGTGTGATGCTCGAGCGAATCCCGCTGTCCGCAGGGGGAAAGATCGACCGCGGAGCACTCCCGATCCCGCAGTGGGAGGAGCGAAGGTGCCGACAGGAATACGTCGCACCCCGCTCTCAGGTGGAAGAAGAGCTTGCAGAAATCCTTGCGCGGGTTCTCGGCGTCAGCCGAGTGGGGATCTATGATAACTTCTTTGACCTTGGCGGACATTCATTGCTTGCGACGCAGTATATAGCAGTGGTACGGGACAGGTTCCATGTAGAGGTTCCCATACGGAGCGTTTTTGAAGCACCGACAGTTGCTGATTTCGCGGCAGTGTTACTCGAGTTTCTTGCAGCAGGGGAGGAAGAGAGTCAAATTGCGGAAATGCTGAAAGAAGTCGAGCGGATGAGTGATGAGGGGGTAAGAAAGCTGCTTCAAAAGGAGCGTTCGAACCTTTCCACCTGATACTCGATCGGAGTGCCATGCTCGAACTTGGGCCGAGGGTTGCAGACCTTTCACCGGAGAAGCGTGATTTGCTCACGCTCCTTCTCAGAAAGAAGAAGGAGGGCCAGGCCCCGCAGGACGTCATTCCACGGCGGGAAGATCTTTCCGTCTATCCTCTGTCGTTTGCGCAGAGGCGTTTGTGGTTCCTCGAACAGATGGAACCTGGAAATCCATTCTACAACATTTCTGCGGCGTTGCGCCTCACCGGCCCTCTCAATATCCATGCATTCCACCAAAGCCTGAACGACATTTTCCGCCGGCACGAAGTTCTGCGGATGGTCTACCGATCCGTCGATGGCAATCCGATACAAGTCATTGGGGCCAGTGCTGAGATCCCGATGCCACAAATCGACCTCTCAACTCTCCCGGCGTCCGACCGTTTGGCCGATGCGATCCGGCGGGCTGTTGAAGAGAGCAGGCGTCCGTTTGATCTCTCCGCGGGGCCAATGGTGCGAACGAACCTTCTCCGCCTGTCAGAGGGAGACCATGTCGCACTGGTGACGTTTCATCATATTGTGTTCGATGGTTGGTCGACCGGCGTCCTCCTGAAGGAGCTATCGAGCCTGTACGCAGCGCATCTGCACGGAGAGACCCCCCGGCTTCCTGAATTGCCAGTTCAGTATGCCGATTTTGCCTGCTGGCAGCAAAGAACCATGGAGGGGGAAGCTCTTCAACATCAGCTCTCCTTTTGGAAGGAGTACCTGAAGGATGCGACTTCTCCTCTGGAACTGCCATCCGATCATGCACGACCCGTTGGACAAAGCTACAACGGTGTGCATTGTCCTTTCACACTTCCCCGAGACCTCTACCGAAGCCTTCAAGCTTTGAGCAGGGAAGAAGGAGCGACGCTGTTTATGACGCTCCTTGCCGCATTTCAACTCCTCCTGCATCGTTATGCCGCTCAGGCCAATGTCAGTGTGGGCATTCCGATGGCAAACCGCACGCGAAAGGAAATCCAGGGGCTGATCGGCTTTTTTGTCAACACTCTCGTTGTCCGCGCCGACTTCTCCGGACCCCTTTCATTCCGGCAACTCCTCCGTCAGGTACGCAACAGTGCGCTCGCTGCCTATGCCAATCAGGAAACTCCCTTCGAGAAGGTGGTCGAGGCACTGCTCTCCAATCGCGCGTTGAGCCACTCACCCCTCTTTCAGGTGTTGTTTGACCTCCAGAAATCCCCCCTTCGCGGACTCGACCTCGGTGATCTCCGGATCAGCCTTCTCGAAGTGGAGAACGGGACGGCAAAATTTGACCTCAGCCTGATCATGACGGAGGGAACCACAGACCTCACTGGAGTTCTGGAATACAACTCGTCCCTGTTTGATCCGCCCACGATCGGGAGAATGGTCCAACATTTCGAAACGCACCTCCGGGAGATTGTCAGAAAGCCCGACGACTCAATCATGTGGTTATCCACCCTAACGGATGACGAACGGCGGCATCTTCTCCATGAATGGACCAATACGAAATCGGAATACCATCGGGATCTTTGCATCCATCAACTGGTTGAGCAACAGGCATACCGGACGCCGGACGCGATTGCGGTCTGCTCCCGTGAGCTGTCCCTTTCCTATCGAGAGCTGAACTCCCGCGCAAACCGGCTTGCAAGGTACCTGCAAAAGCGGGGAGTGCGTCCGCGCGATGTGGTAGGAGTCTGTTTGGATCGCTCGCCGGAATTGGTTGTAGCCCTCTTTGGGGCACTCAAAGCCGGGTGTACATACCTTCCGTTGGACCCGACCTATCCGGGTGAGCGGCTGGCATTCATGCTTCACGATGCACACGCAGCTCTCCTGGTCACTCACAGCCGCTTCGGCAATCTCGTGCCGGCAGATCTGTCGCCTTCGGTAATGGTCGATACGGTGTGGGAGGCTGCGGCCGGTGAAAGCGATGAGAATCTCGCCCCCCTTATCGGTCCAGAGGATCTTGCGTATGTCATTTACACCTCGGGATCAACTGGCGTGCCGAAGGGGACCGAGATTGAGCATCGCGGGTTGGTGAACCTTGTCCGATGGCATCAGGGGACATATGAAGTGACTCCCAGCGATCGTGCAACGTTGATCGCCGGCACAGCTTTCGATGCCTCAGTGTGGGAGATGTGGCCATACCTCGCCTCCGGTGCGAGTCTTCACATCCCTGACCCGGACACCCGTGAGTCGGCTGAAAATCTTGTGGAATGGTTCGTCGCGCGGCAAATATCGATCGCATTTCTGCCGACGCCACTGGCGGAAGCAGTACTAGGTGTTCAATGGCCGCCGGCTTCTTGTCTTCGCTACCTTCTCACCGGCGGTGACCGGCTGCATGTGTGGGGGAATCCTGCCACGTCGTTCACCCTGGTCAACCATTACGGTCCGACTGAGTACACTGTTGTCACAACGAGCACCAGCGTTCCCTGCGGACCCGCAGAAGGAAATCCACCGATAGGTCGACCCATTGCCAACACGCGCACGTTCGTGCTTGACAGGAACGGGGCACTTTCGCCGATCGGTGTACCGGGAGAACTCTGTATTGGTGGCGAAGGTCTTGCGCGAGGTTATCTTCACCGTCCCGATCTGACAGCCGAGAGATTTGTGCCCAACCCCTACAGCGATCAGCCGGGGGAGCGGCTGTACAGGACTGGCGATCTCGTTCGCCACCTGGCTGACGGCACTCTTCAATTTATCGGGAGAATCGACCAGCAGGTGAAGCTCCGGGGATTTCGTATTGAGCTCGGGGAAATTGAAGCGACGCTGCATCAACATCCGGGGCTCCGCGATGCGATTGTGGCTGCGCGAGAAGAGCTTTCCGGAGAGAAGAGACTCGTTGCGTATATCGTCGCGCAGCCGGGAACCGGAGTCAATGCAAGAGATTTTCGGACTTTCCTTGAGACGAAGCTCCCGGGGTACATGATTCCGGCCTCCTTCGTGATGATGGACTCTCTTCCGTTGACACCCAATGGCAAGGTCGATCGGAAGGCATTGCCCGCTCCCGGGCTCGAACCGGCCGATGATCAGCCGGTCGCCCCCCGGACGCCGACTGAGGAAATCCTCGCGAACATCTGGGCGGATGTCTTGCGTGCGAGAACTGTCGGGACAAAAGACAACTTCTTCGCCCTGGGCGGCCATTCGCTTCTCGCCACGCAGGTGCTCTCGAGGGTGCGATCTGCGTTTCATGTCAATCTTCCCCTCAAGTCTCTCTTCGAATATCCCACGCTCCACGAACTATCCAACGTGATTGAAAAAGAGCGCGGAAAGGGAAGGGCAAGCTCCACCCCGGAAGTAGGCGCCCACGACAATCACGGGGAGTTTCCCCTGAGCTTCGCCCAGGAGAGGCTGTGGTTCCTCGATCAATTAGAACCGGGAAATCCGCAATACAATATTGCGGGAGGGATGAGGTTGAGAGGGGTCTTCGATGCGTCAGTGCTCTCCCGTTGTCTGGACGCACTCGCACGGCGTCATGCCGTCCTCCGCACAACTTTCCCCACCATAGAAGGACGGGCGATTCAGCGTGTTTCTCCAGCCCTCGCTCTTCCCTTGACGTTGGTGGACGGACGTGATTGGGTGGAATCCGAGCGTGAGCTCAAAACAATGGAGACGGCCACGGCGGCGGCCAGAGAACCCTTCCATCTTGCTGAAGGACCGCTTCTTCGCGCCGTCCTTATCCGTCTCAGCGAGGAAGATCACGTCGCCGTGTTCGTGATGCACCACATCATATCAGATGGCTGGTCGATGGGGATCCTTCTTCGCGAGTTAGCGGTCTTGTATCGATCGTTCGTCATGGGAACGGATCCAGCTCTGCCCGACTTGCCGATTCAGTATAAGGACTACGCGGCCTGGCAACGCAACTGGATGAGCGGTGAAGAACTTCAGAAGGAGCTCGAATACTGGAAGCAGGCACTCACCGGGGCACCTGCGCAGCTGGAACTCCCGTTGGATCATCCGCGGCCTCCAGTCCAAACAACCCGTGGCTCTCAATACCGTTTTGCATTGACGCCGGCTCTTTCTCAGGCCGTGAAAGACTTCAGCCGGAAAGCGGGTGCTACGCTGTTCATGACCCTGCTGGCCCCCTTCCAGCTTTTGCTAAACCGCTACGCGGATGAAGACGATATCTGTGTGGGAATCCCTATTGCAAACAGGAATTCCACGAAGACCGAGGATCTGGTAGGACTGTTTGTCAATACCGTGGTAATCAGAACAGACCTCTCGGGCAATCCCACGGCGAAGGAGGTGTTGCACCGCATACGCGACGCTGTCCTTGGCGCGCACGAGCATCAGGACGTCCCCTTCGAGAAAGTCGTGGATGCCCTCGAACCGGAACGGAACATGAGCCGTACCCCCCTGTTCCAGGCGATGTTCACTCTGCAGAATGCATCAGAAAGCGAGCTCGAATTCCCCGGAATGGTCGTCACCCCCCTCGCTATCGATGCGGGAGTCTCTCCGTTCGACCTGACGCTCACGATGGAGTCAGAAGGCGATCGGTTTGTCGGGGTGCTCGAATATAATTGTGATCTCTTCAACGGGACGACGATTACGCGGCTGGGATCGCACTACGAACGCATTCTTGAAGCGTGTGTGGCCCACCCCGACGTTCGGATCGGTGCGCTCAGTATGATCTCCGGGGATGAACAACGAACGGTTGTGCACGATTGGAATCAGACCGGGGTCGATTCTTCTCCGCGGACCACAGTCCATCGTCTCGTGGAAGAACAGGTACGCCGTACTCCTGACGCGCTCGCAGTGAAACACGGCGGTCAGACTATGTCGTATGATCAGGTGAACAGGAGAGCCAACATCCTCGCTCATCACCTCCGGCGGTTGGGGGCGGGACCTGAAGTCCGCATTGGCATCTGCATCGAGCGATCGGTTGATGCTATTGTCGGACTCCTGGCCATCCTCAAATCCGGTGGAGCCTATGTGCCGCTCGATCCCCGACTTCCTGCTGATCGGCTCGCATTCATGATTGCCGATGCGGGGATCAATATCCTGTTGACACAAACGGGATCGCCTCCGGGTGTTTCCGTGGAGGGAATGTCGACGATTCTCGTGGATGCGCCGCCCGACGGAGGGATGGACCAGGACCGGGAGAATCCCTCGAACATCACGGTGGCCGAGAACCTGGCGTATGTCATCTATACATCCGGCACAACGGGTCGCCCGAAAGGAGTGCTCATCAACCATCGGTCGATGTGCAACCACAACCGGGCGGCGGCGGCGGCGTTCGCGTTGACCAACGAGGATCGCGTGCTCCAATTCGCGTCACTGAGTTTTGATGCCGCGGTCGAAGAGATATTTCCCGCCTGGATTCGTGGAGCGGCCGTAATACTGCGAAATGATGACGCTCTTGGAGGCGGGAAGGAGTTTCTCGAATTCATTGAACGCGAACGTATCACCGTGCTGGATCTTCCGACGGCGTTCTGGAGTGAATGGACCCATACCATTGTCCGTTCGAATATCACTTTGCCATCGTGCCTTCGGCTCGTGGTTGTTGGAGGCGATGTTGTGCCGGTTGAGCGGTACCGTGAATGGCAATCAACCCTTCCGCAGGATGTCCGGTGGCTCAATACCTATGGTCCGACCGAAGCGACCGTGATTGCCACATCCTATGAGCCGGAAAGACAGCAAGAAGGAGGTGATGCAGAGTCGGACATTCCGATTGGCCGTCCCATTTCGAACGCGGAAGTATACATTCTCGATCGTTTCCTGCAGCCTGTCCCCGTCGGCGTTCCGGGAGAAATCTTCATCGGCGGAGAAGGCGTGGCAAGAGGATACCATAACCGTCCTGACCGTACTGCAGAGAAGTTTGTCCCGGATGGATTGAGCGGACGCAGAGGTGCCCGCTTCTATAGGACAGGGGACCGGGGATGTTACCGATTCGACGGACAGATCCGTTTTCTGGGGCGAATTGATGATCAGGTGAAAATCCGCGGCTTCCGTGTGGAGCCGGGGGAAATCGAGCGGGCAATATCCACCCATCCTCAGGTTCGGGATGTTGCGGTGTTGACCCGCACGGGGGAGGCCGGCAAAAGACTCGTTGCGTACTGCGTCCATGACACCGGCGCATCGGTGACTCGGGCAGATCTGCGGCATTTCCTGACCGGGCTGCTTCCGGACTACATGATCCCGAGCAGTTTTGTCTTTCTGGAATCACTTCCCCGAACCCATACCGGCAAAGTCGATCGAACGGCGATATTGAAATCCGCGAAAGGGAGAGAGGACGAGCCGAGTAGTGTCGTGGAGCCGGCAACACCAGAAGAGAATGCGCTCGTCGAGATATGGAAACGCGTTCTCGGGAGAGAGCGTATCGGGGTGACAGACAACTTTTTCGAACTTGGGGGCGATTCCATTCTGAGTATCCAGATCGTCGCAAAAGCGCAAGCCGCAGGGTTACACATCACACCGAAGGATCTCTTTCAGAACCCGACGATCAACGCGCTCGCGACAGTTGCCGGGAGGGTGCAGGAAAGGATCTGCGAGCAGGGGAGCATTTCCGGAGATGCACCGTTGACTCCCATCCAGCGATGGTTCTTCGATCAAGGGTTCAGTGAGCCGGCGCATTGGAACCAGTCACTCCTTGTTCAGGTGCAGCACCAATTGAAGCGCACCGTGCTGGAAGACGCGGTCCGGGGGATACTCCGTCACCATGATATGCTTCGAGCGCGGTTCCATCGAACAGCGGACGGTTGGGTGCAGAATATCCTGCCGGAAGAAAGTGCCATTCCCTTCACCGCAATCGATCTGACGCACAGCCTGCCTGGCCAGGAGCAAAAGGTCATTGAGGAATATACCGCTCGGATGCAAGGTAGTCTCGACCTGGAGATCGGACCGATCTTCCGCGTCGCGTATTTCGATTTCGGGGAGGAGCGCTCGTCGCGCCTTCTCTTTGTGTTTCATCACCTCATCATCGATGGAGTGTCGTGGAGAATCGTTCTCGAGGACTTCATGTCCGCATATCAGTCCCTCGAAAGAGGGGAAGCCGCAATTGTGCCGCCGAAATCAACCTCCTACAAAGCCTGGTCCGAACGTCTTGGAGAATACGCCTCGTCGGACGTTCTCAAAGATGAGGTCCGGTACTGGTCGAATCTCTCCACTCTGCGGTGGAAAGCCGGCCCCATTCCCACCGACTTTGAAGGTGGGGCCAACACCTACGACTCGGCCGAGCGCGTCATCATTGAACTGACTCCTGAAGAGACGGAGACGTTGGTACGCGACGTCCCCAGGATGGTTCGGGCGAAAGTGGATGAGGTACTCCTGACGGCCTTTGTCCGAGCGGCCTCTGCATGGACTGGTAGGAGCACACTCTTCATCGACATGGAATCGCATGGCCGGGCGGGGCTCTGGGGCGATATCGATCTCTCCAGGAGTGTGGGATGGTTCACCTCCTCTTTCCCGATGAGTGTGGAGGTCAATTGCGGCCGGCATTGGCGGGAGAACCTGACGGCGGTGCAAAGTCAGATGAGACGCGTACCGAACAACGGCATTGGCTTCGGTGTCCTCAAATATCTGGCGGCTGAATCAGGCATCGCCACGCGATTGCGAAAAATTGCCCCACCGGAAATTAGTTTCAACTATCTCGGAAGATTCGACAACCTTCTCTCCGGCCTTTCCGGCTTCGGCCTTGCTCCGGAATCACCAGGCCCGGAACATTCTCCGACAAGTAACCGGACAAATCTGCTGGATGTCATGGCGAGAATCGTTGAATCCCGTCTCGAGGTGGTATTCGAGTATAGCCGTCAGATTCATCATCGTCACACGATCGACTCCCTTGCGGAATCGTTCACAAAAGAAATGCGCTGTATTCTCGCGGAGTCAGCCTCTCTTGGGGGTAAGGACGACGTTGCCTCCGCGCAGGAGGAAGAGGAGTTCAACTCTTACGACCTGCAGTCGATTATTCCCGAGGAGAAAGGAACTCTCGACCATGGCTGAGAAAGAGACGCTTCGAGACATCGAATCGGTCTATCCATTGTCCCCCATGCAGGATGGAATGCTCTTCCACAGTCTCTATGCGCAGGATTCAGCCGTGTACGTTGAACAGCTGGTCTGCACTCTCTCCGGCCGCCTGGACCCGGCGATCTTCCAGGAGTCATGGGAAATGGTCGTCCGCCATCATCCGATTTTGAGGACATCGTTTGCTTGGAAGAACGCGGAACGAATGCACCAGGTGGTACACAAGCGGGTGACCTTGCCATTTGTCTTTGAAGACTGGAGCGGGTGGGCGGAAGCAGAAAAGCAAAGGCGATTTGACGTTGTGAAAGCGGCGGATCATCGAACGGGATTCGTATTGGATAAGGCTCCGTTGATGCGCCTTGGTCTGTACCGGTGGGGGGAGCTGTCGTGGCGGTTCATCTGGACGCACCATCACCTTCTCCTGGACGGCTGGTCGCTCCCGCTTGTATTGAAGGAGTTCTGTGCGACTTATCAATCGCTCGAAAGGGGGACTGAGCCCTCGATCAACCCGTGTCGGCCTTTTAAGGAATACATCAGCTGGTGCAGCCGACAGAACCTGTCGAGTGCTGAAGGATTCTGGCGAAAGACCCTCGGCGGCGTCAGTGCTCCAACGCGGCTCGCTGTGAACCGTGTCTCACTCGAGATTGCGGGTGATCACGGAGAACAGTGCAAGGAATCGGTGTTTCTGTCGCAAGAGGAGACTCGCGTCATCCAGGAATTCTGCAAGAGGGAACATTGCACGACCAACACGCTCATTCAGGGTGCCTATGCCCTCTTGTTGAGCCGCTACTGCGGCGAAGAGGACGTCGTGTACGGCATTACGACTTCCGGGAGACCAGATGTCTTCCCCGATGCGGAGAACATGATAGGACTGTTTATCAACACCCTGCCGTTGCGCGTTCACGTGTCTGCCCAAACGCCTCTCCGGGAACTTCTCCGGCGGATCCAGAATGACGTGGTGGAAATGCGCCAGTATGAGTACAGCCCTCTGGCAAAAGTTCAGGGCTGGAGCAATGTTCCTCGAGGGGTTCCTCTTTTCCATAGCATCTTCGTTTTTGAGAACTACCCTCTGGATTCTTCGTTGTTGGACGATCTCGGGGCGGTCAAAGTAACGGACGTCGAAGCCGCCGGGGGGACGAATTACCCTCTGACGCTGGTGGCGGCCGTGCGGGGAAGGTTGTCGCTCGAGATTGTGTATGGTGAGGTATTCTTCGCTCCTGAGAGCATAAAGAGAATGCTGGGCCATTTGCATCGGTTGCTCAGCGAAATTGTCAACTGCCCTGAAAACACGGCAGGCAACTTGACGATTGTCACAACTGAAGAACGGGACAACCTCGTTAAGCGATGGAACGACACGGATGTTTCCTTCCCCGATGCCGACATCCCTGTCCACGCAATGTTCGAACGTTGTGTTGCGTCAGCGGCCGATTCGACGGCTCTGCAGTATCAGGGTCAGACAATGTCGTATGGTGAGCTGAACCGTCGGGCGAACAACGTCGCCCATTTTCTTCATGAACTCGGAGTACGCCGTGAGTCGCTTGTCGGCCTCTGCTGTGAGAGATCATTCGACATGATTGTTGGACTTATGGGCATTGTGAAGGCAGGAGCAGGTTACGTTCCACTGGATCCGGAGTATCCCCGTGAACGCCTCGCCTTCATGCTGGCAGACGCAGAGGTGAAATACCTTGTCACGCACAGGTCGCTCGAAAGGCTCCTTCCCCGTGAGTGTGACGTAATCGTTCGACTGGATGGAGACTGGGAAACGATCCAACATGCGGGGGATGAGAATCCTCCGATCAGTGTTCTGCCGGAGAATGTTGCGTATGTCATTTATACCTCGGGATCGACAGGGAGACCCAAGGGGGTCCTTGTAGCGCATCGGGGTCTTTCCAATTTCGTCTGTGCACAGCGCTCGTGGTTGGGCATCGACGGTTCAGCCAGGATACTGCAGTTTGCGTCGCTTGGTTTCGATGCGTCTGTTTCCGAAATATTTGCGACTCTTACATCCGGAGGGCGGCTGCAGCTGGTCTCTCCGGAACTTGTGCGTTCGCCGGAAGAACTCTCCGAGTTCCTGATAAGCGAGCGGACCACGTTCATTACGCTCCCGCCGACGTTTCTCGCACTACTGAAAGAGAAGGACTTCCCTGATCTGCGATGCGTGATCTCAGCAGGGGAAGCATGTCCGGTGGAGCTTGCGCCGCGGTGGTCGCGGGGCCGTCGATTCGTGAATGCCTATGGGCCGACTGAGACAACCATAGGAGCGACATGGAATTCTGAGGAGGGATCGTCCTCCGGCGGGTCGACTGTTCCGATCGGTCGACCCATGCCGAACATCAAGGTGTACCTGCTCGACAGATTCCTGCATCCTGTTCCTGTCGGCGTGGAAGGAGAGCTGTACATCGCGGGGATCGGGGTGAGCCGTGGATATCTGGGCCGGCCGGATCTGACCGCGGAAAAATTCATCCCGGATATGCTCGGGACGAGCCCGGGAGCCCGTCTGTACCGAACCGGAGATCTCGGGAGATTTCTGCCGGACGGCACTATCTTGTTTTCCGGTCGAACCGACCGCCAGGTGAAAATCAGAGGGCTTCGCGTGGAGCCGGGAGAAATCGAGGCACATCTCCGTGCGCACGGATGGGTAAAGGAAGCAGTGGTGGATGTCCGTCCCGACAGGCTGGGGGAACGGCAACTCGTCGCGTACATCATCCCCGAGAACACTGAAAGGATCAACATTCGTGAGATAAGGGAATTTCTCTCGAAACGTCTCCCCTCCTCCCTTGTGCCAGCCGCTTTTGTCTTACGCGAATCATTCCCCTTGAGCCCCAGCGGAAAGGTGGATCTGCGTGCGCTGCCGGATCCGGGCGATAGTGATCTCGTTGGGACAGGGGTACGCGTCCCACCGAAAACGGGGACGGAAGAACTCCTGGCAGGAATCTGGGCTGACATTCTCGGTGTCGAGGGGGTTGGTCGAGAAGACAACTTTTTCGAATTGGGCGGGCATTCTCTCCGGGTTACTCAACTTCTCTCCCGCGTCCGCCAGGTCTTCTCGGTCGAACTACCGCTGCGCGCTGTCTTTGAGACGCCTTCGCTTCAGAGACTTGCCGGAGAAGTGGACAAACAGCGTAACGGCGATGGGTTTGTCGTCCTCCTCCCGGCGCTGGAAGCCGTCCCGCGAACCGAGGAGATACCTCTTTCCTTCTCGCAACAACGACTCTGGTTCCTGGAACAGCTCGAGCCGGGCAGCCCCACATACAACATCCCCGCGAGTTTCAATGTATCGGGGCCGTTGCGGTTGGATATCCTGCGACAGTGCGTCGAGGAGATGATTTCCCGGCATGAAATCCTGCGCACCAGGTTTGTCAAGCGTCACGGGCAGCCATACCAGCATGTCGAAGATGGCATGGATCCTCCGTTCTCGGATGTGGACCTGAGCGTGCTCACTCCGGAGGAGCAGCAGGAACACATAGTCCGGACGGCCCTCGATGAGTCCCGGCAATGTTTCAATCTTGAAACCGGGCCGCTGTTCCGGATCTCCGTTCTCACCCGCGGCCCGGACGATCATGTGATACTGCTTACGATGCATCACATTATCGCCGATGGATGGTCGATCGGTGTGATGATCAGGGAAATGTCGACACTCTACGAGGCATTTGCCGCGGGGAGACCATCGGACCTCCAGCCTCCTCAAGTCCAATACGCTGATTTCGCAGCCTGGCAAAGAACTTGGTTGAGCGGCGATATTTTCGAGATGCAGCTTTCGTATTGGAAGCATCAATTGGAGGGCATGCCGACATTCCTTGAACTGCCCCTCGACCGTTCTCGTCCGAGCATGCAATCCTCAGAGGGGCAAACCGAATCGCTCGAAATATCCTCCGATCTCCGGGTTGCGCTCGAAGAGCTCTGTCAACAGGTGGGGGTAACGATGTATATGCTTCTCCTCACGGCCTTCGGAGTGTTGCTCCACCGGTACAGCAGACAGGACGATTTTGCCGTAGGTTCTCCGATAGCGAACCGGAGGCATTCACAGACGGAGGACTTGATCGGGTTCTTTGTGAATACGCTCGTACTACGCATGCGCTTTTCGGACAGTATGACGGTTCGCGATCTGCTGAAATCAACCCGCGAAATGTGTCTGGATGCATTTGCACACCAGGATTTGCCATTTGAGAAAATTGTCGAAGCCCTTCAACCGGCGCGGGATATGGGCAGAAGCCCGCTATTCCAAACGGCTTTTGTGCATCAGAACTTCCCCACTCAGTCTCTTCAGATTTCGGGGCTGACAATCACCCCTTTCAACATCGAAATCGGAACCAACAAGTTCGATTTGACGCTGACGACGGCAGAGATGCCGGATGGCGTACGAGCGGACCTGGAATATAGTACGGCTCTGTTCGATCAGTCGACGGCTGCGCGCATGCTACGGCACTTCTCCACCATTCTCGAGCAATTTGTCACGGATGTCGATCAACCCGTTGGGCGTGTACCTCTTCTGAAAAAGGCCGAACTGCAAGAATTGCTGGTCAAGAGAAATAATTCATACGCCGATTTCCCGGACAACCAATGCGTTCACGAGTGGTTTGAAGCAGAAGTGGAAAGACATCCGAATGAGATTGCTCTCTCGCGTGACTCTTCGGAGATATCCTACCGCGATCTCAATAGTCGGGCAAATCAATTGGCCCGGTACCTGCGATCCCTGGGTGTCGGTCCAGAAACGCTGGTCGGGCTCTGTTTCGATCGGTCGTCTGAGATGATTATCGCGATCCTCGGGGTGCTCAAGGCCGGCGGGGCCTTCGTGCCTCTCGACCCTGCGTACCCGGCGGAACGATTGAGTCACATGGTGAGGGATTCAAAGATCACCGTGGTGCTGTCGCACACTCTTGTAGTTGACCGCCTGCCGGAGAACGGTTACCGGACGGTTCTGCTGGACCGCGAGTGGGAAGTCATAGGCAAGGCAAACGCGGAGAACCTTCGTCTCAACAGCTCGCCTGATGGTCTGGCCTACATCATCTACACATCGGGGTCAACGGGGTCACCCAAAGGGACCATGCTTCATCACAAGGGGCTCTGCAATCTAGCGACAGCACAAATGCGAACCCTCGGCGTCGGCTCCGGCAGTCGCATTCTTCAATTCGCATCGCTCAGCTTCGATGCTTCAGTATGGGAATTTGTGATGGCTCTGTTGAGCGGGGGAACGCTCGTTCTCGCCGCAAGGGAAGAGCTGACAACAGGTCACGGAGTGGCAGAAACTCTTCGGAGGGAGCGCATCACCACCGTCACCCTCCCTCCGTCGGTGCTGTCCGTCATTCCGGAGCAGGAATGTCCTCATCTCACAACGATTATTACAGCGGGAGAACGTTGCCCGCGGGAGCTCGTGGATCGTTGGGGGAAGGGCCGAACATTTGTGAACGCCTATGGGCCGACGGAAACGACAGTCTGCGCGTCGATGCATCTTTGCGCGCCCAACAATTCGCAGGACCCGCCGATCGGGGTCCCGATCACCAATGTAAGACTCTATGTTGTTGATGAACTGTGCCAGCCGGTACCCGTGGGAGTCGCCGGCGAGTTGTTGATCGGTGGGGTCGGCCTTGCACGCGGGTACCTCGGCAGGCCGGATCTCACCGCAGAAAGGTTCATCCCGTCTCCCTTTGGCCCTCAGCAGGGAGAAAGACTGTACCGGAGCGGTGATCTCTGTCGCCACCTCTCCGATGGAGCCATCGAATATCTTGGGCGCATCGACCAACAGGTGAAGGTTCGTGGATTTCGCGTTGAACCGGGGGAGATCGAAGCTGTGCTGGACTCCCATCCGGAGGTCAGTGAGGCGGTTGTCATTGTCCGGGAAGATACCCCGGGGGACCGGAGGATAGTAGCCTATGTGGTTGCCGACAGAGAGAGATCGCTGACCGCAGGCAATCTCAGACACTATCTTGGATCCCGCTTACCCGACTATATGATTCCCTACGCTTTCGTGTTTCTCGAATCCTTTCCCCTCACACCGTCCGGGAAGGTTGACCGTCGCGCCCTTCCCGTCCCGGATCCGGCGCGGAGAGACGTCGAGAGCTCGTACGTGCCTCCGCGGACGCCGGTGGAAACAGCCCTGGCAGAGCACTGCGCCCAGCTTCTCGGGTTGGAAAAGGTTGGGATCAGAGATAGTTTCTTCGAGCTCGGCGGCCATTCGTTGCTCGCCACCCAGCTCATGTCGCGGATTCAGGATCATTATCATGTGGACCTGCCTTTACGCACGCTCTTCGAAACTCCGACCATTGTCGATCTTGCCGAAAAAATCGAATCCGCGGTGGTGGCACAGGGGCCTTCAATGAATCGCATCGAAGAAAAGCTCAAGGCTATCGAGCAACTGTCAGAGGCTGAGGTCAATACTCTGTTGGACGAAATGAAGAAAACTACTGCCGGGAACGGGGTGGCACGTGGCTGACGTGGTTGAAAAAATCGTCGGGCTTTCCGAAGGGAAACGAGAACTTCTCGAACTCCTGCTCCGTAAAGACGGGGTCGATCTGACCCGTTCGATGATCATCCCTCATGCGAAGTCGAGAGATCGGTTTCTTCTCTCCTTCGCGCAACGTCGGCTCTGGTTCCTGCATCAACTCGAACCTTCGAATCCGGTCTATAATATCTCCTCGGCCGTCCGTATCACGGGTGTGCTCGATGAAGAGGCGCTTGAGAAAAGCATCGGCGAGGTGGTCCGGCGGCACGAGTCCCTTCGCACAACATTCGTTGTGGAAAACGAAGAGCCCGTGCAGGTCGTGCATCCCTTCGCCGGAACCGCGATCGTGAAACGTTCTCTGAAGGAGTTGTCCGCAGCCGAAAGAGAACGGGAGGCCCGATGTCTCGCCGATGAGGAGGCCGGGCGGCCGTTCGATCTGTCGGTCGGACCGTTGTTGCGGACAATGCTCCTGCAATTCGATGAGGCCACGTGGATTCTCCTCATAACGATGCATCACATTATTTCCGACGGCTGGTCGATAGGAATTTTCATTGGCGAGATGACAGCTCTCTACGAAGCATTTTCCACAGGTACAGGACCGTCCCTCGAGGAACTCTCCATCCAGTATGCGGATTTTGCGGAATGGCAGCGCAATCGGCTGTCAGGCGACAGGTTGGAAGAGCAACTCGCGTACTGGAGGAAGCAGCTGGGGGAGAGTACAGGGTATCTTGAACTGCCGACTGACAGGCCAAGGCCGGCGGTTCTTAGCTCGAAGGGGAAGAGCTATTCGACGACGTTTCCCATTCGGTTGATCGAGGGCCTCAAACGACTCGGTCGCGAGACGGAGACCACGTTATTCATGGGGTTGCTCGCAGGCTTCCAGGCGCTCCTCAGTCGTTATACGGGTCAACTTGACATCAGTGTCGGTACTCCGATCGCCAACCGCACAAACCAGGCGACGGAAAAGCTCATCGGGTTCTTTGTCAATACTCTTGTCATGCGGACAGATTTCTCCGGTGATCCGACCTTCCATGAGCTTCTCGGACGCGTGCGTGAAGCAGCCCTGGGGGCATTTGCCCATCAGGACCTCCCGTTTGAGAAACTGGTCGAAGATCTGAACCCTGTTCGTGATCAGAGTCGTAACCCGCTGTTCCATGTCATGTTTTCGCTCCAGAGCACTACGGGCAGCCGCCGGCTCGCGTCGCGAGGGATGACTATCGCGCAAATGGACCTCACCAGAAGCACGTCGATGTTTGATGTGACGGTTCTCGCGGCTGAAGCAGAGGGCGGGCTGGAATTGACTGTCGAGTACAACGCCGACCTGTTCGATCCGGAAACAATAGAAAGGATGATGAAGCACTTCCAGAACATCCTTGAAAGCGCACTCGCCAATCCCGGGTTGACGATATCCCGGCTTTCAATTCTCACGGAATGGGAACGGAAGCAGATCATTCATGAATGGAACAAGACAGAACGACGCTACCGGAATGCATGCACCCTTCACAGGCTGTTTGAGGAACAGGTTCAACGAACACCTGCTTTGACCGCGATTGAATGTGATGGGGAGACAATTCTCTACAGTACTCTCAACGAGCGGGCAAACCAACTTGCATATTTTCTCCGGGAGATGGGGGTTCGACCGGAAGATCCCGTTGCAATCTGCATGGGGAAGTCCGTCCGACTGCTTACAGCAATTCTCGGCGTCCTGAAAGCAGGCGGGTGCTACGTACCCCTCGACCCGACCTATCCTCGCTTTCGATTGTCCTCAATGATCGAAGAAGTACGCCCCACGGTGATGCTCAGTGAAGAGTCACTCAGGGAACTTATTTCGGGGAATGAAGCGGCACATGTCGCAAACGCAGTATACCTGGATTCGGAATGGGGCCGGATTGAAGGGTTCGGGAGGGAAGATCCGCCGGAATGGACGTTCCCGGAATCTGTGGCGTACATGATTTACACCTCGGGGTCAACAGGACGACCGAAAGGTGTCTCTTGTCGCCACGGGGGAGTCATAAGTCTGCTTGCACACTTCGAATCCCTCCAGCCTCTCAAAGAGGGTGCGGGAAGCAGCCTGTGGAGCAGCCAGTGTTTTGACGTCTCCGTATACGAGATATTTTCTCCCCTGTTGTCGGGTGGGATACTCCATATTGTCCCGGAACATTGCCGTCCTGACGCCGGCGCGTTTTTTGAATGGCTTGCAGAGCGCAGGATCGGGAGCGTGTATATTCCGCCCTTCATGATATCGAGTTTTGCAGCCTGGTGTGAAGCGCGATCAGACCTCTCATGGTTGAAGCGATTGTTGGTCGGCGTGGAGCCGATTCAAGAAAGCCTCTTGAGCAGAATCAGCAAGCAGGCGCCCCACCTGCGGATCATCAACGGCTATGGCCCGACGGAATCAACGATCTGTTGTACGCTCTTTCCGTTTGATCCGATACAGGCGCGGGAAAGAAATGTGCCGATCGGACGGCCCGTATGGAACAGCCGGATCTATGTCCTTGATAGATCCCTCCAGGCAGTGCCGATTGGCGTTGCAGGCGAGTTATTTGTGGGCGGTCTTGGCCTGTCGCGCGGGTATTTCAACCGTCAGGATCTCACTGCGGAACGGTTTATCCCTGACCCCTTCTCCGGCCAACCCGGTTCTCGTCTCTATAGAACGGGGGATCTGGTACACTACCTGCCAGACGGCAACATCGAATTCATCGGCAGAGGGGACTATCAAGTCAAGATTCGGGGGTACAGGATAGAACTTGGCGAGATTGAATCTGTTTTGAGCATTCACCCGGCGGTCCGCAAGTGTGTCGCGGTAGCGTGGGCGCCTTCGCCCGAAGGAGACACGCAGCAGATCGGAGACGGGGGAGACAAACTCCTCATCGCGTATGTAGTGCCAACGCCGGGCGAGTCGTCGTCGAGTTCCGACCTCCGGGATTTTGCGCGAAGTCGTCTGCCGGACTACATGGTGCCATCCATTGTTGTGTTCCTGAACGCTTTGCCTCTCACTCCGACAGGAAAAGTGGATCGCAAAGCTCTGCCCGCGCCGCCGCTCGGCCAGGCGGGCGAAGAATCCAGTGTTTTGCATACGGCCTCTGAAGAAATCGTCGCCAACATTTGGGCGGATGTCTTGCACATAAACGCCGTCGCAGCGAACGATGACTTCTTTGCCCTCGGAGGTCATTCCTTGTTGGCCACACAAGTCTTGTCGCGCGTGCGCGAGGCTTTTCAGTGCGACCTTCCTCTGCGGAGTATTTTCGAACATTCCACCGTTGCCGAATTCGCCTCACTCATCGGGCATACCAGGACCCGGGGACGGGGCCGGGAAGCCCTGGTGCTGTCGAGAACGAGAGACACAGGGGAAGCTCCGCTCTCCTTCGCGCAGCAACGGCTGTGGTTTCTCGATCAATTGGAACCGGGCAGTGCTCAGTACCACATCCCCGGGGCCCTGCACGTGCGAGGGCGTCTGGAACTATCGACCCTTCGCGAGAGCATCAACGAGATCATCCGCCGCCATGAGATCCTCCGGACTGTCTTCGCGTCAGAGGACGGACGTGCGGTACAACGAGTGAAGCCTGAGTTAGTGCTTGAAATCCCACTAGAAGACCTTCGCAAAACGGCCGCCGGGCTCCGTGAAGCAGAGTCGCTGCGCATTGTGCAGGAAGAGGCGACCCGGCCATTTGATCTTTGTGCCGGTCCGCTGGTGCGCGCGCGCGTGGTGCAACTCGCAGAGGAGGACTATCATCTGGTGTTTGTCATGCACCACATAATCTCCGACGGGTGGTCGATGGGTGTGTTGATCCGCGAACTGGCACTGTTGTATCGTGCTTTCAGCGCCGGTGAACGATCGCCGCTCGAGGAGTTGACGATCCAGTACTCGGATTATGCAGGGTGGCAGCGCGAATGGTTGAAAGGGGAGGTCCTGGACGGTGAACTGGATTACTGGAAACATAAACTCTCGGGGACTCCGCGAGTGCTGGAGCTCCCCTATGATCGGCGACGACCGGCAGTGCAAAGCGACAGCGGAGCACAGTATGAGTTTTCATTGTCGGCACAGCTCACTTGTAGTCTGCGCGAGTTAAGCAGACGGGAAAATGCGACGCTGTTCATGACCACGCTGGCGGCGCTGAACACCCTCCTGTGGCGATACACAGGCGAACAGGATGTGTGCGTCGGCACGCCGATCGCAAACCGGAACCGCGCCGAGGTCGAAGGACTCATCGGGTTCTTCGTCAACACGCTGGTACTGCGGACAGACCTTTCGGGTGATCCGAGTGTCAGGGAACTGATCCGGCGGGTTCGTGAGGCGGCCCTGGAGGCGTACGAACACCAGGATGTACCATTCGAGAAGGTGGTGGAGGCCGTGAAAGTCGAGCGGGACCTGAGCCGCACACCGCTCTTTCAGGTGATGTTTGTCATGCAGAACGTACCGGGCGAAGTCCTGGAGTTGTCAGGTGTACGGCTGGAACCGATGAGCGTTGAAACGGGAGTCTCGCCATTCGACCTGACCGTGACCCTCACAGAAGAAGGAGACGCTCTGGCGGGGGCAATGGAGTACAATACAGATCTCTTCGACCGCGAAACCATAGCCCAGATGGTGAAGCATTTCACAATGTTGCTTGAGGAGTGGGCAGGCGGCAGCGATCAGAGGATCTCACAACTGCATTTGATGACGGAAGAGGAACGTACGCAAATCGCCAATCAGGGACGAGGCGAAGCAATGCCATGGGAGCTTGATCGCAGCATCACGAGGCTCATTGAAGCACAGGTGGAGAGGAACCCTGAGGCCATTGCGGTGAAGGACGGCGACTGTGCCGTAACGTATCACGAGTTAAACAGCAAGGCGAATCAACTGGCACACTTCCTCCGCAAGCGCGACGTCGGGCCGGAGACGCTTGTGGGATTGTTGATGGACCGTTCGACAGACATGTGCATAAGCGTCCTGGCCATTCTGAAAACAGGGGCGGGATACGTGCCGCTGGATAGTCGATATCCGCCTGAGCGGTTGGCTGTGATGTGTGCTGATTCCGGGGCCGGTACAGTGCTCACGCAGATTCACCTGCGCTCGAGGGTTCCAGAGACGGTGAAGCATATCCTCGTGGTGGACACTTTGCGGGAAGAGCTCGATGCAGAAGAAGCGACCAACCTGGAGACAGGGGCTGACGGTGAGAATATTGCCTACGTGATCTATACATCGGGGTCGACAGGCGCGCCGAAAGGGGTGGCAGTCAAACACAGCGGAGTCATCAACCACAACCTCGCGGTGCAGGATGCGTTCGGCTTGACGTCGGAAGACCGGGTCCTTCAGTTTTCGTCGATAAGTTTTGACGCCGCAGTGGAGGAAATGCTACCGGCGTGGGAGACAGGCGCGACAGTGGTTCTGAGGAATGATGAAGTGATCGGTGGGGGAGAGGCACTGGCAGAACTAATTGTCCGGGAAGGAATATCAGTGTTGGACCTTCCCACGGCATTCTGGAGCGAAACAGTCCAGGAAATGTCGGTAAGAAAGACGATGATGCCGGAGAGTGTTCGACTGGTGGCGATAGGCGGAGAAAAAGTCGTCCCCGAAAGATTGGCGAAGTGGGTGTCGGGACAACACGGTGGATGCCGATGGCTGAACACATACGGACCGACAGAGACAACAATCATTTCGACATTGTACGATCCCGGCCGATTGGAGGAGTGGGATGGGAATCGTGAAGTGCCTCTTGGTCGTCCAATCGCCAACACGCAGGTATACGTTGTGAATGAAGCACTGGAGGTGGTACCCGTCGGCGTCACGGGCGAGATCGTGATTGGCGGTGCGGGCGTTGCTCGTGGGTATCATCGTCGTCCAGAATTGACAGCTGAGAGATTCCTCCCCGATCCCTTTGGGTGGTCTTTGGGGGGACGGCTCTATCGCACGGGAGACCTTGGTCGTTACAAGCGCGACGGCTTGATCGAATATCGTGGTCGTATTGACCATCAGGTAAAAATACGGGGGTTCCGCGTGGAGTTGGATGAAGTGGAAGGAGCATTGCTTCAACACCCACTTCTCCGCGAAGCTGTGGTCGCATTGCGCGAGGATCGATCGGTAAAGCGTCTTGTCGCGTATTACGTTCTCCAGGAGAACGCCCACACGACGGCGGCGGAGCTGCGAATGTTCCTGAAAACACGCCTGCCGGAATTCATGGTCCCTTCGGCGTTCGTAATGATCGAGTCGATGCCGCACACGGTGGGAGGAAAGATCGATCGGCGGGCAGTTGCGGGCGTTGCAGTTGGGGGAGGAGAAGAGCAACAAAGTTCTGCGGCGCCGGTGACGGAAGCAGAAAAGGTTCTTGCGGAAATCTGGTGCCAGGTTCTGGGCGTAAACCAGGTGGGGGTGAACGACAACTTCTTCGAATTGGGCGGCGATTCGATATTGAGCATACAAGTGATAGCGAGAGCAAACCAGAAGGGTCTGCGTCTCACCGCCAAGGATCTTTTTCAATATCCCACGGTGCATGGCTTAGGGAGCGTGGCGCAGATGATTCACCGGGGAGAAGCCGAGCAGGGGACCGTGACCGGCCACGTACCGCTGACGCCGATCCAGCAGTGGTTCTTCGAGCAGGATGTGCCGGAGGTGAACCACTGGAATCAGTCGCTCCTGTTCGAGGTGAGGGAGGAGCTGAGCGCGGCGGAGGTGGGAGCGGTGGTGCGGAGCCTGCTGGAACACCACGACGCGTTGCGGATGCGGTTCCGACGGGGTGCGGCGGGGTGGACGCAATGGAACGCGGGGGTGGAGGAGGCGGTACCGGTGACCGAGGTGGACCTGCGGGAGGTTCGAGAGGGAGGGGAACGGGAGGCGATTGAAGCGGAGTGTGCCCGGGCGCAGAAGAGTCTGGACCTCGACAAGGGGCCGGTGTTGCGGGTGGTCATGATGAAATTGGGAGCGGGACGGGCAGGGCGGGTCTTGATTGTGATTCACCATCTGGTGGTGGACGGAGTATCGTGGCGCATCCTGATGGAAGATTTCCAGACGGCATTCGCCCAACTCCGTCAGGGACAGACCATCCACCTGCCGCCCAAGACTACTTCTTACAAAGCATGGTCAGAACAATTGTCAATCTTCGCACGGTCGGACGAGGTCAGAAGCGAACGAGAGTACTGGTCAAAGCTTGAGCGCGTCGGTACGATGGGGTTGCCGGTCGACCTTTCTGAAGGTGAAAACACAGAAGATTCCGCTGATGTGGTTGAGTCAGCTCTCAGTCCCGAGGAAACAGTCTCTCTCCTCCGCGATGTCCCGGCAGTCTACGGAACGGAAATCAACGACGTCCTATTGACCGCTTTTGCCGGGAGCGTGGCAAAGTGGATAGGATCACGAATCGTTGTCGTGGATGTGGAGAGTCATGGACGCGAACTCTTTGCTGAGGGAATCGATCTGAGTCGGACAGTTGGTTGGTTTACGGCCGTTGTTCCGGTTCTCCTCGATCTTCGAAGTATCTATGCTCCCGGAGAAGCACTGAAAGCGATCAAAGAACAGTTGCGAAGCATCCCTCGTCGAGGGGTCGGATACTCTCTGCTCCGGTACATTCGAACCGATGACGAGCTCACCCAAGGGTCATCATCGGAGTTCAACACGCAGGTGAGTTTCAATTATCTGGGCCAGATGGATCGGGTTAACACTTCTTCAGAGTTATTCCGCATCGCTCACGAGTCAAGCGGCGAGCCGCGCTGCCCGTCTGGTAAGCGAAGCTATCTTATTGATGTCACAAGTGTGATCGCAGACGGGCAATTGCGGGTGACCTGGACATATAGCAAAAGACGACACCATTGCAGGTCGATCGAAAACGTTGCTGCAGACTTTCTGCAGGAACTCAGGCACCTCATCCGGCATTGCCAGTCTCCGGAATCGGGTGGGTTCACTCCATCCGATTTTGCCCTGGCTGGTTTGAATCAGAAACAACTTGATAAAATCATGCGCAAGGTCAGCGGAAACAAAGCTCAAGGTCGATATGAATAGACGGGATATTGAAGACCTCTATCCGCTCTCTCCCATGCAGCAAGGGATGTTGTTCCACAGTCTGTACGCGCCTGAGTCGGCAGTGTATTTTGAACAATCGTCCTGGTTGCTGCACGGCGAACTTGACATCGAAGCATTCAAGCGGGCGTGGCGACAGGTTGTGGAACGGCATCCGACGCTTCGGACCGCATTTCTCTGGGAAGGTGTTGAAGAGTTTCTCCAGGTCGTATATCGCCGGGTGGATCTTCCTATCGTCGAAGAAGACTGGCGGAACCTTCCCCCCGAACGGCACCAGGACCAGTTGGAGGCGTACCTCAGGACGGACAGGATGCAGTCGTTCGACCTCATGCAAGCGCCTCTCACACGGCTTGCCCTTATCCGCCTGGCGGACAATGCCTGGAGCGTAGTCTGGAGCCATCACCACATTCTTCTCGACGGCTGGTCTGTCCCCCTCATAATGAAGGATGTCTTTGCATTCTACGCAGCATATCAGTCAAACAAGGAGGTGGATCTCGGCCCGTCAAGACCATACAAGGAGTACGTGGCCTGGTTAAGAAATCAGGACGCCTCGAAAGTTGAGCAATACTGGCGACGCCTCCTCTCAGGCTTTGACGATCCAACGCCTATCCCGATAACGCCTCGACATGACAAACGTGCGAAACGGGAGGAGTATGCTGTATTCCGGACGAGCATTGCTCCGGACATCGTTGAAAGACTCGACGTTGCGGGACGAGCCCATCAGGTGACTCTCAATACGATCGTGCAGGGGGGCGTGGCTTTATTGCTCCGGAAGTTCACGCGCATGAACGACGTTGTCTTTGGTGCAACGGTGTCAGGTCGGCCGCCCGATTTGCCGCAGGCCGATGCCATAGTCGGGTTGTTCATCAATACTCTTCCGGTCCGGGTGAAAATGCGTGAGGATTGTTCTGTTTGGACGTGGCTCAAGACCTTGCAGGCAGGCCAGGCGGAGGTGCGACAATTTGAACATAGCCCGCTCGTGCAAATCCAACGTTGGTCAGAACTCCCGCCCGATGTCTCGCTGTTTGAAACGCTTCTGGTATTTGAGAATTATCCGCTTCAGGGCCTGGAGGGAGACACGATTGGGAACCTTCGGATCGTGAACGGGCCGGCGTATACGCGCACCAATTATCCTTTGACTATTGCCGTTTCCCCGGGTCAGGAGCTGGGTATAGAAATCGCGTATGATCGTGGCCGGTTTGAGGAACAATCGGTGGCGGAACTCGCGTCATACTTCTGTTCGATTCTCGAAAGGATGGGATCCATATGGGAGGCCGGAACGTCGATGGGCGATGTCGCTCTCGCTGAGTTTTCACGTCTTTCGCCCAAGAGCCACGCGTTGATGATCAGCCAATGGGGACGCGGCACCAGTGAAAGTGTTCCAGACCAGTGCCTGCATCAGTTGTTTGAGTCCCAGGCCGCTCGCACCCCGGATGTTCCTGCACTCGAGTGTGACAATCAAACCCTTTGCTATCGCGAACTCAACCGCAAAGCGAACACTCTTGCCCGCGCACTGCAATCTCTTGGGATTCATCCGGAAACCCCTGTCGGGCTTTGTGTCGAACGATCGCTGGATATGATCGTCGGACTCCTTGCGATCATGAAGGCCGGAGGGGCCTATGTTCCACTGGACCCGTCGTATCCCCGGGAGAGGCTCAGCTTCATTATCAATGACTCGAGGATGGCGACGGTTGTAACGCAAAAACGGATCAGTCGTGACCTCTTCTCCGAGACGCTGGAACTTGTGTACACAGATGACGGACTGGAACAATTCGACGGCCGAGGGGGGAATCTCAACGTCGATATTTCCCCGGGAAATCTCGCGTATGTAATCTATACGTCAGGTTCAACCGGACGTCCGAAAGGCGTCGGCATCGAACATCGGAGTGCGGTCAACCATTCGCTGAGCGCGATGCGCACGATCGGTGTACGTGCCGGGGATCGCTCGCTTCAGTTCTTCTCTTTAAGTTTCGATGCATCGGTTGAGGAGATCTTTCCAGCGTTGATTGCAGGCGCGACTCTTGTGGTGTATCCCACGCCGGCGCTTGCGACCGAGAAACAGCTCATGAAGTTCTGTGAAACTCACACCATAAACATCCTCCATTCCCCGGTCGCATTCTGGCACCTCATGACGGACCAGTTGTCCGCCGATGGCGCCGTGCTTCCTCCAATGCTGAAAACGATGATCGTAGGAGGGGAGAGTCCATCTGCCCAACGGGTGAGTCGTTGGTTCGACCTTCAGGGCAACACGACGACGTTTTTCAATGCCTACGGGCCAACCGAGGCCACGGTCGCCGCGACGATGCATCCGGTCACCTCTTCGGCATGGAGACAAGGAGCCTCGGCCCTCCCGATTCCAATCGGTCATCCGCTCGCGAACATCCAGGTGTATGTGCTTGATGAGGATCTGGAGCCTGTACCCATTGGCGTCGCAGGAGAAATTTGTATAGGCGGGGCAGGGATTTCCCGAGGGTACATGTACAGGCCTGATTTAACGGCAGTGCATTTCGTCCCGGATCAACACTCAGGCACATCGGGTGCGAGGATTTACCGCACCGGTGATCTTGCGCGATACCGTGAAGACGGAGATCTTGAATTTGTCGGACGGATTGATCAACAGGTCAAGGTGAGGGGCTTCAGGATCGAACCGGGAGAGATCGAAGCTTGCCTCGCGGAATGCCCCGGCGTGAAGGCAGCCGCGGTGACGGTCCGCGAAGGGGAAGGCGGTCAGAAACACCTGGTGGCCTTCATCGTGAGGGGAACCGATGAACTAACGCAGGACAGCGTGCGACAGCACTTGAAGGCCCGATTGCCGGAACATATGGTGCCTTCAGCATTTGTGGAAGTGGAGCGACTCCCTCTGAGCCCGAACGGAAAAGTGGACCGGAAGAAGCTGTCTTCACTCGAAACGGAAGAGATGTCCAGCGGGAGGGAATACATTGCCCCGGCATCCCCCACCGAGGAATTGTTGGCAGGGATGTGGGAAGGCGTTCTGGGAATCGGCGGAGTGGGAGCGAAAGACAATTTCTTCGAACGCGGCGGCCACTCTTTGCTCGCGACCCAACTCGTGTCGAGAATACGCGATGTATTCGGGGTCGAGTACCCGCTCCCGGACGTGTTTCAGGAACCTCTGCTCGAAGCTCAGGCCCGGACCATTGAACGCCTCCGCCGGGATGGGACCGCAGGAGGTGAGTGCGCAATCGAGGCGGTAGCTCGCGACGGTTCGTTGCCCCTTTCGTACCCGCAGCAACGTTTGTGGTTTCTGGATCAACTCTCTCCCGGCGGCAATTTTTACAACATTCCGGCGGCATTCCGTCTGTCCGGACAACTCGACGTCGGGGTTCTGGAAAGGAGTTTCACTGAAATCATCCGTCGACACGAGGTTCTGCGGACAACGTTCGGAAACGAGAGGGGAAACCCCGTTCAGATCATCGGTCCCGCGAAGGATGTTCACCTCGTGGTGGAATCAGTACAGGGTGGGGAGGGCGCCGAGGTACTGCGAGATCTGGTGAGGGAGACGGCTGCCAGGCCATTTGACCTCGAGCGAGGCCCATTGTTCCGCGTTCGCCTGCTCAAAGTAAATCCGGATGATCACGTCGTGATTCTGGTGCTCCATCACATCATCGCCGATGGATGGTCAATGCGTGTGATTGCCGGCGAGGTGGGAGCTCTGTATGCAGCGTTCAGTCGAGGTGACAGTTCGCCACTCGAGGAATTGAAGCTTCAGTATGTCGAGTTCTCATCATGGCAACAGCGAAAGTTGAATGGGCAGAACCTTGAGGCACAACTGGGTTACTGGCGAGAACAATTGAGAGGAATTCCGCCTGTTCTGGAACTCCCCACCGACAGGTCCCGCCCTGTCGTGCAGACATTTGAGGGAGACGTGTGCTCGCTGACGCTTCCACCAGAACTTTCCAGGTCTGTGACGCGCGTGAGCAGAACAGAAGGGGTGACAGTGTTCATGACGCTTGTCGCGGCGTTTCAGGTTCTCCTGCATCGATACAGCGGGCAGGATACTATTGTGGTCGGGACACCGATCGCCGGGCGGCAACATTCTGAGTTCGAAAAACTCATCGGATTCTTCGTCAACAACCTCGTTCTGCGAACACAGTTCTTCGAAGGAGATACGTTCTCCGACGTCCTCCGGAAAGTCAGAGAGAGTGCCCTCGGAGCGTACGCACATCAGGATCTTCCCTTTGAGAAACTCGTGGAAGAAATTCATCCGATCCGCGATTTGAGCCATTCCCCGATTTTCCAGGTCATGGTGGTTCTGCAAAACATCCCGACTCTGGCGATTACCCTTCCCGATCTTTCGATTACGGCGGTAGAGGCTGAAACCAGGATTTCGAACTACGATATCTCGCTGGTGATTCAGGAGGGAGCTGAAGGCATTGTTGCGCAGATGGAGTACAATACTGATCTGTTCGACAGGTCCACTATCGAGCGGATGCTGAAGCATTTCATGGGCCTGCTCTCTGCGTTGACGAGCGATCCGGAGCAACAGATTGCCCTTGCGCCGATGGTGGACGGGGACGAACTTCATCAGATCGTGCATGAGTGGAATCGCACAGAGAGTGAGTATCCCCATGAATCCACCGTCCCGGACGTGTTTACTGCCGTCGTACGTGAACGACGAGGGGCGACCGCCTTGTCCTATTCCGCCGACCCGATGCAGGAACCTTCCCTTCTCACGTACGATGAATTGGATCGTCGCAGCAATCAACTCGCACAGAGACTCCTTGGAATGGGAATACGTCGGGGGACGCCGGTAGGCATATTCATGGATCGGTCTTTCGACATGATTGTCGGCATGTTCGCGACTATGAAAGCAGGAGCCGCCTTTGTGCCCCTTGATCCGGGATATCCCCCGGAACGAATTGCGTATATGATTGACGACGCACACATCCCGGTATTGCTCACCCGGCACCAACTGTTGGCTTTGCTGCCACAGAATTCTGCATCAGTAGTCTGCCTCGACAGGGATTGGCAGACCATCGGCCTGGAGCGCGCGGAACGCCCGGAGGTGGAAATCACGCCGGAAGATCTCGCATATATCATCTATACATCCGGGTCAACCGGGAAGCCAAAGGGGGCAATGCTGTGCCACCGCGGCCTCTGCAATCTCGCGGCGGCGCAAAAACGCGTATTTGCCATCGATGCATCGAGCAAAATCCTGCAGTTTTCGTCACTCAGTTTTGATGCCTCCGTCTGGGAAACCGTCATGGTGCTTCTCAACGGGGCAACGCTCTGCCTCACATCGCGCGATGTCGTCGCCAGCGGAAGCGACCTCGTTGCCCTCCTCGACAATCAGAACATTACCACGGTGACCCTTCCTCCTTCCGTGCTTGCCGTTCTGCCCGAAAGGCCACTGCTTAATTTACGGACAATCATCACGGCGGGAGAAAAGTGCTCGGCAGATCTTGTCGGTCGTTGGGCCAGAGGACGTGATTTTTTCAATGCCTACGGTCCGACGGAAACCACGGTGTGCGCCTCGGTGCACCATTGCGACGCCGAATCTCCGAAAGCACCGCCCATCGGCAGGCCGATCGGAAATTTCACGCTGTATGTTCTCGGACCACACATGCAGCCCGTTCCAGCGGGAGTCCCGGGCGAACTCTATATCGGCGGAGTCGGCCTGTCCCGCGGGTACATCGGGAAGCCTGACCTCACCGCTGAAAGGTTTGTCCCCAATCCGTTTGCGGGTCGACCGGGCGAACGGCTCTACAAGAGTGGAGACCAGGTGAAATACCTCTCTGACGGAACGGTCGAATTCATTGGCCGGATCGATTTCCAGGTGAAGATCCGCGGTTTCAGGATTGAACTGGGAGAAGTCGAAGCGGTCGTCCGGACATACCCCGGGGTAGTGGACACTGCAGCCGTCGTCCGGGAGGATCGTCCCGGTGACAAACGACTCGTGGCTTATGTCGTGGCGCACGCCGAAGGAGCGATTTCTTCTGCCGATCTGAAGCGGTTCATTCGCGAAACGCTCCCGGAATTCATGGTGCCCTCCACCATCGTCGCCATCCCCGCGCTCCCTCTCACTCCGAATGGAAAGATCGACAGAAAAGCCCTCCCTGCACCGGAGGGTGGTCGTGCAGGACTGGACACGGAGTATGTGGCGCCTTCCAACGCCACTGAAGCGACGCTTGCGGAAATTGTGAGTTCCCTGCTCGGTGTCGAACGCGTGGGGATCTATGACAATTTCTTTGATCTCGGCGGCCACTCATTGCTTGCCACCCAGTTCATTTCCCGCATACGTGATTCGTTCAAGATTGAGCTCGCGCTGCGGGCGCTATTCGAAAAGCCCGCCGTTGCCGAGCTCGCTCTGGAAATTGAGCGGATTCAGGCTCAGGGGGGTGAGGCAACGTTGCCGAAAATTCGCGTGGCCTCAAGGGAAAACGCCCGCATGAAACGGGCGGATTTGGTCCAAAAAGATTCCGAGTGAGCACGGACAAATGACAGACGGTTCCTTTTCTCGCTCCCCGCTCCCTCACGAAGAAGACCTCGTGGTATTCCCGGCCTCCTTCGGGCAAAAGAGGCTCTGGTTCCTGGATCAGTTCGAACCGGGAAGCCCCTACTATAATATCCCGGCGCCTTTTCGGGTGCGAGGCGCTTTTGATCTTGCCGTGTTTCAGAGAACGGTGAATGAAATTCTCCGACGGCACGAGTCGCTGCGCACCACTTTCATAGCGATGGACGGTCAGCCGATGCAGGTGATTTCGGAGGTTCAACCGGTATCATTGCCAGTGGTTGACCTGAGTCAATGGGAGCCTGAGAAGCGGGAGGAAGAGATCATCACCAGGGCGCGCAGAGACGCGCGCACGCCGTTCGATCTCGCCACGGGCCCTCTCTTCAGGGTAACCGTTCTGAAGGCAGGCCCCGAAGACCATGTCGTCCTGTTCACTATGCATCACATTATCTCCGACGGATGGTCGATAGGCATCCTTGTGAGGGAGATCGGAGAAATCTACGGGGCATTTCTCCGCGGACTGCCGTCGCCACTTCCTGATCTTCCCATCCAATATGCCGACTACGCAGAATGGCAACGGGAATGGTTCCAGGGAGAGGTCCTGGATTCGCAATTGCGCTACTGGCAGAGTCAGGTAACCGGTGCCCCTGAACTCCTTGAACTCCCGACGGACCGCCCGCGGCTGGCAGTGTATTCCAACATCGGTTCGACTGAATCGATCTCTCTCTCCCGGGAACTTTCGGACGGTATCCACAAAGTTGCACGCGAGCAGGGAGTGACCCCGTTCATGGTCCTCCTGGCCGCCTTCCAGACCCTTCTGCACCGTTACTCCGGACAGGACGATATCTGCATCGGCACGCCAATAGCGAATCGCACTCAAGCCGAAGTGGAACATGTGATCGGACTGTTCATCAATACCCTGGTCCTTCGGACTCGTTTTGCCGGGGATCCAACGTTCAAGGAACTGCTGAAACAAGTTCGAGAAGTGACGCTGGGGGCGTTCGCCCGCCAGGATCTCCCCTTCGAAATGCTTCTCGACGCGCTCCACCTGGACCGGGACATGAGTCATCCACCGCTCTTCCAGGTGATGTTCATTCTGCAGAATACTCCCGCCAGCCTGCAGGAATTCCCGGGGATGAGGTTGGAACAAATCGACGTCGATATGGGGACTGCGACGTATGACATGACCTTGAGTGTCGCTGAATCCAGGTCCGGGTACGCCGCGTCGATGGAGTTCAACACGGATCTCTTTGATGGCTCTACGATCCGACGTCTCCTTGCGCACTACCGGCGAATTCTTGAAGCAATTGTCGGTGACGTTGCGCGACGCGTCTCCGCGATCCGATTTCTTTCCGATGATGAGCATCGGCACATGGTGTTTGAATGGAACAATGTGCTGGGTCTCCGTCCCGACAAATGTGTCCATACATTGGTCGAAGAGACCGCCAAGCGTACGCCCGGGGCGACAGCGGCGACGTTTTCCGGCATGTCTCTCTCGTATCGGGACCTCAATGCTCAGGCGAACAGAGTGGCGCATCATCTGCTGCGCAGGGGTGTGGGCACGGAGTCAAAAGTGGGATTGTGCCTTGAAAAGAGTCTCAATTTCGTGGTTGGAATGCTCGGTGTCCTGAAGGCAGGAGGCGCATACGTTCCTTTCGATCCGGCCAATCCCCCTGAGCGGCTCGCGTCGATGATGGAAGACTCCGAGGTTGCGATCCTTCTCACAGTGAGTGAAATCCTCGCCGGACTACCACAATTTAACGGTGAAGTTATATGTCTCGATACAGACAAGGACCTCCGTGAGGAACGAGAGGATGATCCTGTCGTCACGGTGCATCCCGACAATCTCGCCTATATGATCTACACGTCGGGGACCACGGGGAAGTCTAAGGGGACGATGGTCAGCCATCGGAGCCTGGTGAACTCCTACCTGGGGTGGGAAGAGTCTTACACCTTAAAGACTCTTGCGCGGTCTCACCTGCAGATGGCGAACGTCTCATTTGATGTTTTCTCGGGCGATTTTGTCCGGGCTCTCTGCTCGGGGGGAAAGCTGGTGCTTTGTCCCCGCGAATATCTGCTTGATGCGCCCCGCCTGTACCAGTTGATGAAACGTGAAGAGGTGACAATTGCAGAGTTCGTGCCAGCGGTCCTCCGAAATCTGGCCCTGTATCTCCGCGAAAGCGGGCAGGACCTTTCGTTCATGAATGTGGTGATCGCCGGATCCGATATCTGGTACGTGAGTGAGTACAAGGAGTTCCTCTCATTGCTCGGCCCACAGACAAGATTGATCAATTCGTTCGGGCTGACAGAGGCGGCCATCGACAGCTCATTGTTCGAAGCCGCAACGCTTAACCTTCCGCTCGAACGGTTGGTCCCGATTGGGCGTCCATTTCCCAACACACAGATATACATATTCGACCCGCGTCTTGAGCCTGTTCCGATCGGGATTACGGGGGAGGTGTACGTCGGAGGGCTTGGACTGGCGCGAGGGTACCATCGTCGGGCTGACCTGACGGCGGACAAATTTCTTCCCCATCCATATTCCTCAAAAGGCGGCGAGCGCATTTACAGGACGGGTGATCTGGGCCGTTTTCTTCCAGACGGGAATATCGAGTTCCTGGGCAGGATGGACCACCAGGTGAAGATCCGGGGGTTCCGCGTCGAACTAGGCGAGATCGAGACCGCTTTGACGAGCCATCCTGCAGTCAAGGAAGGCGTCGTGATCGTCCGCGAGGATACGCCGGGCGACAAACGGATAATTGCCTACGTTGTCACCTGCGATACGGGCGATGTGTCGAATGCCGACCTCAGAAAGTACCTCCTGGAGAAGGTACCGGATTATATGGTGCCCGCAGCGGTTGTCCGGCTGGAATCGATGCCTCTGACTCCCAACGGGAAGGTCGATCGCAAGGCACTCCCTCAGCCGGAGTATCATGATGCTGACGCAGGAGTTGCGTTTGAGCCTCCTTCGACCCCCACCCAGGAGAAGATCGCTTCGATCTGGAAGCAGGTCCTCAACATCGACCGCGTCGGGATTCATGATAATTTCTTCCTTCTTGGAGGGCACTCGCTTCTCGCCACCCAATTAGTCTCGCGGCTGCGGAGCTCATTCCATAGAGAGATCCCTTTGCGTAAGGTCTTCGAATCGCCGACTGTTGCCGGCCTCGCGGAAGCGATCGATGAGTTGGCGGGCGCACGGGGAGAACTCGCAATGCCGCCGATTGTCCGGGCCGTCCGGGACGAGAACCTCCCGCTCTCCTATGCCCAGCAGCGCCTCTGGTTCCTCGACCAACTTGAACCTGACAGCCCCCTCTACAATATCCCGGAGGTTTATCGAGTTCAGGGAATGCTGGACGTCGCAGTCTTGGATCGCTGTTTCAATGAGGTGGTGCGTCGCCATGAGACCCTTCGGACAGCGATTGTCACTGTCGATGGCAAGCCTCGTCTTGAAATTGCCGACGAGCTGAAGCTATCGGTGAGCGTTGGTATGATGCCTGATCTCTCAGAAAGCGAGCGGAACCAGGCATGTCTGGAGTTCGCAGAGGAGGCGGCACGCAGACCGATTCCTCTCTGTGAAGCTCCGCTTCTTCGCGTCAACATCGTTCGTTTTGAGGCGGATGATCACGTCATCGTGCTGGTCATCCATCATATCATTTCCGACGAGTGGTCGACCGACGTCTTCATGCGTGAGGTAGCAACGCTGTATGACGCATTCTCAAGGGGTCTCGCGTCTCCGTTACCTGAACTGGCCCTCCAGTATGCCGACTTTGCCGCCTGGCAGAGGAACTGGCTGCAAGGAGAAGTCCTTGCCGCAGAGATGAAGTACTGGACGGAGCAATTGGGCGGGAGCCACCTCGTCCTGGAACTCCCGACGGATCGTCCCCGGCCGACCGAACAGACCATTAACGGCAGCTATACGACATTCTGGCTCTCTCAGGAAGCCTCTCAAGCACTACGCGCGCTCAGTGCGCACGAGGGGGCGACGATATTCATGACCGTCCTGGCGGCGTTCCAGACTTTTCTCTCCCGTTATACAGGTCAAACCGACATAGCCATCGGAACTCCAATCGCGAACCGGAGCCGGCGAGAAACAGAGGGCCTCATCGGCTTCTTCGTCAATACTCTTGTCATGCGCACCGACCTGGCAGGTGACCCCGGCTTCCGTGAAGTCCTGCGTCGCGTCCGCGAGGTCGCCCTCGGCGCGTATGCGCACCAGGATGTCCCCTTCGAAAAACTCGTCGATGTCCTTGAACCGCAGAGGGACCTCAGTCATTCGCCTCTCTTTCAGGTCATGCTTGTCGTGCAGAACGCACGTACCAACGGTCATGAGTCGACTGCTCTGACTATCAACCCTGTCGAAGCTCACAGCGGGACCGCAAAATTTGACCTGACACTCTTCATGGTCGAAGGGCCGGAGCGCATTGGAGGAGCGCTGGAATACAATACCGATCTGTTCGATAAGGAGACAGCGGAAAGGATGGTCAGACATTTCGGGTGCCTGGTCGAGGATATCATCGCGAATCCTGACAAGGAAATATCGTGCCTTACGATGGTGCCGGCTGAGGAACTGCACCGTCTCTTGATGGATTGGAGCGGAGGAACGAACGCCGCAGGGCCACTTTCCCCGATCGATGCATTGTTGCGGGAACAGGCAGCACGTACTCCCGACGAGGTCGCGATCGCATCTCGCGAAGGTCATCTCAGCTATCAGGACCTTGAGGAAAGAGTGGATCTCCTTGCCGAATACCTGAACTCTCTCGGCGTGGTTCCCGAAGTGCGTGTGGGGATCGGTCTGGACCGGTCGATGGAAATGATGATGGCCATCCTTGCAGTCCTCCGGGCGGGAGGGGTCTATGTTCCCCTTGATCGCACGTATCCGGAAGAACGCCTGACGTATATCGTCGAAGATTCGGGTATCGAAGTGTTATTGACGCGTGAAGGGACGATGCAATGCAAACTCCCCGAAACGGTCAGGGTTGTGGATCTGGAAAGGGAGTGGCCGACGATTCGGAATTGCCCCCCACGCAGGAAGACGGAATTGATCGAAGCGAACAATCTTGCGTACGTCCTTTACACCTCCGGCTCCACCGGGAAGCCGAAAGGCACAATGGTCACCCACCAGGGTCTGGCAAACTATCTGCACTGGTGCCTTTCGACGTATCATTTCGAGAACGGATCCGGCACCCTTGTCCATTCGACGATCGCCTTCGATGCCACTGTCACGGCCCTGTTCCCCCCGCTCCTTTGCGGTCGCACTGTCAGACTACTTCAGGAAACAGACGATATCGATGAGCTGGCAAGGGAACTTCGAGCACAGAGAGGATATAGCGTTCTCAAAATCACTCCTGCGCATCTTGAACTCCTGCGTCATCAGTTGCCGGAGAACGAACTCCCTTCAATAACGAATGCGCTTGTGATTGGCGGAGAGAACCTCACGTACGAACAGATTCACCTCTGGCGCAAGCACGCGCCTGCGACGGAGATCTACAATGAATATGGGCCCACAGAATCGGTCGTAGGGTGTATCGTCCATCGTGTTCAGGGAGAGGATTCGACAGGCGGATCCGTGCCAATCGGACGACCGATTCCGAACACGCGGGCGTACATCCTGGACAATCGGATGCTTCCTGCACCGACAGGAGTCGCGGGTGAATTGTATCTCGGTGGAATCGGCGTGGCCCGGGGTTACGTCAGGAGAAGTGATTTGACGGCTGAGAGATTCCTTCCGGACCCATTCAGCGGAGAGATAGGAGGGAGACTCTACAGGACGGGAGATCTTGTGCGGTATCGCGGGGATGGGACAATGGAATTCCTCGGACGTATTGACGATCAGGTAAAGATCCGCGGCTTCCGTGTGGAGACCGGAGAAATCGAATCGTGCCTGAACCGTCACCAGGCGATTAAAGAAGCTGTCGTGATGGCTCGACAAGATTCCCCGGGGGAGAAACGTCTGGTGGCATACATCGTATCCCTTTGGGAATCTCATCCAACGGTGGCGGAGTTGCGTGGTTACTTGAAAGGGCATCTCCCTGAATACATGATCCCTTCTGCTTTTGTTTTCCTGGATGCGATTCCGTTGACCCCCAATGGAAAGGTCGACAAGCGGTCTTTGCCCGCACCCGACGGAGAACGACCCGCGCTCGATGTCGAATACATCCCTCCGGCCACCGGAAAGGAACAAGCTCTTGCCGATATATGGACGGCAGTTCTGGGGACATCCCGCGTCGGTGCAAATGACAATTTCTTTGAGTTGGGAGGAGACTCAATACTGAGCATCCAGGTCGTCGCTCGTGCCCAACAAGCGGGCATGAGAATTTCGGCGCGACAGATTTTCCAGTTTCCCACTTTACGGGTCCTGGCGGATGCAGCAGAAGAGGGCGTCACGTCGGAAGCGGACCAGGGGAGCGTTACCGGCGACGTACCGCTGACGCCGATCCAGCAGTGGTTCTTCGAGCAGGATGTGGTGGAGGTGAACCACTGGAATCAGTCGCTCTTGTTCGAAGTGAAGGAGGAGGTGAGCGCGGCGGAGGTGGAAGCGGTGGTGCGGAGCCTGCTGGAACACCACGACGCGCTGCGGATGCGGTTCCGACGGGGTGCGGCGGGGTGGACGCAATGGAACGCGGGGGTGGAGGAGGCGGTACCGGTGACCGAGGTGGACCTGCGGGAGGTGCGAGAGGGAGAGGAACGGGAGGCGATTGAAGCGGAGTGTGGCCAGGCGCAGAAGAGTCTGGATCTCGACAAGGGGCCGGTGCTGCGGGTGGTCATGATGAATTTGGGAGCGGGACGGGCAGGGCGGGTCTTGATTGTGATTCACCATCTGGTGATGGACGGGGTATCGTGGCGCATCCTGATGGAAGATTTCCAGACGGCATTCGCCCAACTCCGTCAGGGACAGACCATCCAGCTGCCGCCCAAGACTTCTTCTTACAAACAATGGAGTGAGCAGCTGGAAGAATTCGGGAGGAAGGAAAGCGCGTATCGGGGAGCGGACTACTGGGAAGCAATCGCAGACGGGGACTGTTCGGATTTGCCGGTAGATTTCCCGGGTGGGGTGAATGATGAAGCCTCGACGCAGAGCCTCTCTGTCTCATTGGACGAAGAGGAGACCGAGGCATTGCTCCATAAGATCCATGCAGCATATCGCACAGAGATCAATGACGTTCTTCTCGCTGCGCTGTGTGCGACTTTTTCGCGATGGATGGGGATCAAGCGTCTTCTCATCGACCTGGAAGGGCACGGTCGGGAAGATTTGATCGAAGGCGTCGACGTTTCGAGGACGGTTGGCTGGTTCACCGCCATATATCCGGTCCTTCTGGATACGGGTGGCGGGCTGAACCCGGGAGACCTTTTGCGGGAGGTGAAAGAGCAAATGCGGCGCGTTCCGGACAAGGGGATTGGCTATATGGCGTCACGGTACTTGAATCCGGAGACTTCGATGGGGAGGAGGCTTCAATCACTGCCCCGTCCACAGGTGTGTTTCAACTACCTTGGCCAAATGGGGACAGTGCAACAAGAGCGGGCCTCCTTTGTCTTCGCTCCTGAGCTTCGTGGCCCGGAGCGAAGCCCTCAGGCGTTACGAACGCACCTGATCGAAGTGGACGGCGGCGTATCGATCGGCTGTCTCCGTCTCGAATGGAATTACAGTGAAAACCTCTTTCGCAAGTCAACAATAGAGAGCCTTGGCCAAATCTATCTCGAATCCCTGAGAGCGATCATCGCACATTGTCTGACGGTGGAGGGTGAGGGGTACACAGTCTCAGATTTTGCGGATTTTGGTTGGAACGAAACCGATTTGAACGCGATCACATCGGAAATCTCGAAAAGCTCACGGTGACAATTCTATGGGTCAGTCTCCGTTTCCCAAGGACATAGAAGATTTCTATCCCCTCGCCCCGATGCAGCAGGGGATGCTTTTCCACAGTCTCTTTATGCCTGACGGCACAGCATACGTCGAGCAGGTGAGTTGCGTTCTCCGTGGTGGGTTCGACGCCGAGTCGTTTGTGAAGGCCTGGCAGCATGTGATCGCACGACACCCGGTCTTACGGACATCGTTCGTCGGACAGGGACTGAAGGAACCCATCCAGGTCGTTCACCGTTCGGTCAGTCTTGACATTCGGCGCCTTGACTACCGAGACGTGAGCGCGGACGATCGTCGCGCGCGCCTCCGGGAACTCCGGCTCAACGACTGCAGCCGCGGCTTTGATCTCTCCAAAGCGCCGCTGATGCGTTTCACCCTGGTGCGTCTCGATCGGGATGCCTATCACTTCACGTGGACGTACCACCACATCCTTCTCGATGGGTGGTCGGTCCCGATGTTGCTGGAGGAGGTCTTCGCGCTCTACGGCGCATTCCGGCGGGGTCTGAGCATAGAACTCCCACGCCGTCGGCCTTTCCGGGACTATATTGTGTGGCTCAGAAAACAGGATGTATACAGCGCCGAGTCATTCTGGCGTTCTGCACTGGCTGGCTTCAGCACTCCCACACCGGTGGCGATTGCCTCCGACTTCGAAGGGACAACGCAGACAGAGGAGCAATCAGCGGCTCAAGATCTTCTGATCTCTTCAAAGACTACCGGTCAACTGCTTACTCTGACCAGGAGCAATCAGCTTACCATGAATACGGTGATGCAGGGCATATGGGCGTTGCAGCTGAGCCGCTATTCGGGTGAAGACGATGTTCTCTTCGGTGCGACTGTCTCGGGTCGCCCGCCCGGTTTAGCCGGGGCGGACAACATGATCGGTCTGTTCATCAACACGTTGCCGGTGAGAGCGCGGCTGTCTACGGGCATCCCTTTCGTCACTTGGCTGAAGGGAATTCAGGATCAGCAGGTCGACATGCGCCAGTTTGAATACACGCCGCTCGTTGATATTCAGCGGTGGAGCGATGTGAGGCCCGGAACCCCACTTTTTGAAAGCATCCTTGTCTTCGAGAGCTTTCCCGTGAAGGCCGCGATGGGCGTTGGGAGCGGGGATCTTGAGATCAGCGAAATTGAGACAAGGGAGGAGACAAACTACCCGTTCACCGTCGTGGGCGGACCCGGAGAGCAGCTGCTGGTCCGTATCGTTTATGATCCCCTCCGTTTTGCGCCCGCAACAGTCAGGAAGATCCTGGCTCATTTCCAGACAGTGTGCGAACAACTTGTCCTTCGCCCCCAGGCTAACGTCGATGCCTTCACTCTTCTGTCCAATGAGGAGCGTCAGGAAACGGTCGTGCGATGGAACGCAACCGACCGTTCCGACCCGTCCGGGTTGTTTGTGCACGAGATGATTGAACAGATCGCGAGCGATTCTCCTCACGCGGTCGCCCTGATGTTCCAAAACGAAGGAATCTCGTATGGAGAGCTGAATGGCAGGGCAAATCGCTTTGCGCATCGCCTGAGAAGCCTTGGGGTCGGCCCCGAAGTCGTCGTCGGGATTTGTCTCGAATCATCGTTCGACATGATCGTGGCGGCGCTTGCTGTATTGAAGGCGGGGGGTGCGTACTTGCCCCTGGATCCGGCGTACCCGGTAGACAGGCTCCGGTTCATGCTCACCGATGCCGGCATCCGTATGCTGGTTGTTTCTGCGGGATCATCCCCACTGGGAGAAGTAGCAGGGATAGATCTGCTTCAAATGGATGACGATCAAATGGAGATGAGTGCGGAAGCAGAGCAGAACCTTCCCCGGTCTTGCTTCGCCGAGAACCTGGCATATATGATCTACACGTCGGGCTCGACGGGACGCCCAAAAGGTTCTCTGTTGACGCACACTGGATTCATGAACCTTATCACGACATATCTCCGGGAGTTCAATGTCGACGAACAGAGCAGGGTTCTCAATTTCTTCTCTTTCTCTTTTGACGGGTCAGTTGCCACGATCTTCACGACGCTTGCAGGTGGCGGCACACTTGTTCTGTTGACGCGTGAACAGTTGATGTCCCTCCAGGAAATGCGTCGATCCTTGGAGGACTTTGGAATAACGCACATATTCATGACGCCCTCTGTGCTCGCTCTGACAAGCTGCGACGGATTGCCGAAGGTCGTTATGGCCATTGCGGGAGGGGAGGCGTGTCCCATGGAAGTGGCTCAGAAATGGGCACACGGGCGTTCTTTCATTAATGCCTACGGTCCTACGGAAACCACAGTGGTGGCCAGCCACTGCCACGTCGATGGTGAGTCAAATGGTGGTGCCATCGTCCCGATTGGGCGACCGCTTGACAATACCCGGATCTATATCCTCGATCAGGCGTTGCATCCGGTCCCCATCGGTGTGGCCGGTGAATTATTCATCGGCGGGGCCGGCGTAGGACGCGGGTATCTGAACCGAGTGCCCCTTACTGCGGAAAAATTCCTACCAGATCCTTTTTGTGCGCAAGCCGGTAGACGAATGTACCGAACCGGGGATCTCGGAAGGTTTCTCCCTAATGGCAATATTGAATTTCTCGGCAGGATTGATGATCAGGTCAAAATCCGGGGCTATCGGATTGAGCTTGGTGAAATAGAGTCAGTTTTACTCCAATCAAGCGATGTGGCGGAGGCGGCAGCCATAGTGCGGGAAGACATCCCGGGGGACCGACGAGTAGTCGCTTACGTTGTGGCTGAAAAGGATGCCGCACTGTCGGTAGACACGTTGCTGGCCTCCGTGAGAGAGAAGTTACCTTCGTATATGATTCCGTCAGCGGTGATGGTTTTGTCACGACTCCCACTTACACCGAACGGCAAAATTGATCGGCACGCATTACCAGCTCCCGATGGCTCGTCAACCGAACCCAGCCATCAGTACGTGGGTCCCCGCGACAGTGTAGAGGAAAAGCTGATTCAATTATGGGAAGAAGTGCTGCAACGAAGACCGATCGGTATCGAGGATAACTTCTTCGAACTCGGAGGTCACTCGTTCCTTGCGATACGGCTGCTTGCGCAAATCCGGCAGGAATTCGGCAAGGAAGTATCAATGGTGTCGCTGTTCCAAAATCCCACTGTCAGTCAATTTGCGCCATTGCTTGTGCGGGACGACGACGAGAATGGGTCAGATTTATTGGTTGAATTGCGTGGCGGCGAGACCGCGCAGCCGCTCTTCTTTATTCATCCGACGGGCGGGAGCGTACACTGGTACGCCGAGTTGGCAAAATGTCTCGGGGAAGGTCGCGCGGTCTATGGAATACAGGCGATGGGGCTGGATGGGAAAGAGCCGCCTGACATCTCCATTGAGCAGATGGCTTCCCGTTATGTTGATGCGATTCTTCAGAAACAACCAGAAGGTCCCTATTTCATCGGCGGGTGGTCGCTCGGGGTGATTATCGCGTATGAAGTCGCCCGACGCCTGCTCACGAATGGCCATCCCGTGGGGATGCTGGCGGTGTTGGACCAGGGGCCGAGGATACCCATTGCGAGGGACCCCGAGGATGATGCGGAGCTGCTCGTCGATATCTTTTCTCAATCATTCCCTCTTGATCTCACAGACTTGAGACGGCTGGGCCCCGACGAACAGTATAGAGTTGTTCTGCACAAAGCGAAAAAAGCTGGGCTCCTCCCGCACCTTCTGAGATTGCAGAATTTTAAACAGTACATCCAGATGAACAGAACGCAGTCGCATGCATGGAGAGAATATGTCCCCCGGCCATATCCTGGTACCATCTGGCTTCTAAAGGCTATCGAGTCAGAATCTGGCATGGATCTCGAGCCCGACATGGGTTGGGGCTCCCTCGCTCTCGGGGGAGTAGGGATCGAAGAGGTGCCGGGAGATCATCTCAGCATGATGCAGAATCCACATGTTCGCGTGCTCGCACAGCATTTGACGAAGATCATGGGTGATGCACGAGTGTCCACTGCTGAGGTTGCACGCGAGGCGGGGTTGACGCCCCGTTCATGGAATTCGTAAAGGGCATACCGTGGAAGAACCCGCGAAACTCCTGAACCGCAATTATGCTCTGCTTCTCCAGGGGCAGTTCGTCAGTCGGCTCGGCACGTCGTTGTCATCTCTGGTGATGCTCCTCTGGATTAAGGAGGTCACTGACTCCGCGACCCTCATGGGATTGCTGTCAATGTTGGTCAGCATCCCGAATGTACTGTTCGGCGTGATCGGCGGAACCGTGGCCGATCGCTTTTCGAGACGGAAGATTATTTCCTATTGCGATATTGCAAGCGGTTTCGCCCTCCTTGCGCTCGGGGCTCTCTTCTATTTCGCGCCCGGTCAGACAAGACTCCTCACGATCGGCATCGTCGTGTTGTCCGTAAGCGTTGCAGTCCTCGATGCATTTTCAACACCTGCCATAACCGCGTCAACGCCGGAACTCGTACCAAGAGCACACATGGCACGGGCAAACACACTTGCTCAGCTAGTCTTGCAGTTGGCCTTCCTGCTCGGTCAGGGAGTCGCCGGAGTGTTCTATCGTCTCCTCGGGGCCTTCTGGGCGGCCGTGAGCAACGGCATTGCCTGTCTCTACGCCGGCGCCACTGAAACTTTCATGGTGATTCCCCAGAAATTGCCGGAGGGGCGTGGGGACCTAAGAAAGCAGATCACGGAATTTCGCAGCGACACCGTGGCGGGATTTCGCTATGTCATCGGGATCCGCGGACTGAACAGGCTCGTCATTGCATCTTCGATAGTCACTTTTTTCTCGGCTCCTTTGATATTCATGATCCCGTTTTACGTCATGGATTTTCTGAAACTGAAAGAAGATTGGGTAGGATACTTCGCCGCCATTTATGGTATCGGCGCATTTGTAGGCGCCATGACCGCCGGGTTGATGGAGATCAAGAGCACTGTGCGTAGCCGGGTACTTGTCTCGACCATCATTCTCGAGTCCATCGGTTACGGCCTTCTTGGGGTGATCCAGACCCCTTATGTGGCCAGCGGGCTTGTGCTTGTCGGTGGTGTCCTGAGCGGGTTCACGGGCGTGTACATCGTGACGATAATTCAACTGACGACTCCGAGCGAGATGCGCGGACGGATGTTTGGTTTCCTTGGGACAATAGCCGCGAGCCTCGCGCCAATTGGTGTGGGGCTGGGCGGAGTTGTGTTCGACTGGATCGGGAAGGACATAACATTACTCTACGTGACGTGCGGCGCGATCATGACGGGTGTGAATATTCTACTTTCGTCAAGTCGGGAATTCCGCGACTTCCTGGCAAAAGATACGGACGAAACATCGCCACTCATTCCACAATCACCAGCACATGCGGAGCTACCATGACACAGGATGAGAAAGAAGATACCACCATCTACAAAGTCGTCCTCAACCACGAGGAACAATATTCTATCTGGCCCGCCGACAGGGAGAACGCCCTCGGCTGGCGGGATGCGGGCAAAGCCGGAACAAAGGCCGAATGCCTTGCTTACATCAAGGAAGTGTGGACGGATATGCGACCCCTCAGCCTCCGGAAAAAGATGGAGGAGGCGGCGCTGAAAAATCAGGGATCATAGGATGCCATGCGGTGACCGGCTACCGCGGTGCAACGAGGAGGTGAAGAACAACGCCTCATTGGACGTATGAAACGTCCGAGTGATCTCAGGAGTGTGACACAGCATCGGACCCCCGGGGTTTTCTCGGGGGACAATGGACCAGGTTGTTGAGAAGAAACGCCAGATCGGCTGACGACATCCGGGCTTGCCGAAATCCCCCATTCTTTCGAAGTCCGAGTCTCAACATAGGCATGCGGCCCAGTCGACTGCATGGATGATCGTGATAACAAGTGGGTAACGCGCAATTCAATTCCAATTCCTCTTGCACGAGGAAAGGAGTCAGTCATGCTTGCCCGAAGATTTGCTTTCCTGGTTGTTCTTCTCCTGGTAGCAGGAAGAACACTCGTTGTTGCACAGGTGCCTTCGGTGCCTGTTCTGCTCTCTCCCGCCGACCAATCAATGGATGTTTCCATTTTGCCCACATTGAGCTGGAATAGTTCCGACGGCGCGGGAGTGTATAATCTCCAGATTGCCACGGACCCGTCCTTTGGTTCCGTCGCACTTGAAGAACAGGGACTCGCCACAACCTCCTACGCGCTCTCGGCTGCGCTCGCCAATACTACCCAATACTACTGGCGCGTGAATGCCCAACAGGGGACAGATGTGAGTGAGTGGTCGTCGTCATGGACATTTACAACCATTGCGGTGCCCTCTCCGCCGCCGGTGCCAACATTGGTTTCGCCGGCCGATCAGGCAATTGATGTTCCCGTGCTCACGCCCTTAACGTGGAATGCGTCCGAGGGCGCCGAATCGTACGCCCTTCAAATTTCCTCGGATCCCGGGTTTGGCTCCATGGTTTTTCAGGTGGAAGGTGTCGTTGGGACTTCGTACACCTTAACGACCGCTCTTGCGAATAGCACCCAGTACTATTGGCGGGTGAACGCACGAAAGGGATCGGAGGTCAGCAATTGGTCATCGGTGTGGGCATTTACCACAATTATTGCGCTTCCTTCCCCTCCGGTTCCGACATCTCCTCCGGTAAACGCAACGAATGTGGCGAACCCGCCGACGTTCGTATGGAATGCCGGCACGAGAGCACAGACCTATGATCTCCAAATCTCCCTTGACAACTCATTCGTGACAGAAGCACTGGTCATCAATCAAACGGAAATTCAGGGGACTTCGTTTAGCGTCCCCGACCGTATCGATGGTGGGCGAAAGCAGTACTGGCGCGTTCGGTCCGTGAATGCTGCCGGAGCAAGCAGCTGGTCCCCCAGCGATCAGGGACAGGCGTTCACTACCATCCTTGAGGTCCCTATTCAAGTGCTCCAGTATTCGCCCGAAAACGGTTCCACCGGGGTTTCAAAAACCGCCATAGTTGCTTGGTGGAACACAACCGATAACCCACCGACCTCCTGGCATCTTCAGATTGCCACCGATCAGAATTTCAATACTATCGCCTCCGACAATCCGGGCCTAACTAATACCACGAAGATTGTCTCACTTGAGTCCAGCACGACGTATTACTGGCGCGTCAACGCGACGAATAGTGTCGGCACAGGTCCATGGTCCGAAGTGTGGCAGTTTACAACAGCATATGCAATACCGTCAGCTCCAACGCTTCTCAGCCCGGCGAATGCCGCCGTCGATGTTTCCCAAAGCCCGCAGTTCAGCTGGAATAAGGGAACAGGCGCGGCGTCGTATGATTTGCAGGTCGCCACTGCTTCCACATTTGCTTCGCCAATTGTAAATGCAACAGGAATACCATCGACATCATACACCCCGGCTGTGGCCTTGTCAGTCGGTACATTATACTACTGGCGGGCCCGTTCGGTAAACCCCGCGGGAAACAGCAGCTGGTCAGGGGTTTGGAGTTTCACAACTCTTCCGGCAGTTCCCGGGGCTCCCATTGCCAGTGCCGCGACCAATGTCACCGCGAGCAGCTTCACCGCAAATTGGCAGTCCGTGACGGGGGCGTCGGGCTATCGACTGGATGTCTCGACAGATGCAGCCTTTTCGACCTTGCTCACGAATTACACCGATAAGGACGTTCCCGGCGCTGTTACATGTGCGGTCGATGGCCTCAATCCGAATACTCCTTATTACTATCGTGTCAGGGCATACAATGGTGGCGGCACGAGTGGGAATTCCAACATCATTCAGGTGACGACCCTTCCCAATGTGCCTGCACCTCCGACGATTGAACCTGCGACCAACATAAGCAACTCGGGCTTCGATGCTCATTGGGGGAGCGTCGCGGGCGCGGCGGGGTACAAGATTGATGTAGCCCTGGATCTGAATTTCGAATCGATGGTGGCGAACTACGCCAACAAAGACATACCGGGCGTCATACAGATAGCGGTCACCGGCCTGGCCGGTGGGACGAGGTACTACTATCGGGTTCGCGCGTACAACGACGGTGGGACGAGCGCCTCCAGCGACGCCGCGAATGTCCTCCTTATCCCGAATGCCCCTGTTGCGGGTGAAGGCACCTCCATCCTCGACGTGAGCTTTTCAGCTAACTGGACGAAATCCACCGGTGCCACGGGATATTGTCTGGACGTCGGCTGTGACAATGGATTTGCCGTTTTCGTCCCGGGCTGTGAAAACGCTGCGGTTGGAGATGTTGACAACGCCGACGTTGGAGGGCTCAACGCCGATTCAAAATACTATTATAGAGTCCGCGCGTACAACGAAAGCGGCAGCAGCACAAACTCGGAAGTTGTCTTGGTGACGACACTGGCCGCACCTCTGCCGATCGAATTGGCCTCACTCTCTGTCATCCCGAACCCCGCGGGCCCGGGTGTTCGGATCGATTGGTCGACCGCAAGCGAAATTGACTGTTATGGATTCTTTGTCCAGCGCAGGGCAGCACGGGACACGTCGTTTGTCGATGTGGCCAACGGTTTCCTGCCAGGAGCGGGGACCACGTCAACGGCGCAAACGTATTCCTTTGTTGATCAGGGATTGCAGTCAGCGGGGACATTTTATTATCGCTTGCGTCAGGTCGACAGGGATGGGAAGCAGCATCTCTCCGAAGAGGTGAGGGTACTTTTGACTGTGCTCGGGATCGTCGAGACGGCGCCCATGGAGTTCCGGCTCGATCAGAATTTTCCCAATCCCTTCAACCCAGAGACGATTATACGCTTTTCCGTGGATCAAACAACCCATGCCCGCCTTGAGGTCTATGATATTTGCGGGCGTTGCGTTGTCACTCTTTTCGACGGGAGCGCAGATGCAGGCAGGTTCCATTACGTCGCTTTTCGTGGGATGAATCTTTCGTCCGGAGTATATTTCTACAGGCTGGTGACCTCGAAGATGAACAGCATGAAGCGCATGATTCTGGTTCGATAAGATCTACCGACTATCACTATCCGTCATGATCAGGAACAACACAGGCAGCTGGGTGGCCTTCAGAAAGCCCAACCCTCGCGCAACCATCCGGCTATTCTGTTTCCCGTATGCGGGCGCCGGGGCGGCTCTCTTCCGATCCTGGATGGAGAAGCTTCCGGAGAGCATTGAGGTGTGTCCGGTTGAACTTCCGGGAAGAGGGCAGAGGATACTGGAGCGACCGTTCGACCGGATCTCGCCATTGGTCGATGCGTTGCATGCCGGGCTTCTTCCGTACCTTGATAAACCTTTCGCGCTCTTCGGTCACAGTCTGGGAGCGCTTGTGGGTTTCGAAATAGCCCGCGTCTTGCAGGAGCGCGACGGACGGACCGCCGATCACCTGTTTGTCTCTGGCTGTCGGGCCCCGCACGTTCGGGAGGTGAAATCACGATACTCCGAGTTGACGGATGAAGAGTTTATCCGCGAACTGCAGCATCTGAACGGGACGCCCGGGGAGGTCCTTGCAGACGACGAACTCATGGAGCTTATCCTCCCGACACTCAGGGCCGATTTCGCGGTGTGTGAACGCTATGATTACGTCGCCGATCGTCCGCTTTCCATCCCGATCACTTCATTCGGAGGCTCCGAAGACACGATGGTGAAGCCCGAGCATATTGAGCCCTGGCGAGAACTTACGACAGGCCCGTTTTCATTGCAGGTTCTGCGGGGCGACCACTTTTTCATGAACAGATCGGAATCGGAGCTTCTTGGGTCTATATCGAATACATTGTGCCCCATGCAAGAGAGGCGGATGTCAGAAAGTCCGGCGGTCACAGGATTCGAGGAGGGAAGAAGGACATCCGGTCCTCAAAATCAAATATCTTTTGCCGTTGGCGGACAACCCAATGGACGGAGTTGATTCCCATGATCGCCGGACTAAGAGCCAGAGGAAGAAGAGAAAGAATCGCGGCACAGATTTGGGGGGAGGAGAAATCCGGCACACCCCCAGGAATGGCCGTGGTCTGGTACGCAAATCCCCGGAATGTGACCGAGGATGATTTGGCTGCATTCGATCGCATTCTCAGTCCTGCCGAACGAGAAACTCTATCGCGTTACCATCGGTGGGACGACCAACGGGAATACGGTCTGGCACATGCACTCCTTCGCCTTCAACTCGGTGATCATCTGGAGCTTCCTCCCGGGGAGTTGCGAATAGAACGTACGCAATGGGACAAACCGTATCTCGCGGGCCCTGTCTCGCCGGTCGAATTGGACTTCAGCATTTCGCATGCCCACGATTGCGTGGCAAGCGGGATATGCGATTCAGGGGGCATCGGCATTGATGTCGAATCCTGCGATCGCGATCCGGGGATCGACTCCATTGCGGGATTGTGTCTGACCGCTGGCGAACAGCGATCTCTTCAGAGGAGTTCCAGCAGATGCGCGGAAAAGAGTGTTCATGACCATCTGGACGCTCAAGGAAGCCTTTCTGAAGGCCATCGGCAAAGGCTTTTCAATACCCCCGACAGAAGTGGAATTCGACATTGATTCAATCATCGCCCGGATTCCCCGCATGCTAAAAGGCGTGCGGGGAATTTCGTTCTCTCCGACCTTTCATCTTTTCAATCCTTCGTCAAGGCATGCCGGAGCGGTAGCGACATGCTCACGTGATTTGTCGGAGATTTCCATTTCCTTCCGTTGTGTTCCTATTGCAGCCTTTCGGGCTATGCTGTCGGACTATGTGTAGCGCTGCTGTCATTCGCATTGCTGGCGGAAAAGCGGCCGAGCATTGGAGGTGGACAACACGTAATAGAAGTTGGCCACCTCGCAGGGTCATGAGCGCCAGATATCCCAGGTAACCAAAGAAAAGCCTGCTAACCAGAGCTCTTCTCCGGGTCAGCGAAGCCTGGAGAGAATGCTGCCAAACCTCGATGTGTTCACGTGGACAAAAAGTTGGCGAGGGCAACAATTTACCACCGGCGCGCTCCTTCGTCATCCGCAGAGCAGTACTTGATCGGTAATGTATCACCACCGTCGACAACCGTGGAAGAAGACAAGATGGAGCGGTGCCTCTTCCATTGGTGATGGCACGAGAACTGTGGAATAATTCGCCAACCGCAGGGCGCACCCTCATGCAAGCGGGGGGAAAAATCACGGCCGTTGGCAGCCGGCCACGTTGTCGCTTTCAGACCCATTGTCCTTGACTTCCGGTGGGGAGATTTCTATATTTCCCCTGTCTTCATCTTCATTTCAACGACATTCCAAATGTGAGACCCCTTTCTTAAGATCTCATTGTTCACCCAACTTCCCATCTACGCTAGGGAGCCAGCTGCATGCGAGCTTTCTACAGTGTCGTATTCGTCGTCCTCATAGGTTGTCTCTCTTTCACAGGTTTTGCAGGTACCACAGGCAAGATCACCGGCACCGTCACCGATAGCAGGACGGGTGATAAGCTGCCGAGTGTGAATGTCGTGATTGAAGGGACAACTCTGGGCGCCGTCACCAATCCCGACGGTTACTTCGTCATCCTCAATATCCCTCCGGGACATTACCGCGTCAAAGCGACGTTGCTTGGCTTCACCACAGCCGTCGTGTCCAATGTCCGCGTCGATATCGATCAGACGACAAATCAGGACTTCTCCCTCAGCGAGGAAGCGATTGCCGGGGAGGAGGTCACTGTTGTCGCACAGCGTCCTGTTGTGCAGAGAGACGTCTCCGCAAGTCGCGCAAACATCGAAATCGCCGACGTTGAGAAGCTCCCGGTCACTTCGGTTGCCGGTGCTGTTCAGCTCCAGGCTGGGATTCAATCGGGGCTTGTGGTCCGGGGAGGCACGCTCGATCAGGTTGCCTTTGTCATGGACGGCCTGAGTTTGCGGGACGAACGGACGAATAATCCGTATACCAGTCTGGCCCTCAGCGCGGTTCAGGACATCCAGGTGCAGACAGGGGGGTTCAACGCGGAATACGGGAACATCCGGTCCGGCATTGTGAATGTCGTCACGAAGGAGGGGAGTCCGTCCTCGTATTCCTTCAGTTTTATCGGCCGGTACAGTCCTGCTGATCCCAAACATTTCGGGTCGGCAATCTACGACCAGAATTCCTATTGGATTAGACCGTTTATCGACCCCGCGGTGGCCTGGACCGGAACCGACAACGGTGCATGGGACCCCTGGACCCAGAAACAGTATGCCGCGTTTCCGGGAGGCTGGAACGCCGTATCCCAGGCTTTGATGAAGGACCCTGATCCATCGCGCCATCTCACGCCGGAAGCCGCACGTGATTTGTTTCTGTTTGAGCACCGCAAACAGGCGGAGATCAACTTACCAGATTGGGACATCGATATGGGGTTCGGTGGTCCAATCCCGGCTGCAGCGGAACTTGGCAACCTCCGGTTCTTTACCTCGTATCGCCAAACGCAAAGCGCGTATTTGATTCCCCTTTCCGCAGATGCCTACCGTGATTACAGTGGAACGTTGAAACTCACCTCTGATCTTTCGAGCTCGATGAAGCTGACCGGATCGTTGCTTATCGGGCGACAGTGGGGTACCAACGACAATAACGCCGGCAACCCGGGAATCTTCCAGACCACTGACGGTATTGCCAATCTGCTTTCCCAGGTGAGCTACATCGATTCCCGCATCTGGTCGGACGCGTACTGGTGCCCGACGAGCACCTGGTACACCATGGGAGGCCTGAAGCTCTCAGAGGTGGTCAACGCGACCACCTTCTACGATGTGACGTTCACCGGATTTCGGTCGAAGTATCAGACCGACCCCGGGGCTCTGCGGAACACCGCCAAGGTTTACCAGTTCGGGCCTTACTTCACGGACATGTCTCCACTCGGTTTTGATCCCAACCCGAATCCTCCCAGCAGTATCGTGTCAAGCATCAGGTACGGGCTTGGGTTCAGTGATTCGCGGGATAGCAGTGAGGTCTTCAGCTATACGTTCAAATTCGACCTGACCAGTCAACTCGACCGTTACAACCAGGTGAAAACTGGTGTTGAACTCGGTTATACCGACAATTATGCAAGCTATGCGCAATTCGACTTCGGTCTTCCGAGAAGCAACACCTTTTCGAGCTGGCATAGCTTCCCCTGGCGGGGAGCTCTCTACGCGCAGGACAAGCTGGAGTTCCAGGGGATGATTGCCAACCTCGGAGTGAGGCTGGACTATCTCGACCCCAATGGCGATTGGTGGGATGTCATCGACCCCTACTCCTACGGTCTCTCAGGGTCAGGCGCAGGTGGGATGGATACGCTCATCGCCAGGACCCGGGTAAAGCGCATTCTCACGGTCAGTCCGCGCCTCGGTATCGCGTTCCCCATCAGCGAAGACTCAAAGCTCTACTTCAACTACGGTCACTTCCGGCAGGTCCCTGCACCGGAGAACCTCTTCCTGCTCCGACGGTCGTCGTTCGACAATTCCGTGGCCCGTATCGCCAATCCTGGAGCCCCTTTCCCGAAAACCGTCGCCTACGAACTGGGATACGAGCACAGTCTGTTCGATGAATACCTCTTGCGGGTCGCTGCGTACTACAAGGATGTTTCCGATGAGTCATTCCTGGTCAATTACGTGAGCAGGGACAATTCGGTGGACTACTCCGTGTACACCAGTAATCGGTACAGGGATATTCGCGGATTTGAATTCACCGTTCAAAAGAACCGGGGTGCCTGGGTCCAGGGGTTCATCAACTATACCTATGACGTCCGCACCACGGGATACTTTGGGTCATTGTATCAATACCAGAGTGTGCAGGATCAGAATGCATACCTCCAGTCGAATGTCTACCAAACGAAACCGATCCCTCAGCCCTACGCGAGGATGAACGTTGATTTTTACACACCCCCGGATTTTGGGCCGGAGGCGTTCGGCGTGAAGTGGCTCTCTGATTGGCGGCTCAATCTCGTCGGGACCTGGCAGAACGGGGAGTACATCACCTACACCGGCGGGGGAAGCATTCCGGGCGTGTCCTACAATCTCCAATGGCGCGATTTCTGGAATATGAACATGCGGTTGTCGAAGAACTTCAAGGTCGGACATCTCAATCTCGAAGTCTTCGCCGATTTCACGAACCTCTTTAACTTCAAGTTCATGTCGCAATACGGATTTGTGGATGGGAACGACTACAACGACTACATGAAGTCGCTCCATCTCCCCGCCGATCGCCAAGCTACCCTCGGCTATGTCAACATTTCGGGAAGTGACCGGCCTGGAGACTATCGTCTCGACGGTGCAACGTTTCAGCCGATTGTACCGGTGGCAACGATGGCCGATCTGAGCTCGGCTTCGAACCAGCAGACACGCCCGTTTTACTATGTGCTGCAAAACGGAGCCTACTACCAGTTTACCAACGGTGCGTGGCAACAGGTTGATCAGGGCACTCTGCAAAAGGTCCTGGACAACAAAGCATACATTGATATGCCGAACCAGGAGACGTTCACCTTCCTGAACCCGCGGCAGATTTTTTACGGGATCAGGCTGGGTTTCGACTTCTAAGATCGTCCACCGAATCATGATACGGATCTCCACCATGAAGCATACATTCCTACTCTTGAGTTGTGGCGCCCTCATTCTCCTGTCGCCGATGGTTCTTCATGCGCAATACCTGACGCGATGGATGGCTGTCGGTTCGCTTCAGAATTGGTTCGCGAACACCGGTTCCGAGATCGAGGAGGGAAGAACGACGGAGCAGCAGGACGGCCTCCAGTGGCCGGCGTTCTACTACAATCAGGACATGCAGGCTGCAAAAGCAATGTGGATCGGGGCCGAGAACTTCACCGATGAAAAGGGCGTTACCTACCCGCATAAGGTCGCGCATGTCGGCCCGCGCGTTTCCGGGCAGGACGAAGTGTTCCCGACGAAGTTCGAGATGATCTCCAAGTACCCGCTCCCGATGGTGCTTGTGGATGGAAGTCAGATGCTTCTCGATCACAATTCCGGGATCGACAAAGTCGACCCCACGATCATCCCCGACCGGATGATCGTCAATGAGGTCAACACGGTCCTCGGGATTTCGATGAAGCGGACAATCATGGCGTTCAGTCAGCAGTTCAACGACAACTACATGATTTACGACTACGTGTTCACCAACACCGGCAATACGAACGATGACGCGGCAATTGAACTGCCCAACCAGACCGTGACGGGCGTCTTCTTCTATTTCCAGTTCCGGTGGGCCGTCAACAAAGATGTCCGGTATGTCATCGGGAACAACCCCGTCGGCTGGGGGATCAATACCCTGAATGACTGCAGGGGCGATGGAGTGAAATCCGATCCCGACAATCCGCCCGGTCTCGGGTATTTCCGTGCTTCCTATGCCTGGCATGGGAAATACCCTGTGTTCTCGGCGTATGACAACATTGGAGGCCCGATCTGGACTCCGTCCTCGTTGACACCAAACTACGATCCGACCGATACTCTGGGCCGGCTCGGCGCAGCGCAATTTGTGGGGGCCGTGACTCTTCACGCAGACAAGTCACCCGCCGATACGACCGACGACCCTGCCCAGCCCTTCACGACCGACTATGAGAGCTCTGATGATGGGCTGAACAGGAACAACAGTGCAGTGGCCATCGGTCAGATGAACGCTGAATATGCGTGGATGTCAAAAGGACACGCGAATCCAAGGCACGCGGACAAGGTAGAACCTGCAGGAAACTTTGACGCTGAAACCGGTGACCCATCCCTCGGAACGAGCGGTGGGTATTCCACTGCCATCGGGTATGGTCCGTACACGTTGAAGCCGGGTGAAAAGATTCACATCGTTTTCGCCGAGGCAGCTGCAGGGCTGAGCAGGCAGGAATGCTACTCCGTCGGTCGGAAGTTCAAACTCGGCCAGATCGACGCGAAAACGAAAAACGACTCGGTATTGACGGGAAAAGACTCGCTCTTCCAGACATTCCGCCGGGCGCTCGCGAACTACAATTCCGGCTACACTCTTCCCCAGCCGCCGGACCCGCCCATCGCGTTCACCGTTACTTCGGGCGGTGACAGGGTTGCGCTCTCATGGACTCCGGCAACAGGAGGGCCGCCCGTTGCGTCATGGCTGGTCTACCGTTCATCCGGAAGGATGGACACCATATACTCCCTGGTTGCAAATCTGCCTGCGGGGGAAACCTCCTTCAACGATACCGCAGTCGTACGAGGTGTTCAGAACTTCTACTATCTCCAGGCGGTGGGGACCGATGGTCTGGTCACCAACCGGGCATACACGACAACCGGTGGGGCAGCAGGACAGGGCGCGTTCCTGAAACGTGCAGCGGGGACTTCCTCAAGCCAGATCAGAATCGTCCCCAATCCGTTCAGCCTGAATTCCGATCCGGACAATCTCCGCTTCAAACAGCAGCCTGATAAAATCGCCTTCTACAATATCCCGGGCACCTGCAGGATCAAGATTTATACCGAACTTGGAGAGCTCATCCGGGAAATCGACCACACCGATGGTTCCGGAGACGAATACTGGAATTCGATCACCTCTTCCAACCAGGTGGTCGTGAGTGGCATCTATATCGTGGTTTTTGAAGATCTTAAGACCGGCGAGCGGACGATCAAGAAACTTGCCGTCATCCGCTAACTTAAGGAATGGAGTCGCTATGAAATCAGCAGTACGTTTACTTCTTCTCCTCCTTTTGCTCGTGGCGGTGTTGGACAATGGAGCACGTGCCCAGCAGAAACTCGCCCAGACCGGGTTGAAGTTTCTCTCCGTCACTTCCGATGCGAGGGCCGCCGCCCTCGGTGAGGCATACTCCGCCGTCGAGGGGTCATCCCAGTGTCTCTTCTTCAACCCTGCGGGGATTGCCGGGATTGAACGATTCTCCAGTTTTGCGGTCGGCCAGACACGCTGGATCGCCGACATCAATCACTTTTACGGAAGCGTCGCCATAAGCCCGTTCAACGGGGAATACGGAGTCATCGGCGTGTTCGTGCAATCGGTGGACTACGGGGCTCTGGATGAGACGATCTTCGCAACAAACTCTCAGGGGTTCACGGACCTCGGGACGTTTAATCCCCGGGGTCTCTCGGCGGGAATCGGCTATGCCCGGGCTTTGAGTTCGCAATTTTCCGTCGGCGGTGTCATCAAATATGTACGCCAGGATCTCGGTACCGCTCAGGTAAACCTCTCGGGGGAGACCTCCGCAAATGTGGCGAGTGCCTACGCGTTTGATTTCGGGATCCTCTACAAGACGGGATTCAAGAGTCTGACGTTCGGCATGACCGTCAGGAATTTTTCACGCGAACTCCGGTTCGTCAACGAAGGGTTCCAGCTCCCGTTGACGTTCCGGATCGGGCTGGCGATGAACGTTCTTGACCTGGCGGATATGAATGACGCCATGCAAAAAGAGCATGCCGCACTTGTTACTCTGGAAGCAGAGCATCCAAGGGACTATGCGGAACAGCTCAAAGTGGGGGTGGAGTATACCTTCATGCAAACCCTCTCCTTGCGGATCGGCTACATCGGTCCTGCAGACGAACACGGGGTCTCTTATGGGGTCGGTCTCCAGCGCAACTTCGACGGGTTCGGTCTGGGAATCGATTACGCCTATACGCCATTCGGTGTCTTTACCGCGGTGCACCGATTCAATCTCCAGTTTGCATTGTAAACATAAGGACACAGGTTGTATGAACTCTTGCTCGCAGATCATTCGCACATCGTTCGTCGCTCTTGTTCTGAGTGCGTCGGTTCTGACGGGTTGCAAGGAGACCCCTCCACCGAGCCTCTACTCTCCGAGTGAAGGAAGCGCCCCGACGCCGGTCGTCACCTCAATCACCCCGACGTTCGCCGTCGCTCCTGTGACCGTCCTGACCCTCACCGGCTCGAACTTCTCCAGCGATCCTTCGAAAATGCTGGTGTACTTCAATACTTCGCTCGGCATCATCCAGAGCGCCTCACCCACGGAGCTGAAAGTCCTTCCTCCGCTGCTCTCGAGCGACTCGGTGGCGGTTCGCGTATCAGTTCAAGGGGCAATGGATTACAGTGCCCCGGTGTATGTGGGGCTGGACGCGGCTGTTGCGGAATTCGGGAATGTTGCGGCAGGTGAAGATGGATTTGCGATCGCGTGCGACGCCACCGGGAATATTTATGTTTCTTTAACGACAACTTCGACGAGTGCCGGCCTCGGGACGAAAATGATTACATCGGCCGGTGTCCGATCGGATTATGCGGCGAACCCCGCAGGGGTGACGAAGTGGTCAGGCTTCAAAGTCGGGCCGGGGGGGATCATCTACGCAGTGTACGGGCGCGGTATCATCTTTCAAATTCCAGTTCCGACAGGCGGAACGCCTTCCACGCCCACGCTGTGGTTGTCCGGCAGCGGCCTCGGAAACATTGTCGATCTGGATTTTGACGAGAATGCAAACATCTGGGCCGTCGGAAACAGTGGCTCGATATTCCGCATCACCCCCGCAAAATCGGTGAAGAAGTTTGCATTCACCGGCACGATGCGCACAGTACGCGTATTCAGTGGGTCCCTCTATGTAGGAGGAAGAAAGGACACAGTCGAAGGGATCTGGCGCTTGCCGATGATATCGTCCGATTCCCTGGGCACTCCTGAGTTGTATTACAGTCTGAATGGAAACGAAGGAGGCGGGGTCTATGCAATAACCTTCTCGTCCGACGGTGATCTTTATGTGGGCACTGACGGTCCGGAGGGGTTGTTCATTGTCCATCCGGGGAAGACTTCCGAACCCGTTTATCCCGGTCTGCTGCAACCGCAGACCCTGACCATGGCGTGGGGAAAATCGACGGATCTCTATCTTTGCAGGCAGGGTCTGACGTCGACTCACAGGATTATTCGGATCAATACGCTGAAAACCAGCGCACCGTATTATGGGAGAGGGCTCTGAAATAGCAAACAGTCATCACCACTGCCGAATCATCAATGATCATTAATTGACGAAAGGAGATATCCCGGACGCCCTGTGAAGTAAGTAATTGTTTGATGTACAATCCACCAGTTCACCAAAATGGAGGTAATCATGAAGCGATTCGCTACGCTAACCATTGTCCTCATGCTCTTCACCCTCAGCATGGCAATGGGACAGTGGCAGTATATCGGCGTATTTCCCCCCGCGGGGTTGGCTCCGGGCGATACCGTCCAGACCGGCAACATCCACGGTATCGCTGTGGATCCCGATGGAAAGGTGTGGATTCAAAATTACTATGCCTATCCCCGGGACACGATCCTCGTTCCGAATGTGATGACCAATCTTACCAAAGTGGCCACGCCGGACAGTATTGTCCCGCAACAAATCGCCGTCCGCATGTTGTATTGCTACAACGCTGACGGGTCGCCGGCTTCATTCTCTCCCATCAAGTTCGTCACCGTGAATGGTGTGCAGGATACGCTTGGTGGCGCCTCACTTATCAATAACACCCACCTCGTGTGGGACAAATCAAACAGTCCCAATACGGGCCGTGGCCTTCGCGCCGATCAGGATGGGAACATTATCGCGACCTATTTCTGCTACCTCTATCGTATTAATTATCTGGACGGTACGGGAATGGCCAAAGTGAACGCGACGAATGGGGCCTCCGGTGTCGCAGTCGGCATCGACGGCGCAGGCAATATCTATGACAACGCCGTCGCTTCTACCGGTGCGCCGTTAAAAGTGTATGACAAGGATTTCAATTACTTATTCAATGCGGTCGACACATTGACCAGCTTCTCCCGCTCACTCGAAGCCTCGTATGACGGATTGGATATCTATTGGGCCGGGTACACCAATCACGCGGTGTACGATTACAAGAGCACCGATGGCGGTGTGACGTACGGCGTGTGCGATACGATTGCGAAGGGATTTGATTGCGAATCCTTCGGCTGGAACAGGAAAGATGGCTATCTGTGGATGAGCGCTGGATCGTTCAACGATCTGCCGAACCGCTGGCCCGGACTTGTGACCGAATACAGGCCGAGCACGTGGTATGCGTATGACCCCGCATCGGGAACAATGAAAGACAGTCTGATCTGGGTGTTCGCGAAACCCGAGAATGCGAATGAGCGCCCCCGTGGAATCGCGTTCAGCCCCTCGGGCGACACGGCCTATGTGTGCGTATTCGGAGACGCTGGAGTCCCGGGTGTGCGCATGTACAAACGGACCGTCACCGGATTGAAGCAGACCTTCGATTTTGTCCCCGAGAACTACACGCTCTCGCAGAACTATCCGAATCCGTTCAACCCGACCACCGAGATTCAATTTACGATCGCCCGCGGCGGGAAGACCACGCTGCGTGTGTATGACCTCCTTGGCCGTGAAGTTGCAACCCTGGTCAACGAGAATCTTGCTCCAGGGACCTACAAGTACGGATTCACCGGGATGCATCTTTCGTCCGGCACGTACATCTACCAGTTGACATCGGGTCAAGCCCGAATCACGAAGAAGATGGCCCTGGTGAAGTAACCAGGCTTTTCCTCGTTTGGTGTGCTCTTCAACAGCGGGCGTCCGGAACGTAAAGCCTGGACGCCCGTTTGTTTTTTTCACAATATTCATGTCGATGGACCCTTCTGCGTATCTGGTGAAAATATCGCGCCGTGCGATCGCGTCCTTGATCGTGCTCGGAGCTGTGACCGTTTCAATGGCCCATGGGCAGTCCCTGCCGAAGAGGGAACTGCGGGGTGCGTGGATATCCACCGTCGCCAACATCGATTGGCCGCCGAGCCCGGGCGGCACGCCCCAATCCCAGCAGGTTGCTCTCATCGCAATACTTGATCAACTTCAATCGCAGGGATTCAACACCATTGTATTTCAGGTGCGTCCGGAATGCGATGCACTCTACGCCTCCCCCTACGAACCATGGTCGCAGGTACTCACCGGCCAGCAAGGGGTGAGCCCCGGTTACGACCCGCTTGCGTTTGCCGTGCAGGAAGCGCACAAGCGGGGGATGGAACTCCATGCGTGGTTTAATCCGTATCGTGCCGTCCGCGACACGACCTTGTATCCGGTCGCGCCGAATCATGTATCGGTGCTCCATCCGGACTGGATCCTGAAAATTGGAAAACTGAAAATGCTGGATCCCGGCAAGCAGGTGGTCCGCAGCTACGTGTTGCAGGTGATCGCCGACGTCGTGCGCCGATATGATATCGATGGCGTTCACATGGATGATTATTTCTATGCCGAGGGGATCACGAACCAGGATTCGGCGACGTTTGCCACGGAGCGAAGGGGGTTTCTCGATATTCAGCTTGGAGACTGGCGTCGGGACAACGTGAACCTGCTCATTCACGCGATCAATGATACCGTCCACGCAATAAAGCCGTGGATCAAGTTTGGCATGAGCCCCCGGGGAATCTGGAAAAACGGCGTGCCACCGGGGACTTCGGGCGCTGACAATTACAGCGTGATATTTTGCGACGCCACAAACTGGCTGGTAACGAAGAGTGTGGACTATCTCGCGCCGCAACTCTACTGGAAATTCGGCGGGCCTCAGGACTATGCCTTGCTCCAGCAGTGGTGGGCATCGCAAATGAATGGTCGACAACTCTATCCGGGACTGGCAACGTACCGGATAGGCACTGCGAGCTTTGGTGATGCAAGTCAAATCACGCAGCAAATCCGATTCAACCGGAATTCCGGAAACGCTCCGGGCGAGATCCAGTTCACCGCGAATTATCTTATCAGCAACATCGGCGGGATAGGGGATTCCCTCAGGTCTTCGCTCTATCGATACCCGGCACTCATCCCCGTCATGCCGTGGAGAGATACCGTCGCACCGTACCCCGTTCGCGGGATTCAATTCGCCTTCAGTCAAGACTCGCGTCAACTCGAGCTTGCGTGGGAACCGCCTATCGTTCCGGGAGATCAGGATTCGTCAATTCGCTATGCGCTGTACGGGTTCGATCATTATCCGCAGCGCGCGGACATTGACAGCACGCAAAATCTGAAATCCGTCACGAATGCCCTCAGCATTGTTCCGCCTGTCCCGGAATCGACCCAGGGACAGTACTACTATCTTGTCACTGCGCTCGACCACAACTGGAACGAAAGCTGACACCAGCAACATCGAAGTTGCCACGGCACCGCCCGGTCCGGCCCTGGTGACACCCGGTGAGGGGATCCTGGTGCCGGATAGTGTGCAATTCGGCTGGAGGAACCCCGGCGATGCATCGCAGTTCCGTCTGCAGATTGGGGTCGACTCGACATTTGGCGGGGGGATTTTCCTCGACGATGCAAACCTTTCAGATACGACGCGAATGGTCCGTGGCCTGAAGGGAGAGACACGATACTTCTGGCGGGTGAGAGCAGGCAATGCGGGGGGATGGGGACCCTATTCTCGACCACAGGCGGTGGTTACGTGGCAGCCTGCCGGACCGGTCCTCGTGTTTCCTGCAAACGCCCAGACCGATGTGCTGCCGACGACCTTGTTGCGATGGAAAAAGAGCCTGGTGGCGACTACCTACCATGTTCAACTGGCAAGGAATCAGGACTTCTCGACGATCGTCCTTGATACCACCGGATTAGCAGATACAATATGCGCAACGCCCCGATTGAGCAGCTACACGATTTATTTCTGGCGGGTGCAGGGGATGAATGTAATGAGTATCGGTGACTGGTCGGCAGCGTACCGATTCCGTACGATGATCGTAGAAGCTGTGGAACCGGACGATGCACTTCCCCGGGAGTACAACCTCTTTCAGAATTATCCAAACCCATTTAACCCGGCCACTACCATCCGGTTTGCACTTCCCCGACAAATCAAAGTCCGGATGACAATCTATGATGTGCTGGGCAGGGAGGTCTCCGTGCTCATAGACGATACTCTTGCCGCCGGATATCATTCCGTCGTGTGGAATGCGAACGTAGCCACGGGCGTGTACTTCGTTCGGCTCCAGGCCGGCGGCTACACCGCGACAAAACAGATGCTTTTCCTGAAGTAACGATCCGGATGGGACAAGGAAGGGACCACGGGTGCTCGCGAAGTGCGACGGCGGTTTTGCTTCTTCCTTCCTGACTTAATATATTTACCGCAGGTTTAGCCTCCTCAGATTGCGATACGCCCTATGATCGTCATGAAATTCGGCGGCACTTCCAACAGGGATGCCGTGGCGATAAAGAACGTCGTAGGGATTATCACGACCCACCTCCCGCTCCGTCCTGTTGTCGTTATTTCGGCTGTCGCGGAGGCGACAAACGAGCTTGAACAGACCGCGCGTACCGCAGCCGTCGGGAAGTACAAGGAAGCGCTCGTGATTCTTGATGGTCTTATCGACCGTCACAGAGACATCGCCAGAGCGTTGTTTTCCCATGACGATCAGGTGAGACCTCTGGAAGAGCTCCTTCATGCCTGCCGCGATGACATCGCGCGACTTGTCCAGGGAGTGGCCATCCTTCGTGAACTCACGCCGCGCACCCTCGATGCATTTTGCTCCTTCGGAGAACGCATGTCGTCCGCGCTCGTCGCCGCTCGATTGCAGGCAAACGGCATCGATGCTGTCTGGGTCGACGCGAAGGAATTCATGATCACGGACGACAACTTCGGTTGTGCATACCCGCTCATGGACCGGGTCTCAGAGAGACTCGCGACCGTCATACAACCCCTGGTGGAGGCCGGGAAAACTCCTGTGACGCAGGGGTTCATTGGCGTTACGGAGTCCGGCATGCCGACAACAATGGGAAGAGAAAGTTCTGATTTCTCTGCGTCGATTATCGGCGCGGGGATGAACGCGGAGCTTGTCCAAATATGGACGGATGTCGATGGTATTCTCAGCGCCGATCCCACGGTTGTTCGCGACATTCGCCAGGTGAGCGAGATGTCCTTTGATGAAGCCTTCGAACTGGCATACTTTGGGGCAAAGGTCCTTCATCCCAACACCATGTTACCCCTGTTCGAAAAGAACATACCGGTGGAAGTGAGGAACTCCTCCCGCAGTAATGGTGCGGGAACACGCGTTGATGCGGCCACCGTGCACGACAGTGCGGCCCGGGTGAAATCGATCGCATTTCAAAAGGGGGTCACCCTGGTCACGGTTCGACCATACAAAAGACTCGATCAGTACCTGTTCTGGGATGGACTCTTCAGCGTGCTCTCCCGTCACGGCATTCGTTCGCGCAACAGCACGACCTCCGAATTCTGTATTGCCTTTACGGTGGCGGAGAAGGTGGATTTGACCGTTCTCAAGCATGAACTTGAGGAGTTCGGGAGTGTTGAAGTGCTCGCGGGCAAGGGGAGTGTGACCATTGTCGGAGAAGGAGTGAGGGGTGCCGCAGGTCTCACGAGCCGGGTTTTTGGAGCCCTGGTGCAGATTCCGGTTGAAATGATCTCTTTTGGCGCTTCCCATCTGAACCTGACGCTCATCGTCGCGGAGCCTCGCGTTGAGGAGGCGGTCAGGCTTCTTCATCGTGAATTGTTCGGGGGAGTCGACGAAAGTGCGACTGTTCACGTCCTGGACGATTAGATTGGGCGGTTTGAAGGGAGCCAGGCATCACGACGTCACAGGCTTTTCCCCCTTCCACGGAGCAGCCCGGGTGCAAAGAACTATGAAAAAAGCAGGGAAACGAATCACCTGTATCGCGTTTGCCCTCCTGATCGGAGGTAGCCGTATGACGGCACAAGGTGTTCCCGCCGAACTCCAGTCTCAACTGAATCAGGAAAGGATGCGCCTGGCCCCGGATAAACGCGTGGCGGTGTTTGATGTGCGTATCTCCTCGGTGCACGGAATGAACATCGCGGTTCAGGGCGAAATCCAGGATTCGAAGATGAAAAGGCAACTTGTCAACGGACTCAAAGACCGGGGTTGGAAGGTCAATGCGGATAGCCTGGCTGCTTTGCCCGAAGCTTCGGTGGTGCAGACTCCTCATGCCCTGGCGTGTGTAAGCGTGGTGAACATCAGGGTCAAACCCGACAATGCTGCGGAGATGGCGACGCAAGCACTCCTCGGTACTCCGTTGAAGATCCTCAGAGAACACGACGGCTGGTACCTGGTGCAGACTCCTGACGCGTATCTCGGTTGGACAGAAGGCAATCTCCGGCTGATGTCGGATTCCGCTTACAATGCCTGGCTTGATCGTCCGAAGGTGATCGTCACTTCAACCTACGCATTCTCGCACGCCACGCAAGACAGCGAAATGCCCTATGTCAGCGATCTCGTGGCCGGTTCGATTCTGGTCCTTGGTCAGGAATTGTCATCATCGTATGCGGTGGAATATCCTGATGGGCGGACAGCGTTTGTGCGCAAGACCGACGCTCAGCCTTTTGGCGCGTGGCTCGGCGGACAGACGGCCACGGGCCCGAAACTTGTCGAGACTGCGGAAAAGTTCATGGGGATACCGTACCTGTGGGGAGGAACGTCGACAAAAGGGATGGATTGCTCCGGCTTCACGAAGACGGTCTATTTCCTGAGCGGCATCCTTCTTCCCCGGGACGCGAGCCAGCAAGCATACGTCGGGAAGGCGGTGGACGGAGGAGATTCCCTCGATCAGTTCCAGCCCGGTGATCTTTTGTTCTTTGGCTTTCGCGCAAGGGGGGAGAAGAAGGAAAGGGTGACTCACGTCGCGATGTCCCTCGGCGGGCGAAGGTACATTCATTCGTCGGGGGATGTCCACATCAACAGTCTGGATCCCTCGGATCGTGATTATAATGACTACCGCCGTCAGATGTTCTTACACGCCCGCCGCATACTCGGAACGGGGAAAGATGAGGGAGTACAACGATTGGCAGACATGCATGAATACAAACGATAACGCCGGACCGGGAAGGCATTCACGACGGGCCTTCCTGCAATATTCGATGTTGGCGGGTGCAGGGATTGCACTCGGCCCCCATTTTCGGATGAACGCGCCCCATCACATTCAATCATCAGGCACCATGGTCCTCCGATTTTATCCCTACACGCTTGAACTCAAGCATACGTTCACGCTTGCCACGAGCTCGCGCAATACCACGCCGGTCATGATGGTGGAACTCGAGAAAGATGGAATCATCGGTTACGGAGAGGCTTCCATGCCCCCCTATCTGGGGGAAAGCCATGAAACCGCCCATGCCTTTCTCTCCAGGGTCGATATGGCCAGGTATCCCGATCCTTTCCAACTGGAGGATATCCTTGCCGACATCGATAAGATTGCACCGGGAAACCCCGCCGCGAAAGCGGCCGTCGACATCGCCCTGCACGACTGGATCGGCAAATCCATCGGCCAGCCCTGGTACAGGATATGGGGATTAAACCGTGACAAAACGCCGATTACGACCTTCACGATCGGGATCGATACGACGGCAGTGGTACGCCAGAAGGTGGAGGAGGCAGCCGATTTCAAAGTGTACAAAGTCAAGCTGGGACGCGACAACGACAAAGAAATCATCGAGACCATCCGGACAGTGACAGACAAGCCATTGAGGGTGGATGTGAACCAGGGGTGGAAGGACAAGACAAAGGCCCTGGCGATGTGCGAGTGGCTGGCGACAAAGGGAGTGGAGTTTGTCGAACAGCCGATGCCGAAGGAACAGCTCGACGACATCAAATGGCTGCGTGCGAAAAGCCCGCTTCCGATTATCGGGGATGAAAGTGTCGTTCGCCTGCCTGACATCGTGAAAACCCTCGGTGCATTTGACGGCATCAACGTAAAGCTCATGAAATGCACCGGTATGAGCGAAGCGTACAAAATGATTCTCCTCGCCAAGTCTCTGGGCTTGAAAGTCATGCTGGGATGCATGACCGAGACATCGTGCGCGATTTCCGCCGCCACGCAGCTGACCCCGCTGGTGGATTGGGCGGATCTGGATGGAGCAGTATTGATCAAGAACGACCTCTTCGACGGTGCGACGATAGTGCAGGGGAAGCTTGTGATGCCGACAGGCAACGGCATCGGCGCGATCAAGAAGGACAAACACGACTAGCCGATCCCTCTTTCAAACTTCCAAAGGCAACCTCAATGAGCACTCTGACTTCGGAGGGTTCTTCTACCCGCCTTCTGTCGCTTGACGCCTTCCGCGGTGCCACCGTTGCAGGAATGATCCTGGTCAACAATCCGGGTACGTGGGATGCGGTTTACCCTCAATTGGAACACGCCCCCTGGAGTGGCTGGACCTTCACCGACCTTATCTTCCCGTTCTTTCTGTGGATTGTCGGCGTCGCCATTCACTTTGCTTTCACGAAACGAATACAGAAGGGAGCGGCGAAAGGGAACCTGTTCCTGCACGCTTTGCAGCGATCGTTGATTATCTTCGGGCTGGGCCTCTTCCTTTCCGGGTTTCCCTTCGGACTCCTTTTCGGACATCAGTTCTCTTTCGCCACACTTCGCATCCCCGGTGTCCTTCAACGGATCGCCGTCTGTTACCTCGTGGCATCGGCGATATATCTCTCCACGGGTTTGAAGGGCCAGATCATCTGGATCCTGGGACTCCTTGGGTCCTACTGGCTGGCATTCAAACTGATCTCCGTCCCGGGCTATGGGGCGGGAGTGTTGGAGCCAACCGGTAATCTTCCATGGTTTATCGATTCGACGCTTCTTGCAGGTCACACCTGGCGTGGAGCGCCTGTTCCGGGCTTTGACCCTGAAGGCATCATGAGTACACTGCCGGCGATCGCGACGACCTTGATGGGCGTGTTGACAGGCCGATGGCTCCAGGGGCCCAATACGAAAGAGGAAAAAACCGCATGGATGTTCGTCGTGGGCAATTTCATGCTTCTCCTGGGTGTCATTCTGGATATGTGGATGCCGATCAACAAGAACCTCTGGACACCGACCTATTCCATCTTCATGTGCGGGTGGGCGCTCATTTGTCTGGCGGTTTTCTACTGGCTGATCGACGTTAAAAGGTATGTCTCGTGGTCGAAGCCGTTTCAAATGTTCGGCGTTAATGCTATTGCGGTGTTTGTCCTCTCGGGCCTGGTGGGCAGGCTTGTTGGACTCATCAAATTCAGCCAGGACGACGGCAGCATGCTCTCTCTCCAGCAATGGATTTTCCAGGCAGTGTTTCTGCCCATTGCGAATCCGGTGAACGCCTCGTTGCTGTATGCAATCTGTTTCAACCTCGTTATGTTCGCCGTGGTCTGGGCACTCTGGAAAAAGAAAATCGTCATCAAGGTGTAACGTTCGTGCCATTCTTCCTTCGACGATCCGCAAAACGACGAATGAATCATACCGCCAGCGTTGTTTTTCTCGGCGCGTTTCTCTCCGTTCTTCCGGCCAACGTCCTTTCGCAGAGTTCCCCTGACAGCATAGCGGTGATGGATTCGATCAGGGCGCTCGAAGCCCGCTATGGAGGGCACCTGGGAATGATGGCCCTGAACCTTCGCACGGGCGAAGAGATCCGGTACAACGCATCGGAACGATTCCCGACGGCGAGCGCGATCAAAGTCGCAATCATGGCCGCTTATTTTGATCGTGTCCACAAAGGACTCCTGGACCCGAACGCGCCGGTGCAGATTCGCGATGATGACAAGAAGCCTGGTTCAGGTATTCTCCAATTCCTGAAGCCGGGAGGGACCCTTTCCGTCCAGGATGCCATGCGGTTGATGATCATCATGAGCGACAACACCGCTACCAACCTGGTTCTGGATCACCTCGGACCGGACCTGGGATCCCAGCTCGACTGTGTGAATGCCCTGATGCGATCATCGGGGCTGTCGAGTACGCGATTACTGAACAGGTTGTTTTCCTGGCAAACCAAACGGAACTCCCCGGAGGGCATTCGCTACGGGATCGGGGTTTCTACACCGGAAGACATGGTGAAGTTGATGTCGTTGATCTATCACCGTCAGCTCGTGGATGATTCTGCTTCTGCCGAAATGTTTGGGACGCTTGCACTCCAGCAATACAACGATATGATTCCCAAGTATCTTCCGGTGGATGGGCCAACACATCTGGAAATCGCCCATAAGACGGGGTCTGTGACAGAGACAAAAGTCGACGTGGGTCTTGTGATTTCCGATAGTACCGACTTTGCGCTCGCGATCTTTGTGGACAAATCGCCGGACCATTCGGAAGGGATTCAGAACAGTGCCCTTGAACTCGGCGCGCAGGTCGCACGATTTGTGTGGGCCCGATGGTCGGTACCGGAGGAAAACAGGGCGCCTGAGTACGATGTTGATTGGACCCGGATCCAGGGAGGGTCGTGGGGGATCTATCGGTCGCGGTTTTCACCGTTCCCCCATCCGGATCGTTCAAACGGATTCCGCAGAGAAGACGGCACGTACTATCCGTACTTTCCTCATTACGCGGACAGCAGCATTGTTGTCTTTGTGCCTGACAGTCTGCGGCCTGTCGCGGGCGCGATCAATGCGATTGTCCACTTCCACGGACACGGCCATGATAACCTCGATATTCTTGAGAACTCCGGAATGATTCCCGCGATGGAGACAATGCGCATCAATGCGGTTCTTATCCTGCCGCAAGGGCCGTTTCGTGCCAGGGACTCATTCGGGGGGAAGATGGAAGATGAAGGGGGGCTCCGGAGAATGCTTGACGACGTGATGAACATGCTTGGGGCCGAGAAGGTGGCTTCCAATCCTCGCCTTGGACATCTGATCATCTCAGCACATAGCGGCGGCTATCGACCGGCGGCATTCTGCGTGGAGCGTGGAGAGGTCCAGGGTCAGCTTGACGGAGTATTTCTCTTTGATGCCCTCTATGGATTTCCCGAGAAGTTCACAACGTGGCTCGAGCACTCGGACGGTTTTCTATACGCTGCGTATACGGCTCATCTTCAAAAAGAGCACAGCGTGTTCCTCGCAGGGTTGTCGGAGGGCGCACGGAGGCGCGTCCAGGTCGAGCCGGCAGACGTAGATCATGAACATGTCGTCCCCGAATTCTTTCCCCGCTGGCTCGTGAACCTGCCTGCGCCCTGGCACTGGTAATTGAGCCCGCCCGCACGGTCGACGACACAGACGGATGTTGATTTTTATTGACTGATTACGAGGAGGTTGAAGTGAGAGCCGGGAAACGAAAATCCGGGTACAGAGTTTTTCGGGAAAAGGCATTCATCGCAAGCCTGGTTCTCTGTATTGTATCGTCAGGCTTGGCCCAGGCTCAGCCACATACGGTGTCCGTTGAGCGGCTTCTGCTCCCGTCTGGACAATCGTGGTCAAACGCCCATTTCGCCTCCGACGGCAAGGCGATCTTTCTCTCCGGGACGGGTTACGGAAGTATCTGGAAGTATGACCTGACCTCGAGAGCGATCACCCGGGTTGTCGCTGCATCGGGCGTTGGTTACGGATTTGCACTCTCCTCCGACAACCGCTCTCTGGCATATCGAAGCACAACCACGGATCCAGTGAGCCATCGGCGGTTCCATTCGGCCCGGATCCTCGATCTCGCTACAGGAAAGAGCTCAATCGTGGCATCGGGTCGGGATATCGGGATACCGGTTTTTGCCGGTGGCCGGGCTGTCACACTGGAGAACGGGGCGATTGCGAGTTCAGGGGCAGGCCCGACATCGGCGGAGCCCGAAGTGCTCGGTATTGAAAACACCAAGATCGTCCTCCTGGAAGGGGGGCGGAAGGTAGTGCTGGATCCGTTCGGGAATGGGAGTTACATCTGGCCATCCCTGTCCCCGGACAAGACAAAGCTTGTCGCGTACGAATTGGGGCATGGAACATTCGTGTGCGACCTTCATGGAACGATCCTGACATTGTTGGGAAGGAGGGACGCTCCCTCCTGGAGTCGAGATGGCCGATGGATCGCATATATGGACGATCATGATGACGGCCAACAGTTACTCTCGTCCACCATCAGCTTTGTCTCTGCCGACGGAAAACAGACAGTGGGGCTGACGGGAACGTCCTTCACCACGGTGATGAATCCCCGCTGCTCGCCGGTTGACGACCGGATCGTATGCGATTCTCCGGACGGGGGCATATTCATTATCTCGTACGAGGAGGGCGGACGATGAAAAGCGCCGCACTTCTCGCCGCCGCACTCTGTTTCACGTACGCCCATGCCTTTGGTCAACGGACGGATTTGGCCGGGCTGAAAATCTGCATTGATCCGGGTCATGGTGGTCACAGCTCCGATGATCGTCATGTTGTGCCTGATCCCGGCATCGACTTCTGGGAGTCGGAGAGCAATTTTCAGAAGGCGCTTCTCCTGAGGTCCATGCTTGTTGAATACGGTGCAACCGTGATTCTCACGAGGACCTCCAACGACACGACGTACGGTACGGATGATGAACCCTCGCTCGCTGCACGGGTCGAGACCGCCAACAGTAACAACGTCGACTGGTTCCACTCCATCCATAGTAATGCGACAGGAGGGACAAACACCTCCACGAATTATACGTTGATGCTTGTCAGGGAAATGAGGCCCGGCGGTCCTGCTTCCAGCACCGGGAACGGTCTCGGCGTCCCAGAGTATCCGGAAGATGTGACGATGTCCAACCTCATGGGACCGTCGATCAAATCGTTCGACCGTACAACTTCGACTTCGACGTGGCTCGACTGGACCTTTTATGGCGGGGTGAACGGAGGTTTTAGTCTGGGAGTACTTCGCGGTCTTCTTATGCCGGGAGAACTTTCAGAAGGATCATTCCATGATTTCTCCCCGGAAACCCGCAGATTGATGAACAATGACTACCGGAAGATGGAGGCCTATGCACTCCGGAACGCTTTCCTGCAGTACTTCGGCGTGCCGCCGGACCAGCATAGCATCATCGCGGGGGTGCAGACCGACATCAGCACCGGAAAACCTGTCAATGGAGCCACCGTTCGTCTCCTTCCGGGCAACCGGATCTATCAGGGAGACAGTTTTAACAACGGGTACTATCTCTTTGACAACCTGGCCGCGGGGACCTATACCCTTCGCTTTGAAACAAATGGCTTTGCCCTCGATTCCATCATGGTCTCGGTGAACGCCGGAGAGGTACGATTTGTCGATCATGCCCTCCAGGCCAGTGGCCCACCGAGGGTTGTGATATCGGTCCCTGTGAACGGTGATAGCGCCGTTGTCCCCTCCGTTCCGATTACCTTAAGCTTTTCGAGGCCAATGGACACCGCTTCCGTCGATCGCTCGTTCTCCATCTCCCCGGCGACCGGAGGGAGTGTCTCCTGGACGTCAAACAATGTCGTGTTCACGTTTCAACCGACCACACCTTTCTCCACACTCACGGCCTATCTCGTGCGGATCGACACCGGCGCCCATGCCCTCTCCGGCGATGCCTTGGACGGTAATGGAGACGGTTCCGGGGGCGATCCGTATGTCATGGGCTTCAAAACGAAATTTGTGGATGTGATCCCTCCCAAGCTTCTGGCACGGTTTCCCGATTCGGGGGCCGTGGTGTCTTCGCCGTTTCACATCATCAATCTCGTTTTTGACGAACCGCTCACGCCTTCCAGCGTCAATTCGAACTCCATTATCGTCCAGCAGGTCGGTGGGACCGTTCTCAGCCGCACGTTCCAGTACTGGGAAGCTGATGGAAGAGGGGGAGTGAATGTGTATGTTCAGGGTGGGCTCCATCCGTCAACAGGTTATCGGGTCCTGGTGAAGGGGGTTGCGGATCTGTCCGGGAATGCGATTCCCTCGACTCAGATTCCGATCTGGAACTTTACCGTTGCGTCTGTTTCTGCGACCACGCTCCGGATATTGGATTCGCTCAACACTTCGAGCGTCGGGTGGTCGGCACCCCTTGGCACGGATGGAACAGTGGGAGCAGATAGTGCTCTCTTCACCGATGTTCCTGCGCAGGGGGTCGGGCTTTATGCGCCGGACCGCGGGTGCTCCCGGTTGGTCTATTCGTGGACCTCGTTGAACGTGAATAATCTCATTCGTGTTGAGGCCCCACCTGCTGTCCGGGAGTTCGCATGGTCGAAGTCTGCAACGTCCCTGCAATGCTATATCAACGGCGACGGGGGGAACACCCGTTTCCGCTTTGTCGTACGGGATAGTGTTTCCCCCGGGTCGACCGGTCAAAGCGACTACGAAGTCGGCCCATGGGTGACGGTCGATTGGGTGGGCTGGCGACTTGTGGAATGGAATTTTGAAATCGACTCTGTCGGTTCCTGGCGGGGTGATGGCGTCATCGATGGATCGATAAGCTTTGACGGATTCCAGTTCAGCCCGAATCCCGGCAGCGGCCTGCTCCGGGGGCAAATTGGATTCAACCAACTCTCCGTCGTTACTGAGTCTGTTCTCGGCGTTCCCCGGAGATCGAACGCTGTGGCGAGGACCTTTGCTCTCGACCAGAATTATCCCAATCCGTTCAATCCATCGACAGTCATCAGTGGGCAGTTGACAGCAGACAGTTGGGTAAAACTCGTGGTGTACGATCTTCTGGGGCGGAAAGTGGTGACATTGGCAGATGGAAGACTCCCCGCGGGGAAGTTCTCGTTCACCTTCGACGGGACCGGTCTGTCTGGTGGCGTGTACTTCTGTCGAATGACTGCGGGGCCGTTCGCTGCCGTTCGAAAAATGATACTCATTCCATGAGCTTGCAGCTCCAGGTATTCCATTGCGTTTTACAGAAGGAGATTTGTTCCATGGGTAAGAACACTGTCATCCTTTGGTTCTCGTTGATTCTTCTCGTTTGGCCGGCCCGTTCCCAGACGGTCATTGCGCCCATACCGTCGATTCTCATTGTTGTTCCGGAACAGGATACGACGATGACGACGACGTCGGTGTACAGGTTATCGGCCAGTGCAACGCCCGGCAGCAAGGTAACGCTGAACGGCGTAGACCAGGTTGTTTATCCGACAGGGGCATTTTGCGGCCTGTTGCCGCTCACAGTCGGGGACAACCTGTTTACCGTGGTGGCCACGATGGCGGACGGTCGGAGGGCCGAACGGTCGTTTCTGATCGTTCGCCAGCCCCCGGTGGAGGCGACGCCGTCGGACACCCTCGCAATTGACTCTGTACGAATGCATCCCGCGCAGGATCAATGGCTCGATGTCGGACAGATTCTCGATGTGCAGTGCAAAGGCACTCCCGGCTGTACAGCGACTTTTCTCGACGGGGTCCCGATGCATGAACTTTCCTCCGAGGAGTCCGGCGGTGTGCGTGGAATTTACCGGGGCACATACAGGGTTGAAACCCAGGATCATTTGTTCGACGTCCCCATTACATTCCGACTGGAAGATTCGAGCGGCAAAGTCGCTGAGCGGCAGTCGAAAGGACGGATATCGTTCCGAACCTCAGACTTCCCCCTTGTCGGTCTCACGCGGGGTGCCCGGCCGACGCTGGACTACGGTCTTGGTGAGGACAGGCTCGGTGGTGCCGTGCTTCAACGGTTAAACCAGGGTATCCGTCTCGGGATCAACGGGAAAACCGGCGGCATGTATCGCGTCGCTCTCGCGGCGGGTCAGGAAGCGTGGATCGACGAACGATCGGTTTCCCTGCTGCCCCCGGGGACGTTCCTGCCCCATTCTCTCACTGGCAATTGGAATGTCTACGGTGACGCAACGTTTGACTATGTGACCGTTTCGCTGGATGAACGATTGCCCTATGTGAGCAGTCAGGACATCGATCCCAACCGCATCATCGTTGACCTGTTCGGGGCGGTCTCCAATACCAACTGGATCATTCAATCGATGACCACCAGGGAGATTGCGAATGTCGGATACAGGCAGATCAGCAAGGACGTCCTGCGAATCACCATCGATTTGAAGCACAAGCAGCTCTGGGGCTATGCGATATCCTATAAGGGAACAAACCTGACGATCCGGGTGAAGCGACAGCCGGAGCGACTGAAAATCAAGGCCCTGCATTTTGTGATTGATGCCGGCCATGGCGGAGACAACAATGGAGCGCTGGGATCGACTGGAGCGAAAGAGAAGGATATCAATCTTTCGACCGCATTGCACTTGAAGGAACTTCTGGAGGATGAAGGGGCATCCGTCGTCCTCACCAGGAGTTCTGACTCATCGGTCTCGATGGCAAGCAGGTTAACCGCGGAACTGAACGACAATGTGGACATGGTCATCAGTATCCACGCAAACTCCGTCGGGTACACGACAAATCCCGCGGACATCCGTGGGGTCAGCACGTACTACAAATACCTTCCATACCGCCCGCTCTCTGTCTTCATCATAAAGAGAATACTGGACCTTGGCCTGCCATCCTCAGGAAACGTCGGGAGCTTCAATTTCCTTTTAAATTCACCCACTGAGGTTCCCAACGTGCTCGTGGAACAGGCATACATGTCCAACCCACTTGATGAGATGAAGCTGCTGGATGATGGTTTCCGACGGGACCTGGCAAAAGCGATCATGAAAGGTGTCGAGGACTTCCTCGATTACTGTGATGACTGACCTCTGTATCCGCCCCGCCCGGGATATTGACGTCGAGACGATCCGCCGAATCCTGTGGATGACGTGGGACTCTACGTACAGTCCTTTCATTCCGGAAAATGACCTGAAAGGGTACTTCGACGAGCACTATGCGGAAGAGAGGATTCTTGAACATCTGCTGGATTCGCACATCAAAATATTCGTTGCGGAACTTCAGGGGAGTGCGGTGGGCACAATGATCACCCGGTATAGCCCTGAGGAGGACCGGATGTACGTCTCTTCACTGTACATTCTCCCCGACCATCAAGGAAAGGGAATCGGGGGCAACCTTCTCCGGGAGGCGGAAGAGCGTGCGCGGTCCCTCGGAGTGGACGCGATCTGGTTGGGGGTGATGGTTCAAAATACGCGCGCGGTGGAATGGTATGAAAAAATCGGTTTTCAATTCAACGAACGGGAGCCGTTCGTGATGGGGAATTCGACCGTGGAACATCTCATCGGGTTCAGACTTCTCCCGAAGAAATCGGGACCATAGCATTACAGACACGGGCGCGGTGCGGTTGCTCACGCCTTCGGCGGAGTTTCTTGCGCCGGTATTGGTATGAAGAAGAGGGTCACTAGTCCCGGGATACCGAGAATGGCCGTCAAAATGAAAAAATGGTGATACCCCAGCGTCTTCTGGAGGTACCCGCTGATCAGGCCCGGGAACATCATCCCGAGAGCCATCAGTCCAGTGGAAATGGCATAGTGGGAGGTTTTGTAGCGTCCGCGCGAGGCGTACATCAGATATACCAGGTACGCGGAAAACCCGAATCCGTAACTGAACTGTTCCAGGGCAATGAACGGTGTCGTGACGTAGATGTTGGGCCGCACGGCGGACAGAAAGACATACACGTACATCGGCATGTTGATGATGACCGCCATAGGCCATAGGCACCGGCGGAGGCCGAATTTCTTGATGACAATCCCCCCGGTGACGCCACCGGCGAGGAGAGATACTACCCCGATGGTACCGTAGATGATCCCGACTTGAGCAGTGGAGAAACCCAACCCGCCGACGTCGGCGCCATCGAGGAGAAACGGCGGCGCCATTTTGACGAGGAAGGCCTCGCCAAACCGATACAGCAGAATAAATGCCAGGATGATGCCGATCTTCTCCTGGGCCAGGTATGAGGAGAAGACGTCGATGAATGCGTTGGATCGCTGAGGCAGTCGCTCTGCAGCCGCACCGTCGGTTTCGGGATAGGGAAGGAGCAGTTTATGGTACAGGAAGAGGAAGAAAAAGATCACTGCGCCGACACTGAAGGCAAACGTCCAGCTCAACGGGGTGTCCCCTGTTGACGTCTCAAGTTCGCCTGCCAGCCATACGATGAATCCCTGGCCAAAAATCATTGCCAACCGGTAGAATGTAGATCGAATTCCCACAAAGAGACTCTGATTCTCCTTGTCGAGGGCCAGGAGGTAGAATCCATCCGCCGCAATATCGTGCGTGGCAGAAATAAACGCCCCGACAAACAAAGCGGTGAGCGAAAGGAAGAAGAATCCGGGGAGATGCAGGGATGCAGCCACCAGACTGAGGCACCCGGTCATGATAAGTTGTGTCGTCACCACCCAGCTTCGCTTCGTGGAGTGAGTATCAACGATCGGTCCCCAGAACATTTTAATGACCCAGGGAAGGTAGAGGAAGCTGGTCCAGAGAGCGATCGTGGCATTATCGATCCCCATCCTCTTATAGAGGATGACCGAAACCGCATTGATGAGGATGTACGGAACGCCTTCTGCGAAGTAGAGTGTTGGAATAAATACCCAGGGATTACGGGTCGTTGGTTTCTTGGGCATGTTGGAGGATGGTTCCGGAGTGTCGTGAAGTAGTGTTCTGGAAAGTACAAAAATCACGTATGAACTGCCACTTAAGAAAGTAGAATGAGAACACGATGAAGAACGCCATCACGGTATTCACGCCGCTGAGCGGTTCGGAAGGAGGACGCGCGACAATTGAGGAATTCCGTTCGTCGCCTCAGGTGCAAGGCGTCGTTACCCTCTCGGCCGACAATGTCCCGGCAGTCGCCGGCTGTGAACGTATCTCTGTCGATGCCACGACCTCGAGCGGCACCTTCGAGAAGATTGCCGAGTGTGCCGGAACGCCATTTCTTGTTCTGCTCCCGCAGGAAACCCGCATGGTTCTCGGGCAGTTTTGTCTGGAGCGTTACCTGGCAATCGCGGAGGCCGCGGATGCGGGGCTGCTGTATGCCGATTACTATGACCGCGTGGAGGAGAAACTCGCGCCCCACCCGCTCATTGCATACCAGGAAGGGTCGATCCGCGACGATTTCAATTTCGGTAATATCATTCTCCTCCGGGTAGCCGCGTTGCGGGAAGCCATCACGAGCCTCAAGGATCAACCCCGATACGCATCCGCAGGTTGGTATGCAGTTCGCCTGGCTCTTTCCCGGATCGCACCCGTGGTCCATATTCCGGAAAAACTCTATACGAAGCATGAACCGGACCGGCGGAAATCGGGCGAGACACAATTCGATTATGTCGATCCGCGAAATCGTGCGGTCCAGATTGAGATGGAACAGGCGGCCACGCATCACTTGAAATCCGTCGGTGCATACCTTGCGTCTGTCCAGGAATCCGTGGACGTTACAGGGGGCGACTTCCCGGTGGAGGCGAGTGTGATTATTCCGGTACGAAACCGCGTTCGGACGATCCACGATGCCATTGCGTCCGTGCTAGTCCAGCAAACGGACTTCCCATTTAATGTGATCGTTGTCGACAACCACTCGGACGATGGGACGACGGATGTGGTGGAGCACGTGGCGATTCGAGATACAAGGGTGATTCATCTCCGGCCCGAACGGGAGGATCTGGGCATCGGGGGCTGCTGGAACCTCGCAGTACATTCCGAATATTGCGGAAGGTTCAGTGTACAACTGGACAGTGACGATCTGTATGCGGGGCCGGACACCCTGGCACAAATCGTGAGCGTGTTCCGAAAGGAACGTTGCGCCATGGTTGTCGGGAGTTATCAGATGACAAATATCAATCTGGACCCGATTCCTCCCGGAGTGATCGACCATCGGGAGTGGACGGCCGAGAACGGGAGGAACAATGCTTTGCGGATCAACGGTTTTGGCGCGCCGCGCGCATTTGTGACAAAGATCCTCCGGGAAATCAACGTGCCCAATGTCAGCTACGGAGAGGACTATGCAGTCGGATTGGCCGTGTCGCGGCGTTATCCCCTCGGAAGAATCTTCACGCCGATTTATCTCTGCCGCCGCTGGGAGGGGAATTCGGACGCTGACTTGGACATCAGCCGCCAGAATATTTTCAATGTGTACAAAGACAGCATCCGCACATGGGAAATTCTGGCTCGCCGACAACTCGTGAGAGCGCAGAAAGAAACCCGCTCGTGAAATCATGAAGGATACCAGGGGAGACCATCGCCGCGATGGTGACGGTGGTTTCCCGAAAAGCGCGGCCCTGTGAATCGATCTCTCCTGCAAGCACGAAATCCCGTCACACCGCACCCTTCCTTGTATTGTCATTTCGGTTTGGTTATATTTGATTCGTCTGCCGTCACTCACCGCTTTCTCATCCACGCAAAAAGGGACTATGCGCTTCAGTTCGGGCTTCATTCCGACCGTGAAGGAGACTCCTGCTGATGCACAGTTGCCAAGCCATCAGCTGATGATTCGCGCCGGCATGGTCCGCGCGTTGGCTGCGGGAGTGTACCTGTTTTTGCCTCTCGGATACAGGATAATAAAGAAGATCACCGAAATTGTCCGTGAAGAGATGGAAGCAATCGGAGGGCAGGAGCTGCATCTCCCCGCCCTCAGCCCGATTGAGCTGTGGGAAGAAACAGGGCGGGTGAAAGCGTTTGGAGATACCCTGTTTCACATTAAGAACCGACCTCTTGTCCTGGCCCCCACGCACGAGGAGATCGTCTGCTGGCTGTCAAAAAACCATGTGAAATCATACCGGGATTTGCCTCAGATATGGTACCAGATTCAAACAAAATTCCGGAATGAGCCGCGACCCCGCTCGGGTGTCATCCGGGGACGTCAGTTCCTTATGAAGGACAGCTACAGCCTCGATGCCACAAGGGAAGGATTGGACAGGAGCTATGATCTCCATGCCCAAGCGTACAACAATATTTTTTCGCGATGCGGCCTGAAGTTCTTTGTCGTTGGGGCTTCCAGCGGGGCGATGGGGGGGACCGGGTCACAAGAGTTTATGATCGAATCGGAAGGGGGTGAGGACGTCCTTGCCCTGTCGGAAGATCGACAGTATGCTGCGAATCTCGAAGTCGCCACATCGCAAGTCCCGAATGCAGAACGATTTGCGGAAGTCCGGCCTCTGGAGGAGGTCCACACACCGGATGTACGGACTATCAATGAACTCTCCGACTTCTTGCACGTCGACGAAAAATATCTGGCAAAATCAGTCGTCTATTGGGCAGGAGAGCGGCCTGTGCTCTGCCTCATGATGGGGAACGATGAGCTCAATGAGGCAAAGCTCTCGGCTGTCATGAGGGATGAAGTCCGCCCTGTCGAGTCGGGTCAGTTGAGGGAATTGACAGGAGCGGATGGCGGTTCCATCGGGCCGGTCGGGATCAATGATCGTCGAACGGGAGCGGGACGAATCACGGTGATTGCCGACAGGAGGTTGGAAGGAGCGAATTACCTTGTGAGTGGCGCCAATAAAAATGACTATCATTATAGGAATGTCGATCTGACACGCGATTGCATCATCGATGGCTATCATGACCTGCGCTCGGTGCGTGCAGGTGAGAAGAGCCCTCGGGGGGACTCTGCGCTCCGCATTGTCCGTGGGATCGAATTGGGCCACATATTCAAGCTCGGTACGAAGTACTCCGATGCGCTGCACTCCGAATTTCTCGACGAGCAGGGGAAGGCCCACCCCGTCATCATGGGAAGCTACGGCATCGGGATTGAACGGATCATGGCGTGCTTCATTGAACAGAATCACGACGATGACGGGATTATGTGGAACGCCGCACTGGCTCCGTTTGCCGTGCATCTCCTTGCTGCAACGAGCCGGTCCGAGACGGTCACCGATTCAGCGGAGGGGCTCTATCATGAAGTCCGGCACGCAGGGATTGAGACGCTGTTCGACGACCGTACGGATATATCTCCGGGGAGCAAGTTCAAGGATGCAGACCTGCTCGGCATCCCTTTGCAGGTGATTGTGGGGGAACGGAATCTCAACGCCGGTAATGTGGAGATCAAGATCCGGAGAACCGGTGAGAGGAAAATCGTGAGAAGGGAGACTTTCATCGATTCACTTCGCAAGTTACTCGCTTCGCTCGATTGAATAAGGAGGGGCCAGTGGAACCGATTCTTGTCGGGGGATCGTGGGAAAAAACCCCGAGGACACGTCCGGTCATCAATCCCTATGACGGGAAAGAGGCCTTTCAGGTGTGTCAGGCGGATTCCGTGCATCTGGATGCTGCGATTGCTGCATCTGCGACAGCCTTTCGTTCGGGAGCTCTGGAACCGGCTTACATACGAGCGCGTATCCTTGAGCACGTTTCCTCAGCCCTCGCTGACAGGAAGGAGGAATTCGGGCGGCTCATTACGGCAGAGACGGGGAAACCCATTAGTTTCTCGAATCAGGAGGTCGAGCGGGCAATTCTTACGTTGAAAACCTCCGCAGAAGAGGCGAAACGTGTGGAAGGGAGGGTTCTTCCCCTCGACCTCATCGAGGCCTCTCAGGGGAGACGTGCACTCGTCCAGGAGTTCCCGATAGGGCCTATTACGGCGATTACGCCATTCAATTTTCCACTCAATCTTGTAGCCCACAAACTCGGACCCGCGATAGCGACAGGGTGTCCTGTGTTATTGAAACCGTCATCAAATGCGCCGGTCACTGCCCTGAGATTGGGCAGACTATTTGGAGACGCAGGACTGCCGGCAGGCTACCTTAGCATCCTTCCCTGTACTGGAGATGAAATAGATCAACTTATTGTCGATAAACGAGTTAAGCTCATTACCTTCACGGGAAGTCCAGCTGTTGGTTGGCCCCTAAAATTGAGAGCAGGGAAGAAGCGAGTGCTTCTTGAGCTTGGCGGGAATGCCGCCGTCATCGTTCATAAGGATGCCTCGCTCCCGCTTGCCATTGGGAAAATCGTGACTGGAGGTTTCGGAAACGCGGGCCAGTCCTGTATTTCGGTCCAAAGGGTGTACGCCCACAAGGAGGTTTTCGAGGCGGTAAGATCCGAATTGGTGGCTGCGACCCGGGCAATTGCGGTGGGGGACCCGTGGGATGCAAGGACGGTTGTCGGTCCCATGATTACCGCGGAGGCCGCAGAAAAGGCGGAGGGATGGGTAATGAGGGCCGTTGCCAACGGGGCGACCCTTCTTTGTGGGGGGAAACGGGTGGGAGCTGTTCTACAGCCTGTAGTGTTGACGAACGTTCGGAAAGACGAACCCGTGGTGTGCAATGAAGTTTTTGCACCGATCATGGTTCTTGAGAAGTATGAAACTGAAACAGAGGTCCTGTCTGCAGTGAATGATTCGGCTTTTGGACTCCAGGCGGGGTTGTTCACCAATGACGCGGCCTTCATATTCCGTGCTTACCATGATCTGGAGGTGGGTGGGTTGATCATCAACGATTCCTCCGCCTACCGGATGGACCACATGCCCTATGGTGGGACGAAGGATTCGGGGTTTGGGCGGGAAGGAGTCCGCTATGCCATGGAAGAAATGATGGAAAAAAAACTTCTCGCCCTTTCATTTCCTCACTAAGGCAACATCTCCGGGAGCGAAATCACTGGATTGCATCGGAGTTATCTGAGACGACTGCATGTAATGGATTTTTCCGTTTATCGTTAACGATATTTCAGGAAGTGAAACCTTTGTATCGTGTTGCTCTTCACTTTTCATCTGGCAAAAGTTGTGTATAACTTTCCCTGGGGATGGCTTGTGTCTGGTTCCCACGTAGCTTACACTACTGATGTGTTTCAGAAATTTCTTTTGCTCGCCCTCTGGCCAGGAATCTGATTCCTTTCCCAGGTTATCAGAAGGGGTCGTTGGGCGCTCCTTGGACCGCGGCCGGTGATCAAAAAGCACGATCCGTATCGATAACGACGCTTTCATCGCTCAGTATCCCCCATGTCACAATTTGTCCATCTTCACAATCACTCGCACTTCAGTCTCCTTGACGCCGCCTGCAAGATCGACGATCTTGTGCACGCGGCGAAGGAGCAGAATATGCCTGCAGTCGCTCTCACCGACCACGGTGTAATGTCCGGTGCGATCGAATTTTATAAGAAGGCAAAAAAGGCCGAAGTTAAGCCCATTATAGGGATGGAGGCCTACATCGTGACGCGGGGGAGTCGATTCGAGAAATCCCTGGTGTTGACTGACTCCGGTTCGAAGCGCTCCAATTATCATCACCTTGTCCTTCTTGCGAAGAACGCAGCGGGCTACAAGAACCTTCTCAAATTGACCTCCCGCGGCCACACGGAAGGCTACTACTACAAGCCGAGGATCGATACCGAGCTCTTGAGGGAGCATCGCGAGGGTTTGATTGCCCTTTCCGCATGTTTGAGTGGTGTTGTTTCTTCGCCTCTTGCTTCGGGCAAGGAGAAAGAAGCATATGAAAACGGAGAAATCTACAAGAGTATATTTGGCGACGATTTCTACATAGAAATTCAAAATCATGGATTGGAGAAGGAGGCCATTGTTCGGTCCAAGGCCCCCCAGCTTGCGAAAGACCTTGGCTTGAAACTGGTTGCCACGAACGATGTCCATTATCTCAGGCATGAGCATGCAATACCGCACAATATCATGCTCTTGATTCCCGATGCATCAAGCAGCAATCCGCAGGATTACACCAAGCTAAGATATCAGACCGATCAGGCTTACTTCAAGTCCACGAAGGAGATGGTAACGCTCTTTTCGGACTTTCCCGAGGCCATACTCTCCACTGTGGAGATCGCAGAAAAGTGTGATTTGAAATTGGATCTCCGGCAGAACCACATGCCGGATTTTCCGATTCCACCCGATGCCGGCGTAGGGTCGCTCGACGAATACCTCGAAAAATTGGCCAGAGAGGGATTTGCGCGCAGGTACCCTGAACCGGGCGATGAGGCACGTCGTCGGCTCGAGCATGAACTCGGCGTGATCAAAAGCATGGGATATGCAGGATATTTCCTGATCGTGCATGATTTCATCAAGGCCGCACGGGAAATGGATGTCTTCGTCGGTCCGGGACGCGGAAGCGCCGCGGGGAGCATTGTCTCCTACTGTCTGGGTATTACGAACGTCGATCCGTTGAAATATGACCTGCTGTTCGAGCGGTTCCTCAATCCCCAGCGCGTGAGCATGCCGGATATCGATATTGATTTCTCGGATAAGAAGCGGGAAAAGGTCATAGACTACGTACGACAGAAATACGGGGATGAATCGGTTTCGCAGATCATTACGTTTGGTACACTCTCCAGCAAGGCGGTCCTGAAAGATGTGGGGCGTGTTCTGGGCATTCCCCTGAGCACCATCGATTCGATCAACAAAACGATCCCTTCGGAGTTCGGCAAGGTTCGCCCCTTGGCGGAAGCCCTCAAGACGATTCCGGAACTGAAATGGGTGAACGAGAGCACCGATCCGAAGATCAAAATGCTCGTTGATGCCTCGTTGGTTCTTGAGGGGATGAACAGGAACGCCGGTATGCATGCCGCGGGGGTCGTGATCGCACCGGGAGATATCAGCGACTATGTGCCGCTGTATAAGACGCCGCAGACCGAGGTGATGACCCAGTACAATATGAAGGATCTGGAGGAAGCCGGCCTCCTGAAGATGGATTTTCTCGGTCTCCGGACGCTTTCCGTCATCGAAAGCGCGCTCCGGATGATCGAAGAAAACCATGGAGTGCGCATCGATCTTGATGCGATACCGGAAGATGATCCGTCAACCTTTGAACTTTTTTCCCGTGGCGACACCGTCGGGGTGTTTCAATTTGAAAGCTCCGGAATGCAGGAATCGCTCCGGAAACTGAAGCCCACGACCATCAGCGATCTTGTTGCCATGAACGCTCTCTACCGGCCGGGTCCGATGGAGATGATTGAAGACTTCATCAACCGTAAGCATGGCCGGGAGAAGATTTCGTATCTTCACCCCGCCCTGGAGACGATCCTCAAGGAAACATACGGAGTGATCGTGTATCAGGAGCAGGTGATGAAAATCGCGAGTGAGGTGGCCGGTTTCTCCCTGGCAAAAGCAGATCTGATGCGAAGGGCGATGGGAAAGAAAGACGACGCCTTGATGGCTTCGGTGAAAGACGAGTTCATCAAAGGCAGCATCGAGCGTGGGTCAGACCGGAAGCTCGCCGCCGATATTTTCGACCTCATTCAGAAATTCGCCAAGTACGGGTTCAACAAGTCTCACAGCGTCGCGTATTCCGTGGTGGCTTATCAAACGGCGTATTTGAAGGCCCACTACGCAGCGGAGTTCATGGCGGCCACACTTTCGTCAGAATTGAACGACATCGACAGAATAGCCGTTCTCATCGACGCGTGTCGGAAATCCGGAATTCCCCTCCTGGGACCGGATGTGAATGAAAGTGCCCTCGATTTCACCGTCAAGGACAAGACAATCCGGTTTGGACTCTGTGCAATCAAGAATGTTGGAGAGAGCGCCGTCGAGGGAGTCGTCAAAGCCAGAACAGAGCGCGGCGCATTTCTGAACATTTTCGACTTTTGTGCGAGGGCGGATCTCCGGCTTGTGAACAAGAAATGCCTCGAGAGCCTCGTTCAAGCGGGTGCGTTTGACGCTCTCGGGGGACATCGATCACAGCATTTCGAGATCATCGAGGCTGCAACCGCCTACGGGCTGCGCCGCCAGAGCCAGGAACTCAGCGGTCAAACGGGTTTGTTTGATATTACAGAGACACCGAAGGGAATGACGGTGGTCCATCCGCCGCTCCCGGAAACCCCGCGCTGGTCGGAGTTTGAGAAACTCCAGCATGAGAAGAACGTCCTGGGTTTTTATGTGTCGGGGCATCCGTTGCTGAAGTATGAGCACGAAGTCAAAGAATTCTCCACTGTCCCTCTCGGCGATCCGAGCGCGCTGAAGCCCGGCAGCATCATCCGGGCATGCGGCATAGTGAATTCTGTGAAGAGGAAGATCGACAAGAGAAACAATACGATGGCATTTGTCAGTATCGAGGATTTTACCGGGACAGCAGAATGTATCGTGTTTTCCGATGCATTTCAGAAATATCAGCATGAGCTCGTACAAGATGCCATCGTGATGGTCGTGGGGAAAGGCGAAGTGAATGGACCTTCGCTGAAAGTCCTCGTCAATGAGGTGTTCCCCATAGAGAAGGTGCGGGAGCGGTTCACGAAGAGCATCATGGTTTCCATCGATCTGAAGAGTGTGAAAGAAGAGAATATTGTCGAGCTCCGCAGGATCTTCGAATCGAACCAGGGAAGGACGCCCTGTTATCTGAAAGTGAAGGAGGCACGAACGACACGGGTCTATCAGACAACACGGTTCCTCGTGGATCCCTCGGAACAACTGGTTCAGGGGGTGCAGGCAGTCCTCGGTCCCAACAGCATCGCTTTTTCGTCCGGAATATGAAGTCTCACCAGCTTTTTCATTTCATGGCCTTTTGAAGGAGACACAATGAAGCCCGTTGAAATCACAGATGCAAACTTCGAATCTGAAGTGCTGAAGGCAGATACACCGGTCCTGATCGATTTTTGGGCGGTCTGGTGCGGACCGTGCAAGGCGATCGCGCCGGTCGTGGAAGAAATCGCGAACGAATATGTCGGCAGATTGAAAGTCGGGAAGCTCGACGTTGATGCGAATCCGAGAGTGACGACGGATTTCCACGTGCGGAGTATCCCGACCTTGATGGTCTTTAAGGGGGGGAAAGTTGTGGAGCAGGTCATCGGGGCATTGCCGAAGAGGAGCCTGCTGGAAAAGCTCCAGGCGCATGTTGCGGCGTAGTTCAACGGACGATAGATTCTCCGCGAGGCCCGGCGATGCCGGGCTTTTTTTTGCGCGGTTGACGCCAATTGGGATGCACCTGCATCCCATGGAGAACGAAGGCAACGAGTGAGAACAATGAAAGAATTTTTCGCCCAACGTCGACCGCATGGAGGGCTGACATTTGAGATGTACGTCCAGCTCATGCGGCTTGAAGTGGCAAAGTGCAAAGGGGTGGAGACCGCCTCGTCCTCCGGAGTGAACAGGGATCGTCTTTCCTTGAACCTCCAACGTACCGAGCGGCTGAAGCGTTTGTTCCAACCGAAGGCTGAAACCCGGGTGATTGTCTCCCGGCTACAGACTCCTCAGCTCTGGATGGTGCTCAGCGAAATTTCCTGTGGGGATTCAGCGCAGAATTTGCCCGTGATCGCAGCCATGGCTGCGCTGAACCCGCTCATCGATCTGAGAATTCTGCTCCGCGATGCGAACGAAGATATCATGGAACTTTATTTGACCGGGGGAACGAGAAGTATCCCCAAACTTGTGGCCTTTACGGAAAAGGGGCGGGAAATCTTTCGGTGGGGGCCGCGCCCCGCGGCGGCACGAGAAATCTTTGTTGCGGGGAAAGCGGACGGAGTGCCGAAGGAGAAGATTATCGAGAAGATCCACCTGTTCTACGGGAGAGATCGGGGGCACAGCGTGGAATTGGAAATCGCGGAAATCCTGACGCGGGACTAAGACATTCCATCAACCTCCGCAGCCGACGTACCCCTCCACAGAGCAAGCTGGTCAAGTATCGCCGACCGTACACGGGTCTTGAGTTCCTCAACCTGGTCGATTGTCAGTCCGCTTGTTTCCACCGGCTTCAGCACGCGCACAGTGACTCTCGCAGGGTCACCAAAAAGGACACTGTGTTTCGGAAGACACGCATGTGACCCGTCGACGGCGATCGGGAGAACAGGAACGCGAGCCTTCAGGGCAAGATAAAAGGCTCCGTCATTAAAGCGTCGGACCCTGCCATCAAGGGAACGCGTCCCCTCGGGGAACACCATCACGGAACATTTGCCCGCAAGAGAGCGCTCCGCCTGGGCGAGCATGCGTGCCCCCGACCTGCGATCGGCCCGATCGAGGGGGATATCACCCGCCAATTTCATCATCCATCCCACAAACGGCAATTTGAACAGCTCCTGTTTCGCGACCCACTTCATCTCCCATGGCAGATAGGAAATGATGGGGATGTCTGCCAGCGACTGGTGATTGCTGACAACGACATACGGGTTTCGCGGGTTTCCAATCTGTTCGCCGGAGAGCTCCACCCGCCAGAAGGGATTGACCTTTGTCATCGCCACGCCGAGTCTCCGGAACCAGCGTCCGGTCCGATAGCGAACGGGATCAGTGTCCGTAGCGCGGATAATCAGAAGAAGCAGGAACCAGAAGATGATGAGGAACGACACAGTGATCCACACGTAGACTGTTACGACGAGGCGCCTTCCTGTGTTCATGCGGACTCGGGACCGTTTTGAGCATGGGCGAGAGGGAGTTCCTCCCGGCGGATACATGTGTGGCACGCCGTACAGTGGACCGTCCGAACGGTGACGTCGTATCGCGATCCGTCATTCGCCACCCTGCGCTCCCGGGTTTCCGTGGTGATGACAAGGGCAAGGACCCGGCACCTGGGGCAGAACTCAGCAGCCATGGTCTACACCGCTCCTCTGACGTGAAGTATTCATCCGAAGATACATCGATTCCGGGCAAGAATCCACCACTCCCCCCTGCAGACGCGATTCATGGCAGGGAACTCTTTCTCCGGCTCATACGTTAATAGAATGAACTTAAATTATTTAAACTTGAACTATAATGAAACCCGGTGATCAATATGGCGTCCGTATTGGCAGGGCGCTCGACGTGTGGGTCAAGCTTGCCAGGGCGTATGCGACGATCCAGCGCAATTCTGCCGACCATGTGCGGGCATTCCGTTTGACCGGGCCGCAGTTCGGCGTCGTGGAGTGCCTGGGTCACAAGGGGCCCCTGACGTTCAGCGAGTTGAGTAAGAAGCAGCTCGTGAGCGGCGGGAACATGACCGTGGTCGTCGACAATCTGGAGAAAGAGGGGATTGTAGAGCGGGCCCGCTGTGCCGAGGATCGCCGCCAGGTCTATGTGCGCCTCACGCCGAAGGGGAAGAAACTGTTCGAACGGATCTTCCCGCAGCACGCGGACAAAATCGCGAAGTGCATGACCGTGTTGAACCCGGAAGAACAGGACCGGCTGGCAGCCCTCCTCAAGAAGTTGGGAACCGGGGTGAGTGCTGCAGGATGCGGGGAAGATCACCAGTCTGCCGGGCCCGAAAGGGAAAGGAGTCGCAAGTGATGGCCGAAGGAACGCTCCATCTGCTGGGGATATCCGGAAGTCTCCGCCGGGAATCATTCAATACGGGATTGCTTCGCGCGGCCCAGGAAGTTGCTCCGGCCGGCGTTGAGGTGACAATCGCCGACATTGCCCACGTGCCCCTGTACAATGAGGAGCTCAACACTGACAATCAGCCGCCGGCCGTCCTGGCGTTCAAGGATGCGATCCGCCATGCAGACGCATTGCTTTTTGCGGTACCGGAGTACAATTATTCGATCCCGGGCGTCCTGAAGAATGCCATCGATTGGGCTTCACGTCCCATCAAGACTTCCCCCTTGAACGGCAAGCCTGCGGGAATGATGGGGGTGGGAGGAATGTACGGGACGGTGCGGGCCCAGATGCATCTCCGCCAGATTGGGGTGGCGACCAATATGCTCCTTCTCAACAGACCGGAACTCATGATCCAGATGCCCACAGGCAAGTTTGCGAGCGATGGCCTGCTTACCGACCCCCAGCTGCGGGAGAAGGTAAAGGTGTTGCTGGAGAGCCTGCGGGATTGGACGCTACGGTTACGAGGGGTGGCTGTGGACTGACATCAATTCACTCACACTATGATCAAAGGAGAGGTATCGATGAAGTATCTGTATGTAATCTTCGCGGCGACTGTTCTCGCCGCTTCCGGCGCGTCAGGTCAGGCAAAGACCTGGAAAGATGATCCCGTCCACAGTAGTGTGCAGTTCGGGGTTAAACATATGGTCATTTCGGAAGTCACCGGCAGCTTCAAGGAATTCGAAGCCACTGTCACCGCAAGCAAGCCTGATTTCTCCGATGGTGTATTCGATGCGACCATCAAGACTGCCAGCATCAGCACCGACAACGCGATGAGGGACAATCACCTGCGATCCGATGATTTTCTGAACGCGGAAAAATTTCCCGTCATTACATTCAAGAGCACGAGGGTGGAAAAAAACGGGGACGACGCATATAAGATCTACGGGAATCTCACCATTCGTGACGTCACGAAAGAGGTGGTCCTTGATGCGAAGCTGAACGGGGTCATCAGGGATCCGATGGGAACTATGAGGGCGGGATTCACCGCAACGACATCGATCAACCGGTTCGACTACGGGGTAAAATGGAACAAGATGATTGAGGCGGGGGGATTGGTCGCGGGAGACAGAGTGAACATCACCCTCAATTTTGAATTTGTCGCACCCCATCAGACGTAAAATGGCGGATGCTGGCGGGACCCTGGGGACCCGCCAGCACGGCCATTCTCTCCTCACGTGCGTGTCGGGCCGGCCCGACGGACTTCCTCGGGGCATCCTTCTTCAAATTTCCTGAAGTTCTCAATAAATCGGGATGCAAGCTCGCGGTATTTCTTCATGTAGCTCGCTTTATCCGGCCACGACGAGCCCGGATCGAGGACGTTCGGTGGAACCCCTTCGCATTCCGTGGGGACCGCAAAGCCAAACACGGGATCCGTGGCAAAGGGGAGGTTTAAGAGCTTCCCCTCCAGCGCGGCATTCAGCAGTGCCCTCGTATGGCGGATACTGATGCGTTTCCCGATTCCATACGCGCCCCCAATCCACCCGGTGTTCACGAGCCAGCAGTGGACGTTGTGTTTCAGGATCTTCCTCTTCAAAAGGTCCGCGTAAAAGAACGGATGGTGCACCATGAACGGCGCGCCAAAGCACGTGCTGAACGTCATCTCCGGCTCCTTCCCCAGGCCCACCTCCGTTCCCGCAATCTTTGAAGTGTATCCCGAAATGAACTGGTAGAGTGCCTGGTCGGGCGTCAATTTTGCTATCGGAGGCATGACCCCTGACGCATCGCATGTCAGGAAGATGATATTTGCAGGATGTCCGCCGAGCTTTTCCGGCACCGCATTCTCGATGAACGTAAGGGGATACGAAGCGCGCGTGTTCTCCGTGATCGAGGGATCATCCAGGTCGATCATGCGCGTCACGGGATCGAACGGTACATTTTCAAGGATTGTGCCGAACCTTCTCGTGCAAGCGTAGATTTGCGGTTCGGCACTTGCCGACAGGTTGATCACCTTTGCATAGCAGCCGGCCTCGAAATTGAAGACGCCGTTCTCGCTCCATCCATGCTCGTCGTCGCCGATCAGATTGCGGTGGGGATCTGCGCTCAGCGTTGTTTTGCCCGTGCCGGAGAGCCCGAAGAAAATCGCCGTATCGCCCGCCGCACCGATATTTGCGGAGCAATGCATCGGCATCACGCCTTCAAGCGGGAGGAGATAATTGAGGATGGTAAATACGGATTTCTTGATCTCTCCCGCATACGCCGTATTACCGATGATGCAGAGTCTCTGCGCGAAGTTCAAGACGATAAACGTGTTCGACGTCGTCCCGTCGATCTGCGGGATGCCTTTGAATGAAGGGACGCAAAGGACGGTAAAATCCGGGACGTGGCGACGATACTCCTCATTCGTTTCAGGGAGGAGAAACATATTTCTGGCGAAGTGGCTGTGCCAGGCAAGCTCGGAGATAATGCGGATGGGCATCCGATAGGCCGTATCCGCGCCCGCGAAGCAGTCCTGCACGAAAACATCGCGCCCCTGGAGAAACCCCGCGAGGCGACTGTACAGTTCGCTGAATTTCGCCGTGCTGAAGGGTCTATTGTATTCACCCCACCACACATGCTCTTCGGAGGAAGGCTCCTTTACCACAAACTTGTCGGTTGCCGCCCTCGCGGTGTGCTTTCCGGTGAAGGCAATGATCGGGCCCTCGCGGGTGATGCGGGCTTCCCGGCGAAAGGTCATCTCCTCATAGAGGGCTTCCGTAGGGAGGTTCCAGTATACCGTGGCAAGATTGTTCAGGCCATGATTCTCCAGCCCATACTCGCTTTTCCGGGAACCGGCCTCGGCGTGTGTCGGTGACTTGATATCGAGAATGTTGTTCATAGCCAGTCCCGTACTAGTTTTCGTTCACCGATATAGATCTCGTTCGGAGAAGAGGGGTCGAGGGCCCATTTGATCCGTTCGACTCCCTGTTTGATGTCCTTCACGGTCGTTGCGTAACTGAGGCGGAGATATCCCTCCATACCGAATTCTTTCCCGGGGACGGTCACGACGAGCGCTTTCTTCAGGAGGAACTTCGAGAGGGCCACTGAGTTTTTGTCGTAGGCGCTGAAATCCGGCAGGCAGTAGTATGTGCCCTCCGGTTTGATCGTGCGGACACCGGTGAAGGAACTCAGTTCCTGGATCATCACATTCCGATTGTTCTCCAGCGTGAGTCGGAGAGTGTCGACAGCACTCTGAAGGCCCGTCAGGGCCCCTTCGGCAGCCGCTTGCAGGAGAACCGACGTACAGGACGTGGTTTGCGCCTGGACATTGAGCATGACGCTGGTAAGCTCCTTGCTCGCAATGGACCATCCGATGCGAAAACCAGTCATGCCGTACAATTTCGAGATGCCGTTGATGCAGATGACGTGAGTTGAATCTATGTCCCTCTTGGTGAACCGGTAGGCCGGGGCCGCCGATTTTCCGTCGAACACGAGCTTGTGATAAATATCGTCGGCGATCAGGTAGATGCCCTTCTTCTCGCACAAGTCGACCAGTTGGGCGATCAGTGCTTCGGGATAAATCATCCCCGAAGGGTTGTTCGGACTATTGACAATGATCGCTTTGGTGTAACTGCTGAGGGCCTGTTCGATCTCTTTCATCCTCGGAAACAAGCTGCCGTCTTCCGGCTTCACGATGACCGGGACCCCGTACACCATGCGAATCATCTCGGGATAGCTCACCCAATAGGGGGCGAGGACGATTACTTCATCCTGGGGATTGAGGAGGGAAAAGAGGACGTTATAGATCGCCTGTTTTGCCCCTGCCGCGACGAGGACTTGCTCGGGCTCCGGAACCCGGTCGTAATTCTCTTCGGTGTAATGGATGATGGCCCTTTTCAAGGACGGGATCCCGTCGGTGGGCGTGTATTTGATGTCTCCCGCAGTGAGTTTTGCTGCAGAACTGAGGATGGCATTGATGGGAGCCTTGTTCTTCGGTTCACCGATGCCCAGATGAATCACCGCTTCCCCTTTTTCACGGAGAAGTCTGGCCTGCTCGTTCAAGGCAAGCGTGGGTGATTCGGCAATAGATCGCGCGAGCTGGCTAATGCTCATGAAAGATGGACCTCCGGAAGATAGAGCGATGAATACTCGGAAAGGCATGTCAAGAAGCAGGCCGGCACGAAGTTGCCGGGGGTTCCAGGGTTTGCAGGGTAAATCTACGAAGAACTCTCATCCCCTGCAATACGACGAGGGCCCCGAAGGGAGGCACCCGGAAAATACGTTGTGGAACTTATTGATCCTTGACGGGGACTTTTTTAACTTCGAGCCATTGTCCGATTCTTGACTCAAAATTGCCCAGGTCTGCCTTGACTGCGCGTCTCTCCCGCAAAGCCCGAGGTGCTTCCGGACCTCTGTAGTCTTGCCCTGTGCTTTCCCACCAGTTTCGCGGGAACGAGACCTCAGCTTATGGAAGTGGATCTGCTCTTGTTTCATGCGCTAATAGGACGGAGGCATCATGCGCAGGGTATCCACCGTAGTTCTCCTAGTCCCACTCCTCGCTTTTGCATTCCTGCTGCAGAGCTGTAAGAAAAGCGACAGTTCTCCCACCGGCCCTTCGACGACGGTTTCTCAGTTAAAGGCGAATGGGACCATGACACCGCTGAGCAGGACGACGGTTCAAGGAACTGTGTTTGTGACCGATCAGGACGGTGCGCCCGTGACCGGGCTCACATCTTCGAATTTTACGGCAAAACTTCTCTATGGCCCGGGGGTTCCCAAGTTGACGGCGGACTCCATCGTCGGGACCATCCTCGTGCAGAATACCACGCAGAGCGGAAAGAAGGTTGCCGTTGCAATGACGATGGACTATAGCGGCACCATGTTTGCAGGACCGTATGACAACACCGCGCAGCAATACAACCGGATTCTTGATATGGAAAGCGGGGTGAAATCGTTCGTGAATTCCCTGGCCGTGGGGGACATTGCCGAAATCATCAAGTTCGGGTCGGACGTCGACTTTGTGTTTCCCTTCACCTCGTCGAAGCCGGCTCTGCTGCTTGCCGTGGACAGCTCTTCATTTGACCGGGGATCTACGGCCCTGTATTCTTCAATTTACACGGGACTGCAGGACGCCGGCGCGCAGTCTGCCTCAACCTACGCCCGTGCAGTTGTTGCCTTCACCGATGGTGGTGAGAACAATTCCTCGGTGACACGGTCAGACGTGTTTGCAGAAGCGCAGCTGGTCGGCGTCCCAGTGTACACCGTTGGACTGATCGACTCCGCCGATCATTCCGATCCGCCGGGCCGGAACAGTCTTGCGGAACTCGACCTTGTTGAGATTGCCGATACGACGGGGGGGCTGTATTACTTTTCACCGAACGCGACAGAGCTGGCGCAGATCTACCAGCAAATCAGCGGGGCGATTTCGAATTCCGTCCAGGTGACGGTGACATGGCCGTCGACAAATCTTCCTGCAAGCGGAACGACCGTTCAGGTCGTGATGACCGTGACGTACAACGGGATTTCCACGCAGTTCATCAGAACATACACTATGCCGTAAAACCGACGTTGGCATGCGTTTCCCGGCCGGCTTGCAGGTGCGAGTCGGCCCTTTTTTTTGTATATTGGCAACCACAATTTTACGTGTGCATGTACCGTTCTTACACAGACCAGGCCGCCGCAGTCGGAACGCAGACCACTCTGATCGGCGTCGTCACAAACATCACGCTCTCGGCGGTCAAGGCCATCGCAGGTGTCCTCGGACATTCCTATGCGTTGATTGCCGATGCGGTGGAATCCGCGACCGACGTAGGCACTTCCCTCATTGTTCTCAGCGGCCTGCGGATTGCCACAAAGCCGGCGGATGAAAATCATCCATACGGTCATGGGAAGGCGGAGCCCCTCGCCGCGCTTGCTGTCTCAATCGCGCTCTGCACAGCCTCGTTGGGAATCGGCATTCAGAGTGTCCGGGCCATTCTCACACCCCATGCTTCTCCCAAGCCTTTTACACTGGTTATCCTTGCCATTGTCATCGTTGTGAAGGAGTTTCTATTCAGGTTCGTAAAACGGACAGGAAAGCGCTGGGAGAGTTCCGCACTTCAGGCCGATGCCTGGCATCATCGGAGCGATGCAATCACGTCCGCGGCCGCCTTCGCAGGAATTTCAATTGCCGTGATCGGTGGGGCCGCCTTCTCGCAGGCGGATGCATGGGCGGCGATCGTGGCCGCGCTGCTGATCGGGTTCAATGGGATCCGGCTGATGGTTCCTGCGCTGCGCGAGATCATGGACGAGGTCCCGGAGACGGGAATTGAAGAACGGGTGCGGCGGGCTGCGGAGGGTGAACAAGAGGTGAGATCACTTGACCGTTGTATGGTCCGGAAGATGGGTCTGACGTACTACGTCGACCTGCATGTTGTCGTGAACGGCGATGTCTCCGTACGGGATGGACATCGTATTGCGCATCGCGTCCGCGATGCGGTGCGCGCCGCCATCCCCAGCGTCTCGGATGTCCTCGTCCATATCGAACCGGAAGGCGAGGAACGCGACCACGAAGAAGATCTTATTCCAGGGAGAGTCTTATGAATCGAAGTGCGGTCCTTTGGGTCCTATCGTTTATCATCACGCTCGCTTCCGCGGTCTATCAGAGGATGACGGGACCGACCTACCCGGACAGTGGAACGGTGTCGATCGGGAACACCACGGCGCACTACCGTCTTCTTCGGAGCCATGAGACAGGTTCCGACGCCCCGGTCGATATTGCGATCCCGGAATCATCGGTGGTAGGACGCATGGAATGGAAGCGGTTCAAGACCGGGGATCCGTGGCACTCCGTTCCGATGCGGCGGGACAACGGCGTCCTTTCGGCGCAACTGCCGCAGCAGCCGGCGGCAGGAAAACTGGAGTACAGGGTGATTCTCTCGGCAGACGGTCAGGATCACGTGGTGCCTGATCAGGGGGGCGTGGTGCTGCGATTCAAAGGTGAGGTGCCTTCAGCCGTCCTGATCATTCACGTTCTCGCGATGTTCGGAGGAATGCTCCTTTCGACCCGTGCCGGGCTTGAGTGGTTCCATCAAACGCCTCGCTTCCGTCCATTGATCCTGGCAACCATTGTGCTCCTCGGTGTAGGAGGGATTGTGCTGGGGCCCATTGTCCAGAAGTATGCGTTCGACGCGTACTGGACCGGTTGGCCCTTCGGGCATGACCTCACGGACAACAAGACGATATTTGCGCTTCTGTGCTGGGTCGCAGCACTCGTTGCGATGAAGAAGTCGCGCAGTCCCAGAGCCTGGGCGCTCGGAGCGGCAATAGTGACCTTTCTGGTATTCATGATCCCGCACAGCGTGCTCGGATCGGAGCTCGACTACAACAAACTGGACACGCAAAGCCCGGCCTCCTCGACCAGTACGGAACTCCCCGGCAACCGCACATGAGAGGCCGGAAATCGGCTCTCTCTAGTCCTTATCTCGGACAGGGTTTCGCACGAATGCGCTTCTCACCGGCGAAGGCATCGGCACATCGGGTCCCCGCACCGACGTCCAGACGATCTGATTCAGCAGGTCCTCCGGGGCGGCGTCTTCATGACTGAAGTCCATCGTTTCGCTTTCCCGCTGTCCCAGTGCCCCGCGGGGATTGCGCTCGTCAAGATTCACGCCCGGCGGCAGGTGAGTGTAGGGGGTGAGATCCGGCTCCGGAGAAAGGCCGTTGTTCATCGGTCGGGCCGACGCATCGAATTGGGAAAGGGGGGGAAGCCCGAGGATGAGCTCCATCGTACGGAGCATACCGCTGGTAGAATAGGGCGTACTGTCCACATAATGGTGTTTCGTATAGGGAGAAATCACGAGCGCCACCGTGCGGTGGGCATCCACATGGTCAGGCCCGTTCTGCGCATCGTCTTCGATGACGAAGATGGCGGATTCCTTCCAATAGGGACTCCGTGAGATCCTTTCCACAAGCATCCCCAACGCAAGATCGTTCTGCGCAACGTACGCCCGAGGCGTCAATGCCCCTGCCGTTGTTCCCTCCGTATGATCATTCGGCAGTTTGATCACCTGAAACTGCGGGAGATCTCCATCTTTTTCGTACCGGGCGAACTCCTTCTCCCATTCTTCAATCCGTTTTACGTCTGAATACTCGAGATCCCACCCGCGGTAGTGGGGCGCGACATGCCCGATCAGTGCGGGCATCAATCCCCGCGCCGAGTCGCCGGGTTGATCCGGATTCCTGACAAACTCGCCGTAGGTGCGATAGCTCCGCCCGGTGCGCGCGCAATCGTCCCAGAGATATCCGGCGGAAGGATAGACAATCGGATACCCGCCTTCAAATTCATATTCGCCCCCGCGGCCTCCATAGGATGTCGGCCAGCTCTTCTCGGTGTAATCGGTTGCATATGCGCCCATCGACCAGTTGTGCCCGTCCGCACTCACTTCGGCGTCGCAGAAAACGTGATCGAACAGAGTGAATTGCTTCACGAGTGCGTGATGGTTCGGCGTAATGCTATCGGGGAACAGGCAAAGATGGGGATCTCCGTTTCCCTCCGGGAGATCGCCGAAGACCTGATCGTATGTCCTGTTTTCCTTGATGACATAGAAGACATGCTTGATGGGCGAAGGATGACCGGGATACGACCACAAGCCGAGAGCGCTGTCAGGCGGGGTGTTGACATTCTGGAACGGCGAATTGTCATAGACCATCTTCGTGTACCCGTCAAGAATTTTCTGGTCGGGCATGCGAAGACGTGTCAGGACTCCTTTGAACATCCGACCGATATATTCCGACTCGTCGTAGGGACGGGCGGGTTGTGGGCCGTTTGGATTCGCCCTCGACGATAAACCCTTGGCGCTGGTTACAAGAATATCCCCCGTGACCGGATCGAACCGCACGCACGTGGGATACCAGCCGGTCGGAATGAACCCTGCCGGGCGGCTTTCTCCGGGAAGGCGGATGTCAAAGACAGCAAGACTGTTGTTGTCGGCATTCGCGATGAGAAGCGTGTTGCCGTCCGGAGACACTGCGACCGAGTTGGGAGTGCTTCCTTCAGGAGCATTGGGGAAAAGGGCCGAGTTCAGTTGCTCCGTCACTCTGCCGTGGTGGACATCGATAACGGAAACACTGTTCGTATTTGCACAAGCGACAAACAGCCGTGAGCCGTCGGGGGTCTCCGCCATGTCGCATGGATGGTCCCCTGTGGCAACCGTATCGGTGACGATCATCTCATCAGGGTCGACGACCACAACGCGCGCCCCTCCCCAGAGGGAGACAAAAAGCTTCTTTCCGTCATGCGATGCAAGGCACGTGTAAGGCATCGCAGGGAGCTCCAGCTCGTCATCGACGACCTTCACCGAGAGATTGATCCTGTACAGCATGTGATTCTCGCGTGAGACCACAAACACCCACTTACCGTTTGGAGTGGCAGCAAGCCCCCCGGCCCACACGCGTGCCTTCGGCCAGGGGACATCAATCGCTATCGAGTCCCGCAATCGTACATCACTTGACTCCAGGGAGAACCGCAATACGGCGTTATCGTTCCCCGCGGATACGAGCACAGAGCCGGCATCGGAAGTCAACCCCAATCCAAGCCATGCCCGGTGCAAGGGGATGGTCTTTTTCACCCTCCAATTGCCAAGGTCGATCACTGAGAGCGACTGCTCTCCGGTACCGTTATTCGTCACGACGGCTGTGTGACCATCAGGAGTGATTACAAGGTTCAGCGGGAGTTCACCGAGGGGGAGGTGCTTACCGACAGGGGAGAGCGACCAACCGTTGGGCAATGTCACTCGTCCCTGGACGGAAATTCCGGAATTCTGACCTGATGTTCCGCATCCCCAGAGCAATCCTGAGAGGAGAACGAGGGCAGGTATGCCGGTAGTCCATCGAGAGAAACAAGTTGATTCCCGCCTCGGTAATACATTGTGTCTGAGCATGTTCACCGAACCTCATTCATGATTTGTCACTGTTACGGATAATAGTGAATCCCCGGCCTGGAGGAGATCCACAATGCGCAATCCCGAGAAAATTCTTCCGAAGACCGTATACTTTCCGTCAAGATGCGGCTGGGGCGAATGTGTGAAGAAAAACTGAGAGCCCTCCGTGTCTTTCCCGGCGCTAGCCATGCCGATTGACCCCGTCTCAAATTCCAGGGTTGAAATCTCCGTCCTTATGGCATAATCCGGGCCGCCCCATCCATCTCCTCTCGGATCTCCGCCCTGGACAACAAAATTCGGGACGACCCGATGAAAGAGCATCGGTTTCCCTTTGCGAGAGTTGAAGAAGCCCTTTCTGGCCAGAGATACGAAGCTCGCCACGGTAAATGGTGCCGCGGCGGAATAGAGCTGGGCGTCGATACTGCCCTTTGCGGTGGTGAATCGGACGCGAACGGTGTCCGGGAGGGCACTGATGTCATCGAGCGAAAAAGTCCGCTCAACAACGTGTGAGGGAACACTCGCGGACGTATCTCCAAGTACATGAAGCGTTTGAACAATTTGCTGGGCTGCCTCGATGCCGATGGGGAGACGGACCGCGCGCAATGCTTTTTTCAAGTTCGGGATGAAAGACCGATTGCGCAGGAGTGAATCTGAAAGAATCTCTGCTGCGGTTGCAATGATGGCGATGTCGTTCGTTTTCAGGCCGCGGAGGCAGACGCCGGATAGAGAATCGCGGGAGCCAATGGAGAGGCCGCGTTGCGCGCCGGCCCAGTGTCGCAGTCCTTCCAGAATTGCACACGCTTCGGCTGGGCGAAGCATGGAGCCGGATTTCTGCGGTCGCCTGTTTGGAAACATTTTCAGCCACCGCTGAACGAGCTCGCGGAGGGCCCGGGGCGAGGCGGTCCGGCCCAACGCGGAGAGGGCTGGCGCAGCAGTCGGACTTTCCGGCCTGGCTCTCGCAAGCAGGACAGGGACGGCGTAGTCGCCATGGAGGCGCGCGAAGAGATCGAAGGAGGCGATGACAAGTGGGATATCATTCTTGCGGATATCCATCGCTATCGTATCGATCGCGTGCACAAATTCCGGATTCTCACCGGCGGCAAGCCGTGATGGAATCGCTTTATCCGTGGCCAGGGCAGTTAACAGAGCGATCGCGACGTGAGGACTGGGATCGCGAAGCGGTCGGAGGATGTCGGCGAGGATAAGGTCCGTTTTCGTGACCGGCCATTGGGTCAGGGATCGTGCGGCGTTCGTGCGGACCCGCCAATCCCGGTCGCGCATCAGCATCCGAATCAGTTCGAGTGCGGGAGGAAAATCGTGGAGTTTCCCTGCAAGCGCCGCAACGTTCATCCGGACGAGCGGGTCTTTGTTCTGGATGAGGGAACGGATGGAATTGAACCTTGTCCGCACTTCGTCGTGATCCCCGGCCCGCTGCAGAGCGTACACTGTTTCCCATTGAACAATCTGCGGCGTTGCGCAAAGCCGGAGGAGCGATCGTTCGGAAAGCGGTGTGGCGATCCCGCGGATGGCGAATCGCGCAATACCGAGAAGTTGTGCATGAGACGGAATCTGCCCGACGTGAAAATACCGCTGCATGAGTGAGTCGAGAAGGGCTTTGTCTCCGAATTTTCCACACTCGTCAACGAGTCGGTCGTTCCGCGGACCGTGGTCCAGCGTTTCCATTATTACGGGCAGAAGTGATCTTCCGTGGGCGGGACTGAGCAAGACGGCTGTCTGGCCGAATGCGAGGGCGGCATTTTCCCGGACGAGCGCCGACGGTGAATGGAGAAGGGGGAGGATGTCTTCAAGAAGGGTTGTATCCTGCAAGTTCGCAGCGGCCTGAGCGGCGCGCGCTGCCACCGCCGGGTTCGCAGACTTCAGGTAGATGCGGATGCGGTGGACGTTGGTGGTGCGTGCATCCTGCAAGAGGAGAAGGGAATCAGCTGCTGAACGATCTTGTGCCGGGGCGAATGAAGAAGCCGAACAACAAAGGAGGAAAAAGGAGAGAAATCTCATAGTTGAGAAGTGAAAGTGCGAAGGCAAATCTCCTCCTCAAAATACGGAAAGCTCTTCGTCCATGCAAGAGAACGGGATGGGAAGCACGGGTGGCGGAGTTTTGAAGTGGACCCATTTTTTCATATCTTTTCTTTTCCATCTGGAAAGACCAATTCACACGTCTGGGGAGACCCGTCTGTGGCTTCATTTCCTAAGCGCACTCATACATGTGGTGATCTCCGCCCGGCCGACGTTGGCAAAACTGTGACGTTGAACGGCTGGGTAGACACGCGGCGGGACCTCGGCGGTGTGATTTTTATTGACGTGCGGGACCGATACGGGAAGACCCAGGTCGTGTTCAACCCGCAGCACGAAGTTGCATCGCATGAGCTGGCAAAAGGGCTCAGGAGTGAGTACGTCATCAGCGTTTCGGGCAAGGTCGAAGTACGTCCTGAAGGGACGGCGAACTCCGCTCTTGAAACCGGAGAGATTGATGTCATGGCGACCTCTCTCACCATCCTGAACAAGTCCGAAACACCGCCGTTTCCCATAGAAGATGATATTGAGACGGGAGAAGAAACGCGCCTGAAGTACCGGTATCTCGACCTGAGAAGACCTGGTCTCCAGAGGAACCTGCTCCTCCGGCACAAGATGTATCATATCGTCCACCAGTATTTCGATGAACATCAATTCGTCGAGGTGGAAACGCCTGTTCTGATGAAGAGCACCCCTGAAGGTGCGCGGGACTATCTGGTCCCGAGCCGGATTCACCGCGGGAAATTCTATGCGCTGCCACAATCCCCGCAGACGTACAAACAGATCCTTATGGTATCCGGCCTCGACCGGTACGTGCAGATCGTCAAGTGTTTTCGGGATGAAGACCTGCGGGCCGATCGTCAGCCCGAGTTTACCCAGATCGACGTCGAAATGTCGTTTATCGACGAGGGCGATATCCAGCGGCTCACCGAGGGACTGATCCAGAGAATGTTCCGGGATATCAAGGGCGTTGACATCCACCTCCCCTTTCCCCGGCTGACGTACAAAGAGGCGATAGAAACATATGGCAGCGACAAACCGGACACGCGGTTCGGCATGAAGCTCCGATGTTTGAACGCCGTTGTCGACAATTGCGGGTTCAAGGTATTCGCAGAAGCGGTGAAAAAGGGGGGCGTTGTTGCAGGGTTTGTCGTTCCGGGGGGTGGGTCGTTCACGCGGAATCAAATGGACAATCTCGTGGACTTTACACGGGAGCTCGGTGCTGCGGGGCTGGCGTACATCAAGTGGACCGACGAAGGGCTGGAAACAGCAATCGAGAAATTCCTCGGCAAACCGCTTGTCGAGACGATCAGTGAGAAGATGGGTGCGCGACAGGGGGACCTGATGTTGTTTGTCGCCGACACGTGGGGGAAGGCCTACCCGATCCTCGGGACGTTGCGGCTGGAGATGGCCCGCCGGTTGGAGTTGCTTCAAGAGGAGAAGTACAATCTTCTCTGGGTTACGGAATTCCCGATGTTCGAGTGGAGCGAAGAGGAAAAACGCTTCGTCGCCATGCATCACCCGTTTACCGCACCGCATCCGGACGACCTGTCGCTGCTGGACCACTCGCCTGCAAAGGCACGTGCGCGTGCCTATGATCTCGTCTTGAACGGGACTGAAATTGCGGGGGGAAGCATCCGGATTCACGAGTCATCGCTCCAGTCAAAAGTCTTCGACCTGCTCGGCATCAACCAGGATGAGGCGCAGCGGAAGTTCGGGTTCCTCATGGAGGCATTCCGCTACGGTGCTCCGCCCCATGGCGGCATTGCGTTCGGGTTCGACCGCATTGCGATGCTCCTGACGCAGAGTAAATCGATTCGCGATGTGATCGCGTTCCCGAAGACCGCGAGCGCAGTGTCGCTGATGGACGACGCCCCGGGGGATGTGGACGAGAAACAGCTCCGCGAATTGCATCTACGCATCGTCTGAACGCTGATGGAGAGTGAGTGCGGGTGAAGACGCGTCGTACCCATTGGCAGATCCTCCATGAGATGGTACGCCGACAGGATTTTGAGCGACAAGCGCGGACGATCGGTTCGCGGGCCATTCGCATGGGTGGCCCTGACTGCGTTCATGGCGTCGTCCACTCCTTGCATCGGCCAGGACTCGACGGAAGTCCGGCTTCCCGACAACAGAATTCAGGCACGACTGACCACCGGAACGATACTTGAACTTCAATACACACGGATGTTCAGTGGCATTCTCAGTGCGGACGCTCTTTTCCAGACAACTTCCATGGGCCCTTCGATTGGAATCACGCTCTATCCTCTGGACTGGCTGTTTGGGCAAGCGCGCATCGGTCTTCCGATTTTTCAAGAATCATCCGCTCCGGATGGCCCTCCTCCGTTCGACCCCGACTATATGGTGGGGCTTCGTGCCGGGGTTATCGTGCGGCTTCCGGAGAGCCGTCTGTTCATGGAGTTCGCTATAGGTAGAGTTCTCGTGATTCAGCAGAAGTACTGCTCAACATGTGGCGGTTTTTTCCCGGACGGATCGACAATGCCGGCTCGGGTAATTCGCATGCGGCAGGAGTCCCTGGACCTGCTTTCCCTTGGCCTGGGTCTGAATTTCTAGAGAGGAACGTGAAAGATCGCATTCGCATAGCAAGCGGACAAGGCTTTTGGGGCGACCTCCTGACAGCACCGGTTGACCAGGTGCGGAAGGGACCCATCGATTATCTGGTCCTCGACTATCTGGCTGAAGTCACAATGTCGATCCTCCAGAAACAACGAAAAAAGGATCCGTCGCTCGGCTATGCGAAAGATTTTGTGTCCCTCATGAAAGAGATACTCCCCGATGTCGTGGGAAAGGGCATTCGTGTTATCACAAACGGGGGAGGGGTAAACCCAGCGGCATGCGCCCGGGCTATTTTGGATGCGGCGGGCCAGGCAGGGATGAATGACTTGCGGCTCGGCATTGTGAGCGGCGACGATATCCTCGGTCGTTTAGATGAATTGCTTGCCTCAGGCATCCCCCTTTTGCACATGGATACCCATGAGCCGCTCGCCTCTGTTCGTGACCGGGTGATCAGTGCAAACGTGTACTTTGGTGCCTGGCCGATCGCCCGGGCCCTTCAGGATGGGGCACAAATTGTGGTGACGGGACGCACCACAGACACCGGACTGACGTTGGCTCCCATGATAGCAGAATTTGGCTGGCAAATGGATGAGTGGGACAAACTTGCGGCAGGAACGGTTGCAGGGCATATTCTCGAATGCGGCGGACAGGCCACAGGAGGCAATTTCGGCGGAGACTGGCGGTCGATTCCCGACCTTACCCATATAGGATTTCCCATAGTTGAAGCCACGCCGGATGGCTCGTTTGTTGTCACGAAACATTCAGGAAGCGGTGGCCGGGTTTCCAGGGAGACGGTAGCGGAACAACTGCTTTACGAGATTGGAGACCCCCATTCCTATATTACACCCGATTGCGTCGCGGATTTTACAACGATTCATCTTAAGGAAGTTGGTGCTAACCGGTTGGAAGTCAAGGACATTCGAGGGTTTCCTTCAACAGAATATTACAAGGTCTCCCTGGCATACGAGGATGGGTATTCGGCCTTCGGGACCCTGACCTTTGCGTGGCCGGATGCGGTGGACAAGGCCCGCGCTGCAGACCAAATCCTCCGTGGCAGGATGAAGGATCTTGGACTGAAGTTTGACGAGGTGAGGACCGAACTTCAGGGATTCGACGCCTGTCATGGGCCGCTCTCCGTACGCATCAGCGATCCGAATGAGGTGGTTTTGCGCATTGGAGTCCGCGGACATGATTTCAAGTCGGTGGAGCGCTTTGGAAAGGAGATCGCACCGCTTATCCTGACGGGCCCGCCTTCGGTCACGGGATTTGCCGGCGGAAGACCGAAACCAAGCGAGGTCGTTGCGTACTGGCCGGCCCTCATTCCCAAATCCGCCGTTACGCCCCAGGTTGAAATAGTATCGGCACCCACGATGCAGAGGGCCGGAAAGTCATGATAGTACGGCTCCGGGATATCGCTCATGCCCGATCAGGGGACAAGGGAGACATGGCGAATGTGGGAGTGATCGCTTACAGGGAGGAGGTCTATCCTTTCCTCCTGAAATATCTTACCATCGATCGCGTGCGAAAACACTTTGAGGGTATTGCACTGGGCTCAGTGGAGCGGTTTGAGCTGCCGAACCTCTGGGCGTTGAATTTTCTGCTTCACAACGCGCTGGGTGGAGGTGGAACGGTGTCGTTAAAGCTCGATGCGCAGGGAAAGACGCTGGGAAGCGCACTCTTACGCATGGAAATTGATGTGCCGGCAGATGACGTGCGGCAGTTCGGTCTGGCGGGACCCACCATTTAACGTTAACTCTGGATTCGTTCACAATCGGTGACATGCCATGTTTGAAGAGCTGAAAGAAAAGACCGCGGCCCTGGAAAAGAGATTGACTGTTCTCCGGGGGTATCTTTGACATTGATACCCGGGAAACCAGCATTATGGATCTCCAGCGGAAAACAGAAGCCGCCGATTTCTGGAACGACAATATGGGCGCCCAGAAGGTCATGCAACAGATCAGCTCCTTACGAGACTGGGTGGACGCATGGAATATTCTGCGGAAGACACTGACCGACGCGCAGGCGTTGATCGAGCTCGCGGCAGAATCCAATGACCCGTCGTTTGCCCAGGAAATTGACAAGGAACTCATCTCTGTCGACAAAGGGATAGGGGACCTCGAATTCCGGAAGATGCTGAGCGGTGAGGACGATGAGCGGAACGCTCTGCTCACTATTCATGCGGGGGCGGGAGGAACGGAGGCGCAGGATTGGGGGGAAATGCTCCTCCGGATGTACATGCGCTGGGCCGAAAAGAAGGGATACAAGGTGTCCCTCGCCGATCGGCTGGACGGTGACGGTGCGGGGATCAAAAGTGCGACGGTTGAGGTATCGGGAAAATTCGCATACGGCTATTTGAAGGCCGAAAACGGTGTCCACCGGCTGGTCCGCATCTCTCCGTTCGATGCGAACGCCCGCCGGCACACTTCCTTTGCCTCGGTTTTTGTCTACCCCGAAATCGAAGACGATGTTGAAATCGAAGTAAATCCCGCCGATCTCAAAGTCGACACGTATCGGTCCGGGGGCAAAGGGGGACAGAACGTCAACAAGGTGGAGACCGCTGTCCGCATTACGCACATCCCGACCGGCATCATCGTTGCCTGTCAGCAGGAACGATCACAGTTTCAGAACAAGGAACGTGCGATCAAAATGCTGAAGTCGCAACTCTATCAAAAGCGCAAGGAAGAGGAGGAAGCTCGTCTCGATGCGATTGAAAGCACAAAAAAGAAGATCGAGTGGGGGAGTCAAATCCGTTCCTACGTTTTTCAGCCTTACAACATGGTGAAGGATCACCGGACCAACGTTGAAACAAGCAACGTACAGGCAGTGATGGACGGCGAGCTTGATGAGTTCATCAAAGGTTATCTCATGGAATTCGGCGCAAAACGGACTGCCTGACAGATATGGCGTATCCTTCATTCATCGCGCTCCGGTATCTTCGCTCCAGACGGAACGCGGGGTTCTTCTCCTTTATCGCGGCGATCGCCGTTCTCGGTGTGGCACTCGGTACTGCTGCGCTGATCATCGCCCTTTCCATCCTGGGCGGTTTTGAGAACGAGATCACGGAAAAAGTTGTCGGCTTTACCAGTCACGTCCAGATTCTCTCATTCCAGAACCAGCCGCTGAGCGATCCCGAAGGCACCGATCGCCTTATCCTCGATTCTCTTTCCCAGGTAAAATCGATTTCTCCTTTTGTCCTCCGTGAGGCCCTCATCAGAAGCAAAGAGGGAGTGGACGGCGTGCTGCTCAAGGGCGTGGATCCATCCAACGACAATTCCACAACGAGAAGATATGTTGTTCAGGGGCGCTATGATCTCGCCCATGAACCCGGACGCCAGCCGAACATCGTGCTGGGGAAGAAACTCGCTTCGCGCCTGGGACTAGGGATCGGCGACAGGGCAACGATTTTCGGGATCGGCAGGCCCTCCGACGAGGGAAGAACTCGGGTAATGCAGTTTGTCGTGAGCGGCATCTACGAAAGCGGTATGGCAGAATATGATGATGCCTACGCGTTCACGGACCTGGGAAGTGCTGAATCGCTGTTTCAAATGGGGAGCGCCGTGTCCGGGTACGATCTCCTTTTGACGGACATTGCGCAGGCGGATGTCGTTGCCGACAAGGTGCAGGATCTCCTGGGGTATCCGTACTACGGAAGGACCGTGTACCAGACATACAGGAATTTGTTCAGCTGGATAGAACTCCAGAAGAAGCCGATACCGATAATCCTCGGGTTGATCATCATCGTCGCCACGGTCAATATCATCGGCACCGTGCTGATGATGGTGCTCGACAAGACAAGAGAAATCGGCGTGCTGCGTTCGATGGGCGCAACGAAATGGGGGATCACGCGGATCTTTCTCAGGCAGGGGTTGACGATCGCTCTGATCGGCACCGGGCTGGGGAATGCCCTGGCGCTCGCGTTGTGCCTCGCGCAGAAGGAATTTCACTTTTTCTCCCTCCCGAGCGACATTTATTTCATGACCACCGTGCCGATTCTCCTGCGTGTGCAGGATTTCGCCCTTGTCTCCGGAATCGCGATCAGTCTCTGTTTGCTCTCGGCACTCCTGCCCGCCAGGCTTGCAGCCCGGGTCAATCCGGTATCGGCCATCCGGTTCTCCTGATGCGATACGAACGATTCATAGCGCAACGGTATCTTCGATCGAAACGACAACTCCGATTCATCACCATCATCATGATGGTGTCGGTCATTGGAATTACCGTGGGCGTCGCCGCATTGATCATTGTGCTCTCGGTGTTCAATGGGTTTAACAGTGTTGTGACGAATGTGCTCGTCGCTTTTGATCCGCACGTCCGTGTCGAAGCGAAGCACGGCTCCTCTATCACCGTCACTCCTGAAATCCTTTCGGCGGTTCGTTCCGATCCCCGGGTGGCAGCTGCTGCGCCGATAGTGACCGGCAAAGCCCTTTTGATGACGACCTCCGTCAATCGCGTGGTCGAGATCCGCGGCGTGTCTGATTCCACCGTCGGCCAGGTGTCGGGCGTTGCAAAGAGTATTGTGCTGGGGAAGTTCCACTTTAACGACACTCCCCAGCGGAGCGGCATTGTCCTCGGTCTCGCCCTCGCCGATCGGTTGGGGGCAATGGTGGGCAGCGATATCACGATCGTGAGTCCTGTGGGCGTCGACGCAATGTTGATGCAGTTCGGCCAGCCTCTCACGCGCAAGTGCACCGTGGTGGGGATCTATGATTCTCAGAACAAGGACTACGACGCTCACTACGCGTATGTTTCTCTCGAGACGGCGCAGCACCTGTTCGAACTGGGCGAAAAAGTCACCGGGATAGAGATCCGCCTGCACAATTTCTCCGATGCGGATCAGGTGAAGGCGTCGTTGCTGGGCTGGCTTCCCCATGAGTTCGACGTATCGACGTGGTACGACCTGCACAGGAGCCTGTATTCCGTGATGAGGATTGAGCGGTGGAGCGCCTATATCATCCTCTGTCTCATTGTCGGAGTGGCAACCTTCAATGTCCTGGGATCCCTGACAATGGGGGTCATTGAGAAGCGGAGGGATGTCGGGGTCCTGAAGGCGCTGGGGTCCACCCGAACAAGCATCATGCGGGTTTTCATGGTGGAGGGATTGCTGGTGGGAACGATCGGAACATTTGCCGGGCTGATCCTCGGGTACGCGGTGTGCCTCTTGCAGATTCGTTACAGCCTGTTCCCCCTGGACACGACTGTGTACATCATACCAGCCATACCGATAGAGTTTCGACTCATGGACTTTTTTTCCGTTTCTCTGGCGTCGATGATCCTGAGCGCGCTCGCCTCGCTCTTCCCCGCCTTTCGTGCTGCCGGCCTACAACCTGTGGAGGCAATACGATGGGAATGAGCAGGGAAGTATCAAACCAGGGAGAGGCTCTCCAGTCCCTTCTGAGTGTCAGAGCCCTGACAAAGGCTTTTCAGATCGGGAGGGAGAAAAACGGCAAGCTCGTCGTTCTCCGGGGTGTGTCTATGGAGGTTTCGAAGGGGGAAATAATTGCCATAGTTGGGGCATCCGGGGCAGGGAAGAGCACACTTCTCCACATCCTTGGAACACTGGACCGACCAACCTCGGGGGAAGTCCTCTTTGAAGGGAAGAACCTTTTCGCGATGGGGGATGAACAACTGGCCCATCTTCGGAATGACCGGATCGGGTTCGTTTTCCAGTTCCACCACCTCCTTCCAGAATTCACGGCACTTGAAAATGTCGCCATGCCTGCGTTGATTCAAGGAAAGACTCTTCCGGAAGTCCGGGAACGAGCCCTTTTATTGCTCCGGGACGTTGGTTTGGAGGACCGGGCGGACCAAAAACCCCCAAAAATGTCGGGCGGTGAGGCCCAAAGGGTCGCGGTCGCCAGGGCATTCATGAACCAACCCGGAATTGTCCTTGCAGACGAGCCCACGGGCAATTTGGACAGTGCAAATGCGGAAATCCTTCATAATCTTGTATGGGAATTCAACAAGAAATGGGGGCAAACATTTATTATAGTGACTCACAATGAATCGCTGGCAAAGAGGGCGAACAGGGTATTGCGCATCGCGGATGGGATCCTTCAGCAACGATAGACCCGGTTCCCGGTTCCGGCGGTCTGTGGGAAAAAAGAACTTGACATTCATGGCGGAATCGCTATATTTAGAAGCGACCTTTACGACAGTTTATCCCCTGGCTGTTGTAAGTTCATAGGTCGAGCCCGGCGTTCCCCCCAGCGCTGGGCTTTTTATTGCAGGCGTTGAACGGACCATTTATATGATTAGGAGTTGAAGGAAATGGCTAAGCCAATCCGGAAGAAAGATGCACAGCGTCGTCGCGCAGGCAAGGATGACATCCTTCCGTTGGGCAAGGAGAATTTCCGAATTATCGGTGTAGGACTGCTGATCATCGTTGCGGGCTATCTGGCGATGCTTCAGGGTTCCGTGGAAGGGTTTCTGCCGCTCGTCTTGAGCCCGATCCTTTTGGTTGCCGGTTATTGCGTCGTTGTGCCGATCGGGATCATGTACCGGAAAAAAGACAAACCCGCAGTTCCCGATCCTCAGAAGGCTTCCTGAGGTCTACACATAGAGCAGGTATTCAGCAAGTCGCGGGAGGACCGGAGGAGGGTGTCACTGCCGGCCACGAGCGGGTTCGGTGTTCTGAGTATGGCTGGGCATAGGTCATACATGTCTCGAGATCTGTCATTTTTCCCACAGGGAATTTTTCCGAGAGAGCCTCTTGGGCGTTCGGCTTTTATCCTTACCGCTCTTGTCCTTTGCCTCACTCTTTTCCAATCCTCCCGTTCGATTGCCGGAGAGCTCCCGCGGTCGAATCTCCTGATTTTTCAGCTTCTGGCTCGTGATCTCGGGAAAGAACTGAGTACGGAGATCCGTGCGGCGGACACTGCCACGGTGGCCCTGATCCTTCGGCCGCAAGAGCGAGCCTGGATTCTGCAGGGGCCGATCATCGACGGTTTATCAAATACCGGAAGAAAGGCTGTTCTGCGCGACGGGGATGTGACGGCCGAATGCACCATCTCATCCATGTCCGTCCGGTACGAAGAGAGCCGCAGGGCTTCATTCATGGGTGAGCGCGTTGTCGACCGCATCGTGGAGGTGAAGGGAGAATCGTTGATTGCCGACCGGCGGTCGGGACAGGTGTTTCACAGCGGCTCGTTTTCGAAATCGTTGCGCGATACGATTCAGGTTTCGGCAATTCCCCGGTTGGAAGACCGGACGATCCCGGAAACCAGGGGCGCACTCCCCGAAGAGGGTTTTTTCAATTGGATGGCCGAACCATTGATTATGATTGGTGCGGTGGCTGTCTCGGTGTATCTTCTTTTCCATGTAAGGAGCTGAACGAAGGGTGCATATCGCTCGAGGATCGGGGCTCGTCGTCCTTTGTACGCTGGCTGTACTTGGTGGTGTCGCCGGGGTGGAGGTGCGGGGCCAGGGAACGACGAATCCTGAGGGAGGGCCGGAAGGGGAGAGTCAAGCCCCGGTGCGAATGCTTTGCCTGGGAGACGTCAACCTGGGACGCCATGTCGGCCAGGTCCTTCTGCGCGGAGATACCCTGTACCCGTGGCGCTACATCGCGGACAGCTTACACCAGTATGATATCGTCTTCGCAAACCTTGAGTCGAATCTTTCCGACCAGGGCGGTTTGACGGAAGATCCGCGGTCGAACACCGTATTCACGGGTCCGCCATCGGGGGCAGCTTCTCTGGAGAGGGGGGGAATTACGGTGGTATCCACTGCGAACAACCACGCTTTGGATTTTGGATTACGGGCTTTACAGCAAACGTGTGCTCTTCTGGATCAGGCACATGTCGCACATGCAGGATCGGCGAGGGATTCGTCGAAGGTTTACGCGCCGGCACTGCTCAGCGTTCGGGGCTTGCGCGTCGCCCTCTTCGCATCCACCGAATTCATCAACGGGGCACGGGACGCTGCCTGGCAGAAAGTTGTTGCGTCTCCTGACACCGGACGATTGTTTCCACTCATCAGGAAGACCCGCGACAGCGCCGATGTGATCATTGTGAGCATCCATGGCGGGGTGGAATACAATCCGGCACCTGCGCCGGGCCTCCTCCGGTTCGCTCGGGAGGCGGTGGATGCAGGAGCGGACGTGGTGCTTGGCCATCACCCGCATGTCCCGTACGCTGTGTTCACGTGGCATGGAGGGATCATTGCCCCCTCGCTGGGCAATTGCGTTTTCAAACAGCCTTTTAAGTATTGGACTCAGCGGAGCTTCGCCCTTTCGCTGGAGTTCCGGAAAAATGGTGACGGGAAAGTTACGACAACCTATCGCTGCTATCCGCTTCATGCGGGCTATCAGCCGAGATTTCTCGCTCCGGGACCGGAATTCGATGCCGTCATGAAGCGTGTATGTTCAGGAACATCAAACGAATAAGAGAAGATTATGATTTCAAGTGAGAAGAGCGGTTATCGGTGGATCGTGGGGCTCGCGATCGTAACGGCGTTGTATGCGGGAGGATGCGGCTCATCCGAAGCGGTCAAGGAAATGACCGTGGAGGAGCGGTTCAAACACGCGAAGGAATTGTTCGACGATGGCGACTATCTGGATGCCATCAATGAATTCACCGTCATTACGCTTCAGAACCAGGGGAGTTCTGTTGCCCCTGATGCGCAGTACTATCTTGCTGAATGCCGGTATTCCCGCGGGGAATACCTTCTCGCCGCATTTGAGTACCAGGTCTTGAAGCGGAATTACCCGGCGAGTTCCCGCGTCGGCGATGCCCAGTACAAACTGGCGCTCTGCTATTACGATCTTGCTCCGAGGGCGTCTCTCGATCAGGAGTATACGCGGAAAGCCATCGACGAATTCCAGACGTTCGTGGAATATTATCCGAAAAACGCCCTGGTGGCCGATGCAGACCAGAAGATTACGGAGCTCACTAATCGTCTTGCCAAGAAGCAATACGAAACCGCTCGCCTCTACACTGTGATGGAGTATTACCGGGCAGCTCTGATGAGCTATGACGAAGTCATTGAAAAGTATCACGACACGGAGTACGCTCCCCTCGCCTATGAAGGCAAGGTGGATCTCCTGATGTCGCGTCGCCACTATCGGGAGGCTAAACAGGAGATTGATCGATTCCTCGCGAAGTATCCCAACAGTGTTATGCGGAACAGATTTGAAACCCTGGCGAAGACGGCGGACAAGGAAATTCTCGCGGGTAACAATGTGGAAAGCGGGGCTCCCTCTGTCCAGCATCCGGTGCCCGAAACCCCTCAATTGTAGTCTATGGATACCCTGATTTCCAGAAGAGTCGTCGAGACCCATGTCACGACGACACAACTTGTACTTCCGAACGACACGAACCAGTTGGGCAACCTTCTGGGCGGAACACTGATGCACTGGATCGACATCACCGCCGCGATTGCCGCCCAGCGACTGACGGGGCGGGTGTGCGTGACCGCCTCAGTCGATGAAATCAATTTCCACCATCCGGTGAAGCTCGGGGAGATTCTCTCTCTCTACGCGTCGGTGAACCGGGCTTTCACGACCTCGATGGAGGTGGGCGTCCTGGTCATGGGCTTCGGAAAACCGGGAGATATCCCGAGACGCGCCAACAATGCCTACCTCACATTTGTAGCCATCGACGACCAGGGGAAGCCTGTTAAAGTGCCGCAGGTGACGCCCGAAACGGACGATGAGCGGCGCCGGTATGAGGAAGCCCTTACACGGAGAGAACTGCGCCTGCAACATCGCCGAAAGAGGTGAGGGATCTGCGCATGGTTTCCCCGGGACCGTCACCAGAACCTGACCCGCCGTTATGGGGGGTGCACAGAAGCCAACGGGTCGCCGTCGGCCTCTTTGCACTTCATTTCCTCTGGGCCGTGACCTCCTGGTCGCAGAGGTCCTCCTATTTCTTTGGACAGTGCACCGACCATCCCATCGGGTTGGAGGTGCGTGACCTTGCCGTCGTTCCCCGGACGGCAGGCCAGATGGGGGAGATCGCCCTTCTCCCGTCGGCAGAATCGTACCTTCTCCTGTTCGTTCTCGACAGCACCGGCTCAGTCGCGCGCGTCGACACCTGCGACCTCCCTGCGGGGCAGCGCCAGATTGTCGCCGCCGACCTGGACGGTGACGGCCGGAACCAGTTCGTGTCATTCAACAGCGAAAAGGGGGTCATCAGTATCCTGAAACGCGCCGGGAACGGTTTTAGCGAGCAATCGATAGCGGCGGTCCCGGCCCGCCATCTTTCCATTGCGGATATCAACAGCGACGGCCGACCGGACATCCTGCTGTACGGACGCACTTCTGCCGGTGTCATCACGTATCTCAATCGCCGCAACGGCCGGTTCGTGCGCGGACCTGTTCTTTTCCCGGATATATCGGTGAGCGATCTCCAGGTGCGCGACCTGGACGGTGACGGCGTGAACGACGTCTTCCTTCTCGACTGGCTCTCCAACAAGCTGGATGTCTTTTACGGAATTTCCCGGATGATATTTTCGGAACAACTCTCCGTCGATCTTCCGGGGGAGCCGGGGGCGCTCGCTGTAGGACCGGTGACTGCGAAGCGTACGACACGGATCGGGATCACATTCCCTTCAATGAAGAAGATCATCGTGTATGACGGGAACGCGCTCGGCGATTTCTCCATCGGCACGATCATCGAATGTCCGTCTTCGCCCGGCGGGATCCTGATCGAAGACATCGATAAGGACGGTTTATCCGAGGTTGTGACCTCGACTGATCACGGGATTCTTGTCCGGGGCGGGGCACCGGCGTCTTCAGTGGAGCGTACGCAATTCTTTGCCCCTCCAGCCGGACCAAATCTCTGGGCGCTCGCCACTGTGAGGGGCGACGGCTATCCCGACCTTGTGGTGATGGACCGCCGGACCCGTACCCTGCGGATTCTCTTCAACGAAGCACATACTCCGGCTGTCGAGCCGGTCCAATCATACGCGGTTGGCGTCGACCCGCTCGGTGTTGCGATCGGCGATGTCGATGGTGATGGACTGCAGGATGTCCTGGTCGCGAATGAGGGTTCGAATACCATCTCCACCCTGTTGAATCGGGGCGATGGGCTGCTCCATTCCCAACAGTCGGTCCTGGCCGGGGATGCACCCTCATGGGTCTCTCGCCTGGCGGGTGGAATCGAGGGGATGGTTGTCGCGCATAGTGCCTCCGGGCGCGTAAGAATTGTCACGCTGGGTGGCGAGAAGAGATATTCTTCCGTGGTGACCATGCCTGCCGGTGAACGACCGGAAATCCTCGAGGCTTCGTTCAACCCGGAGGACCACCGGATCGAAATCATGTTGAGATCGTTTGAAGATGAGGGCCGGCGTGTCACTCTCACGTTTCTGCAGCAATTAAGCCGACGGCAATTCCTCGAGAGAACATTTCACCCGTTAGTGTCATCTCCTGTCCTTGCTGTGTCGGCGATTCATCTCGGCCCCCGCCGGGACCTGGCCGTTCTCTTTGCCACGAACAACGCCCATTCGAAACGGACAACCGTGTACAGCGTCCGGGCCACTCCTACGTTTCAATTCGGTCCCGTGAATTCCCTCTTTTCATTTCCGGATTCGACCTCGCGGACGTTTCTCCTCCTCTGGGGCGAACAAAGGAGCGAAACGTCGTCAACCGCTGCCGTGGCCATCGGGGAGCCCGTGAACAGTATCGGCGCGTTTGCAATAGAAGGCGACACCCTCGCCAGGCCGGTGCACTGGGTCGGGGGGATTCGCCCGATCGATGATACAGCACTGGCATTCGAAGACGTGGATGGGGATGGAATCCCTGATCTTGTGGTTGCTGATGCCCTGCAGAAGATGGTCGTCTTCCTCCGGGGGCTGCCCGGCGGCGCGTTTGCGGAGCCGGAGGGCATCGCTCCGGCCGGCAATATTGGTGCGTTCGCTGTCGGCCGCCTGACCCGCTCGCAAGGCGACGACCTGATCTTCACAGATCGGCGGCAGGGGACCCTCCGTCTATTGATCGACCCATTCAGGAGAAAAGGGGAGTGAACCGATCCCGAGGGACTGCAGCGACACTTCTTCTCCTCGTCGCGTTTGTGGCGGGAGGGAGGGCTTCGGGCCCGCAAGTGATCCTGCAGAGCACGCCGGCCGGCATGCGCGCAACCGTCCGGAATTTCCTCGGGATTGCCGTTGACTCAGACGGGGTGTCAAAGTGCGGGTTCGCCACTTGCATGGCAGCTTATCATGCACGAAATACTGCGACCCCCGGGCAACGAACCATGCTGGATGCAATCCTTAACCGTACGGAGCGACAGAAGCAAAGAACCCTGGGATATTTCACCGTCCATTTCGATACGACGGGTCCCAACGCTCCTTCGATGCTCGACGCGCTGCATCATGTCCTTCCCGGAACCTCGGAAGAGTTCGTCGATTCTGTCCTCGCAATCGCCAACAGCGTCTACGCGTATGAGGTGGGTACGCTGGGATACCAGCCCCCTCCATCCGATGGTACGGTGGGTGGCGGGCCGGAATACGACATCTACATCATCGATCTCGGCCTTGAGTATGGAGAGACGACTCCAGAGACCCAGCTGGACAGTAAACAGGACGGCGGCACCTACACTTCCTATCTCACCATCGACAACGATTTCATCTTCGTGAGTCCCGACTCCAACAGAGGGTTGCCTGCCCTCCGCGTGACCATCGCGCACGAGTTTCATCACGCGATTCAAATGGGGAATTACGGCTACTGGAGCTCGGAGGTGTATTTCCATGAAATCACCTCCACCTGGATGGAAACGATGATGTATCCATCGATCACCGACTACCTGAACTACCTTCGCGCCTCGTGGGGTCAATTCAAGAACCCTTCGGTTCCCTTCACGTCGAACGATCTTATTATGTACAGCAGGGCGATCTGGGGGATTTACCTTGCCAGAACATTCGGCGTCGATATTATGCGGGAGATCTGGGAAGAAATCCGGAACGAGGGCCCTCTCGGGGCGAATGCAACAGTTCTCGCACGGCATGGGACGAATTTTCCTTCCGCGTTCTCTCAATGGAACGTCTGGAATTACTACACGGCGGGAAGATCGAGGCCCGACCGGTATTATCCCAACGGTGTCATCTACCCGGTGATCGCCGCCACAGCTCTCGATTTTTCTCCGATGACGACTCAAGAAACGTTTGACGGCGTCCTGCCGTCGCTCAGCTCTCGTTACTATGAAGTGTCACCGTCAGGGGACACGGCTGCCATCGTGGTGACGAACCTGGATGCAGCCTCCGCATTGAGCGCCATCGTCCCCCAGCGGTCGTACTCCCTCACGTTGAGCAATACACCGCAGAATGCGAGCTATGAGCGCGTGGTCGCAGGCTGCTATTACGCAATGACGTACGACGACCCGAATCTCTGGAAATCCTGGGTTGCCGCCGGGGGGACATCGAACGCGTCGGGCATGGAAGAGGGTGTTCCGTTTCCGAATCCTTTCCGCAACGACGGGACATCGAAGCTCTACATACCGGCGATGGGGACCAGTGCGACGCTGCACATCTATGACAGTGCCATGAACCTCGTTTTCGAACGCGCGACTCAATCGGGAACGATGTTCGGGAAGCCCGTCTTCTCGTGGGATGGTCTCACGCTGAGAAACCAGCGGGCATCATCGGGAGTCTATTTCTTCACCCTGGAGTACGCGGGGAAAACGATGCAGGGCAAATTCGTGGTTCTCCGGAAAAATCCATGAAGGCGACACTCTCAGCGCGGTCGTTGCGAAAGACGTTCAACAGGCGTGTCATTTTCGATAACGTCTCTTTCGAGGCCGGCATGGGACAGACCATTCTGGTCAGCGGCAGGAATGGCTCCGGAAAATCGACACTCGTGAAACTCCTGAGCAGGGTTCTCACGCCGAGCGGAGGAACGATAACTCTCTCGGTGGATGATCGCACAATCCCGGAGATAGCCTGGCCGGAAGCGGTGGGGCTGGTGTCACCCTATTTCCAACTCTATGAGGAGTTCACGGCGAGGGAAAACATCGAACTTGCCCTTACCCTCAGGGGAAAGCGTCCGGATCACGAACGGATAACGGAAATGTTGCAGGAGGTGTCTCTCCTGCACCGGGCGGACGACCCTGTCCGCACGTACTCTTCAGGCATGAAGCAGCGTGTCAAGCTCGCCTTTGCCCTTGTCGGCCGGCCGCAGGTGCTGTTCCTCGATGAGCCCATGACCAACCTGGATGCGGAAGGAATCGCCCTGGTGCGAAGAATCATGGAGCGGCAACGCGAACGGGGCATCCTGATTGTGGCAACCAACGACCTCACCGACGTGCAGCACTATGACGGAATGGTAGACCTCAATGCCCAACACTGACTCGGCTCTCGGCATCTGGACGCGGTCTGTGGCGGCCATTTTCATGAAAGACTGGCGTTCGGAACTCAGGACCCGCTACGCCATCAGCGCGTTGCTCATGTTTGTGGTGACGACGA